>NZ_JAUYGV010000004.1 GCF_030690345.1 Rheinheimera sp.
GATTCAGCCATTACTACCGGCGACGCCTACAGCATTGTCTCGCTCTTAAACCAGGTTAATACGACCATCATCAATTCCCAGATTTATTTGGTGACTATTAATATTTTCGGAGACGTTAACGCCAATATTATTCTGCCTGAACTAGCAGCAGACGGCGGCAATACCCCCTGCTGTGACGGTCAGGATGTCACCATTAATAACCAGGCCACGGTCAGCAGCCAAATTAACTCCCAGGCAGTCAGCGGCCAAAATACGGTGGTGGCGGCCACCGATGCTCAAATTGAATCCGGCGATGCCCAGAGCGTTGTTAATGTAACCAACGTGGTCAATACTACTTTAGTCAACACCTCCATCAGCAGTTTAGTCATCAATGTTTTGGGCGAGTGGATCGGCAGCTGGCTTGGCGCCGACGAGTGGTTGACCGAGGGCGACAGCGGCGGCTGTGACGGCTGCATTGACGATATCAGCATCGATAATCAGGCCTTGGTCGAAAACAACATTACTTCGCTGGCTGTCAGCGGCGGCAATAATGTCAGTGCCCAAAGCGGCCAGATCAGAACCGGCAACGCCTATAGCAGCATTTCCTTATTTAACTTTATCAATACCAGCATTATTAACTCCCGCGGTTTCTGGGGCTTTATTAACATCTTCGGCCGCTTGACCGGCAATGTCGGCACAACGGCGGCTTTATTCCCGGAGTCCAGTCCGGAAGCCTCAGTGGAACCGGAAACGTCGGCAGAAGAACCGGACCCAGCAAGCAGAGAGACAGGCGGCTTATTATCAATCGAGCAAAGCAACAACGTTGGTGAATATATCCTGCCCGGGGATACGGTCACTTTCAATGTTTTGGTCAAAAATCCCGGCGGCGGCAAGGTTTACGACGCCAAACTCTGGCTGGGATTGACTCAAGACGGAAACAGTCTCGGCGGCGGCTGGATCCATATCGGCGATATTGAAACCCATAAAGGAGTTAAAATCTCCAGCGGCTTAGTTTTGTCCCAACTGGCCGGTGGCGGCGAGTACACCGGAATAGCCAAGGTCATCGGCTACGTCGGGCCGGACAGCGAG
>NZ_JAUYGV010000009.1 GCF_030690345.1 Rheinheimera sp.
TATTACACTTCCCGGATTTTAAGTCAAGCGTGACGAAGATTCTTTACTGCAAAAACTCTCGTCACACCCGACTTGTTTTCTCATTTCACCGCGTTAAACACCACCGTGAAGCGAGGGCGCCATTTTAGTGATTTAAGCGGGCCTGTCAAGCGTCTTTTTGAAAGATTTTTGCAAACCGTCTTAACTCACCTGAGGCACCCAAACTGCAGCACCCCGTGGCATGGCGCGCATTATAGGGCGTTTTTACATTGCTGCAAGCGGTTATTTGCTAAAAATACGCTTTTGCCTGTTGTTTGCTTACTAAATGGGCTTTTTGCATGTTTTAGCAACAAAACAACTGCAAACAAGCTGCGGTTTATGGTTGCGGTTTATTACCTAACCGCTAAGATAAGGCTGCTTTATCTTATTAAAGCATTCCGATAAATAGAACTAAGTGCTTAGGATATGATTATGTTACCCACTTTACGTGCTTCTTTGCCGTATACACTGGCATTAGCGGTGTTGGCTTATCTTGGCTTTGCCTTTCTTCCTGTGCTGGGGTTTGCTCAGGAAATTTTCGTGGTGATAGGTGTGTTAGCGGCCGGCATACTGGTGCCGGTGCTAGTAGATGTGAAAGACCGTGCCGGTGCAGCTTCTTCAACTGCGCCTTTAGCTGTGACTGACTATAAAGGTGATACGACTACCTTATATGTAGGTAACTTGCCTTATCGTGCCAACGAAGATGCCGTGAAAGAGTTATTCCAGCGTTTTGGTGTTGTAGTTAATGTACGTTTGATGAAAGACCGGCAAACAGGTCGGCGTCGTGGTTTTGGTTTTGTTGAAGTGGCCGCGAAAGACGGCAACAAGATGATCCAAAAGTTAAATGACTTTAATTTCCAGGAACGCACATTAAAAGTGCGCGAAGCCAAAGAACGTCAGGATACTGACGATGCTGAAGAGTAGGCGTTAGTATTTATATAAGGGAAGCATTGGCTTCCCTTTTTTAACGGTAATTATCAGCCGGTGGATATTCGTGGTTGGCTCAAACTGTGCTGTGCTTTAAAATAGCCGTTTTAGTTAAGCAGAGCGACAAATGAGCGTAGGTCAGGTTTTCCCCGAGCAATATTCACAGCAACTTGAAGACAAGGTTGCCGCTGTACAGCAACTGCTGGCAGACTTTAATGCCCCCAAAGCAGAGGTTTTCCGCTCTGAACCCGCTCACTACCGTTTACGTGCTGAGTTTCGGATTTGGCATAACGGCGATGATATTTATCATGCTATGTTTGACTCTCAAACCCGCGACAAAGTACGCATTGACTATTTTCCGGTAGCTTGTCGCACCATTGCCGACTTTATGCCGCAGTTACTGGAAAACATTCAGTTTAATCACGAGCTACGCTACAAGCTGTATCAGGTAGATTATCTGGCAACCTTGTCCGGCGAACTGCTGGTGTCGCTGATTTATAAACGGCCGTTAACAAACAGTTGGCTGGAGCAGGCGAAGCAACTTACCGATACGCTGGCCGGACAATATAAGGTGAAGTTTATCGGCCGCTCGCGTAAGCAAAAGCTGATGGTAAGCAACGACTATGTGACTGAGCAATTTGAGTTGGATGGACAACAGTTGCAGTATCAGCAGGTGGAAGGCAGCTTTACTCAGCCCAATGGTGAAGTAAACCGCCATATGCTGGGCTGGGCGAAAAAGGTAGCACAGCAGCTGTCGGGCGACTTACTGGAGCTGTATTGCGGTAACGGTAATTTCTCTGTCGCCCTTGCGCCGTGTTTTAGCCAGGTTGTGGCCACCGAGATTTCCCGCACTTCAATCAAATCAGCGCAATACAATACAGAGCTGAATAACGTCGACAATTTACAGGTACTGCAAATGTCTGCGGAGGATGTGGCAGCCGCACTGCAGCAAGGCACTAAACTGAAGCAACTGGATTTGGCGGATATGCAGTTAAATACTGTGCTGGTCGACCCTCCGCGCGCAGGTCTGGACACTGGCACCGAACAGCTGGTAAGCCGCTTTAACGATATTATTTATATCTCCTGCAACCCGCAAACTCTGGCGCAGAACTTACAGGCCCTGACTAAAACACACGATGTGGTGCAACTGGCGGTGTTTGATCAGTTCCCTTACACCCACCATATAGAAAGCGGAGTTTGGCTGCGAAAACGCCAAAGCCCGTAACATTAACGTCAGCCTTTAGGTTTGCGGCCATAACCGGCCGCGCCATGCGCCAACCAGCGCAGTTGCGTAATGGTGCGGCTGGTTAAATAACCGTACTGCTCCGGTGGCGCATCCAGCGCATCTGCCCCGGTATGAAACACTAATATCACCATCGCTTCTGCCTGCGCCCTGGCCAGCTCGTCCGGGCAAGTGGTTTCTTTACGTAAATACTCGGCTAATTCGGCAACAAAATGCTGAATTTCACGTGCTACGGCACTTCGGAATGCTGCCGATGTACCGGAGCGCTCACGCAGCAATAAACGAAACACGTTGCTGTTGCCGGTAACAAATTCCATAAAGGTCTCAATCGACGTGCGGATCACACTGCCGTTTTTCTCAATACGTTGTCGCGCCTGCCGCATTAACTGGCGCAGCATTAAACCTGCTTCATCAACTAAAGTCAGCCCCAACTCATCCATATCGGCAAAGTGGCGATAGAACGACGTTGGCGCTATACCCGCTTCACGCGCCACCTCACGTAAGCTTAAGCTGGCAAAGCTTTTATCTGCGCTTAGTTGGGAAAAAGCCGCATTGATAATGGCACGGCGGGTTCGCTCTTTCTGCTCGGCTCTTGACACAAATTCCCCTTTATTCCGCGAAAAGCACTATTTTATACCTTGACCCCGGGGTTATGACCAGTAGAATGAGCGAACAGTTGTAAGCTAAGCGGCCTTTTATGAAGCAAGCACCGATTATCTGGACCAACGTCCTGCTATTTTCCATCACCACTTTGGTTGCCGCCATCGGCGTGCCTTGGTATGCCTTAACGGTTGGTTTTGGCTGGTCTGAAATTATAGCCACTATTATATGCTTAGGTTACTGCGGTATGTCTATAACTGCCGGTTATCACCGTTTATGGGCGCATAAAACCTACGATGCACATCCGTTTTTACAATGGGTTTTCGCTATCGGCGGTGCTTTTGCCTTGCAAAATAGCGCACTGCACTGGTCTGCCGATCACCGGGCGCATCATCGTCATGTAGACAACAATGATAAAGACCCTTACTCCGCCGGCCGCGGTTTCTGGTACAGCCACATGGGTTGGATGCTGCGTGACTATCCCGGCGTCGAGAAACCGGATTATAACAATTGTCGCGATCTGCAAAAAAATCACATTGTGATGTGGCAACACCGAAACTATTTGTTGCTGACCATCGCCGCTAACTTTGGTATTCCGCTGTTACTGGGTATTATCAGTGGCAACATTATCGGCATGTTACTGTCTGCGGGCGTATTGCGCTTAGTATTGAGCCATCATTTTACTTTCTTTATTAACTCGCTGGCTCATATCTGGGGTAAGCAACCTTATACTGATCAGAATTCAGCACGTGACAACGGTGTGCTGGCTTTTCTGACCTACGGTGAGGGTTACCATAACTTCCACCATATTTTTGAATCTGATTATCGCAACGGTATTAAGTGGTATCAGTTTGACCCGACTAAATGGTTTATTAAAACCGCTTCCTGGCTTGGATTAACCCAAAACTTGCGCGTGGTGCCGGAAGAGCGCATAGCTCAAGCCAAGGCGAAAATGCAGTTACAACGCGCTATTGCAAAGGTAAAACTCAGGCCCAATGCCGACCAGCTGTTACAGCTGCTGGAGCATGAATACGAATTGTTGCTGGCCAGAATGCAGGACTACTATCAACTGAAAAAACAGCTGTTACTGCAACGTAAAGACAAACTGGTTGCGCAATACCAGGCGGTAGACTTTAAACAACGTTATGGCGAGTTCAAACAACATCTGCAACAACAGCAACAACATTGGCAACGGCTGGTAACAGCGGTCAGTTGACAGAAAAAGAGACTTCGGTCTCTTTTTTTGTGCCCAAGACCTGATATGCTCAAGTTTAACTTCGCCAAATCAGTGAGATAAACCGCGTGAGTACAAAGAAAGCCTCAGCTAAAAAAGCCAGTTTTGATTTTGATGCCATTGTTATCGGTACCGGCCCCGGCGGTGAAGGTGCAGCCATGTACCTGGCAAAAAGCGGGCTTAAGGTTGCGGCGATTGAACGTTATCAATCGGTTGGTGGTGGCTGTACCCATTGGGGTACTATCCCGTCTAAAGCACTGCGGCATTCAGTCAGCCGGTTAATTGAGTTTAACGAAAATCCGTTATTTCAGTTAGATGAGCAGCATACCAAACTGACATTCTCACAAATCCTGAAACACGCCGCCGGCGTGATCCGCAAGCAAGTGCGGCTCAGAACCGGTTTCTACGACCGCAATCAGGTAAAAATATACCAGGGTGAAGCGCGTTTTATCGACAACCACCGGCTCAGTGTCAGCAGTGATGACGGCAGTTGTTTTGAGCTCAGTGCTAAAACCATCGTTATTGCTACCGGCTCACGCCCATACCGGCCGGCTGACGTAGATTTCAGCCACAGCCGCATTTATGACTCAGACACCATCTTGTCACTGGCACATGATCCTAAGCACATTATTATTTATGGTGCCGGCGTTATCGGCTGCGAATATGCGTCTATCTTCCGTGGCTTGGGGGTGCGGGTTGATCTGGTCAATACCCGCGATCGCTTGTTGTCTTTTATGGATGCCGAAATTTCTGACTCGTTAAGTTACCACTTTTGGAATTCCGGTATGACGATTCGCCACGGCGAGGAGTTTGACCGGATTGAAGGCACAGATGACGGTGTAGTACTGCACTTAAAGTCCGGCAAGAAAATGAAAGCTGATTGTTTTTTGTTTGCCAATGGCCGTACCGGTAATACTGATATGCTGAGTCTGGCCGGCATAGGTCTGGAAGCGGACAGCCGGGGCCTGGTAAAGGTAAATAAGCAATACCAAACCAGCGTCGACAATATCTATGCCGTTGGTGATGTGATTGGTTACCCAAGCCTGGCAAGCGCCGCTTATGACCAAGGCCGTCTCGCCGGTGAAGCCATTATTAAAGGGAACCTTGACGGCCATTTGATCGCTGACATTCCGGCCGGCATCTATACCATTCCGGAAATGAGCTCCGTCGGTAAAACCGAGCAGGAGCTGACCGCAGCCAAAATCCCCTACGAAGTAGGCCGCGCCCAGTTTAAACATTTAGCCCGCGCGCAAATTGCTAACACCAATGTTGGCAGCTTAAAACTGTTGTTCCATCGCGACACCCTGGAAATACTGGGTATTCACTGTTTTGGCGAGCGTGCGGCAGAAATTGTGCATATCGGCCAGGCGATTATGATGCAAAAGAATGGCGGTAACACGCTGGAATATTTCGTCCATACCACCTTTAACTATCCTACGATGGCAGAGGCATACCGGGTGGCAGCGTTAAATGGTTTGAACCGGTTATTTTAAGTTAAAACATTGAAATATATCAGTATATTTTCATTGCAATAATGCTGATATTTAATTTTGTTTTGCCTGATAAATCGTTGTAAACTCAAATGCATAATAATTAAATAAACAGTGTGGTGGAGTTTTATGGTACAGCTTCGGTATGGTTTGGGGTTGCTTTGGTTGGCGCTGTCATGGCAAGCGCAGGCCGATTTTCCAACGGCTAAAGCGTTATTTGATAAGCAGGAATATGCGCTGGCTAAACCGCAGTTGGAAACACTGGCCGAGCTCGGTCATCTGGAAGCGCAGTTTTTGTTATCGCGTATGTACGCAGAAGGCCTGGGTGTTGACCCTGATATGAATCTTGCTTATGCCTGGACCCTGATTAGCCGCGAGCGCGAGCATCCGCTGGCAGACAAACAATACCGTGCTTTGCGTACTAAGCTGGAATCAAGACGGGAGGGTAAAGAAGTTTATACAGCGTTGAATAACGAATTTGGTAAAGCTGCTCTGGCTGCAAACCTTTATCCTACCGCAAACCGCTACGTCAGTAACGACATCAGAGCTAAAGCATTAAGTACGCCGGAACCTGAATATCCCGCTTATTTTGAACGTTCCGGCGTATCAGCCTGGGCGGTGGTGCATTATGATATTATCGAAGATGGCAGCGTAGAGAATGCTAATGTAGTAGCATCTTTTCCCATCGATGGTATCAACGATTACGTATTAGAAGCTTTAAAGAATTGGCGTTTTGAGCCACCAAAAGATTTGTACGGTGAGCCAATGCGGCTGGAAATGCAGTCGCGCACTTTTCAGATCAAATCTTCCGCCGGTACTCAAGCCAGAAAGTTTCAGCGCGACAATCAGGAATACCTTGATGCGATACTGGCCGCGGCAAAAGCGGAGTCCGCCAAATACCAGTATCTGTACGCCGTGTTGGCCGAGAATAATATTGTAAAAGATCCAGCCCCGCTAAACTGGTACATGCAAGCTGCGATAAACAGCTATCAACCGGCTCAGTACCGCTTAGCCCAATGCCTCGTTACCGGCAATGGCTGTGACCGCGACCCCAGCAAAGCCATAAACTGGCTGGGTATCTCCGCTGATGGCGGCGACGCTCGCGCAGCCTACTTACTGGCACAGGAACTACTGGATAGCAATAATGTTAACTATGACCCGCACAAAGCGGCAGCTTATTTGGAAATCGCCGCATTAAAAGAATATATGCCGGCAATAACCGAGTACGCAGCCTTGTTGGCAATGTCTGACGACCCTACACTGCATGATCCGCAAAAGGCCATCCGGCTGGCAGAGCAAGGCCGCACTATAGACGCCAACAACCCAAATCTGTTGTCTACGCTGGGTGTGGCTTTTATTGAGCTTGGCCAGCAAAGCCGCGGAGAGTCTATGTTACGCCAGGCTGTGGAACAAGCTAAAGCACGCAATTGGACCATTACTAATTTTGAAGACTTGTTAGCGGATTATCAAACAGCAGCTGCAGGTTCCAACTAAGTCTCCCCGGCCTGGCGGCCGGGGAGTTACATCACTTACTCAGTAATGTCTGCATTCATATGATAGGTACGGCTAAAAGCATGTACCGCATCAATAAATACACTGACACGTTCCGGGTCAACGTCCGGCGTAATACCATGGCCTAAGTTAAACACGTGACCGCTGCCCTGGCCAAAACCATCCAGTATCATCTGCACTTCCTGACGAATACGCTCAGGTGAACCCAGCAGAACAGACGGATCCATATTGCCCTGCAACGCCACTTTATCGCCAACACGGGCTTTGGCGTCACTAATGTTAATGGTCCAGTCTAAGCCCAGCGCATCGCAGCCGGTGTTGGCAATCGTTTCCAGCCACATGCCGCCGTTTTTGGTAAACAGGGTTACCGGCACTTTCCGGCCGTCAGCCTCACGGGTTAAGCCGTTTACGATCTGCTGCATATAGCCTAACGAGAACTCCTGATAATCGCGCGGGGTTAATACACCACCCCAAGTATCAAAAATCATAACAGACTGAGCCCCGGCAGCAATTTGCGCATTCAGATACAACACCACACTTTGCGCTAATTTATCCAGCAGCAGATGCAATGCCTCCGGCTCGCTAAACATCATCTTTTTGATGATACCGAACGTCTTGCTGCCGCCGCCTTCGACCATATAGGTTGCTAATGTCCACGGGCTGCCGGAGAAGCCAATCAAGGGTACACTGCCGTTCAGTTCACGCCGGATAGTCCGCACGGCGTCCATCACGTAGCGTAGTTCCTGCTCCGGGTCCGGAATGGGTAGATTGGCAATATCAACAAAGTCGCGCAGTGGCCGTTGAAATTTAGGCCCTTCACCTTCACCGAAATATAAACCTAAGCCCATTGCATCCGGAATTGTCAAAATATCACTAAACAAAATCGCAGCATCTAATGCATAGCGGCGTAGTGGTTGTAGGGTTACTTCACATGCCAGCTCAGGGTTTTTGCACAGTGACATAAAGTCACCGGCTTGCGCACGGGTGGCGCGGTATTCAGGCAGATAACGCCCGGCCTGACGCATCATCCACACCGGCGTTCTGTCTACCGGCTGTTTTAATAAGGCCCTGAGGTAACGATCATTTTGTAATTGCATGCTGTATCCGCCATTCACTCGATTGGTGCCATTTTAGCATTGTGTGGCGGCAGCGACTATGTTTTCACGGTAAATGCTGTGTTCAGGTTTTTTCAGGCCAATGCTTGCCATCAAACCGGGCATCTGCTATAACATTGCTGCGCTAGTGAAGAATAACAAGAAAGAAGCCCGTTCCAACGGGACCACGCGAAAAATTTAGTTAAGCCACTTTATGTGGCTTTTTTATTACCTGCTATTTGCCGCAACTGCTCAATAATTTGTCCTGATAACGTCTCAGTCGGTGGTACCTCCGGCAGTGCATCCAGGGCAAACCAATGCGCCTCTTCAATCTCTTGCGGCTGGCAAACGATGTCGCCGCTGGCGTAATCCGCAATAAAGCCGGTCATCAATGAATGCGGGAACGGCCACGGCTGGCTGCCGACATAGCGCAAATTGCAGATATCCACCCCCACTTCTTCTTTTACCTCGCGTACCGCGGCTTGCTCCAGTGTTTCAGCAGACTCAACAAAACCGGCCAGAATCGAGAAGAAGCCGGGACGGTGCCGGCTGGATCGGGCCAATAACACCTGATCATCTTTAATAATCCCTACCAGTACACAAGGTGCGATACGCGGATAACAACGATGGCCGCATTTACTGCACAGCATGGCCAACTCCCAGTGCACCAAATGCATGGCGCTGCCGCATTGGCCGCAAAAACGATGCGTTTGTAAGAACAACGCCACCTGCACAGCACGGGCGGCCAGCTGAAACACGTCTTCGCCCTCTGCCAGTAACTCCCGTGGCGATACCCACTGTGTTTCATCGGCTATATGGTCATGGTTTACCAGCAAATACGCATCACGCCCCGCCAGCTTACCCAACCAACAAATCTGCTCCGGCTCTGCCGATAACGGCAATTCGGCAAAAGCCCCTAGCGGCAAGCGGCGATCTGCATTAAGCCAAATCCGTCCGCGGTTCACTACCAGCCAGGTGCCGTGCTGATTTGCCTTTAGCGCCATACTATGTTTGATCATACCCTACCTGTGCTGTACTCTGTATTTCACGCTATCATAATGCCGTTCACTGGGCTGACCAATAAAAAAACGGTTGATCTTTGCAGCAAAATTCATTTAATTAGAGATTACTGCAGCACAGCCGCTGCACCTAAGGAGAAGGCAATGTACACCCGTGTGCAGACCGCGCAAAAAAAATGGGGTGGCTCACTTACCGCCATCGACAACTGGCTGGAAGAACGGCAGCAGCTTATCGTCAGTTATTGCAAACTGGCGGCATTGCCACCTTTTGATAACAAGCGTACCACCTTGCCTGCTCAAGCGGCCGTGCAGGAGTTTTGTCAGCTGATGGTAGATTACTTATCTGCCGGACATTTTGAAGTATACGAGCGTATCGTGTCAGAGTGTGCTGTAAATGGCACCGACAGCCGTAAGCTTGCTGACAGCCTGTATCCGAAAATCGCCGTGTCTACCGACCTGGCGTTAAATTTTAACGATTTATACGCGGATCATTTAAGTACGCGCCACAGCGCTGCTTTTGACCGTGAATTGTCAGCTCTGGGTCAGGCACTGGAAGAGCGCTTTGAATACGAAGATGAGTTAATTAACACCCTGTACGAAAAGCACACCGACAATAGCCTGTCAGCTTGATATAAAAGCAAAAAAGCGGCAAAAGCCGCTTTTTTTACTTTAACAGCAGATTATTCCGCCGCTGTAACAATTTCCAGCAGCTCTACTTCAAATACCAGTACGCTGTTTGGCTTAATCACGCCCATATCACGCTCACCGTAAGCCAGCTCTGCCGGGATAGTGAACTTATACTTAGAGCCGACATTCATCAGCTGCACACCTTCAGTCCAGCCCGGAATTACGCGGTTTAACGGGAACTGTGCCGGTTCACCACGGTCGTGCGAACTGTCAAACTTGGTGCCGTCTACCAGAGTACCGGTATAGTGTACTTTTACTGTATCAGTTGCTGCCGGCTTAGCGCCTTCAGCCGCTTGCAACACTTCATATTGCAAACCAGACTCAGTAACCGCAACGCCTTCTTTCTTGGCGTTTTCTTCTAAGTAGGTTTTACCGGCTGCAACAGCTTGTGCTGCTTCTGCTTCAGCAATAGCAGTTTGTTTTTCGCGGAACTGTTCTTCCAGTGCAGCCATCATCGTTTGCACTTCTTCTTCGCTCAGCGCAGTTTTCTTAGCAATCGAATCTTGTACACCGCGTAAAATCAAAGCGCTGTCCAGTGACAAGCCCATGTTGTTATATTCAACCAGGGTGCTGTCCAAATAGCTGCCTACTGACACACCTAAACTGTAAGACTGTTTTGCCGCGTCAGTATCCAGTACTACCGGCTGTTGTGCGGTTTCTTTCTGGCAAGCTGCCAGAGTTATAACGGCCACTGCAACCAGTGACATTTTGGTAACTAAGCGCATTCTGTTCTCCAAGATTTACGCAGCAGGGCTGCAAAAGTATGTTTTAATAGTGTCCAATGAACTGACCTATACTAACGGTTTGTGCGGATGAGGTTAACACCCGACATGAAATATCCCGGTTTTTTTCTGCTATTACTGCTTACCGGCTGTGAAAAATTAACTGCAACAGCACCACTACAGCAATTTCCGCATGTAGCACAAGGCAGTTATGCTGCTGCTTTGTCTGATGACGGCCGTTATGCTGCGGTATCGTCTATTCAGGATGGTGTCGCATTGTGGGATTTACAAGCCAATGCACTGAAATACCAATGGAAACATCAGGACACCGCTGAAAACCTGGTGTTTAGCCTGGCGGTAAGCAACAACAACAGCCATGTATTAACCGCCGACCAAAACACTTACGCCTTATGGCAAATAAGTAATGGCGAAAATACCGGTTTTTGGCAACTTGATGCCGCTACGGTACGCGATGTCGCCGTGTCCGACAACGGCGAGCATTTACTGATTGGTAAAAGTAATGGCGGCGTGCAGCACATTACCTTGTCTTCCGGGCGCAGGTTAGAGTTTCTTGGCCATACCGAACGTATCAACAGTGTTGCCATGTCGCCCAATGGCCGCTATGCCTTAACCGGCGGCAACGACTATAAAGCGCATTTATGGGATACGCAAAGCGCGCAAATTTTGTACAGCTTCAGCCACCCCAGCCGGGTGACCAAGGTTGCACTGGACCCTCAGGGCCGTTATGCCTTTACCGCCGACAGCCAGGATTTAGCGCAAATTTGGGATATTCAAACCGGCCGTTTAGTCAGTGCCTTGAAATTTGTTGCCCGCCAACAAATCTTCAGCGCGGTGCGCTTTAGCAGCGACGGTAAATACCTCGCCACCGGCGCACCTACGCGTAAACTGGCGTTATGGGATGTGCAAACCGGCCGCGAGCTACAGCAGTGGCAAGTTGGGGTAAAAGCCGACAGCCGCCCGCCCAGCGCAGTAGTGCATGCAGTAGCCTTTTTACCAAATAATCAGCTTATCAGCGAAAGCTCCAGTGGCATAGCCGAAGTATGGGAGATAACAGATGACACCAAGTGAGCAGGAATTACAGCTGCATATTGTTGAACTGGAAAGCAAACTGGCGTTTCAGGAAGATACGGTAAACAGCCTGAGCAATGAATTGCTGGAACACCAAAAACGCATAGACCGGCTGGCCCAGCAAGTGATGCTGCTGGCTGAGAAACTGCGTAACCTGCCGGATGATCAGGGTATATTGCGGCCAGAGGAGGAGCCACCACCACCGCATTATTAATATTACTCCGGCTTAAACACCCCGATAACCTGCTCGGCGGCGCGGCTGGCTTTGGCTATCTGCGCCTCGGGCTGCACCATCTGATGCCCGCATTCCACGCATTCGACTTTTTCAACATTGTTTTCCAAAAACAACATCATCGTATCTACTGCCTTGCATTTCGGGCAGCTGGCACCGGCAATAAAACGTTTCTTTTTACGTGTTGTCATGTCGCACCTCATCAGGTAGCCGCGGTGATTTTATCCGCCAAGCCTTGGTTTGTTGGCGTTATACGGGTAAATTAGCAACCCAATTCAGTACACAGGATAAAACATGATCCAGCTTCAACAGGTCGAATTGCGCCGCGGTATTCAATGTTTGTTTCAGGGCGCCGATCTTACCGTATTTCCGGGGCAAAAGGTGGGAATTGTCGGTGCCAACGGCTGTGGTAAATCCAGCTTATTTGCTCTGTTGCAAAATAAACTGCACGCCGACGCCGGCCAGGTCAATATTCCTGCCGGTTGGCATATCTCTACTGTCGCCCAGGAAACGCCGGCGCTGGATTGCAGCGCGATGGATTATGTATTGCAGGGCGATGAAAAACTGTTTCCGCTGTTGTTAAAAGTGCGTACCGGTTGCAGCGAGTCCGATCTTGCTGCGGTGCACCTGCAGATTGAAGCTTTAGATGGCTATCGCGCCGAAGCCAAAGCCGGTATTTTGCTCGACGGCCTCGGCTTTAGCGGTGAAGCGCAGCAACATGCGGTAAAGTCATTCTCCGGTGGCTGGCGTATGCGGTTAAACCTGGCGCGGGCGTTAATGCAACGCGCTGAGCTGTTGCTGCTGGATGAACCTACCAACCACCTCGATTTAGACGCCGTGCTGTGGCTGGAAAAATACCTGAGTAATTATCAGGGCACCTTGCTGCTGATCAGCCACGACCGCGATTTTCTCGATGCGGTTACCGACAATATTGTGCACATTGAACGCCAAACGCTGACGTTATACAAAGGTAACTACAGCCAGTTTGAACGCCAGCGCGCTGAGCAGTTATCGCAGCATCAGGCCAACTTTGACAAACAACAACGCCAGGTCGCGCACCTGCAGAAGTTTATTGACCGCTTTAAGGCGCAGGCCACCAAAGCCCGCCAGGCACAAAGCCGGATTAAAGCGCTGGAACGGATGACAATATTGGCACCGGCGCATGTTGATTCGCCGTTCAGCTTTAGTTTTCGCGAACCCAAAGCCCTGCCTAATCCATTATTAAAAATGGAAAACGTACAGGCCGGCTATGCCGACAAAGTCATTTTAAGCCAGATTAAATTCCAGCTGCTGCCTGGCAGCCGCATCGGTTTACTCGGCCGCAACGGCGCCGGTAAATCCACGTTAATTAAGCTGCTGTCCGGCGGCATGACACCGCAAAGCGGTGAAGTGTGGTACGCCAATGGCGTAAGTTTGGGCTATTTCGCCCAGCATCAACTGGAAACCCTACGGCCACAAGATTCGCCGCTGCAACATCTGGTGCGGTTAGACCCGCTGGTGCCGGAGCAAAAACTGCGCGACTTTTTAGGCGGTTTTGGCTTTCACGGCGATAAAGCGCTGGAAGCCTGTGCACCGTTTTCCGGTGGCGAAAAAGCCCGCTTAGTGCTGGCACTTATTGTTTACCAGCGCCCCAACCTGTTGCTGCTGGATGAACCAACCAACCACCTTGATTTGGATATGCGTGAAGCCATAGTAATGGCGCTGCAGGAGTTTGAAGGCGCCATTGTTATCGTGTCGCACGACCGCCATCTGCTCAGCAGCTGTACCGACGAGTTTTATTTAGTTGCCCATGGCCGCGTAGCACCCTTTGACGGCGATTTAGCCGACTATTACCAATGGCTGCAACAAGATGCACGCCAAGCAGCCAATGCCGCTCAGGCCGACACGCCGGTAAGCGGCAATGTGGTACGTAAAGACCAAAAACGGCTGGAAGCTGACTTGCGCAATTTACTGCGCCCTGTAAAGCAAAAAGTGGAAAAGCTGGAGCAACAGCAGGAAAAGCTGACCAAAGAGCTGGCGGCAATAGAAGAAAAAATGGCCGATGCGGATATTTACGACGCCAAACGTAAAGCCGAACTGACTGAACTATTAGCGAAACAAGCCAGCGCCAGCAGTAGCCTGGCCAGTATTGAAGAAGACTGGTTTATGGCACAGGATGAACTGGAACAAAAAACCGCGCAGTTCTGGCAGAACAATGCTTAACAGCAGCAAAATGCCTGAGCGCATTAGCGCAGAAGCGTTGTGGCAATTTAGTCTGCAGCTGTACCCGCAGGTAAAAAACCTCTGTCTGCAATGGCAGAACGAACCGGGCGTAAACGTTAACCTGCTGCTGTTGCTGTGCTATTTAGAGCAACAACAGCTTAGTTTAAGCGCTTCTGAGCTGCAGCAATTGGCAGCGAAATTGGACAACTTCAGCGCTCAATTTACCAGGCCACTGCGCACGCTGCGACAAAACAGCGCGGCCGCTCCGCTATTGCCGGCACAACAGCAAACATTAAAACAGGCTTTGCTACAAGCCGAGCTGGAACTGGAAAAGCTGGAACAACAGCTGTTGCTGCAACACTGCCCAACGTTAACAGCCGATGCCGCGCCTTTGCTGGAGCTGTACTTAGCCCAACTCAACGCTGATACCGACGCAGTGGCAGCGCAAATACTTGATCTGCGTCAAGCCTGCAAACGGTTAAACCAGCACAACAGCTAATCTTTGATCTGTATCAGCTAAGCCGGTTATTGCTTTACCTACACTTGCGCTAACAACACAGCAAGAGGGCAAGGTTATGAACCTGTGGCAGGAATTTTTAAACGACCCGGTAATTTTTATCTCTTTTACCGGTTTAGCTATTGTGATTGGCCTGTGTATTTTTTACGCCGTGTACTTTATTTACAAAGTGGAGCACGAGCAGCCCGACGGCAAGTAGCCGCAGATAGCTACTCTATTGCCAGATACTGCAGTTTGTCCGGTACACCATTCCAGGCATCGGCATCGCCTGGTGCCGGTTTTACTTCGCGGATATTCGGCCAAACCTGCGCCAGCTCAGCATTCAGCTGAATAAAGCCCTGCTGTTCTGCCGGCACCTTATCTTCCTGCACTATGGCATTGGCCGGACACTCCGGTTCGCATAAGCCGCAATCAATACAAATAACCGGATCTATTGCCAGAAAGTTGGGCCCTTCAAAAAACGCATCTACCGGACATACGGCTACGCAGTCGGTGTATTTGCATTTTATACAGTTATCCAGTACCACAAAGGCCATAGCGTATTGGCTCCTATTGTTTCAGGCTGGCGATCATACTGCAGCGCTGCGAAAAAACAAGACTACGGACAAAGCCGCGCAGTTAACGTAAAATAGCCAAATCTTGTGAGCTGCTCGCCTGTTGCTGCGCAGCAATGACACCGATTTGGAACCCCTATGCTGCGCCTGACCGAAATAAAACTGCCGTTAAACCACGACGAAAATGCACTAACTGCCGCCATTATCGATAAACTTAAACTAAAACCAGAGCAGCTGCATAGCTTTACGGTATTTAAACGCGGCTTTGATGCGCGCAAAAAAACCGATATCCAGCTTATTTATACGCTGGATATTGAGGTAGACAACGAAGCCGCGCTACTGAAAACCTTCGCTAAAGATCAGCACGTTAAACCTTCGCCGGATACCAGCTACAAATTTGTCGCCAAAGCGCCAGAGCAGTTAGCCGAACGGCCGATTGTGATCGGCCTGGGCCCCTGTGGTTTATTTGCCGGCTTAGTGCTGGCACAAATGGGCTTTAAACCGATTATTTTAGAGCGCGGCAAAGAAGTACGTGAGCGCACCAAAGACACCTTTGGCTTTTGGCGCGGTAAAGAGCTTAACCCCGAGTCAAACGTGCAGTATGGTGAAGGCGGCGCCGGTACCTTTTCCGATGGCAAGCTGTACAGCCAGGTAAAAGATCCTAAGCATTACGGCCGCAAAGTGATGAGCGAATTTGTTGCCGCCGGTGCGCCGGACGAAATTATGTACGTGAATAAGCCGCATATCGGCACCTTTAAGCTGGTGGCGATGGTGGAAAAAATGCGCGCTACTATTATCGAATTGGGCGGCGAAATTCGCTTTAGCAGCCGGGTAGACGACTTACATATCGAAGATGGCCAGGTCACCGGCCTGACCCTGGCAACAGGCGAGCGCTTAAACAGCCGCCATGTGGTGTTGGCAGTGGGCCACAGCGCGCGCGATACCTTTCAAATGCTGTATGACAAAGGCGTGTATGTCGAAGCCAAGCCGTTCTCGATTGGCTTTCGTATCGAGCATGAGCAATCCATGATTGATGAGTGTCGCTTTGGCCCCAACGCCGGCAACCCGATTTTAGGCGCCGCCGATTACAAGCTGGTGCATCACTGCAGCAATGGCCGCAGCGTATACAGTTTTTGTATGTGCCCTGGCGGCACTGTGGTAGCTGCCGCGTCTGAGCATGGCGGCGTGGTTACCAATGGCATGAGCCAGTATTCACGCCACGAGCGTAACGCCAATAGCGCCATAGTCGTCGGTATAGACCCACAGCGTGATTATCCGGGCCACCCGCTGGCCGGTATCGCTTTACAACGTAAACTCGAACAGCAGGCGTTTAAACTGGGTGGCGAAAACTACCATGCACCGGCCCAGTTAATTGGTGATTTTCTGGCCGGCAAGGCCTCCACTGAACTGGGTGAAGTTAAACCCTCTTATACACCCAATATTACCCTTACCGATCTGGCGCAGGTACTACCGGATTTCGCTGTCGCCGCCATTCGCGAAGCCATACCGGCGTTCGACCGGCAAATTAAAGGCTTTGCCAAGGCCGACGGCTTGTTAACCGGAGTAGAAACCCGCACCTCATCGCCGATTTGTATTAAACGCGGTGCCGACTACCAAAGCGTTAATATCAAAGGCCTGTACCCGGCCGGTGAAGGCGCCGGTTACGCCGGCGGTATTTTATCCGCCGGTATAGATGGCATTAAAGTCGCAGAAGCAGTAGCACTGGCGATGCCGGGCGTGCAGAGCCTGGTCGCAGATGCCGGCAATTAATGCTATCAATGCCTTAGCCAGCGTTATATTGCGCCGGCAACACAGAAGCTGAATAACAGGAGATAATGTTGAACTACCTGAAACGACTGTTTTGCTGTGCGGTATTATTGGCCGCCACCCAAGCTGGCGCTGCGGACAAGGCGCCGGAGTATGGCCCACGCCTCCAAGGTTTCGATTACCCCTACCCGGTGCAGTATTTTGCTTTTAGCAGCCAGCAGCAACAGCTGGAAATGGCGTATCTGGATATAGCCGCTGCGCCGGATAGCGCAAACGGTAAAACCATAGTGCTAATGCACGGCAAAAACTTTTGTGCTGCAACCTGGGTTGGCAGTATTAACGCGCTCAGTGCGGCCGGCTATCGCGTTATTGCTGCGGATCAAATCGGCTTTTGTAAATCCTCCAAGCCACAACAGTACCAGTTTAGTTTTCAGCAATTGGCAGCCAACACCCGCGCACTGCTGGATAACCTGAAAATTGGCAAGGTCAGTGTTATGGGTCATTCGATGGGCGGCATGTTGGCCAGCCGTTTTGCTCTGCAGTATCCCGACAGCACTGACACTTTGGTGATGGTTAACCCTATAGGGTTGGAAGATTGGAAAACCCTCGGTGTGCCCTACCGCACTGTTGATCAATGGTATCAGCGCGAGCTGAATACCTCTGCCGACGGCATTCGCAACTACCAGCGCAATACCTATTATGCCGGCCAGTGGCGTGATGACTTTGAGCCCTGGGTACAAATGCAGGCCGGTATGTACCGCGGCAAAGGCCGTGAGCAGGTGGCGTGGAACTCGGCCTTAACGGCCGACATGATTTTTACCCAGCCGGTAATGTACGAGTTCCCGCTGCTTAAAATGCCGGTGATATTGCTGATAGGCGATAAAGACAA
This sequence comes from Rheinheimera sp., assembly GCF_030690345.1. GTDB lineage: Bacteria > Pseudomonadota > Gammaproteobacteria > Enterobacterales > Alteromonadaceae > Alishewanella. The sequence continues at coordinate 17,797 of NZ_JAUYGV010000009.1, forward strand.
TACCGCTATTGGTAAAGATGCCGCGCCCGAAGCATTGCGCCCACTGTTGGGTAATTACGCCAAACTGGGGCCAGCCACTGCCGCCGCTATACCGGATGCGCGCTTAATCCGCTTTGCTGATCTTGGCCATTCGCCGCATATTCAGGCACCGGAGCGTTTCCACCAGGCGCTGTTACAAGCGCTGGCGGCTAAGCCGCTATAAGCGCTGCCGGAAACACATTTAGCGGTTAATCGTCGCGGGTTAACACTTCCAGCAGTTCAATCTCAAAAATAAGGTTGCTGTTCGGTGGGATCATAGTGCCTATCTGCCGCTCGCCATACGCCAGTGCCGCCGGTACCCACAGCTTACGCTTGCCGCCGGTTTTCATACCCTTCAGGCCCAATATCCAGCCCTGGATCACGCGGTTATTGCTGAGCACTATTTGAAACGGCTCGCCGCGTTTGTAAGATGAATCAAACTCGGTGCCATCTTCCAGCCAGCCACGGTAATGCGCGGTAATAAGCGCGCCGCGTTCAGCCGCTTTGCCGGTGCCTTCGATAATATCTTCAATTTTTACTTCGGCTTGCATGGGTTAGTCTTCAGATAGGATAAATGCCGGCATTATAGCTAGATATTTAATGCTGATGTCCAGAAACAACAAGGGCGTAATCTTTTGAATTACGCCTTTTGCGTTTGTCGGGCCCTTTGCCCTTTTTCGCCTTAACCACCCAGGTTTGAAAAAGCTTTTCAGGCTATATCACTACTGATTAATTTGCCGCCGGCCTTCCGCTTCCTGCTGCAAAAAGCGCTGCTTTGCCTGTTGCTGCTGTTCTCTGGCAGTCAGATGCTGTGCCAACTGTGCTGTTTCATCCACGGTACCGCGCACAATAATTCGGCGCGTATCATTGTCAAAACATAAGGCTTCGTTTTTGCTCCATGCCATCATAGTTACCCGGTTAGTTAACAGTGTTAATGCGGGGCACGGCTGATAACCGGCGTATTCTGCCTTGTTGTCCCAATAAGCGTTAATGGCGAAACTGCCGATAACTACCAGAACCAAACCGGCCAGCACACCTATTGCAGTGGTTTTGCCGTTGTCAGCGGATAACGGTTGTTTGCGTAGCCCGCGCCACAGCCGGTTAGCAGCATAGCCGAGCATAAACACCAGAGCTACCAAAGCACCTGGCAGATAGCCATGGAAGCTACTCAGTACAATAAGGGGTTTGGCGCTGGAAATCTCAGCGAATTGTGTTTGCAGTGAATAGAGTAACGTCCAACTGCCTGCGATCAGCAAAATGCCGAAAAACAGCAGGGCAATAAAATCTTTAAGTATTGAGTTTTGGCTCATCGGTTAGCCAATGTCTGTTAAATGCATTCGGCTTCTGATCACCGCTATTACTTCAATCTGCTCAGGTTTGATGTAATAGATAATCCGGTAATCTCGGTATAACACTTCACGAATTTGCGCCAGATTATACTCAGGCACTATTCTGCCGGATAAAGGATGTTGGGCGATTTGCTCAGAGCGGCGTGTTATTTCATCAACCGTTTTAAGTGCATAAACTACTGAGTCTACAGCGATGTATTGAAAAATAGCATCCAGATGTTCTGCAGCATTTGCAGACCAAAGTACTTTCACTTAGTTCACTCTTACTCAGGCAAACCGTATTTTTGCCGGATTTCCTGCACAGATTGCAACTTACCCTGTTCGCTGTCACGTAAACCATTTTCTATCGCCTGGCGTACGTAAATCTGCTCCATCAGATCGTCCCAGGTGGCATCAGCGGGCAGTTTATCTATCAGTTTATGGGCTTCATCTTTTCTTAACGGGCTTGGCATGGTTGCATCTCCTTCAACGCAGTAATTGTTGGCCGGATGCGGGTGAAAAGCAATTAAAAAGCACTGGCATGTTGTTTAACACAGCGGCTTACCAAAACAACAAGGGCGTAATCTTTTGAATTACGCCCTTTGCGGTTGTAGGAGCCTTTGCCCTTTTTCGCCTTTACCACCCTGGTTTGAAACAACTTACTGGTTACTAAGGCCTTAATCGCATTATCGCGGATCTCGCCGCGGCCATGCTCGAACGCCGCTGGTTTACTCATCTTGCTACTCCTGTTGAAAAAACGCGCAAAGTGTAACTGCGGGTTTAGGTCTTAGCAAGCGCAATAAGTTCCGTTTAAGTTACCAGAGCAATAAGCGCTGGCCGCGTGTGGTCTTTCTAACAAGCTGCCGTACTTACCATAAAGTTTGCTTCGACACTGCCAGCCACATAATCACCAATACCGTAAGCGGCAGGGTAATTAGTGCCAGGTTGGTAAAGCCTTTATGGTAAAAGCTAATCATCGCTTGCTCGCGTAGGCTCAGCGCTGTGCCTCTGCTGCGCTTTTCGGTCAGCTTTTTAACCTTCCAGTTACCCAGCCAAATATCGACAATTTCCAACGGCACTATGAGTAACAGCACCAGCCACAGCTTCTGTTGCAACCAGGGCATAGCAATAAAACCGTAATGAAATGCCATAGCAGCGCCGCTGAGTAACAAAGTGCACAGCGCTATATGCTCCAGCGTAATAGTCCAGAAAAACACCCGGTATACTTTGGCAGTAGCGGGCGATAACTCACCTTCTTGCTGTTGCATATAGCGCAGTACCAACCAGGAGCCGATGGCGGGGCCTAACCACATGATCAGCGAGCCCAAATGCAATACTTTAAGCGCAGCGTACACGTTGATCTCCCCATAGTCTCCATGCAATAAGCACAAACCACAGCGTGCTTAACGCCATACTGGCTGCGGTAAAATACTCGGCCAGCTTTAGTTGTTGCAAGGCGATGCTAACGGATAACCCCAACCCCAGCAGCCAGGCTACTATACCCGGATACAGCCACAGCTTAAGCGCAGGTTGCTGCTTTAACAGCGCCAGCGTTAACAACATACCACCCAGGTTATACAAGCCATTACCGAGAAAGCCGGTCAGGTGCATAGCCAGGTTATCGATAAACTGCAGCAGAGCAATATCGGTAACCGCAACTTGCGGCATAACAAAGGCATACAAGGTTTCGGCCATCAGATCCGGTGCCATCCCCAGTGCCACCAGCAAGACGCCGTACTGGCGGGCAGCACCCGGTTGCAGTTCCGTTGACAGCATCACCGCAAACGCCAGCAGGCTTAGCGCGGCGGCCATCCAGCTTAGCCAGCCCCATTGCCATAACGTCAGGTTGGCGTTGATATAAGCCAGCCGGGTGGCTAAATCATCGCCGACCGGCAACCCCGGCCGCATCGGGCCGTTCATCATTAAGCAGGCAATAAAGATCAGCAGTGCAATCAGTAAGGTAGTGTAAAAGTAATACGGTTTTGGCATCTTTATTCGCCCGAGATTTCTAAATAAGCATCATAACTGCGACAGAGAAAAACTCCATAGCTTCACGTGGAGTTAAATCATTTTACAGCTCCAAAAAAAACATAAAAAATACATATAAATGATAATTTGCTGATATTTAATTCGTTTTATTTAATTTAATTTTCTTATATGGAAACATTTGACGGCTTACAACATAGGAGATAAGCATGAAAACTAAAGTATTGGTAGCCGCTACATTTTTGTTGGGCAGCACTACATGTTATGCCGTTGATAATTCACTACCTGCGAGCTGTGAGTATGGCCGCGTCAAGCAGTACGATGTTGCTGCTTCTGAAGTAGCATCAGCGGTACAAAGTGGATTAGCGCTTTATGGTAATCCTTATGATGTATCCAGCTGGGCAGAATTTGCTTACAGTCTCGGCTCATTATTGAATAGTTTTGATTATCTCAGAATAGAAGCCCCAAGCCATGTACTACAGGGCGTCCCTTTTACTTTCAAAGGTAACTTATTCGATACTTTTGCTTATGTTAACTTCCATAGTTCAGAAAAAGGTTATGTCGGACGGGATAAATCCAGCATAGAAGCCAATGCATATTATGATACTCAGTTCGAAACTACATATGGCTACGGCTTGGCTTGGGTTACCAGAGGCGGCTTATGCTCAGCGCAGGGCGTTTGGATACAGAAGAAACCTGATTTTGAACTGGTATCACTAACCTATGGACGAGCGGTAATTAAGGTTAATATTGATCAGTATTCCAAGGCTGCAAAAGACCCTAACACCCGGGCTAATATAAGACTTCACGGCATGGCTCTTGAAGGTAGCAAAATAGATCATTATCCGTATTCATTTGACCAGAGGACAGGCAACATTATTGTGAATTTTGCTTCAGACTATTTTGGAAATGATTTCAGAGTTTACGCGACTATTAATGACGGTACTTATACTACCGTGAAGTACTTGGGTAAAGTTACAGGGGGCAGTGGTAACCATCAGCCGTGCCCCACTTGTAATACTGATATTTAAAGCCCGGAGGAGCACTGTTCTACAGTGCTCCTCACCTTCAATATATTAAGCTTTAGTTTCTCAACTAATTTGCAGTCAAGAAGGTTTTATAAGCCTTGTTGCCACTAACAAGTTGATACTGGTAGCCCAGTTTATCCAGATAAGCCGCGATATCGTTGTGGCTGGCCGCTTCAAAGCCGGCCAGTACATCGCCGGTGGCAGCGCCGTGGTTACGATAGTGAAACAGGGTTATATTCCAGTGCTCGCCCAGGGTGTTTAAGAAATTCATTAACGCACCTGGGTATTCCGGAAAGTTAAACTGATACACCTGCTCTTGTAACAGCCGGGGCGGCATACCGCCAACCATATGCCTTACATGCAGTTTGGCCAGCTCGTCATCAGACAAGTCCAGATAGGTATAACCGGCATCGCTCAGTAGCTTAGTGACGGTATTTAATTCTTGCTGACCATGGCGCAGTTTAATGCCAACAAAGATATGCGCTTTATTATCGCTGGCATAACGGTAGTTAAATTCGGTAATAGCCCGTCCGCCCAGGGTTTGGCAAAAGCGGCGAAAGCTGCCTTTTTCTTCCGGAATAGTTACGGCAAATACCGCTTCTTTTTTCTCGCCCAGTTCACAACGCTCGGACACATAACGCAGCGTATCAAAGTTTAAATTGGCCCCGCTTAGCACAGCAGCGAACTGCTGCGGTTTAGTTAAGGTGCTGTTTTTCAGCTGCTGGCTGTATTTTTTTAAGCCAGCCAGCGCCAAAGCGCCGGCCGGTTCCGCTACAGCGCGTAAATCGTCAAAAATATCTTTAATGGCGGCGCAAATTTCATCGCTGCTAACGGTAACCACTTCATCGCAAAAGCGTTTTGCCAGATTAAAATTCTCTGTGCCGATGCGTTTTACCGCCACGCCGTCGGCAAATAAGCCGACCCGCTCCAGTGTTACCGGCGACCCGGCGGCCATGGCAGCTTTTAAACAGGCCGCATCTTCCGGCTCTACGCCTATCACTCTGACATTCGGCTGTATTGCCTTGATATACACTGCCATACCGGCCAGCAAGCCTCCACCACCAACCGGAATAAACACCGCGTTTAACTGGTTATGCTGGCTAAGCAGCTCTTTGGCCACGGTGCCCTGGCCTGCGATTACGTCGCAATCATCAAACGGTGGGATATACAGCGCGCCCTCGGTATTGGCCAGGTTAATAGCGTAGCTGTTGGCTTCGTCAAAGGCGGTGCCGTGCAGCACCACATTGCCGCCGAGTGCTTTTACCGCCGCGACTTTGATTTCCGGTGTAGTGATCGGCATAACAATAGTGGCATTAAGCCCCAGTTTGCTGGCAGATAACGCCACGCCCTGGGCATGGTTACCGGCCGAGGCGCACACCACACTGGCATCGGGGCTGTGCTGTTTTACTTTGTGCAGTTTATGAAAAGCACCGCGCAGCTTAAACGAATACACCGGCTGTTTGTCTTCGCGCTTTAGCAGCACATTATGGCCCAGCCGTTGGCTCAGCTTTGTCATGGCATCCAGCGGCGTTTCTACCGCGGCCTGATATACCGGCGACAGCAAAATCTCACGCAGATACTGCTGCATCAAATCGGTATCTGTCTGTGCTGGTTGTACTGTTGCCAGGTTGTTCATTACTCCTCCAACTTCGACAAATCCCGCACAGCACCTTTGTCAGCGCTGCTTGCCAGCAGGGCATAGGCTTTTAATGCTGAACTGACCACCCGCTGCCGGTTCTGTGGTTTCCAGCCCTGCTTGCCTTTGGCATCCGTAGCTGTGCGGCGTCGCGCCAGCTCGTCATCGCTGATGGCAATACCAATTTTGCGGTTGGGAATATCAATCTCAATTTTGTCGCCTTCCTGCACCAGCGCGATAGCGCCGCCGCTGGCGGCTTCCGGTGACACATGGCCAATCGACAAACCGGAGGTACCGCCGGAAAAGCGGCCATCGGTGATCAAGGCACAAGCTTTACCCAGCCCCATCGATTTTAAGTAACTGGTGGGGTACAGCATTTCCTGCATGCCCGGCCCACCTTTAGGGCCCTCGTAGCGGATAATTACCGCGTCACCGGCAACTACTTTGCCTTTTAATATCGCTTCTACCGCATCATCCTGGCTTTCAAACACCCGGGCGCGGCCGCTAAATACCAGATTCTCCGGCTCTACCCCGGCAGTTTTTACAATACAGCCCTGCGGTGCCAGATTACCAAACAGTACGGCCAAGCCGCCGTCTTGCGAATAAGCATGTTCTTTACTGCGGATACAGCCTTCTACCCGGTCGTCGTCGACACTGGGGTAACGGCAGTTTTGTGAAAATGCCTGGGTGGTGCGGATCCCGGCCGGGCCGGCAGCGTAAAACTGCTGCACGTCAGTGGATGGGCTGGTTTTCAGATCCCATTGCTCCAGCACCGCTGCCAGCGAGCTGCCCGACACATGCGGCGTGTTGGGGTTTAACAAACCGGCACGGTTCAGCTCGGCTAAAATGCCGATAACGCCACCGGCACGGTGTACATCTTCCATATGGTACTTTTGCGTTGACGGCGCGACCTTGCATAAATGCGGCACTATGCGTGATAAGCGGTCAATATCGGCCATGGTAAAGTCGACTTCTGCTTCCTGCGCTGCGGCCAGCAAATGCAGCACAGTATTGGTTGAGCCGCCCATGGCGATATCCAGCATCATGGCATTTTCAAAGGCGGTTTTATTGCCGATACTGCGCGGTAAGGCGCTGGCATCGTCATGTTTGTACCAACGGTTGCACAGCTCCATAATTCTGAAACCGGCTTGCACAAACAGCTGTTTACGATCAGCATGGGTCGCCAACAGCGAGCCATTACCCGGCTGGCCTAAGCCTAAAGCTTCAACTAAACAGTTCATCGAGTTGGCAGTAAACATACCCGAGCAGCTGCCGCAGGTTGGGCAGGCGCTGCGCTCAATTTGCTCGCTGTCGCTGTCGCTTACTTTAGGATCAGCCGCCGACACCATCGCATCAACTAAATCCAGCTTGATAATTTGATCCGACAACTTGGTTTTGCCCGCTTCCATCGGCCCGCCGGAGACAAAAATGGCCGGTACGTTTAAGCGCATCGCCGCCATTAGCATGCCCGGGGTAATTTTGTCGCAGTTAGAAATACACACCATGGCATCGGCGCAATGAGCATTCACCATATACTCTACTGAGTCAGCAATCAGCTCGCGCGACGGCAGGCTGTACAACATGCCGCCATGGCCCATGGCTATGCCGTCATCCACCGCTATAGTATTGAATTCTTTAGCGATACCACCGGCATCTTCAATGCTTTTTGCTACCAACTTGCCCAAGTCTCGCAGATGCACATGGCCCGGCACAAACTCGCAGAATGAATTCACTACGGCAATAATCGGCTTACCAAAATCGGTGTCTTTAACGCCGGTGGCACGCCACAGGGCGCGGGCACCTGCCATATTGCGGCCTTCGGTAACGGTGGCGGATCTTAACTTTGGCATTGCGGTACTCCGTGTATTCGGTAAATAAAAAAGTATAGGTTTAATTCAGTGTGTTTAATTCAGCGTTATGCGCTTAGCACTGCCAGCTCACTGCCGGCCAGTTCCAGTTGCTGAATATCGTACAGTTTATGCAATTGGCTGGTTAATAAGTGAATTGGCTTATCACCACTGACGGTCAACGTAATATTCAGGCTTTTGGCATCATGCCGCGGTGTCAGCTGTAAGCCGGCTAATTCATAGCCGCGATAGCGGGTAACCTGCAGCAAGCGCTCTACTACAGCCGGGGTGTTAGTGGCGGTGATATTCAGTACATGGTTCATGCTTTAGCCTCCGTGATCATCTCTTCATTGGCAGCACCCGGCGGCACTAACGGCCAGACGTTGTCTTTATCATCAATGCAAACATGCAGCAGATAAGGCCCGGGCCAGGTAAACATGGCCTCCAGCGCGCTTTCTACTTCATCTTTGCGGGTTATACAGTGCCCCGGTATGGCAAAGGCCGCTGCCAGGGCGACAAAATCCGGGTTGTCGGATAAGTCGGTTTCGCTGTAGCGCTCGTTAAAAAACAGCTGCTGCCACTGTTTCACCATGCCTAAGCGCTGGTTGTCGACAATGACAATTTTTACCGGCAGGCGAAACCGTTTAATAGTGGCCAGCTCCTGCACATTCATCATAAAAGAGCCGTCGCCGCTAACGGTGATCACCGTATCCTGCGGCCGGGCTAACTTGGCGCCTATCGCCGCCGGCAAGCCAAAGCCCATAGTGCCCAGGCCGCCGCTGGATAAATGATTACGCGGGCTGCTAAAGCGTATATGCTGTGCTACCCACATCTGATGCTGGCCCACATCGCAGCACACTACGCTGTTATCCGGCATCCGCTCGCTTAATTGTTTTAACATCAGCGGTGCGTAAATACGCTCGCCCGGGTGATCGTAGCGCCAGCCGTATTGCTGCTTTAACTGTGCACACTTTGCCAGCCAGTCCGCACAGTTAGTACCGGCTGATATTGCCGGCAATATTTGCTGCATATCACCCAGCAGCGCTACGTTGGCAAACCGCACTTTGTTAATTTCGGCCGGGTCAATATCGACGTGGATCACCTTGGCATCCGGTGCGAATTTTTGCAGGTTGCCGGTAACCCGGTCATCAAAACGGGCGCCCAGGCAGATCAGTAAATCACACTGCTGCACCGCCAAATTCGCCGCCTGAGTGCCGTGCATACCCAACATACCCAGGTAATGCGCGTTGTCTTTTGCCACCGAGCCCATGGCTTTTAACGTCGTTACCGACGGCATAGGGTTAGCAGTTAAAAACTGTTGCAGTTGCGCCATAGCACCGGCCATATGCACACCACCGCCAATATAGGCCATCGGCTTTTGCGCTGCCGCTATTAAGGCGCGGGCTTTGGCGGCATTAACCAGCGAGGTGTAAATTGGCGCAGTTGGCTGCGCAGCGTTAAATTCGGCCTGATAACCAATTTCTGCCAACTGCACATCTTTCGGGATATCTACCAATACCGGGCCCGGGCGGCCGCTTTGCGCTATGGCAAAGGCCTCATGTAAGGTTGCAGCCAGCTCGTCGACACTGCGTACCATAAAGCTGTGTTTGGTCACCGCCAGGCTTAAGCCCAGTACATCTATCTCCTGAAACGCATCCGTGCCCATCACCGTTTGTGATACCTGGCCGGTAATGGCTACTACCGGCACCGAGTCCAGCATAGCATCGGCCAGCGAGGTGATCAGGTTAGTGGCACCCGGGCCAGAGGTGGCCATACACACGCCAACCTTGCCGGAAGCACGGGCATAGCCAATGGCCGAGAACGCACCGCCCTGTTCATGCCGGCACAGGTAGTGCTTAACGTCGCTTTGATACAGGGCATCGTAAATCGGCATAATAGCGCCACCGGGGTAGCCGAAAATGGTATCGACCCCGTGTTGCTGTAGCACCTGTAGTACCAATTCTGCGCCTTTCATTTTGTATCCTCAGTATGCTTAACCGCTTTTTTCAAGGCCCGGAAACGACAAAACCCCCGGTCCTTGCGGAGCGGGGGTTTTGTTGGAATTCGCTTTTTACGCTACTTTTTTTCCAAAACACCGCCCCCGCGGAGATTAATAATCACCACGACCACGAGGACAATAATGTTCAGAACAGCAGCTAAACGCATAATTTGATTCTTACTTATTTACTTGGTTAAAAACTATTTTAGTTATATAGCCTGCAAAGCAGACTGAATTGCTATTAGAAATAGCCGTCTATCAGTCTGAAGTCAACAGGTTTTTCTGATTTGCTTAAAAATTATTCCGTGTAAACTTAAACTATTCATCAACCAGCGTGGTAGCAGCGTGGATCAGTTAGAGCTGTTTGAACTGCCCAATCCCTGTATCGGTGTGTGCCAGAGCAACAGCCGCGGCTACTGCATTGGCTGTCTGCGCTCACGGGATGAACGTTTTAACTGGCACGAGAAACCCGTTGCCGAACGCGCCCATATTTTGAAACTGCTAACCCAGCGCCGTGCCAGGCTAAACGCCAAAGCGAAAAAAGATACAGACTCACCGCAGAGTGGCGAATCGCTGGATTTGTTTTAAGCGCAAACTATCAGCGCGCGTTAGAACCTCACTGCCCACTTAACCGCTTACCAAATGAAATAGCATAAGCCGGCGAGCGCATTCTTAACACCGGGTCGTCACTGGCGCTAAAGCCGCGGCTTAACACATTAGGGTCAAAGTTAATGTTTCCACAACCGGCATCACCACTGGCGTTAATGCGCAAGGTGCCGGCGTTTAACGTTGGCCGCGCCGGCCATTGCACAGATGGGTCATTTTCGCTATCGGCAGCTTCACCAAAGCTGATAATCCAGTCAAACTCGACGGCACCATCAGCTAAACGCTGTTTTAATCTGTCATCAAGAAAGTTGGCGTTTTGCTGCTCAAGCTCTGTAGCAGAAAGCCCTTTAACACCGTCTTTTGGCTGCAAATGCCAGCGTATCTTCACTTTTTCACCGCTTTTGTCGGCCAGATAAAAAGTGTGAAGGCCAAAGTACTCAGCCGTAGCATAACTCCATGGTGGCGGATTGGCTGCCAGCCACTGTGCTTGTGGTTGGGTATCGGGATTGGCCGCACGGAATGCCTGAATTTTGGCCAGGTCTGGTTTGCCATCCGCGCGGGGCACAGAGGCCTGCAGCAAGCCTAAAAAACTCTCCGGGTCTTTTGCACCAAATACCGGCGTAGTTAGCGTAGCGATATTGTGTTTGCTGCCGTCAGGCAGCGTAAACTGCGCTGCTAAGCCGCGTGGTGAACGGGCATAGTCGGGCGCTGCCGGGTTGCCGCCGGCGAGGGAAAAGCGATAGCTGACCGGTATAGCGGTACCGGAGAACAGCGCTGCATCAAAGCGCGCTGTAGCTTCAGGGCTGGCGGTAAAGTTGCCTACTGCACACACCCCTTTGGCATGGCCTTTACGAATACCCTTGTGCTCGCCGAAAATTTTGGCAAATACTTCAATAAAGTCATTAGGCTGAGCCGGTGCGGCTTGCGCTGCTATAGGTAACACTGCCGCTATGGCAGCAGACAATATCAATTTACGAAGTGGAACAACGGGCATAAAAAAGTCCTGTATTCAGCGCGTAACCAGATTACGCATTGCACTACAGGACAGATGTTTGCCAGAGAATATTTCCGCTAACGGGAAATTCAGCTGCCTTTTTTTACCAAGCCAATCAAAAATAACAGCACCACAGCCCCCACGGTGGCAGTAATTAACGAGCCTATCAGGCCATAAGACGCCAGGCCAACCGCGCGGAATAAAAAGCCGCCGATAAAAGCACCGACAATACCCACCACCATATTACCCAGCAAGCCAAAACCGCGGCCTTTCATAATGGTGCCGGCCAACCAGCCGGCGATAGCGCCGATAAGTAAAAACAATATAAAGTTCATGCAATATCCCTCTTTGATTTTTAGTTATATAACTCTAAGCAACTGCTCAGATAAAGCCTGGCGTTAATACCCAGAATTACCAGTAAACATCAACAACACAAAGTGCTTTTTCAGAATATGATAAACCAGGTTAGGACTACAGAAATTAACTAAGCTGCTTACACCGCTTTAAATATTCCCCTTGCTGGTTAAATTTTCTGTCAAGTTTTACCGCTAATGATATTATGCGTAAGGTAACGGTAACTAATGAGTTTTTTGTTACTTCTCATCAGACACTGTTACAAATATTATTCTTACCAAGGAACAAAAATGAATAGGAATTTAGATAAAAAAGTTCTGTCTGTCTTGGTGGCTGGTGTTGCTGCTTCTTTTATTGCCGGATGCGCAACAACTTCATCTCAGGTGGTTGAAACTCCTACTGTAGCAAGCTATGGCTCCAGCTACAGTGGCGCAAAAAGCAAGCTGGTAGTTGGCCAGTTTGTTAACCGCTCAAATTTCCAGAATGGCATCTTTTCAAGTGGTGTCGACATGTTGGGTAATCAAGCCAAAACGGCCTTGATCAGCCATCTGCAGCAAACTAATCGATTCAGTGTAATGGATCGTGACAACATGCAACTGCTGTCGGGCGAAGCCGGGCTTGCCGGTGTGCAACAGTCCATTAAAGGTGCCCGCTATGTGATTACCGGTGATGTCACTGAGTTTGGCCGTAAAACAATTGGCGACAGGCAGCTTTTCGGTTTGCTAGGCAAGGGTAAATCGCAAATTGCTTACTCAAAGGTTACGTTAAATATTGTTGATGTAACTACCTCAGAAGTTATCTACTCAGTGCAAGGCGCTGGTGAGTATAGCTTGTCTGAGCGCGAAGTGATCGGATTTGGCAGTACAGCCAGCTACGATGCAACGCTTAACGGAAAAGTTCTCGATTTAGCTATCCGTGAAGTGGTGAATAAGCTGGTAACCGGCTTGGAATCTGGTCAATGGCAAGCAGAGTAGAGAAATAAAAATGAAAAAACTATTTTGTGTTTTAACGCTGGCGCTGTCTGTTTCAGCCTGTAAAACTACTGAACCACTGTACTATCACGGCGCTTATAACCAAGCCGTATATGCCTATTTCAAGGCAGATGACACTACGCTGGAAGATCAGATCGCGACGATTCAGCAAACCATTCAGGCTGCAGCACAAGCGGGTAAGCCCGTAGCTCCCGGTATTCATGCTCACCTTGGCTTGTTGTATTTCGATACCGGCAACTCCGATTTGGGGCAACAACACTTTGAGCAAGAGAAAGTGTTGTTTCCGGAATCGGCTAAGTATCTCGACTTTTTATTGAAATCACGGCAAGGAGTCTGATATGAGTTGGTTAAAGTTTTGCCTGATAGGCGCTGTAATTCTGTTGACCGGCTGCGTCAGTGCGCCACAGCCGCATGATTACACCGCATTTCGTAATGCTGATCCACGTTCGGTACTGGTATTACCGCCGATTAATAACAGTGTAGAAGTGATAGCGCCTTACAGCCTGATGTCGCAAGTTAGCCAGCCCATTGCTGAATCGGGTTACTATGTGTTTCCGGTCACCTTGGTACAGCAGACGTTCCGCAGCAACGGCTTAACCGAAGCTGCCGATATACATGCCGTACCTGCTCAAAAAATTCATGAGATCTTCGGTGCAGACACTGGCCTGTATATGACGATCGAAGAATATGGTACCAGCTATGTTGTGCTTTCGAGTGAAACTGTAGTGAAAGTATCAGCTACTTTGGTGGACTTACGCTCAGGTGTTGTGCTGTGGCAAGACAGCGCCAGCGCCTCTTCAGCAGAAACGCGTGGTAACGGTGGTGGTGGTTTAGTGGGTATGTTGGTAGAAGCCGCACTGAATCAAATCATTGAAACCGTTACCGACCGTGGTTTTGATATCGCAGCCATTAGTACTAACCGTCTATTGTTTGTTGAAGACCACAACGGCTTGCTTTACGGCCCAAGATCACCGAAATACGGCCAGCCCGTGCCTAGCGAGAAGAAAAAGTAACGCCTCAGGTTATAAGCATTGTTTGCTTAACCTGATTATTGGCTAACTGATTATCCGGGAAGGCCGGTGTAAATGAGCATCGGCCTTAAATATGCGCAAACCATAAGTTCAGTGACATTGTTCGCTGCTCGCTTACTCAATCCTTAGTTATAAAAGCCCAGAAGAAATTTACTCTGCATTACATTTACTCTTTCGACATAGCGTTATCGATTTACTCTACTACGCCAGGATAAGGCTGTTGATAATTCTTTAACATTGTTCGTAGCTGAACAAAAGTTTTAAATAATGCATTTAACGCCACTTTATCGCCGATAAAGCGCGGTAATTTGCCCGCCGCATCCGCCCTGCCCTGATATTGGATCCGTAATAAACCATCCGGCAACGGTGTTAAGGTCCACAAGCCTTGTACGCTTTGCATACGTACATAACCTTTGACCTTTGGATAATGTTCACCAAGGTCGCTCACCTGCATGGTAAGTACACCACTGCCAGCGTCTTGTTGCCAAACCGATTGCGTTACCATATCCCGCTTCGATACCGGCCAGATAGCCGTAAAATAAGTATGTACTATGTGAGTATTGGCATCCGGCTGGCCCAGCAGCTGCGCTTTTTCGGTATTTGCCGCCCATTTACTGATATTAGCCGTGTCTTCCAACAGATGAAGGAATGCAGCCGTTGTTGAGCTGGCCTCGGTTTGCGCTCTGACTTCCAGCAGTTTATCGGCATTGTAGCGGTACTCAACGCTGGTTGCGTCCACGGTTTTATACTGCTGCCATTCGGTGGCTTCAGCCGTTACTGCCAGAGAAAAACACAGCAGCCAACTCAGCAACAAACGCATCGCTTTTATCCTTTTAGCAATAACAGTTGTTCAGCACTCAATTCACGGTATTCACCTTCAGCTAAATCGTCCGGCAATTGCAAACCGCCGATTTTCTCGCGGTGTAGCTTCTCTACCTTGTTGCCGATAGCGGCAAACATACGCTTTACCTGATGGTAGCGGCCTTCATGAATGGTAAGCAAAGCTTCGGTGTCGCTAACGATTTCCAGCTCGGCGGGTAAGGTAGCGTTTTTCTCATTGCGCAACATTACGCCCTCGGCAAACTGCGCTATCGCCTCTGCCGGGATGGGGTCTGCCGTCCAAACACGGTAGGTTTTCGCCACATGATGCTTGGGACTGCTAATGCGGTGCGACCATTGGCCATCATCGGTGATCAGCACTAAACCGGTGGTGTCTAAATCCAGCCGGCCGACAGTGTGCAGCCGCTCAATTAACGGCTCGTCCATTAAGGTAAATACCGTGGGGTGTTCCGGGTCTTCAGTCGAGCAGATATAGCCATCCGGCTTGTGCAGCATAAAATAGCGCAGGCCAATCAGTTGCAGTTGTTCGCCATCGAGGCACACTACGTCGCCGCTGTTAACCTGCAACGCGGCTTGTTTTACCAACTCGCCGTTCATGGTTACTAATTTTTGCCGGATCACTTTACCGGCCTGGCTGCGGGTTAAGCCGGTGCAGTCACATATAAATTTGTCTAAACGCATAAGTCATAAGTCAGTTGTCGTTATAGCGTTTAGTGTAACCAAATTTGCCGGTGGCGTCGCTAACTCAGTGGCGTTTCATTGCTTAAGCGCTGACACGATAAAGTTTGGGTTGCGCAGGTTTTCACGTTGATACACCTTGTTGGCGATACCGTCGAAGTTGACTGCAGCACCGGCTTCCAGCGCGATAATATGCCCGGCGCCGGTGTCCCACTGCATAGTGGGGCCAAAACGCGGGTACACATCGGCGCTGCCATCGGCCACTAAACAAAACTTTAATGAGCTGCCAACCGGCACCATTTCGTGCTGCGGGAATTGCGCCAGGTAACCGGCCAGATCCGGGCTGGGGTGACTGCGGCTGCCCACTACACGTACAGTGTCACCAGGCTTGGCAACCCGAATGGCGCGGATCTCGCCGGCGGTTTTAACAAAGGCGCCTTCGCCTTTAGCGGCGTAGTAGGTTTTCGCCAGCACCGGCGCATGAATAACGCCCAGCACCGGCTCGCCGTTATCGATAAGCGCGATATTGACGGTAAATTCGCCGTTGCGCTTAATAAACTCTTTAGTGCCATCCAGTGGGTCTACCAGCCAGTAACGCTGCCACTGCTGGCGGATGTCCCAGCTGATGTCGGCGGCTTCTTCTGACAATATCGGTAGCTCGGGCGTCAGTGCGGTTAATGCCTTAACAATCAGTTGGTGCGCAGCTAAATCGGCGGCGGTCAGCGGTGAGTCATCGGCTTTGCCGGTGATATTAAAGGCGGCGTTGTCTTGCTGGTATACCGCCAGGATCGCCTGCCCGGCTTGTTCTGCTATGTCGATAATGGCGGGCAAATAATTCATATAAGTGTCCTTTTTATGCAGCGCAGACAGGTAACAGCTAAACGGGGCGTCTCCAGCAGGGATGCTGGAGAGGAGTTTACATGGATGTATTTACAACGCCCCCGTGTGCTGTTGGCTGTCGGAGCTCTCTCCTAACTAATAATCTGTTTTTGCTTTAGCAACGCCAGCAATTGTTGCACGCTATCTTCCAGCGACGTCACTGAGGTGTCCAGCACTAAATCGGCGTGCTCCGGTGCTTCATACGGGTCAGAAATGCCGGTAAAGTGGCTGATTTCGCCGGCGCGGGCTTTTTTGTACAGGCCTTTTACATCGCGCTGCTCGCATACTTCCAGCGGGGTGGAGATATGCACTTCAATAAATTTGCCTTGCGGAATAAAGCTTTTTACCAGCTCACGCTGATTGCGGTACGGCGAAATAAAGGCACTCAGCACCAGCAATCCGGCGTCCACCATTAACCCGGCCACAGCGCCAACACGGCGCAGGTTTTCGGTTCTGTCCTGGGCACTGAAGCCTAAATCGGCACATAAACCGTGGCGCACATTGTCGCCATCAAGCAAATAGGTGTGTTTGCCCTGTGCTGCCAACACCTGCTCCAGCGCATTCGCCACGCTGGACTTGCCGGAGCCGGATAAACCGGTAAACCAGATCACCGCACTTTGGTGGCCAAATAAGGTCTCGCGCTGTGCCGCGTTTACATCATGCTGTTGCCATTTAATATCGTTATGTGTCATTGCTTGTCATCACTTAAAACGGATAAATCAGCGGTAGAAATACCAACACTACCGCACTGTACACCAGCGCCATCGGCACGCCGAGGCGAATATAGTCGCGCAACTGATAATTGCCTGCCGAATACACCATCAGATTAGTTTGATAGCCAAACGGCGAAATAAAACTGGCAGAAGCACCAAAAGCCACTGCCATAAAAAACGGCACCGGGTCCACACCCAAATTCTGCGCTATGGCATAAGCAATAGGAAAGGTCAGCGCGGCAGCGGCATTATTCGTTACCAGTTCAGTAAACAACCAGGTAGCGATAAACACCGCGATCAGCGCACCATAAGCACCGCTGCCGTCGACCAGGGCTATCAAGCCATCTGCTATCTGGCCGGCTACCCCGGTTTGGATCATCAGCTGTGCCAGGCCGATAGCCGAACCGACAATTAACCACAGCTCCAACGGGAAGCGGTTTTTAATTTCATTTACCGAAACCGCGCCACCGGCAACATAGGCCAGCAGCAGCACCGGCAGGCTTTTAATCAGCGGCGCTATATCGGCAATCGACAACGCCAGCGCAGTAATAAAACCGAGCAGCACCCAATGGCTGCGATTTTTTGACAGCGGTGTAGAGATAGCTAAACCGTTAACGTAAATAAACTCCTGGCTAAGCTGATGCTGGCCGGGAAAATGTTTGCCCACCGATAAAATTAATACATCGCCGGCGTGCAGCACCAGATCGCCCAAGCCACCCTGCAGGCGTTCATGGCCGCGACGTACGGCAATCACCACCGCATCGTATTCATGGCGAAAACGAATCTGCTTTAAGCTTTTGCCCACCAGCCGTGAACTGTAACTGAGTACCGCCTCAAGCAGTTCGCCCTGTTGCTGATCCTGGCGCAGCAACTCCAAACCGGGGAACTGTTGCAAGCGCGATACCGCTTCCAAATCGCCGACAAAACGCAGTTCATCACCGGCTTCAATAACGGTTTCCGGCGTTACCGGGCAAATACGTTCAGTACCGCGCTGAATCTCAGCCAAAAATAGTGCTTGCAGCTCCCGCAACTGGTTTTGCTCTACGCTTTTGCCAATCAGCTGGCTGTCGCTGCGCACATGAGCGGTTAAGTAATACGGCGTGGTTTGGCCGGCATCTTTGTTGTTGTCCGGCAACCAGTGGCTGCCAATCACCAACACCACTATACCGGCAGCCAGTACTAAGGCGCCCAGCAGGGTAAAGTCAAAAAAGCCCAGCAGCGGTTCACCGCTTTGTTCGACAAAGCCGTTGACTATAAGGTTGGTTGAGGTGCCGATTAACGTCAGCATACCGCCAAGAATGGCGCTGTACGACAGCGGCAGCAGCAGTTTGGACGCGGCAAAGTGATTATGATGCCGCAGCGATGACATCAGCGTAGACACCACCGCCGTATTATTAATAAAAGCCGACATCAGCGCGCTGGATAAGCTTAACCTGGCAATAACGCTGCTTAAGCGCTTACCGGCAAAGCCGCGGCTGAGCCAACTGACCAGTTGCGACTTTTCAATGCCAATCGACACCAATAGCAGCAACAGCAGCGTAACCAGCGACGGATTGGCGAAGTTTTGCAATGCGCTTTCCAGTGGCAACCAGCCAATAAGGTAACTAACCAGCAAGGCGCCGCCAAACCACAGTGCCGGTGAGCGTTTGCTGAAAATCAGCCCCGCCACCAGCGCCAGCAACAGTGCGACTACGCCATACTGCTGATATGGCATTACTGCGCAGCCTTAACCATTTCGGTGTTAAACAGGTCGGCGTTAAACAGCTCGCGCACATCGCGCGCGCCCCAGTGTGGGAAATGCTTACGGATCAAGGCATTCAGCTCGCGCTCAAAGGCACTGATATCGCCACTGGCGGCTTTTTCTTCTGCCAGCACATTCTGAATTAACCCGGCCGCTACCGTCGCATTGGTTAAACGGTCGATCAGAATAAAGTTGCCGGTACCGGGCTGGGTTCTGAAGGTATCCAGCGGCAGCGTCTCAGTTAGCTCCAGCTCTACCAGCGCAATATCGTTCATTGCTACCTGCTCTGCCGCTTCCTGCGCCAGTGTATTCACATTAACCTTATGGTTCAGCCGGTTAATGCTGACACTGCTCTTACGCGTTGCCAGTTTTAAGTCATACAAACGGCCGGCTTCCAAAGGCTGCTCGTTAAACCACACCACATAAGCCAGCGCACGGTTGCTCAGGCTAACGTTGTCATCCGACGGCACCAGCCAATCACCACGGCTGATATCGATTTCGTCATTCAACGTTAGTGTAATGGCTTCACCAGCGCTGGCTGATGGCTGCTCGCCGGCAAAGCTGACAATTTGCTTGATGGTGCTTTTTTTACCCGACGGCCAGGCAGTAACCGCCTGACCAACCGCTAAACGGCCGCTGACCAGGGTGCCGGCAAAACCGCGAAAATCCAGATCCGGCCGGTTAACATACTGCACCGGGAACCGCGTTGCAGCACCACCACGTTGCGGTATCGGCAGGGTTTCCAGTCGCGGCAGCAATGCCGTGCCGGTGTACCACGGCATATTGGCCGACAGGGTTAGAATGTTTTCGCCTTTTAGCGCGCTAATCGGTACCACATCCACCGTTGGCACCTGCAATTGCGCCATCAATGCCTGCACGTCTTGTACGATAGCGTTATAAATGTGCTCGCTGTAACCGACGATATCCATTTTATTCACGGCAACAATTAAGTGCTTAATGCCCAGCAAAGCGCAAATAAAGCTGTGGCGCCGCGTTTGCGTTTGTACACCGTAGCGGGCGTCAATCAGCAAAATGGCCACATCAGAGGTGGAAGCTCCGGTGGCCATATTACGGGTGTATTGCTCGTGGCCGGGCGTATCGGCCAGAATAAACTTACGCTCGGTAGTGGAGAAATAACGATAGGCCACGTCAATGGTAATGCCTTGCTCGCGCTCGGCCTGTAAGCCGTCAACCAGCATTGCCAGTTCTAACTCGCCTTCACTGTTGCGGCCTTTATGGTCGCGCTTTAGCGCGTCCAGCTGATCATCGTACAGCTGCTGGCTATCATGCAGCAGACGGCCGATCAAGGTACTTTTGCCATCATCAACACTGCCGCAGGTCAGCACACGCAACAAGCCTTTGTCCTGATGCTGCTGTAAATAGCCGCGAATGCCCAGGTGGTTTAATTGCTCGTTTAACGAGGTTACCGGCGTTAAATTAACTACAGACATCAGAAGTACCCCTCGCGTTTTTTCAATTCCATGCCGGATTGATCCTGGTCAATCACGCGGCCCTGGCGCTCCGACGTGCGGGCGCGCAACATCTCTTCCACTATTCCTTCCAATGTATCGGCGGTAGATTCAATGGCGCCGGTCAGCGGATAACAGCCCAGGGTTCTGAAACGAACCGACTTCAACTGCGGCGTTTCACCCGGCTCCAACGGCATACGCTCGTCATCTACCATAATCAGCGTGCCATTGCGCTCGACAACGGGGCGTGGCTTGGCTAAGTACAGCGGTACTATGTCGATATTTTCCTGCAGGATATATAACCAGATATCCAGCTCGGTCCAGTTCGACAGCGGGAATACACGGATACTTTCGCCTTCATTAATGGCGCCGTTATAAATATTCCACAGCTCCGGCCGCTGGTTTTTCGGGTCCCAGCGATGGTGCTTATCGCGAAACGAATACACCCGCTCTTTGGCGCGGGATTTTTCTTCATCGCGGCGGGCGCCACCAAAGGCCGCATCAAAGCCGTATTTATTCAGCGCCTGCTTTAAACCCTGGGTTTTCATAATGTCGGTGTGTTTGGCACTGCCATGAACAAAGGGGTTGATATTCATCGCTAAGCCTTCCGGGTTTTTATGCACCAGCAGCTCAAAGTTGTACTCTTTAGCCAGGCGGTCGCGAAATTCGATCATCTCGCGAAATTTCCAGTTGGTATCAACATGCAACAGCGGAAACGGGATCTTACCCGGTGCAAAGGCTTTACGTGCCAGATGCAGCAATACCGATGAGTCTTTGCCAATCGAGTACAGCATTACCGGCTTTTTGAATTCGGCCGCTACTTCACGAAAAATATGGATACTCTCGGCTTCCAGTTGCTGTAAGTGCGACAAGGCACCTGCTAACTCAGACATTTCTTTTTCCTCATGCCATTCGGGTAAGTGTTTGGCCAAATACCGCCGCTTGCGGCCGTTGACCAAACCAATGTAAATCTTGTTGTAGTGCCACCACTTCACCTATAACCAGCAACGCCGGTGAGCTGATGTGTTGCTGCTCTACCAAATCGGCCAGTTGTTGCAGTGTGCCGGTTACAATGCGTTGCTGTGGCCTGGTACCGTTTTCAATAATGGCTACCGGTACCGAGCCACTGCGTCCTGCAGCCATCAGCTGCTGCTGAATATGGCCGGCTTTCATCAAGCCCATGTAAATAACCAGCGTTTGGTTAGCTTTACTCATGCTGTGCCAGTCCGGCTCGGTGCCATCTTTGCGGCAGTGGCCGGTAACAAACTGCACGCTTTGTGCATGGTCGCGGTGTGTTAGCGGTATGCCGGCATAAGCCGCACAGCCGGCGGCGGCCGTAACCCCGGGCACCACCTGAAAGGCAATGTTGTGTGGCAATAGCGCCTGAATTTCTTCGCCACCGCGGCCAAAAATAAACGGGTCGCCACCTTTTAAGCGGCAAACTTTTTTACCGGCCAGGGCTAAATCAATCAGCAGTTGGTTGGTGTCCTGCTGCGGCACTGAGTGATCGCCGGCTTTTTTACCGACGCAAATGCGCTCTGCATCGCGACGCACCAATTCCATGATTTGTGGCGAAACTAAATAGTCGAACACCACCACATCAGCTTGCTGCATCAGCTGCAGCGCTTTTAACGTTAACAGCTCCGGGTCGCCCGGACCAGCACCCACCACATAGACTTCACCGGCTTGCGGCAAAGGTTGATCCAACAGCTGCGCCAGCCGCTGTTCTGCCTGCGGCAGCTGATTAGCCTGCACATCACGGACTACATCAGAATCAAATACTGTTTCCCAAAACTGCCGCCGCGCGGCAAAACCGCTGATTTTGGCTTTGACCTTGTGGCGAAAGCGGCCGACTAACTCTGCCAATGGCCCTAAATGCTGTGGCAACAAGGCTTCAAGTTTCTCGCGTAAGCGCCGCGCCAGTACCGGTGCGGTACCAAAGCTGGAGATAGCAATTAAAATCGGGCTGCGATCGATAATCGACGGAAAGATAAAGCCACATTTGGGCTGATCATCTACTGTGTTTACCAGCATATTGCGCGCCGTAGCCGCATCAAAGACTGCCGCGTTAACCTCATCGTTATCGGTGGCAGCGATTACCAGCAATTTGCCATCCAGCAAAGTCGGCTCAAAGTAGCCTTTGATTAGTTCCGCCACACCATCCTGCTGCCACTGCACAAACTCAGCGGCAAACTCCGGCGCCACTACCGTTAATTTTGCGCCGGCGCTTAGCAAGGTACCGGCTTTGCGCAGCGCCACCGAACCGCCGCCAACAATCAGCACCGGTTTATCGGTTAACTTTACAAATAAGGGTAAATACTGCACACCAGCTCCTGCGCTTTAACCATGCTCACTTAAAGTGAGTATACAGCGTGCAGAATAGCCGTCCGTATGGCTTTTATAAAATAGTTAATTACGCTCAGATATAACTAAAAGGAATTAATGACGAGTTTGGAATAAGCGGCAAAGGTTCAGGCATAAAAAAACGGCAACCGAAGTTGCCGTTAAAGCTACAGAGAGAGTGAAGCTAAACTGTTACGCCATTCACTTACTGGCGGATCATATAGTCAAAGGCACCCAGCGCGGCATTAGCGCCCGAGCCCATAGCGATAATAATTTGCTTGTACGGCGCTGTAGTAGCATCACCGGCAGCAAATACGCCCGGCACTGAGGTTTGGCCACGCTCGTCGACGATAATTTCACCGCGTGGCGATAATTCCACTGCACCGCGTAACCATTCGGTATTTGGCACTAAACCTATCTGCACAAAGATACCGGCCAGCTCAATATGATGCTTATCACCGGTTTTACGGTCAGTATAGTTAATACCATTTACACGGCTGCCATCACCGGTCACTTCGGTCGACTGGGCTTCAGTGATAATAGTGATATTGCCCATCGATTTGGCTTTTTTCACCAGTACCGCATCGGCACGCAACTCAGCGGCAAATTCCAGCACGGTAACGTGCTCAACAATACCGGCTAAGTCGATAGCGGCTTCAATGCCGGAGTTACCGCCACCAATTACTGCCACCTTTTTGCCTTTAAACAACGGGCCGTCACAGTGCGGGCAGTACGCCACGCCTTTGCCGCGGTATTCCTGCTCGCCTGGCACGTTCATTTCTCTCCAGCGCGCGCCCGGGCTTAAAATCACGGTTTTGCTGTTTAGCACGGCGCCGTTTTGCAGCTCCAGCTGTACCTTGCCATCTTTACGCAGCGCTACAGCGCGCTGGTTGTTCATAATGTCGACGTTATATTCACGCACGTGGGCTTCTAAGCTGTTAACCAGTTTTGGCCCTTCGGTGTATTGCACCGAGATAAAGTTTTCAATACCGACAGTATCGGCCACCTGGCCACCAAAGCGCTCGGCAACGATACCGGTGTTTAAGCCTTTGCGGGCAGCATAGATAGAGGCTGCTGCACCGGCCGGGCCACCACCCACTACCAGCACATCAAAGTCAGCTTTGGTTTTCAGCGCTTCGGCCTGGCGTTTTTCGGCATTAACATCCAGTTTTTGGATGATTTTTTCCAGCGTAATGGCGCCCTGGGAAAACAGTTCGCCGTTTAAGTACACTGATGGCACCGCCATAATGTTTTTGTCGGCCACTTCCTGCTGGAACATGGCACCGTCGATCATCACGTTGGTAATGCCCGGGTTGATCGCCGACATAATGTTCAGCGCCTGTACGACTTCCGGACAGGTTTGGCAGCTTAACGACACATAGGTCTCAAAGGCGAAGCTGCCCTGTAGCTGACGGATTTGTTCAATAGTATCGGCTGCTACTTTAATAGGGTGACCGCCTGAGTGCAGCAGCGCCAGCACTAAGGAGGTAAATTCATGGCCCAGCGGCACACCGGCAAACGTAATGTGGGTGTCGTTGGCAACTGAACGCACCAGCATCGCCGGCTTGCGTGTCAGGGCGTTGTCATCGCGGCGCAATGACACTAAATCAGATAATTCGGCAATGTCGCTTGCCAGGGCGTTTACTTCAGCAGCTTTGGCGCTATCGTCTAAAGATACCACCAGTTCAACCTGCGTTTTCAGGTTCTGCAGATAGGTTTTTAATTGTTGCTTCAGGTTAGTATCTAACATAATGGCTCCGGTTTACGTAATTCAGATAGTGCGAAAAAAAGTCAGCCGCAAAGGTCGGGCTGGGATAAACCAGCCCGTGCAAACAAGTATGTTGGCAGTGGGGAAGCTGGAAACAGCTTCTTAAAAGAGGAGCTGTTTGCCGCTTCCGGCACTGCAGTTGCCTGCAGTTTGCATCAAAGTTAGATTTTACCAACCAGGTCCAGTGATGGTGCCAGAGTGGCTTCGCCCGGAGTCCATTTTGCCGGACATACTTCGCCGTCGTGGTTAGCAACATACTGCGCAGCCTGCACTTTACGGAACAGTTCTGCAGCTGAGCGGCCGATACCCAGGTCATGAATTTCAGCTACTTTGATTTCGCCTTGCGGGTTAATCACGAAAGTACCGCGCAGTGCTAAACCTTCTTCTTCAATCATTACACCGAAATTACGCGTGATAGTACCTGTTGGGTCACCGATCATCGGGTAGTTGATTTTCTTGATGGTGTCAGACGCATCGTGCCAGGCTTTGTGCGTGAAATGCGTGTCAGTAGATACTGAGTACACTTCAACACCGATTTCCTGGAACTTAGCATAGAAATCTGCCAGGTCGCCTAATTCTGTAGGACATACGAAAGTGAAGTCGGCCGGGTAAAATACTACTACAGACCATTTGCCAGCTAAGTCTTGCTCAGAAACAGGAACAAACTTACCCTGATGAAAAGCAGTGGCTTTAAATGGTTTGATCTTAGTGTTGATAATAGAAGACATAGTCTTGCTCCTTTAGGTTAGTTCATGGGTTATGTTTCAACTGCAGCCAGTGTACCGTGCTGCACTCAATTGTCAAAACGAATAAAACAAATTACTTTAATCGCTTTAATTGATTCAAATAACAACTTTTTACCGCTGTTCAGCCAGCGCTTAGCTATACTCTGGCACTATTGCCGCCGGTTATCAGCTATCAGGAGCTTTTTATGCGCAACCCCCGCACTTACGCCACCGCGGCGTTACTCAGCACTATTGCAGTGTTAACTGCTTGCCAGCAACAAGACTCGCCAACCGGCCAGTATCTGCAGATAAACGCAGCACAGAATGAAAAACCGTTCAGCCTGCAGTTTGACCAGGACCGCCTGTCCGGCTTTACCGGCTGCAACCGCGCTATGGGTAACTTTAAGGTAGATGAGGGCAAGCTGGTGGTTTCTCAACTGGCCGGCACTATGATGGCCTGCCAGGAAGATGCGATGCAACGCGAACAAGCCTTTCACAGTTTTTTGCAGAGCGGGCCTGCGCTGAGTTATGACAATAAAACGTTGGTATTGCGCAAAGATGACACTGAGCATCGCTTTAGCCCACACAGCGAACAGTAGCCTGGCCGGCAAGGCAACTCTTGTTGCCACTGGTGTTTTCGGTATACTGCGTTGCATAATTTAGCATTGTACTGAAACAGATGAAGATACTCGGCTACGGTATTTATCAGGATCACGCGCTTGGCGGCGACATTCTGCTCGCTAAAGGACTACGCAGCAATGGCTGTACCGTCGACACTTACGACTTCAAACAACAGGTAAAGCAGTACGGCCAGGTTGCAGCGGATAATGCCCTGCTCAGCATGGCCGGCCATTACGATCTGTTATTAATCGGTAAAGGCGAAAGGTTAAACCCAAAGCTAGCTGAAAAGCTGGCCGCGCAACTGCCTTTGGCGCTGTGGTATGGTGATATTCGTAACGAAATCCCGGGCTACTTGATGGCCATATTGCCTTTTGTCGATTATTTTTTTATGACCTCGGGCGGCGAAACGTTAAAACAGTATCATCGTCTTGGTGTGAAAAACGTATCAGCCTACCTGTTTAACCCGTTTGACCCTGACCTTATTTGCTCTGATGCTGTGACAGAAAAATCTCTCGACGTGCTTTTTACCGGCACCGGTTACCGGTTCGCGGGCGATGAGCGTAAAGCCAGCCTGGATTATTTAAAACAACGCTCAGATGTTACTTTTTTTGGTGGCGCAGAAAAATTTACCGCGGCAAAGTTCTCTTTGTGGCAAAAATTAAAGAAAGAACTCTCGCGCTTGAATAAGCGCCGCAAAGTGCGCGGTGAAGCCTATTTCGATGTTATTCAAAGAGCCAAAATAGGTATTGGCGTTAATGCGGTGCACCATATAAATAAATACACCAGCGACCGTCTTACGCACTATACCGGCTTTGGCACCTTTTTCCTCGCTCATGAGTTTGATGGTTTACGGGAGCTTTTCACCGCCGACGAAGTGGTGTCGTTTAACACAATTGAACAACTGGATTCATTGATAACGCACTACCTGCACAACCCTGCAGAGCGGGAAGCTATTGCAAAAAATGCACAACAAAAAGTACTACAGCATTACAACTGCCACAATATAACCGGCATGATGTTAGATATTATTAACCGCGGCAGCAGTGACCGTTTCCCCTGGCTAGATATTGTCCGCTGAGGGCAATATCTCTGAACTCGTGTCCATTGGCTGATCTAGAGAAGTAAGTTCTGCGGTAATAAGGAAATCAACTTTGTGCTGTAAAAGCAACACAACTTCTGCTGATTTAGCGGCTAAGCCAAGCAGGGCGGCGCCATGCTCAAGGACCTGTTTTTTTAAATACAACTCATACATTTTTCTGTTCTTTTGCCTTAGCTGCACTTTCTTTCTTCAACCCGCTACCAACAGGGCAGAATGTCGCCAACATGTTGGTAAGATTAGCCAGCATGTTTTTGTCCGCCAGACTGTACTCAATAAACTGGCCTTTGCGCTCACTGGTAATTAATTTTGCTTGCTCGAGAATCTTCAGGTGCTTTGATAACGCCGGTTTACTCATATCAAAGCGCTCGGCGATTTCGCCGGCAGTCAGTGTAGCTTCTGATAAGTACGCCAGAATTTTGCGTCTGGGAGTAGAGGCGAGAGCCTCGAAAACGTAATTAATTTCCATAAAATATATTTAGCTAATTAGTTAAATGTGTATTATTCTAACAGCTAGCAATCTATTACGCCAGCGCAGTTTATTACAGCGCGACAATTGGTTACGCAAGGAGCAATACCGTGTTATCTATGCTAACAACAAAAACCTTTCCGACAACCTCTATCGCTGAAGCTCCAGACCGCTTGCCAATAGAAGTGGTATTGATTTCTCAATTGGGCCTCGGTGCTGGCACGACATTGGTACGAACCAGTAATCAGCGTCAGGCCGCACATGCGAAATACATTGATGATTTAGATGAGCCATCCGCCAAACTAGGCGGGGCAGATTTCAGCAAAGGCGATGCAACTTCCTTATATTCGTTCTCAGTAGGAGCCAACGGACATCCGTTTCATCGCCATGCCGGGCATCGTATTTTCACCGCAATTTCAGGTAGCAGCGGTGCGCAATTGCGCTTTTCCGTAGCGACAGATCAGCAATTAGCGGTTAGTCCAGCAGCCTTTTTTGCGGAGATGCATTTAATAGACATTCCGGCAGATTGCCTGTTTACTGTGCGCTTCCCCGGCGGTGTTTGGCACCAATTTGTACCCTTAGCTGCCAATACGGAGCATCCGGCTTTGTTTGCCATTTCTTGTCATAGCAATGAGTTAGGTGGTATCCATAATCCGGTGCTGCGACAAGCGGTAATTGATGATGACGCTTCTATTCCCAGTTTAACCATGCTACTGCCAGAGGTGATAAGCACGCTTATTACGCCAGAGGCGATTTTAGCTCACCATGTTCCGCGAACTACACTGTCATTCAACGCACCAGCCGATTCATGGCAACACTGGTTTTGTAATAAGTTCCGTGCAGTTATCGGCGCTGGCAGAAGCTATTTCGCCAGCCACGCCGGGAAGGGGTTTTCTAATGCAAAATAAAGTATATGCGGTGGTAAAACGTTCGATACCAACCGATGCGTTGTTGGCGAAGCAGTTTGTTGATGAGATATGCGAACATGAAGACTGTTTTGGTATTGATATTAACGCTGACGATATGCCAACACAGACTAGCTCTTGCTTGTTAGCGCAGCTACTGGAGGCTTTTGTGTCACAACCTGCATCCGGCGTCAGCGCACTGATGGCGACACGCAATATACTCGTTAAACCATTTGGTTTACGCACATCACCACTGGGTTGTCCGGTATCGTCATTACTATCTGATAATCAAGCCTGCCTGTTCGCACAACGCTTTCCTGTGATTGAGCAATACATTAATAATGAAGACAACTATGCAGAGGTTATTCTCGGTGCAGATGATAAACATCTGCGTTTTCGCTCGTCCGTGGCGGTAAGCTGGCTAAGCAACGGTGGTGTGCGCTTTAGTCTGGCTACCAAAGTGAAATGTAAAAATGCTTTTGGCAGATTTTATATGGCAATGATCCAAAAAGTGCATCTGCGGTATGTGGTGCCAACCATGTTGGAGCAAGCAGTGGCGGTGTTAATTGCCACACCGCAGGAGTTGGCCAGTACCGCGACAGAATCAGATCGGCAAATGAGTCACCACCTGCCAACCTAGACTGCATTAAATACCATCTCCGTCCATATGCAGGCCGCACTCGCGGCCAAAGCCGTTAAAGCGGGTGTCTTCTTCACTCATGCCCAGCTCCAGCTTGCGGGTAGAATGGGTGTCGCCTACCGAGACATAGCCTTGCTCCCACAGCGGGTGATAGCTTAAACCGTGCTCTTTTAAGTAATAAAATACGTCTTTATTGCTCCAATCGATTATCGGCTGAATTTTTACCACGCCGCGGCTGATTTCAATAATGGCTTTATCGGCACGGCTGCTGCTTTGGCTGCGGCGCAGGCCGGTAAACCAGCTGCCGACATCTAGCTCCGCCAAAGCGCGTTGCATTGGCTCGACTTTATTCAGTTGATTGTACTGTTTAGTACCCTCAGCCGTCTGCCACAATTGGCCAAAGCGCGCTTCCTGCCAGGCGGGGCTTAGCTCTGCACGGTATACCTTCAGATTCAGCTGTAATTGCGCCGTTAACTGATCAATAAACTGATAGGTTTCCGGGAACAAATAGCCGGTATCAGTTAATACCACCGGGATATCCTGCTGTTGCTGCGTTACCAGGTGCAGCATTACCGCCGCCTGAATGCCAAAGCTGGAGCTTAGCATCGGGTTTTGCGGCAGGTTATCCAGCGCCCAGCGCACACGCTCTGCCGCGCTGAGCGGTGTCAGGACATGATTCGCTTCGGCCAGCCAGGCTTGCTGCGTGGCCTCATCTTGCTGCAATATCGTGCGAAACTTGCTGCTACCGGCCACAATGGCGACGTGCTTAGCTATGGAAGTCATCTTTTGGCACCACTACCGGTGCTATTACACCGGCCCTTATCACAAAATCACCAAAGCCTTCGCTGCTGTTGCTGCGCTCAGTGGCCCAGCGGCCAATTAAGCTATCCAGGGTAGCGAGAATATCGGCTTCACCGACGTTATCCAGCAGCAGGCGCGGAATACGGGTACCTTCGCGGTTACCGCCCAAATACAGGTTATATTTACCCGGACCACGGCCTACCAGGCCCACTTCAGCCAGCATGGCGCGGCCACAGCCATTCGGACAGCCGGTAACGCGCAGTACTATATGCTCATCAGCAACACTGTGTTTACCCAGCAAACTTTCCACCTTAGTGACCAGTTCCGGCAAATAGCGCTCGGCTTCAGCCATCGCCAACGGGCAGGTGGGGAACGACACACAGGCCATCGAATTTTTGCGCTGTTCGCTATGGGCATCGTCAATTAAGCCGTGGCTGCGGGCAATAGCCTCAATTTCGGCTTTTTGCGCTGCCGGCACCCCGGCAATAATCAGGTTTTGGTTGGCGGTCATGCGCAAATCACCCTGATGAATAGCAGCAATTTTCGCCAAACCGGTTTTCAGCGGTTTGCCGGGGAAATCCAGCACGCGGCCGTTTTCAATAAACAGCGTGAGGTGGTGTTTACCGTCGATACCCTCTACCCAGCCGATACGGTCACCACGGCTGGTAAAGCTGTATGGCACCACAGGCGCAAAGGCCACGCCGGTGCGTGCTTCGACTTCGGCGCGAAAGGCGTCCAGACCGATGCGATCAATGGTGTATTTGGTTTTGGCATTTTTGCGGTTTGAACGGTTGCCGTAATCACGCTGTACCGTTACCACATGTTCGGCCACTTTTAACGTGTGTTCCAGCGCGACATAGCCCAAATCGTCGGCCATGCGCGGGTAGGTGGCATCATCGCCGAAAGTCATGGCTAAACCGCCGCCTACCAGCACGTTAAAACCCACCAGTTGGCCGTGTTCAGCTACGGCGACAAAGGTTAAATCGTTAGCGTGTACGTCAATATCGTTGTGCGGCGGAATAACTACCGCTGTTTTAAACTTGCGCGGCAGGTAGTTGTCACCAAGGATCGGTTCTACTTCGGTGGTTTCCACCTTTTCTTCATTCAGCCAAATTTCGGCATAGGCGCGGGTCTTCGGCAGCAAATGCTCGCTGATTTTCGCCGCCCACTGGTACGCTTGCTGGTGCAGCTCTGACTCTACCGGGTTAGAGGTACACAATACATTGCGGTTAACGTCGCCGGCGGTGGCGATAGAATCAATGCCTATGCTGTTTAAAAACTGATGCATCGGCTTAATATGCGGCTTTAACACACCGTGAAACTGGAAAGTTTGCCGCGTGGTTAAACGGATACTGCCGTACATAGTGTTGTCGGCAGCAAATTTATCAATTGCCAGCCACTGCTGCGGGGTAATAATGCCGCCCGGCATCCGCGCACGCAGCATCACATTGTGCAGCGGCTCAAGTTTTTGCGCGGTGCGTTCGGCACGGATATCGCGGTCATCCTGCTGATACATGCCGTGAAAGCGGATCAGCATAAAGTTATCGCCGTTAAAGCCACCGGTGATCTGATCTTTCAGATCGCTTTCTATGGTACCGCGTAAATGCCCACTTTCTGCTTTTAAGCGCTCGTTATCAGACAGTGCACCCGGTGCCACTAAATCTGGATTAATTGGATACTGGCTCATTAATACACATCCTTCTGATAACGTTTTGCGACACGTAATTCGTCTAAGTAAGCTTGCGCTTGTTCAGCGGTTTTACCGCCATATTGTTGCACTATATCCAGTAAGGCTTGTTGCACATCTTTCGCCATCCGGTTGGCGTCACCACAAATATACAGGTGGGCGCCGCCCTCAAGCCATTGCCATACTTCGCTGCCGTGTTGGCGCAGTTTGTCCTGCACATACACTTTTTGCGCCTGGTCACGGCTAAAGGCCACATCCAGCTTAGTTAACAGACCACGCTTTAAATAGTTTTGCAGTTCCAGCTGATATAAAAAGTCTTGGGTAAAATGCGGGTTACCGAAAAATAACCAGTTTTTGCCAGCGGCGCCGTTGGCATCACGCTGTTGTAAAAAGGCGCGAAACGGCGCTATACCGGTGCCCGGGCCAATCATGATCACCGGGGTGTCGTCATTGGCCGGCAAACGGAAGTTGTTGTTGTGCTCAACAAACACCTTTACCTTAGCGCCTTCAGCCAAACGCTCTGCTAAAAAGCCGGAGGCACCGCCCAAATGCGGTTGACCATAGGCGTCGTAACGCACTACAGCTACCGTTAAATGTACTTCGTCTTCTACTTCGGCTTGAGAGGAGGCAATAGAGTATAACCGCGGTTGCTGTTTACGCAGCGCATCCACTAATTGCTGCGCACTAAGCAAGCCCGGGTAGTCACGTACTATATCAATAATCTGCCGCTCGTTGATGTAAGCACGCAGTGCGGCTTTATCTGTTGCCAGCGCGGTTAATGCCGTGTTATTGGTGGCGGCAGCGTATTTCTCAACAAAGGCCGGATACGACTGCGTTAACTCCAGCTGCTCTGTCAACGCTTGCTCTACTGTCAGGCTATCATTACCAAGCTGTACCGGCGTATCACGCGCTATAGCTGTTAATAATAACAACTCGCGTACCAGCACCGGGTCGTTAAGAAAATACACGCCCAGCGCATCGCCCGGCTGGTAAGTTAAACCGCTGTCGGCTAATGAAATTTCAATATGCCGCACATCTTTGCTGGAGTCACGGCCGGTAATTTTCTGGTTAGTGTACAGCTCGGCAACGAATGGCTGCTGTTTGCTGTACTGGCTAACGCTACCGACTGTGGCATCGCTACCTGGCCAGGCAATAACCTGTGCTGACGGAGCGGCGGAGGCGGTTAATTCCGGCTCCAGCTTACTAACCAGCTCGTTGCTCCAGCTGTCGGCCTGTGCCTGGTAATCGACATCTAAATCGAGGCGTGGCAGCACTGATGTCGCGCCCAGTTCCGCTAAGCGCTGATCAAAGTCTTGCGCAGTTTTGCAGAAAAACTCATAGCTGGTGTCACCCAGCCCCAGCACGGCATATTTTAACCCGGCCAGCTTCGGTGCTTTTTTGCTGAACAAAAAATTATGCAGCCCAATGGCATTTTCCGGCGGCTCGCCTTCGCCATAGGTGGAAGTGACAATAACCAGATATTGCTCATTCTTCAGCTGAGTGGTTTTATATTCAGCCATATCAACTACTTTAGCCACCAGGCCTTTACCCTGCGCTTGTTTGGCTAAGGCTTCGGCCAGATGCCGTGCATTACCGGTTTGCGAGCCGAATAAAATGGTCAGGCCGGCGTTGGCAGCGGCCTGCGCAGGAGCTGGCTGTCCGGGCAGTTGTCCAGAGAGTTGTCCGGCAAACTGGGCACTGGCCGCCAGATAACCACTAACCCAGGCTTGCTGTATCGGGTTTAACTGGCTGACTAAGCCCTGCAACTGGCTTACCTGTTGCTCGGATAACGGACTGGCCTGCGCCATTAAGGAAGATAAAAGCATAAAACACCCTGCACACGATAATTGCAGCCATTTTAGCCGTCTATATGTATGCCGGTAAAAGAATGGATCTCTCTTCTTTATTCCAATAAGTAATTAAAAACCGGCAGTCTTGCTGCGCCACAACACTGACAAACAGACCAAAAAATAGTGAAAAGCACTAAACGTGGAAAAGCATTTATTGCTCGCGTTCAAACTTTTTTATAAATAACATCGACTTAAATATTGGCATTAACTTTGTAACAGCTCTGGCGTAATAGCAATCCGGGCGTAATCAACAGCGGCTAACAGCCACAAGGATAACCAAAATGAAAAGCTTACTTATTGCCAGCGGTTTTATGTTAACCAGTATCAGCACTGCCGTAATGGCACACGACGAGCACAGCTGTAATGTGAATTTTGATAAAGACCTGTCGATTAATTCTGAGCTGGTCAGCATGAAAGACGCCGGCACTGAACTGTGGCGTATTAACAATAACGGCCAGTTGTGGCTGGATGGCAAAGCCGTAACCACCGACAGCAATACCCAGGCGCTGCTGCGCGAGTATCAGGCCGGCATTCGCACGCAAACACTGGAAACCGTAGCATTGGTAGAAGATGCACTGCTACTGGCTGCCGATGCGGTTAATTCGGTAGTCACCGAGCTGACCGGCGATTCGCTGCAAGACCATCCGGCGCTGCAAAAAGCGCTGGATAAAATCAAAACCGGCACTGAAAACATAGTGGTACGCAGCGGCGATAATATCGACATTTACGGCAGCCGCTTTGACAGCTTAGATGGCGCCTTTGGTGCCGAATTTGAACAAGCCATTGAGGAAGCCGTTACCAGCTCAATGGGCAGCATTATGATGTTGGTGGGTAAAGCTATGACCAGTGGCGAAGGCAACTTTGAGCAACGCATGGAAGCTTTTGGCGAACGCATGGAGCGCTTTGGTGAGGATTTAGAAGCGCGGATGGATATTAAAGCCAGCGCGCTGGAACAACGCGGCGATGCCATGTGTGCCAATTTGCTGCAATTAGATGTGCTGGAAGGCCAAATTCAACAAGCGATACCGCAAATGCAACAGCACGACTTAATTGACATAAACAGCAACAATAAAACGGCGTTTTACCTGTACAACTAACGCCGGCATCTATCCGGTAAAAAGCTTTCGTGTACCATCCCAACCACGACTTTGGCGCGCTGCTCTCATCCTGACAGCGCGTCTTTTTTTACGGCTTCACCCTCGCGCTTAACGCATCTGTACTGCTCCGACTGGTTATAAATAACGCTTCAGGTTAGCCTGTAGTGACAGACCAAAGGAGTAACGCATGACCATTCAACGTATTTTACC
Organism: Rheinheimera sp.; assembly: GCF_030690345.1. Taxonomy (GTDB): domain Bacteria; phylum Pseudomonadota; class Gammaproteobacteria; order Enterobacterales; family Alteromonadaceae; genus Alishewanella. The sequence goes on from NZ_JAUYGV010000009.1 coordinate 52,148, forward strand.
CGCCAGCCGCTATTCTGAAGCGGTAATTGTAAACGGTTTAATTTTTTGTGCCGGCATGGTGCCGGATACAGCCAGCAGCAATGCTACCAGCCAAACAGAAGATGTGCTGACCCAGATTGATGCCTTACTAGCGCAGTGTGGTAGTGATAAAAGCAAGCTGGTTGACGCTACTATTTATCTGGCCGATATGGCCGATTATGCCGCGATGAATCTGGCCTGGGATAACTGGGTAGTGCCCGGCCATGCGCCGGCCCGCGCCACGGTTGAAGCTAAGCTGGCCGACCCGAAATGGAAAATTGAGATTAAAATTATCGCCGCGCAATAAGCACTGCCATTTATAGCTAAGTCTGTGTCGCCAATTCCCGTTGCAGCAACAGCCGGGCAAACGAAATAGTTAAATTGGCGATTTTTTCGTGCTATTTGCCACACCGGCAATAGCACGAAATTGCAACGCATTGAATTTAATAGTTAATTAAATGGCATTGATACTGCAATAGCAACTACAGCAATAGCAACCGCACAAAATGTTGTTAAACCCTATACCGCTTAATACTCAACGCACAGGAAAGCACTATGGCAGTATCAGCAATGCCCCACCTTAAGCAAACACTACAGCACTGCGGCCTGTATGCCGGTTTTGAGCTACGCCGCTTGTGGCTAACCCGCCGCGGCCTGATGACATTAGCGGCTACTACCGTGATCTGGTTTTTTCTGCTGCGCTACGCCATAGCACCGGCCGCCGATGTCATAGCAAGCGACGGCTTTCAACAGCTGTTTCGCGACATGTTCGGCAGCTTTGGCTTAAACCAGCTGTTTGCCTGGCCGGCGCCGGAGCTGGCGATATACTGGATCCTGAGTTTATTGCTGCTACCGCTGCTGTGTTTGTTTTTTACCGCTAACCAATTGTGCAGTGATGCTGAACGCGGCACCCTGCGCTTGCTGGCCCTGCGCAGCAGCCGGCTGAGCATAGTACTGGGCCGCTTTGCCGGCCAGATGCTGGTGCAGGGTTGTTTAATTCTGCTGTCGCTGGCGGCCACTTTATCACTGGCAGCCTGGCGTGAAGGCGGCTTAACCCTGCCGATGCTGCATGCGGCGGCGGTGATTGCCGTTAATTTGTTGCTGGTATTGCTGCCCTTTACCGCACTGATGAGCTGTTTTTCTGCCATGGTGCGCTCATCCAGGTTGGCGGTCAGCCTGGCTATTGTCAGTTTGGGGCTGATGTTTGCGCTGCTAAGCTGGTTTATTTTCTACTTTCCGGATTTTTTGTTTCTGCTCGGCTATCTGCCGGGTACCCAAGTCATACAATTGCTGCCATTGCAGGGTTGGCAGACCTTACAGCATGCGCTGCTACCGCTGCTGCAAACTCTGGTATTACTTAGCGCCGCCAGCCTGTTATTAACAAGGAAAGCCTTATGAAGCCGATTATTCAATGCCGCGATCTTAGCAAACGCTTTGGCAGCAAAACTGTATTACAGCAGCTTAGTTTTGAGTTGGAACCAGGCGATGTGGCGGCGTTAATCGGCCCCAATGGGGCCGGTAAAACTACCTTATTCAGTATTTTGTGCGGCTATTTACGCCCGGACAGCGGCAGTGTCAGCCTGTTTGGTCACCCCGCCGGCAGCAGCGCCTTGTTTGGTAAGGTAGCGGCTCTGGCGCAAGATGCGCAGTTTGACCCGGCTTTCAGCATTGGTGAGCAGCTGAATTTTTATGGCCGCCTGCAGGGCTTAAGCCGCAAGGCGGCACACGAAGAAACCCTGCGGGTACTGGCGTTGGTTGATTTAGCTGATCAGGTGCAGCAAAAAGCGGCCGCACTCAGCCACGGCATGCGCAAAAGAGCTGCCATTGCCCAGGCTTTTATCGGCTCACCGCAGCTGATCTTGCTGGATGAACCTACTGCCGGGTTGGATCCGGTTAACGCGCTGCATATCCGCCAACTGATCAGCCATTTAAGCGGTGACGTTAGCTTTATGATCAGCTCGCACAATATTTTTGAGCTGGAACAGCTGTGCAATAAAGTCTTGTATCTTGAGCAGGGTAAATTGCAGGCTGAAGCAGCCGGCGACACCGATAAGCAGCAATGCTATTTAACCCTGCAATTGGAAGACGATAACGCCGGGGCTGTGACACAGGCGCTACGCCAACTGCCCGGCCTGACAGATATTCGCCTGTTGCAGAAAAAAGAGCTGCTGCTGTGTTATGAGCCACAGCAAAATGCCAACTTTGATTTGGCGCTGCTGCAATGCTTAGCCGCTAATGGTTTGCGCTACCGCAATCTGACCAAAGGCCAAACGCTGGAGCAAAAACTGTTTAGCGCCAGGTAAACGCTGAACTAAAGTGCAGCGCTAAAAACCGCACTGCATTTTCAGTGCCTGAATATCTTCCGCCGTTAACCGGCTTTGCGCCGTATTTAGCTGCTGGTGCATTACCGACGCCGCGCCGTCGGTGTGGCCCACGCCCAGCGCATGGCCAAATTCGTGCGCCATGGTTAACTGTAAGTCGGTCAGGGTTTTGTAGGCATAAATGGTCATGCTGCGCTGGCGGCCTTTAATTTCCATCACTCCCACTTCGGCGGTGGTAGCAGCCGGCACTTGCAACGGCAACAGCGCATTGCGATCTGCCACCGTATCATTTAAATAGCGCTGCTCGCGCAGCAGGCTTTGTTGTTCGGCATTTAATGCGCTGGCCTGTTGTTGTAACTGTTGCTGACGCGCATTCAGTTGTTGCTGCTCTTGTTGTAAGGCTGCCCGATTAGCCGCCGTAACCTGCTGCGCTTTGCGCTCAAAGGCTGCCACTGCAGCGGCAAACTGCTGGTTTTGCTGCGAAAACTGCTGCTGTTTCTGCTTTAGCCGCTCGCTTTGCTGCATCAGGTTGGCGCCACGCTGATCAATATTGCTGTCATAACGCGCGATATTACGCTGCAGCAGAGCTTGCTGCAGTAGCTGCTGCTGGCGTTCGTCATAGGCAAAGTTAATCGGGAAACCGTCTACGCTGTCATAACGAAACAGTTCTGTACCCAGAGCGGTGTTCCACTGCGCGGCAGCGGCATGTGCGGCCTGTTCGGCTTGTTCTGAGGTTAAATCGAACGCCGGGTCCAGCCGGCCAATGCGCCAGCTTACCGGCGCCTGACATAAATACTGCTGCAAGGATTTATCAGCATAATCCTGCAATAACTGTGGCAGAGCATCATCCCGGCGCGACATGGCGGCCAGCAGCTGATAGCAACTGTATAACAACGCGCTGTATACCAATACTCGCAGTAAAAACTTCATTGCTGCTCCTGCCGGCGGCGAAAAACCCTGTTACAAAGCAAATACGTATTAGATTGACCGCTTTGTGTGCCTTACGTTAATGTGCAGCATAACAATTGTTACGGAGCAAATTAAGTGAATATTGCTACCATCTGGATCATCGTTGGCATAGTGCTGATTTTATCTGAACTGCTGGCCACCAGCATAGTGGCGGTGTTTTTTGGTATCGCCGCCATTATTGTCGGTTTGCTGCTGCACTTTGGCCTGATTGAAAGCTACAGCATGCAGTATTTAGCCTTTGGCGTGCTATCGCTGCTGTTGTTATTCAGCGCCCGCGGCCGCTTTAAACGCTGGTTTGTCGGGTACACTGCCGACAGCAACGAGCAACCGTCACGGCTGGCCGATGATATAGGCCGCCGTGTAACAGTACACAGCGATTTTCATCAGGGCGCCGGCCGCGTGGTGTTAAACGGCGTGCAATGGGATGCAGAATCTGCTGATGACTTAAAAGCCGGTGACATCGCCTTTGTAGTGGCGAATCACGGTATCAAGCTGGTGGTGTCTGCCGCCAAATCTGACTAATGTTCAAATATAGCTAACCATCTGTTTTAAGGAGTAAATCTGGTGGAAACAATCGATATCAACACTATTTTAATGGCCGGCTTTGCCATCGCCGTTGTCATTACCATTGTTAAAACAGCACGCGTAGTGCCACAAAAAAGCAACTTTGTGATAGAGCGTCTTGGTAAATACTCGCGCACGCTGGACTCCGGCTTTCATATTCTGATCCCGTTTATCGACAAAGTGGCCTATACCCACAGTTTAAAAGAAGAAGTGATCGACGTAGAGCGGCAAACCTGTGTTACCCGCGACAATATCCAGGTAGGTATCAACGGCGTGCTGTATTTGCAGGTAGTAGACCCGCACAAAGCCAGTTACGGTATTAATGATTACCGCTACGCCGCCTCCCAGCTGGCGCAAACTACCATGCGTTCGGTTATCGGCCAAACCGATCTGGACAAAACCTTTGAAGAGCGCGCAAAAATTAACGAAGAGGTAGTAAAAGCGCTGGACGAAGCCGCCTCGCCGTGGGGCATTAAGGTGCTGCGTTATGAAATTTCGGATATTGAACTGCCGCTAAGCATTAAAGATGCGCTGGAGCAGCAAATGCGTGCTGAGCGTGAGCGCCGCGCGGCTATTGCTAAATCTGAGGGTGAGCGTCAGGCGATGATTAACGTATCCGAAGGCCAGAAGCAGGAAGTGATCAACCTGTCTGAAGGTGACAAGATGCGGCAAATCAATGAAGCCGAAGGCCGCGCCCGCGAAATTGAGCTTATCGCCATTGCCACCGCCGAAGGTATCCGCCAAATTGCTGAAGCCATTAACCACCCGGGTGGTTCAGAAGCGGTAAGCCTGCGCGTAGCCGAGCAATACGTAAAAGAGTTCGGTAACCTGGCCAAAGTTAACAACACCATGATAGTACCGGCCGAACTGGCCAATATCGGCGGTGCCGTAGCCGGTTTAACCGAAATTTTGAAAATCGCCCAGCCGAAAAAATAACGCTAACGTACCGTAAAAGCTAAAAGGAACAGAAGATGGCAACACAACAAGCGTTTAACGAAGCACTGCTGAAACTGGCAACAATGATGTACCGCATTGACGGCAAAATCCGCCTGAACGAGCAAGAGTTGGTAGATCTGATTGCTGACGATCTGAACTGGCAAGGCGTTAGCAGCATTAGCGCCGTACAAAGCCAGGCCATTGCCGAAGTGCGCGACGCCATTCGCGCCGATAAAGCAGAAGCTTATTTGGCCGGGCTGAAAGACGCGCTGATGGTTGATAAGAAAAAGGCACTGGATACCGCGCGGCAAATTATGCAAAGCGACGGCGAAGAAGCACAGAAAGAACGCCGACTATACGACTACCTGCGCCAGCAAGTGCTGGTGTAATTCGCAGCTGATTTAACATCAAAAGCCAGCATTGCGCTGGCTTTTTCGTTTGCGACTTTATAAGGCGTAAATATAAAACTGGTGTCTGAAATACTAATAATTACCAGCCTATTGCAAACACCGCTTTAATTTCTGTAACTATCGCTGATTATATGGTGTGAGCGCTTTATTGCTGATCAGACGATGGCAGCTCTTTGGCATCAAACTGCTGAGTTTTCTCTGCCAGTAATGCTGTTAACTGCTGCTCCAGCTTTTCCACTTTCTCGCGGGTACGCAGTAACACCTGGCGCTGTACGTCAAACTCTTCACGGCTGACAAAATCGAGGTCGGTCAGCTTGTTTTGCAGCACCTGCTTTACTTTGGCTTCGACATCATCGGCAAACTGGCGAACTTGCGGCGGAATGGCATTGCCGATTTGTTTGGCAATATCTTCAATTTTCTTCGGGTCTATCATGCTGTTCTCCTGTGTCGCAGCAATAGCTTACGACGTTATGCTGAAGCGTTGACGTTATTCTACAGGCCAAAAGCGCAATGGCGAATGCTATTTAACGGCAAATTTCGTTACAATGCCCGCCTAAGTGTAAGGGTGAGTCAATGAAGTTAAATCCGCAACAAAATGCTGCCGTTAAATTTATCTCCGGGCCCTGCCTGGTGCTGGCCGGTGCCGGCAGTGGTAAAACCCGGGTCATTATCAATAAAATTGCCTATTTAATTCAGCAATGTGACATGCCGGCACGGCATATCGCAGCGGTAACCTTTACCAATAAAGCCGCACGCGAAATGCGTGAACGGATTAACCACGAACTGCCGAAAACCGCCACCCGCGGCCTGACTATTTCCACCTTTCACACCCTTGGCCTGGAAATTCTGAAAAAGGAATACCGCCATATTGGCTATAAAGCCAACTTCACCCTGTTTGATGACCAGGACAGCATGGCACTGCTAAAAGAGCTGAGCGAAAACGATATTCAGGGTGACAAAGACTTACTGCGGGCGCTGCAAAGCCGGATCAGCAGTTGGAAAAACGAATTAACACTGCCGGCCAAAGCCATAGCTGAAGCACAAGACGCCCAAAGCATCAGCTTTGCTAACTACTACCAGCACTATACACAGCAGCTTACCGCCTATAACGCGCTGGATTTTGATGACTTAATTTTAATGCCTACGTTGCTGTTTCAACATAACGCTGAGGTGCGGCAAAAGTGGCAGCAGAAAATTCAGTATCTGCTGGTGGATGAATATCAGGATACCAACACCAGCCAGTATCAACTGGTGAAATGGCTGGTGGGTGAGCGCCAGCGCTTTACCGTGGTGGGCGATGATGACCAGTCTATTTACTCCTGGCGCGGCGCCCGGCCGCAAAATCTGGCACTGCTGAAAACCGACTTTCCGACGTTAAATGTGATTAAGCTGGAGCAAAATTACCGCTCGGCCGAGCGTATTTTAAAAGCCGCCAATATTTTAATTGCCAATAACCCGCACGAGTTTGATAAGCAGCTGTTCAGCGAAAACGGCTACGGTGTGCCGTTAAAAGTATTGCCCTGTAAACACGAAGAAGACGAAGCGGAAAAAGTGGTGGCCGAGATTATCTCGCACCGCTTTATTAACCGCAGCCAATACCGCGACTATGCCTTATTGTACCGCGGTAACCACCAATCGCGCTTATTTGAAAAAGCACTGATGACCAACCGCATTCCGTACAAAATCTCCGGTGGTACCTCGTTTTTCTCCCGCAGCGAAATTAAAGATGTAATGGCCTATTTGCGGCTGGTAGTTAATCAGGACGACGATAATGCCCTGCTGCGTATTATTAACGTGCCGCGGCGCGAAATAGGCGCCGCTACCTTGCAACAGGTGGGCAACCTGGCGAATGAAAAACACATCAGTTTGTTTGAGGCTTGCTGCGACAGCGAGCTGTCGATGCATTTATCCGCCCGCGCCCATAATGCGGTAAAACAGTTTGCCCAATGGATCAGCGGTATTGCCGATAACGTACAACGCGCCGACCCGGCCGAGGCTATACGTGATCTGATTCGCCAGAGCCACTATGAAGCCTGGTTGTTTGAAACCAGCACCAGCCCGAAAGCGGCCGAAATGGCATTGAAAAACGTTAACGAGCTGTACCGTTGGATCAGCGAAATGCTACAGGGCAAAGATGACGACGAGCCGATGACGCTGCCCGAGGTGGTCACCCGTTTAACACTGCGCGATATGATGGAGCGCCAGGAGCAGGACGACAATGCCGACCAGGTGCAGCTGCTTACGCTACACGCTTCCAAAGGCCTGGAGTTTCCCTATGTGTTTATGGTGGGTATGGAAGAGGGCATCTTGCCGCACCAGGTCAGCATAGATGAAGATAACGTTGAAGAAGAGCGCCGGCTGGCCTATGTCGGTATTACCCGCGCCCAGCGCGAGCTGTTTTTTACCTATGCTAAAGAGCGGCGCCAATTTGGCGAAGTAATACGGCCGGAACCGAGCCGGTTTTTATATGAATTACCGCAGGATGATTTAGAGTGGCAAAGCGCTGCGCCGGTGAAAACCGCCGAGCAGCGCCAACAAACCGGCCAGGCGCATATCGACCGTTTACGCCAACTGCTGAAAAACAACTGACGGTGCTGTTGCCAATGCCTGGGCCGACAGCAGTTCTGCCACGTATTTGCCCTGCATAAAGCAGCAACCTTCGGCCAGCAGCAGGTTGAGTAAATCGGCGTTGTCCACACCATCGGCCAGTAAGCGAAATTTATAACTTAATGCCAGCGACTGCAGCATTTGCAGCAACTGGCGCTTTTGTTCATTGCGCGGCAATTGCCGGCAAAAGGCTGCGTCGAGCTTAACGAAGTCGAACAGCTGCTGCAGTAACAAGCCCATAGGCGCAACATCAGCAGCAAAGTTATGCAGCGCCAGCCGTACACCGGCTTGTTTTAACTGCTGCAATGCCAACTGAGCGGTAGTTGTGGTGCTTTGCAACAGCTCACGCTCGGTAAAGGCTAAACACAAGCGATGCTTGTGCTGCACTGTGCCAAGTTGATGTTTTAGCGCCTCATATAATTCCGGCTGCTGTACATGCTGCATACTCAACCGTACGGTTAACAAACCGGTATCGTCGTTGCTGAGCGACAACTGCCGGCAGGCTTGTTGTAACATCAGCTGCTCTATTTGCGGCATTAAGCCGGCATCGGTTGCATACTGATTAAAATCGTACTGGGTGCCTAACTGCGGGTGTTGCCATTGGGTGTGCACTTCATAGCCCATCAGACTGCGCGCCTGGCCACACAGTACCGGCTCATACACGGCAGTGAACTGCTGCTGCTCCAACGCTTGCTGCATTACCTGCTCCATGGTCAGAGCTTGTAACATTTGCTCGCGCATGGTTTCATTAAAAATGACAAAGCGGTTGCGCCCCATCGATTTGGCCTGATACATAGCCGCATCGGCGTCCCGCAATAAGGCTTCTGCCTTGCTGTGGTCACTGTCAAAGTAAGCAATACCTATGCTGGCACCGGAATGCACCTGCTGCCCCTGCAACAAAAAGGGCTGCCGTACTTTATCGATAATCCGCTCAGCCACATCTTCAGCATCAGTGTCGTGCAACAGGCTGGTCAGCAACACCACAAATTCATCGCCACCAAGACGGGCGACTAAATCATGCTCACGTACGGTGCTTTGTAACCGCTTGCTGACTTCAATTAAAAACGCATCGCCAACATGATGGCCCAAACTGTCGTTAATCAGCTTAAAGCGGTCTAAGTCGATAAACAGCAGCGCCATACTCAACTGTGGCTGGCGCTTACTCAGAGCAAATTGCTGTTTTAGTTGTTGCAGGAACATTTGCCGGTTAGCCAACCCGGTCAGCGCGTCGTGATTGGCTTCATAAAACAGTTTTTGTTCGGCTTTTTTGCGCTCCTCCACCTGCAAACGTAAAAACAGGTTGGTTTGGCGCAGCTCGCGGGTACTTTCAAATACTTTGCGCTCCAGCTCTTCCTGGTGGCGTTTTTGCTGCTCGGTGGCCAGTTTACGTTGGATAGCCACCGCTATATGCTGCGACACAAAACGCAAAATATTCAGCTCCGCATCGCCATAGCTGTAACTTTGCTCATAAGACTGCAGCGCAATAACACCGATAACCCGCTGATCAATTAATAAGGGCGCACCAAGCCAACTGGTGGAGTGCCGCGCCGGCTTAGTGGGGTCGGCCATACCGCGGCGAATTTCGCCGGCTTCAACCAACTGCTGTGCCGCGGCGCTGTTAATCAACCGAGCATCAGCACAGCGGATAACATATTCGGTAAAACCCCGGCTTAACGGCCGCTCCCGTGCCGGGGGCGAATATTGGTCGAGATAAAACGGGAAGGTTAATTTAGTTTTATCCTGATCCAGCAAAGCGATATAGCAGTTTTCTGCCGGCATCAGCTCAGACAGCACCAAATGCACCGCTTTATAAAAACTGTTCATGTCGCGGCTGCTGGCTGTCAGCTCAGAAATACGATACAGCGCCGCCTGCAATTGCTCGGCGTTACTGCGCTCTTTGATCTCTTTTTGTAATGACTGATTAATTTTTTGCAGTTGCTGCGTACGCTGCCGCACGGTGTCTTCCAGCAACTCACGGCTTTTCACCCGATCCAGAGCGGTAATAGTGTGGCCACCAATACTGCTGAATAGCGCCAGGTCAGTATCGGTATACAGCTGTTTCGCGTTATAAGACTGAATGGCCATCACACCGATAACCCGGCTGCCGCGACACAGCGGAATGCCTAACCAGTGGTCGCTGGGCGACCCTTGCGGCTGAATATGGCCCTGTGCCACCAGATGGCTGAATTGACTGCTATCGCACAGCAAAGGTTTACCGGTACGGGCAACATAACCGGTCAAACCGGAGGAAAAGGCGCCTGACGGCACTTGGGCAATAAGTTGCTGGTCTTTTTCGTCGGAGAAATATTGTGGTGAGTAATGCTCGCTGTCGCTGTCGTAAAACACCACGTAGAAGTTTTCAGCGTGCAACAGCTCGGATACCATCTTGTGAATAGCCGGATAAAAATCCCGCATATCGCTGATAGTACTGGCTAATTCTGACAGCTTAAGTAAGGCGCCCTGGGTGATGTAAGCCTGTTTATAACGCTGTGCCAGTAACGTTAAGCGGCGTATTTTATTATCAGCCTGTCGCAAGCGCTTGTTCAGTTTTGTTGCTTCCTTCAACTCTGACTCTTTTGTTTTTTTGTCGGTCATACCAGAACGACTTACTTATCTAATTGCGCCCATTATGCACAAAGTTTAACCACATGGAAGAGCTGGCCGGCCACTATTGTGCATTCTGCTTAGGCAAAATTATTTTATTCAGGTACAAAAAAGCCTAAGGCTGCGATTACGCAGCCTTAGGCACTATATAAGCTACAACGATTATACGCCGTCAGTCATAAATTTAATCGCCGCAGCAATTTCATCATCCGAGCAATCGGCACAAGTACCACGGGCCGGCATATTACGAATACCTTCGATGGCATGCTTAAGCATGGTGTCGAAGCCCTGATCAATACGGCTTTTCCAAGCTGCATCACCTTTTTTCGGTGCATCCAGAGCGCCGGTACCATGGCAGGCAAAGCACGCTGTCTGATAGACCTTTTCTCCACTACGCGGGCCGGAAGCAGCTTCTGAAGCAACAACAGCACCAGCTACATATACCTGACCGACCGGAGCCAGACGTTTAGCTAACGCTTCCTTATCTGCTTCTGCACTGGCATGAATGCCAAAAGTTGTTAACAGCAAGGCGAAAGCGATAGTTATTTTTTTCATCTTCTGGGTTCCTGTCGTAAAGTCCGCACAAAGTTTGCGCCATTATAGCCTTCAAGCCACAGTAAGGGGAAGCCCCGAACGAAAGTGAGTATGTCGTTGCTACAACAAGCGTGGTTACTACATATACTTTTCGCTTAGGTTGACGGTTTTTTTTAAAGCAAAATTATTTAACGGTTTCGCTTTGAATCTGGCGGCAATATGATAGTCTACTTGACCGGTGTGTTAGAGCAACCTGTGTTTTAACCGCCAACAGGAAAGTGCTGCTAAGCGTTTTCCACAAAACAAAAGTATAAGAATAATAATATGGGCACTGTAGTACACCCCTATTTTTTGAATTAAAAACAATGACTTAAGCATTAACCAAACTGACTCCCCTTTCGGGAAGCCGGCATTTCCGCTTGGGTTTTGCACAAAGTTATCCACAGGTTTAACACTAATACCGGACTGCGCTGTTACTGGCAGCCAGCACAGCACTGTGGCATGCTATAGCTTTATTTCTGCAGGACAAACATTCATGGTTACCATCTCCGGCACGCCGCTGATCCTGGTTGACGGCTCATCGTATTTATTCCGCGCTTATCATTCCCCGCCGCATTTAACCAATTCACGTGGTGAAGCCACCGGTGCTATTTATGGTGTAGTTAATATGTTGAAAAGTTTGTTGCGCCAGTATCAGCCAACGCAGATGGCCGTGGTGTTCGATGCCAAGGGCCCAACTTTTCGTAACGAAATGTACAGCGACTACAAAGCCAACCGCCCGCCCATGCCGGACGACCTGCGCAGCCAAATTGAACCGCTGCACCGCATTATTCAAGCCATGGGCTTACCTTTGCTTTGTATCAGTGGCGTAGAAGCTGACGATGTAATTGGTACTTTGGCGCGTCAGGCCAGCCGCGAGGGCAGGCATACGCTGATCTCTACCGGCGACAAAGATATGGCGCAATTGGTAGATGAACATGTCACGCTGATTAACACCATGACCAATACTTTGCTTGACCCGCAAGGCGTCACAGAGAAATTTGGTGTTGGCCCTGAGCTGATTATCGATTATCTGGCGCTGATGGGCGATAAAGTCGATAACATCCCGGGGTTACCGGGTGTAGGGGAAAAAACCGCTGCAGCGCTGTTGCAAGGCTTAGGTTCCATTGAACAGATATACCAACAGTTAGATAAAGTGCCGGCGCTGAGCTTTCGTGGTGCCAAAACCATGGTTACCAAGCTGGAAGAGTTTCGCGACCAGCTGCAGCTATCTTATCAGTTGGCCACCATAAAAACTGATGTGGAGCTGCCGTATCAGTTAACTGATCTGATGATTAAGGGCGCCGACAATACGCAGCTGGCCGAACTGTACAAAGAGTGCGAATTCCGCCGCTGGCTGGCCGAAGTGCTGGGTAACGAACCCTCTGCAGCCAGAGCAAAGCCACAAACCGCGCAAACAGATATGTTCGCCGGCACTGATGATACCGACAGTAACACCGCCAACGAAGCCGCGGCCAATTACCTCACTGTACTCGACGAAGCCGCCTTTAGTGCCATGCTACAGCAATTACACAGCTGCGAGCTGGTGGCCTTTGATACCGAAACCACCAGCCTGGACTATATGCAGGCTGAACTGGTCGGCTTATCGGTAGCCACTGCCGCCGGCAGCGCCTGGTATGTGCCGGTAGCGCACGATTATGTCGGTGCACCTGAGCAGCTCCCGCGCGATTGGGTATTGGCGCAGCTCAAACCCTGGCTGGAAGATGACAGCAGGGCCAAAGTCGGGCAAAACCTGAAGTACGACCAAAGTGTGCTGGCCCGTTACGACATTCAGCTCAAAGGCGTACGTTTTGATACTATGCTGGAGTCTTACGTGCTCAATTCAGTGGCCTCGCGTCATGACATGGACAGCCTGGCACTGAAGTATTTAGGCCGTAAAACCATCAGCTTTGAAGACATAGCCGGCAAAGGTGCCAAACAGCTGACCTTTAACCAGATAGAACTGGAAAAGGCGGCGCAGTACGCAGCAGAAGATGCCGACATCACGCTGCAACTGCACCAAACGCTGTGGCCACAGCTGCAACAACATAGTGGCCTGGCAAGCGTATTGCAGGACATAGAACTGCCGCTGATAGATATTCTGTCGCGTATCGAACGTTACGGCGTGTTAATAGACAGCAAGTTGCTGGCCAAACAAAGCGAACAACTCGCGGCGCGCATTGCAGAGCTGGAGCAGCTTGCTTATGAGCAGGCCGGAAAACCGTTTAATCTGGCATCGCCCAAGCAATTGCAGGAAATTCTGTTCGAACAAATGGGCCTGCCGGTACTGAAGAAAACTCCCGGCGGTACGCCTTCTACCGCCGAAGAGGTGTTAGCTGAACTGGCATTAGAGTATGAATTCCCCAAGCTGATTACTGAGCACCGCGGGTTAAGTAAGCTGAAGTCCACTTACACTGACAAGTTACCAAAAATGCAGCATCCGGCCAGTGGCAGAGTGCATACCTCTTACCACCAGGCGGTAGCCGCCACCGGACGCTTAAGTTCAACAGATCCCAATCTGCAGAATATCCCCATCCGCACGGAAGAAGGCCGTCGTATTCGCCAGGCTTTTATTGCTCCGCCCGGCAAAAAGATCGTCGCGGTGGATTATTCACAAATTGAGCTGCGCATTATGGCGCACCTGTCACAGGATAAAGCTCTGCTGGATGCTTTTGCGCATGGCCGCGATATTCACCGCGCCACGGCAGCAGAAGTGTTTGGGGTTAGCCTGGAGCAGGTCACAGCCGAGCAGCGCCGCAGCGCCAAAGCGGTTAACTTCGGCCTGATCTACGGTATGTCAGCCTTTGGTTTGGCAAAGCAACTCGGGGTTAGTCGCAATGAAGCCCAGCAGTATGTCGACCGCTATTTTGAACGTTTTCCGGGCGTGCTGGATTATATGGAGCGCACCCGTAAACAAGCACATGAGCAGGGCTATGTGGAAACCCTGTTTGGCCGGCGTTTATACCTGCCGGAAATTAATGCGCAAAATATGATGCGGCGTAAAGGGGCAGAACGCGCTGCCATTAACGCTCCCATGCAAGGTACTGCCGCTGACATTATTAAAAAAGCCATGATAGTGGTAGACAACTGGCTGCAACAGCAGGCCAACCCAGCGGCCGCTATGATTATGCAGGTGCACGATGAATTGGTGTTTGAAGTTGATGCAGACAAAGTAGACGCGGTAAAACAACAGTTAGTGGCGCTGATGGCAACCGCCGCAGAATTGGATGTGCCACTGTTAGCCGAGGCCGGCGCCGGCGATAATTGGGACGAAGCACATTAACACGGAACTTAATTCTGCTGCTGCAGTCATACTTTACAGTTAAGTTTCTCTCTCCTGTCACACTTTAATGCCCCGTTATTTTGCGGGGCTTTTTTTATGTCTGCGCTCAACATGAAAGGTAATTAAATTACCAAAAATAGTAATATGCACAAATAAAAAGCACTTTTTGTAGTTTTATTACAGAAAAAACTTGCAATCCTGCGCCGACAGATTAAAATTTCAAGCGTAGGGTACAGAGGTAAGATGTTCTATCTTTCAGGCCGGCGCTGTTGCGCTACAGCTAATGAAAGTAGGCTTATTTAGCCGCCCCACTGCTTGCAGTGGGGCGTTTTTTTTGCCTGAAAAAGCAGCGGAATCAACAAATTTATACAACACAGCGGCAGAACGACAAATGTTGCCTGGCAACATAAGGCTTGGCAAACTGAAAATTTCTTAGATTTTTTAGAGCAAATACTTCAAACAATAAAAATTTACTGTATAATGACCTTGTCTTAGCGATAAGACACCCTGTTGATTTGAAATTATAGCTTCTCCCCGTTTGCTATGGCCGACACCCCCGGGTGTCGGTTTTTTTATGTCACTTACTCAGCAATATCACTTGCGCCATACCACATATCCAGCACTTGCTCCAACTCCGGCAACCCCAGCTTGTTCAGTGAACTGAAGGCATGCACAGTAATATCGCCCATAAACGCAAGGCTGGCCTCGCGTACTTCCATTAAGGTTTTCTTACGCGCACCGGAAGCCAGTTTGTCCGCTTTAGTCAGCAAGACCAGTACAGACAATTTGCTATCAACCGCCCACTGAATTAAATCCTGATCTAAATCTTTCAGCGGATGGCGGATATCCATTAACACCACCAGACCTTTTAAGCTGTCGCGTTTTGTCAGATATTCCGCCAGAGATTTTTGCCACTTCTCTTTTACCGCCAACGGCACCTTGGCAAAACCATAACCGGGTAAATCGATCAGCCGGCGTTGTTCATCCAAACTAAAGGTATTGATCAGTTGGGTACGGCCCGGGGTTTTACTGGTGCGGGCTAAACTATTTTGCCGCGTCAGCGTATTTAAAGCGCTGGACTTACCGGCATTGGAGCGGCCGGCGAAAGCAACTTCAATACCTGCATCTGCCGGTAATGCCTTGATATCGGGCGCGCTGGTTAAAAATGTGGCGCTTTGATAATTGATTTTTGACTTGTACACTGCCTTCTCCGGCGAATAATTTGACGTCATTGTAGCGGATCTGAGAGATCGGCAGAAGCTTTTGCACGCTGTATGGGATTTTACTTTGGGCAGTTTCGTGTAAAATAGGCATAAAAATTAGGGTTATTACACTTGGTTGCCAGTATGCTGGCGGTTTAATGCGGACAGAGACGGATAAAAAATGAAAAAAATTCTACTTCCACTGACGCTGTTATTCGGTCTAATCGGAACAGCCCAGGCGTTTGACGGTGATGCCGAAGCAGGCAAAGCAAAATCAGCAGTATGTGCAGCTTGCCACAGTGCAGACGGTAACAGTGCGGTGGATATGTATCCTAAAATCGCCGGCCAACATGCTCCTTACCTGTATAAACAGCTGCGTGACTACAAACAAGGTATGGAAACCGCAGGTAAGCAAGGTCGCAATAACAGTATTATGTTTGGTATGGTTGCGGCGCTGTCAGACCAGGACATGAAAGATTTGGCGGCTTACTTTGCCTCACAAAAAATGAAATCAGGCACTACGCCGGAAAATGTCATTGCCCGTGGTGAACAACTGTATCGTGGCGGTGATGCCGATCGCGGTATCGCAGCCTGTATCGCCTGTCATGGCCCACGCGGCGCCGGCACAGGTTTAGGTGGTTTCCCGAAGATTTCTTTCCAGCATGCTAATTACCTGCAAACCACCTTGACGGAATTCCGCAGTGGTCAGCGTGCGAACGACCTGAACGGTATGATGCAGGATATTGCTAAAAAGCTGACCGATGACGATATCGAAGTACTGTCACAGTATCTGGGCGGTTTACATTAAAACCCGCTGATTATGGCTTTAATCGCAAAAAAACCGGCATTCATCGCCGGTTTTTTTATGCATGCCGCCAATTTTTGTGAGATATATCTCACAAGGCTTGTAAGAAAATAGCCGGCATTACATTTTTATTGAACTTTTTTTGTACAATGCGTTATTTGTAACTTGTTGAAATTAATTAGTATAAATACTTGGTTCAACTGAGAAACGTTTTTTTTTCCGCCAATGTATTGCCATCTGAGCAGATCAGAGTAAATTAATCAGCAGTTACACTTTGTAACGAAATAAAACAGGGACTAGCCGCAGGGAAGTAATAGTACCAGTACGCAAGTGCGCGGTGCCTTAGTTTTAGTCACATCAGGACGATGTGCTGCGTGGTTTCACGCTCAGGGATGATTACGAAAGTATCAGGAAGATCGTAAAGAATAAAATAGATTGCCAGGAAGGCGCTATAACACACGGAATAAGAACAGACAGGGCGTTGAAGCAACATCAGGAAGATGACAGCGAATGAGAGAAGTGTCCACTTGACACAAATATATCCGGGGCGATAAGACATCTTATCGCCCTTTTTCTTTTAGTCAGTTTAGCCTCCTACACTATGCCAAATAACCGTTGCCCACTTTGTCACGCCAGCAGTATCCACCCCTTTCATCAGGACAACCGCCGTTACTATTTTCAGTGCGCACGGTGCCAACTGGTGTTTGCTGATCGCACAACGTTACTGTCTGACGCCGAAGAGTTGGCGCAGTATCAATTGCACGAAAATAACCTTGAAGACCCGGGTTACCGGCAGTTTTTGCTGCGCCTGGCAGCACCTTTACTACGCAGTCTGCCGGCAGCCGGTTTGTCGGGGCTGGATTTTGGTTGTGGCCCCGGGCCGTTATTGGCGCAAATGCTGCGTGAAGCCGGCCAGCATATGGCAGTATGGGACCCTTACTTTGCCGCTGATGCGGCTGTACTACAACAACACTACGACTTTATCAGCTGCAGCGAGGCCATAGAGCATTTTGTTAACCCGGCACAGGAGTGGGCGCTGTGGTTGAAGCTGCTAAAACCCGGTGGCACTTTGGCTATTATGACCAAGCGCTATACCACTGCCGCCGCCTTTGCCGGCTGGCACTACAAACTGGATCCAACCCATGTCAGTTTTTTCTCGGCCGACACCTTTGCCTACCTGGCGAAGCGTGACGGTTTTACGCTAAATATCGCCGATAATGATGTGGTGATACTGCAACAGCGAAAGCATTAGTGTTTCGGCGCAAAACTGGTTAAAATGTGCGCCCTTTTTTACAGGTAACAAACATGACTCGTCAGAAAAAAACCCGCTCCGCCGGCCCGAATGGTTTACGCCATTTGTCAGCGGAAGATGCCCGCAAAACCCGCGAGCCCAAAGAGGAAACCAAGAAAAAGGGATCCGGCCTGAAATCAGGTAACCGCAATAACGTTGCGGCGATAAAAACTGAGGCCGTAAAGGAGTCTGGCAAGAAAGACAAACGTATTGGCAGCAAGACGCCCATTTCACTAACGCCGGTGGCGGAAAAACCGCAACAACCGCAGGTGCTGCTGCAACCCAAAGCCAGTTTGGCTAAAGCCAAAGCCGTTGAATTGACACCGGAACAGGAACTGGCGCTGATAGAAAACGACAGTTATCTGCAGCAGTTATTGGAACGGGTGGAAAACAACGAGCTCCTGACCGGTAAAGACGCAAAATATTTTAATGCTAAAACAGCCAGGCTGGAGCAGCTAATGGATGCACTGGGCTTGGGCGATGGCACTGACGACGATATTGATCCGCTGGCAGCATTTGAGAGTAAAGATTGGCGCAAAGACTTATTAGGTGACGAGGACTGATATTGAGCAATACAACGCTGATGTTATTGGTAGGGGCGGCAGTTATCGTGGCTGCGCTGGCATTTTATGCCGGCCGTTTGTTGTGGCAGCTACAGCAGCAAACTAAGCGGCAACAACAGAGTAAAGCAGAGAAAGAGCAATATTTACGCGACAGTATCGTGCTGATTTGTAAAGCTATGCTGGAGCAGCAATGCGAGTTGTCGGAAGGTGCGCTGCGGTTATGGGTATTGCTTGATCATCTGGTACCGGAACATAAACCGGACCCGGTGCAAAGCTATCCAGGGCTGCACCGGATGTATCAGGTAGTGAAAGATATGCCAACCCACAAAGCACGCAAACAGCAGGATAAAGCGCTGACGCGGCAACAGGATGACGTCAGGCTACAAGCAGAGCAAGACTTAAAAGAGTTTATCCTTGCCGATACTGCGGCCTTATTAGCCCGCTTCCAGCCGGAATAACCGGCCGGCTATAGCACCTTATTGCCGGTATATTTGGCCGGCTTTCATAACAAAGCTCACCTCGCCCATCCGGTTAATATCTTGCAGCGGGTCGCCCGGAACAGCAATGATATCGGCAATTTTTCCCACTTTAATACTGCCCAACTCATCGGCAACACCTAACAAACGGGCACCTTCAATGGTTGCACTGTGGATAGCCTCCAGTGCCGGCATGCCGGCTTCTGTCATATAGATAAACTCGCGCCAGTTGTTGCCATGCTCAAATACCCCGGCGTCAGTACCAAAGGCAATCTTCACCCCGGCTTTATAGGCGTCGGCAAAGGTTTGCTGAATTTTGCCACCGATCGTCGCCGCTTTTGGTCGCACCAGATCAGGAAAAAAGCCGGCAATAGCCGCTTTTTCTTCTGCCCATTTGCCGGCGCTGATAGTGGGCACAAAATAGGTGCCTTGCTTACGCATCAGCGCCATGGTGCTTTTATCCATATAGGTGCCGTGCTCAATCGAGTCGACCCCGGCCTTGATTGCCCGTTCCATGCCTTCTTTACCATGCGCATGCACCGCCACTTTCATGCCATAGTCCTTGGCAGTACTGACAATAGCGGCCAGTTCTTCATCGGTAAACTGTGGATTGCTGCCGCTTTTCGCCACACTGAGCACGCCGCCGGTAGCAGTGATCTTGATCAGATCAGAGCCTTCTTTATAGCGTTGGCGCACGGCTTTACGCGCGTCATCTGCGCCATTAATCACACCTTGTTTTGGCCCGGGATCCGCCATTAGCGCAAAGGCAATGCCGTTGGTTGGATCGGCATGTCCGCCCGTGGTGGCGATAGATTTACCGGCGGCAAAAATACGCGGGCCGTCAATATAGCCTTTAGCGATGGCTTTTTTCAGCGCAGTACTAATTTGATGGTTATCGCCCAGCTCCCGCACTGTGGTAAAACCGGCCAGCAGGGTTTTTTCAGCAAAGGTGGCGCCGCGCAGGGCATAGTCAGCTTCATTCATGGTAAAGCCTTCAGAATATACCGTAGGACTGAACTGGGTATAAAAATGCGTATGCATATCCATCAGGCCGGGCATAACGGTATGGCTGCGTAAATCAATCAGCGTGTCTTCTGCTGTTGCCGGTCTGAACCCGGATTCCAGCGCGGTAATTTTGTCTTGTTCTACCACTATTGTCTGGTTAGTCAGCACCTTGCCATCTTCTGCGGTAATCAGCTTACCGGCGTGGATCAAGGTGGCGGCATGGCTGAGTGAGCTGGCAAACAGGGTACCAAGCAGCAGTGCAACGGGCGTTTTTTTCATTTTATTGCAGCCTTCTTACATTGTGGGTAGTTAAGCAGTGATAACAGAGCTGTAATATTCAACAAGCGAGTTGAGACAAAGTGCCGGTTTTTGCAGACCATCAGGTAAGCCGGCGCTTTATTTATTCATACTATAGCGAAGCTGAACGGATAGCCGCCACTTTTCAGCTGATAATGCTGTTGGCCATTACAAAAAACCGCGCTGGCTTGGTCTGCCAGTTGATAATAAACATTACGGCTAAGCTTGGCCTGTAAGCCACGCCACAGTTGCAGGTAAGGTAACAATTGCTGCTGCGGATCTTGCCGCAACAATAAAGGATTAGCCGGACTCACCACCAGTTGCTGCTGTAAGTTAGTGCTGAGTAGCAGCGCCCTGCCGTTATCTGTTGCTTGCCATTGCCAGTCGGTGATCAACAGCGGCGCATCGGCCACGCTGATACGTACTTTCTCTACCGGAGTTTGTAAAAAGTACTGTTGGTCTTGATACAACAACACAGAGGCAAACAATTTTACCAGCGCGTCGCGCTGGATCAGGCTGTGCTGATAATACCAGCGCCCTTCTGCATCGATATGAATGGCGATGTCACCGCAAAACGGCGGCTGCCAGCTTTCCACCGGCGGCATGTCGGTTTGCTGTAACTGTTGCTGCAACGAGGTGAGATCAATCATGGCGTTATCTACAGACTAAGCAGGTAGTACCAGCTTAGCAAAGTTGCAGCCCGGATGGCATAAGAGCGGCAAAATGCCGACTGAATATTGAGCTAAGTATGGCAGTGAACGGGGGGCAAAGAAGTGGGGTGACTGATGGGGCTCGAACCCACGACAACCGGAATCACAATCCGGGGCTCTACCAACTGAGCTACAATCACCGCTGAGTTGCTTATTTTATCCGGTTTTTCCGCCACGACCAAGTTTTTTCCCCGATTTATCAGGTTAATAATTTGTGCCGGCTTTTAAGCCTGGCCCACTGTTTTCTATGCTATTATTTCGGCTGTTTGCCTGCTTCAGGCCAGATAGAAGGACGATACTATGGATGAAATCAACAAGTTATTTCAGGAAAATCACGAAGTACTGCTCGGGTACCTGCTGCAAATAATTGCCGCTATTGTTATTTTTTATATCGGTCGCTTTATTGCCAGAGGCGTACGGCGTTTTCTCGAAAGATCGCTGTTGTCACGTGGTGTTGATAAAGCCGTAGTGTCTTTTGTCTGCAGTATAGTTTACGTCATTATTTTTATTGCCACCGCGCTTATGGCGCTGTCACAAATTGGCGTGCAAACCACCTCGTTTATTGCCATCCTGGGTGCAGCCGGTCTGGCCGTAGGTTTGGCATTGCAGGGCTCGTTGGCCAACTTTGCTTCAGGTATTTTGATCATTTTGTTCCGGCCGTTTAAATCCGGTGATTTTATCGATGCCGGCGGCATTACAGGCACTGTAGATAAAATTGAAATATTCCAAACCATTATGAAAACACCGGATAACAAGTTGGTGATAGTACCCAATGCGCAAATTACCGGTGGCGCCATTACCAACTACTCTGCAGAGCCAATCCGCCGCGTTGATTTGCTAATCGGCATCAGTTACGACGCCGACTTACGTAAAGCCAAACAAATTCTTACCGACATTATTAAGCAAGACAGCCGGGTATTAGCAGAGCCGGCGCCGGTTATTGCGGTAGCCGCACTGGCCGATTCCTCCGTTAATATCCATCTGCGGCCCTGGGTTAACTCCGCCGACTATTGGGGCGTGTACTGGGATACGCTAGAGAAGGTAAAACTGACGTTTGATGAACAGGGTATCGGTATTCCGTTTCCGCAAATGGATGTACATATTAAGCAAGATAAGCAGGAGTAAGCATGAAGTATTCTTTATTGGCAGCCGCCCTGGCTGCCGGCAGTTTTTCCGCTATCGCGGATGACAGCAGTGACAAAGTATGGACCACCTCAGCTGAACTGGGTGCCATTACTACCTCAGGCAACACCGTGGGTACCTCGATTACCGGTAAAATTGATGCCAGGCAGGAGCTGCAGCAATGGAGTAACCAGTATATTTTCAGCGCTTTCTTTAAAGAAGATGAGAAAGAGGATGATAACGGCGACAAGGTCACCGAGCGCTCGGCGGAGCGTTACCTGATTTCCGGCAAAGCCGCGTATAAACTGGACAATGAGTTTGATAAGTTATTTGTGTTTGGTTCTTACACCGATGATAAATTCGGCGCCTACCTGAAGTACACCACAGTAGCGGTAGGTTATGGTACCAGGTTGTATAACACCGAAGATAAATCGCTGGATGTCGAAATCGGTCCGGGTTATTTCAGTGGCAAGCGCTCTACCGGCGAAACAGAAAGCGGCATGATAGTGCGTGGCGCAGCAGCGTTTAACTGGACTATCAGCGAATCGGCCAGCTTTGGCCAGACGTTAAGCGTAGAATACGGTGACGATAACACCCGTGCCATTGCCGAGACCTCACTGCTGGCCAAGATTAACGGTTCACTGCAAATGAAAGCAGCCTTCCTGATCCAAAATGACTCCGACGTGCCGGCAGATAAAAAGAAAACCGACACGCAAACCTCACTGACACTGGTTTACTCGTTCTAAACTACCGGGCCCGCGCAATGCGGGCCCTTTGTTATCAACAGCTTGATCTGCAGCCATTTCACCTTGCCATTCGCATAATTGCGCTATGCTTGCTATTGCAAATACATTATCGGGTATTGAGCAGGTGTAATGACAACAACCAGGCAAAAGCTTTCCCCCTCCCTGTTGCAACGGCCATGGTTTGGCGCCGCAGTTTATCTTGCTTTCGGCTTACTGTGGATCGGCGGCAGTGACCGGGTACTGGCGTTAATGATCAGCGATGCCGCTGCGCTGACACAGTACCAGAGCTACAAAGGGTATTTCTACGTCAGCCTGACAGCGGCATTGGCGTGGTTTCTGCTTAGCCAAAAGCAGTACTATGCCAAGTCATTGCGGGCATCAGAGCGGGCGTTAAGGGATACCTTCGACTACGCCGCCGCCGGTATTGCCCATGTGTCGTTACAAGGTGAGTTATTGCAGGTAAACCGTGCCTTTTGTCAAATGCTGGGCTTTACCTACGCAGAGTTGACACAGCTGACATTTCAACAGCTGACCCACCCGCTGGATTTAGATAAAGATCTGCAGGCATTGCAGCCGCTGATTGACGGCAAGGCAGATGAATATACGCTGGAGAAGCGGTATTTGCGCAAAGATGGCACAACACTATGGGCCAGGCTATCGGTTGCCATTGTCCGCTCCGCTGATAGGGCTTATTTTATCTCCGTGATCCATGATATCAGCCAACAACGTGCTATCCGGCAACAACTGGCAGAGAATGAGCTACGGTTTCGTACCTTGCTCGACAATACACCGCAAATTGCCATCCAGGGCTATAACGCCGACGGTACAACCATCTATTGGAACAAAGCCAGCGAAATAATATACGGCTATAGCAACGAAGAAGCCATTGGCCAAAATTTACTCGACCTGATTATTCCGCCCCCCATGCACAAGGCCGTTGGTACCGCCATGGCGCAGATGGCGGCCACCGGTGTAGCCGTGCCGTCGGAAGAGTTGCTGTTACAGCGCAAAGACGGCAGCATGGTAGCGGTTTTTTCCGGCCATGCTGTGGTAAAACTGCCGGACGGCGAGCCACAAATATATTGTATCGATGTAGATTTAACCGAGCGCAAACAACAGGCAGCTCAGCTGGCTTTATTAGCAAATTTTGATGCCGTTACGCAATTACCCAACCGGCGCAACTTCAGCCACAGTGTTGATAAAGCTATTCAGCAGGCTGCGACAGCCAACGGCCACTGCACACTGTTGCTGATGGACCTGGACAATTTTAAAGACATTAATGACAGCTTTGGCCACAGTGCCGGTGATGAATTGCTGCTACAGGTTAGTCAGCGCTTGCTGCGTTGCTGTACACCGGGGCATATTCTCGCCCGGCTTGGCGGCGATGAGTTTGCGCTACTGGTTACAGCGGCGATGACAGAAACCCAACTATTGCAACTGGCACAGCAGCTGATGCAGCAGTTGCAACAGCCTTGTATTTTAACTAACGGCAGTGAAGTGATGACCGCGCTTTCTGTTGGTATCAGCAGCTATCCGCAGCACGGCACTACCAGCGACGAACTACTGCAAGCAGCTGACGCTGCCATGTATAAAGTAAAAGGCAGTGGACGCAATAATGTGGCATTTTATTCTGATGAACTTACCCTGCAGGCGCGGCAGCG
The DNA here is from genome assembly GCF_030690345.1 of Rheinheimera sp. Taxonomy (GTDB): domain Bacteria; phylum Pseudomonadota; class Gammaproteobacteria; order Enterobacterales; family Alteromonadaceae; genus Alishewanella. Next base: position 76,311 of record NZ_JAUYGV010000009.1, read on the forward strand.
CGTGCTGATGGAAGCCAAACTACGTAACGCATTGAAGCAGCAGCAATTACAATGCTATTACCAGCCTCAGATAGAAATCAGTAGCGGCCGTATAACAGGCGCCGAAGTGTTGTTGCGTTGGCACGATCAACAACTTGGACAGGTATCACCCACAGTGTTTATTGCCCTGGCGGAAAGTTGCGGTCTGATCCATGAATTAGGGCTATGGGTTATCCGTCACAGCTGTCAGCAACTTAAACGTTGGCAGGATAAAGGCATAGCGCCGTTCAGTCTGGCTATTAATGTCTCAGCGCAACAATTCAGTAAAGGCGACTTACTGGCGCAGCTAACACAGGTATTGGCGGAAACTGCTGTACCGGCACATCTTATTGAGTTAGAAGTGACCGAAAGCGCGCTGATGCTGGACGAGCAGCAGGTTGTAACCACCATGCAACAGCTGCGCAGCCTGGGTGTACGGCTGGCGATTGATGATTTTGGTACCGGCTATTCATCACTGGCCTACCTGAAACGGCTACCGTTGGATGTGCTGAAAATTGACCGGCGTTTTATAGAGCATATCCCACAGGCTAATGACGACAAGCAAATTGTCAGCGCCATTATTGCGCTGGCGCATACCATGAACTTCAAGGTGCTGGCAGAAGGCGTGGAAACGGCCGGGCAACTGGCGTTTTTACAACAACAGGGCTGCGACTACTACCAGGGCTTTTACTGCAGTAAAGCTTTGCCCGCCGCCGAATTTACCGCACTGTGGCAACAGCACGCTAACTAACGATGCGAATTTGGCTATAGCCCAGGCCCTGCTGTTTTTCTACTTTTATTTGCAGCGGGATCCGCTCTTTTAATGCTTCTACATGGCTGATAATACCGATCATCTTGCCGCTGGCATGCAGGTTATCCAACGCATTGAGCGCACTGTCCAGCGTATCCGCGTCCAGGGTACCGAAGCCTTCATCCAAAAACAGCGAATCAATACGGGTTTTGTTGCTGACTAAATCTGACAAAGCCAGAGCTAAGGCCAGACTGACCAGGAAACTCTCACCGCCGGACAAGGTTTTGGTATCCCGTTGGCTATCGGCCTGCCAGGTGTCCAGTACCACCAGTTCCAGCTCAGCCTCGCTGTGGCGGGCTAACTGATAGCGATTGTGCAACAGTGCCAACTGGCGGTTGGCTAAAACAATCAGCTGCTGCAACGTTAACCCCTGGGCAAAGCGGCGGTATTTGGCGCCATCGGCCGAGCCAATCAAGCTGTTTAGCCGCTGCCAGTGTTCATACTGCTGTTGTTGCGCCGCAATCTGTTGCAACAGCTGTTGCTGTGCGTCACGCCGCTCGCCATCACTGCTGAGTTGCTGCTGCAACCGTCCCTGCTGCTCCGTTAGCTGCTGCACCTGCTGCTCTTGTTGCTGTAGCGCTGCACTGAGCTCTGCGGAGGCTAGCGTGGTTAACTGCTGCTGCGCCAGCAACTGCCGGCGCTGCTGCCGGTCTGCCAGCAACCGCGCGGCTGACGCCTGCGCTTGCTGCAGGTTTTGTTGTAGTTGCTGCAAGCCGGCAAGCTCGGTATCACTAAGCAGCGCCGCGTTAAAATCGGCTTCACTGGCAAAATTACTCTCAGCCAGCGCTTGCTGCCATTGCCGCTCTGCCTGGTGTAACTGCGGTGCCAACTGTTGCTGCTGGCGTTGCAGCACCTGCTGTTGCCCCTGCCATTGCAGTACTTGTTGCTGTAACTGCTGTAAAGCGGCCGTTAGCTCAGCCAGCGTTGTGGCCGGCGCAGCCGCTGCAGGTTCCGGCTGCTCCATCGCCTGCCACTGCTGCTGCCAGTGCCGGTGCTGGCCGTCAAGTTCAGTCTGTTGCTCTTCCAGGCGCAGGCTTTGCTGCTGCTCTAACTGCAGACGGTGTTGCAAAGCCGTTTGCTGTCGCTCTGTGTCCTGCAGTTGCTGTGTTAACTGCAGTTGCTGTTGTTGCAGTTGCTCCAGCTGATTCAGGTTTTGCTCTGCGCTGTTCAGCTCTGTCGCCAAAGCTTGCAGCGTCGTGGCGATACTCTGTTCCGTGCAACCTGGTGCGGCTTGCTCTATTGCCGTTGTAAGCCCGGTTAAATCAGCACTTAGCCGGGTTATTTGCTGCTGCAGCTGGGTTATTTCCGCCTGGCGGGCCGACTCCGTCTTATTTAACTGCTCACCGCGCAGCCTGGTTTGTTCTAATTCTGCTTCACACGCTTGCAGTTCCTGCTCCGTTGCGCTGCTATTCAGCTGCTGATAAGCACTGACCGCCGGATGCTCGGTAGCGCCGCACAGCGGGCAAGGTTGCTCCGGCTGTAAACGCTCACGATGGGCGGATAACTGCATAATCAGTTGTTGCTGCTGCAATAACTGCTTTTTATCGCGGATCTGTTCCAGCAGTATCGGGTAATGCCGGCGCAGGGCGCTCAGCTGCGCGCTAACCGGCAGCAGTGCCTGCTCTGCTGTATTAAGTTGCTGCTGCAAGGCGCTGTACTGTTGTTGCAGCTTTTGCTGCTGTTGCAATTGCTGCTGTAACTGCTGCAGGCGATATTGCTGCTCACGGCGCTGCTGTTGCTCACGGCGCAGGCTGTCTAAAGCAACACCGTCCAGCCGTGCTGTTAACTGCTGTGCCGCGGCGTTCAGCTCAGAGCGCTGCGCGGTTAACGCGACTTGTTGCTGTTGGCCTTGTTGCTGCTGTGTCTGCAACTGTTGCAACTGCTGCATATTAGCCTGCAGCTGCTGTTGCAACTGCTGCATACCCTGCCATAACAGCATTGCTTGCTGTGTCGATGCCTGTGCCAACGCAGCTGTCAGCGTAGCTTGTTCGTCGCGATATTGTCGTTGCTGCACCAGCTGTGCCTGCATGGCGCTGTACAGCGGCGCCAGCTTACTGGCCGGCTGATGAGCATGTAATCTGATCAGTTGCGGTTGATGCGCAGCAGAATCGGCGACTGCTTGTTGCAGTTCCTGCTCCGCGCGCTGTAGCTCCTGATCTGCACTGCTCAGCTGCTCACGCCATTGCAGCAACTTGCGCTGCTCTGCCACAGCCTGTTGCTGTTGCACCAGTGCAGTTTTTAGCCCTGCCAGCTCTGCCGCTAACGCTTGTTGTTGTTCCTCGCTTAACAGCTCTACTGCGCCGGCTCTGGCTTGCAGCAACTCCAATTGGCTTTTTTGCTCACGGCAGTCAATAAACACCTGCTGTGAAATACGGCCGTATATATCAGTGCCGGTAAGCTCTTCGAGCAGTTCGGCACGTTCATTGGCATCGGCATTTAAAAATGCCGCAAAGCCGCCCTGCGCCAGCAGCATAGATTTAGTAAAGCGGCCAAAATCCAGCCCGGTTATGTCGGTAACCAGCCGCAGTTTATCGCTGGTTTTTTCTGCCAAAATAGTGCCGTCCAGCCTGGCCAGCTCGGTTTTCGCTGCCTGCAGGTTGCCGTCGCTGTGGCCTCTGGCGCGGCGCTGGCTCCAAAACGCCCGATAACCAACCCCTGCCACTTCAAACTCGACTTCAGCCAAACACTCACTGGTATGGCGCGTCATCAGCTCATTGCTGGTGGGCGAGGTTTTCAGCCTTGGCGTCTGGTGATACAACGCCAAACAAATCGCATCCAGGATGGTAGTTTTACCGGCACCGGTTGGGCCGGTAATGGCAAAAATACTGCTTTGGTTAAACGGCGGTTGGCGAAAGTCTATAAGCCATTCGCCGCGCAGTGAGTTCAGGTTTTGCAGCCGTACCGACAGAATTTTCACTGCGCCTCCTGCACCTTTTCCAGCACCTGCTGATGCAGGCTGGTTAACTGCTGCTGTTGTTCCGCGCTCAGCGATTCTGTTTCCAGCCTGGCTTGCCATACCTCTGTCGCAGACAGCTCGGCCAGGCTTTGCTGTGCCGCTACCGTTAAACCGGCCGCCTGATTAGTGCGCTGCCGACGCAAACGTAACAGTTCTACCGGCAAGTCTTGTAGTAACTGCTCTACCCTTTGTTGTAAGTCAGAAAGATAGGCATCGGTTTCTGCTATTACCAGCTCTAACCACAGGGTTTCCCCTGCCGGCAACGCACTGACAGCCTGCTGCACTTTAGCCGGCACCCCGGCCAGGTCGGTTTTAATACTGCACAAGGCTTGAAAACACGGCACAGCCAGGCTGGTAACGGTTTTTTTGCCGCCATCAAACTCCAGCAGCCACAGCTGCTTTTGCTGGCCGGCTTCATCAAAACTCAATGCTATAGGCGAGCCGCTGTAACGGATATCGCTGGCGGCATTTAACTGCTGACGCTGATGAATATGCCCCAGCGCAATATAGTCTGCTGCCGGAAAGGCATCAGCGGGGAAGGCCTCCAGGGTGCCGATATAAATATCGCGTACCGACTCAGACCGGCTTACGCCTAAGGTGGTGAGATGGCCGGTCATAATGATTGGCAGTTGCAAGCGGTGTTGCGTATTGTACTGCTGTGCCAGCGCATACAGCTGCTGATAATGCTCTGCTATCGCTTGTTGCAGGCTCTGCTGTTTATCGGTAGCACTTTGTCCGGCCCGGCTTTGCAGCAGATCGCGGGCGCGTAAAAACGGCACCGCACACAACAGCGCCGCCGGCTGCTGTTGCTGATCCTGCAGCACCAGCAATTGTTCTGACAGCTGCGCACTGCCACCGGCAAACACCTGCGTATTAAGATACTGCAGCAGATTTTTACTTTCGTTCAGCACCGCTGCCGCATCATGGTTGCCGGCTAAGATCACCAACTGGCAGCGGCTGCTTTGCAAGGCGCCGATAAACTGATTGTATAGCTCGCGGGCATAACTGGGTGGAGTGGCGGTATCAAAAATATCACCGGCAACAATAATGGCGTCTATTTGCAATTCGGTAACCTGCACTACCAGCCAGTGTAAAAATGCCTGATGCTCTGCCGCCCTGCTGCGGCCGATAAAATGCTGGCCCAAATGCCAATCGGAGGTGTGCAAAATGCGCATAATGCCAATAATCGCTGAATTTCGTGGCGAAAGCATACCGGATAGTACCGCAGACAGCAAAACGCCGATCCGGCGGCTAAGCGCAGATCGGCGTTTTAGTTACTTAGCAGTGATTACTGCTCAACTTTGAATTACTGCGCAACTTGCAGTTTGTCTACTACCCGGCTTACATCGGTAGTATTTTTCGCTATCGCCACGGCTAAGTCTTTCTCGGCAGCAGAATCAACTTCACCCTGCAGCGTTACCACACCGTTATCGGCATCAACATCAATGGCAGTGCCACTGACTTCCGATTCAAACAACAAGCGGGTTTTTACCACAGTCGCAATTTTGGCGTCTTTTAAGCCGCTGTTATCTTTATCGCCGGCCTGTTTGCCTGACGCCATCACGGTCAGCTGATTATCCACTCCGGTTACACCGTCCAGGTTTTCAATCAGCTCTTCCGCCAATGCTTTATCAACTTCACTTTCCACTTTACCGGTTAGCGTTACCGCACCGTTTTTCACGTCGGTATTAATATCAAACGAATTTAAGTTGCCGTTTAACAACAGCGTAGTTTCCGCTTTACCGTCAATCCACGCATCTTTAGCGCCGTCTTTCCAGTCGTTGGCAGCAACAGCTGTTGTGGTTAATGCCAAAGCCATCATCATGGTTAAAGTTGTACGTTTCATGTTGTCGCTCCTTTGTAGTGAGACGATAAAGCTAATGCCAGTTTAATGCCAAAATTTAACCAATTGTTTTATAACTAAATTATTTATGTATTCATTTCATGTTAATTTTTTGTTTGTATTTATTTCCCGCTTGCCGGTAAAACTTTCAGCAGCGGCTGCAGCTGATCACTGCTTATTTGCAATTCGGCGACTAGCTGCGCTAACTCGACGCGAACCGCGCGGCTGTGTAACTCGCCGGTAAGCTGACGTAAACCGCGAATTTGCTGCTGCAGCAACCCGGCCAGCTCTGCCAACATAGTTTGCTGCTGTGATGACTCCGACAAGGCGGCAGCCTGGTGCAGATACCAGAACTGCACCGCAGCCAACTCACTGCGGTAATCCGGCGCCGTTTCTGCGTCACCGCATGTTTTAGCCAAGCGCTGTGCTGCATCCAGATGCAATTTGGCTAACTGTAAGAATTTATACCGTAAATTGCTGTTGCTAACCTGCTGCGCCGCACGGCGGAAAAATTGCTGCGCTTCAATACAGACCGCATAAGCTGCCTGCAGCGAACGCGCTTCTGCTGCGCTAAACTGGTTTGACTGAGCTGAACCGGAATGTCCCATGACGCTTCTCCTTATACTCACTGCTGTCATAGTTCATATTCAATTCATGTACCAAGGTGTAATATTCTGATTTATCTCAGCATTTTTTAATGCTTCGCTATTTCAGCAGCTACAACCGGTAACTTCTACCTATTGATATTGTTAAATTTACAGTACCGGTACGGTGTAATTCACTACATTGAAACAGAATGGTTTTATTTTGTTAAAGACTAGCCTGGCTGTACTGAACAGGAGTACAGTCTCTGTGCTGATACCCCTCATGCCTTACAACTGAGAACGGACAAATGACTCAACCACGCTTATTTTTGCACGTACAGGATACCGAGCTGGCAACACAGTTGTTGCAATCCGCTGCTGTACGCCGCTTCGTAGTGGTAAGAAGCAGTGATACCGCCCCCTGGTCAGAGCAATTGATGCAACAACCCTGCGACCTGGCGTTTATTCAGGCAGACCAACATAGCGAGGCTGACTATCAGCGCTTAACCGCCAGTAAGTTGTTGGCTGAAATTGATTTTATTCTGGTCAGTGATGGCCATCCGGATCCGGTGCTGGATAAACTGATGCGTGGCGGCGCCGGTTATCACTTTCGCCGGCCGCTGGACATTGCCTGCATTCTCGATACCCTGCAGGATTTTTATCAGCAACTAAGCAGCAGTCGGCAACCGGCCAAGGCCAATACCAGCGCACTGGATCAGTTCGGTTTATTGGTCGGCTCGTCGCGCGCCATGCTGAAGCTATACCGCACTTTACGTAAAGTTGCCGTTACAGAGGCCAACGTATTGATTGCCGGTGAAAGCGGAGCAGGCAAAGAGCTGGTGGCCAATACCCTGCATTTAGCCAGTTACCGCGCCGAGCAACCTTTTGTTGCGATTAACTGCGGCGCGCTCAGCCCGGAGTTAGTTGACAGCGAATTGTTTGGCCATACTAAAGGGGCTTTTACCGGTGCGCTGCGCGACCACCAGGGCGTGTTTGCGCAAGCTGAAGGCGGCACGCTGTTTTTGGATGAAGTAACCGAAATGCCGCCGGAGCAGCAGGTTAAACTGTTACGGGTACTGGAGAGCGGCGAATACCGGCCGGTGGGCAGTGATAAAGTGCAGCAGGCTAATGTGCGTATAGTAGCGGCGACTAACCGTGATCCGCAACAGGCTATTACTGAGGGCGTGCTGCGGGAAGATTTATATTTCCGCTTAGCGCAGTTTCCGGTGCAGGTACCGCCACTGCGCGATCGCGGTGATGATATCTGCGGCCTGGCGCTACATTTTCTGGCTTATCGTAATGCGCAGGAACAGCAACAAAAACAGCTCGCAGCAGACACCCTTGCACTAATTGCCAGCCACAATTGGCCCGGCAATGTACGCGAATTAAAGCATGCTATAGAGCGCGCTTATATTCTCGCCGATAGCCTAATCCAACCTGAGCATTTGTTGCTGGACAGCCCGACTGATAGCACAGCGGAGCATTGTCTGACCGAAGTGCCGTGCGGTCTGCCGCTGGATCAGCTGGAAAAAGCAGCGATTTTAAATACGCTGGAACAAAATGCCGGTAATAAAACTGATACGGCGCGGCAATTAGGAATAAGTGTAAAAACGCTGTACAACAAACTGGATAAATACCAGCAAACCGAGCCGTAAACCCTGGCAGCTAAAGTCAGGCAGCAGCACATGGTGCTGCTGCCTTAGCCTTAGCAGTCTTTATCTTCAGCGTCGGCTTTGTCTTTCACATCTTCACACAAATCTTCGACCTTATTACCGGCATCGGTAACTACTTCATCAATTTTTTCACCCGCATCTTCGGCGTTATTGTCACCGCACGCTACTACTGAAAACGTCATTGCTGTTACCAGCAGCAGGCGAAATAATAAATTACTCAATGTCATACTTAGTCCTCTTCAACAAAAAAATTACAGTCTGGGCGCTTTACCGCGCAGTGCATTAACCAGCAACGAAATAACCAGCAGCACGATAAAGATAAAAAAGATTACCTTGGCTATACCGGCAGCCGCACCGGCAATACCACCAAAGCCCAGTACAGCGGCGATCAGTGCAATAATTAAAAATGTTAATGCCCAACCCAACATAGTTTGCTCCTTAGTGCGCTATGGCACAGATATATAAAAACTACGCCTGTACTGTTGCCAAAGCCGTGCCAGAATTTCACTAAATTATAAGGTATTGAATATAAATAAATTTATTTGCGGCTGTAACGAAAAAATGAATATTGGCCGGCAGATGATGTGAAACAGTTACCTGTAAACCGGTAACTGTTTCACATCAGGCGGTATGATGGCAAAAACGCTGAGCAAGCCGTTACAGCTGCTGTAATAAGGCAGTTAAATCAGCACTGTCAAACTGATAGGTGGTATTGCAATATTCGCAACTGATATCCAGCTTACCTTCTGCAATGTGCTCATTAATCACCTCTGTACCGAGGCTGATAATAGCCGCACTGCATTTCTCGCGTGAACAGCCACAGACAAAACTGACGTCCTGCGGCGTAAACAACTCCACTTCTTCCTGATGAAACAACCGGTAGAGTAGTTGTTCGGCCGGTAGGTTAAAGATCTCATCTTGGGTCAGGGTGTCACTCAGTATTACCAAGTCAGCAAAATCGGCTTTGGCTTTGTGTTGCTCTACCGGCAACACCTGCAGCATAAAACCGGCTGCCCGGGTGTGTTGCTGCTGAATATCGGTATACAGGTATAACCGGGTAGGTAACTGCTCTGACTGGGCAAAGTAGGCTTCTAACGTACTGGTTAAACTATCCCCGGTGAGCGGAATAATACCCTGATAACGCTCACCCTGTTTCGGCGTAATGGTTACCAGCATATAGCCTTCGCCAATCAAACTGCGGAAGCTGTCGCCCTGCAGCTCAGATTGCATCCGCACTACACCGCGAAACTGTTGCTGATCTGTGCCGTTTACCGCCGCAAAGCGCACCGGGCCGTCACCCTGCACCTGCACAGCAATATCACCGTCAAATTTCAACGTCGCCGTTAACAGACTGGTAGCCGCCACTAGTTCGGCCAGTAATTGCTTTACCGGCTGCGGATAATCGTGCTGCAGCAGCATTTGATCCAGGCTGGCAGACAATTGCACCAATTCGCCACGCACATGCTTTTGCTGAAAAATAAAACGATATAACTTATCTGAGTCCATGCTGCTCTCTTACTGCTGCGATTTTAATAAAAGTAACTTACGCCGCTCTTTTTTGTCAGGTTTAGTGTCCGGATGCGGTGCAAACAGGCTGTTGGTTTTGCGCAGCTCTGCGCGCACGGCGCGCTGCGCTATGCTGTCTGCGGTCTCTTCATACAAAGCCTGCGCCAAAGGTGCCGCCAGCCGTTTGTCAGATAAACCCAGTACCAACACCACTTTTTCGTCTACACCCTGGCTGATACGTATTGTCGCGCCGGGTTCAACGGTTCTGCTGGCTTTGCAGCGCTGACCATTATAATGTACTTTACCGCCGTCGATCATCTCTTTAGCCAAACTACGGGTTTTATAGAAGCGACAAGCCCACAGCCATTTATCTAAACGTAATGTTGGGCTGTCAGACTGAGCAGATTGCTTTGATTGCGCCATAATTTACACTGTGTTGCCGAACTAAGTTCGCCATTATAGTGCCAAACAGGCTGTTTTGGCGGTATTAACACGAAAAACACCGTTAATATGTTGTAAATATGCAGCAGCGGCTTGTTGGTTACAGCACAACCGGGTAAGATAAATTCGGTTTTTAACGTAGAATTCCGTTTTTTAAATTCAGAAATTCTTTTGCCGGACAACAGAATTTCGTTTACTGACATCGTTTACAGATATAGAAGTGCGCAATGAAGCAGTTAGCAGACACGCAGCAAATAGTGAAGCGACTACAACAAATACCACTGCATCGGGTACAGCTGATACTGAACCTGATCTTAGTGTTGTTATTGGCATGGCTGCTTGCGCGGTTAAGTTGGCAACTGGTGCCAACCCCCACTGCCACACCTTTGCCACTATCCGGCACCAATGCAGGCGTGGTACCGCAACGTGGTGGTGTTAATTTAACCTCACTGCTGAGTTTCTCTTTGTTTGGCAAAGCCTCCGCACAAGCCAGCACAGAGCCGGTACCGGTGGTGGCCGAAGCGCCGAAAACCCAACTTAATGTCAAACTGACCGGTTTAGTCGCCATGACGGCAAATCCGGGCCAGGGCAGCGCCATTATCGAAAGCCGTGGCGCCGAGGCAACCTATGCCGTTGATGACACCATCGAAGGCACCAATGCGGTATTAAAGCAGGTGTTAGTTGACAGAGTCTTATTGCAACAAGCCGGCCGCTATGAAACCCTGATGCTTGATGGCATTGAGTACACTAAAATTGCCCAGGCCAATGCCGGTTTAGGCCGTGCCGATGAGCAAGGCATAGAAGAAAACATGGATATGGCCCCGGTGCCGGAACCAATGGAAATGGCACCGATGCAAGCTAACGAAGCGATAGAGCTGCACCGCGACGAGCTGATCGCTGAGCCGATGAAGTTTTTTGACTATATCCGTGTTACACCACACCGGCCGAACGGCCAGTTGGCCGGCTATCGCCTGATGCCGGGGAAAGATCCGGCCTTGTTTACCCAGCTTGGCTTACAAGCCAATGACCTGGCAATAGAGATTAACGGTATTCAGCTAAACGATATGCAGCAGGCGATGAGCGTAATCAACGAGTTACGCGACGCCAAAGAAGCGGCAATTAAAATAGAACGCGATGGTGAGATCAGAGACATTCTGGTGAACCTGTCACAATAATTATTAAAATTAATTGGTTATAAGCTAATGAAATCAGGGCAATCTGCTTTTTTCTCCCGCCGCTCGCTGGCCAGCCTACTGGTTGCAGCCGCGCTGACTGTGGTTATTCCCGGCGTTACTGTGGTAGCGCAGGAAGAGGTGATGTACTCACCTAACTTCAAAGGTACCGACATTAATGAATTTATTAATATCGTTGGTATGAACCTGAAAAAAACCATCATTGTCGACCCCCAGGTGCGCGGCCGTATTAACGTACGCAGTTACGAAATGCTCAACGAACAACAGTACTATCAGTTCTTCCTTAACGTACTGGAAGTTTACAGCTTTGCCGTAGTGGAAATGGACAATGGTGTATTAAAAGTTGTGCGCAACAAAGACGCCAAAACCAGCAATATTCCGGTCGTGTCCGATGACGCACCGGGCCAGGGTGACGAAATGGTTACCCGGGTGGTGCAGGTACGCAATGTATCGGTACGTGAATTAGCACCCTTGTTGCGCCAGTTCAGCAACCAGGCCGGTGGTGGCCATGTAGTCAACTACGACCCGTCTAACGTTATTATGATGACCGGCCCGGCAGCAGTGGTAAACCGGCTGGTAGATATTATTCAGCGGGTAGACAAAGCCGGCGACCAGGAGCTGGAAATTGTCAAACTGCAGTATGCATCTGCACCGGAAATTGTGCGTATTCTGGAGAACATTTACAAAAGCCAGGGCCGTGCTGACCAACCGGATTTTCTGGTACCGCGCATAGTTGCTGACGAGCGCACCAACAGCGTGATTGTCAGCGGTGAATTACAAGCACGGCAGCGCGTTATAGAGCTGGCAAAGCGGCTGGACAGCGAACTGCAAACCAGCGGCAACACCCGGGTGTTTTACTTAAAATATGCCAAAGCAGAAGAGCTGGTGCCGGTATTAAAAGGCGTTAGCGAGTCTATAGTGGCAGAAGTACAGGGCGCAAGCGGTGCAGCCGCAGCCCAGGGCGGACGCGGCGCAGCAGCGAATACCGGCCGCGCCATTAGTATAGAGGCGCATGACGACAGCAACTCGCTGGTGATCACCGCCCAGCCGGATATGATGCGCTCGTTAGAAGAAGTATTACGCCAACTGGATATCCGCCGCGCTCAGGTGCTGGTAGAAGCCATTATTGTTGAAGTATTTGAAGGTGATGGTACAGATTTCGGCGTGCAGTGGTTAAATAAAAACGGCGGCGGCACCAACTTTAGCAATGGCAATACCATTTCTATTATTGATGCAGCCGGCGCGGCTCTTGCTGCCAGGCCAACTAAGAATCCTCCACGGGTAGAACAATCAACTATAGTTGGCGTACCAAGCGTGACCGTTCCCGTTCCAGATACAGAAGGCGACTATACGCTTGCCGGGCAGGTATTGGGGGGCTTAAATGGCGCTTTGGTCGGCTTCGTCAGCGGCGATTGGGCTGCTCTTGTTCAAGCCGTACGCACCAGCACCAACTCCAATGTACTGGCCACACCGCATATTACTACCATGGATAACCAGGAAGCCTTCTTCCTCGTCGGTCAGGAAGTACCGGTGATCACCGGCTCTACCACCGGCTCAAATAATACCAACCCGTTCCAGCAGGTAGACCGCCAGGAAGTGGGTATTAAACTTAAAGTAACACCGCAAATTAACGAAGGTGATGCAGTACAACTGACCATTGAGCAGGAAGTGTCCAGTATCGGCGGCGCCACCGCGGTAGATATCACTATTAACAAACGCGAAATTAAAACTACCGTAATGGCCGATGATGGCGCAACCGTAGTGCTGGGCGGCTTAATTGACGAAGATGTGCAGGAAAGTGAATCTAAGGTGCCTATTTTAGGTGACATTCCTATTTTAGGCCATTTGTTTAAGTCGACCAGTGTCACCAAACAAAAGCGTAATCTGATGGTGTTTATTAAAGCCACCATAGTGCGCGAAGGCTCGGCTATTTCCGGTATCTCAAAAACCAAATACAACTATATCCGCGCCGAACAGCTAAAACGCGAAGAAGCAGGCATCCGCTTAATGCCCAACACTAAACAGGTCGTACTACCGGAATGGGATGACTCACTGGCGTTGCCGCCAACGTTTGATGAATATATGCAGGAACAACAACCGCCTGCGGTTACTGAGCAAGGGAAGCAGGATTAATGGACGCGCTGGATACAGAGCAGGTAAAACCCGCCAGCAGCAGGGTCCGTTTACCCTTTGGCTTTGCCAAGCGCCACGGTGTGCTGCTGCAACAACAAGCCCACGGTTGGCAACTGTATATTCATACGGCTACAGCGCCGGCCGCGGTGTTGGAAGTGCGTCGCGTACTGGCTGAGCCCTTTGCACTGCAGCGTTTATCCGCGGTAGAGTTTGAAGCCATGCTGGAAGCTTGCTATCAGCGTGATTCGTCAGAGGCGCAGCAGCTGATGGAAGACATCGGCAATGAGGTAAATTTAGCCTCGCTGGCCGATGATATTCAGGAAAGCGAAGACTTACTGGAAAACGAAGATGACGCGCCCATTATCAAGCTGATTAACGCCATGCTGGGTGAAGCCATCAAGTTAGGCGCCTCTGATATTCATGTCGAAACCTTTGAAAAAGCCTTAATAGTACGCTTTCGCGTAGACGGCATTTTGCGTGAAGTACTGCGGCCTAACCGGCGCTTATCCAGCTTGCTGGTGTCGCGCATTAAGGTTATGGCCAAACTGGATATTGCCGAAAAACGCGTGCCGCAGGATGGCCGCATCAGTTTACGTATTGCCGGCCGCGCCGTGGATGTGCGGGTATCGACCATGCCCTCCAGCCATGGCGAACGGGTGGTAATGCGTTTATTGGATAAGAACAACTCACACCTGAATTTAGCTGACCTTGGCATGACGTTGTCGGTACAACAGGCATTCTCGCAGCTAATCTTAAAGCCGCACGGTATTATTCTGGTAACAGGCCCAACCGGTTCCGGTAAAAGTACCACCTTGTACGCCGGTTTAACCGAGATTAACACTAAAGATCGCAATATTCTTACCGTAGAAGACCCTATTGAATACGAGCTGGAAGGCATCGGCCAAACCCAGGTCAATACCAAAGTCAGCATGACGTTCGCCCGTGGTTTGCGCGCCATTTTACGCCAGGACCCGGACGTGGTGATGGTGGGTGAAATCCGCGATCTGGAAACCGCACAAATTGCGGTACAGGCCAGTTTAACCGGCCACTTAGTATTATCTACCCTGCACACCAACACAGCTGCCGGCGCCATTACGCGGCTGGAAGATATGGGCGTAGAAGCGTTTTTATTATCCTCCAGTTTACTTGGCGTACTGGCGCAACGGCTGGTACGCACCTTATGCCCGCACTGCAAAGAAGCACACGAGCCGGATAAAGAAGAGCGCAATTTACTCAGCGTAACAAAAAAAGAAGGTGTGCTGATCTACCGTGCCCGTGGCTGTGAACACTGCAACCACACCGGCTATCGTGGCCGTACCGGTATCCATGAACTGCTGTTGGTGGATGAACATATCCGCGAACTTATTCATAACGGTAAAGGCGAGCAAGCGATTGAGAAATACGTGCGCCAGCACAGCCCCAGCATCCGCGCTGACGGTTTCAGCAAGGTACTGAGCGGTGAAACCACGCTGGAAGAAGTGCTGCGCGTAACGCGTGAGGATGTGTAATGGCGGCGTTTGAATATCAGGCGCTGGATGCGCGTGGCAAAAACGCCAAGGGTGTGCTGGAAGCAGACAACGCCCGCCATGCCCGTGCCCTGCTGCGCGAGCAAAAATTAACCCCGGTCAGCGTGGCGCTGGCGTCACAGCAGGAAAAGCTGCTGGCGTCGGGCAAACAATGGTTTAAACGCAATATTTCTGCCTCCGAGCTGGCGTTAATTACCCGTCAGTTAGCCACGTTGGTAGAAGCGGCGTTGCCGATTGAAAGCGCGCTGTTAGCCGTGGCGGAACAATGCGATAAGCCACGGTTAACCAATATGATGATGGCCGTGCGCTCTAAGGTGGTAGAGGGTTACAGCCTGGCCGAGGGCCTGGCCGAGTTTCCTTATGTGTTTGACCACCTGTTTCGCTCTATGGTGGCGGCGGGGGAAAAATCCGGCCACCTGGACCAGGTATTAAACCGGCTGGCAGATTACACCGAGCAGCGCCAACATATGCGCAGCCAAATTCTGCAGGCATTGTTGTACCCTATTATCCTTACCTGTTTTGCTGTGTTGGTTATTTCTATCTTATTAGCGGCGGTGGTGCCGAAAATTGTCGGTCAGTTTGAACATATGGGCCAAAGCCTGCCAGGCTCCACCTTGTTTTTAATTGCCGCCAGCGATTTTTTGCGCACTTACGGTATCTTTGTGCTGATTGGCATTATGCTGGGTCTGGTGCTGTTTAAACGCGCCCTGCTTAAACCGGCAGTGCGGTTTCGTTGGGACCAACTGGTATTAAAAAGCCGGATTATCGGTAAAGTTACCAAGGGGCTGAATACCGCGCGGTTTGCCCGGACTTTAAGTATTCTGAATGCGTCAGCCGTGCCGTTACTGGAAGCCATGCGCATCAGTGCCGACGTGCTGAGCAATACCTTTATGAAGCAAGCCGTCACCGATGCTACCGCACGGGTGCGTGAAGGTACCTCACTGCGCAACGCATTGGAGCAAACCAAGCTGTTTCCGCCCATGATGCTGCATATGATTGCCAGCGGCGAAAAAAGCGGCCAGCTCGATTCCATGCTGGAGCGCGCGGCCAATACCCAGGATCGCGAATTTGAAACCCTGGTTACAGTGTCATTGAAAGTGTTTGAACCGGTGTTGGTAGCAGTGATGGCCGGTATGGTGTTATTTATTGTGATGGCGATTTTGCAGCCGATCTTAGCGTTAAACAATATGGTAGGTGGTGGTTAATATGGTTAAGCAACGCAAAACAACAGCGCAACGCGGTTTTACGCTGTTAGAAGTAATGGTGGTTATTGTAATACTGGGCATTATTGCCAGTATGGTGGTACCTAACCTGATAGGTAACCAGGAACAAGCGGCGCGGCAAAAAGCGGTGGTGGATATTCAGCAGTTAGAAAGTGCTCTGGATATGTACCGCTTACGTAACGGCTTTTATCCCAATACTGAACAAGGTATGCAGGCATTAGTTACTGCGCCCACCTCACAGCCGGTACCGCGCTCGTTTCCGGAAGGTGGCTTTATCCGCCGTTTACCGAAAGATCCGTGGGACGAAGATTATATTCTGGTAAGCCCGGGCCAGGTCGGTCGTATCGATATTCTCAGTAAAGGCCCGGATCGCACCGCCGGCACCGACGATGATATCGGTAACTGGAACCTGGATGCGAACCAGAGCAACAATAACTAATGTTGTTGCTGCCAGCGCTAAAGCGTGAACAAACCGGCTTTACCTTAGTAGAGGTAATGCTGGTTATGCTGTTAATTGGTTTGCTGGCAACCACAGTGGTAATGAATTTCAGCGGCGAGTCGCGTGAAGAACGGTTAGAAAAAGAAGCGGAACGGTTTCAGCAAATTTTCCATTTTGTCGCCGAAACGGCGCTGTTAAAACAGCAAGAATGGGGTTTGTATATTCTGCCGGACCGTTACGGCTTTTTATATTACAACAACAAAGATGCGAAATGGCTGCCGGCCGAAGAACCGGCTGGGTTGAAACAACATAAGTTGCCGGCCGATATCAGCCTGAAGCTGGAGTTGGAAGGTCTGGCCGGAGAGGACAGCAACTTACTCAGCCAATTGGAATGGCAGTTGGATGACGACGAGCAAACCGATGAGAATGCCGACATACCGGTACTGCCGCAGGTGTTTATTTTGTCGTCCGGTGAAATCAGTCCGTTTCAGCTGCTGCTGGCAGAAAACTCAGACTTAACTCCGCTGTACAGCAGCGTCAGTACTGACTTTGCCATACCGCTGAACCGCACGCCGGTAGCAACGGAGCTGCCATGAAACGCAACGGCTTTACCTTGCTGGAATTGCTGGTAGCAATGGCGATTTTTGCCACCGCCGGTATGGCCATTATGCAAGCCAGTTCGGCGCATATCCGTAGTTTAAGTCAGTTAGATGATTTAACCATCGCCAGCTATATCGCCAATAACCAGATGCATCTGGCATTAATTGATAAAGACTGGCCGGGAAAAGAAAAATCGCAGCAGCAGGTCGAGATGGCTAACCGGCAATGGTTATGGCAACAACAGCTGAGCAAGCTGCCGGATGACGACTTACGCCTGGTGCAAATCAGCGTTAGCCTGGCCGAAACGCCGGACGAGGTGTTGTATCAGCTACAAAGCTATAAAGGTAAGCCAGGTGGTTAAGGCCAACAGCGGTTTTACCTTTATTGAAATGCTGCTGGCGGCGGCTATTTTTGCGCTGGTGGGCCTGGCCTCTGTTGCTATTCTCAGCAGCGTAACGCAAAGCGATGAACTGTCACAGCAAGCCAGTGAGCGTCTGGTGCAATTGCAGCGCACTATGCTGATGCTGGAGCGTGACTTTATGCAGATCAGTGTACGGCATGTACGGATTGACGGCGAGGCACCGCAAAAATTCCGCTTATTTGGCGAACAGTTTTTGCTCGACAGCGAAGATCACGGTGTCAGTTTTACCCGCCAGGGCTGGCGTAACCCGGGCATGATATTGCCGCGCAGCGAAATTCAAACCGTGGCCTACCGTTTACAGGAAGGCAACTTGCAGCGGTTGTTTACCTTGTATCCGGATGCGGTAACCGGCACCGAGCCGAAAATACAGCTGCTGCAAAGCAACCTGACCGGCTTTGAAGTGCATTATCTGCAGGGCGAAGAATGGCAGGAGCGCTGGCAGGACGCCAATTTTCCCGCCGCCGTAAGGGTAACCCTGATTGATGAAAACCTTGGCCGGTTGGAGCGTATTTTTATGCTGCCGGACGCCGTTGTCAGCGAAGGCGGCATAGAATGATATTGCGGCGTAAACAACAGGGTGTCGCGCTGGTAGCGGTGTTGATGATCATCGCCATCGTGGTGGTAATTGCAGTTAATATGACCGGCCGGCTGCAACTGCAGTTGCAACGCCAGCAGAACATGCAACAGCAGCAACAGGCATTGTGGTATGCCATGGGGGCAGAGCAATTTGCCAAAGTCTTACTGGCACGCACCCTTGCCGGCCAGGAAACGGTAAATTTATCCCAGGATTGGGCGCTGAGTGGCGCTACCTTTCCGGTAGAAGACGGCACCATAAGTGGTGATATCAGTGATTTGCGCAGTTGCTTTAATTTGAATGCGCTGCAAAATGTGACCCCGGCAAGTGGTGGCCAGCCGGAGCCAAGCGCGGCGCAAAAAGCTTTTCAGCGTTTGCTGGAGCTGAAAATTACTGAGCTGAGCATGCCGGCGGAATATCTCACCGCCCGTATCGGCGACTGGCTGGATGAAGACAGCCTGCTCAGCACCGCCGGTAGTGCAGAAGAAGATGATTATGCCGCGCTGCGTTTTGCTTATTACAGCGCGAATACGCTGATGGCAGACCCGTCGGAGCTACGGGTGATACTGGACTTAACGCCAAATGACTATCAGCTGCTGCAGCCTTATGTCTGTGTAGTGCCGGAAGATAACCGGCTATTGTTAAATGTGAACACCTTAACGGAAGATAACGCCGTGTTGCTGGCCGCACTGATCCCGGAACTGACAGAACAGGCCGCACTGGATTTAATCACTAACCGGCCGGAAGAAGGTTTCGCCACGGCAGAAGCACTGCTGGCCGATCCTATCCTGGCCGGCATCACAGTGCCGGATGAGGTAAAAACGATGCTGGTAGTGAAATCTGACAGCTTCCGGCTGGTGGCAACCACGGCTTATTTGGAGAGCGGCTTTGTGTTAACGTCGGTGCTGAAAATAAATGATAATAACCAGGTTAAAGTACTGGCGCGGCGCTTTGGAGGCCAGCAGTGAGTGAGCAATTGGTGATCCGGCTTGGCAGCCGGGCAGAGCAAACAGTTAGCTGGCTGGTATGGGCCAGCCACAGCAAGGAAGTGATCGCCAGCGGCGAATTATCAGGCGCAGATCAGCTGGCTGACTTAGCAATCCGGCTGGGCCAGCGCCCGGTGATTGCGCTGGTGCCGGCATCCGATGTGGTACTAAAGCAGGTTAACTTACCCGGTAAACCCAACCGCCAGCTGTTGCAGGCACTGCCGTACATGTTGGAAGAAGATCAGGCCGAAGATATCGAGCAGCTGTTTTTAGCACTGGGTAATTTGGTGCATCACGATGGCCAGTACAGCCAGCAAGTAGCTGTGTGCCGGCATGAACAAATGGCGCAATGGCTGCATTGGTTACAACAAGCCGGCTTCAGTGTCAGCCGCCTGCTGCCGGACGCGTTATTAATTCCCGAGCAGCAATTACCGGCCTGTATTCAGTTGCACGAGCAGTGGCTGTTAAAGCAAAACAGCTGGCAGGTTACAGCCATTGACGCCGCCTGGTGGGGTGATTATCTGCAACTGGCAGCCTTACCAATGCTGACCAGCTACAGCCCCTGGCCGGAAGAAGTGTTGCAGCCGTATCAGGCCGCCGAACCTGAGCTGCCGCTGGCGTTACTGGCCGGCCAACTGCAGCACAACGACTTTAATTTACTGCAGGGCGACTATAAACCGAAACGACAAAGCAACCCGCAGTTACGGCTGTGGCAAAGCAGCGCCATTCTTGCCGGTTTATGCCTTACGCTGTATTTGCTGCAACTTGGTATCACTAACTGGCAATTGGGCCGGCAAAGCCTGGCGCTGCAACAACAAAGCCTGGCCTTGTATCAGCAAGCCTTTCCGGGTGAGCGGATAGTCAACCTTAACCTGCAACTGCAGCAAAAGCTGGCCGCTGCCGGTGGCGCTGATGCAGAGCAAAGCTTCCTGGCGTTATTGGCAAAATTACAGCAACAACTGGCGCAGGTACCGGATATCAGCCTGGAGAATTTGCGCTTTGATGCCAAACGGGCAGAGCTGCGCTTTCAAGCCAAAGGCGACGGTTTCCAAAGCTTTGAGCGGCTGAAAAACGCATTAGAGCAAGCCGGATTTAGCGTAGAGCAAGGTGCGCTGAGTAACGATGGCGGCAAGGTACAGGGCAGTGTCGCGATGCGGGGCAAAGTATGAAACAACAGTTTTTAAGCTGGTGGACCGGGCTGCAACAGCGCGAACAACAGCTGGTGGCCGGTGCCGCCGTGGTAGTGGTGATTGGCTTGTTTTATTGGCTGTTGTGGCAACCGCTGCATCAGGCTAAACAAACACAGCAACAAAAACTGCAAACTGCGCAGCATCAGCTGAGCCAGTTGCAACAGCTGATACCGCAGTTAAAAGCCGCCGGTGCTGCGCCGGCCCGCACCGGTGGCAGCTTAGCGCAAATTATCAGTAACAGTGCGCGCAGCGGCGGTATTAAAGTAAGCCGGATGCAACCGCAAAATGAGCAACTGACCTTAGTGCTGGAAGATGTCAGTTTCGAGCAATTGCTAAGCTGGCTGCATGCCTTGCAGTATCAGCATGGTGTAACCCTGGTGAATGTCGATTTGGCAACCGCAGACAAACCGGGCATAGTGCGGGTAAGACGCATGGTCGTAGAGTAGGTATAAGAGCAGGATGACAAAAACAAAACTTATCGTTGCCGGTGTCTGCAGTTATTTACTGTTTATGCTGCTGTTAACCCCGGCGGCCTGGTGGCTAAAGCTGGCACCGCTACCGCCGCAACTGCAGTTAGGTGCCGTGTCCGGTACCTTATGGCAGGGCGAAATAGCCGGCCTGCGCTATCAGCAGCTGCAATTTGATACCCTGCGTTGGACATTACACGGCTGGCAGTTATTTAGCGGCAAGCTGCAGTTTGAGCTGCACAGCGGCAGTGCGCAGAACAGCGCTTTGCCTTATGTTACCGGCACCGCCAACTATGGCTTTTCCGGTGCGGCACTGCACAATACCCTGGTAAAACTGCCGGTGGCGCAACTGCTGCCGATGTTACCGCTGCCATTACCGGTAGAGGCCAGCGGTGAACTGGTGCTGGATGTGCCGCAATATCAACAAGGCCAACCCTGGTGTAAAGCGTTAAGCGGCAATGCCAGCTGGCAAGATGCGCGGTTACAAACCCCCACCGGCACCTGGCTCGACCTGCAAAGCCTGTTTGGCGAATTAAGCTGCGCTGACGGCACCATAGTACTCAGCACCGACGGCGCTAACCTGCTGGGGCTGGATATTAAAGCGGTGATTAATGCTGAGCAATTGTTGGTAAACGGCACGCTGAAACCACAAGACAGCATGCCGCGGGAAGTACACCAGGCCATGCAGTTTCTTGGTAAGCCGGATGCACAGGGCCGCTATCGCATCAGTTTCTGAGGCTGCGGATATCATCCAACAATACGCTGTAATCAGTAATCGCCGGAAATTCCGTGATCTGCCGGCTTAATTGCTGGCTGTCAGGGTTCGCCACCGCTAATAAGTGTTTAATGCCGTAATCCTGTGCGGCTTTTAAAATTGGCAGGCTGTCATCAACAAACAAGGTCCGCTCCGGGTTAAAGCCCAACCGCTGCTGCAAGCGCTGCCACAGTGCCCAATTTTCTTTCGTCACGCCAAATTCATGGGTCGAGATCAAGGTATCAATATAGCTGGCCAGCTCAGTGCGTTCTATTTTCAACGACAAACTGTCCGGGTGGGCATTGGTTACCAGCACTATGTCACGGCCACTGTGCTTTAACGCGGTCAGAAATTCCGGCACATCAGCGCGCATGGCTATTTTGTGCATCACCTCGCGTTTTAGCTCAGTGATCGGCAGCTGTAAGCGCTTGCCCCAATAATCCAGACAATACCATTCCAGCTTACCGGTTAATTCAGCATACTCGGCTTTTAACTGTGCTTCTGCATCGCTGACACTGATACCGCTGATCTGGGCCCAGCGCTGCGGTAAATGCTGCAACCAGAAATAATTATCAAAGTGCAGGTCAAGCAAAGTACCGTCCATATCCAGCAGCACCGTATCAATATCAGCCCAGTTCAGCATAGGTTTTTCCTGTTAATCGTTTTATAGTACAGGCTCGGGATTGTACCAGAGGTGGCAGCATGACGCAGCGGCACGACGATAAACACCAGAGTAGACAAAAACCACAAATTTTAACTGCAGATATCGTGGCACAAAGCCGCTTATTTAAAATTGAGCAGTTGGAATTGCAGTTCAGCAATGGTGAGCAGCGCACCTACGAGCGCATGCGTGGCAGCGGCCGTGGCGCAGTGATGATTATCGCCTGCCCTGATGCGGATAATTTTTACCTGATCCGTGAATATTGCGCCGGCACTCATGATTATCAGCTGGGTTTTCCCAAGGGCTTGATTGACCCGGGTGAAGATATTATTACCGCGGCCAACCGCGAGCTGAAAGAAGAAATCGGTTTTGGCGCCGGCCGTTTTGTGCAGTTAAAATCACTGGCCTTAGCCCCCGGCTATTTTAATGCTACAATGCATATAGTTCTGGCCTTTGATTTATATGCAGAAAGCCTTGAAGGCGACGAGCCGGAACCGCTGGAATTAGTGCCCTGGTCACGCCATAACAGTGACGCCTTATTACAGCAGGCCGATTTTACTGAAGCCAGAAGTGTCGCCGCCCTGTTATTAGCGCAGCAATATTTGGAAGCAAACCCGGATGTTTTTAAGCAGACTGCTTGACCCCGTAAAATCTGCGGCCCGCGAAGCCGGGGCAGAATTATGGCAGTTGTACCAAAGCGGTAACTTTGAGCAGCAGGAAAAAGCCGATTTAAGCCCGGTGACCTCGGCTGACTTAGCGGCCAACCGGATCATTATCAACCGCTTATCTGAATTAACACCCGATATTCCGATTATCTCGGAAGAATCCTATTTTGTGCCTTTAGCCCAACGACAAGACTGGCCACGCTACTGGCTGATTGATCCGATGGACGGCACCCAGGAATTTGTGGCCAGAAGCGGCGATTTTGCCGTAAGCATCGCCCTGGTAGAGCACGGCTGGCCGGCGCTGGGCGTTATTTACTGGCCAAAAGAAAACGTACTGTATTACGCCACCCGCGGTCATGGCGCTTTCAAACAACAACGCAATTTAATTAACCGCATCAGAGTAAATGAACACCAGGCCGGTGAAACGCTGAAAATCGCTATCAGCCGTCGCCAACCGCTGCAACCTATAGTCGATTTACTGCAAAGCAAACATGACGTTGAGTATATCGCACTGGGCAGTTGCTCACTGAAAAGCTGCCTGGTGGCAGAAGGCAAAGCCGATTGTTATTTGCGTTTAGGCCCTACCGGCGAATGGGACACCGGAGCTGTGCATGTCATCGTAGAAGAAGCCGGTGGCAAAATTCTCGACAGTGAATTTACTCCGCTCAGTTACAACCAGCGCGACACCCTGGCTAATCCCGATTTTATGGTCATGGGCCAGGCCAGCATTCCTTGGCCGCAATTAATCAAAGCCAGAGCCACAGAGCGTAACCTTACAGCCTGAGACTGAAAGCTTTCATAACTACCCACAAATATTGCATAGCTTTGCTGCATACCAGTACTGACGCGGTTTTTAGCCAAATCAGCGCAATTGCTAACTATCTTTTGTGCTGGAAAAACGCTATTATGCCGTCGGGTTTTTGCGCAGAAAAACAACATTTCGTGACAAAAGCACCGGAAATTTAAGTCCGCCAGAGACTGCACCCTTACCTACAGTACCCTTAGGAGTTACATCATGTCCGAGCTGGATCTGGGCCAATACGGCATCACAGATGTCACGGAAATTATTTATAACCCTTCGTATGAGCAATTATTTGCGGAAGAAACCCGCAGTGATTTACAAGGTTATGAACAAGGCAAACTGACCAAATCAGGCGCGGTTTCAGTCGATACCGGCATTTTTACCGGCCGCTCGCCGAAAGATAAATACATAGTGCGCGATGACACCACCCGCGACACCGTATGGTGGTCTGATCAAGGTAAAAACGACAATAAAGCCATAACCCCCGCCGTCTGGGCTGATTTAAAAGCCCTGGTTACGCAGCAATTGTCCGGCAAACGCTTATTTGTAGTCGATACCTTCTGTGGTGCTAACGCCGATACGCGCTTAGCAGTGCGCTTTATTACCGAAGTGGCCTGGCAGGCGCATTTCGTCAAGAACATGTTTATCCGCCCAACTGATGCCGAGCTGGAAACTTACAAGCCGGATTTCATTGTGATGAATGGTGCTAAGTGCACCAACCCGGATTGGCAACAGCAGGGTTTAAATTCAGAAAACTTCGTTGCCTTTAACCTGAGCGAACGTATCCAGCTGATCGGCGGCACCTGGTACGGCGGTGAGATGAAAAAAGGTATGTTCTCCATGATGAACTACTTTTTACCGCTGCAGGGTATTGCCTCTATGCATTGCTCGGCCAACGTGGGTAAAGACGGCGACGTGGCGGTATTCTTCGGTTTATCCGGTACCGGTAAAACCACGCTGTCTACCGATCCGAAGCGCCAGCTGATTGGTGATGACGAGCACGGTTGGGACGACGCCGGAGTATTTAATTTTGAAGGTGGTTGTTACGCCAAGACCATTAACCTGTCAGCAGAAAACGAGCCGGATATTTATAATGCCATCCGCCGCGATGCGTTGTTAGAAAACGTTACTGTGCTGGCCGATGGCACTATTGATTACAATGACGGTTCGAAAACCGAGAACACCCGGGTGTCGTACCCGATCTACCATATCGACAATATCGTTACGCCGGTATCCAAAGCCGGCCATGCGAAAAAGGTTATCTTCTTAACCGCAGATGCCTTTGGCGTATTACCGCCGGTATCCAAGCTCACCAAAGACCAGGCAAAATACCATTTCCTGTCTGGCTTTACCGCCAAGCTGGCCGGTACCGAGCGTGGCATTACCGAACCTACTCCAACCTTCTCCAGCTGTTTTGGCGCGGCGTTTTTAAGCCTGCACCCGACTAAATATGCAGAAGTGCTGGGCAAACGTATGGCAGCATCGGGCGCTGAAGCTTACCTGGTCAATACCGGTTGGAACGGTACGGGTAAGCGTATTTCGATTAAAGCCACCCGCGCTATTATCGACGCAATTTTGGATGGCAGCATTGAGAACGCCGAATTTGTCCAGTTGCCACACTTTAACCTGGCCATGCCAACGGCGTTGCACGGTGTAGACGATGTGTCTATTTTAGACCCGCGCAACACTTACGCTAACGCTGCAGAGTGGGACGTAAAAGCCCGCGACCTGGCCAAGCGTTTTATCGATAACTTTGTTAAGTTTACCGATAACGACGAAGGTAAAGCCTTAGTAGCAGCAGGGCCGCAGTTGTAAAACAGCCCTGCAAACAAATAAGGTCGCACAAGCGGCCTTTTTTTATGTCTGAATATGACAAGCAGATTACTCTGGCGGTAAAAATGCATCCAGTGCTGGCGACACTGCCTGCAACAAGCTAAAGTGAAAGAAATTTTTCAGTCTCTCCCGGTTTTGGCCGATATAGTAAGCCGTAAGGCAAATTCAACTGCAATCAGAGGTAAGTAATGCTCAGAACGATAACCATACAAAAACGATTGCTGGCCGCGTTTGGTGCTTTGGCGCTGTTGCTCACGATTACAGGTTTGTTTAGTTTGCAAAGTATCTCAAAGGTGAGAGCTCAGGCTGATTTCGTAGAAACGGCTGTTGTTCCGGGGGTGTCTGGTATTGGCGCAATAGGAACCGGTATAAACCGCAACAGGGCCTTAACGATGCGGTTGTTGCTGTCGCTTGATATCACGCAGGAAGGCGAAACCTTTGATACGATCAGCAGGTTAAGGGAAGAGCTTTTAAACCTTGAGAAGCCATATGAAGCATCTATTTTCGACCCGCAGGAACGTATTATTTTTGGTCAGTATCAGGTATCCAGACAGCAATATTTTGACTTGCAGGATCAAGCCTTAGAGTTGTTACGCAAAGAAGAACTGGGTGCGGCGCAGGATTTGCTGGATCAAATGACTCCGGTAGCCAATGAGATAACTCAGCAGTTGGGCCAGTTGGACGACATTAACCAGAAAGCCGCGCTGGATGCCAGGGAATCTTCTATTGCGACCTATGAAAATGCCAAAATGGCCGTAATTATTCTGATTGTTGTTGCAGTGGGTATTGCGGTGGCAGTGTCAGTATTAATTTCCCGCAGTATCAGCCAGCCGTTGGCGCGCTCGGTGGAATCTGCACGCTTTATCGCTGATGGCGATCTTACACAGCTGGTAACGATTGAAGGCAGCGATGAACTGACCGATTTGGCGCAGGCACTGCAACAAATGCAGCAAAAACTGCGCGATGCTATCAGCCATATTGCCAGTTCTTCTAACCAGTTAGCCTCTGCCGCTGAAGAGCTAAACGTGGTTACCGACGAGTCAGCCAAAGCACTGCAACTGCAAAATGATGAAGTGCAACAAGCCGCTACCGCGATAACCGAGATGAGCTCGGCAGTAGATGAGGTAGCCGGTACCGCGCTGCAAACCTCCGAAGCTTCATCGCAATCTGCCACTTTGGCCAAAGACGGCACACAAAAAGTAGTGCAAACCCGCAGCGTTATTGAAAAAATGAACGCTGATGTGCGCCAGAGCACTGCGGTTATTAATACCCTGGCCGACAAAGTATCGTCGATTAATCAGGTGTTGGAAGTTATCCGCAATGTCGCCGACCAAACTAACCTGCTGGCGCTGAACGCGGCTATAGAAGCAGCCCGCGCCGGTGAAGCCGGCCGTGGTTTCGCCGTGGTGGCCGATGAAGTACGTAGCCTGGCACACCGCACGCAAACCTCTACCGGCGAAATTGAGCAAATGATCCAGCAAGTGCAATCCTCTGCCAAAGAAGCGGTTAACGCCATGCAACTAATCAGCAGCAATGCCGATAATGCGCAAAATGTGGTGAAGTTAGCTGCAGATGCATTGGAGCTGATCGCCGAGAACATTATGGCCATCAGCGATCAAAACCATGTTATCGCCGGCGCGGCAGAAGAGCAGTCGAAAGTGGCACGTGAAATAGACCGCAATATCGTCACCATCAGCGATTTAGCCGCGCAAACGGCGGCAGGCTCCAACCAGACCACCGCCAGTGCTACCGAGCTATCCCGCTTGGCCATAGAGCTGAACGAGTTGGTAGGCAAGTTTAAAATATAACAGCTACCATAAAAAAACAGGCCGCAATTGCGGCCTGTTTTGTTTGTTGTTCAGTGCATTAATCGTCTGACAGATTCTTTAGTTTGTGTTCCCAACGGCGCTTGGCAAAGCGGCGCATATTGGGGATATCGTCGGTTTCATCCATAATCGGCTGGCCGATAATGGTTTCTATTACATCTTCCATTGTCACCAGGCCCAGCCAGGTGCCGTATTCATCGTAGACTAAACACATATGCTGACGCTCATGCATCAGTTGCGTCATCAACTGCTCGGCGCTCATCTTGTCGGAAATCACTTTTACCGGTTTCATTAAATCAGCTACAGTTTTCTGGTCGGTAATATCCAGCATGTCGTAACGAAAGGCGATACCCAACGGCGCTTCGTCTTTATCCAGCACCGGGTAGCGTGAAAACTGGCCTACTTTAACCCGTTCAGCAAACGTCTCTAAGGATTCATCCGGCGCGGCGGTTTCACACACGGTGCGCGGCGTCATAATATCGCGTACTTTAATGTCGTGTAAGTCCAGGATATTGGCGATAACACGCTGCTCGTCTTCATCAAGTTTATTCAGCTCGCGACCTAAGACCGTCAGGGCTTTAATTTCCTGGCGCAGGTCGTGTTCATGATTCCCACCGCCAAACAGCTTCATAATTTGATCAGATAACCAGATAAACGGCTTTAATAGCGTAATCATGCCATTCAGCACCAGTGGCAATATCGGCGCCAACTGCGGCCAGTAACGCGCGCCTATGGTTTTCGGCATAATTTCCGACAGCACCAGAATAAGAATGGTCATTACCGCTGAGGCAATACCCAGATAGCCATCACCAAACACTACTGTTACCTGAGCACCCACGCCGGTGGCACCAACGGTATGGGCCACAGTGTTTAGCGTAAGAATGGCCGCCAGTGGCTGGTCAATCTTATCTTTTAACACTTTGAGCTGTTCATACAGCTTAGGCCGGGCCAGTTTTTGTTGGGCAATATAACTTGGGGTAATCGACAGCAGGGCTGCTTCGAGGATAGAACAGACAAAAGATACCGCAATTGACAGAACCGCAAATGCAATTAAAAGACTCATACAGGTTAGTTACAACACTCCGTTTTACTAAGACCGCAGCAGTATACTAAGAGCTTGAACGGAAAGCGAGCCGGCAGCATACCGGCTCGCTGATACTACTGAACGCTAAACTTACAGCTCAGTAACCTGATATACGGTTACACTGCCGCTGACTTCATTACCAATCAGCAGTAACGGGTTACCGTTCGGGCTGTCGCCGGCAGGGATAAACTTAATACTCTCCGGGCCTAAGTCGCCGGTAAGTGGCACTTCGGTGCAGTCCATGCCCTCAGCGGTATCACACGGCTCGGCTAAATCATCATCCAGCTCAAAATCGGCACTAAAGTCGCGGTTAATGTAGTGGCTGACAAAAGTAGCCTGAAACGGGTTGGTGACGTCATAGACAAACAAATCACCGCTGCGCTCCTGCGCAATAAAGGCATAAGTGCGGCCTTCAATAGTGCCAACATCAATTGCTTCGGGCTCACCGCCTTTATCATCTGAGCGGTTGTCACCTTTGTTTTCGGTATGGGCGCTGTTAAAGTTATTACCAAGAATGGCGGCTGAAATACGGCCGAAGTCATCGCCGGAGTCGTACACCATATTCACGTTCTGATCCCAGATGGAAAACGAGCGGGCGCCATAAGCATACAGCTGCTCTACCACGCCATCGTTATCCGGGTCGACCAGTGCAGCCGTTACTTTTAACCGGCCTAAGCCATCATCACCGCCGGTGCTGTCGTACAACGCCTGCAGCTGCGGGCTGAAGGTTTTGTTCAGCTCGTCGGGGTCAATAATGTCTGCCACACGGATATCTTCGGAATAAGCATCCCAGTCGCGGGAGTCACCTTCGTTGGCCGAGACAATAAAGGTAGCGCCGTTCCACTGGTAAGACGCTATGCTGTCGGGTTGATACAGGCCATACACATTCGGCAGTTTGGCAAACGATGCCACTTCATCTTCGTTTGTGTAATCTATCAGATACTGGCCCCAGTCTTTCATGCCCAGCGCTTTGACTTCAATGCTCATATCGGCAAGGTCGATAATACCGATGGCATTGGCTTCCTGTAACGATACCCAGGCAGTTTTGCCATCGGCCGCCACAGTAATGTACTCAGGTTCTAAATCCTGTGCCACTGTGGTACCCGGTGGGCCAGCAAACTTCACACCGGCAGCTTGCAGCAAGGCTTTACGTTTGGCGTCGGTATCGTAGTCGGTTGCGTCTAACAAGTCGCTGCTAAATACCATATCGCTGGTCAGATTGATGGTTGCGGCCACATCGGCCGGTACGCCATCAGTTAAGCTGATCACGGAAATGCTGCCTTCCGGATCCAGGCTGTAATCGGTATCCGGTTCGCCTTCATTGGCTACCAACACTGTGCTGCCGTCCGGGGTAAAGGTCAGCATATCCGGCAGCGCCCCTACCGCAACAGCTTTAACAAAGCTGCCGCTACCTGTAGCATCCAGGCTATAAAATAATACCGCACCGTTGGCAGTTTTAACCGGGGCCGCCACCGCTATGGCCAGCAGGTCGCCATAAATGGCGATAGAATTCGCTTCGCCCAACGCCACGTCGACATCGTTGCCGGCGCCGTCTTTAACGCTGACACTGTCGGCAAACGTAAAAGGTACTGAGCTTAAGCTGTCATCAGTAATACCATTGCCAACTGCTGCCACCGGCAGGTTAGCCAGGGCGATAACTTCAATTTGGTTGTCTGCAGCGTTAATGGCAAAAGCCGAGTTTGATGCCTTGTGAAACTGCACAATTTCGGCGGCCGACTTACCATAAATACCGGTATTAAAACGGCCTACCACTTCGATGCTGAGCTCGCGCGGTAAGTTTTTACCCGGTTGACCGGCGTCTCCTGCCGGGCCTGTAGCGCCGGCGGCACCATCGTCGCCATCCAGCGAGCAACCGGATAAAATAGTCATAATGCTTAGAGCAAGCAGTGAACGTTTTAGCATGCTGATATTCCTGATTTTATTATTGGAAGTTAAACAATTAATAAATCAGTGTCAGCACAGCGCATGACAATTACATGAAGCAGTCATGATGTTTTTATGACGCGCTATCTTGCTCATCTTGCTGCTGCAAAAACAGCTGCTTTGGCATCAGGTTAATGCTTTCATGCAGTTCAGAATACACTATCACCACATCGCCGCCTTTTAGCTGGCGTTTTACCATGGCCACTTTTTCCGCCATCGCCATCTCATGCTCGCCGTAATCGGTGCCTTCGCGCAGCACATAATATTCAATCAGATTGTTTAGCGTATCTTCGGCGATATCGGTGTAGGGAATAATCATTTGCTTAACTGCTCAGTAATAAATTGCGGAATACGCTGGTTTAACCAAAATTTGGGCTTTAGCACGCTGCCATGAACAAAACCAACGTGACCACCGCCGCTGGTGAGCTCGTAGTGAATATGCGGGCTAAGCTCATCGGCTTTGGGGATCACCTCGTCGCTTAAAAACGGGTCATCTTTGGCATGGATAATCAGCGTGGGGATGCGGATATGGCGTAAAAATGCTTTGCTGCTGGCTTTGCTGTAATAGTCCTGCGCATTTAAAAAGCCATGCACCGGCGCGGTGTAATACTCATCAAACTGCTCGATGCTGCTAAAACCCTGCACCTGCTGCGGCGTTAACGGCAGCGGGAAATCGGCAAATTGCTGCAGTTTTAACAAGGTGCTGCGTTTTAACCGCCCGAGCAAATAGCGTTGATACAGCTTACTGCTGCCGCTGTTAATGCGTTTGGCGCAGGCCGCTAACGATAACGGCGGGCACACCGCCACCGCAGCAGTTAACGGATTCTGCTCTGCCTGCTCACCGCAGTACTTCAGCAATACATTGCCACCGAGCGAATAGCCGACGGCCACTAAGGGCCGGTTTGGGTAACGCCGTTTAACGTCGCTGATTACCAGCGCTGCATCGGCGGTATCGCCACTGTGATAAGCGCGCGGCAGCTTATTTGGCTTGCCGTTACAGCCACGAAAATGTATCAGCAGCGCCGGCCAGCCCAGCTGTTTGCACTGTGCCAACATGGCCTGAATATAGTGGCTGTTTATATCACCGGCCAAGCCGTGCAGCAGGATAACCAACGGCGCTTTATCGTCTGTGGCTGTATTGTCTAACCAATTTAGCTGTAATTCATCACCATCGGGTAAGCTGAACAGTTCCGCTGTGGTGCTGACACGCTGCTTCGGGCTTAAATATTTGGCAAAAATGGTTTGCAGGTGGGCATGCTTTAACCACCAGGCGGGCTGAAATGGCGGATGGCTTACTGGTCTGATCTGAGCTTGCAAATTAGCTAATCCTGATAAACAATGCGTTAAGTCTTACTGCAGGTGCAGCCCTATGGATCGGCGACAGTTTATTTTATCCGGCATAGCCTTAGGCGCTGCAGCCAGCTTAGGTAGCGGTTTAGCTGTTTGGGGCTGGCAGCAAAGCCTGGCGCCGGATAGCAGCAACCGCGATCTGGTGTTGTCGGCCCTGTTACCGGCGCTATTGTACGGCGCTTTACCACAAGATGCGACCTTAGCCGCAGCTGAGCTTAACCGCACTAAAACCGCCATTGGCGACTTCCTGCCCTTTTTGCCACTACGCCAGCAGCAGGAGCTGAACCAGCTGTTTAATCTGCTTGCCAACCGTGTCAGCCGGCTGGGCCTTAGCGGTTACCTTAGCAGCCTGGCGGAGCTTAGTATTGCGCAGCGGCTGCAACTGCTAAACCAGTGGCGCGACAGCTATCTGGCGTTATTGCAGCAAGCTTATCATGGCCTGCGCGAGCTGCTGTATGGCGCCTATTACGGCCAAAGTGAGCACTGGCAAGCGCTGGCTTATACCGCGCCGCGGTTTCGCTGATGACGACTAACCACCTGGATGCCAGTCAGTTTGTGCAAGACCAGCAGTTCGAAGCTGATATCGTGATTATCGGCTCCGGCGCCGGCGGTGGTATTGCTGCAGAACAACTGGCGCAGGCCGGCTTTAAAGTGCTGCTGTTAGAAGAAGGTGCTTATTATACCCGTGACGACTTTGTTATGCAGGAGCGCTGGGCTTACCCGCAGTTATATCAGGAAGGCGCCGCGCGCAAAAGCCGCGATCAGGCGATTGGCATTTTACAGGGCCGCACCGTAGGCGGTTCTACCACAGTTAACTGGACGACATCAATTCGCACACCAGAGCCAACGCTAGACTATTGGCATGCTGAATTTGGCATCAATTTTACCGGCGATAACGATTTATCCGCTTATTTTGCAGCAGCAGAGCAACGACTGAACATTCAGCCGTGGGCTGTGCCAGCCAATGCCAACAACGCCAAACTGCAGCAAGGCTGCCAGAAGCTGGGTTGGCAGTACACAGTGATTAGCCGTAACGTTAACGGTTGCGCTAATTTGGGCTATTGCGGTATGGGTTGCCCGATTAATGCTAAGCAATCAATGCTGGTTAGCACCATTCCCTCAGCCATGGCTTTGGGCGCCACGTTAATTTCGCGCATTTCCGTGCGCCAACTGCACTGGCGGGGCGATAGCATAACCGGGCTGGATGCCGTGCCGGTAGATCAGCACTTTCAGCCGCGCACTGACCTGCGCATCCGCATTAAAGCGAAACATTATATTGTCGCCGCCGGCGCTATCGGCTCACCGGCGTTGCTACTACGCTCAAAAGTACCTAATCCGTCCGGTCGCTTAGGCAGGCATACGTATTTGCACCCCAGCGTGATTTCCGGTGCCTTCTTCGAAGAAGCCATTAATGGCCACAGCGGCGCGCCACAATCTATTTATTCCGATCAGTTTGTCTGGCCGGAACATAGCGACAAAGCCGGTTATAAACTGGAAGTGCCACCGTTGCATCCGGTGTTAGTCGCCACTAAGTTAATTGGCAACGGCGGGCAACATGCTGCCTTGATGCAGCAGTTTAACCATTTGCAGGCCATTATTGCGCTGCTGCGCGATGGTTTTCACCCGCAAAGCCAGGGCGGCACTGTGTTGCTGGACAGCGCACAGCAGCCGGTACTGGATTACCCCATCAGTGATTATCTCTGGCAGGGCATGCGCAGCGCCCTGTTATCAATGGCCGAATTGCAATTTGCCGCCGGCGCTAAACAGGTATTGCCCATGCACCACGATGCCAAATTGTATAGCAGTTGGCCTGAGGCCAAAGCGGCAATACTGCAGTTGCCAATGCAGAAACTCAGGCAAACCGTAGTGTCGGCCCATGTTATGGGTGGCTGCAATATGGCCGTAAGCCCGGCCAGGGGTGTGGTCAACCAAAGCGGCCGCCATCATCAGCTGCAAAACCTGTCGGTATTCGACGGCTCTATCCTGCCAACCAGCCTGGGCGCTAACCCGCAACTGACCATTTACGCCCTGGTGTGGCGTAATTGCCAGCAGTTAATCAGCAGCCTGCAATAACAAAACCAGAATTTAACCCTGTGACACAGCCTTAGTGTGCCGAACTGCTATAGTTTCTGAGTTTATTTGCTGATAAGGACACACCATGAAACTCAGTTCTATATTGATCTGCAGCCTGGTATTACTGCATTGCGCCGCGCTTAATGCAGCGGAGCAGAAGATCGTCAACAAATTGTATTCGGAAAAGGGCGAAGCCGGTGAGCAGGTGATTACCCGGCTGGATGACGGTAACTACAGCGCATCGTTAAACCTGAGCTGGAACAACCGCGTGGTAACCATTAATGAAACGCTACAGGTTGATGAAAAAGGTGTACCGGTGGCGTTTTCCGCCAGCGGCACTTCAGCTTTTGGTGCGCCGATAGCCGAACAGTTCAGCCTGGTGGACGGCGTGGCACGCTGGTCCGGTAATAAAGATGACGGCATGCTGCAAACCAGCGAGCCACGTTATTACGTGCCGGCGGATGAAGCCGGCGCGACCAGCCATGTGCTGATGAAGGCATTAATGGCGTCACCCACCCGCTCGGTCGACTTATTTCCCGGCGGCACCGCCAGGTTGGATGCGCTGAAAACCGTAACGGTAACGAATGGCAGCAACAGTAAAGAAGTCACCTTGTACGCCATCAGTGGCCTGGCGTTTAACCCCTCCTTTGGCTGGTTTGACAAAGATGGCCATTATTTCGCCCAGGATTTCAGCGGCTTTATGCGGGTGATCCGCGACGGTTTCAGCCTGGATAACTTCGCTGAGCTGACAAAAATACAAAAGCAGGCCGAGAATGACTATCTGGCCGATATTGCCAAACACCTGAGCCACAGTTACAGCACTGTGCTGTTGCAAGGCGGCAGCGTGGTCGATGTGCTGGCGCGCAAAGTGCTGCGCAATACCGACGTACTGCTGCAAAACGGTAAAATCATGGCAGTAGCCAGTGGCCTGACCGCCCCGGTCGGCGCGCAGGTGCTGGATGCGCGCGGCAAAACCATCATCCCGGGGCTGTGGGATATGCATGCTCATTTATCGAAAAACGATGGCTTACTGAATATTGCCGCCGGCGTTACCAGCGTGCGTGATATTGGCAACAACCATGACAATATTATGGAAATTGCCGGTTTGTTTAACAGCGATCAGCTGATTGGCAGCCGCGTATACCGCGCCGGCTTTTTTGATAAACAAAGCGAGTATTCGGCCGGTTTGTCGGTTACTTCGTTACAGGAAGCGCATGAAAAAATAGACTGGTTTGCTGACAACGGTTATCTGCAAATTAAGATTTACAGCTCGATTGACCCCAGCTGGGTAAAACCGATTGCCGAACATGCACACCGCCGCGGCATGCGCTTAAGCGGCCATGTGCCGGCCTTTATGACAGCACGCCAGGCGGTAGAGCAGGGTTTTGATGAAATTCAGCATGTAAATATGCTGTTTTTAAACTTTCTCGCCGGCACCGAAGTAGACACCCGCACCCAACTGCGCTTTTCTTTGCTTGGTGAAAAAGCCGGCAGCCTGGATTTAGCCGGCAAACCGGTAACGGATTTTATTAAATTACTGGCCGACAAACAAATTGTGGTCGACCCTACAGTTGCTACCTTCCGCAGTTTGTTACTGGGGCAGAATAAACAAATTGACCCGGAGTTTGCTGCCGTTGCCGACCACTTGCCACCGGCCGTGGTCAGGCAGTTGAAAGGCGCATCGATGAAGGTTGCACCGGAGCTGCAGCCGGTGTATCAAAAATCGGCCGACGCTATGCTGAAAATGGTAAAAAAACTGTATGACGCCGGGGTGCCGATAGTGCCCGGCACCGATCATATTGCCGGCTTTACCCTGCACCGCGAGCTGGAGCTGTATGCGCTGGCCGGTATACCGCCGCTGGAGGTACTGCGTATTGCCAGTTATGAACCGGCGCGGCTGGTGGGTGCGGCGTATCACAGTGGCTCAATCAGCGTTGGCAAAGATGCCGATTTACTGCTGATCAACGGCGATCCCAGCACCAATATCGCCGATATCCGCAAAGTGGCGCTGGTATTTAAAGGTCAGCATTACTACAAGCCGGACGAGCTCTATCCGGTGCTCGGCGTGACGCCTTTTACCAGTCCGGTCGCGTTTAAACCTTAAACCATGCAGGGTGCTGCGGCACCCTGCGGCTTGCCCCCGCCTGTGGCGTAATTGCCAACGTCGGGTTAGCAGCTTAAGCAACTACGTTAACTATTTAGTTTCCGCTAATATTTCAGCGGCCAGGCGCAGATAAGCCGGTCAATTCATGCTAAGGTTTACACAACTCTTTTGCTGTGAAGCCTTAGCCTTGCTATGAACACCGACAGTTACAAAGCGCTGAGTAATTATATCGATTTACTGCTCGATGCTATTTGTGTGGTTGATAAAGACGGCCGCTTTGAATTTGTCAGTGCCGGCGCTGAACGTATCTTTGGTTATAAACCGGCCGAGATGCTGGGCCGGCCGATGATTGAGCTGGTACACCCGGACGATCGTGAGCGTACTTTAGCCGCCGCCGCCGAAATTAACGCCGGTGTAGTAAAAGTCGACTTTGAAAACCGTTATATCCGCAAAGATGGTCAGATAGTGCATTTGTTGTGGTCGGCACGCTGGTCGCACACTGATCAGCGCCGCGTGGCGGTAGCGCGCGATATCAGCCGCAGCAAGCAAATTGAAGCACGCCAGGCCGCCATTTATGCCATCTCCGAGGCAGCCTTTGCCAGTGATGATCTACCCGCCTTGTACCGCAATATCCAGCATATTATTGCCGGGTTAATTCCGATGCGGCGTTTTAGCATAGCGCTGACTGGTAGCAACAGCCAGCAACTGCATTTTGTTTATGACACAGCGCAGCAACAGCTGGCAGACAGTAATTTGCTGACGT
The DNA here is from genome assembly GCF_030690345.1 of Rheinheimera sp. Taxonomy (GTDB): domain Bacteria; phylum Pseudomonadota; class Gammaproteobacteria; order Enterobacterales; family Alteromonadaceae; genus Alishewanella. The sequence continues at coordinate 112,754 of NZ_JAUYGV010000009.1, forward strand.
TTTGTGCCGGAGTGATCCGCCGCGCAGAAACCATACTACTGACCAGCGATAACCGCAAAGAACTGCCACCGAAGTTACGCCAACTGGCCGGCGCCAAAGCCGCTAATTGGTTAGGGGTGCCGTTAAAATCGCACAGTGCCGTAATAGGCGCATTGATGTTACAAAACGACGCCGAAGCAGCAAGTTACAGCAACAGTGAAATAGAACTGCTGGAGTTTGTCTCGGTGCAGGTGGCGGTGGCAATAGAACGTAAACAAATGCTGGAACGGCTGCAGCACAATGCGCTGTACGACCAATTAACCGGCCTGCCCAACCGCGAACTGTTTGCTGACCGTTTGCAATCTGCCAAAGCCCGGGCAGAGCGTGAGCAAGGCAAGTTTGCCTTGTTGTACCTTGACCTGGATAAATTTAAACCGGTAAACGACCAGCACGGCCATCATATTGGCGATCAGCTGTTGCAACTTACCGCACAGCGTATTCTCAGTTGCCTGCGCCACAGCGATACGGTAGCGCGCTTTGGCGGCGACGAGTTTGTGATTCTGCTGGAGCAAGTGGATAGTGACAACACTGCAGTGCAGCTGGCAGAGAAAATCCGCCTGGCGTTAAACCAACCTTTTGCGCTGGCCGGCCAATTGCTGCACATCTTGCCCAGCATTGGCGTAGCGCTGTACCCGCAACAGAGTAACACCGAAAAAGAACTGCTGTTGTTAGCCGATGAAGCCATGTACCAGGGCAAAAAAGCCGGTGGCAACCGCGTCACCCTAAGCACTACTGCATTACCCCGAAAAGGTACGGCCCGATCGGTATAACCGCACTGCGTTATCGGCTTGCTAACTACCTGAATTTCCCCGCACTACAACAATACCCACCCGGGCAGGCGCTGTTTGCCTGGCCTAAGGCACCGTAAACACTGGTGTTGATGCCGCATCTGCTGAAAATATAAAAAAAAGCAAGAAGGTAACGCATTTTGACAACTTCACCAATGTAACAAGATTACTACAATGATTGTCGGGGGCTTGGCTGGTCGGCATGGATGTGCAGGAGGCCGGGGAGTTTAGCGCCTGCACAAACAAACATACCGGCAGAGCCTGACAACAGTGATAAATGACCGCGTTTCTGCCCGATGGTTTGATTTGAATGACTTATAACAAATCACGAGGGGATGTAGAAAAAATGGAAAACAGGAAAAGGTTTACCAAAACAGCATTGGCGCAAGCGGTGTCTTTGCTGCTTGGTAGCGCAGCGGGCATGCCGCTGTATGCGCAACAAGCGCCGGAGACGGAAACCGTCACGGCAGCAGACATTGAAGTAATTCAGGTAAAAGGCGTGCGTTCCAGTATGCAGGAAGCGGCCTCGATTAAACGCCATTCCATGGGGGTGGTCGATGCCATTTCCGCCGAAGATATAGGTAAGTTCCCCGATACCAATCTGGCCGAATCACTGCAGCGTATCAGCGGGGTGTCTATCAGCCGTACTAACGGCGAAGGCTCCGAGGTAACAGTGCGCGGTTTTGGTGGTGATAATAATATGGTCACGTTGAATGGCCGTACTATGCCTTCAGCTACCACCTACGGTGCCGGCTCCGGTGCCGACGGCACCACCCGCGGCGGCAGCGCCAGGGCGTTTGACTTCTCTAACCTGGCCTCAGAAAGTATCCGCGCGGTAGAAGTGTATAAAACCGGCAAAGCCAATATTGCCACCGGCGGTATAGGTGCCACGCTGAATGTGAAAACCGCACGGCCGATGGACACCGGTGAAACCGTAGCCAGTGTCGGCGTAAAAGCCGTGCATGACACCACCAACCGCAGCGGCGACGATGTAACACCGGAAATATCCGGTATTTTCAGTCACGTGCTGGACAACGGCAAATTTGGTGTCAGTATTTCTGCCAGCCACCAACAGCGCGATTCCGGCTATACCGGCGCCACAGTGAATGACTGGGAAGTAGATTACTGGGATGATATTGCCGATGCTGACCGCACCTGGAATAACGTTGATACTAATGTGGTTAATGCGCCGGAGCAAGGCCAGCTGTATGCCCGGCCAAACGATATCCGTTATGCGTTTTCCAATACCGAACGCACCCGTGATAATGCCCAGTTGACCTTACAGTTCAGGCCATCCGACAATTTTACTGCCACCGTAGACTATACCTTTGCCGAAAATAACCTGGTAGAGCACCGTGGTGAAATTACCAACTGGGTGCAAAGAGGTAGTAACACGCAAATTGTAGAATTTGACAATAATACGGTGAAAACGCCGTCTTATATTCAGGAAACCTATGCCAGTGCCGTCGATGAAGGCTATGAGCAGCAATGGCGTGAACAAACCAATACGCTGAAATCTGCCGGCTTAAACCTGGAATATCAGGTAAATAACGCTCTGACACTGATGCTGGATGCACACAGCTCCGAGTTATACAGCCGCGGCACCGGGCCACGCAATTCCGGTGAGCTGGCCGTTGGCCTGGGTGCGCCTATTGTTACCTCGCGTGAATGGTTTTGGGGCGCCGACTTACCCACTTACCTGAACGTGTATGACGACACCCTGCCGGATAAAGGCGCCAATGCCAACGGCATGGTAGATGCCGGTGATGTCGGCTCTTCCATAGCGCGGATTCGTAATGCCAGCCAGGAAAGTAACATAGACCAGGTTAAACTGGACGGCAGTTATCAACTGGATGACGGCCGCTTTGATTTCGGCGTCGAAATGCGCAAAATGGAGTCGCGTTCCATCCAAACCGCCGGTAACAATATCGCGCTGGGTAACTGGAACGTTGGCAACCCCGGCGAATTTGGTGATCTGATCCAACCCTTTGATTTACCCGGCGAGTTCGATGACTACGACACCCTGGCGGGCGGCTATGGCTTTATTGCCGATCCGCGCGCCTTGTATACCGCTGCCGAAGCGCTGTATCCGGGTATTCCTTCTACTGTTGAAAGTGCTTTATCCTACGACAACATTGTAGAAGAAGACACCATGGCAGTGTACTTCCAGGTCGCGCTGGAAGGAGAGCTCGGCGGTATGCCGTTTGATGTATTAACCGGCCTGCGCTACGAAAAAACCGATTCTAAGTCCAGCTCTTTAGTAAGTGACGTGTACTTTCAGTGGGAGGATAACGACGATGTGGTTGCTTATGTCGACTCCACCGTACCGCCGGAGCCTGCGAATGCAAAAAATGATTATGACTATTTGCTGCCAAGCCTCGATGTCAGCCTGCATCTTAGTGACGATCTGATTAGCCGCTTCTCGTTCAGCAAAACTATTGCCCGTGCCGGCTTGGGTAGCTTAGGCGTATCGGCGTCTGACTTTGGCGGCGGCGGTGGTTCCACCCTGTTAGGTGCCCAACCGGTTGCCGATGCCTCTAACCCGGCATTGTTGCCACTGGAATCGACTAACTTTGACTTGTCATTAGAGTGGTATTACAACCCGTTCAGCTATGTCTCGGCCGGGGTGTTCCAGAAAAACGTGGTTAACTTTATCGGCAGCCGTCAGGTTGACCAACCACTGCTGGGTATCCGCGATGTTACCTCCGGGCCACGCGCTTTAGCAGCGGCCCAGGCAGTACAGGATGGCGGCTTCCCGCTGGATGACACCTACCTGTATGCGATGATGGTATTTAATGAATACCGCACCCATCCGGATATGATTGCTGAATTTGGCGCCAATCCGCAATTTACCGGCACTCAGGCACAGATAGATTTCCTCGCTAATAACGCCGGCTTCGATTTACGGGCGACAGACGAAGACCCGGAAGTAATATTCCGTACCAGCACGCCGGACAACAACCGCGCCGCGAAAATCTACGGTGCTGAGTTTGCTGTACAGCATTTCTTCGGTGAAAGCGGTTTTGGCGTCCAGGCTAACTACACCATAGTACGCGGTGACGTTGGCTTTAATAACAATGCTGATCCGAACGAATCGCAGTTTGCTCTGATTGGCCTTAGCGACACCGCTAACCTGATCGGCATTTACGAGAAAGACAGCTGGCAAATGCGGCTGGCGTGGAACTGGCGCGACAAGCATCTGGCTGAAGTCAACAAAGGCGGTTCAAACAACCCCAGGTATGAGGAAGCTTATTGGCAAATTGATCTGAATGTCAGTTACGACATTAACCCGCAACTGACAGTATTTGCTGAAGCTATCAACCTGACCGGTGAGAACAGCCGCTCGCACGCCAGGAATAAAGCCATGTTGTGGTACCTGACAGACTTAGGGCCACGCTATCAGATTGGCGTACGCTACGACTTCTGATAGAGAGATTACCGCCAGCCGGGGCTGGCGGTAACGCTGTAATAGTTGTACGTTAAGCTGCAACAGTTACAACTAAGCCCGACACAGGATGTAACGCATGACCCGACATGTACTGTTGAACAATATCGACCACCAGCATACCCGCGTACTGCATCACTTTAGCGCAGAATACGCCGACAACCTGGCCAGCGTGCCGGTGTTTCCTACCGAATTTACCGAATTGCAAAAAGAGTACCCGATACTGCTGCGCCGCGACAGCGCCGACGGCCACTATCAGGCCATAGCCTTACTGGGCTTTGCCGCAGGGGAAAATTTATACCTCGACAGCCGGCATCCCTGCGGCTGGGACGCCCGCTATATACCGGCCAGCATTGAAAAAGGCCCGTTTTTAATTGGTTTTCAGCGCCAGCCCGGCGACGATGAAGCCGCTAATCCGGTGGTGCATATTGATATGGACCACGCCAAAGTCAGCGAGCAGCACGGCCAGGCGTTGTTTTTACCCCAGGGCGGCAACAGCCCTTATCTGCAACATATCTCTGCCAGGTTGCAGGCTATCCATCAGGGGCTGGCCATCGCCACACCGATGTTTGCCGCTTTCAGCCAGCTGGAGCTGATAGAGCCGGTCAATATTGAATTCAGCCTGGATAACGGCGACAAGCACCGCTTAAACGGTAATTACTGTATCAATACCACCAGGTTGGCCGCACTGCGCGCCACAGAGCTGGAACAGTTACATCAGGCCGGCTTTTTACAATTAGCCTATGCTATGGTCAGTTCGATCAGCAATATCCGCAGCTTAATTGACCGCAAAAACACTTTGCTGCGCCAGCAAAGTACGCTGTAACGGCCGCCACTATGCTAAACATTAGCCGCCAAACCCCGGCAGTCGCCTGCCAACCCGGCGTTATCCCGCCACAGCTGTTAAGCGCCAATGAGCCGGTAGTGTTAAAAGGCGTGGTCAGCCACTGGCCGTTAGTGCAGCAGGGGCAAGACAGCCCGGCGCTGGCGGCCGCTTATTTGCAACAGCATTACAATGGCAAAGCCACCCAGGTGTATTACGGCGAGCCCGGCCTGAATGGCCGCTATTTTTATGACGCCAGCTGCACCCGGCTGAACTACGACACGCGGATGGGCCGCGTGGATGAAGTGCTGCAGCTTATACTGGCCTGGCAAGACCAGCCGCAACCGCCGTCGGTGTACATTGCCTCTAATTTGCTGCAAACGCATTTTCCTGACCTGCGCCAGCACAACGATATTGCCCTGCCCAAACCAGCGTTGGATTACGCCACTGAGCCGGATCGCGTCAGTATTTGGCTCGGCAACCGCTCGCTGGCAGCCTGTCATTATGACGCCTCGGAAAACCTCGCCTGCTGTGTGCTGGGTAAGCGCCGTTTTAGCTTATTTCCACCGCAGCAAATCGGCAATTTATACCCGGGGCCGCTGGAGCCGACACCGGGCGGCCAGGTGATCAGCATGGTCGATTTTGCCAACCCGGACTTACAGCGTTTTCCGAAGTTCCCCGCTGCCATCGCTGCCGGCCAAATCGCAGAACTGGAGCCGGGCGACGCCCTGTATCTGCCAAGCATGTGGTGGCATCAGGTAGAAGCACTCAATAGTTTTAATATCCTGATCAACTACTGGTGGAGCACAGCGCCGCGCTATACCGGCTCAGGCATGAACCTGCTGTATCACGCCCTGCTGTGTTTGCGTGACAAACCGGAGCCGGAGCGCAAAGCCTGGCAGGCGGTGCTGAATTACTATGTGTTTGATAACCCGCAGCAGGCCGGGCAACACCTGCCGGCAGAGGCCCGCGGCGTGCTGGGCGAGCTCGATGAGATGCAGGCGCGCCAGCTAAGGGCCATGTTATTAAATCGGTTAAACCGCTGATATGAGGGAAAATGCTGTGCACACTAAAGCTGAAAAACAGCCGGGCGTAAAAAAAGTAGTCATCGCCGGTGGCGGCACTGCCGGCTGGGTCGCCGCCGCGGCGTTGTCGAAACGCTTAAAAGGCCTGATTGACGTGGTACTGGTGGAGTCAGAGGAAATTGGTACCGTCGGCGTGGGCGAGTCAACCATACCGCCGGTGCAGCTGTTTCATAATCTGCTGGGTATCGACGAGCAGGAATTTATGCGCGCCACCGACGCTACCTTTAAGCTGGGTATTTCGTTTGAGAACTGGGGCCAAATTGGCGATAAATACATTCACCCCTTTGGCACCACCGGCAAGGGCAGCTTTCTCGCCGATTTTCAGCATTATTATCTGCATGGCCTGCGCATGGGTATTACCGCGCCGCTGGGCGAATATTGCTACGAGCTGCAGGCGGCCAAAGCGCATAAGTTCGGTAAATCAGACAGTTCGGCCATCAGCTATGCCTATCATTTAGACGCCGGCCGCTATGCCCGCTTTTTACGCCGCTTTAGTGAAGCGCAGGGTGCCACACGAATTGAGGGCAAAATTGCCCAAGTGCAACAACAAGTTAATGGCGATATCCGCGCTTTGGTGCTGGAAAGCGGTGAGGAAATCAGTGGCGATTTATTTATCGACTGCACCGGCTTTCGCGCCCTGTTAATAGAACAAACCCTGCATGCCGGCTTTGAGCGTTGGGACCACTGGCTGCCCTGCAATAAAGCCGTGGTAGTACAAACCGAACCGGCGGCCACCTTGCCACCTTATACCCGCGCCATTGCGCATGACAGCGGCTGGCAGTGGAAAATTCCGTTACAGCACCGTGTCGGCAACGGCCTGGTGTATGCCGGCGATTATCTGTCTGACGACGAGGCGCGGCAACGCTTGCTGGATGGCCTGGAAACGCCGGCACTGATGCAGCCCAGAGTGCTCAGTTATCAAACCGGCCGGCGCAAGAAGTTCTGGCATAAAAACTGTGTAGCACTGGGCCTGTCCAGCGGTTTTATCGAGCCGCTGGAGTCGACCAGTATTTATCTGTTTATGAACGGCGTGATCCGCCTGCTGCGGATGTTTCCGTTTCATGGCTGCAGCGAGGTGCTGAGCGATGAGTATAACCGCCAGTCGATCAGCGAGCTGGAGTTGGTGCGCGACTTTATTATTTTGCATTATCACCAGACACAGCGCAGCGACAGCCCGTTCTGGAATTACTGCCGCACCATGACCATTCCGGATTCGCTGGCGCAGCGTATGGCACTGTTTAAAGACAGCGGCCGCGCCTTTCAAAGCGGTGAAGAGCTGTTCCGGCTCGAATCCTGGGTGCATGTAATGCTGGGCCAGCGCCTGCTGCCGGATAATTATCATCAGATAGTGGCCAGCCTAAGCGAAACCGAACTGAGCCGTTATCTGCACAGCATCCGCCACACCATCAACCAGGTGGTAGAACGGCTGCCATCGCACCGCGATTTTATTCAGCGCTATTGCAAAGCCGATGGCAACTGAGATGGTAACTGAGATGACAGGCGGGAGCACTAAGCTGCAAAGCCATACCGCTATGCAACTGCAGCAGCGGCATATTGGCCACGAGCAATCACCACTGCTGATTGTCGATAACTTTATTGCCAAACCTGAGCTGTTGCTGGCCGATGCCGGCCAGCGGCGCTTTGTCGCCAATTCGCCGTATTACCCCGGCGTGCGTGCGCCGGCGCCGCAGGCGTATCAACAAGTGCTGCTGCAAAGCCTGGCGCCGCTGCTCAGCGAGTTTTTTGCTCTGCCGGCCGGGACACTGAGCTTTTCCGTTTGCCATTATTCGCTGGTTACCACACCACCGGATCAGCTAAAGCTGCTGCAGCGCATTCCGCATTTTGATACCACCGAACGCCATGCGCTGGCAGCGGTGCACTATTTGTTTCACGATGATCAGGGCGGCACCGCCTTTTACCGCCACCGCAAAACCGGCTTTGAAACTATCGATAACAACCGCGCACCGGTCTATTTCCGTGCAATGGAAGCGGAAAATGGCGGCCCGAATATTCCCGGCCGCGATGCCGGCTACATTAACGGCGACACGCCGTTATTTACCCAAATAGCAGCGGCAGAAGGCGTATTTAACCGGCTGATTATTTACCGCCGCCACGCACTGCACAGCGGCTCAATCCCGCCCGGTGCCAACCTGTCAGCTGATCCGGCACAGGGGCGGTTAACCATCAGCAGCTTTATCGACCTGCAGCCATAAACGGATTAATCGGTATCTGTCGCCAATCAGCTGTACCGATAAGTTATTGTGTGTTTTATAGAAGCGGTGTAGTGTTCTGTACATTAAATTTACAAAGGCGGGTTAACCCGTATTTAAAAGCGGGGCGCCCGCCGAATAATCGTTAAATTTCATGGAGTAGGCATTTGTATGTCAAATGATTTGAAAGACCATATCGACGAACATATGCCACATATCGATGAAATGTTAGCGGAGCAGAATATTCCAATCCATAAGAGATTCTTTATCGCAGGAAAGTTGTTTGTTGAGACTGCTATTCAGAAATCCAGTTTTCAGTCTAACGAGGAATTACTTAAGAGCGAGGTTTATCGCGAGTGTATACTTCCTCTATTTAATGACTGGTACTTTGAAAAATATGGTGATCTTGCCAAAGGACTAGGGAGTGATGTGTATTCTGGGGTTGTTTTAGCTTACGGACAACCTGTGAAACTGAATATACCTGCTACTACAAATGAAGTCTTGGAAGAAGGGAAATTGGCGAAGATGACATTTCCTGATCATTTGCAAGAATCGGAAAATCTTGAAGATTTAATCGAGCCAAAATTTAAGCTTAGCAAGATGGAAGAAAGTTCAGTTTGTGAGCTTCGTTCTCAAATCGAACGGGTAGTTGCTCTAACTCGCTCAATCAATTTAGATTTGAACATGGCGAGCAATGTCAACCAACCGGCCTCGGATATGGCTCAGGGAATATGGAGCCACTTCGAAAAAGGCATTAGTGACATGCTGAGCTTAAAAAACGAGCGAGCCTCTATAGCGTGTTGGGAGTTCCATTTAGCGATGGAGAAATCAATTAAAGTATTGATCCATTCAAAATCTGGAAGCAGCAAGCATGGCCACAACCTTGAGGATCTAATCACGCATTTGAGTAAATTTGAGAGTGGTGTTGATTCATCTGGTTTGGCAGATTTGCCTTCTGACAAAGATGCTATAAAGCTAAGATATGCGGAAATGATAAAAACGCCTATCGATGCCTTCAAATATTATCTTGTAGCACTCGAATTTGTGGGTGATATTGTTTCCAGGTTAGAGCACAAGGTCGGCATAAAAAATGCGTCCTTTACTTTGAGAATGGCCCCATGGGCGAAATGAATTTAACAAAGCATTGCACCGGACAAGCCGGTGAATGCGACGTTAGCCCTTAATCGGAGATTTAAATTTGTCATATAGCGGTCATCTTCAAGGGGATATTCATTCTCATTGTTGGTTTTATGAGTCGGTTAGACGCTCATTCGAATATGACGGATACGGTGAGACTTGTGGTGGTATTACTGCTATTTCATTAACTGCGTTTATGCTTGAAAGCTACTTCAATTTAAGTTGCAAGCAAATCTTTGATAGCAAATCAAAGGTGGAAAAGTTGTTAGATAGCCCGCCGGATAATTTGTTTGAACAGTTAGATCTGAAAACAGAAAGAAGTACAGATATTTATGAAAAATTAGCCATTGCGTACGGTTTTAAATCACAATCAGAAAACTTGATCACTGCACTTTGCAACCAACTTTATAAAAAAAAGAAAGAGAGATTTACAAAGCTTTGTAAAAGTAAATCATTCTACGATATAGATGACGAAATTAGATTCTCTCCTAAAGCGAAATTTGCTGCGTTATCAGATGTACTCTACACAGAGGATGCATTGAAATTGGAGCATGATGCGATGGTTCAACGAATTTTTGATATTCGTAACTCTTTAGCTCACGGACGCTCCGAGTTTGTAAAGCAGTCTTTTACGATTATAAGTAGCAACAACGATGCGTTTTCATCAGAAATGGTTCCCCCTTTACAAGCTAGTTGGCAAGCAAACTGCTCTCTAGAAAATGCGAAGTGTCTTTTTGATAAAGCATGTGAAGTAATAACATTTATTAGTACCCGTGCATTTGATGATGATATGCCGTTTGTCATGCCTACTCAGATAGGTGCTTTTACGCCGGGTTAATAAGGCGTTGCAGTTGACCTTGTACTGTCACGAATTTTGGTTCCAAAAATGTCCTCGCCAGCACTCGGCAATTGAACTTTACGTTAGCTACACTTGCCAACATCGGCGATTATGTATAGCCTAATTAATGACCTGTGGTTACTCGAAAGGTAATCACTTATTCCGCAGGTGAAACTGCAACATCAAGTGAAATTGAGGTTAATATGAACACATCTTATTCGACATTATTTACAACAATCTACGACGAAGTCACTCCAATTGGAAACCTAGGACGTGGAACACACTATTCAATATTGCGAGCGACAGAGAGTAATGACTCATTACTAGAGCAATTTAATCACTTCAAAATTCATGATTTCGCTATTATTTGGGATGAAGATCATGACATTAGAGTAATAGATATAATTGAGAAGTTATATATTTCAAAATTGTTAGCTCCCGTTTTATTTATTGGGGAGCGTAAAGGCGTAGTAACCGTCATTGTTGAAAAAGAATTTTATTATTCTAGCGGTTCATACGCTTATTTTCGCTCCAGATTAGAAGATATAGCAAATGATTCGAACGACCCTTGGTGCGTTGAAGCTGGTTACTACGATCGTGAAACTGATTCGGTCTGTATATCTAGCCAAGTAATTATCAATGCCCCAGGAAAACAGGTATCCACATACCTTAATAACATAGATAACCTTTGGAACTTAGGGCTTAAAGACTACTCAGCTATTTGCAGCTAACAAGCCTTTCAAAGGACAGAAAATAGCTGGTTTTGCTTCTTCGTCATCAATTATAACCAGCTATTTTATTGCTTCTAAAATAAGTAGGGGCAGATTAAGCGAGCGTTTGTGATCTTTGGTGTAACTAGAAAATTTCGCTGTGAGAGCCAATTCGGGCAAGTTGCAGGGTGTTATTAGCAATTCTGTAGATTAAAACTAAGTCTGGCTTGATGTGGCAATCTCTAAAGCCGAGCCAATTTCCAGTCAGAGGATGATCAACATTTTTTGCGGCGAGTGCTTCGCCGCGCTGCAGCTGAGAGATGATATTCCCAACTTCCAGAATGTCGGGAATAGGCATCTTAGCAATTTTTTTGAAATCTTTTTTAAACTGAGTTGAATATTCAAGGGTGAGCACTTTGTACTTTGCCTTCGGTTAACTCATCTAACATCGCATCAAGAGATTTGCTTTGCTGGCCCTTACCTGCTGCCAGTTCTCGTATTGCAGCTGCAGTGGTTTCATTTGGTTGGCTAGCTTTAATCTCAAACGGTATACCGCCATGATTGATCACTGCACGCGCAAATAGCTTCAGTGCCTGAGACGGGCTTAGCCCGACATCGTCACAAATGTTGGTAAATGCGACTTTTGTGTCATGATCGATGCGTGTGCTAAGCATTTCGCTTTTCATGATAACTACTCCAAAGTGTGTTGCAATGTCATACATTGTAGCACATGGTTAGACTATCAGATAACAAACGGTCATTCGCGGCCTTTGGCCGCTGCTACGCTCACAAGTTCGCGCGAGGCTTTAGCAATCCAACATATAGAGGAAAAACAATGCCACATTTTATCGTCGACTGCTCGGTTGAGGTGCTGGAAAGTCACCCTGAGGAATATATTGCAGAGCAAATTCATTTGGTTGCTGTTGCCTCTGATTTGTTTGATATCGGTGATATTAAAGTTCGGGTTAATCCTTACAGTAAGTATCTGGTTGGCGGAAAGCGTGAGCTTTTCATCCACGTTTTTTCAAGCATTATGCAAGGTCGCAGCACTGAGCAGCGGGCAAAGTTGTCACAATCGGTTGTTGAGAAGTTAGTGGCTATGTTCCCTCACGTTCCCAATATTGCTATGAATGTCAGCGAGTTTGAAAAAGCCACTTACTGCAATCGGAATATGCTTTAAGCAATACAGCTGAATGAATTCGCGGCTTATGGAAACCCCGATAAGTAAATTTGCAACCCGGGGCCATGGCCGGGTAAGCAACTTACTTTGGCCGGGAAACCTGAGCAGCAAAAGGCGAAGCCGGTAAGCCTGCGGCGTTATACAGCACGGCATCCGGGTTATCGGCCCAGGCGTAGCGTACTTGCAGCGGCGCTGTGATATCAGCATGCGACAGCACTAATTGTTTACCCTGTAGCTTTACCTGCGCCCAGCGGTAGTGGCCGTCGCTGCCGGCGATGGCAAAGCTTTGGCCGGGTTTAAGCACCAGTTGCTGATCAAAGCTAAGCAGTAATTTATCGCCCTGCGCCTGCACCGACTGCAACTGCGGCCCCTGATATTGCACGTCCTCGCCCAGCGCTACCGCTCTGGCCGCCAGCGCCAGCCGCTGGCCTAAGGTTTTTTTATCTACCGGGTGAATATCGTTCCACTCACCTACGTCTATCGCTACCACCATGGCTGTATGGGGCTCGTCCTGCACCCGGCGCTGGGCTTCGCGCAGTGCGGCCCAGCCGCTGTCGGTTGGCTCTGGGTTTTTCTGCAGGTAATTCGCCAGTTGCACATATAAAAACGGTAACTGTGGCTGCTGCCACTTAGCCCGCCAGTCACGAATTAAGGCGCGAAAACGCTGCTGGTACTGTACTTCGCGGCCGACGTTCGATTCGCCCTGATACCAGATCACGCCCTTGATTGGCAGCTTGGTCAGCGGCGCGGTTAAACCGTTAAACAGCCCCAGCGGTTGCCAGCGGATAAAGGTATCAGCCGGCAGCGGCTCTGCTGTGGCACCAAGGCGCATCTGCCACTGGCCGCTCAGCGCTATAGGCTGCTCGTCGGTGCCTAACCAGTACGGTTTATCCGGCATCAGCCCGGTTTTGCTGTTAGTGGCAATAACCCGCACCGCTATCAGGTTAGTACCGGCTTTCAGCAGCCCCTTTGGCAGCGCATAACGCCGTGGCGGATACCGATAAGTGGTATTGCCCACCTTAACACCGTTGATATACACCTCGTCGGCATCGACAACAGAACCCAGCCGCAGCGTGTCAGCAGCGCTTGCCTGCGCTGCACTTAGCTGTACATTCTTGCGCAGCCACCACACCCCGGTAAAGGGCTGCGGCAAAAAGCCCGGCACGCTAAAGCTTTGCCAGTCGCTGTGATTCAACTCTGGCGCATACCAGGGCGTGTCGCTGTTCAGGCCGGCATCGCGGCTGGCTAAATCACCATACCATTGATTGTTTTTTGCTTGATCGGCGGCGGTAATGTCGGCAATCAGCTGCTTATCACGAAAGCGCAGGCCTTGTGAGAGTGCATCCGGAAACGCCTGCAGCGCCTCTTCACTAAGCCAGGCCTCGACCGGCGAGCCGCCGAGCGCATTATTTAAAATGCCGATGGGTACGCCATTGTGCTGATACAGCTCGCGGGCGAAATAAAATGCCAGTGCCGAAAAACCGGCAATATGCTCTGTGGTGGCAGGCTGCCATTGCCCGGCGCTGAGATCTTGCTGCGGTGCGTCAAAGTTATACTGCTGCGGCACGGTAAACTGGCGAATTTGCCGATAACTGGCGCTGGCTAAGTCCTGCGGATACGCCTCGGCCAGACGCGCCATCGGCAGTTCCATATTCGACTGGCCGGAAGCCTGCCAAACATCGCCAAAGCAAATGTCATTTAGCGTGATTTGATTAGCGCCACTAAAGCGCAGCTTGTGGCCACAACCGGCACTTTGCGCCGGCAAGGTAAATTGCCACTGACCGTTTTTAACCTGCGCCTGGCCCGGCACAGTATCATTTAGCTGCACTGTTACCTGCTCACCGTGCGCGGCATAGCCCCACAAGGTTAGCGCCGTATCACGTTGCAACACCATATTGTCGCTGATTAATTTTGGTAAACGAATATCGGCCTGCGCACTCAGGCTGCAACTTAAGGCTACAGTAAGGACTATTTTATTCATCAACCATCTCCGGCAAGGCTATCGGCTTAGCCTAACATGCTGTTTTATCACGCCAAGCCCTTGCGCAATAATGGCTAAGCGCTTAGTAAAAAACGTAAAACCGGCGACGGCTTTCTCAATTGCAGCTTAAGCGGTGCATGCTAGCCTGAGTTTTTCGCTAACAGGAAAACCGCAATGAAGATCACAGCCGCACGCGTTATTGTCTGCAGTCCGGGGCGTAATTTTGTCACGCTGAAAATTGAGACTGATCAGGGCCTGTATGGTATCGGCGATGCCACCTTAAATGGCCGTGAGCTGGCGGTCGTCAGCATGCTGAATGAGCATATGCTGCCCTGCCTGATAGGCCGCGATGCCGGCCAGATTGAAGATATCTGGCAATATTTTTACCGCGGTGTGTACTGGCGCCGTGGCCCGGTGAATATGACCGCGCTGGCCGCCGTGGATATGGCGCTGTGGGATATTAAAGCCAAGGCTGCCGCTATGCCGCTGTATCAGTTACTCGGCGGGCGCAGCCGCGACAAGGTGCTGGTATATGGCCATGCGAATGGTAACGATATCGAACAGACAATAGAGGCGGTGGCGAAATACCGCGAGCTGGGTTATCAGGCCATTCGCGCCCAGTCCGGCGTGCCGGGATTAGCCTCGACCTATGGCGTATCAAAAGACACCCTGTTTTATGAACCGGCCGATGCCGACCTGCCGACAGAAAACCTGTGGTCGACCAGTAAATACCTGAACCATACGCCCAAACTGTTTGCCGAATTGCGCCGGCAATTTGGTGACGAGCTGCACTTGCTGCACGATGTACACCACCGGCTGACACCGATAGAAGCGGCGCGGCTGGGCAAAGAGCTGGAGCCATATAAGCTGTTCTGGCTGGAAGATGCGGTACCAGCCGAGTTACAACAGGGTTTCCGGTTAATACGCCAGCACACCACCACGCCGCTTGCGGTGGGTGAGGTGTTTTCCTCCATTCATGATTGCCAGCAACTGATCAGCGAGCAACTGATTGATTATATCCGTACTACCCTGGTGCACGCCGGCGGCATTACGCATTTACGCCGTATAGCCGCGCTGGCCGAGCTGTACCATGTTAAAACCGGCTTTCACGGTGCGACCGATTTATCGCCGGTGACTATGGGCGCGGCACTGCATTTTGATAGCTGGGTGCCAAACTTTGGTATTCAGGAATATATGCGCCATACCGATGAAACCGATGCAGTATTTCCACACGACTATTATTTTGAGCAGGGCTTTTTGCACTGCGGCGAAAGCCCCGGCCATGGTGTGGATATTGACGAAAAACTGGCAGCAAAATACCCATATAAGCGTGCC
This sequence comes from Rheinheimera sp., assembly GCF_030690345.1. GTDB lineage: Bacteria > Pseudomonadota > Gammaproteobacteria > Enterobacterales > Alteromonadaceae > Alishewanella. The sequence goes on from NZ_JAUYGV010000009.1 coordinate 128,325, forward strand.
TATCTGCCGGTAAACCGGCTGGAAGATGGCACGCTGTTTAACTGGTAAATGGGAACGGCGTGGTAAAGGTGTATACACCCGAACAGGTTTACCCACGCCAACACGCCGTAAACCCATCCCTGGGGGCTCGATTCGGCCATCCTGGCCTGCAACGGTTGGCTTAGGGTAGAACCTGTTCTCCTCAGTCAGTACAGCCAACCCTTCTGGCACTGCGGTTTAATTCCCGCAGGTAGCATTGCCTTCATTCTGTGCCAGCCGCACATTGGCCAGTTGCAATACCACACCGGCGCTGCTTTGCAGCAGCATCGGATGCGTTACCCGGCTGATAGCAAAGTTGCTGTCGGCTTCACTAAAGCAGCGCAGCGCAATTTTAATGCTGTGCCAGCCTTTCCCCTGCATTTGCGCCAGCTGTGTACTGATATCCAGCGCACTGGCGCAATTCTCGCCGCACTGCATACCCAGCATGACTTTGCTGTTATCGCCAAGCGCCACTACCTGGTATTCCAGCTCCAGCGCCATATCGCCGTTAGCCTGGCGGGCCAAATCCAGCACAGCGCCGTCAGCCAGTGCCAATGCCACCGCACCCGACTTGATAAAACTTAGTGTCACCGAATCTTCCTGCTGCAAACGGTCGGTAGCCTGCGCCGTTAAGGCGCCATTGGCAGAGGTGTGCAAAGCATCAGTCACTACAGTAACCTTACCTTCATCCAGCAGTTGTAACTGCCACGGCGTTACTGCTTTACCGGCATACAGATAACGGCTGGTATTCAGCATTTCTGCAGCGCTGATACCGGCCTGTTCGTGCAGAGCGGCCAGCGTTGTGTTATCGCTGTAATTCAGGCCATAGCCATAGGCAAACAGCGGTTTATAGTTTGTATCGCCGACATTAAGCGGCTCGCCGGTGGCGTTATCCGGCCAGGAAAACGATAGCCTGCCCTGAAAATCATGCTGTATCTCACCAGTTGGTGAGCGGAACAGCAGATCGGCAATGGCGCCGCCTTCAGTGCCGGGTAAAAATGCCGCGACAAAGGCATCCGATTGATTCAGCTCGGGGTTTACCCACAATGGCCGGCCTGACAAAAACACGCTTACCGTCGGGATACCCTGCGCTTTTAGCGCGGTTAAAATTTGCAGGCCACGGTTATCGTCAAACGCCAGATGGCTGCGATCGCCGATAAACTCGGCGTAAGGCTCTTCGCCAAACACCACTATCGCCACATCCGGCTTAGCGCTGAAACGGCCGTTTTCACTTAGCTCGACACTGCCGCCGCCGGCTTCTACTGCTTGTTTAATGCCGCTGTATATCGATTCGCCATTGGGGAAATCACTGTTGCTGTTGCCCGAGCCCTGCCAGCTTAGCGTCCAGCCACCGCTTTGTTTACCGATATTGTCAGCGCCGTCACCGGCTACCAGCACGCGGCCGGTTGGCTGCAGTGGCAGCAACTGCTGATTGTTTTTTAACAGCACCAGTGATTTACGCGCCGCTTCCCGCGCCAGCGCGCGATGCTGTGCATTGCCGAGCAGTTCATAACGCCCGGCCAGTGGCCGCGCTGATGGCTTCACCTGGTCGAACAGGCCCATCTCAGCTTTAATGCGTAAAATGCGGCTAACGGCTTCGTCCAGCCGCGCCATGCTGATACGGCCATCTTTTACCTGCGCCAGCGTGTTGGCATACAGCGTTTGCCAGCTGTCCGGCGCCATATACATATCCAGCCCGGCCAGTAACGAGGCGGCGCAATCGGTTGGTGTACAGCCGGTTATCTGGCCGTGGCCGTTCCAATCGCCTACCACAAAGCCGTCAAAGCCCATGCGGCCAACCAGCACGTCGGTTAACATTGGCGCAAAGCCATGCATTTTGCTGCCATGCCAGCTGTTGTATGAGGCCATTACCACCCGGGCACCGGCCTTAACGGCGCTGTAATACGGCAGCGCATGAATATCGCGCAGCTGCGCTTCGCTATCGATGCTGTCGCCCTGATCTTTGCCGCCAACAGTGCCGCCATCACCGAGAAAATGCTTTACCGTGGCCAGCATATGCTCGCCACGCAGAAAATCAGCCGCGCCGGGCTCACCCTGAATGCCCTGTAAAATATAGGGCGCATAGCTGGCCACTAACGCCGGGTCTTCACTGTACGACTCGTAAGTGCGACCCCAGCGATCATCACGCGCTACCGCTATGGTCGGCGCGAACGTCCAGTCCAGCCCGGTCACCTGCATTTCAATCGCCGTGGCGCGGCCGATAGCACGCAGCAATTCCGGCTCATGCATGGCGCCAAGGCCAATATTATGCGGAAAAATCGTCGCACCTTTGACATTGCTGTGGCCATGCACCGCATCGGTACCCCAAATAGCCGGAATATAAGGCCGGCCATCGCTGGTGTCGGTACTGGCTTGCCAGAAGGCATCGGCCAATTCCAGCCAGGCCGCGGCGCCGACGCGGTTATCCCGGCCCGGCGCGGAATTGCCGCCGTTCAGTACTGAACCCAGATAGTAATCGCGCACCTGTTGTGGTGTAACCGAGGCAATATCAGCCTGAATAAGCTGGCCGACTTTTTGCCCCGCGCTCATTTGCGCCAGCAATGCACTGACCTTAGCTTCAATGGCGGCGCTGCGCGCTATCGGCGCTTGCTGCAGTGGCCAGTTTGCCGGCTGGATCTTTGCTGTCTGCGGCGCTGTTGCCGTCTGAGTGTTATTGGCCGGCTGTTGGCCGCAGCCGCTCAGCACTAAGCTGCAGAGCAGCAGCATAGCTGCGGTGTCCGGGCGGCTGATATTTACTGCGTTAAGCTGTCGCATACTGTCTCCTGATTAGTGTTAACGATGCAGGCCCGGGTTAAATAGGCTTTATTGTTACTGACATCGGTAACCTCACCTTTAATAACGGCATTGCCGTGTAAACGGATATCCGCCGACGAACTGCCCAGCAGCAAGCGAATTTCACCCGGCTCCACCACCCATTGCATCTGCTGATCGAAAAATGCCAGCAGGTTTACCGGCAGCGTAAAACGCACTGTGGCCTGCTCACCGGCGGCCAGTGTTAGCCGCGCAAAACCGGCCAATTGTTTCACCGGCCGTGTCATGCTGGCTACCGGGTCGTTAATATACAGCTGCACCACTTCAGTACCGCTGCGCTGGCCGCTGTTTTGCAGCGTCAGGCTGATCTGCACCTCGCCGTTGGCGCGGGCGCGGCTGTCGTCTATCTGCAAGTTGCTGTAATCGAATGCGGTGTAACTTAAGCCATGGCCAAAGGGGTACAGCGGGCTGATATCGTCAAACAGATAGCCGCGCTTAGCCGAGGCTTTATGGTTGTAATAAGCCGGAATATGCCCGGCGCTGCGCGGGAAGGTTAGCGGTAACTTGCCGGACGGGTTCACCTCACCAAACAATACATTGGCAATAGCCGCACCGGTTTCCTGGCCCAGATACCAGGCTTCGATAATCGCCGGTGCTGTTTGGGCCAGCTCGCCCAGTGCCAGTGGCCGACCATTGGTTAATACCAGTACTACCGGTTTACCGGTAGCGAGGATGGCGTTGGCCAACTGCAGCTGATTGCCAACTAACTGCAGGCTGGCGCGGTCGCCTAAATGGCTTTCGGCCCAGGCTTCGCGCGATAAGCCTTCGTTTTCACCCAATACCAGCACCACGGCATCGGCGGTTTTGGCCAGCGCGACGGCTTCATCCAACAAGCCTTTGCGGTCATGATCATCGGCCAGCGCTATAGCATCATGATTCCAGCGCTGCATGGAAAAACTGCCGGCGGCCTGGCTGCGCTGGCGGATATCCGAGGTAATAAAGGCCTGGTTAGTATCTTGCTCTGGCTGGGTTAACGGCTTGCTCAGTTGTTTTGTCAGCTGTTTTGTAAGAATCGTGCCACGGGCAAATGCTACCTCCGCTTTGCCCTGCAGCTTGTGCTGTAAGCCCTGCAAAATACTTACTGTCTGGCGCGGAATACTGCTGTAACCGCCAAGCAGGGTTTCATCGGCATGCGCGCCTATCACCGCTAACTTGCGGATTTTGTCTGCATTTAGCGGCAAGATGCCGTCATTTTTCAGCAGCACCAGCGACTGCTCTGCCACACGGCGGGCAAAGTCACGCTCTGTCGCCGCGCCCACCAGCGCATTAGCCTGACTGGCATCGACATAAGGGTTATCAAACAAGCCCAGGCGAAACTTCAGTGCCAGCACGCGGCGCACGGCAGTGTCTATCGCGCTTTCGTCTAAGCGGCCGGCTTGCACCAATGCCGTTAGCTGCGGGAAGATTTTCGGGTCCGGCGTTTCCATATCTACCCCGGCCAGCAAGGCGGCTTTGGCAGCCGCCGCGTCGCTGTCGTACAGGCCATGGCGGCTGTTAAGCTCTTCAATGGCAAAATAATCACTGACAATAACGCCGTTAAAGTCCCATTCGCCGCGCACGACATCCTGCAGCAGGCCACGGTTAACGTGCGACGGAATACCATCAATTTCATTGTACGACGCCATTATGCTGCCGGCATGCGCCAGCTTTACTGCCGCTTCAAACGGCGGCAGAAATACTTCATGCAGCTCACGCGGGGCTATCTGCGCCGGTGCGATATTGACCCCGGCCTGCGGCTGGCCATGGCCGGTAAGGTGCTTTAACGTGGCCACCACTTTGTCGCCCGCAAAGGCGCCGGTTTTACCGGTATTGCCCTGAAAGCCGCGCACCGCGGCCACGCCCAGTGCCGACATCAGATAAGGGTCTTCACCCATAGTTTCTTCAATCCGACCCCAGCGCGGGTCGCGGGCAATGTCTAAAATTGGCGTTAAGGCCCAGTGTGCACCGGTAGCACGCATTTCGCGCGCCGCCAGCGCATACACATCATGCATAATCTGTGGCGACCAGCTGCTGGCCAGCGCTATTGCCTGCGGCAAGCTGGTGCCATCAAAGGCCGCGTAACCGTGCAGTGCTTCTTCGTGCATCAGCGCCGGGATCCCCAACCGCGTATGTTGTTTTAACCAGCGTTGCAACGCGTTATTAAATTCGGCGCTTTGTTGCGGCGTTTTAAACTCGCTGGGCCGGCCAATATGGCCGATACCGAGCGGGATAATTTGCGCCGCCTGATCGGCCAAAAACTGTTGCTGCGGCCCTTCCATGCCACGGCGCTGCTGCCATACGGTTTGCAGCTGGGCGACTTTTTCCTGCAGCGTCATCCTTGGCAGCAAATCGTCCAGCCGCTGCTCTGTGCTCAGGCTGGCATCCTGATACGGCAAGGGCTGCGCCGCTAACGCCGTAGCAGCAGACTGTGACACCAGAGACAACGACACAACAAGCAATAACTTGCGCATAAGGCCTCCGATTATTCGCGGTACGGCGTTAATGTTTGGATCCGGCCGTCGGCATCATGCTGCAGTTCGGTCATCTTCACCGAACGCAAATGGGTGACGCCTTCGGATAACACCGAGTCGTGATAAAACAAATACCAGCGGCCGTTAAACTGACAAATTGAGTGATGCGTGGTCCAGCCGACCACCGGCTCCAGAATGCGGCCCTGATAAGTAAAGGGGCCATAGGGGCTGTCGCCGGTGGCGTAACAAATAAAGTGTGTATCGCCGGTAGAGTAAGAAAAGTAATATTTGCCCTGGTACTTGTGCAGCCAGGAGGCTTCAAAAAAGCGCCGCTGCGTATCGCCGGCCAACAGCGGCTGGCCCTGTTGGTCCAGAATGCTAATTTCGCGCGGTGCTTCGGCAAACTGCAGCATATCGTCAGATAATTTGGCCACCCTGGGTCCCAGCGCCGGTTCAGCAGCGGTGGGTTCGGCATGGTGCGCCGCGTAGCGGTTGTCGCGGTACTGCTGTAACTGGCCGCCCCAGATACCGCCAAAATACAGATAGTAACTGCCGTCATCGTCGGCGAAAACCGCCGGATCTATAGAATAGCTGCCCTGTATCGGCTCGGGCTGCGCTTTAAAAGGCCCGGTCGGGCTGTTACTGGTTGCCACACCCAACTGAAAGCGGCCGGCGGCGTTTTTCGCCGGAAAATAAAAGTAATAAGTATCGCCTTTTTTTGCCGCATCCGGTGCCCACATTTGCCGCTGCGCCCAGGGCACATCGTCTATATGCAGCGCCACGCCGTGATCCACTGCCACCGCATCCGGGCCGTCCAGTGACAGCACATGGTAGTCCTGCATAGCAAAATGATCGCCGTTATCGTTAAAAGCAATGCCGGCTTCAATATCATGCGACGGGTAAATATAAATGCGGCCGTCAAACACATGGGCCGACGGGTCGGCGGTATAAATATGCGTTACCAGCGGCTGCGAAACAGCCCGCGCCTGCAGCGCTTTATAATCAGTGTCGGTCATGCGGTTATTCTCCCTGCACCAGGCCGGCACCGGCACGGCGCACGCTCAGCTCGTGTTCAATCTGCGATTCTGTATGTTTATTAATTTCATACACCAGCATGCAGCCAACGCCGAGCAAGAATGGCAAGGCGGCGTACAGGCTAACCGACAATTTAATGCCGTTAATGGTATCGGCAGCCTGTGTCGCCAGCAGGGCGTCATAGCCGTAATGCGCCAGAATGCCGGCCACCAAAGCGCCGCCAATGCTCAGCCCCAGCTTCAGGCCGAAAATCATCGCAGAGAAAATAATGGCGGTGGCGCGGCGCTGGTTTTTCCACTCGGAATAATCGGCAACGTCGGCAATCATCGCCCACAGCAGCGGTATGGTGATGCCGTAGAAAAAGCCGTGCAGAATTTGCGCTAAAAACACCAGACCAATGGCGTTGGGTGGCAGCAGGTAAAACAGCAAAATAAACAGCGTAGAGATAAACAGCGCCACGGCGAACACATCACGCTTACCAAACTTATCTGCCAGGGTTTTGGAAAAACCAATACCGATAATCATGCAGATAATGCCACCGGCATTAAACAGGCTGAAACCCGAGGTTGCGGCATCTTTCGGCCAGAGAAATTCGTTTAAGCCGATGCCGGTCAGCAGCGCATTTAACCCGGCAATAAAACCGTTAAAGCCGATATCCTGCAAAAAGCCGGCGATATGCGCTTCGCTAAGGTAATGTTCAAAGTAGAAAATATACATGCCGCCTTTCAGCGCCAGAGTAATAAACACCAGCACCGTGACCAGCAACATAATAAACCACGGTTTGTTATGCAGCAGATCGCCGATATCCTGGCGGATGCTGGACGCGCCACTGCTGATGGTCAGCACCCGCTCTTTGGTGGTTATAAAAGTGATCAGAAAAAATACGATGCCAACCAGTGCAAACAGCGTCATGGTGTTTTCAAAACCGGCAGCTTTATCGCCATCGCCGAGGATCAGCACCAGCGGCAGCAACAGCACCTGAATAATAAACTGCGCTACCATCACCGCAACAAAACGGTAGGCCGATAAGCTGTTACGCTCGGCCATATTGCCGGTAAGCACGCCGCTGAGCGCCGAGTACGGCAGGTTATTGGCCGAATACACCAACACCAGCAGCACATAGGTGATAAAAGCATAGGCAATTTTGCCCTGCGGGCTGAAATCCGGCGTACTAAAGGCCAGTAACGCCATTACGCCAAACGGCACCGCCGTCCATAAGATCCATGGCCGGAACTTGCCCCAGCGGCTTTGGGTGCGGTCGGCAATCAGCCCCATCACCGGATTAAAGCAGGCTCCGATTATGCCGCCGAAAAAGATGATAGCAGAGGCAGCACCCGGTGCAATTTGGTAGACATCGGTATAGAAAAACGCCAAAAATGTCATTAATGTCTGGAAAATCAGATTCGCAGCCAGGTCACCGAGGCTATAACCGATTTTTTCTGTCACACTGAGTTTTTCTGTCGTACTGCTCGCTGTCTGCATCGTTGTCTACCTGTTAATTATTGTTTTTTTATTCTGTTTTATCAGTTTGCTGTGGTGGCAACCAGGCCTGAAACCGGCCACTGACGTGCAGCAGTCCCAACAGATACAGCATGCCGTCGTAGTAACGATACTGCCCGGTTGGTACCGGTTGCTGCCATAGTGCATGGACAAAGTCAGCCGCACGCGGCTGCGAAGCGGCTAAACTGGCTACCGCATTCATTGCCACTATGCCGGCAGTTGGACCGGTAGTTTGTTGCGGGTCTAGTTTTTTACCTTCCAGGCTATATTGGCCGCCATAGTTATTTAACCCTTCGCTGGCAAAAAACGCCTGCAGCCGGTCGCTCAGCTCAACTGCTCTGGTGTCAAAGCGCCACCAACTCCAGTCTACCGACCAGTTCATCGCCGTACGCCAGGCGTCGAAGCGAAAATCGGCCGACTCCGGCCGCCACGGCGCGGCCCAGGGGCTGCCATCAAAATTACCGTAATCCGGTGTCAGGCCGGTTGCAGGGTGCGCGGCCTTGCTGAAATAATCACGGCTAACCCGGGCGGCTTTTTGCCAGAATGCACGGTCGGCCTCTGGCCCCATGCGGGCCCAGACTTGATAAAACGCCGGTAAATGGTACGACGCATCGGTATGCTCAGCATTAGCCAAATCCGGGGTAAAGCGCACCATAGCATAGTGCGGATGAAACAAATTCGTGCCGGTTTGGCTGCCGCGCTGCGTGTTGCCGGTGATCAAGCGGCGGTGGCGCATCTGCGTCAGTAACTGATCAGCTTGGGCTTTATACTGATAAATGCCGCTGCCGTCGCCCCAACGTACGGCGGCAAAATACAACGCTGTGGCAAAATATTCCTCGCCGTCCGGCGCCGGCATCTCATCCAGCGCTATACCATCGCTGCGTACCGACCAGGCAAAATAACCGTACGCCGGGTGCCCGGGGTCGGCCTGGTACATATGGCTGTGCGCCCAGTTCCACAACGCATTAAATTCGGCCTGTTTATTCAGTTGCACGGCAATCATCATGCCGTATGACATACCCTCTGAGCGCACATCGTTGTTGTTTACATCGAGAATATAGGCTTTGTCGCCGTCGGCATTGCTGCCGGCCGGAAAGTACACGGCCTCTGTTGCCGCATCGCCGTAAAACAGCTGGTTAAAGGCGCGGTTAATCCTGGCGTCTATCGCCGGCCCGGTATAACCCAGTTCGGCAAACAGATTGCGGTATTGCCCGCTTAGCGCACTGCCGGATGGCGCAATAGCAGCGGAGTTAACCGCAGTTGTGGTACCGGTGGCGCAAGCACTTAACAGCAACCACAGCGCCAGCCAGCAGTGCAGCTTAATCCAGCTAAATAACGGTGGCGGTGACCTTGCTATCATTGTTAACCTTGTCTGGTTAATATTTCGACTGAAACTTACCATACAATGCCCGGCTGCTCAGTGGCTTAATGAAATGTACGGAAAGAATTATGTTTTTTAACAAGCAGACTGCTTTGCAAGCAATTAGACTTTATGCTGCAAGCTGACATCTACCGAGCGGAGTAACTATTTTGCAGCACACCAGCACCAGCCCGGCCCTTGCAGGCACGCCAGCCAGCCTGAGCGAAACCGCAGATAATAAAGCCTTTATTTTGTTTATTACCGTAGTGGCAACCTTAGGCGGCTTTTTGTTCGGCTATGACAGCGGCGTAATTAACGGCACCGTTGATGGCCTGCAACAGGCATTTAATTCGCAAAGTGCCGGTACCGGCTTTAACGTTGCCAGCATGTTACTGGGCTGTGCGGTGGGCGCCTTTTTTGCCGGCCGGCTGGCCGACATCGCCGGGCGCAGAACTTTATTACAAGCGGCAGCGGTGTGCTTTGTCATCAGCGCCTGGGGCTCGGGCGTGGCAGACAGCTCAGTGGAATTTGTGTTTTACCGTATTCTCGGCGGTCTGGCGGTTGGGGCAGCGTCGGTAATGGCACCGGCCTATATTTCTGAAGTGGCACCGGCGCGCTATCGCGGCATGCTGACTACAGTGCAGCAAATTGCCATTATCTGCGGTTTGTTTATGGCCTTTATCAGCAACTATCTGCTGGCAAAATTCGCCGGCGCCTCTACAGCGGTGCTGTGGCTGGATTTTGCCGCCTGGCGCTGGATGTTCTGGATGGAACTGCTGCCGGCAGTACTGTTTTTACTGATGCTGTTGTTTATTCCGGAAAGCCCGCGCTTTTTGGTACTCAGAGGTAAAACGGCGCTGGCGAAAACGGTGTTAACGCGGCTATATGGCGACATTGCAGCAACGCGTAAATTAACCGAGATCCAGCAATCGCTGGAAGGTAATCATCAACCACAGCTGCGCGATTTAATAGACAACAACAGCGGCAAACTACGCCGTATTGTCTGGGTTGGTATTGGCCTGGCAACGTTTCAGCAGTTAGTCGGTATTAATGTGGTGTTTTATTACGGCGCTGTGTTGTGGCAGGCGGTGGGCTTTTCCGAGTCGGATGCCTTGCTAATCAACGTGATCAGCGGTGGCCTGAGTATTGCCGCCTGTGTTATCACCTTGCTGGTGATCGACAAAATTGGCCGCAAGCCGTTGCTGAAATGGGGCTCGGTTGGTATGGCCATTACGCTGGCACTGATGGTGCTGGCCTTTAGCAATGCCGATCAGGACGCCAATGGCCGCCTGCTGCTGGGCGACTGGGGTATAGTGGCGCTGATCAGTGCCAATGCCTATGTGTTCTTCTTTAATATGTCCTGGGGCCCGGTAATGTGGGTAATGCTGGGCGAGATGTTCCCCAATCAAATTCGTGGCTCCGGCCTGGCGGTAAGTGGTTTGGCGCAGTGGAGCAGTAACTTCCTTATTACCATGACCTTTCCGCTGTTGCTAAGCGGTATAGGTTTAGCCGGAGCTTACGGTTTATATACGCTGGGCGCATTCTGTTCGATATTCTTTGTCGCCAAAATGGTGCATGAAACCAAGGGCACTGAGCTGGAAGATATGCAGGGTTAAGGCGCCGCGGCCTGAATAACAAATTTCATAGCAAATTCCGTAATAGCAGCGGCAGCTAACGCAATACTGCCGCTGCCCTGACAAGGTTAGGCTGGGTTATTTGCCAGAGTAACTAAGCCTGTGCGCCAATTTACCTTAACCAACCCCAGCGGTGACCGCCTGACGATACTTGAGCACGGTGCCCGCATGCAAAGCTGGGCAGTGCGCTTGGGTAACACTCAGCGCGAGCTAATCCTCGGTTATTCTGACGCTCAGCGCTATTTGCAAGATAACGCCTATCTGGGTGCTGTGGTTGGCCCTTACGCTAACCGCATCGGTAACGGCAGGCTGCAGCTGGCACAAAAGCACTATCAGCTGCAGTTAAACGAAGGCCGGCATCATCTGCACGGCGGTGCAAACGGCCTGCAGCGGATGCAGTGGCAATGCCTGCAGCACAGCTCGTCCAGCGTAAAACTAGGCTGCACCTTAGCAGATGGCCACAGCGGCTACCCCGGCCCGACAGAGTTCAGCGTGCTATATCAGCTTAATGCTGACAGCTCACTGGATGTCACGCTTGAGGCTAAGTCAGCGCAGCTGACGCTGGCCGGGCCAACCCTGCACCCGTATTTTAATTTGTCAGGCAAAGCAGAGCCGATAAACCAGCATCAGCTGTGGCTTAACGCTGAGCTATACACCCCGACCAACAAAGATAAAATCCCTACCGGTGAGCTACTGCCGGTAGACGAAACCGCGCTGGATTTTCGCCACTGTAAAACCATCGGCACGCTGCAGCTTGATCACAATCTGGTGGTTAGCGCCAATATACAGCATACCGCCGCGATACTGACCAGCCCCGATCAGCAGCTCAGGTTGTTAGTCAGTTCAGACTACCCCGGCCTGCAGGTGTACAGCGGCGATTATCTGGCCGCGCCCTTTACAGCGCGTCAGGGCATTTGCCTGGAACCACAGTTTTACCCAGACGCACCGAACCACAGCCAGTTTCCGCTGCGCTTAACCGGGCCAGAGCAGCCTTTTGTGGCGCATATTCGTTATCAGGTAGAGAAAAGCTAAGTAAACAGGAAGCCATGCTAATGTCTGAAAAAATTTATTCACTGGTATTTTTGCTGCTGTTATTGCCGGCATTATTTAGCTGTAGCTCAGAACCAGCAGAAATTGCCGCAACGGCCAGCTCAACTGCCGCGCCATCCAGCTTTGATAACCCTATTATTAAGTACGACACGCCAGACCCGACCAACCAGATTGGCGACATCATTTACACCGCAGATCCTGCCGTGATGGTGGTGGATGATACTGTCTACCTGTATAGCACCCACGACGAACAGGCTTTAGAGGTGAACGATTACCGCATGTACGATTATCGCCTGTGGACCAGCAGCGATATGCTCAGTTGGCAAAATAAAGGCGCAGTGCTGCGCTACTCTGATTTTGCCTGGGCGCGCGGTAATGCAAAAACCGGCAATGCCTACGCCCACCATGTGATACAGCGCAAAGATGCAGCAGGCAAAGCACAGTACTTTTTTTATGCCGCAGTAGAAGGCGGCCAAACCGGCGGCGAATTTGGTTTTGCCATCGGCGTAGCGGTGTCAGACAACCCGGCCGGCCCCTTTGTTGACCCTCGCGGCATGCCGATGATTTTGCCCGAAGATACCGCGCAGTATAAAGATCACAGCTGGCGCAATATTGACCCTGCAGTATTTATTGACGATGACGGCCGCGCTTATCTTTACTGGGGTAACAAGCAGCTATGGTGGGTAGAGCTGGACAGCAATTTAATTCAGTTAAAAGGCGAGAGCTTCACCCTTGATGCTAGCGGCAAGATGCAAAACCGCGATGTCAGTAAGGTGCAAATCCATACCGTAGATAGCTTGCCAAATTTTGAAGAAGCGCCTTATGTATCAAAGCACAATGGCATTTATTATTTGCTGTATGCCGCCGGTTTTCCGGAGAGTATCGCCTACGCCACCAGCAGCTATGCCACCGGCCCCTGGCAGTACCGCGGCATAATAATGCCACCTTTACCCGGCACCACCACCATCCACCCGGCGCTGTTTGAGTTTAAAGGCCACACCTACCTCGCCTACCACAACGCCGACCTGCCGGGCGGCGGCAACTACAGAAGATCAGTCGCTGTAGACAGAGTGTATTTTAACGCCGATGGCAGCATTAAACCTATTGTCAGAACAGCGAAGTGATAGACGTCTGTCAGTCAGAGAATAGCCAGATAAAGGATACCGTTGGTATGAAAATGACTACAAACCGGCTCAGTGAGCCTTGCTGTAACCACTTGGGTGTAAGGCTTGAGTTGTGCAACATAGTTGTATTGATCGCTGTGTGTTTCTTTGCAACACAAGCGCTGGCTCAGCCGGACGATAGCATGACGGTGATTGCGCCTCCCGGCCAGATTGATGCTGTCGACCTTGGTACCGGGCCACTGCCCGGCGCCCGGCAGCAGGAAGCATGGCATTCGCAGTATGGCAGCCGGTTTGTGCGTAATGTCACTGTGGCTACGCTTACGCCTTTTTTGCCTGATGCCGCAAACGCCACTGGCGCGGCGGTAATAGTGGCACCCGGCGGGGGCTTTCGCACCCTGTCAATGGAAAACGAAGGCTGGAATGTTGCCCGGGCCCTTGCCAGCCAGGGCATTGCTGCATTTGTGCTGAAGTATCGTTTAAACCAGACACCGGCAGAAATGGAGGCATTTAAACGCGCAATGGACGAGATGTTCTCTAACACCGGGCGCAGTGCACCGGTACTTGAGCCGGAGCAGATGAAAATGCAGCTTGCGATACAGCTTGAAGACTCCCGTGCAGCGTTATCATTGATTCGGCGCCAGGCCGCTGAGTGGAAAATCGACCCGGATCGTATTGGTATGCTGGGTTTCTCGGCCGGTGCCATGTTAACGATGGCCACTGCGCTCGTCGGCGAGGAGGCTAAACCTGCCTTTATCGGCAATATTTATGGCCCGATAACGTCAGTAACGGTGCCGGCCGATGCTCCGCCTTTATTTGTCGCGCTTGCGGCAGACGATCCCTTCTTTGCCAGCAGTAAGTTTGGCCTGATCGAGAGCTGGCAGGCGGCGAAGAAACCGGTGGAGTTTCACTTTTATGAGCAGGGCGGTCACGGCTTTGGCATGTACCCGAAAGACACGACCAGTACCGGTTGGTTTAATGCATTCGTCAGCTGGTTAAAGATGCACGGCATGCTTCACCGTAAAACGGAATAACCAGGCAGGTGTTATTGTCCGACTACCCTATCCAGCATCACGTTAGCGACGTCCGAAATTTTAGTTATCAGAACTTACTCACTTCACAATGCGTTTACTTACTGACTAAACGCATTTAGCATGTCAGTGTTTAAACGGAGTTTCCATGGCACTTATCGTAAAGTTAGCACTCGTACCCGGTTGGAATAATAATGAAATCTAAGTCGTATATTGTCGATAGAGCGCTTCATTGGATATCAGCTTTATTATTGCTTTTTATGCTGCTGAATTTATCGTCGCAGCTCCATAATGTGGACTGGGATATCAAAGGGCAACTTGAACACAGGCAGGACGCTGTTGAACTTCATGCTGTTTTAGGCATTATTTTGGTGATTTTCACGATTGCGCGTCTCATTTTTCCATACCTTACCAAAACCAAGATTGAGCGCGTCAATCCTGCATCCAAAAAACACTCGATTTTTATCAAAGCGACTCACGTTAGCCTTTACGCATGCATTTTTCTTTTGGCGGCGACGGGATTAATCCTAATTAATAATTATCAAATACCTCTTACCGTTTTAGGGATTGAGCTACCACCAGACAAAGACGCTTTTTATCAAGTTTTTCCGGGAATTCATGACATCCACATGTTCCTTAAACAGTTAATTTGGTGGCTGATAGCTATTCATTTCTTTGGCATTATGTACGCCAAAAGATGAAACTATCATTTCCACTTCGTGTTAAGTCACGCTAGTTTATATTAGCTCCAGTCAATGCTTGCTTTTGAACTTTAACGCAAAGCTGTGGGGCGGCTGGAGCGGAATCAAAAGAATCAAAAGGGTCAGTGTCATTGATTCCTAATAGCGGCATGTTAACAGTAGAATTATCAATGACACTGGCCCTATCGATCGCTATCGACCCATAACATTGCAGGCTCGGCGACGGCTTTTGCGTAACCAGCTTTATTTATATCTCTGACGTCTCTCACTGCGTCAAGTATCCCTTGTTAAGCTGCTACCAGTTGCATAAAGTGGTCTTATGCCAATATCGAACAAAAAAAAGTATTTATGAAGCTTGGTTCTATCTTTAAATTCCTATGCTGTTTCACCTTGGTAATAACTTGCCAAATTTATGCAAAGCAGCACAAGTTGTTACCTGACGATGGTAAAGCCGAAGACCAATTTGGCTATAGTGTCGCGATAGATGGCACAACAGCGTTAGTAGGTGCGCTCGAAGCTGATGCTAAAAATATCAAGGACTCAGGGGCAGCCTACGTTTATTCGCTTGGCGCTGCAGGTTGGCAACAGCAAGCAAAATTGGTTGCCGAGCCCGCTTATGCCGGTGACACGCTTGGCGGTAATGTGGCATTAAAAAACCACATAGCCATGTTAGGTGCGATAAAAAGAGACGATAAAGCTGAAGATGCCGGTGCAGTGTTTGCGTTTGAGAGGCTGGCCAATTCATGGTCGCAACAGCAAATTTTAACCGCTGCAGATGCCAAAGCCGGCGACGCTTTTGGTCAGAGCATCGCGCTTACAGAGCATTTTCTTGTCATAGGCGCGCCGCATAGCGACGCACCAGATAAAGACTCAGGCTCAGCTTACGTCTACATACGGCAAAACGACAAATGGCAGTTTCACAGCAAACTCACTGCATCAGATGGCGCAGAAGGTGATTTGTTCGGCATCAGTGTCGCCATTGACGGTAATACCATTTTAGTTGGCGCTGACCTGAATGACGAACGGGCAGAAAAAGCCGGTGCCGTATATGTCTATGAATTTGACGGAAAACACTGGCAGCATCAAGCAAAGCTTATGGCTCAGGATGGCGCAGACACAGATATCTTTGGCGTGCGAGTGGCATTGTTTGGCGATACAGCACTGATCTCTGCCAGAAGAGACGATGTAGAGGGCGTTGGTGAAGACGCAGGTTCTGCCTATATCTTTGAGCGAACAAAAGGTAAATGGACGCAGACACAAAAGTTAGTTGCACCTGATGGTAAAGCTGGTGACAGATTCGCTAATGGCGTGGCGCTAAGCAAAGAGACAGCCTTAATCAGTGCTATCCACCATGACGCTATTGGTGATAATGCCGGCGCTGTTTATGTGTTTAAAAAGCAAACAGGCCAATGGCGTTATACAAGCAAAATAGTAGCCGGTGATGGTGTGCCAGAAGACAGATTCGGTTGGAATGTCGCCCTTTCAGACAAGAGCGCGATAATTGCTGTCCCCCATCGTAACGATAACGGTAATGCATCAGGCGCAGCCTATGTTCTGGATTTGAAGGATTAAAAATTGCCTTCTGAATTCAGGGTTACCAGGGATGCACAGAAAAAAGCCCGGCAAGCCGGGCAACACACAGGACTACGGGAGTTAAAAACCTTTAGCGAAACAGCACCAGGTTAACCTGGTTTTCCAGCAGTTCCTGGCGGCCGCTTACCGGTTGCGGATCGAACTGCTCGCGCTGCACCAGCTCGGCCAGGGTTTGTAATGAATGTTCGCCGCCCTGAATTGCCTTACCCAGCTTGTCACTCCAGCCGGCATAACGTTGTGCTACGGCTGCACCGAGGAAGTCTTTTTCTACCAGCTTTGCCGCCCGTTTTAACGCCATGGCCAGATGGTCCATACCGCCGATGTGGCCGTGGAACAAATCGTAACGATCTAAGCTTTGGCGCCTTAGTTTGGTATCGAAATTAAACCCACCGGTAGAAAAACCACCGGCTTTGAGAATTTCGTATATTACCAGGCTTAGCTCTTCCACGCTGTTGGGGAACTGGTCGGTGTCCCAGCCGTTTTGCGCATCACCGCGGTTGGCGTCGATGCTGCCGAAAATGCCCAGCGAAATAGCCGTGGCGATTTCATGATGAAACGAATGGCCGGACAAGGTAGCGTGGTTGGCTTCAATATTGACGCGGAATTCTTTTTCCAGGCCGTATTGCTTCAGGAAGCCATACACAGTGGCTGAGTCGTAATCGTACTGGTGCTTGGTGGGCTCTTGCGGCTTGGGCTCAATTAGCAAGGTGCCGTTAAAGCCGATCTTGTGCTTATGCTCCACCACCATTTGCATAAAGCGGCCGAGCTGTGCACGCTCCTGGCGTAAGTCGGTATTGAGCAGGGTTTCGTAGCCTTCACGGCCGCCCCACAGCACATAGTTTTCCCCGCCAAGCCGCTTGGTGGCGTTCATCGCATGAAACACCTGGGTGGCACCATAGCTGAACACCTGCGGATCCGGGTTAGACGCGGCGCCGGCGGCATAACGCGGGTTACTGAATAAATTAGCCGTGCCCCACAGCAGCTTAACGCCGGTTTGCGCCTGCTTTTGCTCCAGCACATCGACCATGGCAGCAAAGTTATTGACATACTCTTTAATGTTGCTGCCCTCAGGCGCGACATCGATATCATGGAAGCAGTAATACGGAATAGTTAACTTGCTGAAAAACTCAAAGGCGACATCGGCCTTGTGCTTTGCCTGCTGCATGGCATCACCGGCCGCCAGCCAGGGCCGGCCGAACGTAGGCTGGCCGAACACATCCTGGCCGTTCCAGCAGAAGTTATGCCAGTAACAGGCCGCCATGCGCAGATGCTCGGCCATAGTTTTGCCCAACACCTTTTCGCCGGCGTTGTAATGTTTAAACGCCAGCGGGTTAGTGCTGTCTGCACCTTCGTAGGCAATTTTGTCAATTTGATCAAAGTACTGAGCCACACTGCTCTCCTGTTTCATACCTAAGCTACCGCTGTAATGTTGGGCACTGCCGGCAGTTAGCACAATTATGTTTTTTCAAAGCCAGCTTGTGCTTTTCGTCACTAACCACGGCTGTGCTCAGAAATGCGTCTCCAGCGCCTGGTACAAAGCAATAAACTTACTGTAGCGTGCTGCCAACGCAGCATGCCGCTGACTGTCCGGCAGATGCCGGCTTACCACTGGTGGTGGCGGGCAGATATCGGCCAGGCTGCGCAGTGGTTGCAGCGCCAATTGCGCCAGCCGTGCCGCGCCCAGCGCCGGCCCCACTTCGCCGCCTTCACGAAAGGTTAGCGCCAGGTTCAGTACATCGGCCAACAGTTGGCGCCAATACCGGCTGCGGGCCCCGCCGCCAATCAGGTTAATCTCGCCCGGCACCCCGCCACAGGCATGCAGTGCCGCTGCACCCTGCGCCAGCGCAAAGCTGACGCCTTCCAGCACCGAGTACGTAAGGGCTTTGCGATCGGTAGCGTGGCTTAAACCAAACCAGACGCCTTTGGCATCCGGGTTGTTGTGCGGCGTGCGTTCACCGGATAAATACGGTAAAAACAACGGCAGTTGCGCGATGTCGGTAAAGGCAGGATAACCTGCAGCATCAGTGCCGGCTGAGTCCAGCTCGTCCAGCAGGGTTGCCACCGGTACGCCGGCGACGTTATCGGCATACCATTGCAAACAGGCAGCGGCGCTGAGCGTAACCGCCATCAGATGCCAACGCTGCGGCAACGCATGGCAAAAGCTGTGTACCGCCGATTGCG
Organism: Rheinheimera sp.; assembly: GCF_030690345.1. Classification (GTDB taxonomy): domain Bacteria; phylum Pseudomonadota; class Gammaproteobacteria; order Enterobacterales; family Alteromonadaceae; genus Alishewanella. The sequence continues at coordinate 146,831 of NZ_JAUYGV010000009.1, forward strand.
GATTGGCAACAAAACCATTGCTGACGGCAAAATACACCCCGGAGGTGCCTAACGACAGCATGGCCTGGCCCGGACTGACAATACCGGCACCGATAGCGCCGGCTGCATTATCGCCGCCACCGGCCACCAGCGGCACTTCGTCCATGCCCCAGCGCTGCGCCAGTTCCGGCAACAGCCGGCCGGTGATCTGGTTGCCTTCATACAGCTGCGGCATCTGGCTACGGTTCAAACCACAGGCTTGCAGCAGCTCGTCGCTCCAGTCGCGCTTGGCCATATCCAGCCATAAAGTACCGGCGGCGTCAGACATATCAGAAGCAAAATCTCCGCTTAAACAAAAGCGCAGATAGTCTTTTGGCAACAGCACTTTGGCAACACGGCTGAACTGCTCCGGTTCATGCTGGCGCAGCCACAGCAGTTTCGGTGCGGTAAAACCCGGCATCGCCAGATTACCGGTAAGCTGTTGCAGCTGCGGCACTTGTTGCTCAAGTTGCTGACACTGGGCAAAAGCGCGGCCGTCGTTCCACAGTATTGCCGGGCGGATAATTTGGTTGTGGCCATCCAGTAAGGTCGCACCGTGCATTTGCCCGGTCAGGCCAATGGCTTTTACCGCCTGTAACGCGCCGCGCTGGCTTAACTGCGCCATGCAGGCCTGCAGGCCAAGCCACCACTGCTGCGGATCTTGTTCCGACCACAGCGGATAAGGCCGGCTAAGCTGTAGCTCTGCCCCGGCGCTGTCTTTTACCTTGCCGTCGTCGCCCAGCACTATCACCTTAATGCCGGAGGTGCCTAAATCTATGCCGATATACATATTTTGCCTGTGTTTGCTGTGAGCCTGAATGGCTTAATCTTTGGTGAGCGGGCCGCAGTCAGCAATTACGAAAATTCATAATTCCGTGCCGAATTATGTTTTCCGGTTTGCCTTAAATGCAGGCCGGTCTAAGATTAAACCCGCTTGATCAAAAAAATAAAAAAAAAGATAAAAGATAAAACATAAAGGACGGGGATATGTTCAAGGCTAAACACAGCATTACGTTATTGTTTAACGCAAATAAGGTGTATGACCGCCAGGTAATAGAAGGTATAGGCCATTATTTGCAATCATCCAAAGTGGATTGGGACCTGTATCTGGAAGAAGACTTCCTCTGCCGGTTAGAACATATCCACGAATGGGGCGGCGATGGCATTATTGCCGACTTCGATGATATGAATATCCAGCGCGCGCGGGCCGGCTCTGACAAACCGTTGGTTGGGGTGGGCGGCTCCTACACTAACCCGGCCGATTACCCGGCAGTACCCTATGTCGCTACAGATAACTACGCCCTGGTACAGGCAGCGTACGAGCATTTAAAACGTAAAGGCCTCGACCGCTTTGCCTTTTACAGTGTGCCAACCGATGAGCAACACCGCTGGGCACAGGAGCGGGAAAACGCGGTACGTAAACTGACAGCGCAGGACGGTTACGATTGCCAGATTTATCAGGGCCACTGCACGCGGCCGGAAACCTGGCAATATGCGATGAACCGGCTGACCGATTGGATCCAAAGCCTGCCCAAACCTATCGGCATTATTGCCGTAACCGACTCCCGCGCGCGCCACTTGCTGCAAGCCTGTGAGCATATCGGCATCGTGGTGCCGGACAATATCGCCATTATCGGCATAGATGACGACGATATTGCCCGTTTTCTCAGCCGTATCAGCTTAAGTTCGGTAACCCAGGGCTGCTTTGAAATGGGCTACAAGGCGGCCAAGCTGCTGCATACTCAACTGAACAATATCGACGTTGGCCAAAAGCGCCTGCTGGTGCCACCGGTTGGCGTGGCCTCGCGCCAGTCTACCGACTTTAAAGCGCTGCGTGACCCTTATGTAATTCAGGCAATGAACTATATCCGCCGCAACGCTACCCGCGGCGCCAAGGTAGAACAGGTGACCGATTTTGTCGGCATCTCGCGCTCGAATCTGGAGCAGCGTTTTCGCTCTGAACGCGGCCATTCTATTCATACCGAGCTGCATAACCAGAAGCTGACTAAAGCCTGCAAGATGCTGAAAGAAACTCAGGCCAACCCGACAGAGATTGCCAAAATATGTGGTTATCCGTCACTGCAATATATGTATGCCGTGTTTCAGCGTCATTTTGGCCAAACGCCGAAAGAATACCGCTGCGCCCGCAGTGAAAGCGTAAACCGCATGGCAGTGAACGACTGAACTGCGGGATTGCGTAAAAAACGCACACTGCAGATGTATTTTCATAACAACAAGGCCATTGATGAATATGGCCTTTTTCCTTTTAATGTCACTACCTTTTCGCTGCCGGGCCGCCGTTACTGCTTTGCCGGGCGCTGACCACAGGAGTGACATCAGATGACAAACAACTATCCGGCGCTGTTATTGCCACTGGGGCTGATGCTTTGCCTCAACGCGTGTCAGCCAGCCAACAACGCACAACCCGCTAAGCCGGTGGTACCGGTTGCCGCAGCGCAATTTGACTGGTTTGACTATCAGGGCCGTGATCCGCTGTTTAACGCGCCATTACCGCCGGACAGCTACCAAAACCCGGTGGCTGCCGGTTTTTTCCCCGACCCCAGCATTACCCGTAACGGCGATGACTATTACATGGTGGCGTCGTCTTTTACCTATACGCCGGGTTTACCGATATTACACAGCCGCGATCTGGTGCACTGGCAGTTGCTCAGCTATGCCCTCACCCGGCCCTCGCAACTGGATATGGCCGGCCTGCAGGTATCACGCGGCATTTTCGCGCCCACGCTGCGCTACCATGACGGCACTTATTATCTGATCACGACTGTAGTAGACCGCGGCGGCAATTTTATCCTTACCGCCAGCGACCCGGCCGGCCCCTGGTCCGACCCAATCTGGCTGCCTGAAGTGGAAGGTATCGACCCGGATATTTTCTTTGATGACGATGGCAAGGTGTATATTGCCCATAATGGCGACCCCGTCGAATCACTGTACGAGGGTCATAAGGCCATCTGGTTGTGGCAGTACGATCCGCACAGCCAGAAAATCGTGCCGGATTCACAGCGGCTGTTGGTCAATGGCGGGGTGGACTTAAGCACCAAGCCGATTTGGATTGAAGCGCCGCATTTATATAAACATGACGGCTGGTACTATTTGCTCTGCGCTGAGGGCGGTACCGCTGATCAGCATTCGGCGGTAATTTTCCGTAGCCGCAGCCTGAGCGAGCCTTTTGTGCCCTACAGCGGCAACCCGATTTTAACCCAGCGCGACCTGGCACCTGACCGGCCGGATCCCATCACCACCGCCGGCCACGCCGATTTTGTGCAACTGCCCGACGGCAGCTGGTGGGCGGTGTTTCTGGCCAGCCGCGCTTATCAGCAGCGCTACTACAATACCGGCCGCGAAACCTTTTTATTGCCGGTAAGCTGGCAGGATGGCTGGCCGCATATTTTGCCGGCCGGCCAGAGCATTCCGTACCGCCCGGCGGCACCGGCCCTGCAAGCCGCGCCGGTAGCAGAGCCGTTAACCGGCAACGTTAGCTGGCGCGATGAGTTTGACAGCACAAGGTTGAATTTACACTGGAACAGCCTGCGCAGATTTGACCAAAGCTGGCTTAGCCTGAACGGCCAACAGCTTAGCTTGCAAGCCAAAACCGAAGGCCTGGACACCCTGCCGCAACCGGCATTTATCAGCCGGCGCCAGCAGCATATGCATTTTGATGCCAGCACCAGTCTGACGCTGCCGCAGGGTCAGCTCTCTGCCGGTATAGTGGCATTTCAGAATGAGCAATATCACTACTATTTTGGCGTGCGCAACAAGGCCGCCGGCACAGAGTTGTTTTTAGAGCAGGCCAACGGCGCTAAGGCGCAGCAAATCGCCGTGCAGCAGCTGGCCGGCACCGCGACCGATATCCGCTTAAAAATCAGTGGCGATGCCGGCGAAATCGCCTTTTACTATGCGCAAGGTAACAACGACTGGCAACCATTAACCGCGCCGCAAGACGCTATGCTGCTAAGTACGCAAGTGGCTACCGGTTTTGTCGGTACTATGCTGGGGCTGCATAGCCGGTTGGAAACCGGAGCCGACCAATGAGAGTGTTTGCACTGCTAACGGCGCTATTGCTAAACCACAGCGCCGTTGCCCTGGCCGGCAATTATCTGGCGGCAACGCCGGGTAAAGATGACTTTGCGCTGGTGGGCAGCAACAGCCGGGCGGTAATTCAGCTAAGTGCAACAGAGCATAAAGGTGTGCAGCGGGCAGTAAGCAGCCTGCTGGCTGATATAAAAGCCGTGAGCGGCAAGCAACTGCGCACCAGCCACAGCGCAGACGCAGAGCAGATGCTGATTATCGGCAGCTTGGGTAATAACCCGCTGCTGGATAAACTGGTAGCCAGCGGTAAGCTGGATATCAGCACCATTAAGGGTAAGTGGGATGCCTATCAGATCCAGCTGCTGCAACAGCCACTGCCCGGCGTACAGCAAGCCCTGGTCATCGCCGGCAGTGATAAACGCGGCGCTATTTATGGTGTATACGACCTGGCCGAAACTATCGGTGTGTCGCCCTGGTACTGGTGGGCCGATGTGCCACCGGCCAAACGTGCGCAGTTGCACATTAAAGCCGGCACCCTGGTAAGCGATGCGCCCAAAGTAAAGTACCGCGGTATTTTTCTTAACGACGAACACCCGGCACTGACCAACTGGGTAACAGAAAAATACGGCGGCTATAACAGCCAATTCTATTTGCAGGTGTTTGAACTGCTGCAACGCTTAAAAGCCAATTTTCTCTGGCCGGCGATGTGGAATAACGCCTTTGCCGATGATGACTGGCAAAATGCCGTACTGGCCGATGAAATGGGCATAGTAATGAGCAACAGCCATCATGAGCCGATGCTGCGCGCCGACAAAGAGTGGAACCGCTACGGCGAAGGGCCCTGGGAGTATTCTACCAACCGCGACAATATCTATAAGTTCTGGCAACAAGGCGCACAGCGGCATAAAAACCTGGAAAGCATTTTTACCCTGGGCATGCGCGGCCAGGAAGATGAACCGATGAGCGAAGGCGACAATATTGAACTGTTGCAGCAAATTGTCGCCGATCAACGGCAAATTCTGCGCGAAACCTTCAACGACAGGCCAATTGAAACCGTGCCCCAGGTGTGGGCGCTGTATAAAGAAGTGCAGGGCTTTTACGAGCGCGGCATGCGGGTGCCGGACGACGTTACCCTGCTATGGGCCGACGATAACTTTGGTAATATCCGCCGCCTGCCTACTGCCGAAGAGCGTAACCGCGCCGGTGGCGCCGGGGTGTACTACCACTTTGATTATGTGGGTGAGCCACGCTCTTACCGCTGGATTAATACCGTACCGCTGGCGAAGATTTGGCAGCAAATGCAACTGGCGTGGCAGTATCAAGCCGACCGCATCTGGATAGCCAATGTCGGCGATTTAAAACCGATGGAGTTTCCCATCGATTTTTTCCTGCGCATGGCGTGGAACCCCGCCGCCTTTAATGTCGATAACCTGCAGCAATTTGCTATCGACTGGGCCACACAGCAGTTTGGGCCACAGCATGCGGCTGCTATTGCACAACTGTTGCAAGGCTACACGCTGCATAACGGCCGGCGTAAACCGGAAGCGGTAGAGCCTGACACCTACAGTATTTTTCATTATGGCGAAGCACAGCGCATCAGCGCAGAGTTGGCGCAACTGGTGGAAAAATCTGACCGCGTACAGCAGCAATTAGCCCCTGCGCTGCAGGATGCCTATATTCAGCTGGTGGCACACCCGCTCAAAGCCAGCCGGGCGGTGTTTGAGCTGAACCGCGCTGTGGCGATGAACCAGCTGCATGGCGACCAGGGCCGTGCCAGCAGCAATTATTGGGCAGAGCAGGTACAGTTCTGGTTTGCCGAAGATGCCCGCCTGACACAGCTGTATCACAGCCTCGGCGATGGCCGCTGGAACCATATGATGTCGCAACCGCATATCGGTTTTACCTATTGGCGTAACCCACCGGCCAACTTAATGCCGGTGGTCTCGGTAGCAACACCGCTGCCGGTGGCCGATATGGGCGTAGCCGCCGAAGGCTCGGCGCTGTCGTGGCCGATCAGTGAGTACGCCGGCCGGCAACTCATGCTGGACAGCTTCTATCCGCACGGCCAGCCACAGCGGGTTATAGAGGTATTTAACAAAGGCACAGAGCCTTTTGACTTCAGCGCCAAGGCTTCGGCCGACTGGATACAACTAAGCCACAGTAGCGGCCAAATTACTGTTGAGCAAAACATTGCCGTATCCATTGATTGGAGCAAAGCCCAAACCGGGCTAAACCAGGCCGAAGTGCATATTCAGGGCACCGGTTGGGGCGGCGCCAGGGTGCAGGTAACAGCAGTAAAACCGCCAACGACACCACAAGGCGGCTTTGTTGAAGCCGATGGTTATATTGCGCTGGACGCGGCCAGTGCAAAGGTTGTTGGCAATAACAGCGCCGCCTGGTGGCAGAAAGTTCCGGGCCTTGGCCGTACCGGCGCGGCCATGGTAGCGATGACTAAGCTGGATTATCAGCTCAGCGATGTAACGCAGGCACCTTATCTGGAGTATCCGCTGTATTTTCACAGCAGCGGCAATTTTACCCTGCACAGCATTGTTGCCCCCACGCTGGATCTGGTACCGGGCCGCGGCCTGCGTTTTGGTGTGGCAATGAATGATGCCGCACCGCAATGGCTGGACAGCCTGGACGGCCACAACCAACAACTCTGGCAACAAGAAGTGCTGGACGGTGTGCGGGTAGTACGCAGCACACTAAGGGTAGACAGCCCGGGCCAGCACAAGTTAAGGCTGTATCTGCGCGACCCGGCCCTGGTGTTACAAAAGCTGCTGATTGATACCGGCGGCTTACAGCCCAGCTATCTGGGCCCGCCACAAAGCCCGCGCTTACCCTAAACCAGCCACAACGCACTTTAGCAACAGGAACCGGCAATGAACCAACTTGAACAACTACGCCAGCTGACAACAGTGGTAGCCGACAGCGGCGATATCGACGCCATCCGCCGCCTGCAACCGACAGATGCCACCACTAACCCGTCGCTGATTTTACAAGCCGGTATGCAAGCGCAATACCGTCCCTTGCTTAATGCTGCGCTGCAGCAGCACCGCGACGATATCAGCGCGGCCTGCGAGCAGGTTACGGTAAATTTTGGCGTCGACATTCTGCGTTATATCCCGGGCCGGGTGTCCACCGAAATAGATGCCCATCTGTCTTTTGATACCAGCGCCAGCGTCGACAGTGCACTGCGGATTATCGAGCGTTATCAGGCCGCCGGCATAGCGCCGCAGCGGGTGCTGATTAAACTGGCCGCCACCTGGCAAGGCATACAGGCCGCGGCGCAGTTAGAAAAACAAGGTATTCACTGCAACCTGACACTGCTGTTCAGCCTTACCCAGGCCAAAGCCTGCGCCGACGCCGGCGTAACGCTGATCTCGCCCTTTGTCGGCCGTATTCTCGACTGGTATAAACAGCACCAGCCGGAGCAGGACTTTTCCGGCGCCAATGATCCCGGGGTGCAATCGGTACAGCGCATTTATCAGTACTATAAACAGCATGGCATCAACACTGTGATCATGGGTGCCAGCTTTCGTAACGTTGAGCAGATCCGCCGGTTGGCCGGTTGCGATCTGCTCACCATAGCACCTAACCTGCTGCAAGAATTAGCCGCCACCGATGCCCCGTTAGTGGCAGCGCTGCAAATGCCGTTGCAGCATGCTACAGCAGCCGCAAAACCGCTAAGCGCAGCGGAATTCTTCTGGCAACTGAATGAAGACGCCATGGCCAGTGACAAACTGGCCGAAGGTATTCGTAAATTCGCCGTCGATCAGCGCAAATTAGCGCAATTGCTTAGCAGCCTTAACTGCGAATAAGCTCTGCGGCTATCCGGTAACTGTGTTGCCGTGCTATCGGATCGTGCATCATGCCGGTTAGCATCAGCTCGTCCGGGTTATGTTTGGCGATAAAATCCTTGATGCCTTGCTGCACCGCGGTGGCATCGCCGACTACAGAGCAGGCCAGCGCACTTTGCACATAGGCTCTTTCATGCGGCTGCCAGATAGTGTCCATGCTGTCCACCGGCGCCGGCAGTAAGCCGGGGGTACCGCGCGCGAGGTTAACAAACTGCTGTTGCAACGAGCTAAACAGCCGTTTGGCTTCAGTTGCAGTGTCTGCGGCAAACACATTCAGTGCCAGCATCAGGTAGGGTTTATCCAGTTGCGCCGACGGTTTAAACTCACGCCGGTACAGTTCTGCTGCCTGCTGCATCATGCCCGGAGCAAAATGCGACGCAAATGCATAGGGCAGCCCCAGCTGTGCGGCTAATTGGGCGCCATACAGGCTGGAGCCTAAGATCCATAACGGCACATTAAGGCCTTGCCCCGGCACGGCCTGCACTAACTGATTCGGCCTGGCGGCAGCAAAATATTGCTGCAACTCGGCGATATCGGCCGGAAATTGTGCTTCAGTTTCCACTTTATGCCGGCGCAACGCCCGTGCTGTGGCCTGATCACTGCCAGGCGCGCGGCCCAAGCCTAAGTCGATGCGGTTGGGGTACAAGGTTGCCAAAGTGCCGAATTGCTCTGCAATAACCAGCGGCGAGTGGTTCGGCAGCATAATGCCACCGGCACCTAAGCGGATACGCGAGGTGGCAGCAGCTAAATGGCTGATTAATAACGACGTAGCAGCGCTGGCAATGCCCGGCATATTGTGATGCTCGGCCAGCCAGTAGCGGTGATACCCTAACTGTTCGGCATGTTGTGCCAGAGCTTTGCTGGCGGCAAAGCTGTCGGCCACCGTGCTGCCGGCCGACACCGGGGCTAAGTCTAAAATGGATAAAGGGATCATCAACTCTCCGCTATGCTGTGAATAAGGCAATTACATACCAAGTGGTATACAACTACAGCGGTAGTGGGGGTTAGCGGCAGCGGTTTCAAGGGTGACCTAAGTGGCAATAAAAAAGCCCTGTAACAACAGAGCTTTATTTTTAGCTTCTTTAAGCGGAGCTTTGATTAGAACGGAAGTGCCGGAACTTCTGTGTAAAGATTCAGTGTGTGTGTGACATGCTTGGCTGTGAAATCTAATTAAATTGAGCACCATACAATCATACCGCCTGTCATTAGACAAAAATCGCATTAACATCACTCCAGCAGAAAAAGTGTCAAGATACTGATTAAAAGCAGCTGAAAACTTTACACTTTAACAGTACGCCTAAATTTATCCTTTGGATTCAGTTAAATATACTAATGCAATTGCGTGAGTTGGGCAAAGAAATGAATTTCTTTTCATCTCGTGAACCCTTTGAAATTATCTCCTGACTGCCTAACCCAGCAAATGAGTGGCGCTACACACAATGAGTTTCATCGAACCACGCGTCATCGCTACATATAAATGCTGTGCACTCATCCCATCAGTATGCAATACCACCGCAACTTCAGCCTCCAATCCCTTGAGTAGTAATGTGCTGCCAACTGCGCGATTTGGTAACGGCCGGCCTAGTAAACGATTGTCTTCCCTCACTCGTAATACAGCTTCAGCAAGTGGTATGTTGCCAGCCTCGGCAATTCGCAAAGCTTTGAGTACACCGTAAAGAATGGCTGGGCGATGAACCCGAACACCAGCCGTTTCGAGTAACGACGAGAGTAATAAAATTGCAGCCTTAACCGATGGAATGCGCTGGAATGACAAAGCATTACTCTCCACGATAGAGGGTGGGTTCTTCGCGGTTCCACGACTCAATGAGTCTAAACGCCGAGTTAATTCCGAGACACCGACATTAGTCATAACGCTTTGAGCGAACATCAGTAACTGCCCTAAAGCATTTGGTGATAAGGCATCAAAACTGTTTCCGAACGAAATCATATCTTGAAGGTCGACAGCTTCAACTGTAGAAGCACCAGGCGTTTGGCTGGCAAAGTTCTGCTGAATTGCACGGTTACGACTATCAGCAATAATAAGCACACGCCCGTCAGCAATTGGCGATGCCGTTCGGGCAGCAGCCAACCGAAGAGAGTGCTCGTCCGATGATGTAGTCTTAATCCACGTGACATGTTCAGGAGGCCCAGTTAGTAAATCAATTGACTCACTTGCCATCAAGCGTCGTCGACACTCCAGAAGCCATTGCCCAAACGATTCAGCGCCGGCATTTCGCCAGCGCCAAGGTGTGGTAAGTTCAGTAACGACAGGGAAATGCGCACAAACTTGTAAATTCCAATCCACCAATGTATTGCCACGAAAACCGAAAATTGCCTGCATTGGGTCGCCCAGTACGCAGGTTGGCAGAATAAGAGAAAGAAAGTAGACAATATTATGCTGAGGCACCGAGCAATCTTGATACTCATCGACAATGAGCTGTGCATAAGAAGCTTTTACAACTCCATTCACATGGCCAGTCTGTAGTAGTGCCCATGCTGCATCTCTAATTGACGGGTAATCGCGAGCAGGTATGGAGAGTCTGAGAATATCTGGGTCATGAGCACTGCGAGCTGGGAAATTGGCAATCAACCGCATTGCCCAACCGTCAATCGTGTAGAGTCTATAGGCGCCGGTAGGCACTCTCGCACGCTCAAGCCGCCCACGTAGAGCTGCCACACCTGCATTTGTGTGGGTGAGAACTAGAATAGGTTTATTGCCGCGGTGATTTGCCAAAGCTTTAGCAATCAACTGAGTTTTGCCACATCCAGCGGGGGCGGCAATCGCTCCACGTGTAACGGTAAGTAAGTTTACTTCACTGCTTTCCATTGGCCGCCCATGTGAAGACTTGATTCACCATCCATGAAAAATTTGGGTCACACTTGTTGAGGTCCTTCGCAACAATCGTCCGCGCGACATGTTCCATCCAAGAAATTGACTTAAACCAGCCAGCCCTTCGGATTCGAGCCGCCTTTCCTAAATAACCTCTAGATGCTGCGGAAAGCGCTTTTGAACTCTGAACCTCATCCCAGACTGATTGTACTGTAATTGAGTTATTGGACGCCGTGCGCAAATGCTCGTGAATTACATCGCCATGAAGCTCGTCAGCGTAAACGATAAGTTGCTGGCACGCTTCTGGAGAGAGGCTTCCAAACAATTCGTCTTCCAATGCACGACCTTCTCGATACTTAACAACAGTCCCTCCTTTTTGTAGGAAGGCTTGTTCTATAGCATGTGTAGGTTTAACGTCATCATCACGGAAAACCATAACTCTGTATCCTAGAGACTGAAAAACGGCCGCACGAGCATAGGGACGATCGGCCTCACCACCCCCGCTATCTATCAATGCAACGCTTTGCGCTGCCATAGAAACCGCACCTTGCTCCAGCCGATTCAAATCCAGTCCACGTAAGAGGCCAATTTCACTGGCGCCCTCACAGATGATCACTGAAGATGCCAAAAATGCTTCAGGAAAAAGTCTAATTGTACTTTGAGTATCGTTATCAACTCCTACTGTTCGTATTTCATGTCCGTTAGGACCACGACGAAGCACAAAGAGCTGTTTACCCGAAAGTTCTCTAAGTGCAACGGGAGAGTGGGTTGTCAGAAATGCTTGAAGTGGCGCATCTTCTTTTGCCCCGAGAGAACTGAGGAAACGATTGATGCGATGCGGCTCCAGTCCATACTCCAGCTCGTCAGATAGCACTATCGACGCACGATTAGCTGCTTTACGCTGCAAACCGGCAACAAGTAATCGTGTGGACCCGATACCCAGACTGCGAAGCGGAACTCCGCTTTCGCTGTGAAGAGAAATAGTTCCTCCGCTAAATGACACTGAATGAGAATCGAGCAGAGCTCTTGCTTTGGCACCAATGCCAACCCCCAGCTCCTGAGCCGTTGTGAAAACCACCCCTAGAGCTTCAGCCAATTGTTTCTCTGCTTGGTCTCCAAAAGTACTACGGGCATCCCGAGCCGCTTTCACCAGAGCTAAAGATGCATCCGCTCGCTCTTCCGAAATTCGATTCAAAACCGAACCGCGTTGCCACGCCAGATTATAATCCGCAAGTGCACCGATCCGGGTCGGAGCTAGCGCCACACGATCCTTCCAGGTAAGGGACTTTACAATTTCTTGTTTGGCAGCGCGCTCTGAAAGTAAACTCCATGACGGTTCCAGGTCACTGCCAATAGTGAGATTTAGGCAAATGACAACTTCTGAATCAACCGACGGTTCCGCTTCAATATTCCCGGTAGCTAAGTTATACCCATGTAAAAATAAACCGTAACTCTCTAGTGACATCAGGTTATCTTCCAACCCTCCCAGAGTCAGAGTTATGCTGATTGGGCTGGTAATATCCAAACCGAAAAAGTCAGCATCTGATATTTGGATGTTGCGGCGAGCCCCTAAACATAGGTCTATAGCATCGAGCACTGTGGATTTGCCGCTATCACCTGTTCCGATAAGGCAATTAATTCCTGGTGATGGAAACCAAACAAGCTGTTTAATACCTCTGAAGTTAGCGATCTCAATTTTTCTTATTCTTGCCATAATTACCCCTCGACACGCTCTAGACAGTTGCAACTTCAATAATCACGCAAACAAGTACTGCTTCATGTACTGTTGAGATTTATTTGTTGTTATTTTCATTCTTTTGATCGATTAAGATTGCACTCTCAAACCACTTTGGTAGTGAGGCTGAGGGCGAATTCACAATTCGCTCTGGCAAATCTAACCAAAACTCAATCATTGCTTCAGAGAATTCATCAATATGTTCATCACTAACTCTTAAATTTGTGTGATCAAGATGTGTTACATCAGAGAGTTGTCCACCAAAGCTGTCAAAGGGGTTGTGCAAATATTCAGGATAGTGCTGCTGAAGCTCGGCAAGAGATGTTCCATCACCGTGTTTAAAAACATTCACCACTAAGCGACAAGTATTTAGTTTCTGGAAGTAACTTTTGTCACGGATCTCCCACCCGAGAGCAGAAAATAGTTCAAATAGCTTCCCAACGTCGACAGTCCATATTTTTGCCAAAACAATTTCACCTCGATACCAATGGCTAATTTCGTCATAAACCCACTTACGAAATTGCTTGTCCCACTCATGATAAATGCCAGCGACTACGCTGAGACGAGTTCTCTCATGCATGTCGACAAGTAATTGGTAAAATTCAATTCCAACATCATTGGCACGCTCGTAGAAATCCGCAGGATCGTGTCTTTCAGGGTCAAAATTACACGACTGAGCTTCTAACCAATCCTCAGCAGCTTGATCAGCATCCTTATTAATATTATCGAACTGAGAGAGCAATCGTCTGTGGGCTTGTTCAACATAAAATTTGTGACTGCGTATTATGGATTGCCGAAATGGTCCCCACATTTCAAACAAAGTTCGATTAGTCATATCACAGTACACCTGATTATGTTTATGGGCGCAGGTGCGCCGAAAATTAACGACGCTTTTTAGTTAAATCGTATTCCAACGATTCATCTGAAATAATGTTAGTTACTTTTCCATTTAATATTTGTTGATATTCAAAATCGCGCCCGGCTTTAGTGCCTAATCGTCTTTCCCACCACCTAATATCACTTAGCATTCTTGCTGCTTTTTCCCTCAACATCCTGGCATTACTTGATTCAGCTTTCAGAGAGCATTGAGGCGGATCGATACCTTGCAGCTGACAGTACAGTAAAGCAGAAGCGAGCCCCTCTTTTTTAATTAAATCAGAACAATGGTTTGCGTGTAGTGCTGCATGAGCTTGCTCCTGCTCAATTAGATATTCTAGTTCAGACATTTTCGACACCTTCTTTATGTTTTCTGAATAGGAGTTACATGTCTCGCCAATCAGCAGGAACCAGTGCTGGTGGCTTCGTCCATGGTTCTTCAACCAGAGAATCTTGGAACCATTGCTCACGCAGATTCGCATGCTCAGTAATGATTAGTTGGAAGCCTGGAACGTCCTCCTGCGTATATTTAAGTAACAATTCGAACAACCGACGCACCGCATTTAGATCGGCATCCCTCTCTGTGTTCAGTACTGAACCGTCGGCATCTTTGTATACCTGTTCAGACGGAAAGTAGACTTGAGTTGGTTGGTCGATCAGCATAAAGCGTGGAATTGGGCAATTGTTCTGCGCAGCAAATACATGCATGGCCAGCAAAGCCGACAAATGGTAGGCAAGATGGTTTTCACCGCCCCCAGTTCTGCTCATTGGCACTGGGCGCTCAGGCCGATCAAAGATAATCGTTAACTGAGATAGGTTAAATCTTGCCGGATAAGGAGCAAACTCAGCGTTGAATTTCTTAATGTACTGCGAGACTTGAGTTGAGATGCTGTTAAGGATCGAGTCGAGGCGTTCATTACTGTCGTCAGCGCCAATCTCCTCCTCGAGCTGTTTGACTTTATTGTTGAGGCGGCGGTTTTCGGCTTCTAGTTTTGCTATATCCTCATTTGGCAACAGTGTCTCTAAAAACAGACTGATACGGCCGACAACTCGCGCCGCAGCATTGTTCCGACTACCCATCTGGGCTATAACTTCGTTGGCGGCAATAGCCGCGCATAGCTCTGATTCTTTCAGCTGGATAAGGCTGACTATCTCGTCTACCTTAACTCTTAACTCCGTCAAATAGGCCTCGAGTTTGGGACGTTGGCCAATTGCAACTTGCAATTCTTTGTCGAGGGATTCCAGCTCAGCGAGCAGAACTACTGCGATTGGGGACTCAAGCGCTAAGTTTTGTTCACTGAAAGGCCATTGCCAATCCCCACTGTCAGAGTTCCTTGGTAGTGCCTTGATCGAGGTAAGTCGGTTTATTTGTTCAGCGGCTTCATTCTCATAACCACCTGCTCTTTTGGCAAATATCTGAGCGGCGTCGGTTCGCGCCTGAATATTTCTGCGATCTTGACGCAACTGAACAAGTTCCTCCTCCAAAATTGAAATACGACTGCTATCATCGCCCGGCACTATTTCGGGTATCCAGTTAAGAGCAGACCTGAATGCCTCGATAATGTCATCAATATTAGAACTCACGAAGGAGCTCCTGATAATCCCTACTGCCTTAGCTTCCGAGTATAGGCTCAGTACTTGCTCATGCGACGAATCGACTAAGTCGTTGGCTTTCTCCAACTTTTTGTTACTTATTCTCAGGTCACGTTGGGCTATCCGTAACCTAGATTCCAACTCATAACGATTGCTCGAAGACACGCCTAGCAATATCGGCAGAGTGTCTCGGATTGTCTGTGGCTGATATTGCTCGCTCTGCCGGTAGAAAAGTTGATCTTTATTCGCAACAAGCCCTTGCTTTTGAAACAGGTAATAGAGGGTGTGTTTAATGTTCGCCTCGAAACTATTACGGCTGTGTTCAACCGCAACCTGAGTTCGGTTCTCGGGAATGCCCAGTAGCCTAGATAACAGTTCGACGACACCATCGTCATCAGTATTTACCATCAACTCATCGAATGCAGGCACCTGCAATTTAATACCCCGTCGAATCATTGCTGTACTGCAACTTGCACCTCCACTGTATGGTGTTGGCTTAGCAATTAGCACCTGTTCTCTATCGAACTGATAGATCACACTAAACCAGGCCACCTTGTCTCGGATAATGCCTTCCGGAACGTTAAACGATGAGCGCCCCATGCAATACTCTATGATCTCAGAAAGCGCTGATTTACCTGTGGAAGAGCGACCAGTTATAACATTAAGTCCATCTACCTTAAAATTAAGGTCACGACGTTGGCCATCATGGCTGTATACATGGATAGAGCGAATCTTCATGGTCGAATTCCAAAAGTTGTATAAACAGTTGCTCGGTCAGCGATACGTGCGAATTCTTTTCCGATGATGCGTGCCACTTTCTGACAAGCGACACTCTCAGCAGTCCCGTCGACGGTCTTACGCACCATCTTGGGTACCGTTTTAATACGGCCGTCTTCTGTGACAATGATGCACTTCTTTTCCATCAACAGCCCAAACGCTTCGAAAGCAAAGGGCATCATTTGTGTCACTCGATCGGCTAAACCAACCATCATTTGTTGGTTTCTCTCCACAGTCTTGAGCAGATAGCTCCGAGGATTGCTGCCAAAAACCTCCCTTGAGTCCTTGTGCAGACAAAGCGGGAGTATCAGCAGTGTTAGGGAGAAAGGCATACCTCGGGTATCCTCTTCCTCGTAGCCGTGCAGCGCGCGGAACAAAACCAATCCACAGAATGCAGGGTTGAAAAGGTTGCGAATCTCAATCGGGCGCTGATCCCATCTCTTCATGACTCAACTCCTAGCACCGTGCTCAGACGGTCAAGGAATTTTGGATGCCAGTAGACTCTTGGGCTCGGCGAACCATCAGCTAATATATGGAAACTACCTCGAAGTACATATGGCTCTGTCACCCGGGCACGGATACGCAGGGATTCAATGTTACCGGCCTCGAATTCAGCCCATGCATAGAGATTCGAACCCGCTTCACGCAGAGCTTCTTCAGGGCTATCGTTTTCTAGCTTTTCATATGCAAAATCCTTGAAACGTTCCCATTCATCAACTAAGCGATCCTCGTACTCTGCAACTTCACCCAATGCCAACAAGTTCTCTCTAGCCCAAGCCGATCGTTGTGAGAACGCTCGGTAGTAGTCCAAAATCGCATTCTTAATCCGCTTTGGAGTGATTCCTATTTCGCGTAATTGCGCGACAAACAGACGGGGGTCAGTATCAGTATTGATTTCTTCTGAAGGAGCCGTTCCTCGGAAGGTAATTGGTAAATTATCAGTCTTATATTCCTCTGCGATGTTTGAAAGCTTATCCGACAACTCATAACCGAAGATTCCTTCCGGATTGGCACCAGTCAATTGATGGATCACTGCATCGGTCCACCATCCTTCCAGTCGCTCGAAAACAAACGGTCGATGCTCCCTGCGGATGCTCCTCATGTGTTTGTCTTTTATAAGTGCAGGTATGTCACTGATGCGTGGGCTACTATCAAGGATCAGGATACGTTCGAGGAAGTCCTGTTTTTCGAGACTGTTAAGCTCATTGAAAGCCTCTGCAATCGGCGTGATTAATTTTGATGCAGAAGTGACAAGCGCTGCATCCGCCAGCTCAGTCAGCGTCCTGATATCATCTGTGGTAACCGCCTGATGGGGAAGAAATCGAGTGAGAAACGAGTCAGATGACACTAAGCCCGTAGTGAATAAAAAGAATCGTAGATTCGATTTAGCACACCCATCCCGTTTGTACCGAGCCAACCAAATATTGACTGACTTCCAGAAGTCAGTTGAGAGGTCAGTTAGTCTATCGTTGATCGCTTTATGTTTTAATGATGCTAACGACTTACCACCTTTATCATCGATGAAGTCGAGGTCGTCATCCTTCTCCAGATGTACCGCAGTATCCTCTGGATATTGAAGCAATTGTAATAGCGCGAGACGTATTTGATAAATGTACCCTAAGCCTTGTTCGCCAGCTGAAAATTTATCAGTGTTTTTTCCTGTCATCAGTTCAATCCCGCTGCGAGGTGAATGACGAAGAATAATAGCCGTTACCGGAACTTACTCTCCGATAACAACATTTTAGGCTTTCAGCAGATAATATATCTGAATTACGACAATAGACTGGAACTCCGTATTCGCCCATTTCTTATCCCTATTATTAGCTTGGCAATTCCATTTAACTCGCATCCGCACACGGTCTGTCTGACCATTAAATGCATGCTGGAGATGATTGAATAAAATCAACTATTTCATTACATTTGTCTAGTTCTTATTTTGGGTATGTTGCTAGCAAGCTGTATGCTAACCCTGTTCACACATTGCAATTGACTGAATACTTGTCAGAGTGAGGATAAAAGTAAGATTTAATAATCACTTACATATTTTGTAAACGGTGGAGCGACCAATTAAAAGCTCACGTGATATTTCAATCGCAGATTTGCCTTCCGCCCTCATCTGTAGAACCTTCATTGAGTCAATTTTTGGCTTCCTGCCAAACTTAACCCCTTTTGCTTTAGCTTCCTGACGGCCTTCATTAGTGCGCTCCAAAATACGATGGCGTTCAGCTTGAGCAACGGCTGACAGTATTGTAACAACCATTTTCCCCATCTCACCTTCGGTACTAATCCCGTCATCCAAGAAACGGATCGCGACTCCATTTTTATCAAACTCTTTAACCAGTTGAATCATGTCTGATGTGTCCCGGCCCAGTCGGTCTAGCTTCTTGACCAGAACCACATCACCTTTTTCCACTTTAATCATTAACGTCTTCAGTCCATCCCGCTCGAGATGACTGCCAGAGGCTTTGTCCACGAAGACTCGATGTGGCTCTACACCATTTTCCAACAAGGTATTCACCTGGTTGTCGAGGGATTGTTGGCTGGTTGATACGCGAGCATAACCGAAAAGGCGCATAATCTGTCTCCTAAATCGATATGTAGACAATATGTCTCGTATATAGGCTTTTAACGATTTAATAGACAGTTTAGAAGGAGGGATTCTGGGTGTCCACTAACTTATAAATGAATAGACACTAATCGAGAACGGTGTAATTCAAAAAGTCCATTCTACTCGCTTTTATAGCGAAAATACCTTGGGTAGCAAGAATGTACAACTTGTTCAAATGTCTCTACAGGCAGCTATTGCATCCAGGTTGTCAAATTGCCAGTTAAGGTAAAATCTGATAGAAGATTTAGATCTTTTTTAGTTGTTTTCTTAGGGAATTTAAGCCCTAATTTGGACACAACAAAAATTCACGGCCACCATAAGGACAAGAAAATGGAATTCATTATAGGTGCAATTGTTATTTATTTTCTCTATAAACTCGGGGCTGGAAAACCAACATCAAAGTCTTCCGTTCGCACCAACACCAGAAAACCAGTCAAAACATATAGCAACAATAACTATTCAACTAATGCTCGTTCGTCAGTCAATTCTGAGTCTGACAGTGCACGAGATGATGAATTCGCAACATTCACGGTCTACTCAAGTTATGGAAGAGAAGCGGAGAAATCATCTAACACACAAAAAGGTCGTTGGGTTGCAGATGATGAACATCTAACCATTAGTGGAAGACAAATGCCGAGAGGTCTGTTTTATTTCGGTGGGGTGTTGAACTCCCTCTCGGGCTATGGTGTTGAGCCTTCACTCGTCGATGAGAAGCGCCAGGCATTAACTAAATCATTCAAATCCGGCTCAGATTTATACACTGATGAGTCACTCGGTTACTGGCCAAGTTATGCAACCCTTTCAAAAGGTTGCAGAGGGGCCTACCTTGATTTTTTAGCGTCGGACCGTTCTGACCCAACGACACCTGTTGGCTATGTATTCATATACTTTTATGGGTTCGAAAGACGCATTATTGAGAACAAAACAAATAACACGGTCTCAGATCATGAGTTCCTCGGCATATTTGACGAGGTTTTACGCCTTAATAGCGTGTTCAATGCTAACCGTTCTTTCAGGGGATATTCGGCAAACTTTCTGGAGTTGATGACTCTATTAAGGCCGGCTTTACTTGAGCATAGGGCAAAAGATATTCCAGAGACGAACAATGGATTGTCATTCAAAGTTAAGCTGGCAACCGCCATTGCTAATAGCCAACCTGTTAACGCTGATCTGGCACTAGACTGGCTGAAAAACACACTCGAATACTCTCTGAAAACGCCTGCTAGAAGGTGCGAAGACGAGTTCAGGAGACTATTTAAAATAAGGTTTAGAGACAAATTTGGTGACGGAATACTGGTAAAACCCAACAAAACTAAACTCACGCTGTCCTACCATGCTGCAAGCAACGGCATACATAGTGTTGACTTGAATTTAGAAGATTTACCCGATCCCAGCGTACTTAAAGCGCCCCTGAACAAACTCATACCAATCGCTGAGCAATGCACTGAAGAGTTAAATAGCTATAGCCGATACTTAGGCAAAGCCGATACTTCCAAGCATGATATCGCTGCATTAATGCTGTTGCCCAAAGAGCTGGCGAACGAGTCTGGCTCTCCCGTAATTGGTTCTTTCAAGCAATGGGCTGAGCAAATTATTGCTGATCAAAAAGGGCTGACAACTGTTAAAGAATTTTGGTCTCACACTGGTATGCCGTTACCAAAAAACCTCAACAAAAAGGAGATTGATCTGCTTACTAATCTCGCTGCGAAGGCGGATATAGGTATTGCACCAGACCAACGTTTTCACCTGACCAAATTCAAATCTGACGGAAATATCGTATTGTTTTCACTGGGCCATGGAGCGTTCTTTGAGTCTACTCCTGCGTTCCATGAGGTAATGCTTGCCTTAAGACTCGGCGCAATGGTGGCTGCTATTGATGGTGTTATAGCACTTGACGAAGAGCGAGCACTACGAAGAATTATCGAGCATGATGATAAGTTGTCACCAACTGAAAAGAATTCATTATCTGCTTATCTGACGTGGCGCTTAAATAGCCCTGCTAACACAGCGGGATTGAGCGCTAGAATAGAGCAATTAAACGAGACTCAGATTCAGTTCCTAAAGAAATTTATCATATCAATTGCCCTTGCAGACGGTAAGGTAGATGCTCACGAAATAAAACAAATTGAAAAGCTTTACACATCCTTGGGGTTGGATAAATCACTCGTAGCGAGCGATATTCATCACCTGACCACGACCCAAAATGGCCCGCTATCACCGCAGCAAGATATAAGCAAAACCAAAGATGTGTTTCAGTTGGATGAAGACATTTTGGCAATGCATGAGAGTGATACCAGTGACGCAAAATTAATGTTAGAAAGTATTTTTGCAGTGGATGATGAGCCTGAATCAGAGCAAATAATTGCTTCATCCTCTCAGCAAGATAGCCTTGATATGTCTCATAAAGCGTTGTTTGATGAATTGATAACTAAAACGATTTGGCCGCGTAAAGAAGTGCACGAGCTATGTAGCAAATTTAATTTAATGGTTGATGGTGCAATCGAAACTATCAACAATTGGGCGTATGAAAAAGTTGATGCACCGGTGTTAGATGACGATGGTGACATCTATGTTGATCTCGAAATTGTTGAAGAGTTAAAAGGATAAATGATGATTGCTAAGAAAATTAGAGCAAAAGAAAGAGACGCAATTATCCAGTCACTGAAATCAGGTGTGACACCCAAAGTCGGGATCCAACATATTCAGGTGGGCCGGGTTAATGAACTCAAAGCCATGATCCAAGATATTGAACGGATATCCGATGGAGGTTCTGCCTTCAGGCTTATCATTGGGGAATATGGATCTGGTAAAACTTTTTTCTTGAGCGTTGTCAGAGCTATTGCGCTGGAAAGAAAGCTGGTTACCGTAAACGCAGACCTATCACCTGACAGGCGGATCCACGCCTCGGCCGGCCAGGCAAGAAACCTTTATTCAGAGCTGATGCGTAATATGTCTACGCGTAATAAGCCTGACGGTAATGCTCTTACAAGTGTCGTCGAGAAGTTTATTACTGAAGCCCGGATGGAAGCCGATAGCACAGGTAAGAGCATCAATACCGTCATTCATGAAAAGTTAGCGTCTTTATCAGAGCTTGTAGGTGGCTATGATTTTGCCAAGGTTATCGAGGCCTATTGGACCGGTCATGAAGCGGATAACGAGACCCTTAAATCAAATGCAATTAAATGGCTTCGCGCCGAATACTCCACTAAAACCGATGCTCGCAACGACCTCGGTGTAAGAACCATCATCTCTGATGCATCATTTTATGACTCGCTCAAGTTGATGAGTTTGTTTGTTCTACAAGCCGGCTATCAGGGATTATTAGTAAACCTTGACGAGATGGTAAACCTGTACAAACTTAACAACACCACAGCAAGAACATCGAACTACGAACAGATTTTACGTATCCTGAATGACTGTCTTCAAGGAACTGCGGAGCATTTAGGTTTCTTGCTTGGTGGTACTCCCGAATTCCTTCTTGATCCCAGGAAAGGCCTCTATAGCTATGAGGCTTTACAGTCCAGGCTTGCTGGCAACACCTTTGCTAAACAAGCCGGTGTTATCGATTACTCTTCCCCTGCATTACATCTGGCGAGTTTAACACCAGAAGAGCTCTATATCCTGCTGAAGAACTTGCGTCACGTTTACGCTGAAGGTGATGAAAGTAAGTATCTTGTTCCTGATGAATCGTTAAAGGCGTTTCTGAAACACTGTAGCCAAACTATCGGTGATGCATATTTCAGAACGCCCAGAAACACAATTAAGGCATTTTTAGATATGATTGCGGTCATCGATCAGAATCCGAGCATAGCTTGGAATAGCCTCGTCGCGTCTGTATCTATTGAAGAAGAAAAACCTTCTGATGTTGAGCTCGATATCGAAGACACTGAGGATGATCTGGCTGACTTTAAGCTATGAGGGATGACCATGAGAGGCTTGATGTCAGAGTTCAACGTTGGATTTTTCAGCAAGGCTGGTCCGGCCTCAGAGAAATTCAAAGCCTTGCTATTGAGCCTATTTTATCTGCAAAAACGGATGTCTTAATCAGTGCATCAACTGCTGCGGGGAAGACCGAGGCGTTTTTTCTCCCTGCAATAAGTGCTATTGCAGAACAACAGGAAGGGGTTGGTATTCTATATATCAGCCCACTCAAAGCCCTAATAAACGACCAAGACCGGCGTTTGGAAAGCTTATCAGACTTACTTGATATGCCGGTAACACCTTGGCATGGAGATAGTCCACAAAGCAAAAAAAATAGGCTGAAAACCTCTCCTGCTGGTATTGTTTTAATCACCCCTGAGTCACTTGAGTCGCTACTCATTCGTGATGCCGGCTGGGTTAAATCGGCTTTTTCTCATCTAAAATACGTTGTCATTGACGAGTTCCATGCCTTTTTAGGCTCGGAGCGTGGGCACCATTTGCTCTCATTGCTCCACAGGCTTGAACATCTTTTAGGAAGATTAAAGTCCCCCATTCCAAGGGTGGCGTTAAGCGCTACGCTTGGTGAAATAGAGAAAGTCCCTTTGGCTCTGCGCCCAAACCAATCGTTACCGTGCAAAATTATTAGAGACTCAAATTCTGTCTCGACACTTAAAGTCCAGGTCAAAGGCTACATTAATCCTACGCAGGTAGATGTAGAAGATCCCACCAATGCTGAATACAAAATTTGCCAGGATCTCTTAAAATTTTGCCGCGGTGGAAACCACCTTGTCTTTGCCAACAGCCGCAATAGAACGGAAAGCATAGCGGCGACGTTAAGCGACATGTGTGACCAACAATATGTACCGAATGAATTTTTCCCTCACCATGGTTCGCTCTCCAAAGAACTTAGAGAAAGCCTCGAAAAGCGTCTTCAGCAAGAACAATATCCAACAACCGCGGTATGCACCATGACCTTGGAACTCGGTATTGATATAGGGAAAGTGCATTCCGTTATCCAAGTTACTGCCCCTCACTCTGTTTCGAGTCTTCGCCAAAGAATGGGGCGCTCAGGACGCCGAGGTGGCGCCTCAATTCTCAGGATGTTGATTGCTGAAGACGAGCTGACTAAAGATTCAAACCCTATTGATAAGTTGCGTTTAGAGTTAATACAGTCTCTTGCAATGATAAGGCTGCTTATCAGCAGTAAGTGGTATGAGCCGGCCGATACATCGCTCTATCACTTTTCGACACTACTACATCAAATCCTCGCGGTAATTGCACAGTGGGGAGGCGTTAGAGCGGATCAGTTGTACAACCTGCTCTGCAAAGAAGGGCCTTTCCAAAACGTTTCTCCCGCAGACTACAAGGCTGTTCTGCTGCATATGGGAAGCTCAGAATTGATTACTCAGCTTGGTAGTGGAGAGTTAGTGTTAGGCGTGTTAGGTGAACGAATTACTGGGCATTACACATTCTATGCCGTGTTCAAAACCCCAGAAGAATTCAGGATTGTCAGTGGTACCAAAACGCTGGGTACGTTGCCTATCGACTCATTGGTACTCGTTGGCCAGCACATCATTTTTGGCGGAAAAAGGTGGATAGTCAAAGATATCGACAGCGACAAAAAGACTATTTATGTTGAACATGCAAAAGGAGGAAAGCCTCCAAAGTTCGGCGGTAGTGGTATGTCGGTACATGACGTTGTACGCCAGGAGATGTTTAAAATTCTGAGTGATGGCGATTACCGAATAGCTGTTGCTGACCAGCAAATAGACTTTGCTGATGCTAACGCTAGAGGGCTGTTTAGGGAGAGCGTGGCATTTTTTAACGAGGCTGGGCTGCGGCAGAGTTCATTGCTTCAACACGGTAATGACGTATACATCTTTACATGGCGTGGTGACAAAGTCGTCAACACGATAGCAGCACTGCTTATTATTAATGGATACGAAGCTGGTGTATACGCGGGAGTTATCGAAGTCAGCAAAACGTCTTTAAGCGATGTCGAGGATTCGTTACGGTCCCTATCAATCAAAGAGCTCCCCAGCTCAACAGAGCTTGCACACACTGTATTTGAGAAGAAAATAGATAAGTTTGACGAGTTCTTGCCTGAAGAAATTATCTCTCTCGGATATGGTGCGAAGGCGTTTGATATAGTTTGTGCAAAAAACTGGATTAACTGCAACTTTATAAAATGAAAAAGTGAAATTACACGTTAATAGTGCTGTTCAAAGAGAACACAAGCTGCTGCTTAATATCTTCTCTTTATATGCGGCGTCAGGCTATATTGGGCTGTCTGTAAATGAGGTTGAAGGCTGCACAAACCTTATTAACTCTATTAATATCGCACTTAAATAAGATTATAGGGTTTGTAATAACACCCAAGCGGCCAGATACCTGACGGCTTGGGTGTTGCCCCACCCCATACCCTAATTTCATGAAGGCGTTTCGGATAATCAGTCACCCTTTCTCCTAGCTTTAATTCAAAGCCGCATTCATGAATACCAAAATTGCTTCGCGCCGCGAGAGCAAATGGCTCAGCACGGGGCTACCTGATTTTAGGTGCGCAATTTAAGGACTTAATGCCCAACATTGAGCTTAAAGGTGCTCAAACCTATATTGGGTTTGATGATAATACTACCAGGCTGCCGGATACTCAATCACACCGTCAACTGGCACGCCATTATGTAGTAATGCCTGCCTTATAAGAAAAGGAAGCGTTTGGGTGTCACTAGGGTAATTCTTTAAATTATCTTCAGCATAGTTATCAATGAAGCTAATTAGACCTTTTGAATCCAATTGTTCATTAATAACTGAACTCCAGATTGCGTCATCAACATGGTTCTCAATTTCTTGCTTAGAACTTGTAAACTTGATTCGATTCTGATGAACGACTCGATATTTATCTGCACCTTGATGATGGACAACCAACTTATATTCAGGAATTCTTTTAACAATTTTTCCGCTTTTCTCTCGTCTTGGATCACAAAATGCTTGCGCTAATATGACCTTACCTTCCACCCGGTAAAAGGTTTTTTCTAGAGTTTCCGTATTTAAAGACCAGTACACTTTATAAGCATTACGCCTTAATTTATGGCCATAAATACTCAGTAGCGGCAGCAACTGCTCCTCTGAGCCTAGTTTACTACCTCTTTTCCATGCACTTACGATCGATTGCTGTGTACGACATTGTTCAGCAATGTCGAGTTGCGTCCAGCCATCGCTCAACGCCATTTTCACCAGCTCCCGGGTCCACTTAAATGGCTTTTTCTTAGCGTTTTTACCCTTTATTTCTGTGTCCATAGCATCCCTTTAGAATGGGGGCAAAGCCCCCAGTACGCGATTACTTCTTTTTGCCACTATTTTGAGGGTTCTGAGGGTTCATTTGCCAACCTCTGTTCCCCTGATTTTTTGCATATGTGTTGTTAGTACCTGATGTGCCTTTGTTTGCGTTTGGCATATCAGAGTTGTGATTATTTTGCTTAGTCATGGTGTTGCTCCGTGGTTGTGAATGTCAGAGCTAATGCTAACAACGAGGCAAAACTTCACAATTGATACTTCAATGATAAAAATTGATATTTGAAGATAATTTCAAACACCAGAGTCCTACGTCATCTTATTGGCTTCTTCTCGCCATGAAATCTAATGTACTCTGGTACTCCATATACAAACGCCTATAGTCGTTATTTTTATAACGCTTTTGTCTGATTGCTGTTTTCAGTTTCTGAACGTCTTCAACAGGGATGGTTGTAGTGATTATTCCTTCAACATCGGTACAAACATGATCAATAGTTGTTATAAAGTCCTCATCACGCTCTTCAAGTAGTGCCCGCTCAATTCTTATGGCTGCTTCATAAAGCTTAATGCGGTTTTTGCTGCTATAGAGCGGAATATCGTTTTGAAGTGCACGCTTTGATTGCGACAATACGAGCAGATACTCAATAACAAACTCCAAATCTGCAACACTAATTTTGGTCGACGTAGGTTTTGCCATGTAATCCTACCCCAGAGTAAGCGTTAATAATATAACGATTACTCTAGCTGACTATATTATTGCTGTACAGAGCTAGGCCGCTATCAGGGGTCAGCTCACGAAACGGAAAAAATCGTACGCTAAGACCTCTGCAGTGTTCGTAACGATCGGTACTTTCCTTGTTCGACCTGTTTGTCCTGCTGCCAGATATAGTCGCCGGTCAGGTTGATGTGCTCCCAGCCCAAGGGAGAAAGATGCCGCAGAAGCGTCTCGTCGATATCCCGGCCGTCTTCGCGCAGTGCTTGAACCGCCCGCTCCATATAAACCGTATTCCAAAGGATAATAGCGCTGACGACGAGATTGAGTCCGCTTGCACGGTAGCGTTGATTCTCGTAACTGCGATCGCGGAGTTCACCGAGCCGGTTCAGGAAGACGGCACGAGCCAGCGCGTTCTTAGCCTCGCCCTTATTCAAACCAACCTGCACGCGGCGACGCAGTTCGACGTTTTGCATCCAGTCGAGTGCGAATAATGTTCGCTCAATGCGGCCCAGCTCGCGCAATGCGATCGCGAGGCCATTCTGACGCGGATAGCTCCCGAGCTTGCGCAGCATCAGTGATGCGGTGACAGTGCCCTGCTTAATCGATGCCGCCAAACGAAGGATTTCGTCCCAATGCGTCCGAATGTGTTTTACGTTGATGCGACCGCCGATTAGGCCTGCGAGTGTCGGATACTGTTTTGTGTCACCATTTATGTACAGACGACGGTCGGCTAAATCACGAATACGCGGGGCGAAGCGGTACCCAAGCAAGTGCATCAAGGCGAACACATGATCGGTAAAGCCAGCCGTGTCCGTATAGTGCTCCTCTATCCGAAGGTCGGACTCGTGGTACAGCAAACCATCCAGAACATGAGTGGCATCGCGAACAGTGGCGTTAATGACCTTGGAATGAAACGGCGCGTACTGGTCCGAGATATGCGTGTAGAACTGTACGCCCGGCTCCTGACCGTATTTCAAATTTACATGGCCAGCAAATTGACCGCGACCGCCGGCTTTGAAGTTCTGGCCATCCGATGATGACGTGGTGCCATCACCCCAGTATGCGGCGAACGATTGGCGAGAATGAGCGTTGACCAGGCTCCCCAATCCCGCTGAATACGTTTCATCGCGTATGTGCCACGCCTGGAGCCACGTCAGCTTAGCGTAGGTGGTGCCAGGGCAGGACTCAGCCATCTTGGATAGCCCCAGGTTGATCGCATCAGCCAGGATCGTCGTGAGTAGTAGCTGTCGATCCCCAGCGGTTGCGCCGCTTTTGAGGTGAGTGAAGTGTTGCGTGAAGCCCGTCCAGTTATCGACTTCCAACAACAGTTCGGTGATCTTCAAGTGCGGCAACCGACTATAGGCCTGTTGCATCAGCGCTTCCGCCGCATCAGGCACGGCGTTGTCCAATGGCGTGATTCTTAGGCGGCCCGAGGGTGAGATACCTGCATCGGGTAACTGGTCGGCGAAGGCCAGGCGTTCTACGGTGATCAACTCCTGGTCCAGCGTTGCCAATCGCGATTCCAAGTAGTTATCGCAATTCGTTTCAACCGCCAATCCGAGCTTTCGATCTTCACGCTGACCCTCGAACCGTGTCGGCGGCAACAGGTAATCCTCGAAATCCTTAAACTGCCGCGAATCCTGGACCCAGATGTCCCCGGAACGTAGCGCATTTTTGAGCTCGGATAGCACGCACAGTTCATAGAAGCGTCGGTCAATTCCGTCCGGTGTGTACACCAGACTTTCCCAGCGCTTGCGGATAAAGCCAGTCGGGGCGTCATCCGGCACTTTACGAGACTGGTGCTGATTCATGTTCTTTAGCAGCTCGATCCCGGCGTGTAACTCGCGCGCCGCCGGTGCGGCCTTCATATCCAGTGCATCCAGAAGCGTCGGCGTGTAACGCCGCAGCGAGTTGAAGCCACTACCAATTAAAGCGAGGTAATCGAAGTCTTCTGACTGGGCCAGCTTTTCCGCTTCGGTGATGCTTGCACTGAATACCTCCCATGGCATGATCGCCTCAATGGCGGCATACGGATCGCTTCCGGTCTGTTTGGCATCGAGCAGTGCGCGCCCAACACGCGAGTACAGACGTACCTTATTATTAATTTCCTTGCCGGAGCGCTGGAAGCGCTCAGCATGTGTACGCTTGGCCTTGCTGAACAGCGAGCCCATAAAGCGATCATGTAGGTCAATGATCTCGTCAATCAGCGTGGCTCGTGTATCGAGTATGATTGCCACTAGTGTGGCGTAGCGACGGCTCGATTCAAGGTCCCGCAAGTGCTGGGCGGTCATTTGCCCGCCTTCACGGGCGAGCTTCAGCAGACGGTTCTGGTGGATGGTATGTTCAAGCCCAACCGGGAGGTTGAGCTCGCGCACGGTCTGTAATCGTTGGAGGTGGAACAGAATATGTTTGGGCCTCGGTGGTCCGGGAGACTGGCGCAGCCAGACGAGTGCACTACTCGACATATCCTTGCGAATCGCCAGCAACTGCTCGAAGGCGCGGCGATGCTGATTGGTCAATAGCGCGGTTAACGTTTCATACACGAGTCGGGTGCCTCGCGTGAGCGCTTCGCTGCACATGCGTTCGATGACATCCAGCGGCGGCAAAATGATGCGTTGTTGTCTAAGCAACTTGACCAGCGCTTCAGCCAGAACGATGCCGCGATCCGTTTGTTGGGCCAGGTCGACAATGGAGTCAATAAACCGCCGGTAGTCATCGCCGCTGAGCGAAGACAGGTTCAACCAGGCCTGCAATTCGACCAGATGCTCCCGTCGCGTTTCAGGCCTCTTGGCGTAGCGCGGCCAAATCTCAGGCCCAATGCTCAACTGCTGGCCGATGAGCGTTAATAAGGAGGCTGGTGGCTCGGCATTGGTGGGTAGCGCGATACCGGGATAGCGCAGATAACATAACTGGACCGCGAAACCGAATCGGTTGTGCGGGCCACGCCGCTGCCGAATCGCCGACAAGTCCGATTCGGAGAAAGTGTAGTGTTGGATGAGCGTGTCGTCCGTCTCTGGAAACGAGAGCAAGCTATCCCGCTCAGCGGCGGTCAATAGGCGACGGCGGGGCATAGTCAGTCAACCGTTTTCAGGTATTGGTACAGCGTCTCGCGGCTGATGCCGAATTCACGGGCCAGCGCCGCCTTTTGTTCACTGTTTGCAACGCGCTGCCGGAGTTCGACGATCTTTTCGGGAGAGAGGGCTTTCTTGCGACCGCGATACGCTCCACGCTTTCGAGCCAGTGCGATGCCTTCGCGCTGCCGCTCGCGTATCAATGCACGCTCGAACTCGGCAAATGCGCCCATGACGGAAAGCATGAGGTTGGCCATCGGCGACGCTTCGCCGGTGAAAGTCAGGCTTTCTTTGATGAATTCGATGCGGACACCCCGTTGGGTCAACGTGTGGACCAGGCGACGCAGGTCGTCAAGGTTGCGCGCGAGACGGTCCATGCTATGGACGACGACGGTATCGCCTTCGCGGACAAAGGTGATCAGTCGATCCAACTCGGGTCGTTGGGTATCCTTGCCGGACGCTTTGTCCGTGAACACCCGATCAACCGCGACCTGCTCAAGCTGGCGTTCCGGATTTTGATCAAGACTGCTGACTCGGATATAACCGATGCGCTGACCTTTCAAAACCCGCTCCCCCGTCGAAGTGTCAAGAGAACTCTAAGACCCCTCGCAACAAACGTCAACTATTTCTATATACCACCCTATTCTGACGCATGTACCACTCAATGCCTGACGCCTGGTTAGGGTGTAGTCTTAACTGACACCACCTCCCAGGGCCTGATATAAAGCAACACTATCGACTAGGCGTTGTGCCTGGACCGCAACCATATTGATCCGGATTGACTGTGCCTGTTGCTGCGCGATGAGCAGTTGCAGGTAGCTGGCCGCGCCCAGCCGGTATTGCCGCTCGACCGACTGCAAGGAGGCCTGTGCAGCCATATCAGCGGCAGCGAGAGCAGTCAAAGTTTGTGCATCGCTTTCCACCGCGCGCAGGGTGTCGGCGACGTTACGCAAAGACTCCAATACGACGCTCTGGTAATTGGCTACGGCGGCATCAAAAGCGGCGAGCGCCGCTCTTTTTTCAGCGGGTAGCCCTGGATTAAAAAGAGGCTGGGTGAGCTGCGCAACCAGGCCCCACACTGCCGAGCCACCACCGAACAGAGCACCGGTGGTCAGCGCCTGAGAACCAAGGTTGGCGCTCAGGTTGATCTGTGGGTAGAGCTTGGCGACAGCCACACCATAGTCTGCATTGGCCGCATGCAACAGCGCCTCTGACGCCTGGATATCCGGTCGGCGGCGCACCAGTTCTGAGGGCACGACGAGCGGCATCTCGACGGGTAGAGTGAAATCGGCCAGAGTGAAGGCCGGGATGCCACCCGTGCCTGGGGCACGACCGGCTAGCACCGCCAGTAGATGTTCGGTTTGTTGCAGTTGTTTACGCAGCGCAGGCAGTTCTGCCCGCGTTTGCTCCGCCTGAGCTTGTAGGCTCAACGCTTCATCAGGTGAGGCCTGACCGATACGCACGCGTTCATGGGCTAGGCGCAGTTGCTCATCCTGCACGCGCAAAATGGCAGTAGTGGCTTCTAGTTGCGCGGCGAGGCGTGCTCGGGTAATGGCAGCGGTTGCCATGTTGCCGGCAAGGGCCAGGCGCGCAGCATTCAGTTCGAAGCGACGGTAGTCGGCGCGAGCAGCCAAGGCTTCGAGTGCGCGCCGGTTGCCGCCAGCCAGATCGAGGTTGTAATGCACGCCAACGCTGGCGTTGTAGAGGCTGAATTGACGTGCGTCTCCGCTCAACCCTTGGCTACTGGGACTCATTTGCTGGCGCTGAGATCCCAGTGCGACATCTACCTGTGGATATTGCGTCGAGCCCGCCTGTGCGGCAAGAAGCTCCTGCGCCTGTCGCAAATTGGCGCTGATGCTCGCCAGCGTCGGGCTGACATGGAAAGCTTCGTTTATCAGTCCGTCGAGTGCGGATGAACCCAAGCTTTGCCACCATTGCGTTTCGATCGGAAGCCCTTCGACTAGACGTTGTGTTTCGCCGAACTGCGTGGGAGCGGACACGGTTCTATCAGCTACCGGTGTTGCAGTGTAGCGAGCCACATCGGGTGCGGTGGGACGCTGAAAATCAGGGCCGGCGGCGCAGCCGGCCAGACCGGCGGTGACCAGACCAGCTACCAGGTAAGTTGCCGCAAGCCGTCTTTCGAGGCTGATGGGGCGCTGGCATGTTTTAGCGTGCTCCATAAAAATGCTCCACGAAAGGTTTACGGAAAGCTTGGTGGCAGCCCAAGCAGCTTTCCTGCACGTGGGCGAATGATTGGATCACCGCCTTGCCGTCGCTGCTCGCAGCAGCCAGCTTCATGGCCAGCGCCGCCTCGTGAGTCTGCGCGTCAAAGTTTCTGAACTTGGTCGCATCAGCGCCGAG
The DNA here is from genome assembly GCF_030690345.1 of Rheinheimera sp. GTDB lineage: Bacteria > Pseudomonadota > Gammaproteobacteria > Enterobacterales > Alteromonadaceae > Alishewanella. Next base: position 178,534 of record NZ_JAUYGV010000009.1, read on the forward strand.
GTAAGCAAGGATGCGCATTTTTTCAGTAAGCGGTGGCTCGGGGTGTGCAGCAACTTTTGGGGCGAGCTGAACGACCTGAACCCATTCCTCCTGCGAAATCGCACCGGTAATAGCCTGCATGTTGCGCCCGAGTTCCTGCATGATCTTGCGTAGCGCCAGTGGCTCAACCTGGGTAGCGTCACCAGCCCAAGCTGGCAACTGAAAACCCCATAAAAGCAGGCAGGCCGTAACGGTCAGGGTGATAGTTCCAAATGCGTGGCTGTGTTTGCGGTGGGTCATGAAATTCTCCTGTAATTCAATCGTTCTCTCATTCGAACTCCCGCCCTTCGCCAGCTTCCTCATGGGTCACGCCGTCGCGGATGTGGTAGATGCGCTTGAATGTGGGGATGATCTTTTCGTCATGGGTGACGACGATGATGGCGGTCTCGAACTTCCGGGCCATGTCGTTGAGGATGCGGATTACAGCCATGGCGCGCTCGGAATCCAGCGGCGCAGTGGGTTCATCGGCCAGGATCACCGGCGGACGATTGACCAGTCCGCGCGCGATGGCGACCCGTTGCTGCTCGCCACCGGAGAGTTGCGAGGGCATTGCGCGAGCTCGGTGTTGCACATCAAGCGCTGTGAGCAATTCCAGTGCCTTCGCGCGCGACTCTCCATTCGCGACGCCTGCAAGCATCGGCAGCAGCGCCACGTTGTCGGTGACATCGAGAAACGGAATCAGGTACGGCGCCTGGAAAACGAAACCGATCTTGTCACGCCGTAAGGCGCGCAGGTCGCGGACTTTCCAGCCATCGGCGTAGATCACTTCATCGCCCAGCGTCATGCGACCGGCGGTCGGATCGATCACCGCACCCAGACACTTGAGCAGCGTGCTCTTGCCGGACCCGGAAGGGCCGATCAGTCCCACCACTTCACCAGGCGCAACATGCATATTCACGTCTCTCAAGGCAAAGACAGCGGTGTCACCATCGCCATACCGCTTGCTTAAACTTTCGATGTGTATCCCTTTGCCACTCATCTCAACCTCCAATGGCTTCGGCCGGATTGACCTTGAGTGCCATGCGAATGGCGACGAGGCTAGCTAGAACGCAGATCACGAGCACGGCAAAAAAACCGGCGACAGAATCCATTGGCGTGAGCAGGACATATTTTGGAAAAGCCGGTGCTGAAAAGGTGGCTGTGATCTTGCCGACCACGAAGCCAATCACGCCCAGGGCGAGCGCCTGCTGCATGATCATCGCGGCGATGGTTCGGTTGCGTGTACCGATGAGCTTCAACACCGCGATCTCACGGATTTTGTCCATCGTCAGCGAATAGATGATGAAGGCAACGATGGCCGCGCTAACGATGGCCAGAATCACAAGGAACATGCCGATCTGCTTGGCCGAGGTGGCGATCAGCTTGCCGACGAGGATGTCTTCCATCTGTGCCCGGGTGTAGACCGTCAAACGCTTCCAGCGCTGGATGGATTCGGCAACCTCGTCCGGCGCATGACCAGGTTTCAGAGTGACCAGCACGGCATTGACGAACGCGTTGCTGCTCTGTGAAGCAATCACGGCATCCAGCAAACCTGGATCACCGGGTCGATTGAAGACCGGGTTGGCTTCGGTGCGACGCCGGCTTTGCCAGATGGCATCGTTGTCCTTGAGGAACTGGGCCTCCTGGGCATCTTTGAGCGGAATGAATACCATCGGGTCGCCGCTGGACGACACCATGCGCCGTGTCAGCCCCACGACGGTGTAATGATTGCGGCGAATGGCAAGACGATCTCCCAGTTTGAAGCCGGTGGCGATGTCGGCCACAGCCTCGTAGTGACCGCGCGTGATCTGGCGTCCAGCGACGAGATAAGGAGGCCATCCGGGTGTAGCCCCCAACGCACCGGGCGCGATGCCGACCACCATGGTGCGTACATCACTCTCGCCCTTGCGTACCTGCATGGTCAGGTAGGTCGCGTTCGCTGCCTGTGAGACTCCCGGCATGGCGAGAATGGCGCGATACACGTCATCGTTGAGGCTGGACGACTCCGCATAAGGACCCAGAGTATCTTTTTGCACCACCCAAAGGTCAGCGCCACTGTTGTCGAGCAACGCCTTGCCGTCGTCCACCATGCCTCGGTACACCCCAGCCATGACTAGGGTGACGCCGATCAGCAGACCCAGACCGATGCCGGTGAAGACGAATTTCCCCCAGGCATGGAGAATGTCGCGGCCGGCCAGGCTGATCATCGTGAAACTCCCGGGATATGCTCGACCACATGGATGCGGCTGCGCGCCGTCAGTGCCTTTTCGCTATAGGTCACAACCTGGTCCCCATTCTTGAGCCCTTCGCGCACCTGCACGTAACCATTGAGGTCGGAAGTGCCGAGCTTGACCGGGGAGAAATGCAGATCACCATCCACGATTTGCCAGACACCAACTTTATCGCCTTCACGCTGGACGGCAGCGTTGGGGATCAGTGGAGCGGCCGGGAGCGCCGGCAAGTCAACCGTGACTTCGGCCAGTTCACCCACTGGTGGCAAAGGTTCTGGTTTGTTATCGAATGTCACCTTGGCAAGCGTTTCCTCGGTTACCGCGTCGGCCTTGGGTTCCACCCGCAGCACGCGACCTTTCAAGGTCTGGCCACCACGCGAACGCAGGACGATATGAGCCGGCAGCCCCCCAGCCAGCCCCGATGCGCTGATCTGGTCGAAGCGCACATTGATCCACAAACTCTTGGGGTCGATCACTTCCACCACGGCCTGGCCCGCGACGATGGTCGTGCCGGGATCGGCATCGCGCACGGCGACTACACCGTCGACCGGCGCGATCAGGCGCAGATTGCTCCGCTGCGCGACGAGTGCTTCGCGGTCGGAGCGTGCCCGGGCAATATCTTCCCGAGCGGCGGATAGGGCGGCATCGGCGATCTGCAGTTCCTGCCGCTTGGTGGTGACGATTTCCTCGCTGGTCGAGCGCACCGCAAACAATTGCTCATAGCGGCGCGCCTGGGTTTGCGCGTAGGCTTGCCGGGCTTCTGCCTCGCGCAAAGCCGCTTCCGCCCGCTTGAATACAGACTCCTGTGAGCGCACCCGATCATCAAGGTCGACCGGCTCCATCTCGCCGAGCACCTGTCCGGCCTTGACCTGGTCGCCTACATGCACCTCCAGGCGTTTGACGCGCCCGGCAAACGTCGGCCCGATCTTGTAGGTGTAGCGCGCCTCCACCGTGCCGATGCCGAACAGCGCCGGTGTGATAGCCCGTGATTCCACGCTTGCCACCGTCACAGCGACCGGGGCGAGCGGCCCTGATCGCAGACCGACATAAATAAAAAGCACCAGCAAAGGAATGATGACGGCAAGCAGTGCCAGGGTGCGGCCTTGCAAGGGTAACTTTTTCATTGCGCACTCCTTATGCCACGCCGATAAATTGCAAAGACGCGCGGCGCATCGCGGTGCATACGTCCCACATCACCCGCTAACAGCGATTGCATGACCAAGCCCTGGATCGTGCCAATGAACAGCGTTGCCGCCGCCTCGTTGTCAAGCGAGGGAGACAACTCGCCGCTGGCCTTGCCTTTCTCGATGAGACGATGCAAACGTTCGCCGTAGCGCTGAATCAAGGTTTGCACCATGCGCTTGGCCGGTGTCGATTCGGCACGCTGAAGCTCACCAAACATCATTCTTGGCACGCCTGGGTGCTCAGCTACGAATTCGATATGACTCATGAACATCGCCTCCATGGCTGCCAAGGGCGACTCGATTCCTTGTGCGGATCGATCGATTCTGGCTAATAGGCGCTCTGCTACCCACTCCATGACCGCCTGCCAAATGGCTTCCTTGTTCGGGAAGTGCCGAAACAGCGCACCCTGGGTCAAGTTCATGTGTTTAGCGATAGCCGCAGTGGTTATCTCGCTTGGGTTTTGCGAACCGGCAAGCGCCACGACGGACTCGACAGTTACGGCACGACGTTCATCGGCCGGCAGATGCTTTGGATGGGTGTCCACGAGCACTCCTTGTAAGATAGTAATTGATTGCTATCTTACCACAAGAGGCAACTCAAACAAGAGAAAACCCGACGTACTCGTCAATATCTAGAGTCTGCAATGGGCTTAACGTGCTTTATTTTCCGTTTTCTGAGACGTCCCCAACTATAATCATTAAAAACTACTTTTCCCCCTCAGGTAAAGGTTACAATCCCTCTCAGAAACTTTCAGAATCGCTCAAAAATGGTGGAATTTTTTCCACCTAAAAACTCAGGTTTTTTCGAAGGTTCAGAATTTTTTGTCGCGAGGCAAAGGTCAAAAATTGAAATTTCGGCGTCGGTATTCTGTGACCAATTTTGTCATTAAACGGTCTCAAAAGTGTCGATTTCGACGCAAAATAAAAAGCCACAACACCGCTTAACCCCTTACCATGCCTAGGTTTAACGATTTACCACCGAACCCGTGACTGCCCTCCGGAGGCAGAGGCCACAGGTTCGACTCCTGTCGGGTGCGCCATGCAATGTTCTCACAGCACTTCCCCCTTCTCAGTCGATTATTTTCCTTGTTTTGCACGTGTTACAGATGTGGCTTTCAAATATGTTAGAAATGCAAAATCGAAATCAATCCAGTTTTCAGCAGTTTCAAACATTTCAAAGTTCAATGTGTTAAAGGTTGCCAGTCTGAGTCTTCAAAATAAGCGGGATACTCATCTAATGACTGAATGATAAGAACAACACCTTGCTTTTGATTATGAGCTGACTTCATTTGCTCTACACCGCGCATTATTTTCGCAAGGAGGATATGGAGCTGAGCGTCTGCCTGCGGTTCTAGTTTGCAGTTTTTGAATATAAAATTTAAATGGTCATTTAAGCTTCGCGCCAATTCTTGATATTGAGTAGTAGAAAACTGATTATTATGAATCGCTTCTAAGTTTATTTCTATTTCACGTTTGAGGCTCGTCATCCCGATGTGCAGACTCTCATCAATAGTCCATCTTTTACCGTGATTCAACGCTAATTCAAGCTTGTGAGTTTGAGCGTCATGCTCATGCTCTTGTGCCTTCACAATTGAAAACTGTAAAGTATTCAAAGCTCCAATAAACGCTACGATATAAAGTATCTTTTTCATATTCATTTCCCGAATAAAACAATTTACGATTTAACCAACATTTGCTCGTATATCGACATCTTATAGTACGCCGCTGAGCAAATACTGTTCTCGATCAATAAGTACATTGGTTTTGTATCTTCATCCAAGCGTATTTGTAGCGTTGTAGTCCTCTGAAAATTCAGCCGAAGGCGAAACTGGAAATGAATACAACGGCAAAGCAGGCCGTCAGCCTGCTTTGCGTCTGCGTGAAGATAGGAATTAGTGCCCCTGGTGCCCCTGGTGCCCCTGCCCTCCAGCAGCGCCATGCACGCCCTCTATATAGTGCATGTAATTGACGTAGTCAGCGACAAAGGCACGCCCCTTATCGCCGCTTTGATCAGCCATGGCCCTTGCACGCTGAGCCTCATGATAACGCTCACGAATACCGTTCTCGATCTTGCGGGTTATATTTGCCACGAGGCGATCAATTTGCCCGTTTTCCAACGCCGCATCCGCCGCCATTAAACCCGGATCAATCTGTCCGGAAGGCTTGATGCCGGTAAAGGGTGCGCCTTCGGAGGCACGATGAACCTCAACGAGCGTCGAGAACAGATGCTGATCGGCAATGTTTTTCGCAGTTTCGCTTTGCCCGCGGACTTGGAGCACATCGGCGAATACCCTTTTGATTTCGGCCTCATCCTTTGCCGGCACCCATTTGAGCAAGGGCTTAACATTGCCTGACTCCAGTGCCGCACGGGCTTCGGTAATCACGGGACCGTCCAGAGCATCACAATGAGCTAGGGCGCTACCGGCAAACATCAGGCTGAAGATTGCTGCGGCCACTGCGGGAACAGCGGTTTTGCGTAATTTGGTTTTCATACATGACCTCTTCATATTGCGTTGAGCTTCACGCGCACCGGGTTTGGTGGCGCTTGGCAATCAGAGTACGGAAGGGAGGCCAAAGAATCGTTCGCAAGTACGAAACCGAACCGATGCCATGGTTTAGAAATAAAAACCTACAATTCAGCTGTTTAGAGGTTTCAGTATCGGGTGAGAGCGTACTCGAACGCCGGGTAGCCAGGTTCAGGATCGTGGCTAGGGTCGGATATCGCCCTGCAGGGCTCGTCGGCGATATTCACTGGGGGTAAATCCTGTCTCTTTCTTGAAAGCAGTGTTGAATACGGACTTCGAGTTGAAGCCAGAGTCATACATAGTTTGCAGAATATTTGCCTGATTGGCTGCATCGGCCAGGCGCGATTTCGCCTCGTCGATGCGATAGCGACTGACGAACTCAAAGAAATTGCAGCCAAAGCCTTGGTTAATGGCCCGTGAAACCTCTCTTGAAGGGGCGCCCAATTTCCGTGAAAGTTGTTCCAGGGTCAGGTTGGGGTGCAAGTGGGGCTTTTCCTGGTGCATTAACTGTTGGAGCCTGACCTTTAAAGTTTGATCAAACTGCGGCGTGGGCTCTTCTTCCAGCAAGGCGGCCTGGTCTGCTGCCAATCCAGAGAAAACAACGGGTTGGCGAAGAGAGTTTATCATCAGAAAATTGATGAAAATGAAGCCCGTTACAGCGCCAGCGCCGGCCACCCACTCGGTTCCGGGCACGCTTCTAAACACATGCGCTGTAAGGCAGTACATCATGCTCACGGTCCAAGCCACTGCATAGCCGATCAGAAGCGTCCGTAACCACGCAAGTTGTTTGTTTTCAATACTCGAGAAAATCTGTCGAATACCAAGGCCGAAACGGTTAATCGCACGAATAGTCGCGTACAGGTAGCCCAGAAAGACCGCGTGAATAGCGACTGCAAGAAGGGGAGAGGTAAGTACGCCCGGGTGGTCCCGTTCAAGCAGAATCTGAACTTTGGTCTCGCTTGGCTGTAAATAATATTCAATCAGAAAAATTGCGCCGACCACCCAGAAGAGCAACGTGTGCACGAGATGCTTCCCGCGTAACTGGAAATTCTGATACATCAGCGATTGCGCATATAGATAGAGCGTGCCGGCTTGTAAAAGTCCGATGAGTGTTCCGAGGTAGGCGAAGTTTGGGTACTGGAGCGCAAGCCCGCTGCCATAGAGGAAGATCTCTCCCAGCCCGGCGGCGAAGAACACCAGAGTGGCAACCAGGAGTCGGTTAGATATGAGCCCACTGTTGGATGGAAGTAGGAGAAAAACGGCAAGAGCCAGCGATTGAATGATGCTCGTCAGCAGCACAATGTCGGTGAGTGTCAGATACATACCAGATTCAGCTCCGCTTCAAAACCATCCTGCCGTCCTGTTGCCGGCGATCTGAGATGCAGGGTCATGCCGGCACCTTTAGCAATCGCATCGGCAATCGCGAGGCCCAGGCCAGAACCTGCAGCGTCCGTTTTGGCGCGTGCAAACCGGTTTCTTAAAAGAGCGAGCTGTTCCGGTGGCACTCTTGCACCGCCATTGCAGACCCTTAAAACCCCATTATCGTTCAGGTTGATCTTCACCGGCTCGCTACGGGAACCATGCTTAAGGGCATTCTCGATCAGGTTACGCACCAGGATGGCGAAGGCATCGGGATCAAGAAAGGAGTTCACTTCGCGCTCCGGCAGGGATAAAACAACTCGCCCGGGTGCCTGGGCCTCAAAATCCCGGGCAATCATCGCGAGGATGGGCACAAGATCCTGCTGGCTTTGTGAGAGTGCACCGCCACCTTCTGCTTTTGCCAACTCGAGCAGTTTTCCGGACAGCACCGAGAGACTGCGTAACGCTTCTTCAATTTCTGCAACATCATTCTTGAGATAATCATCGGGCATTCTGGTTTTCAGTCGCTGCACTTTGGCAAGCGCTGTTGCCAGGGGAGTTCGCAATTCATGGGCACTGTTGGCGGTAAAGCTCCGTTCCGATTCAAGTGCACGGTGTAATCGCTCAAGCAGTCGGTTGACGGCAATAGCGATTGGTTCGAATTCACGGGGTAACTGCTCTTCTACAACAGGGGACAGATCTCCCGCGCCGCGGGATTCAATGTCTTGCTGAAAATCGACCACCTTACGAAGGGAAAGCCGGACAATCCACCAGACACCCAACAGGCTGACCGGAATCAGCACCAGTAAAGGCAACAGTAAGGCTAATCCCGCCTCCAGAGCGGATTCACGCCGGTGCGCCAAGGGTTCGGCCACTTCAAGATAGATGGTATTGCTGACTGCAGATACGCCATATAGCCGGTGGGTCAGAGTATCTGAAAACCCTTCCGCGGGGGTCCTGCTAAACACGCCAGGGTCGGCATCGTGGGACTGGAGCAGAATATTTCCAGCTTCGTCCCGTACCAGATAGGTCAGGTATTCGTCATGGTCTTTCAGGGCTGGGGCCTTTTGATTGCCCGCGCCGTTCTCACGGTTCAGGATGTCGGTGACCGCCAGTGGCAGTATGCGCTGGGCGGTTTCTTCCAGGGCACTGTCGAAGACCTCGTTCATTTCATGCTGTGCCACCAGTCCCGAAGCGGTCACGCCCAACAGCCAGAGTAGGGTGACACCGAGTGTCAGGCCGATACCGAGTGTTTTTTGCAGGCTGGTTCTAGTGGTCATGTGTTTCCAGGCGATAGCCCATTCCCCTGACGGTTACGATAGCGTCCCGCCCGAGCTTTTTACGCAGACGGCTGACATAAACTTCGATGGTGTTACTTTCGATTTCGGCCCCGAAAGCGTATAGACGATCCTCCAGTTGCGATCGCGATAACAGCATTCCGGGTCGCTGGATAAAGCCCTCAAACAATGCCCACTCCCGTGCCGTAAGTTCTACCGGCAGGCCGTTGCGACTGATGCGGTGATCGCCAAGATCAATCATCAGCTCGCCCACTTGTATAATCGGGCTTGGATTGCCGCGATATCGGCGAGCCACCGCGGCCACGCGGGCCGACAGCTCCGAAAGATCAAAGGGTTTGACCAGGTAGTCGTCAGCACCGGCATTTAATCCTTCAATCCGGTCAGACACCTGATCCCTGGCAGTAAGAATGATCACCGGTGTTGTTTTTCCGGTAGCCCGGAGTGTTCGCAAAAAGCCCAAGCCATGACCGTCGGGGAGCATCAGGTCCAGCAGAATCAGGTCGTAGGGTGTGGTCCTGACACTCGCCTCGGCAAAGCCCAGCGTTTGCACCCAGTCCACAGCGTGGCCGTCGTCCGCAATCTGATCCCGGACCGCCTCGCCCAATCCCACCGTATCCTCCACCAAAAGTACCCGCATCGTTCACCTCTGACCCAGCCCTGGAATCAAGATACTACAGCTCAAACCTGACAGCCAGCTGAATGGTCAATAACGCTTCGATCTCTCTTCACCGACCTTCAGCTGGCTGTCAGGTTTGGGCGCTAGCCTTCGGGGGAATATTCCAGGTACCGATCGCAGGAGATGTGATGATGCGGATGATTTTTCCTTTCGTTGTGTTGGTTTTGGGCCTATGGGCCTGGAACCTCTTTGCAGGTCCTGGGGCCGGTTCTCCCTGGGCAGTCTATGACCAGAGCCTGCTGCTCAGTGGGCTGTTATCCATTGCTCTGATGTCACTGACCATGATGCTGGCTCTGCGCCCAGCCTGGTTGGAGAGACCGCTGGGCGGGTTGGATCAGATCTATCGCACCCACAAATGGGCGGGCATTCTGGCAGTGGTATTCGCGGCAGCTCATTGGCTGATTGAAATGGGTGACGATGTTATAGAGTCGATTTTCGGAAAGGCCGGCAGGCTGCACGATCAGGATTATTCCGGGTTCATCGACACCATGCGCGATGCTGCGGAAGAGGTAGGGGAGTTCGCCGTCTATCTGCTGTTCGCCATGCTGTTGATCACTTTGTGGCGCAAGTTTCCCTACAAATACTGGCGTTATTTGCATCGCGGCATGCCGGTGCTTTATCTGTTGCTCGCTTTCCACGCGGCGTGGCTGACTCCGCTGCAATGGTGGCAGCAGCCAATCGGACTACTGATGGCCATTTTGCTCTTTGGCGGGAGCATCGCCAGCGGGCTATCTCTGACCGGCAGAGTTGGTCGTCGTCGCCAGGTTCGCGGCATGGTCACCGCGATCAAAACACCAGACCGGGACGTCACCGAAGTTACCTGCCACATGGGGCCGGCATGGCCCGGTCACCGTGCGGGGCAATTCGCCTTTGTGACCTTCGACCGGATTGAGGGTGCGCACCCGTTCACCATCGCCAGTGCGGATCGGGAAAATGGCACTGTTACCTTCCTCATCAAATCCCTCGGAGACTTTACCCGCAATCTGAGCCAGAAAATCAGCGTGGGGCAAACCGTAAATATAGAAGGCCCTTACGGCTGTTTTAACTTCGATCGCCGCAACCGCAAATCCCACCAGATCTGGATAGCCGGTGGCATCGGGATCACGCCGTTTCTGGCCTGGCTCGAAGCTCTAAGCAGCGCCACCGACGCCACCGTGCCTGAAGCCGATCTGCATTACTGCACGCGCAACGCCGGCCAGGATCCCATGGTGGATCGACTTCGGGCGCTTTGCGATGGCTTTCCCGGGATACACCTCGAGATTCATGACAGCAGCAAGGGGCAGAGGTTGTCTGCCGAGACGTTGTCTACCAACGGACGCTCGGCAGCAGGCGCAGAGGTCTGGTTCTGCGGCCCGGCAGGGCTGGGGGAAGCCATTAGAAACGGCTTGCGGGCAGCACCCTTCCGCCTGACTCGCTTCCATAAAGAAGCTTTTCAGTTCCGCTGAAATGGCCTCGTTTGTTCAGGTCGTTGTCAGGTTAGCGCCTTAGAGTGGATTTAACACAACCAGCAGGAGAGACACCATGAAGACCAAACCCATTATTCTGAGCCTGTCTTTGTTACTTCTGAGCGGCACCGCACTGGCCGATGACGACTGCGATGATCCGGTGGCGAGTTGGCAGCCCCGTGAAAATCTGCGTGAAAAGCTGGAAGCCGAAGGCTGGACAGTTCACCGAATAAAGGTTGACGACGGTTGTTATGAAGTCCGGGGCCTCGATGCCGATGGGGTCAGGGCAGAAGCCTCTTTCGCGCCCGCTTCATTGACCATGATGAAATGGGAGCGTGAAGACAGTGACGATGAGGAGAGGGACCGCGGCAACAGGAAAAATGGACAGGACAATCCCAAAAGTCAGGCGCCACGCAACGGCATCGTCAAGGGGCGTCCCACGGTTACCGTTGAGTAACTGAGCGAATTTGCCCTGTTCCTTTAACGTTCATCAGGTTTTTGGAGACCATTTATGAAAACGTTTGTTCTCACTTGCAGCCTTTTCGCCGCCTTGGCTTTACCGGTATTCGCCCAGGCCCGTGACGTGACCTTCACTACGGAACTACAGAATTACGGCGGCGATGGAGCCTATCTGGCGCTGTATCTTACCGATGCCGCCGGAGAGTATCAGGGTACCCTTTGGGTTTCCGGGAAGAAATCTAAATACTACAAACACCTGGGAGGCTGGGCCCGGGGCAGTGGGCTTGATCCTGCAGAGTATGACGGCTTGACTGGCGCCAGTGTTACCAGTGGCCGCACGCTGAAAGTGACTGTGAACCTCGATGATTCGCTGATCGACAACGGCTATGAGGTTCGAGTCGACTCTGCTGTTGAAGATATGCGCGATATCAGAGCCGATGTGATAGCCCCCCTGACCACCGAAGGGTCCGGAAAGCCGGTTTCAGGACGTGGTTACGTGCGCGCTCTGACCTACGAGCTTCAATAATCCACCGGGAGCGTCGGCTATGTTGCGCAAGTTCCACAGCTTACCGGGCCTGCTTACTGGTTTGCTTCTGATGGTTCTCTCAGTCACGGGTGCTGTGTTGGCTTTGGCGCCGGTGCTGGAAAGAGCCTCAGCGGTCATTCCGGCTTCCGGTGAAATCAGTATCGCCGAGCTGGCTGACCGGATCGTTGCTCACTATCCCGGGACTGAGCAGATCGTGCGAGAGCCTTCTGGCAAGGTCATTGTCTATTACAGCCGTGACGGCCAGGCCGGTGCGGATCTGGTGAATCCGGTAACAGGTGAGGGCACGCCCTACGAACCTTCCGCATTCTTTGGCTGGATCAAGGATCTGCATCGTGCGTTTATGCTGGATGATGCCGGTAGAGCGCTGGCCGGCGTATTGGCTGTTTTGATGGTGCTTCTGTGTCTTTCGGGAATATTTTTGATAGCCCGGCGTACCGGGGGTTGGAAGAATATATTAAGACCGCTTTCCGGCTCTGGCGGGAAACGAATCCATGCCGAATTGGCCCGGTTTGCCGTGCTCGGCCTACTGTTATCCGCACTGACCGGTAGCTATATGTCGGCACAGCGCTTTGGTTTGCTGCCGGAAGCGCCTGACACAGGGCCAGGGTTTCCGGCTGAGGTCTCGGGCGGGCAACCATCGCCTGTGGGCACCTTAAAAGCGCTAGGCAATTTCGATCTTGGCGAACTCCGGGAACTGGTGTTTCCCTATGCCGGTGATCCGCAGGACGTCTATTCGCTGTCAACCGCCGGCGGCTCCGGATTCGTGGACCAGGCTACGGGCGAGTTGCTGCAGTTCCAGCCGCGCTCTGACAGCGGCGTATTGCAGGACTGGATTGTACGTTTGCACACCGGTGAAGGCCTATGGTGGCTTGGCCTGATTCTTGGCGCTGCGGCACTGACTGTGCCAGCTCTCTCGATAACAGGTGCAACCATCTGGTGGCAGCGTCGCCGGTCTTCAGGGCAGCTTCCTGACAACGCCGATGCCGCTCAGGCGGATACAATTATTCTGGTCGGCTCCGAAGGTAATGCCACCTGGGGATTTGCCCGGGAACTCCATAGCAGCCTGAATAAGGCCGGTTTCCGCGTGCATTGCAGCGAGATGAATGCCCTGGCTAAGCAGTATCCGCAGGCTTCCAGGCTGTTCGTGCTGACTTCGACATACGGCGATGGTGATGCACCCGCATCGGCCCGGCAGTTTATGGCCAGGCTCAAAGAATTCCGGGCTGAGAAGAACCTGCGATACACGGTACTGGGTTTTGGTGACCGGCAGTTTCCGAACTTCTGTCAGTTTGCCTTGTCGGTGGATGCTGCGCTCGCCGGTAAAGGCGTCAGCCGTTTGCACGCCATTGAACTGATTGATCGGTGTTCTGCCTCGCAATTCAGTGAGTGGGGAAACCGGGTTGGTGAGGTTATCGGTACTCCGCTTTTCTTGAACTACTGTGCATTGCAGCCAGCAACGGTCAAACTGGAACTGGTAGAAAGGGCGGATTACGGGATTGCGGTTCAGGCGCCCACCAGTATCTTCCGGTTCAAACCGGCGGAGCAGGGCGGATGGCTAACGGCTTCTCCAAGAAGATTTAAAGCGCTGCCACCGTTCGAGGCGGGAGACCTTTTGGGGGTTATTCCCCCACACGGTCAAGCCCCGCGGTTCTACTCGCTCGCGTCCTCAGCTAGTGACGGGATTGTTGAGATATGCGTCCGCAAGCAGCCCGGCGGTCTATGCTCCGGGTACTTGCATGACCTCAAGCCGGGAGCTTGTATCGATGGTTTTATCCGCCCCAATCCAGGCTTCCGGCCAGCTACAGGTAGCCAGCCAGTTATCCTAATCGGTGCAGGTGCCGGCATTGGTCCGTTAACCGGTTTCATCCGAAAAAATACCAGACGCAACCCTATGTATCTGTACTGGGGCGGTCGCGATTCCAGTTCGGATTTTCTCTACCAACCCGAGCTCGGGCGCTATCTTGACGATCATCGACTGAGCGCGCTGAACACTGCCTTCTCAAGAGCAGACGAGCGCACCTACGTGCAGGATAAGCTCAAACAGGATGAATTAGCCGTGCGACAGATGGTTAACACCGGTGCGCAGATACTGGTCTGTGGTGGCCGGGATATGGCGGCGGCTGTGCGGCAGGTTATAGAAGACATTCTCAAACCCTTGCACATCGATATTGAAACTCTGAGAGGCCAGGGACGTTATCTTGAAGATGTATATTGACAGATAAAGTGACAAGGTCGAACTGAGCCTATAATCCCAAAGCACCAAATCGCGTCCTGAACAGGAAGCTGAAAGATGCCATCCACAGAAAATGAAAGACTGCTCAGCGAGCACCAGCCTAATGCCGTTCGTGCACGGCTTGCTGGTCCCGTTAAGGCCTCGACGCTACCAGATGCTGTGCTTGGCGGCATCGATGGCTGCGTTACAACGTTTGCGGTTGTATCGGGTGCGTTCGGCGCAGGTTTCTCGCCACAGGTTGCGTTGGTACTCGGCTTTGCAAACCTGATTGCAGACGGCTTCAGCATGGCGGTAAGTAATTACGAAGCGGGCCAGGCGCAGTTGAATCAGATCAAATTTGCTGAACGCACAGAACGTGAACATATCCGTGCTGTGCCAGAAGGTGAACGTGAGGAAATTCGCCAGCTGTTTCAGGCGAAGGGATTCGACGGCGAATTGCTGGAGCAAGTAGTGGAGGCTATCAGTCGTAATCCCGATGTGTGGGTAGCAACCATGTTGCGAGAAGAGTACGGACTCTCGGGTGCCGGACTCAGCCCACGCCGAGCCGCGTTGACTACCTTCGCCGCATTTTTGTCGGTTGGTGCTTTACCTTTACTGCCTTATGCCATCCCGGGTATGGAGAGTCAGATTCAGTTCCTGACGAGTCTTGGTTTGGCAGGCGTCGTCTTCTTGGGTATCGGAATGCTTAAAAGTATCGTCTATGGCTTACCAGCAATGCGATCAGGACTCCGGACTTTGATCATGGGTACGGCCGCAGCGGGGCTGGCGTTTGCTACTGGGCATTTTGCGCAGGGGTTATTGGGGGGTTAGTTCTTCAGCGGTGAATAGACAATTTAACATAATATTCCCCTAAGAGCTGATATTCATTCGCGTACCCGCTATTGGAATTAACGGCGGATTTCTCGCTCTGTTCGCCCAATGAGTGTAGTTGCAGAATTGAATTTTTAAAGCACAACTCATGCTGAAATGAAAATTATTTAGCAAGGGCCAGTCGTCGACTAATTACTGCGCAACTTTATGAATTGTGGAAAAAATGGTGTCGATATCATTGATGCCAAAGGCTTAGCGTACAATTTTTTCCGTTTCGTGAACTGACCCCTATCAGCTCACATTAAACAAAAATGTTCAACAAATCTTCATCGAATAAAGCACCACTGAAGTGAGGTTGTTCGCAAGCGGCTTTGAACTGCTAATTTACAAACAGAGCATTGCATCCCCCCAAGTTTGGATTTCAATACTGCCTTGTTCGCAGCATCTTGTTCGTTAAATAAGAACGCATCCACTCATGCTCTAAACGAATGGTGACGTTCATTTTAGTATTCCGAATATTTGACACTAATCATTTGTAAATCTATTTTTTAACTAATAATTCACTTTTAAGGTTTGGTTATGGACAATCATCGCGTCACTGAACAACAAGCAGTGCAAATCCTTCAGGAATGGAATGGTATTGGCAGAGACTTACCATCTCTGGCCAAGCTCAATCCGTCTAACGATAAACAGACAATACTTTTACTGCTGCCTGGATATCTCTGCAATCAATGGTATCAAGTTGGTGAAACATATAGCTGTTATGCAGAGGCATTAACCTGCTTAGGTACGCTAATTGACAAAAGCCGTTAGCAAATCCAGTTGCCGAATTAAACAATCATTACACTAATCGGTATCAGAATTGCCAATTCCAGCCTCCCTGATATACTGTATATCCATACATGCAAGAGGTGGGTATGTCAGCAGTATTTATTGGTAATGCCGATTCGTGGCCGAAACAGCAAATTCCTTTCTATAGCGACCCGGTAAAAGCGGGCTTTCCGTCACCAGCACAAGACTATGTCGAGCGCACGCTGGATTTAAACGAGCTATGTATTCGCCATCCTAACGCCACGTTTTTTGTCCGGGTTGAGGGAGATTCGATGATAGAGGCCGGTATTTATGACGGTGACGTATTGGTTGTAGACCGCTCGGTAGATGCCGATCATGGCGATATAGTGGTAGCGGCAGTGGGTAGTGAATTTACCGTGAAAGAGCTCTGCACCCGTCCTGCACTGTGTTTGTTACCCCGTAATCCGGCTTATAAACCTATACGGCCGCGCAATGGTGAAGAGCTCAATATTTTTGGTGTAGTGACGAACATTATTCGGCAAATGAAGCGCAAATGACAACACCCATATTTGCGCTGGTGGATTGCAATAACTTTTACGCCAGCTGTGAAAAGCTATTTC
The DNA here is from genome assembly GCF_030690345.1 of Rheinheimera sp. GTDB lineage: Bacteria > Pseudomonadota > Gammaproteobacteria > Enterobacterales > Alteromonadaceae > Alishewanella. Next base: position 194,731 of record NZ_JAUYGV010000009.1, read on the forward strand.
GGCCTGATTTAACAGATAAGCCGGTGGTGGTTCTGTCTAACAACGATGGCTGCGTGGTGGCCCGCTCCAAAGAAGCCAAAAAGCTCGGCATTAAAATGGGCGTGCCGGTGTTTCAGGTGCGCGACCTGATACAAAAACAGGGTGTGGTGGCCTTCTCGTCCAACTATGCGCTGTATGCCGATATGTCACAGCGGGTAATGAGCACACTGGAAAGCCTGGCTCCCAGAGTGGAAGTGTATTCTATCGACGAGTCTTTTCTGGATTTAACCGGCATGGCATTCAGCCAAAGCCTGACCGACTTTGGCTTGCAGGTGCGTAAGGTTGTAAGCAAGTGGACAGGCATTACCGTCTGCGTTGGTATAGCACCAACCAAAACACTGGCAAAACTGGCTAACCATGCCGCCAAAACCTGGCATCGCACAGGTGGCGTAGTCGATTTAACCGATAAAGCGCGCCAGCGTAAGTTACTGGCCCTACTACCGGTTGATGAAGTATGGGGCATTGGTGGCAAGCTGACCAAACGCTTACAGCAACTCGGCATTACTACCGCACTGCAACTAGCCGATGCAGACCCTGAGTATATGCGTCAGCAATTCTCGGTGGTGGTTGAGCGCACGGTAAGAGAACTTAATGGTGAGAGTTGTATCGCACTGGAAGAAATGGCTCCCACTAAAAAGCAGATTGTTAGTAGCCGCGCCTTTGGCGAACGTATTACCGATAAACAGCCAATGCGTGAGGCAATAAGCGAATACATCAGCCGGGCTTGCAAAAAGCTGCGCCAGGAGCAGCAAACTGCAAAACATCTTACGGTATTTCTGCGCACCAGCCCGTTTAGCGACAAAGATGCGCCCTATAGCGCCGGCAAAAGCATCGAACTTGATACGCCCAGTAGCGATACCCGAATTTTTCTTACTCACGCAATGAAGCTGCTGGATGGCTTATGGTTAAACGGTTACCGCTACGCTAAAGCCGGTGTCATGCTAGCTGATTTCTACGACCCCGGCGTATACCAGCCTGGCCTGTTTGATGAACCTATTGTTCAAAAAGAGTCAAACCAAGCGCTTATGCAACTGATGGATACCCTAAACGCGAAACACGCTAAAACTCTGTGGTTTGCCAGCCAAGGTACCAAACAGGAATGGGGTATGAAACGTGAATTGCTGTCTCCGGCTTATACTACGGACTGGCTACAGCTCCCGGTCGTTAAATGATGCTATTTAACAGCATACAATGACTCTCCACTATCGAAATCGCTCAAATCTAAGTACTCAATTAGTGCCGCCTAATACGTTTCACATACCCGCTTTTAAAAACAATACGTTGAGCTTTCGTTTATTGAGCTCGGCATGGGCGTCATGAGTCCAGCCTCACATCGTTATCAATGTTGAAAACCATGTCATGACAAAATTGTATGACAGGATGAGAGTGATCATCAAACCCCAAAATATCTTGTTGTTTCAGTAGGTAACGACACATCATGTACAGCAACCTGTTGCCGTACACAAACTGAAGCTCTTGTAGAAAGCCATTATCTTTATGATAACAAAGCAAGGCTGCCACACCGATAAAAAGATACTCAAAGCTTTTTTCTGCACATACTACCCTCGCGCTCAACTCATATTCTGTCGCTAAACTGTACCCAAACAGCAACGTTGCAGGGATGCAACCTTTATGTGATAGGACCTGGCAAATCGCTTGCTCCTCTACCGTGTAAATCGGAACAAACTGATGAGAACATTTGTTCATGTAAGGGTAAATAAAGTTGTGGTGATGCTTTGGATGCATCTCTGCTTCAGTGATGTCATCCATTTGAGCATCTGTCAAAAAGTGACCCAACCAAAAAAGTTGTGGGTTATACGCAATGCGAAAATTTGACATAATGAGCTCCGCGAATTTCGATTTTTTTCAACACTCGCCAATAAAATTTGAACAATGGATAAACCAGATTATTGCGATTCTTTGTCAGCATCATGATTCCGTGTATGATGGCGAAATACAGGAGTAATGACATGATTCGCTTCCACTTGCGCCGTTGTATCGATGATTACGAATTTCGGACAGGCCAGCCGCTGACTCTTATCCAGCTCGCAGATGCAACAGGAGTACATCGTGCTACTCTGTCAAAAATGTTGCACGAGCGTGGCAGTAATCTGACGACAGATGTCATAGACCGGCTGTGCATATTTTTCGACGTTCCAGTCCAGCAGCTGATGGAGCATGTTCCATCCGAGCAGGACCATTAATCACACCAAGATCCAATACAGCGCTCCAGGTGATGTCGTAGCTCGTGAGCTATTTGCTCCGTTGAAAACGAATCCAATCGTTGTTCGCAACAAATAGCTTTCCCCATCCAGGAAACCAGCGCCTCCCGGTTATTTCTTTCATCACCTGAGCCGCAGGCCATAATCAACTGCCGCCCGCACGGATCGATATTCAATGCGATTAACAGCGACTCGACAACGTTCTGAATACGCCGCGAAAGTTTTTGACGTTGTTGCATGTTGATAAACATGCTCATGGTTGTAATTTCAGTCATTTGTGCGCTCCCCTCAGAGCCTTGTGCAAATGCAATACCTTGATAAACAAGTACACCGCATCACGTGACGGTATCCCTAGCTCCTGCGAAAACCATACTATTCAAAGTGGTCGCGCCGGCATTTCGTCACAAATGCAGATGATTGATTTGTTGTGTTGGGGGGGCTCTGGGTCTCATGAATAGCGCTCCTAGTGGTGCCATCCATGGCGTTCAATACTATTGGGTTTGAGGTCCCTTGGCGGGTCACCTCTTAATAAGAGTAGCTATAAATAGACATATGTCAATTTTAATCGACATAAATTCGCAAATTTTTAGTGCCTTGTGTCCTCTATCCCCGTTTGACGAATACAGAGCCCGACTGAGGTTTTTGTTAGAGAAGATTGTTCTGAATTCGGAAATGGTTGGAAAATTGAACGTTCAGGAGTCTTGGCGATACTGGTTCATGGAAAAACACAGCTTTTGTTGCATATCCGTATTTCGAGACTTTGAAAACTCCTTTTGCAGTGCATCGGACAACGTTCGTATGTCGCCGATCAACGTGACTTCTTTTTGCGCGCGGGTGACGGCGGTGTAAAACATCGTGAGGTCAAGGTTGGGTGATTTATCCAATGGGATAATAACCCGGGAAAACTGTGAGCCCTGGCTTTTGTGAATAGTGATGGCATAGGCAAGCTTAAGGACGTCTATCATCTCTGCGGGTACTTCTCGTTCAATACCATCATCCCACAATATCCGACCAAAACTAGCATACTCTTCAGCCTCACCATCAGATACCATTACAAGTTCTTTGTAGGCGGTGGTGACCTGTCCGACTGAACCGTTCATCACATCCAAATGATACAAGTTAGTGCAACACATAACTTTGTCACCGACCCGAAAATCAGTGTCGACATAGCGGTCAAAGTCCTCAACAAATATGCGCATTCTGGCACTGTTGTTATCTGCGGAACATAGCTCATTTACTGCATCTGCCATCTTGTTGGTCGGGCAGATGATTTGTGTGGTTTCTGGGGCCTCCAAGCGAAGCTGGGCAGCCAGCTTTTTAATGGGCGTAAACCCCATCGCTTCGATATGCATCACGTCTTGATGGTCTAACTTAGGCATCATTCCGTGACGAATACTGCCGGCAACACTTGGGATATTGGAATTTTCTCCCTGGCGGCGAACCTCAGTTAAAGTCACTTTCGGTATCTCGTCCAGCTCGACTAACTCATGAAACACAAGTCCAAAATCAACAGGCGGTAGTTGACCAGTGTCTCCCAACATGATGATCCGAGTACCCTGCGGGATCACTCGGAGCAACCTATACATACTGGGCAAATCAACCATCGAGCTTTCATCAATTACGAAGGCTAGTTCCGTGTTTTCATACTTTTTGAAGTCGAAAACCCTCAGGAACCGGGCGATCGTAAATGACTCATAGCCTGTCGCCTCTGTCATTCGTTTGGCAGCCTTCCCCGCCAATGCTAACTGAATCGGGACAATGTGCATCTGCCTGAATACGTGATACAGAGCATCCAGAACAGTAGTTTTGCCGACCCCTGCGCCACCATTAATAATAAAGAAATTATGGCGGGCAGCCCTTGTGACAGCTTCATGCTGCAAGGAAGTCAACCGGAATCCTTTGGTCTGCTCATAATCACAAATGGTCTCTGAAATTTGCTCGTTGGTCATAACTAGTTGCACTGGAATGCTTACTAACTGAGCAATCCGCTCTGCAACAGCAGACTCCATTACAAAGGCACCGTTACTTTGATAACGTCCCTCAGCTAACAACACATAATTTTCACTCGTATAACCAGCCTGCAAGGCCTGCGAAGCCAGTGCATGGCCATCGCATGGCTTCCCACTGAAGGTTGATAGTAATTTGGTTAAAGGCTCGAAGAGTTCATTATGAGTTGCAACAGTACTACCTCTATTCAGAATATCGTAAAGAGCTTCCTCTACAGCCGCAGCCAATCGAATTGGAGAGTCCAAAGCATGCCCTAGCTTCGTGGCCAGCTTGTCACATTCACGGAATGACAACCCGAATGCCAAAAGTCTGTAAGGATCTTCCCGTAATTTTGACGCGGTATCCTTCAGATAGAAGCCTGATACCCGAAAAGATATCGAAACACCAAGCCCCAATTCCAAATTACAGTAACGCATTGCGTCGATGTTGACGTAATTGCGCCAAGCATCCACTGCATTTTGAGCTGTATCAGGGGACAATTTCTGAACCAACGTTTTATGGTCCCCCTTGTCTAACAAATCATACAGCTCCTCGCCAAAAAACGCCCAAAGCTTCTCAGCCTTCACAGGACCAATGCCTTTGAAAAGGCTGCTTCCTCCCAAGAGTTCAACAATTAACTGACCCGCAGGACGCACAACTTCGACTGTGTCGGTAGTGACAATAAAGCGCTCAAAACCCTCTATCATAGGGATCAATAGCTTAGTGTTAGGCAGGACGTCCAGCAACATTCCCTTTTTGAATGCAGGAATTACGGATGTGCAATCAACGTCTTCAATACGAACGATGTAATGCTGCCGGGAATTCACTTTCCGAAACGTATCAGGGTCAACTTCCACACCATTGAATACAACACCATGCCGGCTCTGGTATGCACTACGGGTAACTCGCAAAGTAACGTAACGGGTATTTAACTCTGTCATCTTAAAAGTCGCCCAGATTGAGCCAGATGACGCTCGCGAACATTTGACCTTTCTATCTCCTGTTTGGCAGCCCTGATTTCTGCTTTTAGCCCATCAATTTCTGCGGACAACTCCGCAACTTGTGTTTGGAGATGCTTAATTTGTAAATTTTTTTCTCGGATCTCTTTATCAGTGATCGAGTAGCGAATACCTTTGGAACTATCGGAAGTATTGTTCTTTTCTCGAGTCTGATATGGAAGTTCCACAATCATCTTTTTCGCGAACAACGTTTCGGCTTTGATGAGTATATAACGCTTAATGTGCTCATTTTGATAGAGGCTGGAACGAGAGATACTCAATTCCTTTGCCAGTGCAGACAGATCGATTGCACCGCTATCAATGTAGTCCAACCAAGCCTCGTCATCTAACTGCCCTAATAGATCCGCCAATTTGGTCAGATTGGCTTTTGCAGCAGGATGCATCCTATCCAGGTTAAAACCCGACAATTCAATTTCAACATCAAAACCGGCTGTCATTTTTTATTGCCTTTACGAGCAGTGGTCTTCATTGAATCCGGAAGTGGAGCGTTAAGTTGATCTACGGTGAGATTTGCATTTGTTGCGTTATATAACCAACGCACATACTTCTGATCGTATTCAGCAAGAGTCTCACTCAACCTCTTACACTCTTCTTCCTTTTTTGCAAGCTTGGCTTTCAACTCTTCAAGTTTTTGCTCAGCTGTCACGATCGTCTTTTTTGTACCATTGATACTTTGGTACGTTTCTGCGATCTGTTCTCGTGCGGACAGAGCCTGTCGAGTAAACCCCGTGGCATCCTCTAATTGTGCCCATGTCACTTTGCCATTTGTGGCTCGCGATGCCAGAAGAACAATAAGATCGCAGATCTCCTTTTCACGTTCTGGCGTGATACGTGCTTGTTTGTCTCTCATATCGCCCTACACCCAATAATCCCGTCAGGAAATATTTGTACTCGTTCACCCACAGCTACCGATCCGTCAGCCTCGATGGCCAGTGCAACCTCACACCCGAGTAGTAGCTCTTCATGAGACTTAAGCCAATTGTTTGAGCCGTGAAACTCTTTGGCAACAGCCTCTTTGGCGGCTGCAACATGTTGGATTTGTTGGTCGCGAATACGCACAACTTCTGCTATTTCACGCTGATTTCCTTTCACTCGGAAATACTCCGCGCAGCCTCGCAGGCACGCGTAGTGTTTACCACATGGTGAATCATTGTAATCATGCCGGCACATACCAATAGCAGTGATCAGAGTCGTGGTCAGGTCACCTAACGTGTCTAAAGCTTCATCTCTATCCACCATCGTAAATATGATTGCAGCTTCTTTAGCCTGCTCTTTCGAAATACCCGTCGAAGCAAGGATATCATCAGCAGCATCCATCACTAGCTTGGTTTTGTTGGTATGGTCATAGGTCTCGTTATCTCCCATATATTTGCGACCAAAATACCTAGCAACTTCAATATCTGAAACGGTGTCGCACAATTCCAACATAGTGCTCAAGAAATGGCGGAACTGATGAGAAGTTAGCCGTACTGGCTGCCCCTCGAACATCATGTTTTTCCGTTCGAAAATGCTTTGCATGCCTAACTCAGGTCGTCCGGAGAGGTAATCAGTGAATTGCGTATGAGTAATTAATGTGAAGCTCCATTCTTCTGATCGTTTTACCGAATGATGGCGCTGAAATTGTGTGACAAACAGCATGTCTTCGAGGCGTTCAGCTGCAGTCAAATCCTTAACCTGTTGCCATAAATTCGATGCAGATTGTCGCGCCAAATGGTTCGTTTTTTGTCTGAGATCAAAGGGAGCAAACGCTAATGATTGAATCCCAGTTTTCTTATGGGCAAGCTTTTCCATTGGCACATCAAGCTTGCCAAGATAGGTCCCCATATTTGCCCGACTAGACCATTGCAGCTCACGCCACACATCTGTAACAAAGACCCGTGGCTCGTTGCTCAATAACGGAAAGAAGTCGATTTTAGCTTCTGGATCTGCCATGAGTTGACGGATAACCTCCCTTACAGGAGCGAGCAAGTCCAGAGCCGTCTTGAGTCCTTTTTGCAGAATAGTGACCATCGCGTCAGCAATGACCTTGGAGCTATAACCGCCCCCTTTTTTCGCCTTGTAACGAAGTTCATGAACTACAAAAACATCATCCAATCCAGTCAGGACGTTGCGCTCTTCTATTTCACGCTCATAAAGACAACTCGTATCTAATGTCACTATTTCATCAAAACGAAGCCCGGTCGCGAACATAATTTCGGTCATGGCCTGAAATAGTGCATCATCCCCTTGCAGTTCAGTATTCGACAACGTGGCTACAGCAATCAGGCTAAGTTTGGTTGGCAGCTTTTTGGCTCGTTCATCAATAGATGATTGATCGATTCGTGAGTCACTGTTGGTATGGGTTTCACTACGTTTCGCAGATTTTTTAAAAACAATTTTATGCTTCGCCAGCCCATGCTGATTAATGAACTTGCAAATAACTTCCAATTTTTGACCAGTACGATAAAAGGTGCTGTCTTGAAGCCGCTCGCGCGCGTCCTTTTCCGCTAACTTAAATTGATGTGCTGAGAGGTCCGCAATAGTTAAGCCAGATTGGCTCAGTACATTGTCCAGATAACGATAAGAATTAACATATAACTGTAAGGAACCCACATCCTTCGGTGATTCGATTTGCACCATAGTAACGTGGCATTTCGCTACATCAGAGAGACCAGAGTGATGAAATGGCTCCATCTCAGAGCGAGGAGTTTTAACATTTTTCCCTTTATTATTATCACGATTGAAGTAGATAAACTGCTCAAATCCCGCCTTTCGAGCTTGGGTGTTGCATATCCCTTTGACGTCCCAATAAATGTGTTCCCACTCCCAATTATTTTTATTTTTAAACGGGGAATTGTTTTTACAAAAGGAAATCAGCTTTTCAAGATTGGCGAGTTGATTGTCAGTCCGCCGCGGCATCAGTTCAATCACGTTGCTCATATTTCACCATTCTCCAGCATTTGTACAAAACGCGTAGCCTTCAGGAAGTCGTCGTGCTGCAATATCTCAATGGCGTGATTTTCCCCAAATCGGTTCTTTGTCTCTTCGACAAAGAGTTCCACTACGGCCTTGTGATCAGCGTCTTCGAATGCTTCAAGTGAACTACATCCATAACAGCTTAAAGGAGGGTTCAATGAACAGGGGGTAGCGCTCCCGCAACTCCCTATCAGATGAAGAGACTGGTCTTTAGCCGGTGCAAAAATATGCTGCCCTTGTTGAGACACCTGCTCTGGTGTGACTACCTTTCCTTGAAATACGTCTAGAATTTCTGCCGCTTCGGTTTTCAGAACATCATTTAACTTTCTTGCGACATGGTGAGTGTGGCGATAATACACTTCCAACTGCTGCAGATCGCTGTGGTCCATCAATTCAGCAACAACCTTTAACGGCGTACCTCGGGCAATCAGTTTTGTGCAAAAAGTCTTGCGCAAACGTCGATTTGTGACCTTAAAACCCAAATCCATAACGCGCTCAAATGCTAATCGACGAGTTTGGAACAGAGCTCTGGTTAACCTTTGATTGATTGGTCTTCCTGAATTCTTAAGTGTTACTAAAATAAACCAATCTGGAGTAATCGAATTTGAGACCATCTGTTCATATCGAGTTTTCAACTCGATGAGCAAGTTGTACAACGTTTTGGTTATCGGGCGATTTTTTTTCAGCTGGTTATTTTTGTATCCACGCTGTTTAGCACGAGGTACCGATAAAGATATTCCCCCTTTATCCGATACATGTATATCTTTGAACTGCAAACGGACGACTTGTGTGTCACGAGCGCCAAGAACCTGTCCTATTTTTAGTCCAACCATCCCTTGAAGCTCAAATATTGATAAAGCCTTGATATCAGTAGATTTAATTGCTTGCTTGAACAACTTTTCTTCACGTATAGTCAGGGGGCCACGGTTAGGAATGAGCATTAATACATCTTTGCCTTTACCCTCATCAGAACCAAATTTCAAAACATCCAGATACAGATCGAAAAAGTCTTCGTCAAAGAACGGAAAATTTTCGTCTACAAACCAACCATAAATCAAACGTAATGCAGATTTCCTACTAGACCCAATATTTGATTGCATTAACTGCCGCATCTGGTCTTCGATACATATAGTTATCTCTTCTCCAGCAACAAGATCATCATTAAAGCGAAACCCAGCTAAAAGTTTAAAATGGTTACCGAGAGATTCGTTTGAATATCTTTTACAAGCATCAGCTATGTAAGCTTTGGCGTGTTCTCTGAGCACTGGGTGCACCAATTCAAAATTCAGCAGGATCCGCTCAGGTTGCAAATGACATTGGCTGTAGGTCAGATCTAACTTCTGCCCTGTCTGAGTAATTGGGTAAGGATCATAGGTAAACTGCTCATCAGACTGCCCAAACGAAACCGTCGTCATTAGCTCTGTATTCAGGATTACATTGTACTTCATATGCAATTACCTCTTTTTTAACAGCCTTCCAGCTCACTGTGGAATTGACTGAGCGCCTCAACGGTTTGCTCCAATGTGGCTAATTTTTCGTAATTCTCGCTTTGCCTCGATTTGGGCGACCAACCCCCAATAGAGTTTTTGATTTTTTTCTTTTGGTCATCTGAGTAACCTTTGTCTTTCATCATCCGATCAAGATTTTCAAAAAAGGTGTGCCTTAGTCGATGTGGACCAAAACGGCCAACTCCAGGAAGCTTGGCTTTGATGGTATCGAAGACTGAAGAAAGTGCTGATAGCGACAACGGCTGGTATGGAAGCTGCCCTGACAAAATGAGAAACGGCGGCTGTTTCCGTGCTGCATCAGACTGATTTCTAATTTTTTTGTACTCTTCAATCAAATTGGCCAGACTATTTGAGATAGGAATGATCCGCGCCCTAGTCTTATTATGGGGGACACTTGTTCGAGGGTCGTCGTACTTCACATTTTCCATCGTTTCTATGTATGGCCTTTCCCCTGGTCCGAGCTTACTAGTCCGGCAATTTTCGATTGTAAGCGACAATAATTCGCCTCGACGAACACCTGTTTCATAACAGATCCGACAAATCAATTTGTTACGCAAAGCCGTATTTCGATTCCATCCAAAGTATTTGGGATCACTCAACCCTTGATACAGCGATGCCTGTAACAACAGAGACAACCCATAAACCTGTGAGTTTTTTGCGACGTGTCTCCGTCGTTTCTGGAGCCGCTCTTTTAACTTCTCAGCTAATTTAATGATTTGAATGATCATCGGGTCACCGGTGTGACGCCGAGCATTCGCTCGGCTGACTAAGTAGTCAAAATAGGCAATAGATGCATCAATTCGCTGATTAAAATACTCAGGTTCAACTGTTCCAATAGAAACAACACTTGATTGATCTGAAAATCTCTCTAAGTGGCGAACAAATGATGTAAACAACTCCCCCTTTGACAGACCACCGAGAACAACCTCATCTTCCAAGTCGACCCCATGTTTTTGAGCCCATCGTTCGATGTGAATGACATGTCGAGTGATATTCGCCTGTGTCGTATCCGCTTGCCCAGAAAGATCAATCAAGGTGTAGCGACAAATGCGATCGATAGGCACTCCGTTGTCATCGACAACCAAGCATCCGACTTCATTGATCCCGCCCATTCTGACTTTGCGAAGCTTCATGCCACAAACCTTTACACTTTCAACTTGGTATATTTATAGCAGGTCAAAAAACAGTCAGCAAATAAATTTTACATAAAAAATAAAAAAAGCCCCTTTATATAGGGGCTTTACATATTAAAATCTTTACAGTGTAAAAGTTGGAAAACTAGAACGGGATATCGTCATCAAAGTCGATTGGCGGTTCCATTGGCGCACGTTGTTGGCTCTGGGCCGGCTGCTGATAACCACCTTGTGGCTGCGCCGGTTTTTGGTAACCGCCCTGCTGTGGTGCAGCTTGCTGGTAACCACCTTGCTGTGGTTGCTGATACGCCGGTGCAGCTTGCTGTGCCGGTTGCTGGTAGCCGCCTTGTGGCTGAGCCGGTTTTTGATAACCGCCCTGCTGACCGCCACCCATACCACCGCCTTGTTGCTGGCCATCACCGCGGCCATCTAACATTTGCAGTTCGTTGGCGATAATTTCCGTGGTGTAACGCTCTACACCGTCTTTATCCTGCCATTTACGGGTTTTCAGCTTGCCTTCGATATAGACTTTGCTACCTTTGCGCAGGTATTCGCCGGCAATTTCGGCTAAACGCTGGTAAATCACCACACGGTGCCATTCGGTTTGTTCTTTTTTCTCGTTAGTGGCTTTGTCGGTCCAGCTCTCTGAAGTTGCTACCGTTAAATTAGCCACTGCGCCGCCTTGCGGCATATAGCGCACTTCCGGGTCAGTACCCAGGTTACCAATCAGAATAACTTTATTAATGCCACGCGCCATGCGAATTCTCCTAAAAAATGTTAAGCCCCGGCAGCGGCAATAACCGCCTGCGCCTGCGCTGTGTCAAATTGTGCTGAGCTGACTTTCAGATAACAGCGCTGCTCTGCCAAAACCAGTGTAACTTCCTGCACCCCGGCTAATACCGTGAGATCTGCGGCTAACTGCTCAGCCTGCTGCTCTGTTTGCAGCGACACCGCCAGTGTTAAGCGCTGCACACGCAGAGGAATAATAAGGGTGCCGGCAACTGCCAGCCATATTAAACCAATAACCGCCAGCACAGCAAACAAAGCTTGGTAGCCAAATTGTTGCACCAGGGCACCACCCAACACTCCGCCGAGAAAAGCACCAAAAAACTGACTACTTGAGTATATACCCATAGCGCTGCCACGTTGCCCGGCCGGCGCGATACGCGACACCAATGCCGGCAGGCTGGCTTCAAGAAAGTTAAAACCGGTAAAAAATAACAGCAACGCTGCAGTGAGCGGCCAAAAGCCCGGCAGCATAACAATAAGCAACATGGCGCTGATTAACAGCGCGATGGCCAGCAGAAAAAAGCCTTTCTCCTGCGCTTTGCGCATGGCAATAATCATCATTGGGATCATTAACACAAAAGAGCCCAGCAACAGCGGCAAATAAAACTGCCAGTGTTTTACCGATACCAGGCCATAGGTTTGCAGTAAAGCCGGCAGTGCGACAAACATCGCTGTCAGCATTAAATGCAGCAACAATACGCCGGCATCTAACTGCAGCAGTTGGCGGTGCTTTAGCATAGCACCAAGGCTTTGCGGCAGCGCCAGGGTTTCTGCCATTGGTGCTTTGTGCACACTTTTGGGTAACAGCAGGGCTACCACCAGCATGGCACAGCAAGCCAGCACAGCAGTAAACCAAAATACGCCACTTAGCCCGGCCCATTTTGCCAGCAGCGGGCCCAGCACCATAGCGGCGGCAAAACTTAAACCGATACTGGCGCCAATTATCGCCATCACCTTGGGTCGCTGTTCTTCGCGGGTTAGATCGGCGGCTAAGGCCAGCACTGCGCCAGCTATAGCCCCGGCGCCTTGTAAAATGCGGCCTAAGGTAACCATGTAAACCGAGTCGGCCAGCGCGGCCACGACAGAGCCCAGCGCAAACAGCGTCAGGCCGCCCAGCATCACTTTATGCCGGCCGATGCGGTCAGATAACCAGCCGAGCGGAATTTGCAAAATGGCTTGGGTTAAACCGTAGGCGCCAATGGCCAGGCCAATCCATAGCGGCGAGAAGCCGGCCAGCTCAGTGCCATACAGTGCGAACACCGGCAGCAGCATAAACAAGCCCAGCATGCGGCTGGAAAACACCAGCGCCAGCGCCATGGCGGCACGTTTTTCTAAAGAATTCAGTTGATGCATCAGGTATGAGTTAACCGCCCAAATAAGCGCGCCAGTGTAGCACAGAACCGGCACGCTTTAAGCGGATTTAACCGCAGCCTGCTGCGTGTTGCCCGCTAACAAATTAGGACATCTGCTGTTTGCTCTGGCGATGAAACAAACCGATCGACAGTAACAGCAAACTCAGCGGCAGCAAACTCAGATAAAACGCAGTCTGGCCGTCAAAATTGGCAAAGGTATAGCCGGTTACCATAGAACCGGTGGTGCCGCCCAGTGCGGAGAACACCACTATTAACCCGGTCATCGGTGCGTGCTGTACTTTGGGCAGGGCGCTTAACATGACCGAGTTAATCACCGGATAAATCGGCGCCATAAACAGGCCAATCAGCGGAAACAGGTAAGCCGCCAGCGGCGCGCTGAATAAGCTGACATCGGCATTCAGCTCTATGTTGCGCGTTAATGGCAATGTAAGCAGGATCAATAGCGCCATGGCAATAAGACAAGCATTAAGCAGCAGATACCAGGACAGCTTTTTCAGTATCAGCCCGGCCAAAATGCGGCCCAGCGCTAAACTGGCGGCAAAAATACTGGTCAGCTGCACACTGAGCTGGTTCGGCAGCACCAATACCTCGTTATTAAAGGTCGGCAACCAGCTGCCTATGCCTTGCTCAATCAGCACATATAAAAATGCCGATAGCACAAACACAAACACCAGTGGTTTGTATACCAGCTGTAGCATGGCGATAAAATCCTGCTTTAACGGCTGGGTTGGCGGCAACACCAGCTTTGGAAAAGGCGTGCTGCTAAGTAGCGCCAGGTTAACCGCACACAGCAGTGCCAGCAGCCAGTATACTTGTAGCCAGCCACTGGACTGCGGTGCCGCCGGGTCCATAAAGGCCGAGAACAGCCAGTAACCTGACAATACGCCGAGCATAAAACCGCCTTCAATAAAATTCAGCAAGGAGGCATGCTCGGCTTTAGTTTGCGTAACCACGCCGATACTGGCATATACCGATACCTTCACCAGCGCAAAGCTGGCACCGACGGTAAGAAATAACAATTTGGTGGTCCAGAACGCCGGCAGCAACGGCATCATAATGCAGGCCAGCGTAACCAGCACCAATGCAATTTGCAGTGCCATTTTATAGCCCAGCCGCGGCAGGTAAGAGGCAATAATAAAAGACACCACGGCGATAGGAATATCTTTAAAGCCTTCCAGCACACTGGCGGCTTCTTTACTGATTTGATAAGTGTGGATCACCTGCAGGATAACAGTACCGACACTGTTTAGCAGAATGGCGAAGACGAAATAGGTGAGTAGCAGCGACAAGCGAATACGCAAAGTGGCCATAGTCTGGTTCTCATTTTTATGCTGTGTGCCACAGCTATAGTTGTTTTACCCTGTTGCCAGTCTGTTTGCTGACATTTTGCACTATACAACGGTTTTATTGCATATTGCAATCGATTGCAAAAGCTGTATATTAAGCCTATTTACTGCAATTAGTCAGGTACGCTTTATGTCGCTACATCCCCATGCTGCCGTGCGGCCGCTTACCACTGAACCCCGGGCTTTAACCGACAACCACTACCAGCCGCAGCATTTACTGCTGCAAGAGACTCTGCTTAGTCTGGCCAATGGCTATATCGGCACACGCGGCACGCTGGAAGAAGGCGCCCCGGCTGGTGTTGCCAGCTGCGAAGGCACCTATTTAAACGGCGTGTACAGCAGTGAGCCCATTCATTACGGCGAATCCGCCTATGGCTTTGCCAAACATAACCACAAAATGCTGCAGGTAGCCAATGGCAAAGTGCTTAAGCTTAGTGTCGACGGCGAAAGCTTTAGTGCTGACAAAGCCGGCAGCCATAGCCGCACGCTGGAATTACAACAGGGTGTCCTGAGCCGACACAGTGAGTGGCAAAGCCAAAGCGGTAAGCAGTTACGTATCGCCAGCCGGCGTTTTGTCTCCCAGGCCAACCCGCATTTAATGGCGCTTGAGCTGAGTATTACCGCACTGAATTTTTCCGGCCAGATTACGCTGACCAGCGGCCTGGATGCCGCTTATCCGGGCTTCTATAAAAAAGACGACCCACGGGTGGGTGCCATGTCGATAGCCGACAGCTTAACCTTGCTTAGCCAGCAATTTAGCGGCGAACACAGCCTGATGCTGCACCGTGCTAAAGGCGCTGATTTTATTGTCGCGGCAGCAACAAGCCATCTGCTGCCGGTCAATGCCACTTTGCTGGCACAGGACGACAGCCTTCCCAATAAACTAACCCAGCAATTTGCTCTGCAACTGGCACAGGGCGAAACCCAAACGCTGCATAAACTGGTGATTTACTGTCACAGCACAGGCACTGACGACAGCGACAGCTTGGCACAACAGGCGCTGCAATTACTTAGTAACGCGCAGCAACAAGGTTTTGCTGGCCTGCTGGGCGCACATCAGCAGTGGTGGCAGCAATTCTGGCAGCAAGCGGATGTCAGCATAGAGGGCGATGTCGCACTGCAGCAGGCTATTCGTTTTAACCTGTTTAGCCTGGCACAATCAGCCGGCCGTAACGGCCAGAGCAATATTGGCGCCAAAGGGCTAACCGGGCCTGGCTATGATGGCCATTATTTCTGGGACACTGAAATTTACGTGGTACCGGTAATGAGCCTGACCCAACCCGCTATAGCGCGCCAGTTATTAACCCAGCGCTACAGCCAGCTTGATGCGGCGCGTCAGCGCGCAAAGCAGATGTCGCATAGCCGCGGCGCCTTGTATCCGTGGCGCACTATTGGCGGCGAAGAATGTTCGGCGTATTTCCCGGCCGGCACTGCGCAGTACCATATTAATGCTGCTATTGCCTATGCTATCCGCAGCTACTATCTGGCCACCGATGACTGGGCCTTTATGCAGCAGATGGGCGCTGAAATGCTGATTGAAACCGCGCGGCTGTGGCTGCAGTTGGGGTTCTTTTCCGAACGTAGCGGTAAGTTTGAAATTCATATGGTCACCGGGCCGGACGAATACTCGGCGCTGGTAAATAATAACTTTTACACCAATGCTATGGTGCAGCTGCAGCTGCGCTTTACGCTGCAAATAGTGCAAAAGCTGCAGGCAGAGCAGAGCCCGCTGTTGCAGCAGTTGACGGTAACCGACGAAGAAATACAGCAGTGGCAGCACGCCGCCGACAGCATGTATCTGGCGTTTGACGAACAACTGCAGGTGCACCCGCAGGATGATAATTTCTTAAGCCGCCAGCCGTGGGATTTTGCCAACACCCCGGCCGACAAATATCCGTTATTGCTGCACTATCATCCGCTGGTGATTTATCGCCACCAGGTGCTGAAACAGGCCGACGTGGTGCTGGCGCTATTGCTGCTGGACGATGCCATACCGCAGGCGCAAAAACAGCGTGATCTAGCCTATTACGAACCGCTGACCACCCATGATTCCAGTTTATCCAGCTGTATTCACAGCATTGTCTTTGCCGAAACCGGCGACACCGCCCGGGCGCATGAGTTTTTTGGTGACAGCGCACGGATGGATTTAGACAACCACCATGCCAATACCGAATTTGGTGTACATATCGCCTGTATGGCCGGCAGCTGGATGTCGTTGGTAATGGGTTTTGCCGGTGTGCGCTCACGCCCCGATGGCCTGCACTTTAAGCCGCAGTTACCGGCGCAGTTACCGCGCTTAAGTTTCCGTTTAAGTTACCGCGGCCGTGTACTGCAATTTAGCGCCGATCATCAGCAAGCCGGTTATCAGCTGCTTAGTGGTGAGCCATTAACGTTGTTTCATTGCGGCCAGGCCATTAGCCTGAATAGCGGCCAAACTGTTAGCAAAGCGATTGGAGTAGCAGTATGAACTGCCATGCAGTAATTTTTGATCTGGATGGCGTACTTACCGACACCGCCATTTACCATTTTCATGCCTGGAAAGCGCTGGCCGATAAGCTGGGTATTGCCTTTACTGAGCACGACAACGAGCAGCTAAAGGGCGTTGACCGTTTAGGTTCACTGCGCTGGATTTTGCAACAAGGCGGCTTAACGCTAAGCGAGGCCGAAGAGGCGCGGCTGATGCAGCAAAAAAATGCGCATTATCTTGCGCTTATCGACCATATGACAGCCGCCGACCTTTACCCCGGCGTGCAGCCGTTGTTTGCTGCACTGCGCCAAAGCGGTATTAAAATTGGCCTGGCGTCAGCCAGTAAAAATGCGGCCTTTGTGGTTCAGCGTTTAGGTATAGCGGCGCAGTTTGATTATATTGCCGATGCCAACCAGGTGGTAAACAGCAAACCCGACCCGGAAGTGTTTTTACTCGCCGCCAAAGGGCTGGGGGTGACGCCAGAGGGCTGTATTGGTGTCGAAGATGCGCTGGCCGGTATTGAAGCGATTAACCGCGCCGGTATGAAAGCGATAGGTATTGGTGATGCAAAGGTGCTAAGCGGGGCTATCAGAGTGTATCCAAATGTGAAGGCGATAAAGCTTGAAGAGATGCTCGGTGTCTAAAAGCCCGAGTGGCGGTTAGCATTGCTGACGGGGCGACACAGAGTGTCTGAGCCCTGCCGTAGGCATAAGGGCGAGTTGCTGTGGCGAGCCCGACGGCAATGGTAACGCAAGCCACGGCGAAGTTTAACCTAACCAGACGGCTTTACGTGCAACTACTCTTTTCGCAAGCTGGACTGGCGCTCAATTAACTTTACCGGCAGCAGCTGCGACGCAGCTTTACCGCCATTAATCCGGCTCAGCAACTGCGCTACCAGCAATTTACCGCCGGCGTGGGTGTCCTGCTTTACTGTGGTCAGCGACGGTGTGCAGTAGGCCGACATGGCAATATCGTCAAAACCTACCAGCGCTACCTGCTGCGGCACCTTAATATTGTGCTCCAGCAGCGCTTTCATAGCGCCCATGGCAATGGCATCACTGGCGGCGAAAATACCGTCCAGGCTGCCAAGTTCGCTAAACAGTGCCTGCTGCGTCTGTAAATAACCGGCCTGAGCGGTAAAATCAGTGTTTAGTTGCAATGCAGGTTCGGGTTTAATACCAGCCGCTTGCAGTGCATCCTGATAGCCCAGATAGCGCATTTCAATTTCGCTGTGGCGAATATCACCTAAAAAAGCGATACGCTTGCAACCTTGTGCAACTAAATGCGCCACCGCCAACTGTGCGCCCTGGCGGTTATCGCTGCCAATCACCGGAAAATGCTCTGTGCCGCTGGCTGCGCCCCACACCACAAAGGGTACGCTGGCGGCGCTGAGTTGCTCTACCCGCTCATCATGCTCGCCCTGTCCGATAACAATCAGGCCGTCGGCGCGTTTTGAATCAAAGTAGTAGCTGCGCCAGTCTTTGTCGGTGGTTTTACTGCTGCTCAGCAACATATCGTAACCCTGCCGGGTCAGCTCGTCGGCAATAACACCAAGAATATCCAACAGAAAAGGGTCGGTAATCGCCTGCTGGGTTTTGGCATCAAACAAAATAATTACGGCTATGGTATGGCTTTTCTGGGTGCGCAGGCTGCGCGCAGTGGCATTGACTTTAAACTGATGCTCAGCAGCAATTTGCTGCACTTTTTGCCGCGTTTGCGCGTTAATTACCGGGTTGTCGCGTAGTGCCCGCGATGCCGTCGACTCCGACACCCCGGCCAGCCGGGCTATATCAGATAAGGTCATAGTTTTTGCCGGTTTAATCGCCACAGTACCTACTTAGTTTCGCCGTAATTTGCTGTCAAGTAACCAATAATGCCCTATCAGGCAGCGCCCCGCAACGCCGCCGGCAGGCAGAGTACAGATCTGCGGCATTTTCGGCCTAAAATACTTTTGCAATCGTATGCAAAAACATCAATTACACTATTGCAATCGATTGCAATATCACCTATGGTTAAATCCGCACGGCACTGGATCAAACCAGAAGTGATTAAAAAAACAGCCGCTGTAATCATCGACAGGATAGCAGGAGAACAAAAAATGGTAGCCAAACTTAATAAAATCAGCGCCGCTCTGGCGCTGGTTTGCAGCATGCCCCTTATCGCACAGACCAATACCGACGCCACCGCCCCGGCAGAGAGCCAGGGTGAGATAGAACAAATTGTTGTTACCGGTAAAGCCAGCGGTATGTCTGGTTTTAAAGTCGACACCAGTTACGCCATTACCAATGTGTCGGCAGAAAATATCGGCCGGCTGGCACCAAAAAGCACCGCTGAATTATTTACCGTAGTACCGGGCGTGTGGGCAGAAAGCTCAGGCGGTGTGGCTGGCGCCAATGTGTTTGTACGCGGCTTTCCCAGCACCGGTGATGCGCCGTTTTTAACTATTCAGCTCAACGGCGCGCCTATTTTTCCGCCGCCAACCTTATCCTTTTTAGAAAACTCGTCTATTTTCCGCCTCGATGAAACCGTGCACTTTATGGAAGCGCTGCGTGGCGGTTCAACGCCGGTGTTATCCAACGGCCAGCCGGGTTTAACCACTAATTTCCTGTTAAAAGAAGGCAGTGAAGTCACCGAAGGTCTGGTGAAATTTTCTACCTCCAGCTACGGCCTGCGCCGGGTTGACGGTGTGGTTAGCGGTGAAATTGCCGATCGCTTATACGTTATGGCCGGTGGCTATATCAGCAGCTCTGAAGGCCCGCGCGAAACCGGCTTTAATTCAGAAAAAGGCCATCAGTTTACCGTTAACGTCACCAAAGAGCTGGATAACGGCACTATCAATGTTTACACCCGCCAGACCGACGATCACGGCGTATGGCATTTGCCGGTAGCACTGAATGTGCCCGGGGTGGATAACGACTACAGCCAGATTGGCCCGAATAACCGCCTCGGTAAAATTGCCTATGGCCCGGATGGCGAAGAACAAAGCTATGACTTTGGCGACGGCCGCGGCTGGAACGGCGGCATTACCGGCGGTACCGTCGATTTAGATTTAACCGACAGCTGGCGTTTAATGTACCGCTTTAGCCATATTGCAGGCGAAGCCAATACCTTTGGCCTGGTACCGGAAGGCGGCGCTACCACGCTGGGTAACGTAGAGGGCATTAATGGCCCGGTAACCGGCGTTACCAGCGGCGACACTTACGCTGACGATACCGTGGTACAACAAATTGGCCGCTGGGTAGTAATGAAAGATATTGAAGCCTTTACCAATGATATTGCCTTTAGCAAAACCACCGACAATGCCGTATTTACCCTGGGTTACTACGCCACCAACTTCTCGGTACAGGATTGGTGGTCTATCGGTAACCAATCCTGGTTTGTGGTAGAAAAAGGCGGCGAAGCGCTCAGCGGTATCGACTGTAACGACAGCCTGGAAAGCTGCAGCTGGAACTATGATATCGACGCCACCGGCGACGGCGACACCAGTGCCTTTTATGGCGCGGTAGAGTATCAGCTGAACGAACAATGGCGGGTAGATGTAGGCCTGCGCCGCGAAAGCCACAAAATTACCTATGTGGTAGATGAAGGCTTAACCGGCGATATCAGCAAAGCCGTAGATTACGATGAAAGCAAAACCGCTTGGACCGCCGGGGTAAACTGGATGTGGCAGCGTAATATGGGCGTGTTTGCCCGTATTAATAAAGGCAATAAAATGCCGTTTTTTGATGACTTCCGTGACAACTACGGCGGCTTTGAAAGTGGCGATAAGCTGATTAAAGAAGTCACCCAGTATGAGTTCGGTTATAAATGGGCTGAGCAAAACTACAGTATCTACTTAACGTCTTTCTATAACGAAGTCGATGGCGAACAGTTTGTAACTCGCCCCGGCGTACCGGCAGAAATTCTGACCACCGAAGCCATGGGTATCGAGTTTGACGCCAACTACCGCGCCGCCAACGGTTTCGCGGTAAACCTGAACGCCACCGTGCAGGACACTGAAATTGCTTCAACGGGAAACCAGGTTATGCGTCAACCAGACTGGATGCTGCGGGTAACCCCCAGCTACGGCTTTGATGTCGCGGATATGTACGCTACGGTGTACGGCACCCTGGCATCGGTAGGCGATCGCTTTGGCGACAACGGTAATACCGTAACACTGGAAGGCTATAGCAAAATCGATTTAGGCGTGCAGCTGGATATTACCCAGCAGTTAAAAGCGCAGTTATCGGTAGCTAACCTGACCGATAAAGACGGCATTACCGAAGGCGATCCACGCAGCGCCGGCAGCCCGAACGGCCGCTATATCATGCCGCGCAGTATCGATTTTAGTATCAGCTATACGTTCTGATTTTCTCCCCCGGGTTCCACCACGTGTTGCCCCCGCCTTGTGCGGGGGCTTTTTTATCAGCGCTTTACTGGCCGCGTAACGCCTGTACCACCGGCTGGCTAAGCAAAGGCCGCATGCAGCCAAGCACTATCGCAACCGTCAGCAGCAGCACGGTTAGTAACGCCAGTAGTGCATGCAGTGGCGCTATCTGTAACTGCTGCGCAAAGCTAAACGACCAACCAAAACGCAAACTCAGCTGTAAAGCGCTATAACTCACGGCCAGCAACAGCACCGCCCATAACAAGGGTTTTAAGCTGTCCAGTAAGGTCAGCTGCAGTAAATGCTGCGGCCGCGCACCGAGTGATTGCCGTACCGCCAGTTCATATTGGCGCAGCTGAATTTGTGTACGGATCACCGCGAAAATACCAAGGCCCGCCAGAGCCAATGCCAGCAATGACAAGGCGGCAGTCACCACAGTTGCCACTTTGGCATCTTTGGTATGTAAAGCTAAAATGTCGCTGGTTTGATTAAAGCGGAACACTTTCAGCTGCGGATGCACTTGCACCAGTGCCTGATTAACCTGCTCACGGCTGAGGCTTTGGCCATCTGGCAGTCGCAGTAGCAAATGCGGAAAGGCCGAAGGCAGTTGTGGCGTGTAAACCGCAGCCGCATCGGTTTGACCGGGCAGCGTCAGATCACTGACGATGCCGATAATGCGGCGTGACGTGGTAGCTCCGCGCAGGTAAAGCGGCTTGTCGAGCAGGCCAGTGCTGCTATCCAAACCTAAATCAGCCGCCAGCCGGCGTGCCAGACTGACACTTATCAGCACCACGTTGTCCTGGTTCAGCACCTGTTGCGGGCTGAACAGCTCGCCGGTTTGCAACTGCAGCCCCAGCGCAGTCAGATATTCAGTATCACCGCTGTAACGACTTGCCGTAACAGAGCTGCTTGCATCCGCGTGCCAACTGACCGAGGACATCGGAAACCCGGCCTGCCAATAAGACAGTGGCGGGTAAGCGCCCAGTCCGGTCAGGTTGGCATTGCTTTGTTGCTTCACCGCCTCAGCGGCCTGCGCAAACAATTGCCGGCTCTCTGCCGGGTCTAAGTTATTCAGCAATGAGCCTTGCGTTAGCGCTACCTGATAGGTGTGTAAATCCAGCCCGGATGGCTGGCGCAATTTGGCCAGCGCCTGCATAAAAATCTGGCTGCAATAAATCAGTGTGACCAGGCAAAACAGCGTTTGCGACATTAACAGCAGTTGCCGGGTGCGGCCGGACACCTGCACTACCGTGCCTTTGCCACTTTGCTGCAGGCTTTGTTGCAACTGGCGGTAATTCAGCTGTCGGGTTAACCAGAGCGCCAGCGTCAGGCATAGTATGCTCAGCAGGCCTATGGCAAATAACACGCTGAAGGCGCCACTGCCCAATTCCTGCAAGCGCGGTATAGGACCGGCGTAGCCGGCTTGTAAACTTTGATAGCACGCCTCTGCCACACTCAGGCACAGTAGCAAAGCAGGAATAGCCAGCACGGAAAACTCGCTCAGATATTGACGAAACAGGTGGGATGTACGCGCACCCAGCGCAATGCGGATGGTCAGCGATCTTTGCTGCGCCATGGCGCGGCCGAGCACCAGATTGGCAATATTGGCAATGGCAATAGCGCACAGCAGCAAGCTGCCGGCCAGTAAACTCAGGCTCAGGCCGGCGGCATCGCCCAGAATGCGGCTGCGCACCGGCTCCAGACGCCAACGCACTGAGCTGTCTTGCAAGAACGCATTGTTCAGGTTGGCCGAGGTAAATTCCGGCGTAGCCCATTGCTCAAAGTTATGCGCTAACTGCTGCGGACTGCTATCCGGTTTCAGCTTTAACAGCAGATGGATCTGAGTGCTTGCAAGACTCCAGCTCGGTGTGCCCATATCATGAAAATCATAACTGAGCCAGACATCAGTCGACCAGCCAGGTGCTGCCAGTACTGGCTCGACAAAATCGCGCGCCAACACGCCGACGATGGCAAAAGACACACCGCGAAATTGCAGCGTTTTGCCAAGCACATCGGTAGCACCGGCAAAATGCTGTTGCCACACTACATAACTGAGGATGGCGACTGGGATCTGGCTGTCCAGGCCTTCATTTGGCTGCAAATTCCGGCCCAGCGCCAGCGGCGCGCCAAACATCGGCAAAAACTCCGGCGTCACCAAACCGACATTAAAAGAAGGGTTGCCCGGCAAGAGTTGTTCGACATCAATACTGATATTGTGCAGCGCTTTGGTTTCTACCTCAGGCCAGTGTTGCCGGTAAATATCCAGTTGCGGCTGTGTTGGCAACCATTCTGGCGACACCAGTTTGTCTTGCTGCCACATGCTGCCGCGCACCAAGTGCAGCCGGTCGGCATCCGGATACGGCAGCGGCGCGACAAATAACTGATAATTCAGATTAAAAGTGGCCACCAGCGCGCCCAGAGTCAGGCCGAGGGTTAAAATGATCGTCAGCGCATACAACTGCTGCTGGCGCAGCAGCAGTGACGCAGTTTGGAACCAGGAATGTAGCGAAGGGCGCAGCATATTATCGTCCTTGTAATGCATAGATGGCGGGCTTGCGGATAATGCCCCATACCGATAATAACGACGTCAGTACTGTTAACAGCACAATCAGCAATAGTGGCAAGGCAAAGCCGCCGGCGGACAGTTCAACTATCAAGGTGGTTTGTTGCAGGCCCAGCCAGAGTGCAGCCAGCAGTATGGCGGCGAGTACTAAACCTGCCAGCACCGGTTTGAGGTTTTCACCCAACAACTGCTGCAAAATGGTCACCGGCCGTGCGCCTATCGCCATCCGTACACCCAGTTCAAAGCGGCGCAGTTGCACGCTGTAACTCAGGACGCCATAGATACCGATGGCGGCCAGCAGGAAGCTCAGCACTACTAATGACGTGGTAACGGCAGCGGCCAGATAGTTGCTTAACAGCACCCGGTTAACGTTATCTTCGATGCTATGCATATTGGCGGCACGATAATGCGGTGATACCTGTGCCATCGCCTGGTTAATGGCTGTTTTGTCTATCTGCATACCGGGTTTTAGCTGCAACTGCAGGTTGGCAGTTGTGCCTATGTTGCGGGTTAAATAACTGCGACCGGTTTCCTCTGCCGACCAAACGTCTGGCAAATGGTGATTAGCGCTGACACCGATAATTTCAAACGTCAGGCTGCCGTCTGTCGAATACAGCATTTCGCCCAGCACATTACCGTCTGGTTTAAGTTGTTGCGCCAACACCTGATTAATGATGATTACCTGTGCCTGAGCCGCCACTTCCTGTGCCGTGAAATTACGGCCCTGCAGTAACTTAATGTCGAACAGTGGCAGATAAAACTGGTCGGTGAACACGGCACGGCTGAACAGTTGCTGGTTGGGACTGTCCGGCGATGGGATAAAGCTGGCAGAGCCATAGTAGCCATCAAAAGAAATCGGTGGGTAATTGCTGACTGAAACCGCCTGCACTGCCGGATGTTGTTGCAATATATCCCGCACCTGCATCAACTCGTCCTTTTGCTGACGGTATAGCGCGCGGCGCTGCTCCGGCGGCAAACTTTCGTCCGGCGTTGCGGTAATATTATCAATGGTAATTTGATAGCGATCGACACTGGAAAAACCCACTTGCTGGCGTAGCTGCTGCAGCGACTGCAATAACACCTGGGCACTGCAGATCAGCAGCATAGCCGCCAGCATCACCTGAGCGCCAATTAATACCTGACGGGTGCGGCTGCTAATTTGCACGCCACTGCCTTTGCCGCTGCTTTGCAGGTTTTGCTGCAGCGCGCGGTAGTTAATTTGCCGGCTGATAAGCGCAGCAAAGCCCAGCGCCAGCAGCAGGCTGACAGCTACGGCAAAGGTTAATATCGGCCAGTCAAAACCCAGCTCTGCCAGTCTTGGCAGCATGGCACCGGCGTACAGTTGCAGTAAATGGTAAGCACCTTCGGCAACGATAAAAGCCAGCAGCAAAGCGCTGCTCATTAACCAGCTAAGCTCAGCCAGCACTTGCCCCAGTAAATGATGACGCTGAGCCCCCAGCGCGGCCTGAATACTCATACTGCGTTGCTGGCGGGCGGCGCGGGACAATAATAAGTTGGTGATATTGGCGGCGGCAATCAGCAATAGCAGCAGGCTGCCCGCCAGCATCCATAAGGTACGGCTACGGCTGTCGCCTTCCAGCACCAGACGCAGCGGGTCGGCATTAAACACCAGGCTGCGGCCGGCCTGGCTGGGTAACGCAGCAATATCGTCCTGATACTGGCTGGCAACTTGCGGCCGTAACTCCTGCTCAAAGACCTGACGTTGGCTGGCGTCTTTTAGTTTTGCCAGGTATAAGTGCGCACCGCTAATGTCACCGGGGCCAAAGCTACTGCCAATGCTAAAGTCCCAGGGTAGCCAGATATCATTGTTGCGGGCTGGTCCGGTCAAACCGGGCTCGATAAATTCGGCGCCGGCGATGCCCACCACTTTAAACTGCTGGTTGCCAATATGTACACTGCGGCCTACCAGCTCCGGGTCAGCGTTATAATGCTCACGCCAGATTTTTTCACTTAGTACCGCTACAGGTTGCTGGCTACCGAGATCTTCTTCAGCACTAAAAGCCCGGCCATGCAATAATGGCATTTGGTACATCCGCATATAACCGGGTGTGGTGTAAGCAATTTGCACTTGTGGGCTATGCGGCAAATCCCGCAGCGTCATACCAATATAGGAAAAGCTATACAAGGCCTGGTCGCTTAGCTGCTCAGAGGGCTGCTGGTAATACTGGCGGAAAATACTGACCGGCAGCATACGTGCATACATCACTGTACCGTCTTTATCCAGCCAGGCGGTACTGCCTACCACTAACTGCTCTTCATCAGCATAGGGCAGCGGTGCCGCTAAAATCTGGTAATTCAGGTTAAACATGGCCACCAGGCTGCCCAGTGTCAGGCCCAGCGTCAGGATCACCGTCAACGCATAACCTTTGGCTTTGCTCAGTGCATACAAAGCTGTCGATAAATCTTTGATTGTAAACATTTAACTATCCTTATGCTGAACCGGCGCCGCTATTGTCCCACAGCGACACCAGTGCAGTAAGCACGAACAGACACAGCGGTTGTAGCACCACAACGCCCAGCCAAAACCAGCCACTAAGCGGCAGCATTTATTGGCCTGCGGCCTGACGCAAAGCAGCTTCTTGCCGGACGGGCGTGCCGTCGGCATCCAAAATGCGACCATCGAGTAAGTGCAGTTTGCGGCTTGCCATATCAGCATAACGCGGGTCGTGCGTTACCATACACAAGGTAGTGCCGTTGCTGTTTAGCTCGCTTAGCATATCCATTACCGCATCACCGTTTTTAGAATCGAGGTTACCGGTAGGCTCATCAACCAACAACAGCGCCGGGTTGCCAACCAGGGCGCGGGCGATAGCAATACGTTGTTGCTGGCCACCGGATAACTGGTTTGGCCGGTGGCCGGCACGATGGCTCATATCCACGGTTTTTAAACACGCCATTACCCGGTCGTTAATCTCCGCTTTAGCCATACTCTGGCGGCGGTAACGCAGTGGCAGGGCGATGTTGTCAAATACCGTCAGCTCGTCAATCAGGTTAAATGACTGAAAGATAAAACCTATTTTCTCATTGCGGATAAAGGCGGCTTCACTGAGACTTAAACCGCTGACTTCCTGGCCTTCAATCTGGTAACTACCCGCGGTGGGCATATCCAGCAAGCCCAACAACGACAACAAAGTAGATTTGCCGCAGCCGGACGGGCCGCAAATAGATACGAAATCACCGGCAAAGATGTCCAGATCAATGCCGCGCAAGGCATGGGTTTCCATTTCATCGGTGGCAAATACCTTGGTAATACCCCGCATACTGATTTTTTGTTGCTGCATTATGCTTCCTTAATTTTTGTTTGTGCTGTGTGACTACTGCAGTTGGATCAATTCAGCTTCCCGATACGTCGCCATATCAGACAGCACAAAGGTATCGCCTTGCTGCGCACCACTGGTAATTTGTAAAAACCGGCCGGCATCGTCACCAAACTGCAAGTCAGTGGCAGACAACACGCGGCCCTCATCGCTAACCTTAAATAAACGGCTGCTGCTATGGCTTTGGGTATTCACCGGACTCTCCAGATACAAGGTGTCGGTTAGCTGAGCAGTGAAAATTTGTGCGTCTATATTCAGCTCCGGCCGCGCGGAGCCCGGTACACCTTCGGTAAAGGCCAGTTCTACTTCGATAGTGCCTTCGCGTACTTCCGGCGTAATACGGGTTACTACAGCAGCTACCCGTTCACGCCGTGTATTAATTTGTGCCGTCTGGCCCACTTGCAGTTGCTCGGCGCGCGATTGTGATACCCGCACCAACGCCAGCAAATCTTTGTCACTGCCCACCAACGCCAGTTCCTGGCCGGCAGCCACACTTTGCCCCAGCTCAACCGGTAACCGCTGTAATACACCGGCCATACCGGCGCGTACCGTTAAGCGCTCGGCCCGTTGTTGCATAGTGTGATAGCGGGTGCGGCTTTGGTTAATTTGCTCTTGCTGAATAATCTCAGCCTGGGTAATCACCTCGTCTAATTGCTGCAGCCGTTGCTGCTGCAAATCCAGCCGTTGTTGCATTTGTTGTTGCTGCAACACTGTGGTTTGATAGGTTAACGAGGATACTACGCCATCTTCCACCAGTTGCTGTTCGGCATTGCGCCTTAGGGTAACCATTTGTAAATTGGCATCCAGCTCGGCCTGCACCGACAGCTCGGCTAAACGCTCGCGCTGATTGGCCAGCTTTAACCGCTTCAGGTTGGCTTCTTCTTGTGATAACGCCATCGCTGCCGCTTCCACCTCCTGCAGTAATTCCGGGTTACTCAGCTGCAGGATAATGCTGTCTGCGCTAACCTGTGCACCCGGCCTTAGCAGTACTTGTTGCACGGTAGCGCTGGTAAGCGCGGTGAGCAGGGTTTGTTTGTCTGAGCGCAGTACACCATAAGCATCGACACTAATTTGCAAATCGCCGCGCTGTACCTGCGCCAACAGTAAACCGGCGCGGTCTATTTTATGCTGATAGCCGGGTGAGGCCCACAAGCTGCCCAACAACGCCAGACTGGCCAGGGCGCTAAGCACCAGCAGTGGCTTTTGCCAGCGTGGTTTAGTGGTTACTTTTTTTACGTCCATTGGTAGTTCTCTGTAGTGACAACCGGCAGAGTTCGGTATCTGCCTGCCATTACACAGCAACGCTTATGCCAACAAGATAAACTATTGATATATATTGATTAATACTATTTTCCAACCCCGGTATCCGGCCAAAGCGTCCGGTTTCGGACGCACTATTCCGGTTTCGGACGCCGATAGCAGATTAAACTGCCGGACTAAACTGCAGACAGTATCAGCTGTTATGCCAGGGCAAGCTGATAGTGGCAGAGCAGCCCGGCTGGCCGTCGCTGCGCGGACTAAGGCTAAGCTCACCGGATAACTGGTGCACGATATTGCGGCACAGCTGCAACCCTATGCCCTGGCCCTGAGCTTTGGTGGTGTAAAAC
Source organism: Rheinheimera sp. (assembly GCF_030690345.1). GTDB lineage: Bacteria > Pseudomonadota > Gammaproteobacteria > Enterobacterales > Alteromonadaceae > Alishewanella. The sequence goes on from NZ_JAUYGV010000009.1 coordinate 223,442, forward strand.
GGCACAAACAGGTCACGCGCATTGCTGATGCCGTGCCCCAGGTCGCTGACGCTGATCTGCAACTGGTTGTGTTGACGGGCAAAGTGCAACAGCACGGTACCCGGCGGGCTGCCGGCTTCAATGGCGTTTTTAATCAGGTTAATCAGCACCTGCTGTAATAAAGTGGCGTCGGCATAAAACTGCAGGCTCAGTCCGCTGGCCTGCAGTGCGGCGTCGCTGAATAACGGCTGCAACACTGCAAACAGATCCGCCGCGCACAGCGGCTGCAGATTAATACTCAGCGGTTTATTCAACTCGCTGTAACGGCTGACAAAATCCTGCAGATGCTGGCTACGCTGGCGGATCACATTTAATGCATCCTGTTCACGGCCCGGTGCCAGTTTATGCTGTAGGTGCTCTGACAGTGCCAGCACCGGCGTTAAGGAATTGCGGATCTCATGGCTGAGCACCCGTATTAACTGTTGCCAGGCTGCTAACTCGGTATCACGCAGCGCCGCCTGAATATTAATAAACACCAGCAACTGGTGGCGCTGACCCTGGTCCATAAAGCGGCTGTGGCGGATTTGCCACTGACGCTGGCGCTCAGTGTCGGCAAAGTGCCATTGTGGTTCGCTGCATAAACCGAGTAATTCCGCCGAAGCTTTACGCATACCTTGCCAGGGTTGGCCAAACAAGCTTTGAAACTCGTTGTTGGCGTAACTGAGCTGTAACTTGTGATCGAATACCAGAATGGGTGTGTTCAGTTGATCAATCAGCCGGTACAACAAAAACTGCTGTTCATCAAAGAAGCTTTTACGCTGTTGCAACACGCTGCTCAGCTGATGCAGTTGCTGCTGAAAGATAGCCGCAATGCCACTTTGATAGGCCGCTTTAGCCTGCAGGCTGTAATCCTGGTTATGCATCGCCTCCAGTTGCACACTGGCGCGGTTAAACGCCGCCAGCATTTGTTTGCGCCTGGCAAATTGCCACTTGTTCAGCAGCAGCCAGGCCGCTGATAACAGCAGCCACAGCCACCATTGGCTAAACCATAACCCCGCCAGCACAACGGCTGCCAGCGAACAAAAAAGTAAGGCAAAGCAGTGCCATAAGCTGTGGCGCTCCAGCGAGGCGCCGCTGCCGCGGTTATTTATCGAGACCATATTTATCCAGCCGCCGGTACAAAGAAGATTTGGTAATACCCAGTATCTCTGCCGCACGCTGCTTATTGCCCGGGCACTGCGCCAGCGCCTGGCGGATCAGCTGCAGTTCTGCTTGCTCCAGTGTCATTTGCTCAAGTGTTATTGGCGCCGGCTGGCCGCCGGCACTTTGGCCCGGTACCGCGCCAGACAGCGCCAGATCCGTTGTGCTGATTTGTTGTTGCCGGCATAACAGTACCGCGCGTTCAATAACATGGCTAAGCTCGCGCACGTTGCCGGGCCAGGCATACTGGCGCAGGACGCTTTCGGCCCCGGCAGATAATTGCAGCCCGTGCTTTTGGTAGTGTGCACCGTGGCGTTGCAAGAAATACCGGCACAGCGGCACTATGTCATCCGGCCGTTGCCGCAGCGGCGGTACACAAAACTGCAGTGTATTCAGCCGGTAAAATAAATCCTGGCGAAACTGTGCAGTGCCAATCAGCGCGGCAAAATCGGCGTTACTGGCGCTGATCAGCCGCACATTGGCCTGCTCGGTCACGCTACTGCCCACTACTTCATACTGGCCGGACTCCAACACCCGCAATAACTTGGCCTGCTGGTTCAGCGGCAGATTAGCAATTTCATCAAGAAACAGCGTGCCACCCTGCGCCAGCGCGAAGCGGCCGGCGCGGGCTTCTTTGGCATCAGTAAAGGCGCCTTTTTTATGGCCGAACATCTCGCTTTCAAACAGGCTGTCAACGATGGCGCCCATATTTACGCTGATAAAGGGCGCATTGGCGCGCTGCGATTTGTTATGGATAAACTGCGCCAGTTGGGTTTTTCCGGTGCCGTTTTCCCCGGTAAGCAAAATATTGGCCTCACTGCACGCCACTTCACTAAGCTGTTGCAGCAGGCGCTGCATGCTCTCGCTGTGCGCCAGTAGCGGGCTGCCGGGATCCGCTAAGGCAGCAGACAGTTGTTTATTATGTTGCTGTAAGCGCGCCAGCTTCAGTTGCTGCAGGATCACCTGCACCAGCCGTTGGTTATGCCATGGCTTTTCAATAAAATCAGCAGCGCCCAGCTGCATGGCCTGCACTACCAGGGTGGTATTCGACCAGGCTGTCATCGCCACCAGCGGAATTTTACTGCCCTGTTGCTGTAGCCAACGCAGAAACTGCAAGCCTTCCTCCCCCGAGGTGGTGTCGAGGCTGAAATTCATATCCAGCAGGATCAGATCGGCACTATTTTCACTGGCATCACTCTGGCTAAGCCAGGCCATGGCTTGCATGGGGTTTTCCAGTTCCACCACGCTAAAGCCGGCATCTTCCAGCACAAAACGGGCAGAAAAGCGGATTTCCTTATTATCTTCAACAACTAAAATGGTTGCCTGCATCGGCATGTCCTTATCTGTGGGCGCGCGCCGCCATACAATAAACGCAAAGCTTAGCTATCGCCAGCAGCGGTTAATATTTGGCAGCAGGTTTTTTCTTGTTGTTGCATAGTGTATATTTGTACAGTTTTGCGCAGTTACTGCTGCGCCCGAAGAACTGAAAGCAGGCTCAGCACGTAAGCACAGGCGCGATTAAGCTGGAGTAATAATGGACAAAATTGATATCCGCGGGGCCCGTACCCACAACCTGAAAAACATCTCGCTGACCATTCCGCGCGATAAACTGATTGTGATCACCGGCTTATCCGGTTCCGGCAAGTCGTCGCTGGCGTTTGATACGCTGTATGCCGAAGGCCAGCGCCGTTATGTTGAGTCGTTATCGGCTTATGCGCGACAGTTTTTAAGTTTAATGGAAAAGCCCGATGTCGATCATATCGAAGGCTTATCACCGGCCATTTCGATTGAGCAAAAATCCACTTCGCACAACCCACGCTCTACTGTCGGCACCATTACCGAAATTTACGATTACCTGCGCCTGCTGTTTGCCCGCGTCGGCGAGCCGCGCTGCCCCACTCATGATTTACCGCTGGCGGCACAAACCATCAGTGAAATGGTCGACAAAGTTACCGCCTTCCCCGAAGGCACCAAATTAATGGTGCTGGCGCCGGTGGTGCAGGAGCGCAAAGGCGAACACGTAAAAACGCTGGAAACCTTAGCCGCCCAAGGTTATATCCGCGCGCGGATCGACGGCGAAGTGTGTGATTTATCCGACCCACCAACGCTCGACTTACACAAAAAGCACACCATTGAAGTGGTGATCGACCGGATTAAAGTACGCGATGATGTAAAAACGCGTTTGGCCGAATCGTTTGAAACCGCGCTGGCGTTATCCGGCGGCGTGGCCAAAGTGGCACTGATGGACGAACCGGATGCTGCCGAGTTGGTGTTTTCGGCCAACTTTGCCTGCCCCAGCTGTGGTTATTCGATGGTGGAGCTGGAACCGCGGCTGTTTTCGTTTAATAACCCGGCCGGTGCCTGCCCCAGCTGCGACGGCCTGGGCGTAAAGCAATACTTTGACCCGAATAAAGTCATTGTCAGCGCCGAATTAAGCCTGAGCGGCGGCGCGATACGCGGCTGGGATAAGCGTAATTTTTATTACTTCCAGATGCTGAAATCCTTAGCCGATCACTACGGTTTTGCGCTGGATGTACCCTTTAACAGCCTGAGCCAACAGCAGCAGGACGCTATTTTGCGCGGCAGCGGCAAAACGGTAATTGATTTCAAATACCTAAACGATCGCGGCGACATTGTGCAACGTAGCCACCCGTTTGAAGGCATTTTACCAAACATGGAACGGCGCTATCGCGAAACGGAGTCAAACTCGGTGCGCGAAGAGCTGAGTAAATACCTGGCGCATCAGGCCTGCCCGGGGTGTAACGGCACCCGCTTACGCGAAGAAGCCCGCCACGTGTTTATCGGCCAGACTAACCTGCCGCAAATTGTCGAGCTGTCGATTGGCGATTGTATGGTATTTTTCCAGCAACTGGCCCTCACCGGCCAGCGCGCGCAAATTGCCGAAAAAGTATTAAAAGAAATTCAGGACCGCTTGAGCTTTTTGGTTAACGTTGGCCTGAACTATCTTAACCTGTCACGCAGCGCCGAAACCTTATCAGGCGGCGAAGCACAGCGTATTCGCCTGGCCAGCCAGATTGGTGCCGGTTTAGTCGGCGTAATGTATGTGCTGGACGAACCCTCTATTGGTTTACACCAGCGCGATAACGACCGCCTGCTTGGCACCCTGCGCCACCTGCGCGATCTGGGTAATACTGTGATCGTGGTAGAACACGATGAAGACGCAGTGCGAATGGCAGACCATATTATCGATATCGGCCCGGGTGCCGGTGTACATGGCGGTAATATTGTGGCTCAAGGCACCCTGGCACAGGTAATGGCGGCGCCGGACTCCTTAACCGGCCAGTATTTATCCGGTACGCGTAAAATAGAGGTGCCGAAAAAGCGCCACAAACCGGGCAAAAAATGGCTGGAGGTATTAGGCGCTACCGGCAATAACTTAAAAGAGGTCGACGCGGCAATTCCATTTGGCCTGATGACCTGTATTACCGGGGTATCCGGCTCGGGTAAATCGACGCTGATCAACGATACGCTGTTTCGGGTGGCGCACCGCGTATTGAATAAAGGCGAGGGTAATGATCCGGCGCCGCATCGCGCGATTAAAGGCTTGGATCATTTTGATAAAGTGATCGACATCGACCAGAGTCCGATAGGCCGTACACCGCGCTCCAATGCCGCTACCTACACAGGTATTTTTACTGCGGTGCGCGAGCTGTTTGCCGCTACTCAGGAATCGCGCTCACGCGGTTATCAGGTCGGGCGTTTTAGCTTTAACGTTAAAGGCGGCCGCTGCGAAGCCTGCCAGGGTGATGGCGTTATTAAGGTAGAAATGCACTTTTTACCTGACGTGTACGTGCCGTGCGATGTGTGTAAAAGCAAACGCTATAACCGCGAAACGCTGGAGATAAAATACAAAGGCAAAAGTATCCATGAAGTGCTGGATATGACAGTGGAAGATGCGTTGGCTTACTTTGAAGCCATACCGGCGATTAACCGCAAGCTGCAAACGCTGATGGATGTTGGCTTGTCGTATATAAAACTGGGCCAGTCGGCGACGACGTTGTCCGGCGGTGAAGCGCAAAGGGTAAAACTGGCGCGTGAGCTGAGCAAACGCGATACCGGTAAAACGCTGTACATACTGGACGAGCCCACCACCGGCCTGCATTTTTACGACATTCAGCAACTGCTGAACGTACTGCACCGGCTGCGCGATCACGGTAACAGTATCGTCGTTATTGAACATAACCTGGATGTGATCAAAACCGCCGATTGGATTATCGACCTCGGTCCGGAAGGTGGCAGCGGCGGTGGTGAAATTCTGATCGCCGGCACACCGGAGCAGGTAGCAGCTTGTGACAAGTCCTATACCGGGCATTACCTGAAACCGCTGTTGGTTTAAGGTGCTATCTGAGTGGCGGGCAAAAAATACACAATTGCAAAAGTCCCATAATGGGACTATGATTGCGCTATGAGAATCATTGCACTCTCTACGTTAAAAGCGTTCTGGCAGGATAAGCCGGAATATAGCGATGCCAAGGAGCCTATTCTTGCCTGGCATCGCCACGTATTAAAAGCAGACTGGCATTCGCCTGTAGATGTAAAACAGGATTTCAGACATGCCAGTATTCTCAAAGACGGCAGAGTGGTATTCAACATAGCCGGTAATAAATACCGGCTGGTGGTTTGGATTAACTATGCCTACAAAGTCGTTTATGTGCGGTTTGTTGGTACTCACAGCCAGTATGATCAGATTGATGTGCAAACCATATAACTGCCGGAGCAGCAATGATGGATATTAAACCTATCAGAAATGAAGCCGACTACCGGGCGGCGTTGCAGGAAGTTGAACAACTGATGCTGGCACAGCCGGATACGCCAGAAGGCGAGAAGCTGGATGTAATGGTTACGCTGATTGAAGCCTACGAAGCAAAGCACTTCCCTATGGACTTTCCAGACCCTGTTGAGGCCATTAAGTTTGAAATGGAGCGCAAAGGTTTAACGGTAAAAGATCTGGAACCAATGATCGGCAAAAGTAACCGGGTTTATGAGATTTTAAATTACAAACGCTCACTAACCTTAAAAATGATTTGGCGTCTGCACGAAGGTCTGGGTATTCCGGCAGAATCGCTGATTAAACCGCCGGCAAGTACCTAAAGCCTTTGTTGGGATAACAAGCATAAAAAAGGGGCAACTATTGTTGCCCCAAAACACTCATGTAGCTACCAAGGAAATTAGAACTGGCCGTTTACGCCTAAGCTGTAAACTTTAGTATCAGAGCTGTCAGTGTTGCTGCCAAAGCCAGCCACTAATGCCCAGTTACGGTTAAAGAAGTGTTTCGCATTCAGGCTGTAGTCGTCCGCTTTATTGTAGCTAACGCCCACTGAAGTCATTTGAGAGAAGTAGTAGTCAGCTGCTGCGCCCCAGGTTGAGCTGCCGTCGTTGTCAGCTAATAACACGCCTACAGCGATATAGCGATCTTCGCCCAAGGCGGCAAAGTATTTGCTGCTTAAAGTGAAGAAATCAAACTCGTCGTCAACAGTGGCAGTAAAACCAACATAGTCGTTGCCTTGCAACTGGTGGTTGTAGCTACCTGAGAACAGGTAAGAGGTGCTGCCATCTTTTGGCTTAGTTGCTTCTGCACGTACAATAATATCGTCAGAAATCAGGTAACCAATACCTACTTTATTGCTGTAAAAGCCGCTGGTACGGCTGTGTTCTGCAGAAAACACTAATTTGTTATCAGCAAAGTATTCGCCGCCAACATTCCAGAAGTTACGATCGTAGCTGCGCTTAAAGCCAGCATCTACATTGCTGACTTTATTGATGTATTCAAATTGATCCAACGGGCCTAAGGTTTGTTTCTTATCGAAGAAATAAGTACCGTCCAGGTTCCAGTTGGTTTCGTTATCACCACTAACACGCACGTGATCTGCAGTCAGGCCGGTGAATAATTGATATTCTTCCGCAGACAGTGCAGCAGAGGCAGTCAGTGCGATTACAGGTAATACATACTTTAACGTCATTGTTTTATTTCCCTAAGTTTGGTCATTGCGGCGCGCATACTAGCGGCAGGAAATTTAAATGTAAATTAAAGTTCAATTAAAATTCACAAACACACACCGTTTGATTACTTTTAAAGCAAGAACTGGCGATAAATTCAGCAAAAGAATTGGCAATAAGGGCTACCAGGCTGGTAAAAGTGAAAAGGGCGCACTCCGCAGGATTGCGCCCTTATTGTTTCTGAGCTTATTGCACTGCTCTGGTTTACTCTGTTGTTTCACCTGTATTAAACAGCGCAGCACAATCGTCACAGGCAAAATAGCGATATTCTTCACCACACTGAATATGCCCGGTCGCGCCGGCCCGCACCTGCCAGTTACAGCTTTGCGGCCCGTACTTTAGCGTGCCTTCAATGGCGCAAGGAGCATAGTTATAATGATCATGCAGTGTTTTATGCGCTACCTCACGTGCCTGCTGAAAAAACTGCTTTACCTCTATATTGCTGAGATCAACATCCGTTGGACCGCACTGCTCAGGCGCATCTGAAACAAAGTCGGCAATATACAGCGAACCGATTTGGTTAGAATCAAATGACTGTTGCTGGCTGCCACAGGCCAGTAACCACAACGATAAACTGCATACTATAAGCACCCTCATTACCAGTTTGCTCCTTTTGCTTCAGCCTTTACCGTGTTCAATGCTGGTATAACGTTTCAATGAGATTTTATCGTCAATCAACATGCCGTCTTCATCAAGGGTCGTCATAACGCCTCCACATTGGATGAATGTATCGCTTCGTTTAGTTATAACGCAAAAAAGCTAACTTAAAAATAATAGTTTACAATTTTATAATAAATATAGATCATGCAAGCAAACTTGCCTTTGTGCCTTCCCGGGCCGACAATAGTGCTAATCAACAAGGAGAGATGATATGGGTAAAACCCTTTTTACTATGTTGCTGGCAGGCGCCGTATTTACGCTGCAAGCGGCGCCGCTGAGCTATGGTCCGGCATTTGATAAAACCAAAGTGGTGACGGTAGCTGATGTGCTTGCCAACCCGGCAGGTTATCTGCAGCAGGAGATTACCGTTAGCGGCAAAATTCAGGCAGTGTGTAAAAAACAAGGCTGCTGGATGACGCTGGCAGCAGCTGAAGACGAGCCGGCTTTTCGTATCAAAGTACGCGATGGCGATATGGTATTTCCGCTAAGCAGTATGGGCAAAACTGCCTATGCACATGGCCGCATTCAACCGCTACCGATGAACTTGCAGGCCAGTATTGATTATCTGGCAGAACAGGCAGAAAAAAACGGTAGCGTATTTGACCCGACAAAAGTTACAGAGCCGGTAACGCTGTATCAGCTGGTGCCTACCTCAGTGGAAATAACCGATTAGCTTAAAACTGCCCCCGGATTGCAGGGGCGATACTGCGCCCTGCTTTAAACAATAATCAAACACCGCCGCAATAGATTTTATAAAATCCTGTCGCTTTGCACACCAACACAATTGAGATCAATTATCATTTGCGTTAATATTCATTTGTACCCAATTAAATTGACAGGGATCCTGATGTACTCGCGTATTAAATGCTTTAAACCATCCATATTGGCTATTAGTTTAGGCTTAAGTCTGCCGCTGGCAGCCCAGAGCGAAGGGCAGCCCGATCAGGACCAACAGATAGAAAAGATAACTGTTCGTGGCGAGAAAACAGCACGCTCGTTACAAGACACCACTAGTAGCGTAGCCGTTACTACAGCACTTAAAATTGAACAGGAAAACCTGCAAAGCCTGGATGATATTTTAAACCGAACCGCCAATGTGTCGGCTATGTATGGCAGCCGTGGCTTTACTATTCGCGGCATTGCTGATGAAGCCGGGGCATCCAACCCGCTGGCCACCATCTATTTAGACGGTGCCGCGCTGCCAAGCCAGATTGCCGATGCCGGCCCGACTGACCTGTGGGACATAGCCCAAGTGGAAGTGATGCGCGGGCCACAGTCGACCATTCAGGGTGAAAACGCGCTGGCCGGCGCTATTGTTATGCGCTCGGCCGACCCAACAATGGACTGGGCGGCTAAAGCCAGAGTGCAGTTTTCCGACCCGTCTGACCGCCGTATCGCCTTTGCCGGTGGCGGGCCACTGATTGAAGAAGAGCTGGCATTTCGCGTCGCGGTGGAAAAACGTGATTTTGATGGTTATGTACACAATATTACCCGCAATGAAGCGGAAGACGCGGTAGATGCACTATCGGCGCGGATAAAACTGCTGTGGACGCCGAAAGCCTTGCCGGGTTTCAGTGCCAGACTGACCCATCTGCGTGATGATTCTGAAGGGCCTTACATGTATGTGTACAGTGCCATTGATCAGGACGATTATTACAACAACCGTATTAACCGCTCAGATGCCGAAAGTAAAACCGATATTACTACCGATGTAACGACACTGGAGCTGAACTACCAGTTGAATGAACATTGGGCGGCCTCCGCCATAACTGCCAAAACCCGCTCTGATGCTTTTCGCAGTTATGATAATGACCAGACAGAGCAGAATTTAGCCTATGGCCTGACTGATGGTGTCTTTGACACTTTATCGCAAGAACTGCGCCTGCACTACAGTGGTGAAACGTGGCGTGCACTGGCCGGTATTTACTGGTCCAGACGCGAGATGGATAGCCTAACAACGACCCTAACCAATGTGGTCACACCAATTGAAACTATCGCTGCTGTATTACAGGGCAGTGGTCTGGATGCTGCAACAGCACAGCAGCTGGCCGCATTGTACGGCAGTGTGCTGCCGATAATCCCGGTTGATTATAACAGCCTGACACCAACCACGTCAGAAAACCTGGCGGCGTTTTTCGATCTGGAATATCAACTGTCACCACAGTGGACGTTACTTGCCGGCGCCCGCTTTGATACCGAGCAATATGACTACCAGTCGGATACCACTGCAGTGTTCGCCGGCACCTTGCCAGACCCGGCTAATTTTGGCGCTCCGGACTCGCCACTATACGCAGCCTTTACCGGTATAAATAACGCCGTACTGGCGATGGTTAATGATGCGGCCAGCAACGTACCGGCGAACAGCCGTAATTTTAACGCTTTTTTACCTAAATTAGGTGCTCGCTGGCAGTACAGTGCGGAACAATCGCTGGCTTTTACTGTGCAGCGCGGCTACCGCTCCGGCGGCAGCTCATACAACGTTGCCCGCGGTGAAGTGTTTGCCTACGAGCCGGAGTTTACCACTAATTACGAACTGGCCTGGCGCAGCGACTGGCCGACGCAAAATCTGACCATCAACAGCAATGTGTATTACATCGACTGGACCGATAAACAGGTTATCGCCAATTTTGGTATTAACAGCTTTGACTCGCACACCGTCAACGCGGGTAAATCGCATTTGTATGGTGCTGAATTTGAACTGCGCCAACGCCTGAATAATCAGCTGGACTGGTACGGTTCTTATGCGTATTCGAAAACCCAGTATGACGAATTTGATGCTATTGCCGGTGCCATGATCAGCAATTTCTCCGGTCAGCCATTTGCTTACGCACCGCGCCATACCGCAGCGTTGGGGGCAAACTGGTATCTGGCTGATAACTGGGCGCTGAACGTTAATGGTAACTTTCGCAGTAAAGTCAGTACCGGACCGCGCGACAGCACTTTATGGTTATCGTCCAGAGCATTGTTTAATACCCGGCTAAGCTACGACAGCACCAACTGGTCGGCCTACCTTTTCGTCAACAACCTGTTTGACAAAGGTTATACGCAGTATCGCTGGGCCGGTGAACCTGTTGCTATTTTCGGTGCGCCGCGGGTAGTTGGCGCCGGTTTACAGTGGCAGTGGTAACGGTTTTATGATGCTTATTCTGGCCGTGCTAAGTTTGGCTATCTGTGCGCTAGCGGTATATTTGCTAGCACCACAGCAGCAGCTGCTACAGAAAAAGCTGCCCGCCCTATGGCTGCTTTTGATAGCAGTGTTTACTGCGTCGCTGGCGCTGCGGTTACTGGCGTCGGGCTATGGTTTTTGGCCGGGTTTTTATCTGGCGCTAACACTGCTGATGCTGTACTGGGTCACGCTACCATTGCTGATCCGGCGTAAAGGAGCCACTGATGGCGTCTAAACACTGGGCTGCACTGCTATTTGGTCTGCCGCTGACTATAGCTTTGATTGGCATACTGGCGCTGCTGTTTCCGGGCAATGAGCAGCAAGCTGTACTGCCCTGGTTGCTGTTTACTTTTCCGGTTTGGGTAGTGCAGATGGCGTTGATGTACCTAAGCCGCAGCAATAAGCGGCTATGGCTGATACTGGCCGTGCTGACAGCGCTCAGCTATGGCCTGTTATGGCTGATAAAAACCTCAATAGTGGCGGCATAAATGAAAGTCAGTACCCAGAAAAGTTTTCGCAACCTGCACACCTGGACCGGCCTGCTCACCGGCCTGTTACTGTTTATTGCCTTCTACGCCGGCGCTATTTCGGTATTTGTACATGAGCTGCAGCAATGGCATGGTGTCGTGCAACAGCGCAGTGCGCCCGTTTCGCTTGCACAAGCCCAGCCATTGATTGATCATGTATTAGAGCTGCATCCGCAGGCAGCTCACGGCTTTAATCTGGTGTTGCCCGGGGCACATGGCCCCAACCTGACCTTAATGTGGTACGACAACGCCAGCGGCACGCAGTATAAGTTCGTCGCTGAAGATATCAGCCCCCCCCTGCAGCAGGTGGCACGGCAGGATTTTATCAGCCTGATTTATGATCTGCATTTTACAGCCGGTCTGCCACGGCAAACCGGGCTGTATTTGTTTGGCATCGCCTGCATTTTATATGGCCTGGCGCTGCTCAGCGGTATCGTCATTTATGCGCCGGTGTTTGTTAAAGACTTATTTGCCTTACGCATAGGCCAGGGGGCCAAACGACAGTGGCTGGATCTGCACAATGTTATCGGCGTGCTGTCGTTACCGTTCCATGTCATTTTTGCCTGGAGTGGTGCCGTACTCACCATTGGCTTTTTAATGCTGGCGCCATTTCAGTTTCTGGTATTTGACGGCGAACTGCTGGAGATTCTGGAGCCTGATTTTGAGGTCGTCGCCCACGTCGAGCCGTCCGGCGTACCGGCTGACATATTGCCGCCGGCGCAACTGCTGACAATCGCGGCGGAACATCAACCGGCAATGCAGGCAGAAATGCTGTACTACCACGATGCAGGTGATACTCAAGGCACTGTGACAATTTATGGCCACTTGCCATCGGCTACCTTAACGCAGAATGCGGCAGTGGTATTAAATGCCGCAACAGGTGAGCTTGCCGGCACGCTAAGCCCGGAGCAATTCAGGCCGGGCACCACTTTCCTACGCGGTTTACAAAACCTGCACTACGGTGATTTTGCCGGTTATGCGTCAAAATGGCTGTACTTTGTGTTGGGGCTGGCCGGCGCTTTATTATTTTACAGCGGTAATTTACTCTGGCTGGAGGTACGCCGGCGCAACAGCGGGGCACAACCGGCTAAAGTTCGGGTTATGGCCTCCCTTACCCTTGGCGTCTGCCTGGGGGCTGTAGCCGGGATTTCTGCGCTGTTTATTGCCGGCTCAGTGCTGGCAGAAGCCTGGCACAGTAAGGTGTATGTCAGTGTGTTTTTTGCTGCGCTGCTGTGGGCTGTTATTCGTCGGCCGGCTAAGGCCGGTGTTGAATTGTTGTATGCCTGTGCGTTACTGACGCTACTGATCCCATTTGCAGCCTGGTATAGCAGTGGTGCTTCTTTTCTGACAGCCTTGTTGCAAGGCACTATATTGCGCCCGGCTGTTGAAGGAACCGCCCTATTGCTGGCATGGTTATTCTGGTTACTGGCGCGCGCCACCAAGCGCAGAGCCCGGCGGCAGGACAACAGCATCTGTACTAACGCAGCCTGATAGCCTTAGCCTTTGTCCAAGCTTTGCAAAGTCAACTGCAGCAGATAACGCCTTAGCTGCGCTACCCGCTGCGGCCGGTTAAACAGCTGATACAGTTGCAGCCAATCTGCCGGCGGCATCCAGCAGATGCCGTCTTGCCAATGGCAATGCTGCGGCTTAAATGCCCAGCTAACCACAGCATTGTTTTGCTTTACGGCGATACCGGCCATTAGTTCAATATCGGGCCAGCCCTCACGGCTGAAGCGGGCAAAGTGCGCAGAAACATATTCCGCATGTGCAGTGGCTACCTGCAACGAAAACTGCGGCTGCAACAGCTGGCATATCCGGGCAAAATCCTGCTCTATGCAAACAATATCAATATCATTTGGTGTATTTTCCAAACCAAGCTGCCACAACAGGCAACTGCCGCCGATGCCAAACTGCAAGGGTTGCAGCATAGTACACAGTTGCTGTAGTTGTACCGTTAAAGGGTTGTTATTCATCTAATGCCTTAATCATCTGTGCCAAAAAAGCCAACTTTTCGTTATTCAGCTGACGATAGTCAAAGTAAGGACAGACTAACAGCCTGTTGTGTTTATCCGCGGCAAATTCATTATTCAGCCAGCTAAGCTGTGCCGGTAAACCGGCCTCCAGCAATGCTTTGGCATGAGTACGGCCGGCAATAACATGCACGGTTTTCGTTTTTGACTTAAGATCAGGCGCACTAAACATTAACGCCGTATTGCTACCGGCCTGCAATAAACATTGCTCACGATATTGCTGCCAGCTTACCGCCTGTTGCGAAAAAGCAAATTGCTTAGCATCCAGCACAAACAGTAGTTTGGCATACACATTAAATACCTTTCGCCAGCCGTTACCACAAGCCCGGTTTATAAGCTCTATCTCGCCACTGCACAGTGCTTGCACTGCCTTTAAGCCGGCATACTCCGCCATGGGTGGCCGGTTAGCGATATATACGCGAATGCAAGCAGCGACATCACCAAAGCCTGAAGCTGATATCGGTAGGGTTTTCATAGTGTTGCTCAGCGGTAATTCAGCTGACTACTCTAACATAAGCTTTAATATAAGCGCTTGCCTGCGGCGTTACGGCAGGTTAATTTTAGTTATCACTTTGCCATGGACTGCTTATGTCATCTTTTTCTGTTGCTGCCTTCAACCGTGTGGATAACTGGTTAATGCAGGTTACTCCACCGGCTGATACGCGCGGCTTTCGCCGCTTTTGCTGGGAATTTTGGTTTTTTGGCTTAAAGCAGGCGCGGGCCTGTTTGTTTGTCGCGTTATTTTTTGCTTGTGTGCTGCTGGTGCCGCGCAGCGGTATTCTGGCGATACCGCGTTATGATGTACTGCTGATATTGGCGCTGCTAATTCAGTACTGGATGGTGTGGAGCAAGCTGGAAACCGTCGATGAGCTAAAAGCCATCTGCTTGTTTCATCTGGTGGGTTTCGCGCTGGAGGTGTTTAAAACCTCGGGGGTCATTCAGTCCTGGAGTTACCCCGACTTTGCTTACAGTAAGGTGTTTGGCGTACCACTGTTTGCCGGTTTTATGTATGCCGCGGTGGGCAGTTATATTATTCAGAGCTGGCGCTTAATGCAGCAGCGGGTGGTGCATCATCCGCCGTATTGGATGGCGGTGCTGGTGGCGCTGTTAATTTACGCTAATTTTTTCAGCCATCACTATATCGGGGATTACCGCTGGTACATTGCGGCCGCCACCCTGGGGCTATATGCCCGCACTGTGGTGTACTTTACGCCGCTGGATCGCGAACGCAGCATGCCGCTGTTGCTGGGCTTTGTGCTGGTGGGCTTTTTTATCTGGCTGGCAGAAAATATCAGCACTTTTATGGGGCTATGGAGTTATCCGAACCAGCTCGGTGCCTGGTCTGTGGTGCACTTGGGTAAGTGGAGTTCATGGTCGCTGCTGGTGATTATGACCTTTACCATAGTGGCACAGCTGAAATACGTAAAACAACGCATTGAGGTACCGCGCTGAGTTCTGCATAAACAAAAGGCAGCTTATAGCTGCCCTGGTATACATAAACCGGTTTAAGCGTCTTTTTGCAGCAGGTAGTTAACCAGCTCCTGCAATTCGGCTTCCATATTTCTCTTATCCAGCGCCGCATTGTTAATTTTATACTTACCGTTTACTACCAGCATAGGCACGCCGGTTAAAATGCGTTTTTCAGATAACTCATCCTGCTCTTTCTTCATCTGATTAGCCGCCCCACGCACAGAAAAGCTCTTCATTGCCTTGTCATAGGTATCGCCATCAATATCGTGAATCAGTACCAGATTACGGATATCGTTTTCATTGGCAAAAGGCGCGCGGTTACGGTGGATCTGATTAAAAATAGCACTGGCGACCTGATCGCCTTTGCCCTGGCTTTTTGCTACCAGGTAAGCACGGGCCAGCACGTTTTGCAGCTCAGGCGATGCCGCACGGATAAAGTCGACATGGACTTTCTTAAACTCAGCATCGGCCGGCAGTTTTTTTGCCAGGCTTTGGGCTATCGGCTCAAACGCATTACAGCCGCCGCAGTAAAACGAAAAATACTCTTTTACTTCAGCTTTAGGCGTAGCTTGCTCGGCAATAACATCATAATGTTTGCCCTGTTGAAACTTACTGTTGGCAGACGCCGCCAGCGGCAGCAACAACGCAAATACACATACAGATAACAGCTTTTTCATCTTGGGTAATGTCCTTTGGTAGGCAATTAAGCCACAGCTTAACAAAAACTCAGTAGTATGGCACCAGTGAAAGCGGTGCTTGTTGTAAGCAAAACAACTGTTCTTTTAACGCCACGCATTGTTGTTCCCAGTATTTGTCTGTCGCAAACCACGGAAAGTTCATTGGAAAGGCAGGATCTTGCCAGCGCCTGGCTAACCACGCCATATAATGCACCATGCGCATAGCACGCAGGGGCTCAATCAACTTTAGTTCGGCCGGGTCAAACTCACAGTATTGCTCATATTCTTCCAGCATAAGCTCAAGGGTGTCACGCTGTTGCAAACGCTCACCGGAGAGCATCATCCAGATATCCTGGATCGCCGGGCCGCTACGGCAATCATCCAAATCAACAAAAAACGGACCTTCATCGACGTAGAATAAATTACCGGCGTGGCAATCACCATGCAACCGGATCAGCTGACTGGGCTGGTACTGTTGCGCTGCCAATTCAATAACCTGGTTAAGTGCGGTATCAAAGGCCGGGCGTAAGTACGGCGGAATGAACTCCAGTGCATGCAATACTTCGCGGCTTTGTAACAGATGGCTTTGCACACTGAATGCCGGGCGCTGCGTAAATGCCTTCGCCTTACCTACCTGATGCATACGGCCGAGAAAACGGCCCAACATAGCAAGCTGCTCATCATTGTCGATTTCCAGCGTTCTGCCGCCGCGGCTTGGAAACACCGCAAAGTGATAGCCGCCGTATTGCAGTAATGATTGCCCGGCTATTTTCAGCGGCGCTACCACCGGAATATCTGCCGCCGCCAGCTCAAAAGCAAAATCATGCTCTTCCTGTAACTGCAGTGCAGTCCAGCGTTGTGGCCGGTAGAACTTCACCACAAATTTTTCCGGCCGCAGCGCATCCGCACGATAGGCACTAAATTGATAGACGCGGTTTTCGTAGCTGTTCAGTGCCAGCAAACCGGAACTGACATCCAGCCCTAACTGCTGCAATGCGTCAATAATCAAATCAGGTTGCAGCGTGGAAAAATCAAAGGCCGTCATAGGGCTCCTTAACGGCCAACAAAGAATTTGGTGGCTTGCTCAAGTTTAATGTCCGGATTGTCAGTTTGCTGCACGGTAAAACTGATTTCCAAACTGCGCTGCTCAGTGGCGTAAGGGTCTAACGCTAAACTGATGGTGACACTGCGTGTTTCACCACCACTCAGGCTGGCCTGATGCGGCCCTATCCAGTTGAAGTTTGCGCCACCGGCCACACTCAGATCAAACTGCACCGCTTGCTGCGACTTGTTCGAGATGCTCAGCGTATAGGTGTTTTCAACCAGGCCTTCGTTGGTTTCGCGAAACAGCGCACCGCGATCACGAATAATGTTCATTTCAAACGGCACCCGGCTGTACAGTGTCCAGGCAAAGGCGCCGCATACCACTATCAGTACCAGCAGATAGCCCAGTAACTTCGGCCGCAATACTTTGGTCGGCTTGCCGTTTAAGCTGTGCTCGGTAGTGTAACTGATAAGCCCGGTCGGGTAGCCCATTTTTGTCATAGTATCATCACAAGCATCAATACAGGCGCCGCAGTTAATACATTCGTACTGCAAGCCATTACGGATGTCGATACCGGTGGGGCACACCTGCACACAAAGGTTACAGTCGATACAATCCCCTAAGCCTTTATCTTTATAGTCTTTGTCTTTGCGGCTGCGCGGGCCACGGTTTTCGCCGCGCTTTTCATCATAGGTTACAGTAAAAGTGTCTTTATCAAACATGGCAGACTGAAAGCGGGCGTACGGACAGATGTGCGTACACATAATTTCACGCATCCAGCCGGCGTTACCATAGGTACAAAGGGTAAAAAACAATACTGACACCACCGCCCAAAATCCGGCTTGCAGCGTAAAGAATTCAGCAAACAAGGGCCCGACCGGGGTAAAATATCCAACAAAAATAAGCGCTGTCAGCAACGAGAATGCCAGCCAGCAAAAATGGGTAGCCGCCTTTTTAACAAATTTACTGCCAGACCAGGGCTCAGCATCCAGCTTCATGCGTTGATTGCGCGTGCCCTGAATTTTTTCTTCAAACCAGATAAAGATAAAGGTCCACACCGACTGCGGGCACAAATAACCACACCAGACCCGGCCATAAAAGGCAGTAATAAAAAACAGCGCATAGGCGGCGATAATAAAAATCCACGCCAGGATAGTGAAATCCTGTGGCCATAGGGTCAGTGCAAAGATATTAAATTTCTGTTCGGTAATATCAAGCAAAATGGCTTGATGGCCGTCATAGCGCAGCCAGGGCAACAACATAAACAGCCCCATAAACACAAAACCCATATAACGGCGGATCGCCTGATGCAGGCCTTTAACTGCACGCACATAAATACGGTCACGCGGATTATATTGCCCGGTTGCAGCAGGCTGATGCACCTCAACATGCACCGGAATATTTCTGATATCTATCTTTTGCTGATCCACCAATGACTCCGTTTACTGCTTGTTGTACCCGCTGCAGAGTATAACAGCTTGGACAACGGATTTTTTGACCTGTAACAAAGCAATATCTATGCCTGCCGGCCAGGTAGCTTTACGCTGGAAAATCGCCTGAAAACGTAAACTAAGATGACAACAGCAATACATATTGCAAACTAAGTTGACAGTATTGCAGATATCATCGTCGTTACGATGCAGATTGTTACACAATCCGCTACAATGGCGCCGTTGTTCTAGCGGAGTGCGTAAGCTGATGAAAAAGTTCTTCTGGTTGGTCGTAGTGGTGTTGTTAGTTATTACCTTTTCCGATCATGATCTGATCAGGCCGTATAAGGAGCAACTGTTTGAGTTGGTAATGGATAAAGCCGCCATTGCCGGAGACAGTAAAGAAGCAGCGCTGCGTAGCACGCGTAAACAACTGACCGCCCTGGCAGAGCAATGGGGTGACGGGCAGCGGGCACAGTTAGAAAAAGCGGCAGTCAGTATCGACAGCCTGAAAAAATTCCGCCGTGATTATTGTGTAAATAAAGACTTTAATCCGATCCTGTACGGTGAGCCACTCAAAGAAAGCTGCAAGATCATCGAAAGCCATTACGACAATTTAAACCAACCTTAAACAGAGGACTGCCCATGCGCACATGCGGAATCGAAATTAAAGGCAGTGAAGCCATTATTTGCCTGATGACACTAAAAGATGGTTTATTTGAACTGCCGGATTGCCGCCAAACCCGCTTTGCCCTGAGCAAAGATCAGGAACAACAGCAGATGCGCCATTTTCAGTTCACCTTTGCCAAATTTATCGAAGATTATCAAATTACCCAGTTGGTGATTAAAGACCGGCCGCAAAAAGGCAAATTTGCCGGCGGCGCAGTTGGCTTTAAAATAGAAACGGCGTTGCAACTGATTGCCGGTTGCCAATGCAGTATTATCAGTTCTACCGAATTGAAAGAGAAATTGAAGCGCCATCCGATACCGGTAGATTTTAAAGCTACCGGCCTGAAAGCCTTCCAGGAAACCGCTTTTTTAACCGCCTATGCCTTTCTGGCAAAGTAATACCGAACTGCCGCTATTTATCCTGCTCTGAGGTTGGATGGCGGCTGTTGTAGTCCGTTAAATCCACTGTTACCGCTTTGCCGGCTTGTAAAATAAGTTGCCGGATCAGCTTAGACTTCGCCTCGCCGGTTACCCTGCTTAACTCATTCAGCGCGTCTATCGCTTCCTGGCTCAGCGTAAAAGTAGCATGCCGCATTGGCAAGCGGCTGCTGTCGTCCTCCTGGGGTAACTGGCGGCGCAAACTGACAATACGCGGCATACCCATCGCATAGTTGTTTGCGTCGTCAATAAACTCGTCTGCCGTAAAGCCGGGCTTACCGGGCGGCTGCGACTTTTTCTTCAGATCTGTCAGCGCCATCGTCTTGTATCGCCTTCATAGCCAGTAGCTCAGTCACTATATCACGTATTTCCTGCGCGGCTTTGCCGTCAGGCTCGACATCCATGACCGACAGCCCTTTCTCTTCACTGTCATCGTAAGTATTACGGTTATAGGTAATGGCATTTAACACGCGGATATTAAAAGACTTACATACTTCTTTCGCGTCCAGAATACGTCCGGCCTGGTTTGGCAGCGACGGTGCCTGGGTAATAACACAGCCGACAATCATGTCCGGATTCACCACATTACAAGCGCTGACTAAGTCTTCCAAATGTTCTAAGGTTTTCAAATCGCGACGTTTCGGCCGCAGTGGCAGCAATACGTGAGTTGCCACTACCATAGCCGAACGCAAGGCCACACTGTCCTGGCCACCGCAGTCCACAATAACCACGTCGTAGTGCATTTCGAGGCTTTTTAATTCGTAACGGATCTTGCCGTACATCTGCACGCAATTAATCCACGGCAAAGCAGGGTCCAGATGCCGCTCCTGCACCCAATCCGACGAGGTTCTTTGCGGGTCACAATCTACCAGCATGACGTTAGCGTTTTTTTCGCGCGAAAAATATACTGCGATATTTTGTGCCAGGCAGCTTTTGCCGCTACCACCTTTTTCTCCACCAACTAACAAAATCATCAGGCTACCCTCATCTGTACAGTAGCGCTTACCGCGCCGCCTATTCTGTGGCATACGTACTGTGGATTAAGTGTAGATGACATCGCTGATATGACCAGCGAAACAATATAAAGAATTTATCTAACCAAATGCTTTAAAACGGAATAATTGCAGCCAAAACAAAAACGGAGCCTAAGCTCCGTTCCGGGTTACAACGCTGATTAGCCGCGCCGTCTGAATGCCAGCAAGCCTAACGGTAGCAAAAACCAACCAAAGCTGCCGCCACTGCTGTCATTGTTTGCCGGTGGTGGCGCATTATTCGGCACCAGGGTTAAACCGGCGACCGTATTCACTCTGGCATCAACCACAACCATCGACTCAACAACTACAAAGTTGTCAGCTGCCAATGGCTTATTATCGTCGCGATCGGCGGTACTATAGCTGCGCAAAGGTAAATCACTAATGCCGTTAAAACTAAACCGCGGTAACGCAGCTATGGCATCAACTACTGCCATATCAGCTGAACTTATCTGACCAAACACAGTAAAACCACTGTTCTGCGCATCTAAATTAGCTGCGTTGTTTACGAGACTTATAAACCACTGATTTGTTGCACTGTTTGGGTTGCCAGCTTGTTTTGCCATAGCAATGGTAGCGCGCACATTAGACCATTTCGGCTCGTTAATAATAGCCGGGTTGGCGGGTCTGGCTTTGAGTGGTAATTGCTGGTCAAATTCAAACCCACCACCCTGAATCACAAAGCCAGGCACTGAGCGATGAATCACCGTGCCGTTGTAGCGCTCTGCACTGACATAGTTAAGGAAGTTTTGTACTGTTACCGGCGTGCTTTCGTCATACAGATTAATTTCAAACTTACCCAAGTTAGTCGTTACTTCTACTATGGTTGCCTGTGCCAGACCGCCGCAACTTAGCAGCGATGCTGCCAGCAGCGTTTTTAACAGCTTTGTAGCCATTGTATTGTTTCCTGTTTGGTTATTTGTGCTGCAGCATAAGGCAAGCTACAAAAAAAAATCCAGCAGGATAACAATTAATTACGCTTTGCTGCTGTACGGTTAACGGCTTTGCGGTTACCGGCTTTACGCCTGGCGGTGCTGCTTTTAGCTTTAACCGCAGCTTTGCCACCACGCCAGCGCCGGGTATTCTGTACCGGCAAACCGGTTGGCGTAACGTTGGCGGCCTGATGTACCAACTGTGATAACTCGGTAACTAAAGGCTGCATAAAAGCCTGATAGCTTTGCTCACGCTGACATATAGCATTTAACGCCGCCTCCCAACGTGCCGTCATATCCGGCAACGAAGCTTGCTCCGGCAAGGCGGCGATAAGTGCCTTGCCGGTATCGGTGGCATTAATCACTTTGCCGCAGCGCTGTAAAAAGCCACGCTTAAATAACAATTCAATAATGCCGGCGCGGGTTGCATCCGTACCCAAGCCATCGGTATCGCGCAAAATTTTACGCACCGCTTCATCTTTGACATAACGGCTGATGCCGGTCATCGCGGCTAACAAACTTGCATCGGTAAAAGCCGGCGCCGGCCGCGTCTGTTTCTCCAACAGCTGCGCAGCTGTGCAGAGTAATTGCTGGCCGTGTGTTAATGGCGGTAAGGCGGTTTGCTGCAGTGCGGGGTCGGTTTGCTCATCCAACGGCTTTGGCTCTGCGTCGCGACGAAATAACTGCTTCCAGCCGGCTGCCTGTTCCGTGCGGGCTTTGGCGATAAAGTTGCCGCCGGCAATAGTTAACTCTACCACGGCATCGTTGTAACAAAATGGCGGATAAAACTGCGCCAGATACTGCCTGGCAATCAGTTGATACAGCCGCTGCTCCGCCACACTCAAGCGGCTGAGCGGCTGGCGTTTCTCAGTTGGAATAATGGCATGATGCGCCTCTACTTTGCTATCATTCCAAGCTTTGCTGATAAGCGTTGTGTTTGCGCCCTGCACCGCGCCGGCGAGGTCAGGGTCGTTGGCTGCTATAGCGCCACATACCTTAACAGCCTGTTTCAGTTGTTCCCGTGGCAGATACCGGCTGTCAGAACGCGGATAGGTAATTAACTTGTGCCGCTCGTACAATTGTTGGCAGCTATCCAGCACTTGCTGTGCTGTCATACCGTAACGCTTGCCGGCGTCTATCTGTAATGCTGACAGATTATACGGCAGTGGCGCAGCCTGCTTACCATCTTTGTGTTGCAACTTACTGACTACTGCCGGCTGACCGGTAATTTTCTGCTGTACCTTTTCCGCTAATGCCTTCAGCAATACCCTGCCTTCTTCATCCTGCCATGGCGCGCAGGCTGCACTGGGTTGCCATAATGCTGTGAAACCTTGCTTGTCCGCAGTTTCTACCTCTGCCACAACCTGGTAAAACGGCTTGGCGACAAAATTTGCAATCTCCAGATCCCGCCTTACCACTAACCCCAGCAACGGTGTTTGTACGCGGCCAACCGACAATACGCCCTGATAGCCGGCTTTTTGCCCCTGCAAGGTATAAGCACGCGTCATATTCAAACCATATAACCAATCAGCACGGCTGCGGGCCAATGCCGACGTGGATAAAGGCACAAAGTCTTTATTCGGCTTTAACTGAGTCAGAGCCCGCTTAACTGCCGGCGGGTTCAGATCGCTGATCAGCAGCCGCTGCGTATTGGCTAACCTGGCACCATTCACTCCGCAGTAGGCCAGCACTTCATCGACCAGCAGCTGACCTTCGCGGTCGGGGTCGCCGGCATGCACGAGGCTATCCGCTTGTTTTAACAGTTTTTTAAGTACGTTAAGCTGCTGTTCAGCTGACTTACGTACCTTTAACACCCATTTCTGCGGTACTATGGGTAAATGCGTGGTTTGCCAGCGTTTGTAGTCGGGGTTATAGTCTTCCGGTTCGGCCTGTTCTAATAAATGGCCAATGCACCAACTCACTACATCACCATTGGCAAGGCGGATAAAACCGTTGTCTTTATACTGCGGCTTTGGCAACACAGCAGCAATGGCCCGGGCTAATGCCGGCTTTTCTGCAATATACAGGATCATAGTGGCACTCAACTGTTTTTATATACAGTAATCTAGTCCTGAAGCGACCAGGTTGCAAAGAAAATGTAATTTAAATTTGGTTTTACGCTAAAAGTGCTTAAAATGTTGCCGATAACAAAGCGGTATTTTTTAGTACTTCCATTCAGTTCAGTTGGATAAACAAACCATGCAATATAGTGAAGTTAAGAAAATCTGTGATGAACTGCATAAAACAGGCAAACCCGTTTCATTAGATTATTTAATTTCTCAGGTGCCCGGCGCCCAGGCCAGCCTGGTGGTACATTACCAGAAATGGCGTAATGAGCAGGCAAACCGCGCACCGGTTCCCACTGAAACACCGAAAGACAGCATGTTTAGTGCCGACTTTATCGGCGCCTTCCAGCGTGAGTCTGAGCAATATGCTAAAAAACTGACCGATCAACTAAACCAGCAACTACAACAAGCGATGCAGGCTGAAGTGCTGGCCGCCGAGCACAATCGCGAACTGCAACAGCAAGCTGAGCAATTAGAGCAACGCAAAGCCGAGTTGGAAAACAGCTTGCAGCAACAACAGCAACAACTGTCCACTCAGGCAGAAAAGTACGCCGCGCTGAACGAAGAACGTGACCACGCCGTTAAACTGAGCCAAAACCAGCAGCAGGAACTGGACAGTACGAAGAAGCTGTTGGATGAGCAACAAAAAGCCTTAGCAAAAGCTGAGCAAGAGTTGCAAAGCAACCAACAAGCATTGGTTGCACTGCAAGCTGAATTAAAGACCGCCCAACAAGACGCAGAACAAGCTAAGAAAGCTGCAGAAGAGATCCAGCTGAAAGTCATTAGCCTGCAACAAGCTCAGGATGAACTGGAAGAGCAACTGCAAAACGAACAGCAGCTTAACCAGCAAAAACTGCAGCAATTGCAAACCGAGCTGGCCGCTGCTGAGCAAGAGCTGGAGCCGCTACAACAAAAGTTAAAAACGGCTGAGCAGGCAGAGCAGCAAATAAAAACGCTGCAACAATCAGAAGCTAAGGTAAAAGCTGAGCTGGAAGCCGCGCAACAAACCAGCAAGAAAGCGTTACAGGACCTGCAAACCCGCGAGCATGATGTTACCGAGCTGCAAGCGATGCTGGATGAGTTTGAAAGCAAACTGCAGCAAGCCACTAAAACTGAAACTCAGGCCATCGCGTTAACCAAGCGGTTGCAGGCACAACTGGATCAATTACAAAAATCATCCAATGATCAGGGCAGTGTAATAGCAGATCAGGCCGGGATGGCAGATCAGCACAACGCTTTGCTGGAAGAGCGCGATGCTGCATTGGCACAGCTGGCAGAGTCGCAAAAACGCACAGAAGCGTTGATGAAAGAGCGTGACACCGCCCTTGAGCAGCTTGAACAAGCTAAACAAGACGTTGTTGACGGCGCTCAGTTGCAACAAGTTCCATCTGCCGACACATCTGCTGAACTTGAGAAGTTGCAACAGCAGCTGGACGAGTATGAGAAACAAATATCTGCGCTGCAAAAAGAGCGCGAAACCGCAAAACGCGAAGCTGCAGAACAACGTGATGCCGCATTAAAAGTGCAGGAACAGCTGGACGCGATGCAAAAAGCCCAGGTTAGTGACGAGGCCGATGAGGCTGATATTCACGCTACCCTGGCACAGCTGAAATCAAATAACGCCATGCTGAAAGAGCAAAGCGCTATTACCGCGAACCATCAGGCCGAACAGCGCGAAACCATCAAGCAACTGCGTGAAGAACTGCAACAGCAGCGCGACAAGGTGCATGATATGCAACTGGAACAGGATAAGCTTGCCAAGCAAAAAAATCAATTAGAGCAACAAGTTAGCTTTGTTAAAGATAACGCTGCCGCCACCATTGAGCGCTTAACCCGTTATCGTGAACAAGCGCAGGAAAAAATCGAGAAACTGGAGAAAAAGCTCAGTAAAGCTTCAGATGCCTGACAGCTCAGGTCGGGACGCTGTATTCCCGGCGCTGCTGTTTAGCAGCGCGCTGTTACTCAGCGCTTGCAGTACGCCCAACAGCGTGCAGCAGCTTAGTGGTGTTCCGGATAACGCCGCTGATATCGTGCAAAACGGCGGTTACTTTCAGAACATCTATCGCGGTAATATTCCCTATCCTGCTCATTGTGAGCAGGATTGTTACCAGCCACACCCCTTGGTGGCGTGCCAAACCCCTGCTGAGCAATGCCGCTATACCGGTGCTCAGCACGTAGCAGAGTTAAAAAGTGGTTTTACTGTGCACTGGCTCGGCCATGCCAGCTTCCGTATCAACACACCGGATGGCCAGCAATTGCTGCTGGACCCGGTAACCGGACAATTTGACTGGCCGGTAAGCTGGGCTGCGCATTTAGTCGGCACCAAGGCGCGGCGCAGCACGCCAACGTTAAGCTCACAGCAGCTAGCGGCCACTGACGCTGTGCTGTATTCGCATTTACACTACGACCATTTCAGTACCCGCGATATCAAGCGTATTGGCACTGCGGCCCATTACTACCTGCCGTATGGTATGGCGGCCTATATGCCTGCTAACGGCTATAACGCGACTGAAATGGCCTGGTACAGTAGCGCAAAACAAGACGGGCTTACCATTCATGCTCTGCCAGCGCGACACTTTAACAGCCGCACCTTGCGTGACGAAAACCAGGCGCTCTGGGCCAGCTGGCTTATTCAGCATGGTGATACAACGTTATTTTTCGCCGGTGATACCGGCTATTCGCAGCACTTTAACGACATTCGACAAAAACATGGGGCTATAGATATTTGCTTGCTACCGATAGCCTCTTACCATGGACCGAATTACCGCGCCGTGCATATGACGCCGGAAGACGCCTTGGTGGTGGCTGACGAACTTGGCTGTAAGGTGATGATCCCCTGGGGGTATGGCAATGCCAGCTGGCAGATGGGTGATATCAGCTCGCACTCGCCACTGCTGCGTTTGCTGCATATGCAGCAGCAACTGGATAGCCAGGTGCCGCTGCTGATTTTAAATGAAGGCGATAGCGTGGCCTTATAAAGTATCAGGCTACCGGCTTTAACCGGGCTTTCGCCGCCAGTTTATCACTCAGCTTGCCGGTAACTGCCCACACCAGTAATGCCAGCCAGGCGATCCAGGAAAAGCCGGCCGGAATATTAAGCAGGGCAATTTTACCGGCATGCTGGCGGTTAAACGCCAGTGCCAGCAAGCCGGGTAAAAACCACACAGCTAAAAAGAACAAGCCAAAGCCCAGTAAAAACAGCAGATCAGCTTGTTGCCAGGCACTGCCAAACGCAGTGATAAATTGATTTACTGTATCCATGACTTAACTCCACTGGTGACTTTTTCTATTGCCGCTTCTGCTGCCATGGCAATCAGCCACATTGCGCCAAAAAAAATGCCGAATGATATCAGTTCGCTTGTCTCTACCTGCAACCAAGTCGACGTAAGCTGCGTTAAAAAGTGTTGTAGGGTTTCCATTTGCATATCCTCATTGTTATAAAGTCGTCATCAGTTAAGTCATTGATTGCTCTCAAGCTGTTACAGATTATTTTTTATTTTTTTATGTAACACTTAGTGGCAACAAACAGACTTAACTGGCAGGCGCAGTAAAAAGCGGCGTCACCCGAACCAAAACTCAACAGCAGGGCCGCATCGTTTGACAACAGGACTTAACAGCGCGCAAAGCGCTATCGATTTTGTATTGCAGCTATGGCAACAGCATCAGGGCGCCATTAGCCGCGCATTATTGGCCAACGAAGCCGATCCGGCGGCGCGGCAGGATTTAAAACAAGATATTTTTCTTGCCCTGCACCAGGCGGCAGAGCGTCTACAAGCAGCTGAATTGCCAAGGGCTTACTTGTTTCGCATCCTACATAATGTGACGGTAGACCATATTGCCCGGGCGCAGCGCCACAAGTGGCAACCGTTAGATGATGAGATACAACAAAATCTGCTGGATGCTTGCCCGTCAGAGCAGCTGGATGAGCAGCAACAAAGCCAGCAGTTAATGCAGGCGGTAAGGCGCTTATCGGCGGCGAACCGCCAGGTGATTTTGCTGGCGATGGAAGATTTAGATGCACCGGAGATCGCAGAGATTCTGCAGATTAGCCACGGTGCCGTTAGGGTGCGCTTAAACCGCGCCAAAACCGAATTGATGGAGTTAATGCAAAATGGCCGATAATTTTGATTTTTCCGCCCTGGCAAAAAGCTGGCAGCAGCAGATTACGCCTACAGAAGATGCGCCAACCAGCGCAGATTTAGCTCAGGCCAGTCAGCGCCAGCGTGAACAAAAGCTGCTGATGTATGCCGAGTGGCTGGGTGCGCTGGTAATGGCCGCTGCCGCCTGCTGGCTGGTATTGGCGATGCCGGATGCGCAGGGGTACTTAGCCGCTGCGTTTTTGGCGCTGGGTGCGCTGGGCACCTTGTATGTTAGCTGGCATATACACCGGCCAATACTGGCTTACGACAACTGGAGCAGCAGCGGGCTGCTGCAATTTCGCCACCGCGCCTGCCAGCTCAGTTTGCGTTACTATCGTTACACTCAGCTTAGCTGTGCGGCACTGCTAGTGTTTACCGCCGCATTATGGTTGCTGGATTGGTGGCAGTTGGCTGCAACATCAACCACCCTGCTGCTGTTTTACAGCCTGATTGTATCGCCGTTATGCTTATTCGGCATGTACCGGTTACAGCAAAAAATACGGCAAAAAAGCGCCGAGTTAGTGCACTTGAACAGATTGGCAGACGACTTTAGCTAAGCAGCCAGCCCAACGCTAAGCTGCCGGCAAACACCGGCAGCGACCAGTAATGAAACTCGCGCCACAACCCCGGTTGCTTCGCTAAACGCAGGGCAATTAAATTCGCCAGCGAGCCAACCGCTAAACCAAAGCCGCCAACACTGACGCCCCAGCTAAGTGCGCGCCAATCATCGGTAAAGTGCTGCAGAAAAATCGCCGCCGGCACATTGGAAATCAGCTGCGACAGCAGTGCTGAACCCAGGTAACTGCCATTTGGCATTGCAACTAACTGTGCCGCCAGCTGTTGCAACAAGGGCAATTGCGCCAGCAAGCTTAAATCGATAAACATCAGCATAAATACCAACAGTAGCAGCCAGTCAATGCCGCTCACTACACTGCGTTTGAGTAAAAAATATGCCGCCAGTAAGACAAGTGCGGCATAGGGCGCCAGCTGATATTCCATTGCGAGGATAAATAGCGGATAGCCGGCCAGCGACCAGCCAAATAAACGGCAGTTATCCGCACGGTTATTATGCGGCACCGCGATACTGAGCTTGCGGGAGCCAAAAGCCAGGGCGCTTAGTAACAAAATTAGCAGCAATAAGCTCAGCGCTAACGGCGCCATCATCAGCGTAAATTGCCAGAAGCTGTAGCCGGAGGCTTGCCACAACAACAGGTTTTGCGGGTTGCCAATCGGCGTTAAAGCCGAGCCGGCATTGACCGCCAGCGCGAGAAAAATAATCAACCGACCCACCGGCAAGCCGGTTAAACGGCCAATGCTGAGTGTGATGGGCAGTAAAATAAATAACGCCACATCGTTAGTGATCACAGCCGATAACAAGGCGGCAAACAGCAACAGCAGCAGCGCTAACAGGCGCTCAGAGTGGCAGCGCGGCAGCAACCAGGCAGCAAAGCGGGCCAGATAACCGCTATCTTCCAACGCCCGGCTGAGCAGCATTAATCCGGCCAGCGCCGTTACCGTATGCCAATCTACCAGCGCAATTATGCCAGGCACTGCTGTAGGCTGGAGCCATAGTAGCAGCGGCAGCATTAGTAATAACGCCAGTAGCAAAAAGTCTTCAGTTAAGCGGGACAACAGCAAACGAATGGCCGGCATAGTGGTTCACCAAAGAAGGCAGTGAACGCACTCTAACCTGCCGGCAAAAAACGTCAAGCGTAACGAATTACAAACCACAGTAAGCCGCTAAGCCCTTGTCGGCAACAGCATCAACTGCGTGCAATGCGCCGGCACGTAGCGCAGCAACTTTGGCTTCAACTTCAGCAGTGTTAAGCAGCTTGTCTTCGACATGCAGCACCCAGTCAATATCCTGCTGGTACTGTCTTGCTTCCGGTGAGTCAATCGGGCCAATCGAGCCATCAGCGCCTTTGGGCATAAACCACAGATTAAAATTCATCGACATTGGCACTTCCGGCGCTACGGCTGCGCTGTGATCGCCGACTAAGTTACCGTCAACATAGTAACGCACCGCATCAGCGGTAACATTCATCACCAGCGTATGCCAGCCGGCATAATCACCCGGTACCCGGCTGTATTCGTTAACCTTGGTCCAGGGCTCCAGCTGAAAGGTTTCCCAAGTGGTGGTCCACATCGCGCTGTCGCTGTTTTCACCCCAGCCGCCGTTGGGCAGGTACTCAAAATCCACTTCGCTATAGTCCGGATCCAGTGGGGCGGGCAGCGGGCTTATGGCATAAAAGGTCTGGATCACTTCATCGCCATCCGGGCCATAAGTGGGTTCGTTGCGAAAAAACACCCGCGCAGCATAGGTGCCATATAGGTATTTACGCGCATGGCAAATTTGCGTATGCCGGGTGCCGGCACCGCTACCATCGGTGATTGAGCTCATGCGGGCAATACCGAACTGAGCACCGTCTGGCGCATCGTGAGTACTAATGCCTTCTGCCGACCAGGCAGCGCCGGCAATGCCGGGATGACCGGTTTCCGTGCGCGCAGTCCAGCCGTTGGCAAATAAGGCCTCAGCATCGGCATAGTTAAAGTCGTCAAACATTAAGCCGGCCTGCTCAGGTGCCGCTGCAGTTTGGCTTGAACTTGTAACCGTAGCAGCGGGCTCGCAGCCGGCCAGCAGCAGTAACATCGCAAGTGATGAATAGCGCATAGTATTTCCCCGTTTATTGTTTGAAAAACAGCCTAACGGCAAAATGACAACGCTGTCAATTGCTATTTTGATACCTTAACCGGAAGTGGGGTGAATTACTTGCCGCTGATTGACGCAAAGTTATGTTGTTGATCCAACGTGATAATGCAATCCGCCCGCTGCGGTAATTGCTGCCAGCTGGCTTGCGTGAGGCGCTGAAACGGCAACATAAAGCGGGCCAGTTCAGTATCGCTCATGCCTGCACCGCGCTGTTGCCACAACTGTTGCTCTTGTTTGGCGCGCCAGCGGCAGACACAATCCCAGTTGGGTGCTTGCAACCAAATTAGCGGTTTAAGTAAGCGCCAATACTCTGCATAAGACCCGGCTAGTTGCGTATTAATATAATGACGCCAGCGGCCGTCACTATCTTCGCCGGCTTCCAATGTGTTTACCGGTGTGGTCAGTTCAGCTGCGGTTTGTGGCGTAACGCCCAGGCACCAGCCTTCCGCTATCAACACATCCAGCTGTTGTGCCGGCAAAGCTGCAACCGGCTCGTCCGACGCTTTATCAAACTGCGGTAACGCCACCGGCTGGCCGGCCAGCACCGCTTTGGCATCACTAATAGCCTGCTCAATGTTATGGGTTCCCGGCACACCACGCTGCGTCAATAGCGGATGAATATCCAGCGCCAATTGTTGGCGTTGCGCTTGACTCAAATAGTAATCATCTAATGATACTGCGGCCGCACCTAAGCCCTCTGCCCGGCTCACGGCTGCCAGCAGGTTAGCCAATGTGCTTTTGCCGCTACCCTGAGCACCGCTAATACCAACAACCAGCGGACGGGGCAGGCTTTGCAGCGTGCTGAACAACTGCTGCAGCAATTGCCGATACGCTTGCTCTGCTGCCGCGTTAAGCTGCAGCGGCTGTAACAGCAGGTTGGGTTGGTTCATTAGTGCTCTGCCTGTTGTTCTTCCAACCAACGATACAGTGTACGCCTGGTAATACCGAGTATTTCTGCCGCCTGCTGCTTATTGCCGTTAGTGTGTTGCAATACCTGGCGCATATAGTTGTGTTGTACCTGCTGCAGGCTTGGCCAGCTGGTGTCGCTGGCATGTTGCTGCACGTCCGCTGCGCCCTGATAGCTGATAATGCGTTCCGGTAAATCTTCCGCTGCTATTTCGTGGCTGGCGGCGAAAGTATAGGCCCGCTCCAGCGCATTTTGCAGCTCACGCACATTACCCGGAAACGGATAACGGTACAGGCAATCCAATGCATCGCTGCTGATACTGTGCACATTCGCCGGCTGTTTTTGCTTTAACTGCGCCAGAAAATGCTGTGCCAGCAGCTCCAGGTCGTCGGCACGTTCCCGCAGGGGCGGTATCTGCAAGGTAAAGGTTTCCAGCCGGAAGAATAAATCGGCACGGAATTGGCTGGTTTCCACCAGCTGCTCTAAGTTTTGGTGGGTGGCAGCGATAATACGCACATCTACCGCCACTTCGTCATCGCCCCCTACCGGTCGGATCCGGCCTTCCTGTATTACGCGCAACAATTTAGCCTGCAATAGCAACGGCATTTCGGCTATTTCGTCCAGCAGCAGGGTGCCGCCATCGGCTTGTTTAAACAAGCCGGCGCGGCTGCCTCTGGCGCCGGTGTAAGCCCCGGCGGCATGACCGAAGAATTCACTTTCCATCAATTCGGCCGGAATACCGGCGCAATTTACCGCAATAAAGGGTCTGGTTGCGCGCTCACTTTGCTGGTGTAGTGCCCGCGCTACCAGCTCTTTACCGCTGCCGCTTTCGCCCAGAATTAACACGGCGCCCTGTGCTTTGGCGATGCGTTCTGTTTGCTGATATAAGCGCCGCATGGCCCGGCTTTGGCCTATCATGCCACCTGGCCCGCGTGCTGTTGTTTGCCGGTACTGCTGCACCTCTTGCTGCAGCGCTTTGTGTGCCAATAAACGCTCTACACTGAGCAATAAGTGTTCTAAATCCAGCGGCTTGGTTAAAAAGTCATCCGCGCCCTGCTTTAACGCCGCCACGGCCTGGCGTACGGTACCAAAGGCGGTGATCAGCAATAACGCCGGTGTTTTAGGTTGCTGACGCAAGCGCTGCAGCAGCGCCATACCGTCAATGCCCGGCAGGCGGATGTCACTTACCACTAAATCCGGCGCTAAATCGTCTAACTGTGCCAGTAAAGCTTCGGCGCTGTCGCAAGCCGCTACCTGATAACCATGGCTGGTCAGCTCTTCCTGTAATAACTCCAGCAGCGCCGGGTCATCTTCTACTACGGCTATACGGTACGGTGAGGCAGATTTCATCTTTTCGCCTCCAGCGGCAAGGTTATCCGTACACAACAGCCGCCCTGTGGCCGGTTCGATAATAACAGCTTACCCTGGTGCTCCAGCACAATTTGCTGCACTATTGCCAGCCCCAGCCCGGTGCCACGGCCCTGGGCTTTAGTTGACACAAAAGGCGATAACAGCTGCTCAGTACTAAATTGTACCGGCAAGCCGGCACCATCATCCAGCACACTGATGGTCAGCTCACCGACGCTTACCGCAACCTGCACGGTGACATTGCTGCTTGCCGCCTGTACTGCATTGCGCAGCAAATTCACTAACGCCAGCTCCAGCCGCGCAGCGTCACCGTATAAGGTAACTGCAGGGCAGGGTTGCAGCAGATGCGGCTGCGGGTCTTCGGCTTGTAGTTCAAAGCTCAGGCTGTGTATAGCTTGTTGCAACAGCTCTGCCACAGACAGCGGCTGGCGCTGGGCTACCGGGGTGTAAGCAAATGCCTGTAACTGCCGCACCAGGGTGCTTAAGCGCGATACCTGGTTACGTACCGCCTGCAGCTGGCGCTCTGTGTCTGCATCGTTGTGCGTGCGCAGTACGCGCTGCACGCGGCCATCTATTACCGTTAACGGCGCTCCCAGCTCGTGCGCCACACCACTTACCAGCTGGCCTATTACCGCCATTTTTTCCTGCTCTTTTAATTGCTGTGTCAGTTGTTGCTGTTGTAATTGCTGCTGCCGCAGCTGTTGTTCAGTTTGTTGCATGGCGTCGAGCATGGTATTTAAACCGCGGCTTACCTCTTGCAGCTCGGCCGGGCCGGACAACACAGCCCGGTGTTGCAGTTCGCCCTGCGCCACGCGGCGCATGCTACCCAGCAACTGCCATAAATAACGGCCAATAGCTTTATTGTGGCCAAAACGGATGATAACAAAGCTCAGCAGAGCCAGCGCCCCCCAACTGAACCAGGCTATACGCGACAACCGTGTCAGCGATTGCTCGAAATCACTGGCGCGACGGGTAATTTGCAGTAAGCCATGAATACGGCCACTGCGATCTGTAACCGGTAAAAATTGCGAATACAGCTGCCAGCCGGCCACCACGCGGTACGACTCCTGCTGCTTACCGGTGCGCACCGCTTCAGATACCGCCAATGAGCGGGTGAGGTCAGTCTCTGCCAACCCGGTTGATGCCACCAGCCGGCCGCTGGTGTCGTATACGGCTGCACCGTATATTTCGTTAATAGCAAATACCGATTCTAAATTCGCCAATATGGCATTACCATCACCGCTCAGCAGGGCGTCACTGACCGGGGTGCGAATAGCCCGACCTATCAGCGCCAGATCGCTGCGCAAACTTTGGCTGACCAATTCATGGGTAAAGCTAAGGCCAAAGCGTATAGCCAGCCCGGATAGCAGCAACATGGGCAACACCACATAACAAAATAAGCTGCGCTGTAAACTGCTTTGCGGCCAACGCCAGAAACCGGATAATTTTGTCACAACACCTCCTTTACTGTGTCATAAGTATACACAAAATCACGCCGCTATCCTCACCGCTAACCACGGTTAAAATATAAGTTAATAAAAACAACCAGTTAAAAACTGGCATGCAACTGGCAATAGCTACTGTGAATTGTTATCAAAGGAGAATTATTATGCGTAAAACATACTTAGCCGCTATTCTGGCCAGCCTTACCTTGTCTGGTGCTGCCGTAGCACAGCAAACCGCTGCTCAGCCTCAGGCGCAAACTCAGGCTGCAGCTCCAGCGCAACAACAAACCACGGTAGAGCTTACCGATGCCAACCTGCTGAAATTCAGCGTGGCAATGGATTCGATCCAACAGGTAGGCACCAAATATGAAAGTAAATTTAAAGCGGCTGAAACCCCGGAGCAGGCACAGCAAGTGCAACAGGAAGCACAGGGTGAAATGGTAAAAGCAGTGCAATCAGCCGGTTTAACCGCAGAGCAATACAATGCGATAGCGCAACAAGCGCAGCAAGACGAAGCCCTGCGCAACAAAATTCTGGCGATGGCAAAAACCCCTGCTGATAAGGGCTAAGCCTCTCAGACCCCGTGGGTAAACCTGCCAGCCTGGCCGGAGCTGATCCGACTGGCTGGCAACCTTGCACTTTTCACGTTAGGCTAAGCATAACCGTCGCTAATACAGTGAGTTGTTATGCTAAACGCCGCTGCCAAACCCCTCGTTAAACTGGTTGAACGCTACCTGCCCGATCCCTACATCTTTGTATTATTACTCAGCATAGTGGTGTTTGCCGCTGCAGTACTGTTTGAGCAGCACAGCCCGCTGGCCGTGATAGGCTATTGGGGTGATGGCTTTTGGGGCTTACTCAGTTTTTCCATGCAGATGCTGCTGGTGCTGATTACCGGCTTTATGCTGGCCAATACGCCATTGATCACTGCCATATTAAACCGCCTTGCCGCACTGGCAAAAACGGCCGGCCACGCCATTATTCTGGTTACGGTGATCTCACTCATCGCCAGTTGGTTGAACTGGGGTTTTGGCTTAGTAGTCGGCGCGTTATTTGCTAAAGCCTTAGCACGGCGCATTAAGGTCGATTACCGCCTGCTGGTGGCCAGCGCCTATTCCGGTTTTGTAGTGTGGCATGGTGGCCTGGCGGGCTCAGTGCCGCTAACTATTGCTACACCCAACCATTTCAGCGAGGCCCAAATCGGCATTATTCCCACCAGCGAAACCATTTTTGCCGGCTTCAACCTGTTGTTAGTCGCGCTGCTGTTTATTGCCGTACCGCTGGTGAATTATCTGATGTTACCGGCAAAAGGCGACAGCGTGTATGTTGACCCGGCCAAACTGCAGCCTGCTCAGCCGTTAGACACCGGCAGTGCGCGGCCGGCCGACAAGCTGGAGAACAGCCTGGTGCTGGCCTTGTTGGTCGGCTTTGCCGGTATTGGCTATTTAGTGCAGTACTTTGTTAAAGGCGGCAGCTTAAACCTGAATATCGTTAACTTCTTGTTTTTATTTCTCGCCATAGTGCTGCATGGCACGCCCAGGCGTTTATTGCACAGCCTGCAGCAGGCGATACAGGGCGGCGCCGGCATTGTGATCCAGTTTCCGTTTTATGCCGGCATTATGGCCATTATGGTGCAATCCGGCCTGGCGCAGAGTATGTCGCAGTGGTTTATCAGCTTTGCCAGTGCCGAAAGCTTAGCTTTTTGGAGCTTTATCAGCGCCGGTATTGTGAATATTTTTGTGCCCTCCGGTGGCGGTCAGTGGGCAGTGCAGGCACCGGTAATGCTACCGGCGGCATTGGAGCTGGGGGCTGACGTTAGCCGTATTGCCATGGCCGTGGCCTGGGGCGACGCCTGGACCAATCTTATACAACCGTTTTGGGCCTTGCCGGTACTGGCTATCGCCGGTTTAAAAGCCAAAGACATTATGGGCTTTTGCCTGCTACAGCTGATTGTTACCGGGGTAATTATCAGCCTGGTGCTGAGCTTTGCCTTTACCTGAGTGTTGCCCGGAATACAAACGCTAGCCGGCGGATTTTGCCGCGTTAAGATAAGCATTTAACGGGGCAAAATCAGGCGAGGCAACAAAGCCAGGGCAATTGCCGGCGAGGCGCTGTTTTAGCTGCGTGGCCTTGTCCATATCGCCCAGGTACATCCATACCAGCGCCATAATATGCAGGGAAGCAGGCTCTGCCGCAGCATCCAGTGCCAGAGCCTCTTCGCGTAGCGATAAATTCAATTGCGCAGAAACCAGCTCTGGCTGCAACAGGGCTAAATCCAGATAAATTGCCACCCGGATCGCACGTTGCAAATGGTTGGCTTCGCCTTTAGCAATAGCATGCTCAATAAAATGCAGTGACTTTTGATAAGCGGCCACCGCCTTATCAACTGCACCTGTATGACGATATGAATTGGCCAGGTTCATCCAGATATTGTATTGCTGATCCGAGCCTTGTTGCTCCAGTGCCTGTAAGCGCAGTTCAAATATGGCTATCGCTTGCTGATACTCCTGCAGGTAATAATGCACTGTAGCTACATTGGCCAGTACGACATCCTGGCCGGGCTGATAATTCAGTGCTGCCAGGTAATGCTGTTTCGCGGCGATCAGATCGCCTTTGCAAAATTGCAGCGTGCCCAGGTTGTTATAGGTTTGAAACTCCGGCCGCAACTCAGCAGCTCTGGCAGACCAGGCAATCGCCTCATCAACGTTGCCGCCGAAATAGTGTGCTCTGCCCAGGGTGTAAGGTAATTTCCAGTTATCCGGCTCGGTAGCAAAGGCTTCGCTCAACAGATTAACAGCTTGCTGAATGTAGCTGCTATCGCCGGCTTTTCTGAACTGCAGCAGTTGCACTTCGGCCAGCACAAATTTAGCGGTAACATTGTCGCTGTCACGACGAAGTATTTGCTGCAGCAGTTGCGCGGCCTGCTCTGCATCACCTTGTTTGCGTGCCAAATTTGCCTGCGCTTGCAACACGCTGATCGCATCTGCATTCAGCGTAGCTGCGGTACTGCATGCCTGCCGGGCTTCATGTAGTTTATCCGGGTTACCACTGAGGATACTTTCCTGAACTAAAGCAGAGCATAACGCTGCATGGGCGTCGGTGTAACCGGCATCCAGTCTGATAATGGCAGACAGCTCACTAACCAGACGCAGTAAATTTTGCTCAGTACGATCTGCTTCCAGATAGGCCAGGCTGTCGGTATAACGCAATACTAAATCCCAGTCCGGGTTTTGCACCAACGTAAAGCTCTGCTGCGCCTGCGCAATCGCAGTAGAAAAATAGCTTTGCAACAGCTCTGCCGACGAAGAGACGGCCACAGTACCGGCCCAAATTTGCTGCATACCATGGCGCTGATAAACGAATAATCTGATGGCTAGCTGCCGGCCAAATTGCCGGCTTTCACCGGTAAATACCATATCGGCTTGTTTGTCGGCCAACAATTGCAGTGGGTTAGCGCTGGCAAAGCGGGCGGCACTGCCGGGCAGACTGCTGCTATAGCCGGCTAAAGCTTGCTCCAGTAAGGGTGTTAGCTGTTGGCTGTGCTCTCCCTGAAACGGCAGCACAGTGATCACTTTGCGTGCTAATTTTAGGGCCGGTGCCGGCGGTGAAGCCGGTTCGGCAACTTGAATGCGGCTTGCAGACTGATACCAAAACCCCGCAACCAGCAGTAACACCACAGTAAGTAGCAGAATAAACCGGCCGGGATGTTTGGTATAGCCGCTGACAGCGGGGGCTTGTTCTGCCGTTGCTATTTGCTCAGTTGGCGCCGTGTCGTCAGAGCTTAAATACAGCGTCCAGGCTTCTGTGTTCAGCGCTTTCGCTACCCGCTCCAGGCTAAGTAAATCTACCTGTTCGCCACTGCAGACACGGTTAACTAAAGAGCGCGGCGGTTTATCCAGGCCTTCGAGTTGTTGGATGCGTTTGGCCAGTTCAGCCTGCGATTTTATCCCGGCCGAGAGCTGCGCCGCCCGTAATTTGGCCGGTGATGCCTGCACTCCGCGCGCACGTTTAGAATGACCGTTGTTTTTGTCTGCAACCGGTTCCATCAACAAATCCTCTTGAGAGACGGAAAGCTGTCTATGCATACAACGAGAGACAATCAGGTTAGCAGAGTAACGTAATAATAGTGATTTGTTCAAAAATTTTTATCGGCGCGTAATAAAACACAACGTTGCGCAGCACAACGTTGTGTTACATAGCAGAAGTGGCAGTTATTCGCCCAGTAAACTCGCTTTGGTTACCAGCTGAATAGTACTCAACATAGCGGTTATGTCATTGCCCAAAACCGTATTTTTCAGCGCCGCCTGGCGGTGGCGCTCAAATAACGAATTATGCTGCTCTATACGTTTGCCCAGCGTGGCCCAGGCTTTTTGCCTGGCTGGCAGCGGCCAGGACTCCAGCTCAATACGGTGTGACTCCAACTGGCCGCTGAACATATTCATCGCCATGACTAAACTACTGCGATGTTTATCGTCCAGCGTCACGGCGGTAGCCAGCCCCGATACCCAGGTAGAAGCATTTTTCAGTTGATCGTAATATTTATCCAATGCCTGCTCATCGTACTGAGTAACTTCAAAATTATACTGTTTGCGATCAGA
This sequence comes from Rheinheimera sp., assembly GCF_030690345.1. GTDB lineage: Bacteria > Pseudomonadota > Gammaproteobacteria > Enterobacterales > Alteromonadaceae > Alishewanella. The sequence goes on from NZ_JAUYGV010000009.1 coordinate 261,947, forward strand.
CACCGTGACCGACGATACCGTTTGTTGTACTACCACCGGCCGGGTGGTTGCTGGCGAGGGCACAGTGTAGTTGGCTGTAGCCTGCGGCGTGGCATCGGCCGCACCGCCAACTGTCAATTTGCCGCCTTTACCTGGGCCACCGTCTACCTGCTGGGCTTTATAATTGCGTAAAGCTTTAACCATTTGATTATAAGAGTCGGCAAAAGCAGCAGTAATGACTTTGCCCTCCGGCGTATTGGAAAAGCCACTGGCTCCACCGGCCATACCGCCGCCAAATAAACCTCCGAGAATACTGAAATCGTAATTACCGGCATTACCCACAGCAGCCGATACCTGCACACCCGAGCGGTTGTCAATTAGCAGCAAAGTGGTAGCGGCTTCATTTTTGCTAACGCCACCACCAACTAAGCTACCAAAAGACCCCAGCAAGGCGCCACCTAAAGCCCGCACACCTTGGGTGCCTTTGGCGGCAAACTGAATTTCCGGGCTTAGCGTGTAATCAGCAGCTACCATCTGGCCGCCACCAACGTTGCTGTGCTGGCGCAACTGACCGGATTGCATCAGTTCGCGTTCGCGGTTCATTGCGTTCATGGCCTGGCCGCGTTCCACCACCACAAAACAGTTAGATTGCTGGATCATCAAGCGGATTACCGGCAAGGTACTGCCTAAAGTGGGATAACGGCCGCGATATTCGTGCCACCAGGGTAAGCTGGTATCTTCAAACACCGACAAGGTACCCAGCGCCGCATCGCAGTTTTCCAGCGCGCTGTTAGCCCCGGCGCTGTTTGCCCCTCCGGCACCGCCGGTCACCACATTGCCTTTAGAATTACCCATTTGCGGGCTGGTCGACATGCAAGCTGTCAGTAACAATGCAGTAGCTGATACACAACTCTGTTTTAGTCTGTTGTATGCATTTGTATTGCAGTGGTTGTTCCGGCTCATATTTTACACTCCGCTTTAAGGTTCCTTTTAAACAACCAATACCGACAACCACTCAGGCAGCATCAGTTGCAACACTGTTAACAGTGCTAAGCAGTATGGCAAACAACAAACACAGAAAAACGGCATAGCAGCCTTAACTGATACAAGTAAATGTTAACTGCGGCTAACTGAGGCTAAACGAAACTTTACCCTCAGGTGAGTAGCATTGTTCACCGGCAAAGCTGGCCAACATCATTTTCCGCCGGCAGTAAAACTAACGATGTGCAACCGGTGTCCACCGCAAGCTAAACTTAACACTATTGATAATGGTTATCATTAATGTATGATCATCGGAACTTTTTGGAGGTGGTCATGCAGTATTCAATGAAAAAACTAAAACTGGCGCTGGCAGTGCAGCTGGCGTGTTTACCGGCCGCCGCTATTGCGGCTGATACGCAGAAAAATGACGAAAAAGCAGTGGAAACCATTACCGTACGCGGCCAATACACGGTAAATGAAACCATTGATACTGCTACAGGCTTGGGCTTAACCCTGCTGGAAACGCCGCAGTCTGTTAGTGTGATGACGGCCCAACGCATTAAAGACTTAGACATCAGCTCTATTGCAGATGCAGTAATCCAAACGCCGGGATTATCATCCAAATCCTTTGACAGCACGCGTAATACGTTCAGCGCCCGTGGTTTTGATATTGATAAATTTCAGCTCGACGGCGTGCCTATGGCCTGGAGCCTGGCCGGTGACTCCGGCGAAACCATTACCGATGTCGCCATTTACGAGCGCATAGAAGTAGTACGTGGCGCTACCGGTCTGTTAACCGGCGTCGGTGAGCCGTCAGCATCAATTAACTTAGTACGCAAGCATGCTAATGCCCGTGAGCTGACCGGCAGCGTCAACGGCGGTATTGGCAGTTGGAATAAGCGCTTTGTCACTACTGATGTGACCACGCCGCTGACAGCCGATGGCAATGTGCGCGCCCGTATTGTGGCGAAAAAAGAGCTCAGCGACAGCTTCCGTGATTTGGCGCAAGAAGATAAAACCGTATTGTACGGCGTGCTGGATGCCGATTTGAGCAACAGCATGACATTAAGCCTCGGCAGCAGCTATCAGGATAATGACCCAACCGCCTCGACCTGGGGTGCACTGCCACCGCTGTTTGCTGACGATACGCCAACCGATTGGGACAGAGGTACCACCACAGCCGCAGATTGGACGCGCTGGGATTCGACCAGCAAAAACCACTTTATCAGTTTAACCCAGCAGTTTAATAACGGCTGGCAACTGAAAGTTAACCTGAACCATAATAAAAACACCGCCGACACCCGGCTGTTGTATATCTATGGTGCGGCGGACAAAGACAGCGGTGAAGGCCTGATCGCCTGGCCGTACAACAGTGAAGGCTTCAGTAAACAAACCAGCGTCGATATTCAGTTACAGGGCAGTTACAGCTTGTTGGGCCGTGAGCATGAGTTTGTTGTTGGCGCCCTGGACAGCAGACAGCAATCTGAAGTGCAAACCTATGCCGCCCTGGTATGGCCTGATAGCGGTAACTTTTATCAGTGGGACGGAAGCGTGGCTGAGCCGGGTTGGGCCACAACGGCGGAACAGGCGGTTGATCTGGATACCGATCAGCTTGGCATCTATGCAGCAACGCGCTTTGCCATCACTGAACAACTTAAGCTGATTGCTGGTGGCCGCTACACTGAGTGGCAACGTGCCGGCATAAACTACGGTGCAGCACTGGATTTTGGCGACGATAAGTTTGTGCCCTATGTTGGCCTGACCTATCAGGTGGCCGACAACCATATGTTGTACGCCAGCCATACTGAAATTTTTACACCGCAAAATGCTTATGACCGTAACGGCAATTTCCTCGATGCCATCGTCGGCAGTAATCAGGAAATCGGCGTGAAGAGCAGCTTCCTCGATGGCGCACTGCAAACTGCTGTTGCCGTGTTCCGCATCGAGCAAGATAATCTGGCGCAGGCAGACAGTGACTACAATGATCCGGCGAATAACTTTTTCCCGTCGTTTGCCGCCAGAGGTTCAGAAAGTAAAGGCTTTGAGCTGGAAGTAATCGGCCGCGTTAACGAAAGCTGGAATATCAGTGCCGGCTATTCGCAGTTTACTGCTGAAGATCGCGATGGCGCAGATATTAATGTAAACCACCCGCGCAAGAAGCTGAACCTGTTTTCCACCTATGAGTTTAGCGACATGCTGGCGGGCCTGACGGTTGGCGGTGGTTTAAGCTGGGAGAGCGAGTCGTACAGTGATGTAATGGCGCTACCGGTAACTGGTTTGCCATACCAGGTTGAACAAGACAGCTTTGTGCTGGCCAGCCTGATGGCACGTTATGAGATCAACCAGCAGTTTTCGCTACAGTTGAACGTACACAACCTGCTGGATGAAACCTACTATAGCGGCTTAACCCAGCAGTATAACTACGGTGCACCACGTAACTTCAGCCTGGGCGCGACCTGGTCATTCTAAATTAGCCTCTGATAAAAATGGCCGCGCTTGCGGCCTTTTTTATTAGAAAACAAATAGCGGTTATAGCAAAACGCATGGCGCTGATGGCCCTGTAACGGCGTTTAGCAAGCACAACAGTACAAATGATAATTAGTATCAATCACAATAGCGGTTGATAAGGATTCTTATTAACATTAATATAGTTGCCCAGAAGTCAGGTACACAGGCACAGCACTATGGCAAAGCTCAGCAATCGTTTTTGGTTTCAGTTACATGGTTGGTTTTCCCTGCCGATCTGGCTGATTTTCTGTTTTGTCTGCCTTAGCGGCACTATTGCCGTATTTAGCCATGAACTGACCTGGCTGACCAACCCGGCCTCGCGCGCCACTAACCCGGATAATCTACCGGTGAAACCGGTTGCCGAATTGGTGGCAAGGGTGCAACAAGCCTACCCAACTGCCGATGTGGGTACGGTAATGGTATTTGAGCCTTACCTGGTCAATGCGGTGATTTTTACCGATCATGATAAGCCCTATGCTATTGCTTACGTAAACCAGTACAGCGGCGAAATTCAGCAAATAAATGAAGGCATTACCTTTATTGGTTTTATGCGCAGCCTGCACGGCTGGTTGCTGTTTCCCTGGCCGGGCAGCTATAGCGTAGGTTATTACCTGGTATCGGCAATGGCGCTGGTAATGCTGGGCGCGTTAATCACCGGGCTGGTGATCTATAAAAACTTCTGGCGCAGTTTTACCCAACCGAAAATTCGTTTTAATCAGGGCAAAAAAACCATCCTGACTGACTTACACCGGCTGGCCGGCGTTTGGTCTATCTGGTTTTTAATGCTGATGAGCGCTACCGGTCTGTGGTATTTGGTGCAGGCGGTAATGTGGCATGCGGATATTGATATAGAACCGCATGCGCCGCTGGTAGCCGTAGAGCAACTGCCGGCAACGCAACAAACTCCACCGGTCAGCTTTGCCGACGCGATGCAAATTGCGCAACAGCGCTTCCCGGATTTTCGCCCCGGTTACCTGATGCTGCCCGAGCACAACCGCGGCATGTACACGCTGATGGGCGGCGGCGACCATATTTTTTATGACGAGCAATCTTACAACCTGAGCATTAACCCCTGGACCGGTGATATTGCCCACGAGAAGTCGCCGCAGTCGATGACCGCATTACAAACCGTAATGCATATTGCCGACCCGTTGCACTACGGCACCCTTGGCGGCATCTGGACCAAGGCTATTTGGTTTTTGTTTGGCTTAATTTTGTCCGGCATGTCGATCACCGGTTTTATGATTTGGGACAGCCGTACGGTAAAAGCTGTGCGTGAAAGCCGCAAAGCCGCCGCGTTGCAGGAGATTAACCATGGCGCGTAGTAACAGTTTTTGGCAGCGACACAAATACAAACTGAATGGCCTGGTGTTGGTATTACCGTTTTGGTTTTTATATCAGTCACTGACGCCCGAGTTCCCCGCAGCCTGGCCGGCACAGCAAGTGAGCGAATTTGAAATTTCGCCTATGCCGTTAAACCTGGAGCCACCCTACGCGCACCACGACGAATACGTGAAAGACTTTATGCTGATGTTCAGCAAAGGCGATATCAGCAGCATACGCCAGGGCTATTTAAATATTGGCCCTGCTGCCTTGCCTTTGGCGCAGCTGCAACAGGGCGAAGAAGGTATTTTACATGGCAGCCGCCACGGCCAGCATGTGCATGCCATAGCGCCACAGCAGTTTAGCAGCACAGATAAAATGTGGCTGACACTGCAAACCTGGCAGGGCGAAATACTCACCACCAGTTGGAGCTTACCGGCAGAGTTACTGCAGTAAATTGCCATCACCGGCCGGATGTATTAGCCTGAACGCCGGTTTACTGTAGTAAAAGGATTACCGCATGGGCGTTACAGCGATTATTTTTGCACTGGATGTGCTGTTAACGTCCTGCTGTGTCTATCTGGCCAGCCGCTTGGCCTTTGTAACGGCAGAGTTAAAAGTGCTGCTGGCAGTGGTGTTTGTTGTGTCGTTAATCTCGCTTATTCCGGTCTACGGCTGGTTACTGGCTATCGTGGCCTATATTTATCTGCTGATGCGCGCCACCAATGCCGATTTTAAAGACAGCGTCTGGATAGTGATTTTTACCAAGTTATTGTCAGCACTGCTGCTGTTGTTTCTGCACCAGGCCGGCTTGCTGGACGTCAGCATCAGCGCAGAACCAGGCGCCAGCCGCTAAACCCGCCTTACTGTACATTTTTTAACCAATCATAAGCTATACTTGAGCTCCAACTAACGCCGTTATCGCTTTGCGGGACGGTGTTGTTTTAAGCGAAGGAGCACAGCTATGGCCGTGGCAAAACGCATTATTATTTGTTGTGATGGCACCTGGAATGAGCCGGATGAAATTCCGACTAATGTGACCAAACTGGTACGCAGCATCAGACCGACGGACAGCGACGGCGTGCATCAGGTGGTGTATTACGATCAAGGCATTGGAACCGGCGATGCGATAGATAAATATATCGGCGGCGCCTTTGGCTACGGTATGGAACAAAACGTGCTGGATGCTTATCGCTTTTTGGTGCACAACTATCAGTTGGGTGATGAGCTGTACTTTTTTGGTTTCAGCCGCGGCGCCTTTACTGCCAGGGCGTTAGTTGGGCTGATTAGCAGCGTTGGTCTGATCGAAAAACACGGTTTGGATCAATTGAGAAAAGCCTATCAGTACTACCGTACCGCACCGGAAAAACGGCCGGCATCTCAGTATGACGACAATTACAAACCCGATATTCACATGGTGGGCGTATTCGATACTGTCGGCGCATTGGGGGCTCCAACCCGATTACTGGGTAAACTAACCCGGCCTTGGGTGGGCTTTTACAATACTCATATCAGCCCGATGGTAAAACACGCTTACCACGCCCTGGCGCTGGATGAGCGCCGCGAACCTTTTACACCGAACCTGTGGACCGGCAGCCTGAACGACGATCAATTTATGGAGCAATGCTGGTTTGCCGGCGTGCATTCCGACATTGGTGGTGGCTATGAAAAATGCGGACTGTCTGATATTGCCTTGCAGTGGATGTTAATTAAAGCCTGTGCATTGGGGCTGCAGTTTAATGATGATTATTTACTCACCCTGTGCCAGCCGGATCTGTATATGCAGCCGCACGACTCCTATTCCATCAGTTATAAATTGCTGGAAAAAATGGGCGCAGGTGAGCCGATGCGGCGCATTTATGGCGACCCTGCCAACCCGCCGATTAATGTCAGTATCCACGACAGCGTATATCAACGTATAGCCGAAGGCAGCTACCGGCCAAAAAACCCGGATTTCCCCGTAGCCGACAAACTGGCCGACCGGCGCAGTAAAATCCGCTATATGGCAACTGATACACCGCTGGCGCAACTGACATTAAAAGAGTTTGCCGCCAATTGTCAGCTGCTGAATTTCAGCCAGGGCGGCGGCGCCCGCATTCAATACAACGGCGAGTTGAAAAAGGGCGACAGCATCGACATTGAAAGCGAGCGCTTTGGCAAAAATACCGCGCAATGCGTGTGGAAAAAAGGCAACCAGTACGGCCTGCAGTTTGCTGCCTGATATCGCAGGCTATAACGCATTCAACGCTTAGTACCTACTTCATGTCTCAAGTTTTACGCGCCTTCGTTGCGATGAATATTGTTATGTTATAACATCAGCTAATCATTTCACCCAAGCAATGTAAAACTCATGAAAAAGCGGTTTTTATTCTCGTTACTCGCCATATCTACCAGTGCAGCAGCACAAAATACCGGCAATAATGCTATGCAACCTCAAGAGGCTAATGCCGGTATTGAGCATATTGAAGTTAAAAAACACTGGCAACCTTATCGTGGCAATGTACCACTTATTGATACACCACAAGCCATAGATCGCATTGGTGTTGATAAATTAGAAAACGAAGGCATTAGCCGTCTTAGTGACGCCTTAGACTTTTCAGCATCTATCGTTAGACAAAACAGCTCTGGTGGTATGTTTGATAGCTTTGCTATCCGCGGTTTTTCGGGCGATGAATCCAACCCAACAGGCTACTTAATCAATGGTTTTAACGTACGCGGCTACAGCGGCAACAGAAGTACGGTAAATATTGAAACCATTGAAGTGATGAAAGGGCCCGGCTCTGCGCTATACGGCCAGGGTGAGCCTGGTGGTACCATCAATGTTATTACCAAGAAACCCCTGTTTGATGAGCAGGGTTACCTTCAGGCAACAGTAGGAAATTACAACAAGAAAGTACTGGAATTTGACTACAGCAACGGCCTTAACGATGCCAGCGCTTACCGTATTACGGGTAGTTATGAAGATTCTGATACACACCGGGATCATGTTTTCTTTAAGAATCTGAACTTAAACCCATCTTTTATCTGGAATATTTCTGACCAGACCAGTCTCAGTTACGAGATGGAAATTCTTGAGCAGGAAAAACCACTGGATCGCGGTGTTTATATTTTAGATAACGATTTCGACGCAGCCAGTCCTGAAGATTTTTATGGTGATCTTCGGGACCGTGCCCATGAAGTGAAAGCCCTTGGTCATCAAGTGATCTTAAATCATACTCTGAGTCAGGATTGGCACCTTTTAACCGGTTTTGCCTACAGAGATTCATCAATGAAGGGGCAATCTTCAGATACAGAGCTATCAGATGGCAGACAGTTGCTGTTAACTGATCCTAATCGTTTATCAAGACAACGCAGAGAGCGCGATTATCAGGCACGGGATCTATCTTTACGTTTTGAGTTAAGTGGTAACACCGAACTTGCAGGTTTTGTTAACAATGTATTGGTCGGCCTGGATTATTACAACTATCACCTGGACACTGATTACAGATTGTGGCGAACAGCTTGGGGAGCGGGCGATACAACCTATAGCATTGACCCGAATAATCCTGATTACACCATCTTTCGCCCGGACGTGTTACCGACAACACTGACGAATGAAAAACAGCAAGGCTTAGGTTTTTATGCGCAGGACTTAATTGAACTGACAGAGAAAACGAAGTTACTACTCGGGTTTCGCGTAGATCGGTTTGAGCAAGATATTTTCAATAGAGTCAGTGAAATATCTCAAAGTCAGGACAAAACACAGTTTACACCACGGGCCGGCTTTGTTTATCAAATTAACGACAGTGTGAATTTGTACACCAGTTATGCTGAAGGCTTCAGACCAAACCCGGGGCTGGATTCTGACAGAAATGCCTTTGCTCCTGAAGAAACCACCTCTTTTGAAATCGGTGCTAAATGGCAAAATCTCGCCGGACGTTTCTCAGGTAGTGCTGCTATTTTCGATGCAGAAAAAACCAATATGTTAACGGCTGTACCAAACACCAATTTTTCAGCAACTTTAGGTGAAGTAGCAAGCCAGGGAATTGAATTTCAACTGACGACCAGCCTGACGACAAGCACCAGTATCGACCTGGGCTATGCCTACGTTGACGCAAAAACAGCTAAAGACGCAACCAATCTTGATTGGGGTGTGCCTATTCCTAAAGGCTCGCGGTTAATAAACATCGCTAAACACTCTGGCTATATCTCTGTGAACCACTTTGCTCAGGTATTAGCGAAAGACGCTTTTTTTGCTGTAACGGTACGCCACGTTGGTGACCGCGTGGGTGAAACAACAGATGCGAACTACATTTTGCCTGCGTACACCTTGGTTAACCTGGCAGCGTCTGTCGATTTGAGCCAACAGCTTAGCCTGAAGTTTGATGTAAACAACCTGTTTAATGAAGCGTACATTGAGAACTCGTACCATAAGTTATGGAACCTTCCGGGCTCGCCGGTAAACTACAGTGTTAGTGTGAAATATCAGTTCTGAAGTTAAGGCTTCCCCCACTACATGTAATATTTTTTATTGAATTTCGGGATGATTTAAAATGCAGGAACTGGTTATAAGTGCTTCAAATTTATGCGTTAACGTAAAAGAAAAGCAAATATTGAAGAATGTTTCCTTTAGTGCCCGGAAAGGCGAAGTTATGGCGCTGCTGGGCGGTAATGGCGCAGGTAAATCTACAACCATTAAAACCTTTCTTGGTCTTATGACGCCATCATCCGGCTCTGTGTCATTGGCAGGGGTTAATGTGCACCAGCAACCGGATGTCGTTCGGCAAAAAGTCGCTTACTTGCCGGAGTCTGTCATGTTGTACGGCCATTTAACGGCAGTTGAAAATATAAAATATTTTTTATCATTGTCTGGCAAGCAGAAAACATCTGGCGATATTGCTGAAGCTTTACAGCGTGTTGCATTGCAGGAAGCATCCTGGAATTCAGCACTGGCGGGTTATTCAAAAGGCATGCGGCAAAAGACCGCCATTGCCCTGGCATTGCTGCGTGAAGCACCCATTTTGTTTTTAGATGAACCCACATCTGGCCTGGACCCTGTTGCTATTGATGATTTCAACCGTTTAGTAAAACAGTTGGCTGCGCAGGGCTCTACTATTTTTATGGTAACCCACGATGTTTATGGCGCCTGTCATGTAGCTGACCGCATTGGCTTACTGCATAACGGAGAAATTGTTGGCATGTTCGACGCGCCCGAACACGGCAATATCGACTCTGAGGTCGTACACAAAGCGTTCACTGCAGGGGCGCGGAATGAGTAGCGCTGCAATGAGCAGTACTGTAATGGCAATCGCCAGAGACGAGTGGCGCTACTGGCGACGTTCCAGTTTGGCGCAAACCGTGTTGCTGATTGCGCTGGTGCTGGCAATTGCCTCGGTTTGGGTAACGCAAGCCGCCATTACGGCAACGGCTGAAAAGCGTCAGCATATGCAATCTGAGGCGAAGCAGGTGTTTGAGGCACAACCAGACCGCCATCCCCACCGGATGATCCACTATGGTCATTATTTATTTCGTGCTCCGCCGCCTTTAAGTGCGTTAGATCCGGGTATCGATGCGTTTACCGGTAATGCCATTTTTCTTGAAGGGCACCAGCAAAACAGCGCGACCTTTGCCGGGCAAAAGCAAAGCAGTGGCTTAAACTGGCTCGGTAAACTCACCCCGGCCTATGTCATGCAAGTACTCACCCCGCTGCTGCTCATTGTACTGGGCTTCGGTGTTATGACCCGTGAGCGTGAGGCCGGCACCTTAGATTTTCTTAAGGTGCAGGGGGTGTCAGCGCTAACGCTTATGCTGGGTAAAGCTGTGGCGCTGGCCGGTGCGGGCCTGTTAATACTTGCCCCGCTTGTTGTGGGGGCACTGCTGACGCTGTTAAACGGTGCTGCGGTGTTACCTGTGGTGGCTTTTGTAATTGCCTATCTGCTGTATTTGGCTATTTGGTGCGGCATCGTGCTGGCCGTTTCTGCTCTGGCATCCGCTAACAGCACCAGCTTTAGTGGCTTAATGGCTGTTTGGATCCTCATGTGTCTTATCCTGCCCAGAATTGCCGGCAACACTGCCAGTGTTGCTCTGGCCTCGCAGGGGAAACTGGAAACCGATTTTGCTGTGCTACAAAGTATTCGTAACACAGGGGACGGGCACAATGCTAACGATCCTGCTTTTAAAGCGCTTAAAGACAATCTTTTAGCGCAATATAATGTTGCGACAGTGGAAGAGCTACCGGTTAATTTCAGAGGCGTGGTATCACGCTATTCAGAGGCGCATCATACGGAAGTGTTGAACAAATTTGCCGAACGAAAAATGCAAAGCGAGCAAGCTCAGGCTGATATTGCCCGCAAATTTGGCTGGTTGTCACCCGCTATTGCGATCCAGACTGCCTCGATGAAGCTTGCCGGTACCGATTTGGAAAACTACCAGCGTTTCCTGCGCGAGGCAGAAACAATACGCTATGACTTTGTGCAATCGCTGAATACGCTGCACGCTGAAGGGCTTAGCTACGCGCAAGATGCAAACAGATATAGCAGCCAACAAGCGCAGAAAGAGGCGACTGTCAGCTCAGCTAACTGGCAAATACTGGATGATTTTCATTTTACACCGTTAGCGCCAAAGCAACTGTTTGCCAACAGTCTTATGGCGTTGTTACAGCTATTTTGTGCCATGGCTGTCGTGTTGGGATTTATTTTATTCGCAGGTAAACGTATATGAGTTGGTTAGACATTTGCCGTGAAAGCCGATTTGTTTTACGCAAGAAGAGCATAGCTTTAGTGCTTTTGGTTGGTTTTTTACTGGCTTTATTTTCTGTGTGGACCGGCAGCGTGGAAGTCGCGCAGCAACATGCCACCATAGAGCGTATGCAAAAAGCAGATCAACAGGATCAAGCCGATGTAACAAAACGCTACGATGATTATGGCTCCCTTGCTTATTATACTTTTCACCTGACTTATGCGCCGCCATCTTCACTGGCCTTTGCCGCTTTAGGCGTACGTGATGTTTATCCATGGAAGCATCGTATCCGTATGCTGGCACTTGAAGGGCAAATTCATGAGTCCGATACCCAAAACCCTGAGCTGGCACTGGTTGGCCGTATTGATTTTACTTTTGTTATCGCCGTTATTGCGCCCTTACTGCTTATATTGTTACTGCATGATTTGCGGGCCAGCGAGCGGGCTGCCGGCCGGTTAGACTTTTTATCTATTACTGCGCGCACGGCGTATAGCTTGTGGCCGTTACGGGCCGTAGTTGTTTTACTAACGCTGTGGCTAGCGCTTATGCTGCCTTTTATCGCCGGCGCTATATTTAATGGCGTCTCTGCCGGGTTAATGCTGTCGGTTATAGCCATAGCACTGGTTTATATTCTGCTGTGGGCATTACTGTGTTATTGGGTGGCACGTTTTAGCTTTTCTGCCCCGGTACTGGCCTCGTTTTTAATCGGCTTTTGGTTATTAACCACCTTTATTATTCCTGCTGTCGCCAATGTCGCGATTGATAAAGGCTTTCATGGCCCGCAAGGCGGCGATATTCTGCTGACCCAGCGTGAAGCGGTAAATGATGCCTGGGATATTCCTATTGAAACAACCATGCACGCTTTTGTGGTATCTCATCCTGAGTGGGCTGGCAAAACCCAGGTAAAATCGCTGTTTGAATGGAAATGGTATTACGCCTTTCAGCAATTGGGGGATGAAGCGGCCTGGCCATTAGCGCAAGCTTATCAGCAAACCGCAGAAGATAAATATCGGGCGGCTGGTTGTGTAGCATGGTTATCACCGGCAACCTTACTGCAAAGAACCCTTACCGATTGGGCGCAAACAGACGCGAAAGCGGCCTGGCGCTATGAACAAAAAGTAAGAGATTTTCACGCTCAACTGCGTCATTTTTATTATCCGCTGCTGTTCAGCGACGATAAATACCACGCAGAAGCCCCGGACGCACAGCCTGTCTTTAACCCCTAAGGTTTAGAGGCTGGCAGCACTTAGTTTAATGTTAAGTAAAGCACAGGTTTGTTTATGTTATCGGTATAGCTTTCCCACAATCTTGGCAAAGATTCAGTAGCGGTGGTACCCCGGCAAAAAGGTTGGCTGTAGCAGCAAAGTAAATTACTGCATGTTATGCTGCTGCTTTAGCGTAGCAAATCCGGAGGCGCGGTGTTTCAGGCAGTTATTTTCGATATGGACGGTGTGCTGATCGACTCTGAGCCGTTATGGCATCAGGCCGAGCAGGCCATTCTGGGCGGCTTGGGGGTGGATTTCACTAAACCACCGCAGTTGCAAAGCACCGGGTTGACTACCGCCAGCGTGGTTGCGCATTGGTATCAGCATCAGCCCTGGCCAACGCTTACACCACTGCAGGTAGAGCAACAGATTATTCAGTTTGTTGCCAACGGCGTAAGGCAAGGCGGTGTGGCCAAAACCGGTTTGCCTGCACTGCTACAGCAACTGGAGCAAGCGGCGCTAAAAATCGCCGTGGCCACTAACTCGCCGCAACTGCTGCTTGATACCACCTTGCAGCGACTGAATATCGCGCATTATTTCCATGCCCGTTGCCATATAGAGCTGGTAACACAGGGTAAACCGGCGCCGGATATTTACCTGTTAGCCGCAGAAAAGCTGGGCGTAGCACCGCGGCATTGTTTAGTGTTCGAAGACTCCTTTGCCGGCGTTACTGCCGCTAAAGCCGCCGGCATGACAGTGGTTGCGATACCGGCCGCGCATGAATGGCAGCACAGCAAATTTGATATCGCCGATCATAAAATCCGCTGCTTTACTGAGTTTGACTACCGGCAACTGCCGGCATTGCTCAGCTGAGCATAACCTGAGACTAAGCTATGGATTTTCGCAATAAAATCAAAGCAGATCGCGTACTGCAAAGCCGCAGCGGCGATTTACACAGCGCGCTGGAAAGTGACCGGGGCCGCATTATTAACTCGGCAGCAGTACGACGCTTACAACAAAAAACCCAGGTATTTCCGCTGGAGCGCAATGCTGCCGTGCGCAGCCGCTTAACACACTCGTTGGAAGTGCAGCAAAGCGGCCGTTTTATTGTGCAATCCATATTCCGCTTGTTATCAGATGCAGAGCAAGCAGAGTATGGCTTAACCGGGCTGGAGCGGCCCATCGAATCGCTGGTAGAAATGGCCTGCCTGCTGCACGATGTCGGTAACCCGCCGTTTGGCCACAGTGGCGAAAGTGCCATCAATGCCTGGTTTAGTACAACGTTGCCGACACTGACCGCACAGCATCAGCTGCAGGATAACGCTTTATGGCAGACACTGTGCATCGAGCTGGCCCGGTTTGAAGGCAACGCCCAGGCCATACGGCTGGTACACAGCCTGCAGCGGATGAACCTGACCTACTCGCAAATTGCCTGTATTTTAAAATACACCCGCCAGGGCACTGCCGCCAAACCGGATAACAGCCACAGTCAAAGCTATTTACAGAAGAAACCCGGTTACTATTACTCCGAGCAAAAATTAGTTGAGGCCCTGTGGCAGGAAATGCAAACCGCCGCGCATTGCCGCCATCCGCTGACCTATATTATGGAAGCCGCCGACGATATTTCTTACTGTCTGGCAGATCTTGAAGATGCGGTAGAAAAAGGCCTGCTGAGCTTAACTGAACTGGCGCAGCAGCTTAATACCACCTTTGTTGAGCTGGAACCGCAAAGCCGGTTAATCAGCACTCACAGTGGTGCCAGCGAGAGCTTTGCCGCCCTGGTAAAGGCCGCGCTGGATAAGGCGACGGATGAACCGATTAACAAAACCTCAGAGTTTTTTATTAAGTTGCGCGTAGGCATGATCCACCCGTTGGTGCGCCATGCGGCGCAGCAGTTTATCAGTAACATCGACGCGGTATATCACGGCACTCTGAACCGCGCTTTGCTGGAAGATAGCAGCCAGTACCATGCCATTACCAGCACCTTTAAGCAGGTTGCCCGCCAGTTTGTGTTTAACCAGCCCGAGGTAGAAACACTGGAGTTGCAAGGTTTTCGCATTATTGCCGGTTTGCTTAGCAGCTATCAGCCACTGTTGCTGTTGTCGCGCGCTGAATTTGCCGCGGTGTTGCAAAACCAGGCCTACCATCTAGCCCAACAGCAACGGCTGGCGCATCGCTTGCCAAATAAGCATGTCGCGGCATACCAGTTAGCCGTGGCGGATATGGCCGCGAGCGATAACGCCCCGGAGCTGTATTATCGCTGTCGTTTGCTGCAGGACTTTATCAGCGGCATGACCGACCATTTTGCGTTCGACGAGTACCAAACCCTGGTTAACTGCCACAGCCAATAAGAAGCATCCGGCTGTGAGCCGGATGCATGAGTTGCTGCCTTATGGTTACATTGATTACGGTAATTGTAATTGCCCGAACAGCCAATCCAGCGCCTGCTTTATTTGCTCTGGTTGCTGCACCGGTACTAAGTGATCACTGTTACTCAGAGCAATATATTGACCGTTAGATAACGAAGCCTGCTCTGCACTCCAGGCACTGCCTTCCTGTTGCCACAGACGCAGTGCTTCAGCCAGTTCAGGTTCATCCTCTTGCACTGAATCTATCTGCTGCTGTTCAAAATCACTGTCAATCACACTGATCGGTATTGCTGAAAGCATTGGTAAGGCGGCATAGCCGTCAAGGTCTGCAATATAACCGGCAATTTCTATGGCCCGGGCCTGTTGCTGAGGAATAAGTAAGCGTTGCTGTATAATTTGTTCAAAGTAGCTCCAGTCCAGTTGCACATTATGCTGTGCCACTAACTGCTGCACTTCCTGATATTCAACATTGAGCTTATCTTTGGTTCTTTCTGTCCAGTTACCGGCAGCAAGGTGGGGCAGCAAAGCCGGTAAGTTCGCCAGATACCAATCTGCAGGGTAACCCTGATACAAACTTAGCGAATGCGGCAACGGAATGTCGGGATCAATATACAACATGGCTTTAATATCAAACTGCTGCTGATGCTGCTGATAAAACCAGCGCGCACTGATACTGCTGCTGGAAAAGCTGACCAACGCCAGTTGTGTTTCCTGTAACTGTTGTAGCACTGCCGCCAGATCATCAGCAAAACGGCGGTAAGACAGCTCGTCCGCTTTGCTGCTATAAGCATTGCCCAACCGGTCGATGCTGTAGACCCGATACTGCTGTGCCAACAGTGGCTGCAGCGCGGCAAACCAAGCGCTGTCGCTATGATAGTTATAATTCGGCCCGGCCAACAGCACTACAGCTGGTCCCGGATTGTCCAGCCCCATAGCACGGACATGAAACTGCCCCTGCTCAGTGGTTACCAGTTTTGAATGCTCAGGTAACTCCGGCTGATCCAGTTCCGCAAAAAATGTCATGATCCGACGGCTGGTATCAAAACCGGTAAACTGCCAGTTATGCCCGCCATCCTCTACGCTATACAACTGGAACTTTTGCGTACCATTATGGTAACTGGTCAGGTTGGTATCTGGTGCTACCGACGCTTTGTGCAATGCATAAGGTAATGCGCCGTTTTTTTCCGCCATTAAGGCAATAGCATCCGGTGAGCTGATCAGACCGAAATTATTGTGCTCCACACCTGTATAAGGCAGAACGGTGTCCGCGGTGCCATGTATCATCATCAGCGATACCGCAGCCTCAGGCGAACAATCCGATGCCAGCTGGGTTGACATCGATGCGGCCACCACAGCAACAGCTTTGAATAGATGAGGCAGATTACAGGCCAAATTCTGTACGAATAACCCGCCCTGAGAATAGCCTGCGGCATATACTTCACCCGGCGTCACAGTGTAACGGTTGCTGATATCGGCAATCATATCGGCGGTAAAGCCTAAGTCATCTGCGCCCAGACGATGAGCAATGTTGCAGTTACAGCCTTCATTCCATTCTACCTGCTCAGAATCCGGATAAGCGACAATATAGTCATCACTCATTTGCTCAAAATGACTGAGTGACTGCATCCCATTACCACTGCCCCCGGAAGGATGAAATGCCAGCAATAATTTATAACTATTTGCCGGCTGATACTGTTGTGGCAGCGCCAGCCAGTAGCTACGGCTACCCAGCTCTACCTGCTGTAGCTGCTGAGCAGAGTCCTGCTGCTTATCAGAAGACTGGCAGGCCGTCAGGCCAATCAGCAGCGTTATTGCCCAGCCTATTGTTTTTATTTGTTGTTTCATATTAATGTCCTGTTAACCTGAATGCCGGCCAAGCTTACGCCTGCAATACAGTTTTGCCGCGGCCTTCGAGCTGATGTTTATATGATGAAAAGCTTACCGGACCCGAAATGAACCCAGAGATAAATACCGAGCACACAGCAAGCTGGCAGTTAGGACGCATAATTTACGAAAGCCAGAATCGTCAGTTGCAACAGGGTGAACAACAACTGTACCTGGAGCCACGCCAACATAAATTGTTGTTGGTGTTACTACAACATGCGTCTCAGGTAGTCAGCCGCGAGCAACTTATCAGCAGCGTCTGGGATGGCCGTATAGTCAGCGAGGGAGCTATCAACCGCGCGGTGTCGATGCTGCGAAAAGCCTTTGCCAGCCTCGATCCACAGACAAACTACATTGAAACATTGCCTAAGCTCGGTTACCGCTTGCTGCCGGCAGCAACTATTATCGCCACGGGCTTACCCGCCTCCCGCCCGGCTGCCACCGGAGCCATTCCACACCAACGCTGGTTTAGGCTGAGCGGGTTGGCAATATTGTTATGCAGCCTGGCGGCCTGGTTTCTGCTTAGCAAAACGCTGCCGTCGCTTAGCGCCGGTAATGCAGAGCCGCACACCGGCTTTAACGGCCGGGAAAGCCAGCTTAGCAGCAACCTCGCAGCAACTGCGTTGTTGTACCAGCGTCAAACTGCTAATGGGAACTATCAAATCTGGCTCAATACGTTGGCGGATAGCCAACACCACCAATTGACCAAGGATAACGAAGACAGCCGTTATCCGGCGTTAAGCCCTGACGGCAGCCAGTTTGCCTTTGTGCGCTACACGGCCGGCAACAAGTGCCAACTGGTGCTGCAGCAAATAACCATGCCGGCGCTTATTACAACTGAAGATAACCGCCGCGTATTACACCAATGCCCGGCAGATAACGATCCGCAGCTAAGTTGGCAAGCCGACGGTCAGGCGTTGTTTTTCCGCCAGCGGCCCGACAAAACCCAACCTTATCAGTTGCACCGGCTGAGTATGGGTAGCGGAGTTTTACACCAGTTAACATTAATGCCAACCAATTATTCCGGCCTTGGTGATGTTGCCCTGGCACCATCAGCTACCCCAGGTAAGTTGGCACTACTGCGTTATATTTCAACCAACGCCAGTGAACTTCAGATACTGAACAGCAACAGCGGCGAAATTATGCATACACAACCACTGCCGGTTCGGGCTAATGCGCTGGCTTGGTATAGCGATACCATGTTGCTGCTCAGCGCTGGCCAGACCCTGTACCAATATCATATTGCCGATGCCAGCCTCAGCCCCTTGTATCACGCTGCCGACCCTATCAACTCGTTTGTCGTCGCCGGTAACTCATTGTATTTCAGCAGCACTGAGCTGAGCGCCGATATCTGGCAGACTGACAGCCAGGGGACCCAAGCGGTGCGCATTAACAGCTCGCGGCTGGATACCATGCCGCGTCTGTCGCATGACGCTACACAGCTGGCTTTTCTCAGCACCCGCCATGGCCACGAGCAGTTGTGGCTGCAACAACCGGACGGCACCGAGCGGTTGCTGACTGAGCTGCCCGGACAGCCAGGTTTTATCCGGCCGGAGTGGTCGGCAGATGACAAACAGTTGCTGTTCAGCAAAGACGGTGCCGCCTACAGCGTGAACATTGCCAATGCTAAGTTGCAAACGCTGCTGACAGCAGATAAACAGGTTGGCGTGGTAAATTGGGGGCCAGACAGCAATAGCCTGCTGTACAGCAGCCAGCGCGATGGCGACTGGCAGTTATGGCTGTATGACATACTCAGCAAGACAGAGAAAAAACTGACGCAGCAGGGAGGCTATAGCGGCCGTATTTGGCAGGGAGGATTATATTTCAGCAAGTTTCATCACGACGGTCTGTGGTACAAGGATTTACGTTCCGGCAACGAACAGTTGCTGCTGGCACAGTTTGACAAGATAAACTGGCTGAACTGGCATATTGATCAGGGACAATTGTATTACTACACGCCCGGCCAGGGTATTTACCGGCTGAACCCGGCAAACGGCGACAATACACTGCACCTGACTGAGCCCGGCCGGTTTATCCGGCATTTCAACGTGCGCCACAACCAGACAGTGTTTGTGCGTCACAACGGGGTCCAGGGCGATATTTATCGTTTGCCGCTGTCGCGTTAGAGCGGATTCGTTGCTGTTGCAATACAAATTTGGCACACTCAGCCCCACCATACCGGCCTGACGACAGGTCGTGTTGCCTTACTACTGCAGGAATTATTATGTCCGATAACAAGTATCCACTGGCGCATTACGTCAACCACAATAGTGCGTTGATATTCGGCTGTATGAGTTTAGGCGGTGGCTGGAGCCGCGAGCCGACCAGCAACGCTGATATACAGCAGGCACATACGGTGATCGATGCCGCGCTGGACGCCGGTATTTGCCTGTTCGACCATGCTGATATTTATACCCACGGCAAAGCCGAGCAAGTATTTGGCAAGGTGCTGCAACAGCGGCCACAGCTGCGTGAGCAAATCAGCCTGCAATCTAAATGCGGCATTCGCTTTGCTGATGCCAATACTCCGCAGCGCTATGATTTCTCGTCCGGCTGGATATTGCAGTCGGTGGATAATATTTTATCGCGGCTTAACATTGAGCAGCTGGATGTGCTGTTGTTACACCGGCCGGACCCTTTGATGCAACCGGAAGAAGTGGCAGCAGCTTTTGCGCAGTTGCAACAGGCCGGTAAGGTAAAGCACTTTGGTGTATCGAATATGCAACAGCACCAAATGGCGCTGTTGCAAGATGCATTGGCCACGCCATTGGTGGCCAATCAGCTGGAGCTGAGCTTAAGCCATCTGGCCTGGCTGGATGAGGGCACCACGGCCGGTTGCAGCGGCGAGCCGGGCGTTAACTTTGGCAGCGGCACTATCGAATACTGCCGGCGTAACAAGGTACAGTTGCAAGCCTGGGGCAGCTTAAGCCAGGGCTTGTTCAGCGGCAAAGATGTGACTGATGCAGCGGCAAATATTCGTGTTACGGCTGACCTGGTGGCGCAACTGGCGGCAGAATATCAGGTAAGCAAGGAGGCCATAGTATTAGCCTGGCTAATGCGCCACCCGGCCAATATTCAGCCGGTAATCGGCACCACTAATATTCAGCGTATTAACGCCTGTACTCAGGCCACCAGGGTGCAGCTAAGCCGTGAACATTGGTATGCGCTGTATCTGGCCGCGCGCGGCCGCGCTTTACCCTAGTGGTTTATTCTTGTGCAGCGCCCCACCATAACCGGCACAGCGCCGCGGTCAGCTCAGCAGTAAAATCCCACTGCAATTGCGCCAGCCCGGCTTGCTGCAACAACGTTTGCACCGCAGCGGGCAGCTGCGTACTTTGATACAGGCCCAGGGTTAACGCATAGCTGTGCAACAGAAGCTGGCTGGCGCTGGCCGGGCTTAACTGCGTAAAACGCACTGCCAGTTTGCCGCCCAGCGTATCCAGCGCCTGAGCCAATTGCTGCTTAAACGCCAACAACTGCGGCTGCGGCAGGTTTTGCTCCAGCACAGCGTTTAGCAGTGCCAGCAGCGGCAGCAAGGTTGCCGACTGTTGCAGCAGTTTAAGGTAACCATCGGCGAACGGCTCTGCCGCCTCTGACAACGGCTGCGGCAGCTGCTCAATCAACCGTTCCAGCGCTGTGAACAACTCTGCAAAGTCTTGCGTTAACAGGGCAAGAAAAATCTGCTCTTTACTCTGAAAATAGCGGTACACGGTGCCCTTAGCCAGCCCGGTGTCGGCGGCAATATCGGCAACCGCCGGTAAACGTTGTTGCTGTAAAAACAAGCGCCGCGCCGAAGCAATAAAGTCGGCGCGCCGCTGTTGTTTGGCCTCTGCGCTGATAGCATTTTGCTTCATACTCAGCCCTTAAATTTGATCAGCCAGTCGGTCAGTTTATGCGCGAACTTGCCGTATGGCGGCAGTAGCATGCTAACGCTGTTATAAGCGCCCTGGTAAAACACCGGCCGCAGTTTACTAAAGGTTAAAAAGCCCTCATAGCCGTGATAATGCCCCATACCGCTTTGGCCAATGCCGCCAAACGGCAAGTCGTGCTGGCCAACATGCAAAATGGCGTGGTTAACTGTCACACCGCCGGACATCACCTGCTCCAGGTAAAGCTGTTGCAGCGTTTTATCATACGTAAAGGGGTAAAAAGCCAACGGCCGGGGCTTACTGTTAATGTAGCTAATCACCTCAGCGGCCGCGCTATAGCTTTTTACCGGCAGCAGCGGGCCAAAAATTTCGCGCTGCATTACCAGCATGTCGTCAGTGACATTAAACAGCAACGTAAGCGGAAATTTGCGCAGCGCCTTGTCCGGCGTTTGGCCCGGCATCAGGTTTACTGCGGTGGCGCCTTTAGCAACGGCATCGTCCAGCGTTTGTTGTAAGCGGTTGTAGGAGCGGTCGTCGATGATGGCGGTGTAGTCGTTATGGTTGATATCGGGGTAGTACTGTGCCACCAACTTACGCGCCAATTCTGTGAACGGCTGCTCGCTGCCGTGCGGTAAAAACAGGTAATCAACATTGGTGCAAATTTGGCCGGCATTAAATGCCTTGGCCCACAAAATACGCTCAGCAGCTTTGGCCAGCGGAAAATCCGGCGCCACCACTGCCGGCGATTTACCGCCCAGCTCCAGCGTTACCGGCGTCAGGTTTTTCGCCGCATTGGCCATTACCGCGCGGCCGGTTTGTGCTGAGCCGGTAAAGAACAAATGGTCAAACGGCTGGGCCGAAAATGCCGCGCCGCTGCCGCCCTGATCGGCAAAAATCTGCAGTTTGTCGGCGGGGAAATACTGCGGTACAAGTTTAATCAGCAACTGCGCCAGCTGTTCAGAGTTTTCTGACATTTTCACCATAGCGCGGTTGCCGGCAGCAAAAATTGCCACCAATGGCGAGAGTGACAACATAATCGGGAAGTTCCACGGCACTATAACGCCGACCACGCCCAATGGCTGTGGCAGCACCTTACAGCCGGAGGTCGGAAACAACAAACGGTCAATATGGCGTTTTTGTGGCTTCAACCATTTTTTCAGCTGCTTTTTCGTGCGGGTAATATCTTCCAGCACCATTAAAATTTCCGAAAAGCGCGTTTCAAAGCGGCAGCGGCTGCCATAATCGGCATTAACTGCGTCAACTAAAGCCGTCTCGTTGTCGCGAACTAACGCCTTTAGTGCATCTAAGTCTGCCAACCGCTGTTGCAGCGCCGGTACCGGGTTAGCATGGTACGCCAAACGTTGCAGCGCCAGACAATCGGCGAACGGTGCAAAAGCCGGGTGCTGTGTTGATGTATCTGCAACGGTATCGGACGGAGTATGGTGCATAGCTAACCTCAAAAGTGACTGGCAGTCATTTAAGTTCTGAGGTTAGTGACCGGCAGTCATTTTGTCAATGCAAGCGGCTAATCAGCTCAATAAACGGCTGGCCGAGTCGCGGCTTACTAACGCCGGCTCGAAGACATTTTTCAGTTGCAGTGCTTGTTGCTGATAGATATTTTTTAATACCCAACGCGCGGCCATGCGGCCCATTTCACCAATCGGGTAATCGATGGTAGTGAGTTTGGGGTAGATATAACGTGCCAGGATCAGGTTATCAAAACCGACTATCGATAAGTCCTGCGGTACCTGTAAGCCGTGTTCGCGTGCCACTTCCATCGCACCGGCAGCCATTTCATCGTTGGCACATACCAGCGCACTAAAGGGCATACCTTTGGCCAGTAACTGCTGCATACAGCGACTGCCGCTACTGTCCTGAAAGTCGCCTTCGGCCAATAATGCTGTATCAAAATGCAAGCCGTGTTCCGCCATGGCACGTAAATGGCCGGCATAACGGTCTTTAGCATCACTTTTCCACATCGGGCCGGCCATATAGGCTAATTGTGTGTGGCCTTGTTGCAGCAGTTTTTTGGTTGCCAGATAACCGCCCAGCTCATTGTCAAGGCTGATACAGTTATCCGCTAACTGCGGAATAAAGCGATTGATCAGCACTATCGGCAGGCTACCGGCGGCCAGCTTGATCAGATAGTCGTCGGATACCGCCTCAACATGCAAAATCAGCGCATCGCAGCTGCGACTGATTAAAAATTCGATACCGTCTTTTTCGCTGGCCTCTTCACTGTGGCCGGCGGCAATAATCACGTGCTTACCGGCAGCGCGGCATTCGTTTTCAATACCGCTGAGCATTTCGCCGTAAAACGGGCCGTGTAATTCAGAGACCAGAATACCGACACTGTTAGAGCGGTTTGACGCCAGCGACTGCGCAATCGAATTGGGCCTGTAGCCCAATTGCGCCATTGCTGCCAATACTTTATTGCGCGTAGCTTCACTAACCCGGGCATTGTTATTCATTACCCGTGATACGGTGGCCAGTGAAACGCCGGCCAGCTCTGATACTTGATAAATAGTTGCCATGGCCTGCCTGTGAAATAAGGTTCAGGCATCTACTCTAGCATGCAGTGCCGCTGTTTAACCAGCTTGCAGCGGCTTGCAACCAGCAAGCGCCGCAATAGGCCGGAGCTAATCTGTTTTAAACCGGCTTACTTGTCCGCTCAACCCGGCAGCAACCTGCTGCAACGCGGCCACCGCACCGCGGTTCTGCTGCATAACGATGGTGGTTTCGCGAGACATCGTCGCTATTTGCTCAATATGCTGAGCCAACTCAGTAACAGCAGCCGACTGCTCGTTGGTAGAGCGGGAAACATCACGCACATTATGCAATGAGTCTTCGGCTTGTAACCTTATCTGCTCCAGCATAACCGCGGCCTGATTGGCCAACGCTAAGCCCTGGCTAACCCGCGGTGCTGATGTTTCCATACCTTGCACTGCTTGTTGGGTTTCATCCTGCACCAGTTGGATCATACCGGCAATTTCTGTGGTGGCTTTACTGGTACGTTCGGCCAGTTGCCGTACTTCGTCGGCGACTACAGCAAAACCGCGACCAGACTCGCCGGCGCGGGCGGCCTCAATAGCGGCATTAAGTGCCAGTAAGTTAGTTTGTTCGGCGATGCTGCGGATCACGCCGGCAATACCGGCAATGTCTTTTGAACGTTGTTGCAAACTACCGATTTGCGTAGCAGATTGCTGAACGGTTTCTGCCACCAATGCTATTTCAGCAGCAGCGTCTTTTACCAACTTAGCGCCCTGTGCCGACAGCTCAGCGGTTTTTTCTGAGTTTTGCTCGGTCAATTGCACAGTGTTAGCTACCGCGCTCAGGCTTACTGTCATCTGTTCAATGCTGGCAGCTGAAGCGGTAGAAGAAGATGCCTGCAATTCTGAAGCCTGTAACGCTTCTTTTGAGGCTAAATCCAGTTCGGTTGCCCGGGTTGAAACAGTATGTGCAGCCGCAATAACTTCTTTTAACGTTTGGCGTAACTGACTCTGCATACTGGCCACCGCCGCCAACATGCTGTTTGGCTGACTTGATTTGATCGGCGTTGTCAGGTCACCACCGGCAATCCGGCTGACAATATCAGCCGCTTGCGCCGGCTCACCACCCAGAGCACTGCGCAAGTAGCGACTGATATACCAAGCCGTTACTACACCGATAAAAATGGCAAATAAAGTCAATAACACCATCGACCAGGCAAAGTTAGCCGCCACATTGCGGGCATACTCCGTGGCCTGCTGATTCTTCTGCTCCTGATAATCAATAAAAGCATTGATGCTGGCCAGCCAGTCAACATAGGCCGGACTCATTTTTTGCAACAGTATCTGCTGAGCTGCAGCCTGCTGACCTTGCTGGCGCAGGCGGATAACGTCTGCCGCTAATGGTTGGGCGCGTTGTTCTACCTGATGGATCGCTTCGAGTAACCGCTGTTCGGCAGGGTTTATATCGCTACCGCGCAGGAACAGTTGGTCCATTGGCCGGCGGGAGTCCTGGTAAAACGCTTGTAACCGGTTAATGTCGGCCAGTATCGGTGATAATGCCGACACATCAGGTACCAGCGTAACATCACGCAGTGCTATCGCCCTGTCATGCACGCTGCCACGAAAATTGATGGCATAGCGCTGTTTTACAGAATTAACTTCGGTAATTTCGGTAAGTGTGTGATTAATTTGATTAACCCGCTGCACACCAAACAACGTCAGTGCTACCATCAGCAATAAGATCACGCCAAAACCCAAACCCAGCCGCATCGCGACTGTCATCGATTTTTTATCCTGCATAACACCACCCGGGTACTGCAAACGCACGACATGTACGTTAACCGCACCAGTATACGCGCTTGTCTCTACCTTGGTTCCATAGTTTGTTTAATAAATAAACACTTACTGTACAGCTACAGAAATAGCCGGTTTTACCCGGCTTGCAGCGCCAGCTGGCGGTGGATATCAAGCACCCTGGCGCCGGTTAAGCGGTAGCGGCTCATTACTATGGCGACCAGCACCGAGCCGATGGCAGGTAACAGCGTAAAGCTGAGTAAAATGCCCTGCTGTGTATCTGCAGTTTGCGGCACATCAGCCTGATAGCCATAACCGGCCAGTAACCAGCCGGCCAAAGCACCGCCCAGCGCCAGGCCAAGTTTAATAAAGAATACGATAGAGGAGTACACCAGGCCGGTAATACGGATACCGGTTTTATAGTGGCCGTAGTCGACAGTGTCGGCCATCTTGGCCCACAACAGCGGCGTGGCCATTTGTAAAAAGAAGCCCCAGAGAAAATACAACGCAAATGCCAGTACCAGCTGTTCGCTGCCGATAAAGAAACTGACTACGCAAATCACGGCAGCGATCAGCTGCAAGCCAATATAGGCTTTTACTTTATCGACATAACGGCTAAGCCACTGTGCTACCGCGCAACCGGCAATATTACCAATCATGCCCAAGGTGACAAAGGCGGTGATTAAATCTTCGCGGCCGAGAAAATACTTCACGTAGTAAATAGCCAGGGTAGTGCGTAATACCATGCCGGTAAGCAGGAAAAACGCCGCCACACACAAAATACGCCACTGATCATTTTGCCACAAGGATGCAAAGCTGCTGCGCAGCGTAAGTTGTTGATCCACCGGTGCCGTTACCCGCTCGCGCGTGCCGGCAAAACACAGCAGAAACAGCACTAAACCCAGCGCACTCATCGCGGCTATGGTCAGCTGATAGCCTTTGGCGTTGTCGCCGTTACCAAAAAAGTTTACCAGTGGCAGGGTGCAGGCCGTGACTAATAAACCGCCGAGCATACCAAACACAAAGCGGTACGACTGCACCGATACCCGCTCTGTGGGATCTGCCGTTAACACGCCGCCCAGCGCCGAGTAAGGAATATTAATCGCAGTGTAGGCCAGCATTAATAAGGTATAGGTGGCAAAGGCATAAATCACCTTGCCGTTGGCCGACAAATCCGGCGTGGTAAAGGCCAGCACGCTGCACAGCGCAAACGGCAGTGCCAGCCAGAGTAAATAGGGCCGGTACTTACCATGCCGGCTTTGGGTTTTATCGGCCAGTGCGCCCATTAGCGGATCGGTTACCGCATCGATAATACGTACCAGCAAAAACATGCTGCCGACTACCGCCGGGGAGATACCAAAAATATCGGTGTAAAAAAAGGTAAGAAACAGCATTACCGTCTGGAACACAATATTACTGGCGGTATCGCCAAGGCCATAGGCCACTTTTTCCCGTTTTGTCAGCATGTGCCGCAACCCTGTATTATTTATTGTTATTTTTGCCGCCCGGCAAACAGCTCACGCAGCGCTATGGCACTGGTTTTCAGTGTGCGTTGCTGTGTAGCGTAATCAACATAGACTATACCAAAACGCTTGGCATAACCCTCGGCCCATTCAAAATTATCCATCAGGCTCCAGGCAAAGTAGCCGTCTATGCGCATACCGGCCGTTATGGCAGCTTCGGTAGCTTGTAAATGCTGCTGAAAATAACTCACCCGTTCTGCGTCGGCTACCTGATTATGCAATAAGGTATCCGGCATAGCGGCACCGTTTTCGGTAATATACACCGGCGGCAAGTTATAACGCCGGTGCATTGCCAGCAGCACTTCGGTTAAGCCCTGCGGGTATATTTCCCAGCCCATGTCGGTAAGCGGCGGCGCGGTTGGCGGCACATCACTAAACCAGCCTTTGCTGTTGGCCCGGTATACGGTGCGGGTGTAATAGTTAACGCCGATAAAATCCAGCGGCTGGGCAATAATCGCCATATCGCCGGCAGTAATTTGTGGCTGCTCTGCCGCCGGTAATTGCGTAAGCAAGTCAGGGTAACAGCCTTCGAGTAGCGGCTGAATATACCACTGGTTATGGTACTGATCGGCCATGTCAGCTGCACGGATATCGGCTGCGCTGCTGCTGGCCGGATGGCAGGGGCTGAAATTCAGCACTATGCCGTTCAGCGCCTGCGGCGCATTTCGCTGCAGCACTTGCATCGCCAAACCGTGCGCCAGCAATAAATGGTGCGCTACCTGGCGACCCTGTTGCCGGTTTTGCACGCCGGGCGCATGAATACCGGCTTCGTAGCCCAGATAAGCGCTGCAAAATGGCTCATTTAAGGTGGCATACGAGTACACCCTGTCGCCAAAAGCACGGCTGACCACGTCAGCATACTCAGCAAACTTGTAGGCAATACCACGGTTTAACCAACCGCCTTCGTCTTGCAGATATTGCGGTAAATCCCAGTGATACAGCGTAACAAAGGCTTTAATATTACGGGCCTTTAGCGCATCCAGCAGCTGAATGTAAAAATCCAGCCCGGCCTGATTAATACTGCCATCGGCGCGGATAACCCGGCCCCAGGCGATGGAAAAACGATACGCATCTACGCCCAACGCTGCTATCAGCTCAATGTCGTCGCGCCAGCGGTTCACATGGTCACAGGCAACCAAACCGTCGGAGCCATCTTTAATCCGGCCGGGCGTGGCGCAAAAAGTATCCCAGATACAGGCTTCACGGCTGTCGGCTGCACCTTCTATCTGAAACGACGCTGTAGCGACACCAAACACAAAGTCGCGCTGCAGCAGGGGTGACGTTTTGGCTAAAGTTATCTTCATCAGTTCTACTATCTTCCGAACGTGCTGTTGTTAGCTGCGTAGCAACAAAATTATTGCCAACAGCGTGATATATGCTATAAATGAAAGCGCTTACATTATACTAGACGGCACTATTGCCGCCGTCAATTAAAAACATAAATCGCCGGGGGACAAGATGGCAGCAACACCAATAATCAGCGACGCCGCGCCACAGGCCGCGTCAGGCAACAGCAGCTACCGTTTTGCGCTGTCGTCTTTAACCACATTGTTTTTTATCTGGGGCTTTATTACCTGCCTGAACGACATCCTGGTGCCCTACCTGAAAGGCTTGTTTGACCTGAACTACACTCAGGCGCTGCTGATCCAGTTCTGTTTTTTCAGTGCTTACTTTGTGGTGTCGGTACCGGCCGGCATACTGGTCAGCCGTATTGGTTATCAGTCGGGTATTGTCACCGGCTTGCTGATTGCCGGCGCCGGCTGTTTGCTGTTTTATCCGGCCGCGGCGGCACATTATTACCCGCTGTTTTTACTGGCGTTGTTTGTACTGGCCGCCGGCATTACCATTTTGCAGGTAGCCGCTAACCCCTATGTTAGTGTGCTGGGCAAGCCGGAAACCGCCTCCAGCCGTTTAACCATGACCCAGGCCTTTAACTCTTTAGGCACCACGGTAGCGCCGTTTTTTGGTGCCTGGCTGATCTTTGGTGGTATGGACGCACCTAAACCGGGCGAAGTAACCGAATCCACCGTGCAATTACCTTATTTATTGTTGGCAGCAGCACTGATTATTATGGCGCTGATTTTTGCCTTTCTGCGCTTGCCGAAGCTGGGTAAAAAAGATGCCAATATCACCGTAACCGGCGCCGCCTGGCAGTACCGCCACCTGGTGCTGGGCGCTTTGGGTATTTTTGTGTATGTTGGCGCTGAAGTAGGTATTGGCAGCTTTTTAGTCAGCTTTATTACGCAACCGGATATCGGTGCGCTGGAAGCTAAAACCGCGTCGCACTATATTGCCTGGTACTTTGGCGGCGCCATGGCCGGCCGTTTTATCGGTGCGGTGGTAATGCAGTATATTGCGCCCGGCAAAGTGCTGGCATTTAACGCTGTCTGTGCCGTAGTGCTGCTGGCCGTCACCATCGCCAGCAGCGGCAGCCTGGCCATGTGGTCACTGCTATTGGTCGGCCTGTGTAATTCTATTATGTTCCCCACTATATTCAGCCTGGCCATTGCCGGCTTAAAACAACATACCAGCCAGGGCTCGGGTATTTTATGCCTGGCGATTGTCGGCGGCGCGGTATTGCCATTGGCTCAAGCCGCGCTGGCCGACAGCTTCAGCGTGCAGCTGGCCTTTATTATTCCGCTACTGTGTTATGTATTTATCGCCTGGTATGGCGCGGTTGGCAGCAAACCGCGCAGCGTAGTTTAAGGAGCGACCAGATGACATTTCGCCTGCAACTTTCTTTACTCAGCATCAGCTGCACGCTGGTGCTGGCGGCCTGTTCCAAGGCACCGGTTACCCCGCCAGACCACGCAGAAAATGCCAATAAAGCTGCCGCTGTCTGGCCGCAGCTGGCCTTGCCGGTGGCACAAGACGCCGCGATGGAACAACGCATCAGCGATATGCTGGCCACAATGACACTGCCGCAAAAGGTGGCGCAGATGATCCAGCCGGAAATCCGCGATATCAGCGTTGACGATATGCGCCAATACGGCTTTGGTTCTTATTTAAACGGCGGCGGCGCCTTCCCGAACGATAACAAGCACGCCACCCCGGCCGACTGGATAGCCTTGGCCGAAGCGATGTATCAGGCATCTGTTGATGACAGCCTCGACGGCAGCACTATTCCGACGATGTGGGGCACCGACGCGGTACATGGCCACAACAACGTGATTGGCGCTACGTTATTTCCGCACAATATCGGCCTGGGCGCGGCCAACAACCCGGCACTGATTGAGCAAATTGCCGCGGTAACCGCGCGCGAAGTAATGGTAACCGGCATCGACTGGGTGTTTGCCCCTACTGTAGCAGTGGTGCGTGATGACCGTTGGGGCCGCACTTATGAGGGCTACTCGGAAGATCCGGCCATAGTGCACGACTACGCCGCCGCCATTGTGACCGGGTTACAGGGCGCTGCCGGTAAAGATTTCCTCGGCGCGGAGCGGGTGATCAGCACCGTGAAGCACTTTGTTGGTGATGGCGGCACCGTTGGTGGTGACGACCAGGGCGACAATATTGCCAGCGAAAAACAGTTGTTCGACATTCATGCTCAGGGCTATGTAGGTGGCTTACAGGCCGGTGCACAAAGTGTAATGGCATCGTTTAACAGCTGGCACGGCAGCAAAATTCACGGCGATAAATACCTGCTGACGGATGTGTTAAAAGACCGCATGGGTTTTGATGGCTTTGTGGTGGGCGACTGGAACGGTCACGGCCAGATCCCGGGTTGTACTAATGACAATTGTGCTCAGGCTGCGTTGGCCGGGTTAGATGTGTATATGGTGCCGACGTCTGCCTGGAAACCGCTGTATCACAACCTTATTGCCCAGGCAGAAAGCGGCGTGATCCCGTTAAGCCGGATTGATGATGCCGTGCGGCGCATTTTGCGCGTTAAGCTGCGCGCCGGGTTATTTGATAAACCAGGCCCGGCCAAGCGGCCGTTGTCGGGCAAAACCGGGCTGATTGGCTCAGCAGAGCACAGAGCCGTAGCGCGCGACGCCGTGCAGCAATCTCTGGTATTGCTGAAAAACAACGCCAAGCTGCTACCGCTTAATCCGGCACAGCGTATTTTGGTCACCGGCGAAGGTGCCGACAATATCGGTATGCAATCCGGCGGCTGGACCATCAGCTGGCAGGGCACCGGTAACACGAACAGCGACTTCCCGGGCGGCAGCTCCATTTACAGCGGTATTCAGCAGGCGGTCGATGCTGCCGGTGGCCGGATTGAGTTAAGCGCAGATGGCAGCTACGGCACTAAGCCGGATGTCGCCGTAGTGGTATTTGGCGAGCAGCCCTACGCAGAGGGCAATGGCGATTTGGATAATCTGGAATACCAGCGCGGCAATAAAACCGATTTAGCTTTGCTGAAAAAGCTGAAGGCCGACGGCATTAAAGTGGTGTCGTTATTTATCAGCGGCCGGCCACTGTGGGTCAACCCTGAACTGAATGCCTCCGACGCCTTTGTTGCCGTTTGGCTGCCCGGCAGTGAGGGCGCCGGCGTCGCTGATGTTATCATGGCCAAAGCCGATGGCAGTGTAAATGTCGATTTTCGCGGCAAGTTATCATTCAGTTGGCCGGCCACACCGCAACAGCAGGCTAATGTTGGCGACGCAGATTACCAACCACTGCTACCCTATGGTTTTGGCTTGCGCTATGGCGAACAAAGTACACTAAGTAACAGCCTGAATGAGCAGGTGGCTATCGATAACAGCCTGGATGACTTAGTACTGTTTGAACGCGCCATAAAGCCGCCGTACCAGTTGGTACTGCATAGCGGCGACAGCAGCAAAACCATGGACAGCAGCGTGGCACAGCTGGGCAATATCGCCGTGCGCACCTTCGATAAAGCCGTGCAGGAAGATGCGCGCCGCTTAACCTTCAGCGGCGCGGCTAAGGTCAGCTTAACCAGTGCCTTCCCGGCCGATCTGCGATCGTACGCCGAGGCCGGTAGCGCTCTGATGGTCGAGTTGCAGCATAACGGCAACGTACCGGACAGCGTGTTAATAGGCATGGATTGCGCGCAAAGCTGTAACAGTAGTATTAATATCGCACCACAGCTCAAGGCAATGGCTGCTGACGGCTGGCACACACTCAGTATAGATCTGGCTTGTTTTGCACAGCAGGGTGCTGATTTCAGTCAGATTTTTACCCCGCTGTCGCTGACCACTGCAGCGCCACTGCAACTTAGCTTTGCCGACATCCGGCTGACACCGGCGCTGGCACAAAGTGCCACAGTGCAATGCAGTGAATAGACTTCAGGCCGCGTTGTGTAACAGCGCGGCCGTTTTATTCGTTGTTGCAGCTGTAATCAGCGATTAAGTTTATTCAGCAACAGGGCGCGAAGTTTACGCGCCTGCAGCTCGTCCAGTTGCTGCAGCACGCCCTGTGCCTGTGGCGGAATATGGCTCTGGGGTTGCGGGGAAAATACGTAGTAATCAAACAACTCACACCACACCTGGCGCTGCGCCGCCGGCAAATCGCGGATACTGAGCAGCGCATGCTGCAAGGCATCGCCTGGCGCGCCATAAAACGCGTCGACCTGGCGCCACCAGTAATTGATCAAGATATTTAACCGGCCCAGCGCTTCAACGCTGTGCCACCACATCGCTGGAATAAAAATCGCATCGCCCGGCGCCAGTTCAGCAACTTGTGCCTGCTGCAGTGCCTGGCGGTATTTCGGAAAGCGGGCAAAATCCGGCTGCTGAATATCCACCAGACTAACCGGTTGTCCGGCCGGGGTAAAATCCAGCGGCCCCACGTACAGGTTATCCAGTTGATCCGGGGCAAACAACGTAAAACGACGCCGGCCGGCAGCGACACAGGCAATATTATCGGTCACATCGTAATGCGCCGGAATGCGGGAGGGGTTACTCAGCCAAATACTGACCAGCGGCTTGTCTTGCAGCACAGCAATATCGTTACTGTGGCGTAAACCGGGCAATATATGGTTGACGGAGGTAGAACCAACATAAATGCCTTCCGGCTCAGCAGCATCGGCATTTTGGCTGATATGCTCCAACACGCCGGCTATTGGCATTAGCTTACGCTGAAAGTTAAATTCAGTTAAATCAGCATTATAGCTGTATAACCCACGCTGCGGTGGCGGCGATAAAAACGCCTGCACCGGCTTGGGTGTAATAAAGGGCTGCAGATAAGCGGCAGTAGCGCTGTCAGACTGTTGCGCCGCCTGCACCAGCGGCCAGTGTGCTACCAAACCCCGCAGTACTACCGGCGTCACTGAGCTTAGCAGCTCAGGGGTCAGATCGGCCTCCGTGGCCTGATGAATTTCGCGCATGCTTTGCATATATTGCCTGTTACAGCCGCCGGTTCTTTTTCTCAATCAACTGCGGCATAGCTGCCATTGACGCCAAAATCATATAAATATGCTGCAGATAGCCCTGCTGATGCAATTGGCCCAGCACATTGCTATCCAGCGCTGCCAGTTGGTCCTCGTTAATGGTGTATAAATGCCCCAATTCGTTGCGGCTGCCATCATCCAGTGTTACCTGCAAGGTCACCGCTTCAATTAAATCATACTGCAACAGGCTGTCGATAAACGCCCGGGTTTGCTGATGGCCCTGATACACTGCCTGTAAGATGGCGCTGGCCTGCTGCAATAGCGGGCTTTGGCCGCCCTGGGCTAAAAACACCGCCTCGCCCTCTGTCAGGCTTACGCGCGGGCTGTCCATATCGATATGCACCAGTGCCTGCGCATCGGCTTCATTGCCATCCTGCTGTGTAAAGCCAATCAGAAACGGCCGGCGCTGGATCGTCAGCGGAATATAAGGCGCATGCCAGCCGGTCTCGTCCAGAAACAAGTTTTCCTCGCTGGCAAAACCAAACAACGCTATGGTTTCAAACTGGGCGCTGTCGGTATTTTTACGGAAAAATATCGGGTAACAGCCCTGCACCTGACGCAACTCACTGCAAAAAATGTTGGTGTAGCTGGCAGTGTCACCAAAGCGCGGGTGATGGCTGCTGATCACACGTAAATCTTTATGGGTAATATTGTCCAGTAACTGATGATTAGGCATAAACTTTCCTGATAATAAACCGCAATCAGCGATATTTAAATTTTTGGCAGACCAAACTGACGGATCTTATTCAGCAGCTCGCGGTTAGCCGGCAAGCCGCGCAGCAGTTTCGCTGTCAGCTCTGCGTTTTTAGCAAAATGCTGCTGCGCCAGTGCGCTGTTATCTGCCCGTCTGGCGGTGGGCCTGGTTTGGGTTTTAAAGCCCATACCATAAAGCACATACTGATAACTGGCCGACGGAAATACTTCATCTACCTGGCTGAAATCGCGGTGCCATGGCGGCTCGTAGCGCCATAACTGCAGCAGCGCCTGCAATTCAGCAGGAATAGTATCGGCATTGCAGTTATCGCGCCAGTAGGCGGTGTCCGTGCGCTGTGTCAGCACATAGTGCAGCTTAAGAAAATCGATAATCCGCTCCCAACGATATAAAAACTTATCGTTAAAGCGTTTGGCTACAATATCCATTACCGCGCGGTTAGCCGGCAACTGTTCGCTGATCATGGCGGCAGACAACTCGACCAACACCAGCGCAGAGGCCTCCAGCGGCTCTAAAAAGCCGGCGGCTAAACCAACAGCGACACAGTTTTTATGCCAAAACAGCTGACGATGGCCGGGCACGATATTGATTTTACGCAGTGCCACGCTATCGCCCTGCGGCCCCAGCGCCGGGCGGATATACTGGCGTAGCTCCTGCTCTGCTGCGGCATCGTCGATATGGGCGGAGGAATAAACATAGCCCACGCCACGCCTGGTCGGCAGGCCGATATCCCAGATCCAGCCGGCGCTTTGCGCGGTGGAAATGGTGTGCGAGGCAATGGCGCTGTGCTCATCGGCATAGGGTAGTTGCACCGCCAGCGCGCGATCGTTAAACAGAATATGTTTTTTACAGATAAACGGAATTTGGTAATGCTGGCCCAGCAGCAAGGATTTAAAGCCACTGCAGTCGATAAATAAGTCGCCGCTGATATCGCCGTGCTGCCGCGTGGCTACTGAAGCAATATCGCCATCCGCTGCTGCATTTACTGCCGTAACATGATCCAGAATATGCTTTACCCCCAGTTTTTGCGTGCAGTGCTGCTGCAAAAAAGCCGCGAATTTACCGGCATCCAAATGGTAGGCATAGTTAGCCACATGGGCATATTCCGGGGTGGTATTTTGCTTCGGCGCCAGGCCCTGGTCACACAAATAGCCTTGAAAACTGACGGCATCGGCAAAGGGCATATCGGTTTTATGCTGCTGCCAAAACGGTGCCAGGTTAATTTCCGCATAGCCCTGCGGCAGCACTAACGGATGATAATAAGCATCATCTTCGGCACCGGTAACCCATTTGGCAAACTTGGCTCCTTGTTTAAAGCTGGCATCACAGTGGCAGATAAATTCGGTCTCACTGATGCCCATTTTTTTCAGTGTCGCGCGCATCGTCGGCCAGGTACCTTCGCCTACGCCGATAATGGCAACATCGGGTGATTCAATTAAACAAACTTCGATACCGCTCTCGGTATTGGCCAGATGTTCAGCGGCAAGCGTGCCGGCAGTTAACCAGCCTGCCGTACCGCCGCCGACAATGATTACTTTGCGTATTGCTTTGTCCACGCGCCATCTCTCCGGATCACTGCTGCAACAATAAAATAAAGCCGCTAAAAAGCGGCTTTATTATAGTACGCCATTAAAACGTATAACGCGCGCCCAGGCTGTAACGCGGGCCATACTGGCGCGCACTTAAGAACTGCTCTTCATAACGACCGTATGATTGCTCGGTTTCGTTGTTCAGGTTAATCCCTTCAAAGAACACCGTCAGGTTGTCAGTAAAGTCGTAGTTTACGCTCAGGTCAATCTGTCCAAACTCTTTGGCAAACTGCGGCGGCGCATCTGATGAGCCCTGAGCCTGGCCCACACCAATCAGGTAAGCATCACGCCAGGCGTACGTTACCCGCACCGACCATTTGTCGTCTTCAAAAAACAACTGCAGGTTAGCAGAATCACTTAACCCACTGAGCGGTGCCTGCGATTCCAGGCTGTTAACATCGAATTCGACATCACCATCTACCATGGTGGCGTTAAACGCCGCACCAAAGCCGCTGGCGCCGAATAAATGCTGTACAGCAAACTCCAGACCCCGTACTTCTTTGGTTTCACCGTTAGTTGGCTGGCTAACCAGCCACTCTACCAGCGGGTCATCATCATTCTGGATCACCTGACCATCGGCATTACCGCCGCCGTTGGCAATAATCTGCTCGAAAATAGCCCCCACTGTTGCCTGGTCGCCACGGGCAATAACCTGGGCTTCTGCTTCCTGCGCGCGCGGGCCAATAAAGGGATCGCGCAAGCCATCGACAGTGATGGTGGAGAAGTCGGTTTGGATAAAGTTCTTCACCCGCTTATTAAATAAGCCCAGTGCAACGTAGCTGCCCTCGTCATAGTAATACTCAAATGACAAATCCAGGTTAAAGGATTCAAACGGTAGCAGATTAGTATTGCCTGAACTGCCGTTACGGCTGCCCGGTTTCGGGTTAGCCGACAAGGTGCGGATACCGGCTAAGTTACCCAGCGGTGCGCGGGTAATGGTTTTACCAGCCGAGAAGCGTGCTATTACATCCGGCATCACTTCCATTTTGATATCCAGATTAGGTAACCACAAGTCGTGATCGCCGGTAGTGGTGACAAAGCCGGCTTCTTCGTCGCGATAACGCAGGTTCCATTCGGTTGGGTTTAACCACACCAACACATCTTCTACCCGCTGTTTTACCGTACTGGTAACATCGGTTTTCTCATAACGCACACCAATGTTTACATCTACCGGCATATCGGCAATATCAAAGGCAAAGGCTGATTGCAAATAGGCACTGCTGGTTTTCTCTTCCACTTCAGCTTGAGAATCAATGCCGCCGGTAGCGAACGGGTCGGTCAGGAAACCGTCGAAATATGCGGCAGCGCGGCTGATCGCCTCATCAAAGTCGTAGGTGTAGTAGTAGTTGGTTAGTAAATCACTGCCACCACCGTCAAACTGGTCAAGAAAATCACCGGTGCTGTTGCGGGTAAACATGCTGTCGGGGTAAATGGCCATATTGCCGTTATAGCCATTCGGGCCTTGTTGATCTACACCGGCACCATAGCCACCCATAGTTTGTTTAGTATGTGCTACACCAAACTTAATGTTGGCCAGAATGCTGTTGTTCGGGTTTATCCATTCAGAGTCCAGCTGCAATTGCTTAACCGTGGCTTCACCGGCACTGGTATCAAAGCGGGCAAACAGCGGGTCAAAATCAGCCGGGCTGGTCTCATCCGCACCATTTGGCCAAAACAGCTGCATTTGCGGAATCTCACCGGAGGTAAAATCGTAGGTTTTTGATTCCAGATTGTTTGGCCCAACGATAATAAAGGGCGCACTTTTACTGCCTTTGTCGGCACCAAAATCAATAGCATTGCTGGAATCATGGTAATCCAGGGTTAGATTGATATCGGGCGTTACTTGCCAATCCAGGTTTAAGCCAACGGACTCAGCCTCAACCAGGGTAGTACTCTTACGCGCGGTGTGAGCAAAGTCGTTCGCGGCTTCATTAAAACGCACCGCGGTACCGCGTTCGTCCAACTCGTAAGAGTTAATATTACCGCCAAAGTTAAACCACACACCAAAAGACATGCTTTCCTGTGCAGTGGTTGATTCAGACCGGGTGTAATCCAGCGTTGCAGTCAGATTCTCTGTCGGCGCATACTGTAATGTCAGTTGGCCGTTACTGCGCGAACGCTCTACATCATTGACGCCATAGCCGAGGTTGCGTGGTAAAAACGTATTGCCGATTTTATTGCCATCGGCATCTACCGGCCGGCGGTCAATGGCGTTATCACCGGTTGCATTACCCAAACTCTGGTTCGCCTGCCAGCCATCAATAGTCGCGCTTTGCTGCTGGAAATCACGCTCCTGATGTGACAATGACAGCGACACACCAAAGGTATTATCGGCAAAGGTGTTGCTGAAAATGGCCGCGACTTCCGGCGTAACATCGTCACCTTTTTTATTCGACGTATCCATTATGCCTTTTGCTGACACTGAGTACTTTAGTCCGGGCGAGGCCAGCGGCTTGGCGGTAATAATATTTACCGTAGCACCTAAGCCACCACTGGGGTTTTCCGAGCGCGCGGTTTTATACACTTCCAGCGCACTCACGCCTTCTGACGATAAATCTTCCAGGTTATAAGAGCGGGTATTACCGGTACCCGGCATCTGCCGGCCGTTTAGCGTGATCAGGTTAAAATCCGGGCCAAAGCCACGCACTGTGATCTGGCTGCCTTCACCATTGGCACGGCTGACCGATACCCCGGTGATGCGCTGCAAAGATTCCGCCAGGTTGGTATCGGGGAACTTGCCCATTTCCTCGGCAGAAATAGCATCCACCACACCGGTGCCTTCACGCTTGATGTCCATCGAGCGGGCCAGGCTGCCGCGAATACCTTTTACTTCAATAATTTCTATCGCTTTTTCCGGTGCGGCGGTTTCATCCTGCTGCTGCGCTTGTGCCGGCAGCATAGTGCCGGCAGATAACAGCATGGATATCGTTGCCGCCAGCCTGGTTTTGTTAAAGGTGATCTGTTTCATAGTAACCCTGCTTATTATTCTTGGTCCTTTGATTTACCGGGCACAGTACTACTTATTGCTGCCTGTGCTGCGCCTGAACGGCCCGGCAAATCCTCCGGCTGAAATTCGTTATGTTTACAGTGCGGTGATCTTCGCGTTATCAATGCGATACACTGCGCCATTACCGGTATCCCAGGCCGGGAACACCATAATTACGTCGATAGCACTTATATCCAGCCCGGCATCAGCCAGTGATTGCAGGCTAAAGGTATAGGTCGCCCATTCACCTACCACCGGCTCAAGGCCGCCATTACCACTGCTCAGGTCAACTTCCACCGCAGAACTGGCGCCATTTGCTTCAATTTTGAATTTAAACACCGATGCCGGGTTAGCCGGCGCTGTGACCAGTTTCATGTCAAACTGCACCGCGCCTTCGCTAAGTAATAACGAGGCATCAAACTGGATTCCGGAGCCATCAACCGGTTTAAAACCCATAACCGTTGGTGTCGCACCAATAACAAACTGTGCTGTCAGGCCGTGATCGGCATCGTCCATTTCTTCGGTTGGCACTGTACCGCCGCAGCAATCCCACATCGGCCAATCAACGTTTGCTTGATCTTCAAACAGCACCAGAGAGGGCAAAGGTTGTGAAATTTCTACATTATCCAGCCGGTACACTGCACCGTTGCCGGTATCCCAGGCCGGAAAGACCATAAGTACATCGATAGCGCTAAGCTCCAGGCCGGCATCCGCCAGTGACTGCAAGCTAAAGGTGTAAGTAGCCCATTCGCCCACTACCGGCTCCAAACCTCCGTTACCAGTGCTCAGATCAACCTCTACAGCAGTTGACGCGCCACCGGACTCAATTTTGAATTTAAATACCGATGCCGGGTTAGCCGGAGCCGTAACCAGTTTCATATCAAAAGACACACTGCCGGTAGTCAGCATGGGGGAGGCATCAAACGGCGCCGGTGTACCGGCTTGCAGAGTATTAAAACCCATTACCGTAGGAGCAGCGCCAATAACGAACTCCATTACCGCGCCATGCTCTGCATCGTCGGTTTCAACCGTTGGTGTAGTACCACCACAGCAGTCCCACGCCGGCCATGCCGGATTTACTTCATCAGCAAAAATAGTCAGATTCTGCGCAACGCCTGAGGGCGCAACAGGAATAGGTGCGGCACCTATGCTTAGCGTCTCTTCATCTTTGTAACCCTGGCGCACAGTTTCGCAGCCTTTGCCGGTTTCCGGGTTAAGGCTGCATTGATACACGCGCACATAATCGATAATGTAGCTTTGTCCTTCAGCAAAAGCGGCGGCGTCGATACCGGTATTATTCACGTTAGACGGCCAGTTGCCGCCTACCGCCAGGTTCAGTAACAGGTGAAAGCGCTGATCAAATGGCGAAGCATCCCAATGGGTTTCCAGCTCACCAGTGGCGATATCAAAATATTCAGAAAACCAGCCGCGATGGATCAGGCCGGCTGCCTGATCTTTGTTGTTATAGCGTACTTCAGACGCCATCTGAGTTTGGAAAAGGTAACCGTCAACGTACCAGCGAATTTCACCTTCCTGCCATTCTATAGCGTAAGTGTGAAAGTCATCGGCCGGGTTGGCACCGTCCGGCAGGCTGTACTCTTTGCCGGTAGAACTGTTGTCCGGCCAATCGCGGCCATAATGTAAAGTACCGTGCACCCGCGCTTCTTCGTTGCCGTCGGCGTCCGCTACTTTCAGGTTCACCGCTTCCATAATGTCGATTTCACCCGACTTAGGCCAGCCCCCGTAAACTTCGTCGGTTGGCAGCATCCAGAATGCCGGCCATGAGCCTTGCCCTTGCGGTAACTTAGCGCGCATTTCAAAGCGGCCATATTTAAAATCGCCCTGCAGCTTCGTGTTTAACCGCGCAGAAGTGTATGGCAGAGGGGCGCCGTCTTCCGCCGGCAGCGCAACAATATTTAAGTTGCCATCTGCGACAAAAGAGTTATCCGCGCTGTCGGTATAACATTGCTGCTCGTTATTGCCGCCACCGGAGCAATTAATTTCATGTGTCCATTTGCTGTTATCAATACTGTCGCCATCAAATTCGTCAGACCAAACTAACTGCCAGTCTGACACCGGCTGTTCAATATCGACTGAGGCAAAGTCGGAGTTAGTGGTAGAGCTACCACCACAACCGGCAAGGCCTGCCGCCATAAGCAAGGCGGTAAACGTTGAAATCTGTTTCATTTTTATTATCATCCCCTGGGTCTTTGCTACCTGCTGACTGAAACGCCATACCATAAAGGTACCTGCAACATAAATGTAAGCGCTTACAAAAGGTAGATGATTAAAATTCAGCCGTCAATAGCCTGGCTATAAAAAGCCGAACCAAAGCAGGGCAAAATGTGTCAACTAAATTGCTTTTTCATTAAAATTCAAATAATAAGCATGCACCAATAAAAAAGGGCCCTCAGGCCCTTTGCTATGTTTTGGTGCAGGTTATTCTACCGTAACCGACTTCGCCAAATTACGTGGCTGGTCTGCGTATAAGCTGTTTTATAAAATTACAACTTTTAGGCTTTGTAATTGGCGCACAGCACCTTGTTATAACTGCGGTTCGCCAAATAAACGCTGATAGTCGGCTTTAAAGTTGGCGGGCAGGTCGGCAATATAGCGCCAGTAATCGCACAGGCCATTAATGGTTTTCATATCGGTATGGCCGCAATCTAACATGATCTTCAGCAGCTCAAGTGTCGGCATAACATCAGCGGCAAAAATGTG
Source organism: Rheinheimera sp. (assembly GCF_030690345.1). GTDB lineage: Bacteria > Pseudomonadota > Gammaproteobacteria > Enterobacterales > Alteromonadaceae > Alishewanella. The sequence continues at coordinate 302,951 of NZ_JAUYGV010000009.1, forward strand.
AGCCAGCGCGGTCATATCCTGATCATCTGTTACCACCGGCACGCCCAGTTCTAATGCATAAGCGATATACCAAACATCTACTCTGGACGGGCCGGGATGTTCAGTCAGCACATAATCCCAAATATAATCAAAGTTTTGTTGAATGGATGCCTTTTGCTTGCGGCTTATTTTAGGAAAGTGTTTACGGTTATCTGCAAATTCATCTTCTTCTACCCAGGGAAACTTGCTTTGCAGTTTACGGTTTTCAAGCTCCTGATTTAACTCGGGCAGAATGTACAAACAAAACTGGTTGGCACCGAAGGGTACAAACAATAAGGGCCGTATCGTTTTGGCTAACCTTAAGTAGGCGTTGGTATCAACCAGAATTTTTGCTTGTGGCATCAGGTTAGCTCTGAGTGGATACTCCGTGCGTCAAGTAATGGCATATCCAATACTGTTTGGACAAACCCCGGACCTTTGTTTTGCTGTTTCAGATACTTTCTGAGCATAGCAAAAAATGGCGTCTCAAAAGCAGCCTCGGTTTTAGCGATATATTCACGGGCACTGAGCTTACCTTGCTTATCCAGTTCAGCATCGCCGAATAAAGCATCACTCAGATTCTTATATTTTTTATTAAAGTTAGTAACAGCGCCGGGAAACGCTCTTTCGCTCAGTTCAATCTCCGGCTTATTCGTCGCAACAGCATACTTATTTACCTGCTTCATAACAGTGTAAGGCGAAATGGTTAAATCATCCGCTAAAGTAAGAACATGAGTTATTTTTGCTGCAGAGGAGGGCAGTGCAGTGATCGACACATAGGCCTGCTCTGCAAGTTCATGTGGGTATAACAGCGCGGCAGCAAAGGCGTCAGCAAAATCTTCAGCCTCGTCACCGTCTAAATTCGGTGACAGGCAGTGGCCCAGCTCATGCGCCATCCAAAACTTAAAGTCATGTATGTTGGTATCAAGGTTCAGATAAACCCAGGTCGTCTGCGAGTCTGGCAGGTAGATATGTACGGCATTTTCATGTCGCTGTTTATTACCCCACATTACCGGTACCACCACAGTTTGCAGCTCGGAAAACCGGCGTATCAGATGGGTAAAATCAACGCTATCTGTCGGGCCTAAATGAATATCTTCTCTTACCTTAGCGGTTACGCTACGCAGATAACCGTAATCGTTCTGCGGTGCCTTAAGCACCGGCGGCATTTCCAGCGTATCAAACGGCACATAAGGCACCAGATGACGCAAAAAGCGGCCGATGTCCTGTGCCTTTTCAATATGGTGCTCTTTGGTTTTAGTGCCCTTCATTTTTCTGAATGCCACTTTAGGCGCAAAAGGGTCTTGCTTGGTTACCAACTCGCTAAAAGACAGGTTTAACAACTTGCCAAATTGCAACAGCTTGTCTGGCCGCGGGAAAGACTTGGCTTTCAGCCACTGCGACACCGCTTCTTTAGACACACCAAGTCGCTCCGCCACAGCAGTTTGTGACAGACCAGCAGTTTGCATCGCCTTAACGGCGTTATCAGTATTGAGTATTTTTTGCATGCACGAATTGTAAGCCAGCGTCAAGTTTTGTCAAGTTTAAAGCCGCTAATCCAAGCACAATTTCTTCGTTACAGAACTGTTCGTTAGCTCAACCCCAAAACGTCCAAGCCGCAGTGAGCTCTCTCAGGCATAGACTTCGTTAGCGTCCAAGGACTTTAAGTCAGATCTTCTTACAACGATACTAGGACTCTGCTACAGGCAAAAAGCAAGACTTGCCCCTGAGGGATAGCGCCGCTGGAAATTGTTGATATCTGGCTGGGTAACTGGAAGGTGACAAAACTGACCGAGCATTATACCAATCACTTTTTGTTTGATGACAACGTTTCAATTAACAAATCCAGTAACTTCGTATCCTGCTCTTTATGCCCACTTACATCATGAAATATCTTTGATATCAGTTGTAGTTTTGCTTGCTGTCTTAATTTTTCTCGTTCGAAGGCTGACAATTCATCAACCCCCTCCGAAGCTATCCACATATCCTTGGCGATAATCGACGCTTTTATAAACTTCATTCGGTCGGAGTTTATTTTAATTGCTTGATTAATCATGAAGTAAGCAAAGCCAAAACACATCGATATTATCAGCGATATACCGACTGTTAGAGGAATTCTGCTTATCAGGATATCCAACATATTCTGGTCCTTTGGATAATCAAGGAAATCCAATCCTCTATCAATCGTGATGCATACAGAATAGGTAAGTAAGTAAAGTACAATGAAGGATATAAAAATATAAATGTTTGATTGAGATTTACCTTCTGCATTAAAACCAGACAACTCATTATCAAAAAGGCTCTTTTGTTGAGATAACTCAGTAATTTCCTGCTTCAAAGTGGAGACGGATTTTTCTAAACCAGTAATAGTAGACTTGTTTAAATCTATGCTTTCATTCATTGAAATGTTTTGTTTTTCCGCTTTATCAACTTCACTTTTTACTTCTTGAAGTAATTTGTCCTGCTCTCCTCTTTCTTTTACAAGGGCAGAAATTTGTGAGTCCAAGACTGATACTTTGCCTTCCTTCTCTTCTATTTGCCCTTGCAAATAATTCAAGGTTTTATCTAACTCCTCCGACTCTTTCTTTAAAGTGGAAATCCTACCTTGAACTAATTCAACATCGCGCCTCAGTTTATTTTCTTCAGAAACCATCAAATTAATTCTGGCTTTTGTCGATTCTTCTTTTTTAACCAAAGAATAAATATTGTTAACCTTATCTGAAAGCGGTGTTAGTACTATTTCTCGGACTTCAGACCTTACTGGAAAAGCAATTCCTATCACGGAGGCTTCCATTTTATATGTGCTTAAATGCTTATCTCCCTCCTCACTGCTATATGTTGGAATAACTTCTTTTAATGCGCCTGTAGGGAAAATAAGAAAAATTTTCCCATGCTGATGAGATAGTACATCTATTGAAAAAACAGCATAAATTTTATTAAAAACAACTAAATTATGTGACGTTTCCAAATTATAAATATTAGAGAAATCATCAATTTGTATAAATTTTCTAATCGCATTTTTTAAACGTTCAAAATCTTTTTTACCCTGTTCGCTCGTTCGATCAAGTGTAGCTAACAGCCCTCTTTTAACAGACTTATAAGCGATATCTAAATTACTAAGAGCATCTGTAGTCTTGATCTTAATTTCCATACTTCGATTTGCCTTACTATCATTCCCTTGCTATGGCTTTAAACTAAGCCAATCGCAGTAAAAAAACAAAGCAATTTTTTGTACTGCGGTAAGTTAAAAGGAACGAGGGCATTCTCGTGGAAAACAATCAGAGTGATAGCTTAGCCTTGATATCATGCCACGACAAACCCGCAACATAATCAGCTTCAATTTCGTCCACACCCTGCTCGGGCAGCGCCTGCCATTGCTGCCCGACATCGGAACCATGCTGTGGGTCGAGGCTGGTTATCAGCTCATGCGCCAGTTTTGCCCGCTCGTCTGCATTCAGGCTTTTTCTGCTTGCCAGTACTTGCTCGAACTAAGGTTGTCATTTTCTGCCGCCTTAATGCTTTGGAATTTTGATTGTAGCAGTTTGGTAAGTTCAGCCAAGCTGGCAAAACGACAATAAAAAAGGCCATCACAGTAGCTGTTGATGGCCTTGGCATTTTTAGTGCAACTTTATTGTAGCGGCTTACTCCACTGTAACTGACTTCGCCAAATTACGTGGCTGGTCTACGTCGGTACCTTTGATAATGGCGACGTAGTAGCTTAGTAACTGCAGTGGCAGGGTGTAGACGATAGGCGCGAGGATGTCGGCGACGTGCGGTACGTTGATGACCCGCATAGTGGCGTCGGACTGGAACTTAGCATCGGCGTCGGCGAATACATACAGAATACCACCACGGGCGCGTACTTCTTCGACGTTGGATTTCAGCTTTTCCAGCAGATCGTTGTTTGGCGCTACCACGATAATTGGCATTTGGGCGTCAATCAGCGCCAGCGGGCCGTGTTTTAACTCGCCGGCGGCGTAGGCTTCAGCGTGAATGTAAGAGATTTCTTTGAGCTTTAACGCGCCTTCCATTGCGATAGGGTACTGATCGCCACGGCCTAAAAACAGTGCGTGGTGTTTATCGGCAAACTCTTCCGCCAGGGCTTCAATTTGTGGCGCCAGCGTAAGGGCTTGCTCCAGTTTACCCGGTAAGCTTTTCAGCGCTTCGGTTAACTCGCGCTGCTGCGCGCCAGTTAAGCCGTTATATTTACCAATTGCCAGGGTTAACATGGCCAAGCCTACCAACTGTGTGGTAAAGGCTTTGGTGGAAGCCACGCCGATTTCGGCGCCAGCGCGGGTCATAAAGGCTAAGTCTGATTCGCGCACCAGTGATGAACCGGCCACGTTACAAATAGTTAAACTGCCTAAGTAACCGGCGTCTTTTGCCAGACGCAGTGCCGCTAAGGTGTCGGCGGTTTCGCCGGACTGAGAAATACTGACCAACAGGCTGCCCGGCTGCACAAAGGATTTGCGGTAACGAAATTCAGAGGCAATTTCAACGTTACAGGAAATGCCGCCCAACGATTCTAACCAGTAGCGCGCCACCATACCGGAGTGATAACTGGTGCCACAGGCCACAATTTGTACGTGTTTTACTTTTTTGAATAGCTCAGCTGCGCCGTTACCGAAGGTTTCGTCCAGTACGGAATCACTGCTTAAACGGCCTTCCAGCGTTTTGTTGATGGCGTTTGGCTGCTCGTAAATTTCTTTTAGCATAAAGTGGCGGTACTGGCCTTTGTCGCCGGCGTCGTAACTTACGTTAGACTCGTGCACTTCGCGCTCAACGGCGTTGCCGTTAGTATCAAAAATACTGACGCTGTGGCGGGTAATTTCAGCCACATCGCCTTCTTCAAGGAAGATAAAGCGCCGGGTAACCGGCAGCAGCGCCAGCTGATCAGAGGCGATAAAGTTCTCACCAATACCCAGGCCGATTACCAACGGGCTGCCGGAGCGGGCCACTACAACACGGCTGCTATCAGTTTTATCCAGTAATACCGTGCCGTAAGCACCGTGCAGTTGCTTAACCGATTTTTGTACTGCTGCCAGCAAGGAGCCGGCGCTTTTCAGCTCTTCTTCGACTAAATGCGCGATAACTTCGGTGTCGGTATCAGAGGTGAACACATAACCTTTGGCTTTTAACGCATCACGCAGCGGGCTGTGGTTTTCGATAATGCCGTTGTGCACCACAGTAATATTGCTCGATACATGCGGGTGGGCGTTGCGCTCGCTCGGCTCGCCATGGGTAGCCCAGCGGGTGTGAGCAATACCGGTGCCGCCGCTCACCGGCTTTTCGGCAACAGCATCGGCCAGCTCTTTTACTTTGCCTAAACGGCGCAGCCTGGTTAACTCGCCGGCTTCGGTAACCACTGCCACACCGGCCGAATCATAACCACGGTACTCGAGGCGACGCAGGCCTTCTACCAGAATATCCACTACATCACGTTGCGCTACGGCGCCAACTATTCCACACATAATTATTCTCCGAAAATCTTTACTATTATGATGTTACGTTAAAATGTGGCAGTGAATCAGGCCTGAACCCGAATCACCTTCACACCCTGTTGTTCAATTTGTTTGGCGTCGGCTACCGATAAGCCTTCATCGGTGATCAGCACTTTGACCATAGCCCAGGGTAATTCCAGGTTATGAATTTTACGCCCCAGCTTGTCGGACTCCAGCATCACAATGACTTCGCGCGCCACTTCCGCCATCACCCGACTTAAGCTGTATAACTCGTTGTAGGTGGTGGTGCCGCGGGCGAGGTCGATACCATCGGCGCCGATAAACAGCTGGTCAAAATCATAGTTGCGCAGCATTTGTTCGGCTAACTGGCCCTGAAACGCTTCAGATTGCGGATCCCAGGTGCCGCCGGTCATCAGCAGGGTGGGCTCGTTCTCCAACTCACGTAGCGCATTGGCAATCGCCAGTGAGTTGGTCATAACCACCAGGCCACGCTTGCCGGCCAATTCCGGCAATAAGGCGGCGGTAGTACGGCCACTGTCGATAATAATGCGGTAGTGATCTTTAATCAGCCCGGCGGCGGCTTTGGCAATGGCCAGCTTTCGCTTTGAAACCTTCTCTAAACTGGAATCACTGACAAAATCCTGCGGCACCGGTACGGCACCGCCGTAGCGGCGCAACAGTAAACCGGCCTGCTCCAACACGGTTAAGTCTTTGCGAATGGTTACTTCCGACGTATTGAACTGCACAGCCAGCTGCTCTACCGACAGTTCGCCCTGTTGCTGCAGTTGGCTGACAATTAAATGCCGGCGTTGTTGGGTATTGCGTTTATTCATTTCTTTCGCTTAAGTTTCGAAACGAAAGATATTTTAGCGGCATTTAAATTTTTTGCAAGCTATGCCGGTGTTTTACCAGCCGGCACCACGCCGGGTAAGCGAATTACGTAATGCAACCCGGATCCCGGCGGGCTGCTGACATCAATTTGCCCTTTTAACCGTACCGTAACCAGGTTGTAGACGATATGAGTGCCAAGGCCGGTGCCGCCCTGATGGCGTTTGGTGGTGAAAAACGGGTCGAACAAGCGCTGCAGGTTGGCGGCGTCGAGGCCACAACCATTGTCGCTGTAGTGCCAATGTAAGTCGGTTTGCTCCGCTTGCAGCTGCAGATATATTTGCGGCTCTGCGACATCGGTAAGGCCATGCAGCAAGCTGTTCATTACCAGGTTAGTTAAAATTTGCGCAATAGCACCGGGATCGGTATGCAGTTTCAGCTGCTCCGGCGCTTTGAGCGAGACACTGCAGCCGTATTTTTTTAATTGCGGTTGCAATGACAGCAGCACATCGCGTAAATAGCTAACCAATTCTATATCGCGCACACTGTCGTTCGATTGGTCGACTGAAATCTGCTTAAAGCTTTGCACTAAATCGGCGGCCCGCCGGGTATTGCTTTGTAAAATGCGCAAGCCGTCACTGAAATGCAGCAAAAAGCGTTCAAACAGGCTTTTTTGCATGCCACCCTGCTGATAGTTGGCCTTTAGCAGGTTAAGTTCAGTTTCCAGGTGGCTGGCAGCAGTAACACAGATACCCAGCGGGGTATTAATTTCATGCGCCACCCCGGCAACCAAACTGCCCAAAGAGGCCATTTTTTCCTGCGTGACCAGCTGCTTCTGTGTCGCCTGCAACCGGGTGTAAGAGTCAGCATTGGCCAGCGCGATCGCAATATAGCTGGCCAGAATACGTAACAAGGCGATTTGCGATTGGCTGTATGCATAAGGCCGCGGGCTTTGTACCGATAACACCCCGACCGGCTTATTCCCCACTGCCAGCGGGAAATACAGTACCGATTCCATCCGCTCGCCATACAGCGGCTCCGGCAAACGCGGTATATAGTGCAGAAAATCCGGCCGCTGCATTACCAACAGCTCCTGCTGCCGGCTAAAGCACACCACCGGCAAGGCGTCACTGCAATTCAGGCTGATATCGAACACCGGCGCCAGGCTGTTGTTTTCCATCCAGAACACAAATTCCAATTTATGCTCCTGCTCGCGGTACAAGCCAATGATCAGCACATGGGCGTCGAGCATGCGGCTTAAATGCTGATGACAGCGCCGCAATACCTGGTCAGTGTCCAGCGAGGCGGTAATTTCGCGCCCCAGTTGCTGCAACAGCGTCATATCCTGATATGACAACTGCAACGCCTGATGCTTTTCTTCCAGCTCAGCAGTGCGTTCAGCGACCTGTTGCTTCAGCAGCAGACGGATGGCCCGTTCACAGCGAATGCGGTGTGCCAGCCACCAGCCTAATGCCAGCAATACACTGAGCACCGTCAGCAAGCGGAACCACCAACTCATCCACCACGGCGGTAATACCGTTACCGGCAAGCTGATTTCATGCTGCCACAAGCCCTGCGGTAAGCGGCTGGCTAACAAAAATTGATAACTGCCCGGCGGTAGCCGCGTGTAGGTGGCGACTTTATTGCCGGCACCGGTTTGCAACCAGTCGCGGTCAAAGCCCTGCAGGCGGTAGCGGTATTGCCGCAAGTGCGGTTGGACAAAGTCGGGCGCAGCAAAGTGCAGGCTAAACATGTCCTGGCGGTAGTTCAGGCTGAGCTGCGGCAGATAAGGCAGGGCAACCGGCAGTATGTCGTGGTTCACGCCGGCCGGTGTTACCGGCTGATTAAACAAGCTAAGCCCGGTAAATTGCACCCTTACCGGCTCTGTGGTGCCACTTAGCCGGCCGGGTTGGTAATAGTCCAACCCCTGGCGGCCGCCACGAAACAACCAGCCCTGCGCTAACGCCCAGGCGCCAATCCAGGTGGTACTTTGCAAACCATGCGCTTCACCCAGTTCCAGATAACCTTCGCCCTGCGGCAACAGGTAGTTACGGTACAGCATACGAAAATCATTGGCACTGCGGTAGGCGTTATCGTCATCGGCACTGCTGCGGTAGGCTTTAAAGCCGCTGACACGGGCTGGTGTCGTCGTGTCGCGCAGCAGGCGGTGATCCACATTGCCGGCGCGCACCCACAGTTGGCGGTTTTGCTGGTACAGCAACTGAATGCCGTTAAATAATAAACCGTGGCTGCTGCCGGTATGCTGCTGCCAATAATCAATGCCGGCGCCGGATAACCGCACCAGACCTTTGTCGGTGGAGCCCAGCCAGATAGCACCGAGATGATCTTCTGTTATAGCGGTAATCGCATCAAACGGCAGTTGGTACTGCGCTACGCTGGCTAAAGGGTGATAATGCGCCAGCAAACGGCGGTCTGCGCCGAGCAAAAACACACCGTCGCCGCGGCTCCCCAGCCACAGCTGTTGTTCAGAATCCTGATAGATAACGCTGATATGCGGCTGGCGATCTGTGCTCAGCAGGGGCAGGCGTTGCCAATGTTGCTGCGCCGGTGCCAGCAGAAACAAGCCCTGATCAGTGCCCACCCACAGCCGGCCATTGCTATCCTGCTTTACGGCCCGAGCCAGGGTTGGCGAGTTCAGCGGTAACTCTGGTAAGGCTAAATGCTGCTGCAAGCGGTGTGTTATGGCATTAAACCACAGCACGCCCCCCTGGCGGTTTGCCAGCCACACCTGCTCCGGCGATACAATATCGATACCAAAGATGTCGGCAGCAGGCAGTAGAGCGCTGTTGTTTGCCAGATGCGGCAAAGTACGCACTTCGCGACCAAAACGGCTTAAGCCGCTAAAGCCGGCCTGACTTAACAGCCACAACGTGCCCTGGCGGTCAAACAGCAGCCGGCTCAGGTTATTGTCGGCCAGGCTGAACGCCAGCTGTGGCTGGCGGGCAAAATGCTGCCACTGTTCGCTGTGCGCCGGCCGGTGCCACAAGCCAAGACCATAAGTTGCCAGCCAGATGCCGCCCTGGCTGTCAAACTGCAGATCGGCAACCTGAGCCTGCTGAAACAGCACCGGTTGCGCCACCGCTACTACACTGTCATCCGGATTAACTTGTGCAATACCACCGCCATAAGTAGCCAACCAAATAGTATTGTCGCTGCCGGCCTGAATACGGCTAACAGAATCGGCCGGTAATGCCGAATTAGCACTGTGATAGCCGCGTAGCTGACCGCTTTGCGGCTGCCAACTGATTAAGCCGCCGGTATGCTCTGTTGCCGTACGTAAGGGGGCATTGCCGCTACCCAGCCACAGCCGGCCATCGGGCGCCAGATAAATATCATTAATGTACCGGCTGCTGACACCGTCAACCTGTGCCGGCAGCTCTACCCGCTGTATACTATTGCTGTCGGCCTGCCACTGAAACACGCCCTCACCATAGCTGCCCAGCCAGATAATACCGTTGCTGTCCTGGTGTAACGCCGAAATTTCCACCGTGCCGCTGTCAGACTGTAATAGCGGCAGCGACAGGCGGCTAAACCGCTGGGTTACCGGGTCATACAGGTTTAAGCCGCCGTAACGGGTGCCTATCCATAAGCGGCCATCGGCGGCAACCAGCAGGGACGACACCCAATCTGCCGATAAACTGCCGGCATCATCGGGGGCGGCCCGAAACACCTGCACGTTATCGCCATCAAACCGGTATAAGCCATGTTGGGTGCCCAGCCAGAGAAAACCGGCCTTGTCCTGAGCAATAGCCGTGGCCAGAGGTGAAATATTGTGTCGGGCAGAAAGGTGAATAAAGCGGCTATACACAGAAGCAACCGGCTCCGGTGCCACGGCAGATACCGCAGCAGCGGCAGCATGCAACGGCGCTGACAAAACAATCAGCCATATCAGCAGCGCTAAGCAGCTCCTTGCAGTGTTCACATCACACCCGCATCCGGTTCGTCCATCATTGAAGTATTGCCGCAAATGTTAACAGCCGCAAGGTGGCGACAAACAGCAAAAGATTAATGAGAACCATTTGCATTTGATAATTATTCGTATTATAGTCTTAACCGTTCACGGACGAACGTTGTTCCGGCCCCGGATGGGCTTCTCTGGTCGTTGTTTTACTTGTCTTGCACATTAAGGGGTGGGTTTTGCCACCCCTGTTTTTTCTCTGAGGCTTTATGTTACAGCGCTGGCAAAATACGTTGGAATGGCTCAATGCAGCGCTACTGATACTACTACCGCTTTACAGCTACACTTTGCCAACCGCTGCGCCGCTCAACACTTTACTGCTGCTTTATTTACCCGCTGCGGCAGCGCTGGTTGCGACATGGCGGCTAAAAACCGGTTGCCGCCCACTGCCATCGCTGTCTGGTGCCGCCTGGCTGGAGCAACATTTATTGCTGGCGTTGCTGCTTACCCTGCTGTATTGGCTTTACTTACCTCTGGCTCCGTTTAGCACCCGGGATGCGCAGTTACTCTGGCTGAGCAACCAACTGGTGATAGCCGGCTTAATACTGCGTTTATATTGGGTTTACCGCACAACCCGCGTCAATACACCTGATACCGCCGACACGCAAAGCTGGTTAGTTGGCTATGCCAGCCAATCCGGTATGGCGCAGCAGCTGGCCCAACGCAGTGCGCAGCAACTGCGCCAGGCCGGCTTTCAGGTAGCCCTGGCGGGGTTGGATCAACTGACACAACAACAATTACAGCAACACCAAAAGGCGCTGTTTGTCGTCAGCACCTATGGTGAAGGCGAGCCGCCGGATAATGCCAGCCGGTTTTATCAACTGGCGCAGCAATGGCAGCAATCGTTAGGTCAATTGCAATATGCGGTATTGGCGCTGGGTGATCGCAGCTATCAACAATTTTGCGGCTTTGGCCACTGGCTGGATCAATGGCTGCACAGCCGTGAAGCCAAAGCACTGCAGCCGGTGCTGGAACTCGACAGCACTGAGCGCCAGCCGCAAGCCTTGTCGCAGTGGCAACAGCTGCTCAGCAGTCTTACCTTACAGGCGCCGGTTGAACCGGACGAATCGCTTTGGTTTAACGCAGGTCTGAGCAGCCGTTATATTGCCAACCCGGCCAGTAGCGGTTTGCCTTGCTATGTCGTTAAACTGCAGGCGCCCACCTCACTGCAGTGGCGGGCCGGTGATTTGCTTGAAGTGCAACCGGAAAACAGTAAATGCAGCGTGGCGTTGTGGCTGACCAAGCACCTGATTAACGGCTGCCAGGCAGTGTATTATCAAGACCGCCACGTACCCTTGTGTTGGGCCCTGGCCGAGCTACAACTGGACAAGGTGCAACCACCGGCAACCGGCGAGCCTTTAGCCGGCTGGTTAGCGGCGCAGCCTAAGCTGCCGCTGCGTAGCTATTCTATAGCGTCGATACCGGAAGAAGGGCAATTAATGCTGTTGGTGCGCCAGGTGCAGCAAGCAAACGGCAGTTTAGGTATCGGCTCCGGCTGGCTAACGGCCTGGGCCATGGAGCAGCAACCGCTGCAGTTGCGACTGCGCCGCCACAGTTCGTTTTACTTACCGGCGGACAACCCACCGGTTATTTTTATTGCCAACGGCACCGGCATTGCCGGCATTCGCGCCTTATTGGCGCAACGGGTAAAGCGCGGGCATAAACAAAACTGGTTGTTATTTGGTGAACGGCGCCAACATACCGATTTTTTCTTCGCCAAAGATATCCGCCAGTGGCAACAACAAGGCTTTATCACGCACTGTGATCTGGCGTTTTCACAAGATCAGCCGGACAAATACTATGTGCAACATGCCCTGGCAGCACAGCGCGACCGGTTGCAACAATGGCTGGCGCAGGGCGCGGCTATCTATGTTTGCGGTAGCCTGCAAGGCATGGGCAGCGCCGTGCATCAGGTATTAACCGATATCGTAGGTGAAAACGAGCTAAACCGGTTACGCTTGCAAGGGCGCTACCGGCGCGACTTGTACTAGTTTTTACCCGGCGTAAAGCTGATACGGCCGCTTTGTACCGCCATATTCAGCGGCACTGCCGTGAGCAATTTCACCGTAGGGTTAGCTGTATCTAAGCGGTACACCGGATTCGCAGCTAAAAAGCTGTTTACCAGTTTTAGTAACTCATTGCTTACCGGTGCCAGATTGCCGCGATAGCCGGAGGCTTCAATCGTTGAATCCAACAGCTTTACCGAGCGCAAATACACGGCTTTTTCGCTGCCATCATAGTAGGGCACGCCTTCCACCTGCAGCTGCAAACTGGCCGGGTAACTTAAACCAAATAACGATAAAGCGGCACTGGCCGACGTATTCAACCGCACTAAATCTGAATTATCCGGGCCTATCTCTACCTGCATGCTGTTAACCTGCATTTTCAACGGAATGCCGGCAACCGTTGCCTGCTGTGTCAGCTTAGATACCTGGCCACGTAATAATTGTTCAACGTCGGCCTCACTGACGGTATAAGCCGACATTTGCTGCAATTGGCTGCAACTTACCAGCAAGGTTAACCACGCAAGAGCTATGAGTTTTTTCATCTGTTTATCAGCCTTATTAACACATTGTTATGTTTAAACTAGTTGCTACCAACACCCAGTGTAACCAAATAGCGGACGATAGTATGCGTTTGCTGACTTTTAGCTGAATTAGCCTATGCTCCACGTGAAACACAGCCGACCAGCAAAGCGCAGCCAGCATAAACAACTTATGGTATGCTCAGTCTCCCCGGGGGACTTTCACACTATAACGAGAAACAACTATGGCTTTAATTATTAAACTGATTGCCGGCATAGTGCTGGGCATTTTATGCGGCCTGTACGCACCACATTGGCTGACTCAGCTACTGCTAACCTTTAAAGCACTGTTTGGCCAGCTGCTGTTCTTTATTATTCCGCTGCTGATTTTATTCTTTATTACCAGCGGTATCGCCGCCTTGCCACGTAACTCGGGCAAACTACTGGGCCGTACTTTGGGCATTGCCTATCTGTCGACTATTGTTGCCGGTGTGCTGGCCTTTGTGGTCGCCGCTATAATAGTACCGATGCTAACCACTGCCGTCGCTGCGGCGCCAGTGGCCAACGGTGTCAGCCTGACACCCTTTGTCGAAATGAACATTCCACCGGTATTCAGCGTGATGACAGCCCTGACACTGGCCTTTGTGTTTGGCCTTGGCATAGCGGCAACGCAGGCGCAGCAACTCAAGCAGATGTCGGATCAAGGCCGTGATATTATTCAGCTGGTACTGAGCAAAATCATTATTCCGCTGTTACCGCTGTATATCGCCGGTGTATTCGCGCAAATGGCGGCTGCCGGTACGGTATTCGGCACACTGAAAACCTTTGGCGTAGTGCTGATCCTGGCCGTGGTGCTGCACTGGGTATGGATTATCACGCTGTATAGCATTGCCGGTATTAAAGCCGGCCGCTCGCCGTTTGCGTTAATTAAAAACATGCTGCCGGCCTATTTTACGGCATTGGGCACCATGTCCAGCGCTGCCACTATTCCGGTATCGCTGCAGGCCACTAAAGCCAACGGTGTAAAGCCGCATGTCGCCGATTTTACCGTGCCACTGTGCGCTACCATCCATTTATCCGGCTCTACTATTACCATCGTTAGCTGCGCGGTAGCAGTAATGGCAATGCAAAACGGTCTTGAGATCCCATCCCTGCTAACCATGCTGCCGTTTATTTTTATGCTCGGTGTGGTAATGCTGGCCGCGCCCGGCGTACCCGGTGGTGCTGTAATGTCGGCCGTTGGTCTGCTGGGCTCCATGCTGGGTTTTGGCGAAGCCGCCGTAGCCCTGATGATAGCGCTGTATATGGCACAAGACAGCTTTGGTACCGCCTGTAATGTTACCGGCGATGGTGCTATTGCGGTGCTGGTGGATAAGGCAGAGTAAGCAGTATCAGATTGCGCAGGTTGGAATCCCGATTTGGGCGTCACAGAGTGTTTGAGCCCTGCCGCAGGCATAAGGGCGAGTTGCTGTGACGAGCCAAAGCGGGAGTTGCAACCGAAGCCCCGTAGTATTACTGATATAAAACAGCCCGCAAATGCGGGCTGTTTTTTAGCTCACTTTTTAATTTTTACCGGCCGTTGCCAATCAGCAATATGCCGCTGCTTAGCACGCGCCACCACTAATTCGCCATCGGCAGCATCGCGGGTTAATACTGAACCGGCACCGACAGTAGCATTAACGCCAACGGTAACCGGCGCAACTAACGCACTGTTCGAGCCGATAAAGGCGCCGTCTTTAATGGTGGTGACAAACTTATTCGCACCATCATAATTACAGGTGATGGTACCGGCACCGACATTAACCTTTGCACCAATCACCGCATCGCCAAGGTAAGTTAAATGGTTGGCTTTAGAGCCTTTACCCAGGGTGGTTTTTTTCATTTCAACAAAGTTACCGACATGACTGTCATCCAGCATCACGCTGTCCGGCCGCAGACGGGCATAAGGACCAACCGAGCAATCGCTGCCGACTGTAGCCTTTTCAATCATTGAATTGGGTTTAATTTGTGTGTTATCGCCGATAACACAGTCTTTTAATATACAGTTGGCGCCGACTGTTACGCCTTTACCCAGCACTACTTTGCCTTCAAAAATCACGTTTATGTCGATCATCACATCATTGCCGACTTCTACCGAGCCACGAATATCAAGTCGGGCAGGGTCGCGCAAATTAGCACCAGAGAGCATCAACTCTTCGGCTTTACGCAGCTGATAGGCGCGCTCCAACGCCGCCAGTTGCACGCGGTTATTAGCGCCTTCTACTTCCATCGGGTTTTGCGGTTGCGCGGTGGCAATCTCTACGCCTTCGCTATGCGCCATAGCGATAATATCGGTTAAGTAATACTCGCCCTGAGCATTGCTGTTCGACAGCCGGCCCAGCCAGCTTTTTAACTGTTTGCCGGGTAGCGCCATAATACCGCTGTTTACCTCAGCTATTTTCAGCTGCTCCGGCGTAGCGTCTTTTTGCTCAACAATGCCGGTTACCTTACCGTTTTGCCGCACTATACGGCCATAGCCGGTGGGGTTGGCTAAGTTGACTGTTAAAATCGCCAGGCCATTGGCCGGTTTAACTGCCAGCAATTGCTGCAGGGTTTCTAAACGGGTTAACGGTACATCGCCATATAACACCAGCACAGTGTCATCATCAGCAATATTCGGTATTGCCTGCGCTACCGCATGGCCGGTGCCCAGTTGCTCGGCTTGCAGCACCCAGTGCAAACTTTGCTCCGCCATGGCGGCTTTTAATGCCTCTGCGCCATAGCCATATACCAACTGTGGTTTAGCCGCACCCAAGGCGCGGGCAGTATCGATAACATGCTGCACCATCGGCCGCTCTGCCACTTTGTGTAATACCTTGGGTAAATCTGATTTCATCCGTGTGCCTTTACCGGCAGCCAGAATCACTACATTTAATGCCATAAAAGAATCCCTGTAATCATGCTTGTCATCGATAGTGGCGTTATTCTAATAGATAACGCCACAGAATACAGGGCCAGGGTGAAGTTTTGCTGAACCTCCAAAGCAAAACCAACAAAAAAGCCACCCTAAGGTGGCTTTTTATACTTCGGAACCCGAACTTATTTTTTACGCATTTTTTGAATAATGCGCAGCTGTGCAATGGCCTCGGCCAGTTGCGCGGCAGCTTCAGCATAGTTGAAGTCTGCGCCAGCGTGTTGCATCGCTTCTTCGGCACGTTTTTGTGCGTCTAAAGCGGCTTGCTCGTCTAAGTCTTCGCCGCGTACCGCAACATCGGCCAGTACGGTGATGGTATCGGGTTGTACTTCAAGTACACCACCGGCTACGTAAATCACGTGCTCTTCGCCAAATTGTTTCACGATACGGACCATGCCAGGTTTCAGGGTGGTCAGTAACGGGGCGTGAAAAGGTAAAATACCTAACTCGCCCTCACTGCCTGTGACCTGCACGGATTCGACAAGGCCGGAGAAGATTTTTTCTTCGGCACTTACTACATCCAGTTGCACTGTCATCGCCATCTCCGCTCTCCTAAAGCCTGAACTTACAGTTTCTTCGCTTTTTCGATCGCTTCGTCGATAGAACCAACCATGTAGAACGCTTGCTCCGGCATATGGTCGAACTCGCCTTCCAGGATGCCTTTAAAGCCACGGATAGTTTCTTTCAGCGGTACGTATTTACCTGGTGAGCCGGTGAATACTTCAGCAACGAAGAATGGCTGTGACAGGAAACGCTGAATTTTACGCGCCCGGTATACGGTAGTGCGGTCTTCATCAGACAGCTCGTCCATACCCAGGATTGCAATGATGTCTTTCAGCTCTTTGTAACGCTGCAGAACTGATTGCACACCGCGCGCCACTTCATAATGCTCTTTACCGATAACCAGTGGATCTAACTGACGGGAAGTTGAATCCAGTGGGTCGATTGCCGGGTAAATACCCAGTGAAGCAATGTTACGGCTCAGTACTACGGTCGCATCTAAGTGCGAGAACGTGGTAGCTGGTGACGGGTCCGTTAAGTCATCCGCAGGTACGTATACGGCCTGGATTGACGTGATAGAACCGGTCTTGGTAGAAGTGATACGCTCTTGCAGCGCGCCCATCTCTTCTGCCAGCGTTGGCTGGTAACCTACCGCTGATGGCATACGGCCCAGAAGTGCAGACACTTCAGTACCGGCCAGGGTATAACGGTAAATGTTATCAACGAAGAACAGTACGTCACGGCCTTCATCACGGAATTTTTCCGCCATGGTTAAGCCGGTTAACGCTACGCGCAGACGGTTGCCTGGTGGCTCGTTCATCTGACCGTACACTAACGATACTTTATCCAGTACGTTAGAGTCTTTCATCTCGTGATAGAAGTCGTTACCTTCACGCGTACGCTCACCTACACCGGCAAATACTGAATAGCCGCTGTGCTCGATAGCGATGTTACGGATCAGTTCCATCATGTTTACGGTTTTACCTACACCGGCACCACCGAACAGACCAACTTTACCGCCTTTAGCAAACGGGCATACCAGGTCGATAACCTTGATACCGGTTTCCAGCAGGGCGTTAGACGCGGCCTGATCTTCGTAGCTTGGCGCGGCACGGTGAATAGGCATACGCTCTTCTTCACCGATTGGGCCTGCTTCGTCGATTGGCTCGCCCAATACGTTCATAATACGACCCAGTGTGGCTTTACCCACCGGAACGTGAATTGCTTTACCGGTGTTGGTCACGGCAGCGCCGCGACGTAAACCGTCTGTTGTACCTAACGCGATAGTACGCACTGTACCGCCACCCAGCTGCTGCTGCACTTCCAGCACTAAACCAGCCAGATCACCGTCAGTCACGTTTAACGCGTCATAGATACCAGGTACCGCATCTTGTGGAAAATCGATATCCACAACGGCGCCAATGATTTGGACGACCTTACCTTGACTCATGATGTTTCCTCAAATTTCTCAAAACTGTTTACCTTAGCCTACAGCTGCCGCACCTGCGACGATCTCGCTAAGCTCCTGGGTAATCGCGGCCTGACGTGCTTTGTTGTACACCAGCTTCAGGTCGTCCATCAGGTTACCGGCGTTGTCGGTTGCAGCCTTCATCGCTACCATCCGCGCCGCGTGCTCACTGGCAGAGTTTTCTACCACGCCCTGATACACTTGCGATTCAACGAAGCGGTCTAACAACATATCGATGATAGGTTGTGGATCCGGCTCGTACAGGTAATCCCAGTTATGTGCTTTTTGCGCAATATCTGCTTTTGGCAAAGGTAAGAGTTGATCGATCACTGGCTCTTGCTTCATGGTGTTGACAAACTTGTTGTACACCAGGAATAAGCGGTCAATCCGGCCTTCGTTAAATGCTTGCAGCATTACTTGAACCGAACCAATCACATCAGCCAAACGTGGTACGTCACCTGAACCCGCCTGTTGTGCTACTACCTTACCACCGAAACGCTTGAAAAAGGCCGTTGCTTTATTGCCGATAACAGCAAACTGCGCATCTACACCTTTGTCTTTCCAGCTTTTCAGCTCAAGGGCAACTTTCTTAAACTCGTTGGTATTCAGGCCACCGCAAAGACCACGATCAGTAGAAATGACAATATAGCCAACCCGTTTTACCTCACGCTCCGCTAAATACGGATGGCGGTATTCCAGGCTGCCATTGGCAACGTTACCGATCACTTTGCGCATACCTTCAGCGTATGGGCGTGTTGCAGCTACACGGTCTTGCGCTTTGCGCATTTTGCTGACCGCAACCTTTTCCATAGCACTGGTGATCTTGCGAGTATTATTAATACTCCCGATCTTACTTTTTATCTCTTTACCACCGGCCATGACTGTATCTCCGTTTCATTCAACGAATGGGGTGGCAAGCCACCCGCATTGCTTACCAGGTCTGCGTTGCCTTGAATTTATCAATGGCAGCTTTGAACGTAGACTCGATTTGGTCGTTGTAGTTACCGGTTTTATCGATATCAGCCATCAGCGCAGCGTGTTCAGCTTTCATAAAAGCGATTAAGCCGGCTTCAAAATCAAGGATTTTGGCCACTTCAACATCTTTCATAAAGCCTTTTTCGATAGCGAAAATAGACACACCCATTTCGGCAACGCTCATTGGGCTGTACTGCAGCTGTTTCATCAGCTCAGTTACCTTCTGACCGTGCTCTAACTGAGCGCGGGTTGCTTCGTCAAGATCAGAGGCGAACTGCGCGAACGCAGCCAGCTCTGAGTACTGGGCTAATGCCAGACGAATACCACCACCTAATTTCTTGATGATCTTGGTTTGTGCTGCACCACCTACCCGCGATACCGAAATACCGGCGTTAACCGCAGGACGGATACCGGCGTTGAATAAGTCAGTTTCTAAGAAGATCTGACCATCAGTAATCGAAATTACGTTAGTAGGTACGAACGCAGATACGTCACCGGCCTGGGTTTCAATAATAGGCAGCGCGGTTAAAGAACCGGTTTTGCCTGTTACTTCGCCGTTAGTTAACCGTGCTACGTAGTCAGCATTAACGCGAGATGCGCGCTCCAGCAGACGTGAGTGCAAATAGAATACATCGCCAGGGTAAGCTTCACGGCCCGGTGGACGGCGTAACAGTAACGAGATTTGACGGTAAGCAACAGCTTGCTTAGACAAGTCATCGTATACAATCAGCGCATCTTCACCGCGGTCACGGAAGTATTCGCCCATGGTACAGCCAGAATATGGCGCCAGGAACTGCAGTGCCGCCGCTTCAGACGCTGAGGCCACTACCACGATAGTGTGGGCCAGGGCGCCGTGCTCTTCCAGCTTACGTACTACGTTAGCGATGGTAGAAGCTTTCTGACCAATAGCAACATAGATACATTTAACGCCGGTGCCTTTCTGGTTGATGATGGCATCAATTGCCAGCGCCGTTTTACCGGTCTGACGGTCACCGATCAGCAACTCACGCTGACCACGGCCGATAGGGATCATCGCATCAACCGACTTATAACCGGTCTGCATTGGCTGATCTACCGATTGACGGTCGATAACGCCTGGGGCGATTTTTTCTACCGGCTCAAAGCCAGCGGCTTCAATCGGACCTTTACCGTCTATAGGTGCACCTAAGGTGTTAACCACACGACCTAATAACGCCGGGCCAACCGGAACTTCTAAGATACGGCCGGTGCTTTTTACTTTAGTGCCTTCGGTTAAGTCCGCGTACGGGCCCATAACTACAGCACCAACTGAGTTGCGCTCTAAGTTAAGCGCGATAGCGTAGCGATTGCCAGGAAGCTCAATCATCTCGCCCTGCATACAATCTGCAAGGCCATTGATACGAATAATACCGTCTGTTACCTGAACGATAGTACCTTCGTTACGAGCTTCACTGACCACTTCAAACTGAGCAATACGACTTTTGATCAGTTCTGATATTTCAGTGGAATTCAGTTGCATTCTCTGTTCCCCAATTACGACTGCAGCGCAGTTGCTAAACGATCCAGCTTACCGCGGATCGAGCCATCAATTACCATGTCACCTGCTTTGATCAGCATGCCGCCAACCACTGCAGGATCTTCGCTACAGTTCAATTTAACTTTGCGTGCCAAACGTTGCGATAATGCCGTGGCCAGCTTGTCTTGTTGTGCTTTGGAAAGCTTGGTAGCAGAAACCACAGTAACGTCGATTTCCTTTTCAAACTCTGCTTTAAGCCCAACATAGGCAGCTAACACTTCAGGCAACGCCAACAAGCGATGATTTTCTGCCATCACTTTAATAAAGTTCTGGCCGTGCTCATTGAGTTGCTCACCACATACCTGAATAAACAGACCGGCCTGCTTGTCAGCAGCACCGTTGGCGCCTATATAAGCGCCAACCTGGTCATGCTTTGCTACTTCTGCAGCAAAGGCCAACATCTGCAGCCAGGCGTCCAGTGCGTTTTGCTCTACAGCAAAATCAAAGGCCGCTTTGGCGTAAGGACGAGCAATATTAGTCAAATCAGACATAGCTCATCCTCATTACAGTTCTTGAACCAGTTTTTCCAGAATGTCGCTGTGAGCAGCTTCATCAATAGAACGTTGCAGAATTTTCTCTGCGCCGGCTACCGCTAATGCAGCAACTTGTTTGCGCAGCTCTTCACGTAAACGATTACGTTCCGCTTCCAATTCTGCTCTGCCAATTGCCAGAATGTTTTCACGTTCAGCGTTGGCTTTGTGCACGGCTTCATCCAGCATCTTGGCTTCGCGTTTTTTCGCTTGCTCAATAATGTCGGCTGCTTGTGCTTTAGCGTCTTTTAACTGATCTTTGGCTTTGTCCTGCGCTAATGCCAGGTCTTTTTCTGCCCGATCAGAGGCCGCTAAACCGTCAGCAATTTTTTTCTGGCGCGCTTCGATCGCATTGATCAGCGGCGGCCATACAAATTTCATACAGAACAGCACGAACACCGCAAATGCGATTAATTCGCCGATCAGAGTGGCGTTTAAATTCACGACCGCTCCTCCTTAGTTAACAGTTGTTCGGAATAACACAAACCTTCAATTACATTGCGAACAACATGTACATGGCGATACCAACGCCAATCATCGCAACGGCATCGATCAGACCTGCCAGGATGAACATTTTAACTTGCAGTGAAGGGGCCAGTTCCGGTTGACGCGCACAAGCTTCTAAGAATTTACCGCCCATGTTACCGAAACCCAGTGCAGTACCGATAGCACCGAAACCGATTAACAAAGCAACTGCGATTAATTTAAGACCTAATACTAGTTCCATTTTTCTCTCCGATATTTCAATAGTTAAAGTTAAAGTTTAAAAAAATCAGTGGTTATCTGAACTGGCCATGCTTAAGTAAACAATGGTCAGCATCATAAATACAAACGCCTGCAACACTATTACCAGAATATGGAATACTGCCCAGACAAAGTGCAGTGGTAACTGCGCTAATCCCACGGCACCAATCAAGATAAAGATCATCTCGCCGGCATACAGGTTGCCGAATAACCGCAACGCCAATGAAAACGGCTTAGCCACGAGGGCTATGGTTTCCAGCAATAAGTTGGCCGGGATCAGGATAATTTGCAGTGGTACGTTTTTGCTGCTGAACGGGTGCAGCGTCAATTCTTTAATAAAGCCCAATACGCCTTTAATGCGAATGGAATACCCGATCATCAGAATAAATACCCCGATGGCCAGTGCAGCCGTCAGGTTAATATCAGTGGTGGGTACAATTTTCATGTACACATCGTGCGAGTCCATGCCAAAGGCCTGTTCGCCGACTACGCCGGCAAAGGCGGGCAGGAAATCCACCGGGATTAAGTCCATCAGGTTCATCAGGAACACCCAGACAAAGATAGTCAGTGCCAGTGGTGCGATTAATTTACTTTTGCCGTGATAAGTGTCTTTAACGTTGGTGGCAACCAGCTCGACCACCATTTCGATAAAGCACTGAAACTTACCCGGAACGCCGGTAGTGGCTTTAGTTGCTGCACTGCGGAAAATCCACAGAAACAACAAACCAAGGCCAATAGACCACGCTAATGTATCGACATGCCATGTCCAGAACCCGGCCTCACTACACGCTTTGTTAAATGCAACGCTACCATCAACGGTACACATTTTGGCGTTAGTAAGGTGGTGCTGAATATGGCTGGATAGAGTTAACTCTTCACCTGCAGCCATGTTTCATCCCATTGTTAATGTTTAAAAAAAACCGGTGCTGTCCATTGTGCTAACAGCGTAAGCAGAAAACCGGTTAAAAATATCTCTGGTACCGGTTGTTGCTGCGTAAATACGACGGCCAAAAGCACAGCGGTTAATATTAGTTTTAGTGACTGCCCCCGCATAAAGGCTGCCAGTACTGCATTTGCGTTATTTAATGCACTGAAACGAAACGCAAAAAACACAAATACACAATTTGGTATTACTGCAACCAAGCCACCTTTAAAGGCGGATTTGGCTGCTGCTGCATCGGCAGCTAAAAAAAAAGCCAGTGCGATAACCCCGGCTACTGCAAGCTGGCACAGTACCAGCTTATAAGCTGATTTGCGCGCCAACGCCGCATTTTGATCAGTCATTGTTTGTCCCCCTGAAATCGCCCGTGAAGGGGGTCGAAAAACTTGCGAAAGTATACTTATCTGCCTTTAATTTGCAACAAAAAGCGGCAGCTGCCCCGCGATAGTACAGGGTTGGTACATAAAATTGGTACAATTTGGTGCATTAATGCTCAGCAACGTTCAACTTATTTATAATACCGTCTAACTCATCCAGGCTGCTGTAGGCTATTTCCAGCTTACCTTTGCCTTTGTTGTTGTAACTGATCTGCACCGGCGCCGCAAAGCGCTCGCTTAGCCGTTGCTCCAGCGCCAATACATCCGGATCACGCGGTTTTTCTGCTACCGCCGGTTTAGGTTCCAAAATCCGCCGGACTAAATTCTCAGTTTCACGTACCGTAAGCTGTTTTGCCGCCACTAAACGCGCCGCATCGGATTGCTCGTTATCCTTTAATGCTAATAACGCCCGGGCATGACCCATTTCAATATCGCCATGCTCCAGCAACAGTTTAACGTCGTCATTTAACTGGTTCAGCCGCAATAAGTTGGTAACAGAAGCGCGGGATTTACCTACCGCATCGGCGACTTGCTGGTGTGTCAGAGCAAATTCAGTCAGTAACCGATCCAACGCTACCGCTTCTTCCATCGCGTTTAAATCTTCGCGTTGAATATTTTCAATCAGCGCTATGGCAACGGCAGCTTCATCCGGTACATCTTTAACAATGCACGGCACTTCCGATAGTTGTGCCAGCTGGCTGGCACGCCAACGCCGTTCACCGGCGATGATCTCGAACTTGTCCTTCGCCAGCGGCCGCACCACTATCGGTTGAATAATGCCCTGGGCACGAATAGAACTGGCTAAATCTTCCAGTGCTTCCTGTGACATATCTTTGCGTGGCTGATATTTGCCCGGCGTCAGAAATTCTACCGGTAGCAGCTGCAGTTCACTGCTGCTTATGGTGGTGGTGTTGCTGGTTCTGTTGGACGTAAGTAAGGCATCCAAACCCCGGCCCAAGCCGCGTTTCTTTACCGACATGCTAAATCGCTTCCCTAAAATTGCTTAACTCAGACAGCGGCTGGGCTGTTTACGGTTTTCTTATCTGCCCGACGTAACATTTCACCGGCCAGTGCCAGATAAGCTTTTGCCCCGGTTGAGTTTTTATCATAATACATTACCGGCGCACCGAAACTGGGTGCCTCTGCCAGACGCACATTGCGCGGGATCACCGCGCGGTACACTTTGTCACCAAAATGCTGTTTTAATTGTTCCGCTACATCGTTTGCTAACCGGTTGCGCGGATCGTACATGGTTCTTAATATACCTTCGATCTTTAACTGGGGATTAACCGCAGCCGCCAGCTGATTAATGGTTTCGACCAGTGCAGTTAGCCCTTCCAACGCAAAATACTCGCATTGCATCGGCACCAACACCGTATCGGCGGCGGCCATAGCATTCACGGTGAGCATATTCAGTGATGGCGGACAATCGATAAAGATAAAATCGTAGCTGTTGCGGTAATCTTTTAAGGCATTACGTAAACGAAGCTCGCGGGCAAATACGTTCATTAAGCGCACTTCAGCGGCCGTCAGATCAGAATTTGCTGCCACCAGGTGATAACCACCGCTGGTTTCTTTTACCACCACATCGACTAAAGGTTTTTCGTCGACTAACAGCTCATAGGCGGTTGCCGGTAAATCATACTTATCGACACCGCTACCCATAGTGGCATTGCCTTGCGGATCCAAATCGATCAGTAGCACCTTGCGTTTGGTTGCTGCCAGCGAAGCAGCTAAATTCACTGCTGTAGTGGTTTTACCAACACCACCTTTCTGGTTAGCTATTGCGATGACTTTCGCCACAAGATGTCCTCGATATCAGTTAGCAGGGGTCCAGTATTACCAAATGCCGTTGTGCTTGCAACTGTGGCACAACAAGTGGCTGCACGGCGGCTACTTTAACAAAATCAGGTAAAGCTGCAATTTCTTCTTGTACCGCAGCACCCTTCATGGCGAAAAAGCGGCCTTTCTCTGCGGGTAAGTGTTTGCACCAGCTGAGCATATCATTGATTGAGGCAAAAGCGCGGCTTATTACACCGTCATAGCCGTGTTCAGGTTGGTGATCTTCTACCCGGCTTTGCAGCGGCTGAATATTATCCAGCTTCAATTGCAGCTTTACCTGATTTAAAAAGCGGATCCGTTTGCCCAGGCTGTCGAGCAAAGTGAAGTGTTTATCCGGGTAATAAATCGCCAGCAGCACGCCGGGTAAACCCGGGCCGGTGCCGACATCAATAAAACGCTGGCCGGTTAAAAACGGCGCTATTACCAAAGAGTCCATCACGTGTTTGATCAGCATCTCGTTCGGATCGCGTACGGATGTCAGGTTATAAGCACTGTTCCATTTATCCAGTAACTGCACATAGGCGATACACTGCTGTAATTGCTGCTCTGACAGCGTCAGGCCGGTTTGCGCTACCAGTGCCCGTAATTGTTCTAACATGTTGATCCTTAAACTGGCTTACGCTGATTTTCGCAGTAACCCTTGTTTCTTTAAGTAAACCAGTAACAATGAAATCGCTGCCGGCGTAATACCGGAAATACGCGATGCCTGGCCCACAGTTTGCGGTTGGGTTTGGTTCAGTTTAACGATCACTTCGTTTGATAAACCTTTAACTGATTTATAATCAAACTGTTGTGGTAATAAGGTTTGTTCGTTACGTTGCTGCTTGGCAATTTCATCTTGCTGGCGGTGAATATAGCCTTCGTACTTAATCTGAATTTCGACTTGTTCGGCAGCAGCCTGATCGTTAAGGCCCGGGCCCAATTCACTAATTTGCATCAGCTGTGCATAGCTAACTTCCGGCCGGCGTACTAATTCTTCCAGGCTGGCTTCTTTGCTCAGTGGCGTTTTAACCAAGGCATTAACCGCTGTCAGTGCGCCATGTTGCGGGTGGATCCAGCTTTGCTTTAAGCGTTGGCGCTCAATGGCAATCTGTTCCATTTTTTCGTTAAATGCGGCCCAGCGCGCATCGTCAACCAAACCGAATTCACGGCCTTTTTCAGTTAAACGCGAGTCGGCGTTGTCTTCGCGCAGCATTAAACGGTACTCAGCGCGGCTGGTAAACATGCGGTACGGCTCTTTGGTGCCCATAGTGGTTAAGTCGTCGACCAAAACGCCAAGGTAAGCTTGTTCGCGACCTGGTGACCAGCTGTCTTTGTCCTGACTAAACAGCGCGGCGTTTAAGCCTGCTAACAGGCCCTGAGCACCGGCTTCTTCATAGCCTGTAGTGCCGTTAATCTGGCCGGCAAAGAACAAGCCCTTAATAAATTTGGTTTCCAGGCTGTTTTTCAGATCGCGTGGATCAAAGAAGTCATACTCGATGGCATAACCAGGCCGGGTAATATGCGCATTTTCCATGCCTTTAATCGAGCGCACTATGCTTAGCTGTACATCAAACGGCAGACTGGTTGATATACCGTTCGGATATACTTCATGCGTGGTTAAACCCTCAGGTTCAATAAAGATCTGATGTTTGTCTTTATCGGCGAAGCGGGTAATTTTATCTTCAATAGACGGACAATAGCGTGGGCCTATGCCTTCAATTACCCCCGTATACATCGGTGATCTGTCCAGATTATTACGGATCACTTCATGGGTGTTTTCATTGGTATAGGTAATGTAACAGGCGATCTGTTGTGGGTGATCAGCTTGTTTGCCCATAAACGAAAATACCGGTGTGGGGTTGTCACCAGGCTGTGCCTGCATCAGCGAAAAATCGATAGTGCGGGCATCAATACGCGGTGGTGTACCGGTTTTTAATCTGTCTACCCGAAACGGTAATTCACGCAAGCGTTTTGCCAATGCAATGGAGGGCGGATCGCCGGCGCGGCCACCGGAATGGCTTTGTAAACCAATATGAATTTGGCCACCTAAAAAAGTGCCTACGGTAAGTACCACCGACTTAGCTTTAAATTTCAGTCCCATCTGGGTTACTACCCCGGTGACTTGATCATTTTCAACAATCAGGTCATCACAGGCTTGCTGAAAAATACTTAAATTCGGCTGGTTTTCCAATATTTGTCGTATAGCGGCACGATACAGCTGTCTGTCAGCCTGAGCACGGGTAGCACGTACCGCAGGCCCTTTGGAGCTGTTCAGTGTTCTGAACTGAATACCACCTTTGTCAGCAGCTATTGCCATAGCACCGCCTAAGGCATCAATTTCTTTAACCAAATGGCCTTTGCCAATACCACCTATCGCAGGGTTACAAGACATCTGGCCTAAGGTTTCAACATTATGCGTAAGTAATAACGTGTTTCGTCCCATACGGGCAGCAGCCAGTGCGGCTTCAGTACCGGCATGGCCACCACCGACAACGATTACGTCAAATATCTCTTGGTACAGCATAGTTGCCTCAGGTTAATCGGGTAAATGCGAACAGGGTGCGTATTGTAGCGCGATCCGGATGCAAGTGGAATGCTGCAGCCGCCTGAGGATCTTCTAAATTAAATAAGATCTTTTTAGAGATCTTTTTATTATGTTTACTACTAAGCAGAGGGTTTTCAGTGCATAAGCGGATCTTTTAAATGAGGATCATAAGCTTAGGAAGGATCGGATCCTGTGATCAAGCCAGGATCTATCGGGGTTGAACCAGTGATCAAAGTGCCACTTTATCCACAAGGCCAGAAAAAATATTTTTTATATTAAGGATAACTACAGCTTAATCACCGGTTAAAGTTGTAGTTATACACATTAGTCATCCACATATTGGTTTAATGTGTATAAGTTGGTATTAACCCTGTTTAACCTGTTATCGCAGTTTTATCATCGCTTTATCATGCTGATATAAAGACTATTTACGGTTGTCGCAGTAGATTAGCGGCAAGTTGGTTTTATTGCTGAGGCCAACCCGGGAGAGACTAACGTTATCCTGTTCTTCCTGAGATATACTTGTGTTTGCGGGTGGTGTTTGCCACCCGCTTTTTTTATGGCAGCACTTTTATCAGCTGCGGCAACCAGGCCAGAGCGATATCTTCCGGCAGTTCAGGTTGCTGCGCATCAATTTCCAACGCATTAAGCAGGCTGACAGCCCCCCTTGCAGACAGCAAAGCGGCCAGTTTTCGGCCGGCCTGACAAAAAGTATCGTATTCGGAGTCACCTAAAGTGATCACGGCATAATAAAGTGTGGTAAGATCACACCGATCTTGTGCTAATTGATCCGCAAAGGGTTGAATATTATCAGGCAGATCTCCTGCGCCATAGGTGGATGTGATCACTAACCAAACCCCGGAAGGGTTAAGGTGATCCAGTTCGGGTTTCAGATGAAGTGTTGCTTCATAGCCCGCTTGTACCAGTGTTTCAGCAACTTGTTCTGCCACATATTCCGCTGCGCCCATTTGGCTGCCAACGAGGATGTCTATCATGATATGCCTCTTGTCATAAGAATGTTTGGCTATACTACTGGAATAAAATCAGTCAAAGCTATGTTTTGGTCTGATTTACGTGTTTTTACTGCTCTGCAGGCTAAGTAAAAACAACAATAGCACTACCACTACGCCTGCGTGTTATTGAGGTTTAAACAACGTATGTCTGACACTGTGTCATTTTCCCAGCTAATGCTGCCTGAAGCTATTGTTCGTGCTGTTACTGAACTTGGCTATGAAACGCCGTCGCCTATCCAGGCTGCTGCTATCCCCAAACTATTAGCTGGCGAGGATGTATTAGGCCAGGCGCAAACCGGTACCGGTAAAACCGGTGCTTTCGCGCTGCCTTTGTTAGCACGGCTTGACCCTGCGCAAAATGATCCACAAATTCTGGTATTGGCACCAACCCGTGAACTGGCGATTCAGGTTGCTGAAGCCTTCCAGGCTTATGCCCGTTATATGCCGGCGTTTCATGTACTGCCGTTATACGGTGGCCAGAGCTATACCAACCAGCTGAAATCACTGAAGCGTGGTTCTCAGATTATTGTTGGTACACCGGGCCGTATTCTTGATCACTTAGACCGTGGCACTTTAAAGCTGGATAAGCTGCGCGCTATCGTGCTGGATGAAGCCGACGAAATGCTGCGTATGGGTTTTATCGACGACGTGCAAACCATTATGGATGCTACGCCGCCGGGCCGTCAGGTCGCCATGTTCTCAGCCACTATGCCTGCGCCTATCCGCGCTATTGCCCAGAAGCATTTAAAAAATGCTGAAGAAATTAAAATTGCCTCTAAAACCAGCACCGTTGAGCGTATTACCCAACGTTATGTGATGTTAGACGGCAACCAGAAACTGGATGCGTTAACCCGCTTACTGGAAGGCGAAGAGTACGATGCCACTATCGTGTTCGTCCGCACCAAAAGCGCCACTGAAGAAATTGCCGAGAAACTGGGCGCACGTGGTTATGCCGTGGCTTGCTTAAACGGTGATATGAACCAGGCGCACCGCGAACTGACTATCCGCAAAATGAAGGCTAATCAGCTGGATATTATTGTGGCGACCGACGTTGCGGCCCGGGGTCTGGACGTAGAGCGTATCAGCCTGGTAGTAAACTACGACATTCCGTACGACAGCGAAGCCTATGTCCACCGTATCGGCCGCACCGGTCGTGCCGGTCGCGAAGGTAAAGCGATTTTATTCGTCTCGCCACGTGAGCGCCGTTTACTGCGCACTATTGAACATGCGACCAAGCAGCCTATTGAGCAGATGTCTCTGCCTACCGGTCGTGTGATTGAACAGCGTCGTATTGAATCGTTCCGTGAGCAGTTAGCGCAAACCATTGAAACGCAGGATTTAAGCTTCTTCCAAACGTTAATTAACGATTGGCGCGAGAAGATTGAAACTACAGAGAATGATCTGGCTGCGGCTTTACTGTTTTTAGCGCAGAAAGACCAGCCGTTAAACGTGGCCAGCCAGTTCCCGGAAATCCGTGAGCCGCATGCCCGTGGTGAGCGTGAAGAACGCCCGCGTCGTGAGCGCAGTGATCGCCCTGAACGCAGTGGTGAGCGTCCGGATCGCGGTCCACGTGTGAAGCGTGAAATGAAAGGCGATTACCAGACTTATCGTATTGAAGTAGGTAAAGAGCATGGCGTACGTGCCGGTGATATCGTTGGTGCCATTGCTAACGAAGCTAATATTGACAGCCAGTTTATCGGTAATATTAAGCTGTTTGATCATTTCAGCACGGTAGAGTTGCCGGCAACGATTCCGAATGAAATTTTCCAGCACCTGAAAAAGGTGTATGTGCGTAAGCAAAAGCTGAATATCACCGTAGACAGCGGTGCCGTTGCTGCACCATCAGGCGATCGTCGTCCGTCTAACGGACCTGGCCCGCGTCCGGGTGCTGCACCACGTGCACCACGCAAGCCGCGCGACTAAGTTTCGCCTGTTCTGAGAAAACCCTGCTACGGCAGGGTTTTTTATTGGCGACAGATTAACCACTGCACGTGTTAAACAGCGCTTGTCTGACAAGCGGAAGTTTCTTATTGTAGAAGGCTTGCTTAACACACTGAAAATAATAAGAGAGCAGCTGATTATGCCGACCATTTTTTCCCACCCCCTGCCGTTGTTTAGCCTGCTGACAGCGCTGCTGTGCAGTACGGTTGTAAATGCTGATGCTATTCGCCAAACCAAAGGTGACTTTGAAGATAAGTTTCGCCAATTAGACGAAGTGCTGCCGACGCCGAACGTATATCGTAACGCCGCCGGTGAACCGGGCCAGCAATACTGGCAGCAACAGGTTAACTATAAAATGGACGTGGTGCTGGATGAAACCAGGCGCCGGCTTAGCACCAACCAGCAAATCCATTACAAGAATAATTCACCCTATACGCTGAAGTACCTGTGGTTACATCTGGATCAAAACATCTTTAAAAACGATTCAATGGCGGAAATGACTACCGACTTTGGCGGTATTGGCCGCCGCGGCCCTGCCACATCAATTGGTGATGGCGACATTACCGCGCGCCTAAGCCTGGAAGAGCTGCGCCGGCAGCAGTTTATGGCCGACAACGAGTTAGGCTTTGAGATCAGCAACGTAAAAAACAGCAGTGGCAAAGCGCTGCCGGTAACGCTGGTGGGTACTTTAATGCGTATCGATCTGGATAAGCCGTTAAAGCCTGGCCAGGCCACAGATTTCAGCCTCGATTTTGCCTTTAATATTGTGGAAGAGGACGCAGTATCGGCCCGCTCCGGTTATGAGCACTTCCCGAAAGACGCGCGCGAAGGCGGTAACGATATTTTCTTATTAGCGCAGTGGTTTCCACGGCTGGTGGCCTACACCGATTACGAAGCCTGGACCAACAAAGAGTTTTTAGGCCGCGGCGAGTTTACGCTGGAGTTTGGTGATTACGATGTCAAATTAACAGTCCCTGATGACCATATCGTATCGTCCACCGGTGAGTTACAAAACAGCAGCAAGGTGCTGACTAAACAACAATTAGCCCGGCTGGAGCAGGCAAAAACCGCCAAACGGCCGGTGTTTGTAGTTACCGAACAGGAAGCGCTGGAAAACGAGAAACACGGCACTGACCGCAGCAAAACCTGGCATTTTAAAGCAAAAAATGTGCGCGATTTTGCCTGGGCTTCATCGCGTAAATTTATCTGGGATGCCAAAGGCTATCAGCAGGGCGGTAGCGAGCAGCCGTTTGTGATGGCAATGTCTTTCTACCCGAAAGAAGGCGGTGAGCTGTGGCAGAAATATTCCACCGAAGCCATAGTGCATACCATGGAAGTGTATTCACGCTTCTCGTTTGACTATCCGTATCCGGTGGCACAGTCGGTTAATGGCCCGGTAGGCGGCATGGAATACCCGATGATCACCTTTAACGGCCCGCGTACTAAGTTGCAGGACGATGGCAGCCGCACCTATTCCCAAGCGGAAAAGCGCTTTTTAATCGGCGTGGTGATCCACGAAATTGGTCATATTTACTTTCCGATGGTGGTCAATTCCGACGAGCGGCAATGGACCTGGATGGATGAGGGCTTAAACAGCTTTTTAGATGGTGTGGCCGGCCGCGAATGGGACCCAACCATTCCATGGGGCGTAGAGCCGCGCGATATTGTCGACTATATGAAGTCAGACGTGCAGGTACCTATTATGACGCAGTCTGACAGCGTATTAAAACTGGGCCCTAATGCGTATACCAAGCCGGCGGCGGCGCTGAATATTCTGCGCGAAGTGATTTTAGGCCGTGAACTGTTCGATTTCGCCTTTAAAGAATATGCCACGCGCTGGAAGTTTAAGCGGCCAACGCCGGCAGACTTTTTCCGTACTATGGAAGAGGCCAGTGGCGTTGATCTGGACTGGTTCTGGCGTGGCTGGTTTTACAGCACCGATCATGTCGATATCTCGCTGGATAAAGTGTTTCAGCTGCGTTTAGACACCAAGAACCCGGACATTGATTTCGAGCGTCAGCGCCAGCAGGAGCAGGATAAACCGATGCCGCTGTTTGTTGAGCGTAACAAAGCTGAAGGCAAAGTGTTGTGGATAGACAAGAATCCGGATGTGCGTGATTTCTATGACGACAACGATCGCTTTACCGTTACCAATAAAGAGCGCAATGCCTACACCAAATTTGTGCATGAGTTAGAGCCGTGGGAGCGTAAGGCCTTTGAGCGCGCAGTGGCAGAAGATAAAAATTACTACGTACTCCAGTTTAGCAACAAGGGCGGCCTGGTAATGCCGATTTTGCTGCAGCTGAACTATGCCGACGGCAGCAGCGAGCAACAGTATATTCCGGCCGAGATTTGGCGCCGTAGCCCCAAAGCGGTGAATAAGCTGATTGTTACTGCCAAAGATAAGGTACTGCAGGATGTGGTGGTAGATCCGAAGTGGGAAACGGCGGATGTGGATATTGAAAATAACTTTTATCCGCGCCGTATTATTCCGTCACGCATTGAAGCCTACAAAGCCGATAAGAGCAAAGCGAAAGTCAGCCGCGATATTATGCAGGACAGCAAAACTGAGCTGAAAGATCCGGCGAAAAAGCCGGACAGCGAAAAAAAGGGCAATAATTGATGCGGCTGTTGGCGTATGTGATATTTCTGGCCGCATGCAGCGGCCAGTTAGCGGCACATGAAATGAAAGCTGCGCTGACTAAGCTGGTATTTAACCAGCGCAGTGGCAATATCGAAGTGATGCACCGCTTTTATGTGCATGACGCCGAGCACGGCGTAAAGCAACTGTTTGATAAAAGCGCTGACTTACTCAACAGCGAGAAAACCCAACAAACCTTCAGCCGCTATGTTAGCGAGCATTTTGCCCTAACCTCACTAAGCGGTGACGCCATCGACCTGACGTTGATTGGCGGGCAACTGGAGGGCCGGTTCTTCTGGGTGTATCAGGAAGCGCCGATCCCACCGGAGCTGCAGGGCTTACGCATTAAGCACAGCGCTTTGCAGGCGTTGTGGCCGGCACAGGTAAATACCGTCAATATTGAGGGCCGTGGTGAGGTTAAAAGCTTAAGCTTTGACAATAAAACCGGCTGGCAACAGCTGAGTTTTTAACGCCGGCTTTAAATATAACTGAACCGCCGCCATATAGCAGGCTATAGCCATAGTGTGGAGTTTGTCATGATTGTTGCCTGCCCGAATTGTAATGGTCTTAACCGCTTGCCGGCTGATAAGCCGGCACTTGAAGCGCGTTGTGGTAAATGTAAGCAGACATTGTTTGCTGGCCAACCTTTAGAGCTAACGGCAGCGAATTTTGCCGCTCATGCGCAAAAAGCTGAGCTGCCGCTGGTGGTGGATTTTTGGGCCAGTTGGTGTGGCCCCTGTCAGAGTTTTGCACCTATATTCAGCCTGGCAGCACGGGAATTAGAACCGGATTTCCGCTTTGGTAAAATCAATACTGAGCAACAGCAGCAGTTGGCGGCGCAGTTTAATATCCGCTCTATTCCTACTTTAATGCTGTTTAAACGGGGTAATGTTGTCGCACAACAAGCAGGAGCTTTACCCAAGCAAGCCTTTTATCAATGGTTATCAAGTAATAAGTAAGCATTCACTTACATGCGGAGGCATTATGACAACTAAGGTTTTTACGCTTAGCAGCCCGGATATTAAAGAAGGCCATTTTATGGCCAAAGATCACGAGTTTGATGGCTTTGGTTGTAGCGGCAATAATATATCGCCCGAGCTGAACTGGGTTAACGCCCCTGCGGGGACAAAAAGCTTTGCTGTTACCGTATTTGACCCGGATGCACCGACTTGCTCAGGCTTCTGGCACTGGCTGGTAACCGATATTCCGCAGGACGCTAAAGGCCTGGCACGTGGTGCCGGTAAAGGCAGCTTGCCGCCGGGCAGCCGCAGTTTTAACAATGATTACGGCAGTAAAGACTTTGGCGGTGCCTGCCCGCCGGAGGGGCATGGTATGCACCGTTATCAGTTTACTGTCTGGGCCTTAGCGGAAGAAACACTACCCGTTGCTGATGGCGCAAGCGCGGCGGTGGTGGGCTTTATGCTGAATGCCATGGCGCTGGGCAAAGCCACGTTAACAGCAACTTATGCCCGTTAAGCATTAAAAAAGGTACATCAGACTAAGGCCGCATACCGCGGCCTTTTTACTTGCGCTAAGCTAAGCTTTTGCCTTGCGGGGTTATTACTCTGACAACCACAGCTAATATTATGTCGCCACGTTTCTATGTCTTGCTGGCCGGGTTTTTCAGCCAGTTACTCTGCCTGGGTGTGGCCCGCTTTGCCTATACACCGCTGTTGCCGCTGATGCAGCAACAAAGCGTGCTGGATGACGCCAGTGGTGGTTATCTGGCTGCTGTTAACTATCTGGGCTATATGGCCGGGGCTTTGCTGGCAGCCAGCCTGAGCAACCTTAAACTAAAAGATACCCTGTACCGGCTTGGCTTGATTTTAGCGGTGCTGAGCACCCTTGGTATGGCGTTAACCACTAACGTTTGGCTGTGGTCGTTGTGGCGCTTTGTCGCAGGCTTAAGCAGTGCCGGCTCTATGTTGATAGCCTCCGGCCTGATTATGCATTGGCTGTTAAGCCATAAACAGCGTGCCGAGC
Source organism: Rheinheimera sp. (assembly GCF_030690345.1). Lineage (GTDB taxonomy): Bacteria > Pseudomonadota > Gammaproteobacteria > Enterobacterales > Alteromonadaceae > Alishewanella. Next base: position 337,752 of record NZ_JAUYGV010000009.1, read on the forward strand.
TGGGCATTCATTTTGCCGGTCTGGGCTTGGGTATTGCGATGTCGGCATTATTGGTAGAGCTAATGTTAAGCCTGCAGCTGGATTGGCGTGCGCAGTGGCACTACTTAGCCTTGTTCGGCGTGTTGTTAGCTGTTCCGGCCTGGCGCTGGCTGCCTCGGCCGGCAGCCGTTACCACTGCCGCACATAGCCGCTCAGCTGATACCCCACCGTCTGTACGCTTTTACCGCCTGATGCTGGCCAGCTACTTTTGCGCCGGTTATGGCTATGTTATCAGCGCGACCTTTATCGTTACCATTGTTGAGCGGATGCCGGGTTTAAGCGGTAGCGGTAATCTGAGTTTTATCGTTTTAGGCTTAGCGGCCGCGCCGGCGGTATTGTTGTGGGACTTAATCGCGCGTAAAACCGGCTACCTGAAAGCCATTATGCTGGCGTTACTGGCGCAAAGTGCCGCTATTTTACTGCCGTTGTGGTTTAGCTCGTTAACGCCGGTGTTGCTAAGCGCAGCCTTGTTTGGTGCGACCTTTGTCGGCGTAGTCAGTTTGGTATTAACCATGGCAGGGCGCCTGTACCCGAGTAAACCGGCGAAATTAATGGGTAAGATGACTCTGGCTTACGGCAGCGCTCAGGTGTTTGCCCCGGCATTAACCGGCTATCTGGCGGAAGTGAGCGGCCACTATGATATTGGCTTATATCTGGCCGCCGGCTTTGTTGCGCTGGGAGCTTTGTTGATAGCAGTGTTAATAGCAATGGATAATACTGCACAGCAGTTGGATGCGCTGAAGTAATTACTTCCCGATACAAAACGAGCTGAAAATCTTACCGAGTAAGTCATCAGAGCTAAACTCGCCGGTTATTTCGTTCAGGTGCTGCTGGGTTAGCCGCAGCTCCTCAGCGAGTATTTCGCCGGCGATATAGCTGTGCAGTTGCTCTTGGCCGATGCTGAGGTGTTCTGCTGCACGGTCCAGCGCGTCTAAATGGCGGCGGCGGGCGAGGAAGCTGCCCTCGGTACTGGCGTCAAAGCCGATACATTGTTTTAAATGCTCGCGCAGCGCATCGATACCGGCACCGGTTTTGGCCGATAAACGGTATACCGGCGCTTTCTGGCTTAAGTCTGCGCTCGACTCTGGAGTGAGCATCTCGCCGGTAATATCGGCTTTATTGCGAATAACCGTTACGCCAAGATTAGCCGGTAAGCGGTCAATAAAGTCCGGCCAGATATCGTGTGGATCGGTGGCGTTAGTGGTGGTGCCGTCGACCATAAATAATACGCGGTCAGCTTGCTCTATTTCCTGCCAGGCGCGGGCTATACCAATTTGCTCGACCTGATCGGTAGCATCGCGTAAACCGGCGGTGTCGATAATATGCAGCGGCATGCCGTCGATATGAATATGCTCGCGCAGCACATCGCGGGTGGTGCCGGCTATTTCGGTGACAATAGCGGCTTCACGCCCGGCCAACGCATTTAATAAGCTGGATTTGCCGGCGTTAGGCCGGCCGGCTATTACTACCTTCATGCCTTCGCGCAGAATGCTGCCCTGGGTAGCCTGTTTTTTAACGGTGGCCAGGTAATCAATAATCTCAGCCAGATCAGCAGCGACTTTGCCGTCAGATAAAAAGTCGATTTCCTCATCGGGGAAATCTATCGCCGCTTCAACGTACATGCGCAGGTGAATGACTTTTTCGACCAGCTGGTGAATGCGGTTTGAGAACTCGCCCTGCAGTGATTGCATGGCGCTGCGCGCAGCTTGTTCGCTGCTGGCGTCTATTAAGTCGGCAATGGCTTCGGCCTGGGCTAAATCGAGCTTGTCGTTTAAAAAGGCGCGCTCTGAGAACTCCCCTGGCCGGGCTATACGCACATTGGGTAGCGCCAGTACCTGCTTTAACAGCATATCGAGTAATACCGGGCCGCCGTGGCCCTGCAGCTCCAGTACATCTTCGCCGGTAAAGGAATTTGGCCCAGGGAAGAGCAGAGCTATGCCCTGGTCCAGTACCTTGGCCTGGCTATCGAAAAACGGTAAATACTCGGCGTAGCGTGGTTTAGGCAGCTTATGCAGTATCGCCTGAGCTACGGCTTTGGTGTCGGGGCCGGATATGCGGATAATACCGACACCGGCGCGGCCGGGGGCGGTGGCTAAAGCGGCGATGGTGTCGGTAGTAAACATGCTGTTGCCTCTTAATTGAAAAAGCCTGTCGCGCTATGCTGACAGGCTGATGGTGTTGCTATTGGCCAGAACCGGGAAATTCCTGCTTCGCCGCCTTCAACAGTACATCCCTGTACTGTCTCAGCCTGCGCGGCATCCCTGCCGCTGCTACGCAGGAACACCCGGTTCCTGCCTGGTTGTACAGGTGTCAAGCCTTCTTAGTATGCAAACCTTTCTTTTCCATACCGCGGTAGATATACAGCATCTGCGCCAGTGAAATAAGGTTACTGACAAACCAGTACAGTACCAGGCCACTTGGGAACCAAAGGAAGAATACCGAGAACGCCACCGGCATCCACATCATAATCTTCTGCTGCATAGGGTCGGTAACCTGCATTGGCGTCAGCTTTTGCATTAAGAACATGCTGGCACCGAACAACACCGGCAATACATAGTACGGATCCAACGCAGATAAGTCGTTAATCCACAACATAAAGGGAGCATGCCGTAATTCAACGCTTTCAACAAATACCCAGTACAGCGCAAGGAAAATCGGCATCTGGATCAGCATCGGCAAGCAGCCACCCATAGGGTTCACTTTCTCTTTGCGATACAGTTCCATCATCGCCGGGCCCATCTTCTGCTTGTCGTCTTTGTAGCGTGCCTGCAGCTCTTCAATCTTCGGCTTTAAGTTACGCATCTTGGCCATAGACTCGTACTGCACTTTGGTCAGCGGGTACATGGCGCCTTTAACAATCAGCGTGATACAGATAATAGCCAGACCCCAGTTCACCACAAAGCCCTGAATGGTGGTGAGTAACCAGAACAATGGTTGCGAGATAAACCACAGGAAGCCGTAATCTACGGTTAAGTCTAAACCATTAGCCAGTTTGGCCAGATTGTCCTGGGTTTTCGGCCCGGCGTAAAAAGTACTGCCTAAGGTAACAGTGCTGCCCGGTTCAATATTCACTGCCGGGCCTTTCGCGCCAATTACACCCTGGCCATTGCGAACTAAACTATAAAGCTGATTATCTGTTTGTACATCAGGCACCCAAGCTGACACAAAGTAGTGTTCCAGCATAGCCACCCAGCCGCCGTTGGTGGCTTCCAGCAAATTTTTCTCCGCCATATCATCAAAGGCGTACTTGCTGTAGCGCTCTGAGCTGGTACCAAAGGCTGCGCCACGGTATATCGGCATCATCATGCTGCTGCTTTCACCGTTATCGATGGTTTGCACCAGGTGCTGATAAGGCTGTACAGTTTTTACTTCGCCGCTTTGGTTTTGCACAAAATATTCTACCCGGACATCATATTGGCCGGCAGTAAAGGTAAAGCGTTTTTCAATTTGCAGACCGTTATGGTTAAACAGTAACGGCACCACTAATTTTTCAGTGCCCTCTGCTAATGCATAGCTTTCTTGCGTGCTGCTATACACCGGGCGCGCGTTGCGGCTGTCGTCCGGGCCATCACGGCCAATTAAGCCGGACTGTGCAACATACTCAAAAGCGGGTAAGCGGCGCATTAACGGATAGGCATCACCGGCACCTTTGTTCAGTTCGAACGCCGGTAATTGCAGCGCCACGATATCGCCGCCCCGCGTGCTGATTTCTAAATCCAGCACATCAGTTTTTACACTGATAGTGCGATTGCCGGTTGCGGCTACCTGTGCCGGTTGCTCGGCATCGGCGGTGGTCAGCTGTAAATCGGCAGAACCGCCGGCATTGTTGCTGCTTTGCTGGGTTACCGGTGTGGCCGGTTTGGGGGCAGTGTCAATATTCCACTGCTGCCAAAGTAAAAAACTGACCAGTGCCAGACCAATAACTAATAAACTACGTTGTGATTCCATGGCTTAGCTTTTCTCATTGTGCTTTTCAGGAACAGGATCATCACCGCCAGCATGTAAGGGGTGACATTTCAGTATACGTTTCGCTGCTAACCAACAGCCTTTCAGCACGCCAAAGCGTTCTATCGCAGTGATCGCATAATGTGAGCAGGTTGGATTAAAACGGCAGCTTGGTCCAAACAGCGGACTAATCAGTCTCTGGTACCCGCGCAGCAGCGTTAGCGCTATGCTGACAGCGAAGCGGTGTACTGGCGAGCGATCTTGCGCCATAACTTTTCCAGTTGCCGTTGTAACTCATCATTAGCAGTGTTGCTAATATCACCTTTTACCATCAGTACCAAATCGACACCGGGCAACTCATGTTGATGCAAACGAAAGCTGTTACGCACGCAGCGCTTAATACGGTTGCGTTGCACGGCTAATTTAACACGTTTTTTCGCGATAGTAAGGCCTAATCGGGGATGAGGCAGTTGATTGGCTTTGGCTAAAATGGTGAACAGAGGAGAAGAAACCCGAAAAGGGAGTTTGAAGACGTTATCGAATTGACCGGGAGTTAACAGACGTAACTCCCTGCCGAATTTCAAGCTGACCAACTCAGCGGCTAACCGCTGATTAAGCAGATAAACGCTGACGGCCTTTAGCACGGCGACGCGCTAATACCTGACGACCACCTTTGGTAGCCATACGAGCACGGAAACCGTGGTTACGCTTGCGCTTTAATACGCTTGGTTGAAAAGTTCTTTTACTCATAATCTCATCCGTCCGGTCGAAATATTTACTAAAGGTTTCTGTGTTTTAGTAAATATACCAAAACGCAGCTGACAAAAATGAGCGCGAATTTTAAGTAGTCTGCGGCCTAAAGTCAATCTGATCCTGCGTTTTATTGTACAGCGATCATTGCCGATCCTGTTTTTGCTAAAGTTTTCCACAGGGCGCTGTGGTTTAACTGAATAAAGTGTGGGTTATTTTACTTTTAGTTCAAATTTGTCGGGCAAAAAGCAGCGGTATTATGAAATGGTATAAGAGAAATATATTGATTTTAAACAGTTGCTTATGGCTATTTCTTTGCGCCGAGTGCTAATTTGAAAAAGTCAATATTGAAGTTGTGGATAAGATAGTACCATAATGTGCGCTTCGTTAACTTACGCCAGCCTTTTTAATCAGAATAACTAAGGCTTCAGGAGATATGGTGTATCAGTCCGTTTGGCAAAATTGCCTGCAAGCGCTGCAAGCCGAATTGCCCGCGCAGCATTTCAGTATGTGGATCCGCCCGTTGCAAGCCGACAGTTCTGACACAGGGCTGACCTTGTACGCGCCAAACCGCTTTGTGCTGGATTGGGTACGCGAAAAATACCTGAGCCGGATCTTAGAGCTGATCCAGGATTACTGTGGCGATGATGCCCCCAGGCTGAAGTTTGACGTTGGTTCCAGTCAAAGCAATAAAGCCAGATCTACTACGCCGGCACCGGCCTTAGCCGCCGTGCCTCAGGCCGCGCCTGTACCAAGAGAAGCGCCGGAGCCGGCGCCGAAAACCATCGTTACGAGTAATGTGCGCGCCAACTACACCTTTACTAACTTTGTTGAAGGTAAGTCAAACCAACTGGCCCGCGCTGCCGCCAGTCAGGTAGCCGATAATCCCGGTACCGCTTATAACCCGCTGTTTATCTACGGTGGCACCGGTTTAGGTAAAACCCACTTATTACATGCGGTAGGTAACGGCATCCTGGCGAAGAAGCCGGACGCTAAAGTGATTTACATGCACTCCGAGCGTTTTGTACAGGATATGGTAAAAGCGTTACAAAACAATGCTATAGAAGAATTTAAGCGTTATTACCGCTCGGTAGATGCGCTGCTTATCGATGATATTCAGTTTTTTGCCAATAAAGAGCGCTCACAAGAAGAGTTTTTCCATACCTTTAATGCGCTGCTCGAAGGTAACCAGCAAATTATTCTTACCAGCGACCGCTACCCAAAAGAAATTGACGGCGTGGAAGACCGCTTAAAATCGCGTTTTGGCTGGGGCTTAACCATCGCTATTGAGCCACCGGAGCTGGAAACCCGGGTGGCCATTCTGATGCGTAAGGCGCACGAGAACCAGATCCGTCTGCCGGAAGAAGTGGCGTTTTTTATTGCCAAGCGCTTACGCTCAAACGTGCGTGAACTGGAAGGCGCGTTAAACCGCGTTATTGCCAATGCCAACTTTACCGGCCGGCCTATCACTATCGATTTCGTCCGTGAAGCGCTGCGCGACTTACTCGCGCTGCAGGATAAGTTAGTTACCATCGAAAACATTCAGAAAACCGTGGCTGAATACTACAAAATCCGTGTAGCCGACTTATTGTCTAAGCGACGCTCACGTTCAGTTGCACGGCCACGGCAAATGGCGATGGCGTTATCAAAAGAGCTGACCAACCATAGCTTGCCGGAAATTGGCGATGCTTTTGGCGGGCGCGATCACACCACAGTGCTGCATGCCTGTCGTAAAATCGAGTCGTTAAAAGAAGAAACGCACGAAATAAAAGAAGATTTCCAAAATTTAATCCGTACTTTGTCATCGTAAAGGGACGTTGTTATGCAATTTACCATCAACAGAGACGCCTTACTCAAACCATTACAAATGGTGTCCGGTGCTATAGAGCGCCGTCATACGCTGCCTATTTTATCTAACGTATTGCTGGAAGTAACCGAAGCCGGCTTATCCCTTACCGGTACCGATTTAGAAGTAGAGCTGGTGGCTACTACCGATGCTATTACCGTGCAAAGCCCGGGGCGCATTACCGTGCCGGCAAAAAAGCTGTTGGATATTTGCCGCAGCCTGCCGGAGGGCTCTGATATTCGCGTGCAGCTGCAGGGCGATAACTGTATTCTTACCTGCGGTAAAACCAAGTTCACCTTATCTACCTTAAGTGCCTCTGAGTACCCTAACTTAGAAAGCTGGCAGGGCGAGGTAGACATTCAGCTAAACCGCATGCAGTTACGCAAGTTGCTCGATGACACCGCCTTTTCTATGGCGAATCAGGATGTACGATATTATTTGAACGGTTTGCTGTTTGAAGTGGATAACGGTGCTGTTAAAGCAGTCGCTACCGATGGTCACCGTTTGGCATTGAGCAGCCTCGAATTACCCGGTTTTACCGCGCAGCAAAAGCAAATTATTATTCCACGCAAAGGCGTGTTAGAAGTAATGCGCTTATTGGCCAGCGATGATCAGCTGGTAACCTTAAGCCTGGGTCAAAACCATATCCGCCTGACCGACAGCAATTACGTGTTCAGCAGTAAGCTGATCGACGGCCGCTTCCCCGATTACCGCCGTGTATTGCCACGTAACAGCACCAAGCTGGTTACCGCACACCGCAGCGTATTAAAAGATGCCTGCACCCGCGCGTCTATTTTATCTAACGAAAAATACCGCGGCGTGCGCTTTACGTTAAGCAGCGGCGAGCTGCAAATTGTGGCGAATAACCCCGAGCACGAGCAAGCCGAAGAGATTATTGAAGTAGAGTACCAGGGCGATAACCTGGAAATCGGCTTTAATGTTGGTTACTTGCTGGATGTATTAAACACCCTGGCCACAGACTTAGTGGTATTGCACCTTAACGATGCTAACTCCAGTGCGCTGGTAGAAGGCGTAGGTAATGTTGGTGCTTCTTACGTTGTTATGCCAATGCGTCTGTAACCATGTCACTGTTGTCAGTTAGCGCCAGTCAGTTTCGCAATCTGACGGCAGTGTCGTTAAGCGCGCATGCTCAGTTTAATTTAATTGTGGGCATGAACGGCAGTGGCAAAACCAGTTTGCTTGAAGCCATCTATTATTTGGCCCATGGCCGTTCATTTCGCACCAGCCGGCCGCAGCGTTTAATACAGCATGATAGCGATGCCTTTGTGTTACATGCTAAGGTGTCGGCACAACAACATACGCATAGCCTGGGTTTGCAACGCGACAAGCAGGGTGAGCTGGTGCTGCGGCTTAACGGTAGCAATGTAAACCGTTTGGCCGAGTTTGCCAGCTTGCTGCCGGTGCAGCTGATTACACCAGACAGTTTTCGCTTATTTTTCGGCGGACCAAAAGAGCGGCGGCAGTTTTTCGATATGGGATTGTTCCACGTGGAACCAAATTTCTTCGACAGCTGGTTGCGCTTCAACAAAGTACTGAAACAGCGTAATGCTCTGCTGAAAACCAGCCGCCAGTACGACAGCCAGTTCGAGTTTTGGGATCAGCAGTTTGTATTGCTGGCGTTTGAGCTGCAACAGCTGCGCCATGGCTATGTTAGCCAGCTGGAAGCGGCGTTTCGTCAGCTTACCGGCAACGATGAATTAATGCAGCAGTTAAGCTTTCAGCTGCAGCAGGGTTGGCCGGAAAAAATCACCAGCCCGGCAGAGTTACAGCAGTTGTTGCAACAAAGCTTCGGCCAGGATTGCCGCATGGGCTTTACCCAACACGGGCCGCAGAAAGCCGATTTAAAGCTTAAAAAAGACCAATGGGCAGCTGAAGAAGTGTTATCCCGTGGTCAGTTAAAAGTGTTATTATTTGCGCTTAAAATTGCGCAAAATAATGTAATTCGTGACAACGGCCAAAAGCAGCCGCTGTTGTTGATCGATGATTTGGCGTCGGAGTTAGACCAAGAGTCAACCCGGCAGATATTTAGCTATTTACGCGATATAAACTCACAGGTTTTTATTACTGCAATTAACGCTGAACAGGTTTCACCATTTATCGCCGCCGGGCAACTGGCGATGTTTCACGTGGAACACGGGCAGCTAACAGCACGGACAGATGACGATGGCCGAACAACATAACTACGATTCCTCGAGCATAAAAGTATTAAAAGGACTGGATGCAGTTCGTAAAAGACCAGGCATGTACATCGGCGATACCGATGATGGCTCAGGCCTGCACCACATGGTGTTTGAGGTGGTCGATAACTCTATCGACGAAACCTTAGCCGGCCACTGTTCTGATATCTGGGTAACCATTCACAGCGATGGCTCGGTATCAGTACGCGATAACGGCCGTGGTATTCCTACCGACATGCACGAAGAAGGTGTATCGGCGGCAGAAGTAATTATGACAGTACTGCATGCCGGCGGTAAGTTTGACGATAACTCCTATAAAGTGTCCGGCGGTTTGCACGGTGTGGGGGTATCGGTAGTTAACGCGCTGTCTGATAAGCTGGAACTGACTATTCGTCGTGCCGGTAAGGTGCATCAACAAATTTACCACCTCGGTGTACCGCAAGCACCGTTAGCGGTAATTGGTGAAACCGAAGATAAAGGTACTACCATCCGTTTTTGGCCCAGCCCAACCGTATTTACCGATATCAATTATCACTTTGATATTTTGGCTAAGCGCTTGCGCGAGCTGTCATTCTTAAACTCAGGCGTCAGTATTATTCTGACCGACGAGCGCACTGACAAAAAAGACCACTTTAAATACGAAGGCGGTATTGAAGCCTTCGTACAATACTTAAACCGTACAAAAACCAGCGTGCACCCTAAGGCATTCTATTTTACTGATCAGCGCGACGATGGCATTTCGGTTGAAGTTGCGATGCAGTGGAACGACAGCTATCAGGAAAACGTGTTTTGTTTTACCAATAACATTCCACAGCGTGATGGTGGTACTCACTTAGCCGGCTTCCGTGGCGCTTTAACACGGGTATTAAATACCTATATTGAGCAAGAAGGCTACGCTAAGAAAATGAAGGTGCAGGCCTCGGGTGACGATGCCCGTGAAGGCTTAACCGCAGTTATCAGCGTTAAAGTACCGGACCCTAAATTCAGCTCGCAAACCAAAGACAAGCTGGTCTCCAGTGAAGTACGCTCGGCGGTAGAGAGCGTAATGGGCGAGAAGCTGAACGAATACCTGTTGGAAAACCCGGGCGATGCCAAAATTATCGTTGGCAAAATTGTCGATGCCGCCCGTGCTCGCGATGCCGCCCGTAAAGCGCGCGAAATGACACGCCGCAAAGGCGCGCTGGATATTGCCGGCTTGCCTGGCAAACTGGCCGACTGTCAGGAAAAAGACCCGGCGTTATCTGAACTGTACATAGTAGAGGGTGACTCTGCGGGTGGTTCTGCCAAGCAGGGCCGCAACCGCAAGAATCAGGCTATTCTGCCACTGAAGGGTAAAATTCTGAACGTAGAAAAAGCCCGCTTCGACAAGATGCTGTCATCACAAGAAGTTGGCACCCTAATCACTGCATTAGGCTGTGGCATTGGCCGTGAAGAATACAACCCGGATAAAACCCGCTACCACAGCATCATCCTGATGACGGATGCTGACGTCGACGGCTCGCACATCCGTACGCTGTTGTTGACCTTCTTCTACCGTCAAATGCCGGAGCTGATCGAGCGCGGTTATATCTATATTGCTCAGCCACCGCTGTATAAAGTGAAAAAGGGCAAGCAAGAACAATATATTAAAGATGAAGCGGCGTTAACCGAATACCTGACTACCTTAGCGCTGGACGAAGCCTCACTGCACGTTAATGCTGAAGCGCCGGGCATTGGCGGTGCGGCACTGGAAACTCTGGTGCGGCAGTACCACAAGGTGTCGGCTACCATAGTGCGCTTAACGCGGAAAATCCCGTTTAACCTGTTAAACGAGCTGATCTATGTACCGGCACTGGATGTGGCCCAGGCCAAATCGGCTGAGTACAGCGAGCAGTGGGCGAAAACTCTGGTGCAACGTCTGGATGACAAAGAAGGCGACGGTTCCAGCTACAGCTATGCGGTGCACGAAGACCGTGAGCGCCAGTTGTTCCTGCCTAAGGTGATTATTCGCCAGCACGGTATCGACAACGAATACCTGCTGCACTACGACTTTGTTACCTCGCGTGATTACCTGAGTATTGCAGCACTGGGTGATGCCATTCGTGACCTGATTGAAGAAGGTGGCTATATCCGCCGTGGCGAGAAAATCAAGCCGGTGGAAACATTCCTTGAAGCGCTGGATTGGCTGATGAGTGAATCCAAACGCGGCCTGTATATTCAGCGCTATAAAGGTCTGGGCGAGATGAACCCGGATCAGTTGTGGGAAACCACCATGGACCCGCAAAGCCGCCGTATGTTGCAGGTAACCATTGAAGACGCCATCGGCGCTGATCAATTGTTTGCCACGCTGATGGGCGACCACGTAGAACCACGCCGCGCCTTTATTGAAGAGAACGCGCTCTACGTAGCTAACTTAGACGTGTAATTTGACGTTGAGCTGATATGCGATCAAAAAACGGGCCTGCTGGCCCGTTTTTATTTCTGTATTGCGGTAATTTCCGGTTCGGCATAGTAATAACCGACACCATACATGGTATGAACAAAACGCAGCTTGGGGTAAAGCTGGCGGTGTTTGGCGCGCAGTTTGCGAATATGGCAATCTACCGTGCGCTCGTTAATATCTTTAAAGTCGGTATAACTGCTGTCTATCAGCTGGCTGCGACTAAAAATTTGTTTCGGATGCCTGGCCAATACCTGATGAAACTTAAACTCCAGCTTAGTCAGGCTAACCGATTGCTGCGGCGAGCTAAGCGTAAAGCTGCGCTCATTTAATACTAATAACGGCGCCGGCTGTGCCGGCGTTGGCAGCGGCGCAGCGGCAGGCGCGCCCAACACCTTCATATGCAGGCGTAAATCACCCAGCACGCTGTTCAGCTCGGTTATCTGCGCCGACAACTGCTGATACAGCGCCGGCGGTATTGTCGACTGCTGCACCTGCTGCTCCAGCAATGACACCAGTAAAAAGGCCTTTTGCGACAACTGAGCGCCGGCATGACTATCGGTTTCGTCAGTCACTATCATCGGTAAACCTCCGGAAAACGTTACTATGCCGCAAAAAAAACGAAAGTGAATAGAACTTTACTTTTCTTCACGCTTTTAGCGGTTTTTCTCCACAATTTTTCCATAATGCTGCGCTAACTTGATATTGGCTAAATACGGCTTGACCAATATTAAGGTAATTACGGTGATGCTCAAATACTTTAATGGCTGCTTAATGGGTACGCTGGTGCTGCTCACCGGCTGCTCTATGTTTGGCGAGCGCGCGGCGCCGCCGGCCGGATTAGAAGAGCGGGTGCAGCCGGCAGCCGGTTTACCGCTAACCCGGCTGGATAGCCCTGACCCGGATGACCCGTACTACGCCGCGCTGGAGCCGCAGCCGGAGCCGATGCCGCTGCGCAACACCGGCTCGTTGTTTAACCCGGAGCGATTGCACAGCCTGTATATCGAGCGCTCGCATTTTAAAGCCGGCGACATAGTGTCGGTGCAATTATCTGAATCCACCAAAGCGACGAAAAAGGGCAATACCCAGCTGAAGAAAAGCTCGGAGTACAACCTTGACCCGATACAGATCCCGGGCGGCAACCTGCAAATAGCCGGCAGAGAGATAAACCTCGGATTAAGCCAGGATCAGCAGTTTCAGGGCGATGGCTCGGCCAGCCAAAGCAACGATTTTGAAGGCGAGCTAACGGTAACGGTGATGCGGGTGCTGAGCAACGACAACCTGCTGGTACGTGGCGATAAATGGATGTTGATAAATAATGGTAAAGAATTCATCAGGTTAACCGGAATAATCAGAGCAAAAGATATCGATAAAGACAACAAAATCAAATCGACGAAGATTGCCAATGCCCGTATTGAATATTCCGGCACCGGCGCCCTGGCCGACAGTCAGCGGCTGGGCTGGCTGACTGAAAAATTGAATAATCCAGAACTATGGCCACTGTAAGCAATTATTGCGCATTATTCACTGTGGTAGTGTTGCTTAGCGGCTGCAGCTACGAGCGCACTATCCGCTACCAGTTGGAAGCACCGGTGCAAAGCATGGTGCTGGAAGCCACCGGCTACGCGGTAGTGGCGTCGCAGCCTGGCAGCAGCTACGAAGATAAGTTGCTACAGGCCATGGCGGCATCGCGTCAGGATGCTTACCGCCGGTTAGCCGAGCAATTATATGGCAAAAAGCTGAGCGCCAGCAGCAGTGCCGACCAGACGGTGCTGACCGCTGATAAGGTGCAAAGCCAGGTACAGGGCGTGATAAAGGGCGCCGAGTTGGTTACAGAAGCTATTGAAGGCAACTTTTATGTGACACGGCTGAAGCTGGATACCGCCAATTTGCTTACACTGCCACAGGCAGAGCTAACGCCGGTAAGCAGCCGGTTAAAGTGGTGGTACTGATGAAGGCGAAATATCTGCTGTGGTGTTTGCTGCCGTTTGTCGCCAGCGCTGAGTGGTACAGCGGCAGTGGCAGTGCTGTGGTGTTTGACGACAACCGCCAACTGGCGCGGCAGCAGGCGGCCAAACAGGCTCTGCGCAGTGCCTTGTTGCAGGCAGAAGTGTCGTTGGTGGCGTTAAGTTTATTTCGCCATGATGAAGTCGGGGCTGAACTGTTTACCTTGCACGCCGGGCTGCCGGTGGCGCAAATTGTGATTGAAGAAGAACACGAAACTGACAACAGGTTGTCGGTTACGCTAAAAGCCGATATCTGGCCGCAGCAGAGCATGTGTGAGCAGCGCAGCGTGGCAAAAGCGCTGCTACTGGCACCCTTTAGTTTGGCATCGGGCGCGGCGCAGGCCGCGCTGCATAATACCGAACTGACCGCAGAGATAAACCAACGCTTTTTTGCCGCCGTACGTGCGGCAAGCACTGACTTTCTGGTGAAGGCGGTGGCGCCCGCGCCGTTAGCTGCGCCACAGCAGTATCAGTCGGCAACGGCGGCGCAGCAGCTGCGTTACCTGGCAGAGTCGGCACAGGCGCAGTTTGTGCTAAGCGGCCGGCTGCGTAATCTCGCTTTTGGTGTCCAGCCGGGTAATCTACTGAAAAAAGACCGCTGGACGCGCCAGTTTGCGCTGGAGCTGAGTGTGTTTGATGGCGTAAGTGGCAGCCTGATCCAAAGCAAAACCTATCAAAGCCGTACGCTGTGGCCTTATGCCGTGAAGGCCCAACCGGATCCCGGCAGTGATCAGCTGTGGCGCTCGGATTACGGTGTTGAGCTGCAACGGCTGCTGCACGATGCCATTGATGATACTGCGGCATTGCTAAGTTGTGTGCGGATAAAAGCGCAGGTTATTCGTGTAACAGACGCCGGTGTGGCGATAAGTGCCGGTAGCCGCCAGGGCGTGCAGGTTGGGGACAGGTTCAGCTTGTCTTACACCGACAGTTTTACCGATAGCTGGGGCAACCGCTATCAGAGTTCAACGCAGGAACCGGCGCAGCTTGAGGTGATCAGGGTGTATCCGGACCATGCTGATACGCGGCCGGTAAACCAGCGTTATCCGGCCGCCGTGCAGGTAAGAGACCAGGTACAACAAGACAGTTTCACGGAGCAGCACTATGCAAATTAACAACAGTTTACTTAACAGCCTGACGGATTGGTCAGACAGCAATAGTCCGGATAGCGCCGGCGAAGGCGATTTTATGCAAAGGCTCAGCGCCGCATTAAGCCCCGACGACGCCGAAGATACGGCGCAGCAGGCGGCTCAGCTGGTTAGTGCGCTAAGCGGCGGGGCTGACACCGGCAAGGCAGGGCTTACCAGCTCAGACGCCATGTTCGCCGCGCTAACGCAGAATATGATGCAAACTATGGTGCAGGCGGCGTTAACGCCGCCACAAGCGCAGGCCGAAGCAGGGGCGACCGACACTGATGCAACCGCCTTTAGCGAAGGTGGCGTACCCGGCTTTGGCGACGTGTTGGATATTGTTAACCCGCTGCAGCATATCCCCGTAGTAAGCCAGTATTACCGTGATTGGACCGGTGATGATATGGGCTATATCTCCCAGGTGGCCGGTGGCGCCTTCTGGGGCGGTAGCCTTGGCGTTGCCGCGTCTTTTGTCAATCTGGGCCTGACCAGCGTAATGGGCCAAAGCCCGACGCAATATATGCAGCAGTTTTTTGCCGGCGATGAAGCCGCTACGGCCGGCAGCAACAGCAGTGCAGTGAGTAACAGTCCGGTCAGTACCAGCAGCTCAGTCGCCGGCACTACCAGCACAACGGCGCGCAGCCCCATCAGCAGTTAAACCGGTACAAGCTGCCATTACCCGGGCCTTAACGGCCCTTAACCGGCAGCTACTGCCACGGCGGTGCTAACATTTTTGCTAAAAGCCCTTACTAACCCTACAGATCGCCGCCACAACCAGGTATACTTTCCAGTCATTTTTTCAGTGAGTCACTTCGCATGCATAAGTACGATATTAAAACCTTCCAGGGCTTAATACTGGCCTTACAGGATTACTGGGCACGCCAGGGCTGTGTTTTGGTACAGCCGTTAGATCTGGAAGTTGGCGCCGGTACTTTCCACCCGATGACCTTTTTACGCTCACTGGGGCCGGAACCTACTAACGTGGCCTATGTGCAACCTTGCCGCCGGCCAACAGACGGCCGCTACGGCGAAAACCCGAACCGGTTGCAGCACTATTATCAGTTTCAGGTAATTTTAAAACCATCACCGGACAATATTCAGGAGCTGTACTTAGGCTCGTTACGTGAACTGGGTATTGATACCCTGGTACACGATATCCGCTTTGTTGAAGACAACTGGGAATCGCCAACGCTGGGCGCCTGGGGTTTGGGCTGGGAAGTGTGGTTAAACGGCATGGAAGTCACCCAGTTTACCTACTTCCAGCAGGTAGGTGGCTTAGAGTGCCGCCCGGTAACCGGCGAAATTACTTACGGTTTAGAGCGTCTGGCAATGTATATCCAGGGCGTCGATTCTATTTATGACCTGGTTTGGACTGACGGCCCGCTGGGCCGCGTCACCTATGGCGACGTGTTCCACCAGAACGAAGTAGAGCAAAGTACCTATAACTTTGAGCACGCTGATGTTGCCGCGTTGTTCAGCTACTTTGACCAGTGCGAAAAAGAAAGCCAGTACTTAATTGAGCAAGGCCTGGCACTGCCGGCCTACGAGAAAGTAATGAAGGCCTCGCATGCGTTTAATATGCTCGATGCCCGCCACGCTATTTCGGTAACCGAGCGCCAGCGCTATATTCTGCGGGTGCGGGCACTGGCCAAAGCCTGTGCAGAAGCCTATTACGCTACGCGTGAAAAGCTGGGTTTCCCACTATGTAACAACCAGCGCAGCAAGCAGGAGGCATAATGAGCGTGCAAGATTTTTTTGTTGAAATTGGCACCGAAGAGCTGCCACCCAAGTCGTTAAAAACCCTGGCCAGCGCCTTTGCTGATAACCTGAGTGCCGAACTGGCCAAGCTGGAATTAAGCCACGCCGACGTACTTTGGTACGCCGCACCACGCCGTTTAGCCGTGCGCATTAATGGCTTAGCCGCACAGCAGGCGGATAAGATGGTCGAAAAACGCGGCCCGGCTATTGCGTCGGCCTTTGATGCCGACGGCAAACCCACTAAAGCCGCCCAGGGCTGGGCTGCCGGTTGTGGTATTACGGTAGAGCAGGCTGAAAGGCTGGAAACCGATAAAGGCGCCTGGCTGCTGCATAAAGCTAAAGTGGTTGGCGCGGCAACGGTAACCTTGCTGCCGGAAGTAGTGCAGCAGGCGTTGGCTAAGTTGCCGATTGCCAAGCCAATGCGTTGGGGCAATTCAACCGCTGAGTTTATCCGCCCGGTACATACCATTATTATGCTGTACGGCAAAGACGTAGTACCGGCGACGATTCTGGGCCGCGTCAGTGGTAACCAGACCCATGGCCATCGCTTCCATGCACCGGAAAAAGTCACGGTTAACCATGCCGATGACTATCTGGCAACCTTACGTAAGGCGTTTGTGGTGGCAGATTTTGCTGAACGTAAGGCCTTTATCGCTGCAGAAGTAGCGAAAACCGCGGCCGGGTTGAACGGCAAAGCGCTGATGGATGATGCCTTGCTGGAAGAAGTTACTGCCCTGGTGGAATGGCCGGTGGTGTTAGTGGGCAGCTTTGAGCAAAGCTTCCTGCAAGTGCCGGCAGAGCCGTTAATCTCTACCATGAAAGATAACCAGAAGTACTTCCCGTTGTTAGACCAAAACGGCAAGCTGCTGAATAAGTTTATCTTTGTCGCCAATATTGCCAGTAAAGATCCGCAACAAATTATTTCCGGTAACGAAAAAGTAGTACGGCCGCGCTTATCTGACGCACAGTTCTTCTTTAATACCGACCGTAAGCAAAAGCTGGCACAACGCTTAGACAGTTTAAAAACAGTACTGTTTCAGCAGCAGCTGGGCACCCTGGCGGAAAAGTCAGAGCGTATCAGTAAGGTTGCCGGCTTTGTCGCGGCAAAAATTGGTGCAGAGCAAGCCGCTGCCGAGCGCGCCGGTTTACTGTCCAAGGCCGACTTAATGACCAATATGGTTGGCGAGTTCCCCGAAGTGCAGGGCATTATGGGTATGCATTATGCCCGGTTGGATGGCGAAGGCGAAGCCGTAGCGCTGGCCTTGAATGAACAGTATATGCCGCGCTTTGCCGGCGACCAGCTACCCAGCCGGTTAGAAGGTGCAGCAGTCGCCATTGCCGATAAGCTGGATACCTTAGTGGGTATTTTCGGCATTGGCCAAGCGCCGAAAGGCGATAAAGACCCGTTTGCGCTGCGCCGTGCCGCCATAGGTGCGCTGCGCATTATGGTCGAAAAGCAGCTGCCGCTGGATCTGGTGGATATTATCGCCTTTAGCCAACAAACCTTCGGCACTAAGCTGAGTAACGCCAAGGTGGCAGAAGAGGTACTCGACTTTATGCTCGGCCGTTTCCGCGCCTGGTATGAAGTCGAGGGCTACAGCGTTGATGTGATTCAGGCTGTATTGGCACGCCGACCGACTAACCCGGCGGATTTCGACCGTCGTGTTAAGGCAGTAGCAGAGTTCGGTAAGCTGGACGCCGCGGCGGCCTTAGCCGCAGCGAATAAGCGGGTGGCGAATATACTGGCTAAAGTAGAGGGTGATATTGCCGCTACGGTAAATACCGCTTTATTGCAGGAAGATGCCGAGCAGGCGCTGCACAGCGCCATCGTGGCGGAGCAAGCGTATCAGGCCGGCCAGCATAGCTATGCCGAAGGCCTGGCGCACCTGGCATCAATGCGGGATGTGATTGACAGCTTCTTCGACAAAGTGATGGTAAATGCTGATGACGCGGCCGTGCGGGCCAACCGCCAGGCGTTGTTAAAGCAATTGCGTGAGTTGTTTTTGCAAGTAGCCGATATTTCCGTACTGCAATAATACGTTGAAATAACTACAGAAAAGCCAGCTTAATGCTGGCTTTTTTATTGCCGCTAAATAAAGCTTAGCTAAGGTGAACCTACAGGTTCAGTGAATCGTCTTTTACCGGCAAGCAATAACAATACGGGCTACGGATGCAACAGGCACAACTGGATTTACTGGTACTGGCAATGCAAGCCGGCGATAAACGCGCGTTTTCGCTGGTGTACCGGCATTATCACCGTGACCTGCGCCGTTTCGCGGCTTACCTGTTGCATAACCCGGCCGCTGCGGAAGATCTGGTGCATAACGTTTGGCTTAAAGTCAGCCGGCGTATCGGCCGGTTGCAGGACCCGCAGTTGTTTACCAGTTGGCTATACCGCGCGGTGCGCTGGGAAGTGCTGGATTATCAAAAGCAGGCCGCGCAGCGCAAGCATCAAAGCCTGGACGACAACGACGGCTGTTTTATCGCTGCCGCGGACGACAACAGCAGTGATTTAACCAAAGCCATGGCGCAGCTGGCAGACAACGAACGGTTAGTACTGCAATTACATTACTTGCACGAGCTGGAAATAATACAAATAGCACTGGTACTGGATATTCCTGCCGGCACGGTGAAATCACGGTTGCACCGCGCCCGTAAGCAGCTGCAACAGCAACTGCAAGCCATCAACTGAGGATAAGGCTATGACATTAGATAGTGATATTAAGCAACAACTGGCAAAACAAGCGGCAGAGCTGGACAAACTAATGCGTGAAGAGCAGGGGCTGGATAAGGTATTAGCGTCCGGCTTTAAAGGCGGGCTCGGCGCTATTATGACCATAGCGTATATTTTGGCCGTGCTGCTGGCGCTGGCTATTTTTTACTGCGGCTATCAGTTTTTTACTGCTGAGCCTGAGCAACAACTTTATTGGGGTGTATTGCTGCTGCTGGCATTTCAGGCCCAGGTAGGCACCAAGCTATGGATTTGGCTGGAAACCCATCGCAGCGCAACACTGCGCGAACTAAAACGGCTGGAGTTGGCGGTGGCGGAGCTAAGCGGACAACAGAGACACTAAACAGGAAACACAGACGTTGGCCGGATAAAAAAACAATTAAGCCGGCATCTTGTCGGCTTAATTGCTGCGTCTAACGGTTGCTGTTAGCTGCGGCGACGGCGGGCGGCGATACCAATCAGGCCCAGGCCCAATATTGCCAGCGTAGCCGGCTCCGGTACTTGTGCTACTGCAGCTTGGCTGACACGAAAGGCCAGTGACTCGTTACAGCTGTTAGTGCAGCCGTGGAAGTCGAAATCGGCAAGGCTCCATTGCCCGTCAGTACCTTGTGACCAGTCTATCCAGCTGTAATTGCTAAACCATGGTGCTGCAACCGCTACATCGAATTGTGGTGCTGTGCCAGACAGTACATAAGCTAAATGGGCGCCGGATGCTTCGTCCAGGTTGTTGCCGGTAGCATAGTCTACGTTGGCGCCTTCAAAGGCGAAGTCAAAGCCGGTCAGGCCACCAATGTCGTCATAGATATCTAATGTCATCGGTGCCCAGCCAAATAGAGATTGGACGGAGAAATCGAAACCGCTCTGGCCTCTGTTCTGGCTTACAGGTGATATCCACGCAACATCATAACCGTTGATGGTTATGTAAGCGTTATCGGGTAATTGAGTATTAATTAGTGCGGCGGAAGAACTAAAGCTGCTTAAAGCAAGCAACAAGGCAGATACTACTTTTATTTTCATTATATTAACTCTTTACTGATTACTGCACATATGGCATTGCTCTGACAGAGCGCGGCAAGTCAGCAATAAGCATGCCTAAAGTTAAGCCATTGATATTTATCAAATATTGTTTGTGTGAGTTATGTGGTTGTAAATAAAACTGACAAACTCCGCCATTCCAGGCTACTGGCTGAATGAGCGCTTGTTTAAACAACCGGTAATCCGCTGCTGTCGCAATCGGTAAAGCGCGCCAAAGCAGCAAACTAAAGTTAGCTAAAACAGTGTGCTTTGCGCTATTAGCGGCATGTTTTATTCAACATAACTCCTTACATTTAACAACTTAATTATCATCAGGTTTTCTGTCAGTCTGGTGTTCGTTAAAAGTCACGTAAGGACGCTGCAATGTACAACAATATCAATCTGAAACAGCTAAGTGCTGTTTGCCTGATTGCGACTGGTATGTTCACTGCTTCGGTGTCAGCCATTGTCATTCGTCATGATAAACCCGCAGAGCTTTATCTGGCCTCTAAAGCCGATTTCCCGCCGTTGGCGACGTTTTACAATATAGGTGTGCACGGCACTTTGATTGCGCCTGACTGGGTGTTAACTGCAGCGCATACCGTGTTTTGCCTGAATCCTGGCCAGAGCATTGCGGTGGGCGATGAATTGGTTGAGGTTAAAGCACGTTATAGTTACCCCTCTTATCAGTTGGGTGAGCAGAATGATTTGGCCCTGATCCAGCTGGCAAAACCAGTGCTGAGCGTAGCGCCTGCCAAATTATACCGCCAACAGGATGAGCGTGAGCAGGTGTTGTGGTTTATCGGCAGTGGTGGCACCGGCACAGGTTTAACCGGCGAAACAGTCGGCTACAAAGAAAACAACGGAGTGCTGCGTAAGGCGCAAAATAAAGTGGTAGCAGTGACTAAATCCGATTTGAGATTTGTGTTTGAATCAGGTCAACACGGGCTTGAGCTGGAGGGCGTATCGGGTAATGGCGACAGCGGTGGCCCGGCCTATCTGAAACAAGACGATGGCTATTACTTGCTAGGTGTAAGCTCCAGAGTAGATTCATGGTTTAAAGATGTAGGCGAGTACGGCGTAAAAGAGCTGTACACCCGGGTATCCAGCCACGCCAATTGGATCGATCAGGTAATGGCGGCCGACAATGGAGAAAGAGCCAAACTCAGCTCATCCGACGGTTTCCTGCAAGATGGCATGACAGCAGAAAATTTACCGGGTATTTGTGCATCGATAAGTTTGAAAACGCCGGTTTAATCTTTGAAGTGACAAAGTGCGGGTACCCCTGAACTGCTTTGTGCTATGCCCCAGGTTTTAACAGTATAACGGGCGATATACCGCAGGTCTTGAACGGCCTCAGTAGTTAAACGATAACGCTTTTTAGCGCTTGCCATCATCGGCTACTGCCTGCTCGAATATATCAGTGACGCTTTGCTCAGAATAGTTGCCGTTATAGGCGCTGGTTAGCCGCTGTTGCAGTAGAGTTTCCAACTGCTTCACAGAGTAGTTTTTCGGCTGCTCTTCCGCTTGCTGTGGTAGCACCTTGTCCAGAATAAAATCTTTAATGCTTTTGCCCTGCAATGCAGCCATCGCTTTTAATAGCTGATGCTGCTCAGGTGTCACTTCTATCGATAATCTGCTCACTACGCGCTCCGGTGCTGATTACTAAGGCAGCTTAAAGTATAAACATGATGCACTAATGTGCAAATGTACATTTGTGTGTGATGGACAACATAAGCGTGAATAAAACTATTGTCGTTGACTGTTTGGTCTACTACTGTAGGGCTTGTTGACAACCCATAGCAGCGAATAATTTAACAAAAAGGAAGCCCGGTTTTGGTGAGCTCAAACAAACTTACAGAGGCAGATATAGCTGGATTGGATTATCATCATCATGAATTTAGAGCGTCTTATCAAGACATTATGAACCTTCTGGTCAATGTCGAAATTTTAAATCGTTGTATAACTGCCTGTGCAAATGTCCCTTTCCCAGAGGATACATCATGCCCGTCTTATTTGGATTTCGCCGAAAGAATCCAAACGTATTTCCTTAATAGCCAAGCACTACATGAAATGCTTACTACCACTAAGGGATACACAAATGAGCGTAGTGATGTTTCAGATGAATTTAAAGCTATGGTGATATTCGCAAAAGTTATCAGGAACAAAGTTGCTCATGAAGGTGTTTGGATACCTTATGCAACGAGAGGTGTTGTTAAGGATAAAGGAAGGTTTAAATTTTTCGCACTTCCCAAGGCAAATTTAAAAAAAATGATCATTGAGGCTTCAATTCGGGATAAACAGAAGGCAGTTAATGCTTTCAAGATAGGTTCAAGTAATGATGAGTCAGAAATGCAGAAACTTGTCGATTTGGATAATCAACTAATTGATTTAATTAAGAGGTCAAACGACTGGACGGAGGAAGCACTAAAATACTTAGATGCACATTACAGTGGGGAATTTGAAGTCCACAATTTTATGCTGAATCATTATAGGATTTTCGTACCTTGGGTTATTAGACACTTCGAGCGAAGAACCAGAGAGCAGAAAGTCAAACAAGTATCTGAGTTGCGAAGAAAGGCGAATATCAAAACTTTGGATGAAAAGCTCGAAGCGTGTAAGCAGCTGTATCAGGAGTTCACCACTCAAACAAATGCAGACCACAAATCTTAGCGACTAACTTTTTTAACTACATACCGATACGGCAGCTCCGCTGTATCACTGCCCACTAACTCGTGATCCATAAAGCGGCAGAAGGCCGGGATATCGCGGGTGGTGGCGGGGTCGTCGGCGATAATCAGTAAAGTTTCCCCCACCTGCATTTTGCGAATTTGCAGCCGTATCATCATTACCGGCTCGGGGCAGCGCATGCCTAAGGCATCCAGGGTTTGATCTGCGCTGCTGAAAATATCTTCCATCTGTACTCCGGTAAAAGTTTAACTTCACGAGTGAGGTTACTTCGGCGCAAACTCCCGCTGTACTCGCCACAGCGGGGCTTCGGGCAATCCTGCCCCTCAGCCGTGCGGCCCGGCTTTGCCGTACGCTGGCGTTCTATACGCCAGCTGTTGCCGCATTCGCTACGCTTGTGGTTTGTGGCTGCGTCAGCGGGATTTGCGCCACTATTTTTGCGCCAATAATAAGGGCCGTAAAAACGGCCCTTATTCTATGCGATTGTGTTTATTGCTGCCAGCTTATGGCCGCTCAAACTATGGTCGTTCAAACACCGTCGCAATACCCTGGCCTAAACCGATACACATGGTAGCCAGGCCAAACTTACCGCCTTTGTCTTCCATTACGTTAATCAGCGTGGTGCTGATACGTGAACCGGAGCAACCCAGCGGGTGGCCAAGGGCGATGGCGCCGCCGTTCAGGTTTACTTTCTGCTCTTTTACTTCCAGTAAGCCTAAGTCTTTCATTACCGGCAGCGCCTGGGCAGCGAAAGCTTCGTTCAGTTCGGCGTAGTCGATATCGGCAATAGTGATGCCGGCCATTTTCAACGCCTTTTTCGATGCCGGTACCGGGCCGTAACCCATAATAGACGGGTCGCAACCGGCCACACCCATACCCCGCACATAAGCGCGGATTGGTAAGCCGAGCGCTTTGGCTTTATCTTCGCTCATTACCAGCATGCCGGAGGCGCCGTCGGATAACGCAGACGAGGTGCCAGCCGTTACGGTGCCGTTAGCCGGGTCGAACACCGGGCGTAGTTGGCCCAATGCTTCTACTGTGGTTTCCGGCCGGATCACTTCGTCGTAATCCATCAGCTTTAACACGCCGTCGGCGTCGTGGCCTTCGGTGGGGATAATTTCGTTTTTAAACCGGCCCTGCAGGCTGGCTTCCTGGGCTAAACGGTGCGAGCGGGCGCCGAATTCGTCTTGCTGCTGACGGCTGATACCGTGCATTTTGCCCAGCAATTCTGCGGTTAAACCCATCATACCGGCGGCTTTCGCTACTGAAGTAGACAAGCCCGGGTGAAAATCGACACCGTGGTTCATCGGCACATGGCCCATATGCTCCACACCACCAATTAAATACACTTCACCCATGCCGGTTTGAATAGCGCGCACGGCGTCATGCAAAGCCTGCATCGACGAGCCGCATAAACGGTTAACGGTAACAGCCGGTACTGAGTGCGGAATGCCGGCTAACAGCGCTGCGTTACGCGCTACGTTAAAGCCTTGCTCTAAGGTTTGCTGTACACAACCCCAGATAATGTCGTCGATATCGCTTGGGTCTAACGCCGGGTTACGGGCAACCAACGAGGCCATTACATGGGCAGACAGTTGCTCGGCGCGCACGTTGCGGTACATACCGGCCTTGCTGCGGCCCATCGGGGTGCGAATGCAATCTACAATAACTGCGTTTTTCATTATTTTGCTCCTGCGCTTAAACCGGGAAGAAACGCTGGCCGGCTTCGGCCATAGCGCGGGTTTTATCTGTTACCTGATAAATC
This sequence comes from Rheinheimera sp., assembly GCF_030690345.1. Taxonomy (GTDB): domain Bacteria; phylum Pseudomonadota; class Gammaproteobacteria; order Enterobacterales; family Alteromonadaceae; genus Alishewanella. Next base: position 362,038 of record NZ_JAUYGV010000009.1, read on the forward strand.
TCGCCTAAATGGGCGTATTTATCGGCCAGGGCGACAAAGTTGCTTAAACCTATGGTATCGGCATAACGCAACGGGCCACCGCGGAACGGAGGGAAGCCTAAACCGTAGATCAGGCCCATGTCGGCTTCAGCGGCGCTGGCAACAATGCCTTCTTCCAGACAGCGAATGGTCTCGTTAATCATTGGCACCATAACGCGGGCAATAATGTCTTCGCTGCCGAATTCCTGCTTATCGCCGGCAATACCGGCCAGTAAGCTCAGCGCGGCCGGGTCGATATCTTTTTTAGGCTTGCCTTTGGCATCTTTGCTGTAAGCATAAAAACCAACGCCGTTTTTCTGGCCGTAGCGATCTGCTTTATACATCGCCGCTACCGGGTCGTTATCCAGCTTGGCCATCCGTGTCGGGAAGCCCGCTGCCATAACGTCGGTGCAGTGGTAAGCGGTGTCTAAACCGACTACATCCAGCAGGTACGCCGGGCCCATTGGCCAGCCGAACTGCTTTTCCATTACCTTATCTACCTGGGCAAAGTCGGCACCGTCTAACACCAGCTTGCTGAAACCGGCAAAGTAGGGGAACAATACACGGTTAACAAAGAAGCCAGGGCAGTCATTAACGACGATCGGAGATTTACCCATTTTGGCCGCATAAGCCACTACGGCGGCTACGGTTTCTTCGCTGGTGTCTTTACCACGGATAACCTCTACCAGTGGCATACGGTGTACCGGGTTAAAAAAGTGCATACCGCAGAAGTTTTGCGGCCGGCTTAAATTCGCCGCCAGTGAATCAATCGAAATGGTGGAGGTGTTCGAGGTTAAAATAGCGTCGTCGGCCAGCAAGGCTTCCACTTCTTTTAACACCGCACCTTTAATTTTCGGGTTCTCTACCACGGCTTCCACCACGATATCGACACCTTTAACATTCTCGTTGCTCAGCGTCGGGGTAATAGACGCTATTACTTTAGCCATGCCAATGGCATCCAGCTTTTTGCGCTCCACCTGTTTGCCCAGCAACTTGGTCGCTTCACCCATACCCAGTTCAAGGGCTTTATCGGCGATGTCTTTCATTACTACCGGCACGCCTTTTAACGCCGACTGATAGGCAATACCGCCGCCCATAATGCCGGCGCCAAGTACTGCGGCCTTATTCACTGCTTTAGTAGCGGTTTTAGCAGCTTTTTTTGCTTTGCCTTTGATCAGCTGGTCATTTAAAAACAGGCCGATTTGCGCGGTAGCGGCATCGGTTTTTGCCAGCTTGGCAAAGCCGGCATTTTCCAGCGCCATAGCGCCGGCGCGGTCCAGGGTGGCGGCCGCTTCAATGGTAGTAACCGCTAACATCGGTGCCGGATAGTGTTTGCCGGCGGTAGCAAACACCATACCTTTGGCGGTGCTGAAGCTCATGGTGGCTTCGGTTTTATTCAGTTTCAGTGGCTGCAGCTTCACGGCGCGCTTTTTACGCCAGTCCAGTTTGCCGGCAATGGCATCTTCTAACATGCTTAGCGCTGCGGCTTCCAATTTCTCTGGTGCCACTACCGCATCAATTAGACCAAACTTTTGTGCCTGATCGGCACTGTGGTCTTTGCCGGTAGTGATCCATTCCATGGCATTGTCGGCACCGATAATACGCGGCAGGCGCACGGTACCGCCAAAGCCCGGCATTAAGCCCAGCTTTACTTCCGGCAAGCCAATGCGGGTAGTAGTGTCGGCTACGCGGTAGTCGGCAGTAAGTGACCACTCACATCCGCCACCCAGCGCGAAACCTTTTAGTGCTACTATGGTCGGAACCGGTAAGTCTTCTGCCAGATCAAAAATGTCAGAGGCTTGTTTGATCCACGGAATAAGCTCGGCTTCGGGGCGTAAAAAGGTACTTAAAAATTCGGTAATGTCGGCGCCAACGATAAAGGCATCTTTATCGCTGCAAAATATAACGCCCTGTAATGACTTATCGGCGTGCAGCAGGTCTAAAGCTGTCTTACAATCAGTAAGCGTCTGCTGATCAAATTTGTTAACTGAGCCCTTGGCATTAAAAGCAAAGCGGGCGATACCAGGCTTGAGGTAGGCAACAGTAATGTTGTCACTCTGGTAGATCATAACGGTGCTCCTTGGTCGCGTATATTAGGGTTCTTCGCAACTGGTACGATGAGGTTGTCGCGCTCAGTGTGTCGTGGTTAGTAAAAAAATTCAACCGTTATTTAAACGCGTGTTTGAATTGTGCCACGGCATGAGCACTAACTATAGGTGTTATTTCTTTCAGTTTAGAATTTTTGTCGGGGTTATCGCCGTGAAACGGATGATTTTTGTGCTGACTAACCTGCTCCTGGCGCCGCTATCGGCCGCGTCAGTGTCTTCTGAGGCAGCGTTACGTAATGAGTTTTTGCAAGCCGAGCGCCAGATTGGCAGTGTCAGTTATAAACAAGCGCAGAAGCTGCTGCAGAAGTTTGCTGATTATCCACTGCAGCCTTATCTGGAGCAGCGTCGTTTACAGCAGTTTTTAACTGCCGATGAGCGTATAGCAGATTTTCTGCAGCGCCAACGCGGCACACCTATGGACTGGCCACTACGCAAGCCGTGGTTGCTACATTTAGCAAAACGGCTACAAGCGCAGCTGTTTTTAGCCAATTATCCGGGTTCAAATGATGCTGAGCTGGAATGTTTGGCGTTGCGTTATAAGTTGGCACTGCCGGATGTCGATGCCGCAGCGCTTTGGCCGCAGGTAACGCAGTTATGGCTGGTGGGTAAATCGCAGCCCAAAGCTTGTGACCCCCTATTTGCTGAATGGCGCAAAGTGGGCCAGCAAACGCCGGAGCGGGTGTGGCAAAGGTTAACCCTGGCTGCAGAGGGTGGTGATACCAGCATGATCCCCTATTTGAAAACGCAATTACCGGCGGCGCAGCAGTATCTGGCCGATATGTACTTAAAAACCCGGCGTAACCCGGCAGTGATTAGTGCGGCAAAGTTTTTTCCGCTTAAGCTGGTGCAGGAGCGCGACATAGCAGCGTACGGCATGAAAAGGCTAATTTGGCGTAATCCGGACCAGGCGCTGCGGCTATGGCAGCGTTTTGCCAATGACCCTTACTTCAGCGCCGGCCAGCGCTTGGATGTGCAGCGCCAATTTGCCATTGCTCTGGCCAGTAAGGGCGACGACCGTGCTGCAGAATGGCTGGCCGCATTGCCGCCGGAATTGATCGACAGCACCCTGGCACATTGGCAGGTAAGCCATGCGCTGGCACAGTTAGATTGGCCAAAGGTGCAGCAAGTTATAGAAGCCTTGCCGGCAGAGGTGGCAAAAGACAGCAGTTGGCAGTATTGGTTGGCGCGCTCTTATCAGCAACAGGGCCAGGCTGAGCTGGCGCAACCGTTGCTACAACGGTTGGCGCTGCAACGGCATTTTTACGGCTTTATGGCCGCGGCGCATTTGGGCTTGCCGCCCAGCCTGGCGCATGCGCCGGTTACGGTAAGTGAGCAGGAACTGGCTGGCTTGCAGTTGCACCCTGCAGTGAAGCGGGCGCAGGAATGGTTAGCCTTGGGGCGTTTAACCGAGGCCCGGCGCGAATGGAACCATTTGCAAGACAGCTCGGATGAACAGCAAAAGCTGGTGTCGGCCAAGCTGGCGCACCAGCTGCAGTGGTATGAGCGGGCCATTTTTTCACTGGCCGATGTTGGCTACTGGGATGATATTGAACTGCGCTTTCCGCTGGCGTATCAGGATGAAATTACCCAATCATCCGCCAGAGCCGATATTGAATCGGGCTGGGCGATGGCAATAGCGCGCCGTGAAAGCTCTTTTATGGCCGATGCGGCCTCACCGGTGGGCGCGCGCGGCTTAATGCAACTGATGCCGGCCACTGCGCGTGAACTGGCGAAAAAGCCGGTGCAACTGACCCAACTGTACAACCCGGTGATTAATATAGATTACGGTACCGATTACCTTAACTATCTGATGAAGCGCAACGACGGTAATTTGCTGGTGGCTACGGCGTCTTATAATGCCGGCTATAGCCGGGTAAAACAGTGGATCCCGAAAGACTATGCCGTGCCGGCCGATGTCTGGGTAGAAACCATTCCGTATCGCGAAACACGCGACTATGTAAAGGCGGTAATGGCTTATTATCAGATTTACAATATCCGTTTAAATACACCTACCGATGTATTCAAGCCACTGACCACAATGCAGATTGGGGTCGTGGTGGATTAATGTTATGATGCCCCGCATATTTTTCAGCCAACAGGTCAGACACTTATGACAGCTTCTTATCAAAGCCTGTATCAGGCCCATATTGCCGAATTGCAACAACGTACCCGACGTCTTTTAGAGCGGGAAAACCTGGATGCGCTGGTGATTCATTCCGGCCAAACCCAGCGCAAGTTTCTTGACGATATGGATTACCCGTTTAAAGCCAATCCGTTGTTTAAAGCTTGGCTACCGGTAGTGGATAACCCGCATTGCTGGCTGATTGTTGATGGCGTAAACAAGCCTAAGCTGATTTTTTACCGGCCAAAAGATTTCTGGCATAAAGTGCCGGACGAACCGCATGATTTCTGGGCAGAGCATTTTGATATTCAGCTGCTGGATAAAGCCAATAAAGTAGAAACCCTGCTACCGTATGACAAAGCGCGGCTGGCCTATTTGGGCGAATATCTTGAGGTAGCCCGTGCGCTGGGCTTTAGCGAGATTAACCCTGAGCCGGTGCTGAATTTTATTCACTTTTACCGTGCCTATAAAACGCCGTACGAGCAGGCTTGCCTGCGTATTGCCAACCGCATGGCGGTGGCCGGCCACAATGCCGCCAAAGCGGCGTTTTATGCCGGTGGCAGCGAGTTTGATATTCAACTGGCCTATTTAGCGGCCGTAAAGCAAAGTGAAAACGAAGTACCCTATGGCAACATAGTGGCGTTAAACCAGAACTGCGCCATTCTGCATTACACTGCGCTGGAGCGTAAGCTGCCGCAGCAGCATCATTCGTTTTTAATTGATGCCGGTGCGGAGTTCCACGGCTATGCCGCCGATATTACCCGTACGTACAGTTTTAACCCGCAAGACGAATTTGCCAGCTTAATCAGTGCGGTAAACGCGGCCGAACTTAAGCTGGTAGATGGTTTAAAACCCGGATTGAAATACGGCGAGCTGCATATTCAGTGTCATCAGCTTATCGCGGAAATTTTGCAACAGTTTGATTTTGTTAAACTCTCAGCAGAGGCTATAGTAGAGAGCCAGATTAGCCGTACTTTTTTCCCGCACGGTTTGGGCCATCATTTAGGCCTGCAGGTGCATGATGTCGGCGGTTTTATGGCCGATGAGCGTGGTACCCATGTGTCGCCACCGGACAGCCATCCATACTTGCGTTGCACCCGTACTATTGAAGCCAATATGGTGTTTACTATTGAACCCGGGTTGTATTTTATCGACAGCCTGCTGGCCGATTTAGCGGCCACTGAGTTTGATAAGTATATTAACTGGCAAAAAGTGGATGCGTTTCGTCGCTACGGCGGTATTCGCATTGAAGATGATGTGATAGTGCATCAGGATCGCAACGAAAATATGACCCGTGATCTGCAACTGGGTTAAGTCGTAAGGACGCCGCTAAGGTATGCAATACCGCTCGATAATCCGGATTTTGGGCCTGCTGATCGCCATCTTCAGTATCAGCATGCTGCCTCCGGCCTTTGTGGCTTACTGGTACAAGGACGGTGCCGGCGTACCTTTTATGCTGTCTTTTGTGCTCAGCCTGGTGATCGGCTTTTTTATCTGGTACCCGAACCGGCGTTATAAAGCCGAATTGAAAGTACGCGACGGCTTTTTAATCGTGGTGCTGTTTTGGATAGTGTTGGGCGCGGTAGGGGCTATTCCGTTTATGCTGGCCGGCAACCCGCACCTAAACCTCGCCGGTGCCATGTTTGAAGCCTTCTCGGGCCTTACCACTACCGGCGCCACTGTATTAACCGGTATTGAGTTTTTACCCAAAGCCATTTTGTATTACCGCCAGCAGTTACAATGGTTAGGCGGTATGGGTATTATCGTCCTGGCAGTAGCCATACTGCCGATGCTGGGCGTAGGCGGTATGCAGCTGTACCGCGCCGAAACGCCGGGCCCGGTAAAAGACAACAAGATGACGCCGCGCATTGCCGATACTGCCAAACACCTGTGGTATATCTATCTGGCCTTAACGCTAAGCTGCATGTTAGCGTTTTATCTGGCCGGCATGAGTTGGTTTGATGCCATTTGTCATGCCTTTTCTACCGTGGCGATAGGCGGTTTTTCTACCTATGATGCCAGTATCGGCCATTTCCAAAGCCCGCTGATTAACAGTATCTGTGTGATTTTTCTGCTATTGAGTGCAGTGAACTTTCCGCTGCATTTTGCCGCTATCCGGGGCAAAAGCGTCAGCACTTACTTTCGTGACCCCGAATTTAAAGCCTTTTTAGTGATTCAGGCGGCGCTGATTTTTATCTGCTTCGCAGTGCTACTGCACACCAATGTATATAGCGACAGTGCCAATGCGTTAAACCACGCCGCGTTTCAAGCGGTGTCTATTTCTACTACGGCCGGTTTTGCTACCGACGGTTTTGCCGCCTGGCCGTTGTTTCTGCCTATTTTACTTATTTTTTCCAGCTTTATCGGTGGTTGTGCCGGCTCTACCGGCGGCGGCTTAAAGGTAGTACGGGTGGTGCTACTCTTTTTACAGGGCTCGCGTGAGTTAAACCGCTTGATCCACCCGCGTGCGGTGTATGCCATTAAGCTGGGGCGTCGCGCGGTACCGGACCGCATTGTCGAAGCGGTGTGGGGCTTTTTTGCCGCGTATGCGCTGGTGTTTGTGGTGATAATGTTGCTGCTGTTACTTACCGGACTGGATAATATTACTGCTTTTACCGCCACCGCTGCTTGTTTAAATAATCTGGGCCCGGGCTTGGGCGAAGTAGCGGCCAACTTTGGCAGTATTCCGGATACGGCGAAGTGGATACTGATTATCGCCATGGTATTTGGCCGGTTAGAGGTGTTTACTCTGCTGGTATTATTTACCCCGGCCTTCTGGAAAGATTAGATAAAAATTGCGCTGACCTGGAACAGTTTTTCCACTTCAACGATATGCTTCTTATCTACCATAAATAAAATAATATGATCGTCGGTTTCTATTGCCGTGCTGTCATGCGCGATTAATACTTCATCACCGCGTACTATGGCGCCAATAGTAGTGCCGGGCGGTAACTTGATATTACCGATGGTTTTACCTACTACCTTGCTGGTATTGCTGTCGCCGTGTGCTATTGCTTCTATGGCTTCGGCCGCGCCGCGGCGCAATGAGTACACATTAACAATATCGCCGCGGCGGATATGGGTTAGCAGCGCAGAAATAGTGGCTTGCTGCGGAGACACAGCAATATCCACTTCGCCGCCTTGCAGCAAATCCACGTAGGCGCCGCGTTTAATCAGCACCATGGTTTTTTGCGCGCCCATTCGCTTGGCCAGCATGGCCGACATAATATTGGCTTCATCGTCGTTGGTAACGGCAATAAACACATCGACCTGCTCGATGTTTTCTTCTTCCAGCAGCTCCGGGTCTGACGCATCGCCGACATACACCACGGTATTATCCAGCGCGCTGGACAAAAATTCGGCCCGTTCTTTACCGCGCTCAATCAGTTTTACGCTGTGGGTTTTTTCCAGCGCCCGCGCCAGACCAAAACCAACATTACCGCCACCGGCAATCATAATGCGGCGGTAGCTACGCTCCAGCTTTTGCAGCTCGCTCATTACCGCGCGGATATGCTTGGTGGCGGCAACGAAAAACACTTCATCGTCGGCTTCAATGATCGTAGTACCCAGCGGTTTAATCGCCGTACCGCGGCGGTAAATAGCGGCTACCCGGGTTTCAATATTCGGCATGTGTTCTTTTAACGCCGATAAGGCATGGCCAACCAATAAGCCGCCGTAATAGGCTTTAACTGCAACCAGGCTGACTTTGCCGCCGGCAAATTCCACCACCTGTAGTGCGCCAGGGTAATCAATTAGACGACGTATATAATTGGTTACCAGTGCTTCCGGCGCGATAAAGTGATCGACCGGCATATCATCTTTATGGAACAGTTGGTCGCGGTACTTCAGGTATTGGTTAGTGCGGATACGGGCGATTTTAACCGGGGTGTTAAACATGCTGTAAGCCACCTGACAGGCGACGATATTTACTTCGTCGCTGTTGGTTACTGCCACTATCATGTCAGCGTCTTCAGCGCCGGCTTTTTTTAGAATGTCCGGGTGCGAGCTGTGGCCATGCACTACCTGTAAATCGTACCTGTCTTGCAGGGCGCGCAGTTTGTCGGCGTTAATATCGACCACGGTTATATCGTTTTGCTCGCCCACCAGGTTTTCTGCCAGGGTGGCGCCTACCTGACCTGCACCTAAGATAATAATCTTCATTGCGTCTCGCTGCTGGTTGCCGGTTTGCTTAACAGAGCGTAGAAAAAACCATCCATATCTTGCTCGCCGGGTAAAATTTGCCAGCCAAACGGCTGCTCAGCTCCTTGTTGCGGCAGTACAACCAGGCTGGCATCATTTTGCTGTTGTAAGAACTGTGCTATTTGCAGATTGTTTTCTGCCGGCAGCACACTGCAGGTAGCATAAAGCAGCTTGCCACCGGGCGCCAGCAAAGCCCAGCATTGTTGCAAGATGCGTTGTTGCAATGCTACCAGCACATCTATGTCTGCCTTTTTGCGTAGCCAGCGGATATCCGGGTGGCGGCGGATCACGCCGGTGGCCGAGCAGGGCACATCGAGCAAAATACGGTCGAACAATTGTCCTTGCCACCATTGCTGCGGTTCGGCAGCGTCGGCGGCAATAACAGTGGCAGTAAGACCCAGCCGCGCCAGATTGTCATGCACCCGCAGCAAACGTTTCGGCTCTTTATCCAGTGCAGTCAGTTCGGCCTCTGGCGCCAGCTCCAATATATGGCAGCTTTTACCACCCGGTGCACAGCAGGCATCCAGTATCCGTTGGCCGTCGTTAACATCCAGCAGGGTAGCAGCGTGCTGAGCTGCTGCATCCTGCACGGAAAACCAGCCTTCGCTATAGCCCGGCAGGTTGGTAACATCCTGCGCCTGAGCCAGCTTAATTGCCGCCGGCAAACCGGCCAGCGGCCTGCTGTAATCAATACCGGCGCGGGTGAGGGCGGCGGCGTAATCTGTCGGGTTAATTTTGCTGATATTAACCCGTAGCCACAGCGGCGCTTTTTGTTGGTTGGCTTCAAGCAATGCTTGCCACTGCTGCGGGTAGGCTTGCTGCAGCTGGTTAATCAGCCAGCCCGGATGGTTATATTGCACTGCAGCCGGCGCGGTAGAAAAATCAAACAATTGTGGCTGGCGCTGCACATTGCGCAGCACTGCATTAATCAGTTTTGTCAGCGACTGGCCTTTCAGTTCACGCGCCGCTTCCACTGTTTCGCTGATAGCGGCGTGATCCGGTATCCGCATAAACTTCAGCTGATAAATGCCGACATAGAGCAAAAACTGTAGTGGCCGCAATTGTTTGATTAGCGGCTTAGTCATCAGCTGGCTGCATACCGCTTCAAGTTGCGGCAGGTAGCGCATTATGCCAAAGCAGATCTCCTGCAACAGGGCTTTATCCGGCGCGTTATCCAGCAGCGTTTGCGCTTTGGGTAGCGCTTCGGACAACGACATGCCCTGGTCTATAACGTCAAAACAACAACGCGCGGCTAATACGCGAACATTGCGGCTCATATGGCGCGGCCAATGACGCTGCCTGGCAGCAGCCAGTCAGCCCGACCATTTAAAAAGTCTGCTGCCGACATGGCTTTTTTGCCGGGTGGTTGCAGTTGCGTAATCACCAGCACACCTTCGCTGCAGGCAATGCGGATGCCCTGCTTTGTCGCTGTTAGCAGGGTACCCGGTGCCTTGTCGCTGGCAACGTTTTCTACATGGGCTTGCCATACTTTTACACTGCCCTGTGGTAACGTTATGTAACTTACCGGCCATGGATTAAAGGCGCGGATCTCGCGCTGCAATGCGGCGGCGGTTTTGTTAAAGTCGAGCAGGGCTTCGTCTTTATGTAGCTTTTCGGCGTAATTGGCTTTGCTGTCGTCCTGCACTTGTGCCTGTTGCTGTAAGGCCGGCAAATCGCTCAGCGCCGCCAACAGGGCTTTGGGGCCCAATATGGCTAACTTGTCGTACAACGACGCGCTGGTATCAGTATCATCAATAGCACAGCTTACCGTGCTTAACATGGCGCCGGTATCAAGCCCTGCATCCATCTGCATAATGGTCACACCGGTTTGGGCGTCGCCGGCCCAAATAGCACGTTGAATCGGCGCTGCGCCACGCCAGCGTGGCAACAAGGAACCATGCACGTTAATGCAGCCCAACCGCGGCGTATCCAGCACCACTTGTGGCAGAATTAAGCCATAAGCGACTACTACCATAAGATCTGCATTCAATGCCGCCAGCTCGCTTTGCGCCGCTGCTTTTTTCAGTGATTTCGGCTGATACACCGCTATGTTGTGTGCAAGCGCCAGCTGTTTTACTGCGCTGGGTTGCAGCTGCTGGCCGCGGCCGGCAGGGCGGTCTGGTTGGGTATACACCGCTATTACCTGGTGTTTTGCTTCTAACAAGGCCTGCAAATGGCGCGCCGCGAAATCCGGCGTGCCGGCAAAAATAATACGTAAAGGAGTGGTCACGGTTTATCCTGTTTAAAGCGCGTGGCGCTGCGCCATTTTGGCTTCTTTTTCCAGTTTTTTCCGGATGCGTTCACGCTTTAACGGCGACAGATAATCAATAAACAATTTGCCGACTAAATGGTCCAGCTCGTGCTGCAGACAGATCGCCAGCAAGCCATCGGCTTTTAATTCAAACCAATTGCCGTTTTTATCCTGCGCTTTTACTGTCACTTCGGCTGCGCGCTCTACCGTAGCGTAGTTCTGCGGCACCGATAAACAGCCCTCTTCGTAGCTGGTTTCGCCACTGCGGGCAATAATTTCCGGGTTAATAAACACCATAGGTTCGTTGCGATCTTCGGAGACGTCGATCACCACTACGCGTTGATGCACGTTAACCTGAGTAGCCGCTAAGCCGATACCGTTTTCGTCGTACATGGTATCGAGCATATCTGCCACTAATTGCTGAATTTCAGCGTTAACTGTTGCAACGGGTTTGGCGATAGTGCGAAGTCTTTCGTCCGGAAAATGTAAAACATGTAAAACGGCCATAACACCTACAAAAATATGCGTTGTTTCAAAGGTTGTGGTATGTTTTAATTTTAGCCATTAATCCGCTGTATTAACAGCTTAGTGTGCAATAATTACAACAAGATCGAGCTGAAGGATGCTGGCATGCTGAAAAAATTTACAATTGTGGTCACTCTGATAGTTATCAGTGGCTGGTTTAACGTGTTGGCGGATGTACTGAAAATCCGCGATGATGCGCCCGCCAGCTATGTAGTGAAAAAAGGCGACACCCTTTGGGACATTTCGGCACTCTATCTGAATGAACCCTGGCTTTGGCCGCAGTTGTGGCAAATGAACCCGCAAATTGATAACCCGCACCTTATTTTCCCGGGCGACACGCTGACCTTGGTATTTGATGCTCAAGGCCGGCCACGGCTGATGGTCAACGACAATGTGAAGCGGTTATCACCCGGCATTCGCAAAACCATGAAAGGCGGCGATGCCATAAGCACTCTGCCACTGAGTATGATTCGGCACTATTTAACCTTTGAACAAGCGTTGAGCGAAGAGCAAATTAATGCTTTGCCGTATGTGCTGGGCTCCAATGCCAACGTAAAACACTCGGTTGGTGACCATATTATTTATGCCAAAGGTGTACTGGATGCCGGCGCTTCTTATGGTGTGTATCGTAAAGGTAAACCTTATATAGATAGCGAAACCGGCAATTTGCTCGGCTATGAAACTAATTTAGTTGCTACGGCGCGTGCTTTTCGCAGCGGCCGCGAGGCGACTGAAGATACGCCTACTGAAGCGTCATCATTAAATGTTCTTAGCGTGAAGCGTGAAATTAAACAGGGCGACCGTTTAATGCCGGCGTTGGAAGGCCAGGCATTACCGGCGTTCTTTGTTATGACTAAGCCGGATTTTGATGTTGCCGGCACTATTATTGATACCACGTCAAACCTGCGTGAGTTTTCCAAGTGGGATATCGTGGTATTAAACCGCGGTACTGTGCAGGATTTAAAAGCCGGCCATATGCTGGGTATTTACCGTAACTCGCCGGTTGTTATCGATGGTAAGGATGGCCCGGTGTACGTTGAAGATGCGAGCAAATTACAAAAAATGTTCAAGAATTTCGGTGACAGCACCATTGCTCTGCCACGCGAAAAAGTTGGTGAGTTGATGGTGTTTAAAGTGTCTGAACAAACCAGCTTTGCAATTGTTACCAAAACGCAGCGCCCAATCCGGGTAGGGGATTTAATCGCCAACCTGTAAGCCAATTTAGATGGAGCCGGTTTGTCATGGAGGATATCCGCAACTGGCTCGCTTTAGCTACTGTGCATGGCCAGGATGGCCTGAAGTTCCAACGTCTGAGCGAACAAATCCCGTTAGCTGAGCTGGTAAAGTTACCGGCCAGCACCTTACGTAATGTTGGCTTTACCGAGCGTCAGGCGTATTTGCTGGCGCATGAGGCTAAGGCCAAAGTCGCTCACGCCTTGCATTGGTTGGAGCAGAGCGATACTCACCACGTTATCACTTACCAGGATCCACGCTATCCTGCGTTGTTAAAGCAAACCAAACAACCGCCACTCTTGTTGTTTGTCAAAGGCGATCCGCAAGTATTGGCGCAGCAACAACTGGCAATGGTGGGTAGCCGTCAGCCGACGCCCACCGGGCGCAAAGTGGCCCAAAGTTTCGCTGCAGAATTGTCACAGCAGGGCTATGTTATTACCAGTGGTATGGCGCGCGGTATCGACAGTGAAAGCCATAAAGGCGCCTTGCAGGCCGGCGGTTTAACCATAGCGGTGCTGGGCCATGGTTTAGAGCAGGTGTACCCGTTATCCAACAAAGCGCTGGCACAGGCAATAGCAGAACAGGGCGCTTTGGTATCAGAGTATTTTCCTGATGTGCAGGCGCGGGCTGAGTGGTTTCCGCAGCGTAACCGCATTGTTGTTGGTTTAAGTATTGGCACCATAGTGGTAGAGGCGGGTTTAAAAAGCGGAACCCTGATCAGCGCTAACCTGGCGGCGGAATACAGCCGCGATGTGTTTGCTGTTCCCGGTTCAGTGTATAGCCCGCAGTCGGCAGGTTGCCATGCGTTAATTCAACAAGGTGCTAAACTGGTGACATGCGTGGCCGATATATTGGAAGAATGGAGCTTTTTTGGTAAAAGTTGTCTAAAAAGTACACCTGAACAGGAAAAAAGTGCTGAAACAGACTTGTTTGCCCGTCAGTTGTTGGCTAACGTAGGAGATGAAGTTACCGCAGTTGATTTGATTGCGCAGCGTGCCGGCCTGGTAATTGCTGATGCAACTATAGCGTTGTTACAACTGGAGTTGGCTGGTGAAGTAGCAGCGGTTCCCGGTGGCTACATTAGAGTGAGGAGTGCCTGAGTATGTTTGATATCCTCGTTTACCTGTTCGAAAACTATATCCACAATGAATCTGACATTTACGTTAATCATGCCGATCTGACCAAAGAGTTAAGCCGGGCGGGTTTTCATGACGACGATATCTTCAAAGCGCTAAAATGGCTCGACAACCTGTCTGCGCTGCAGGAAAGTCATGTTAAGCCATACCTGTCAAAAGGCATCTCCAATGCCACCCGCATCTATTGCGCGGCGGAATTGGCCAAAATGGATGTTGAGTGCCAGGGCTTCTTGCTGTTTCTGGAACAAATTAATGTGCTGGATGCGGTTACCCGCGAGATGGTTATCGACCGGGTGATGGATCTGGACAGTAACAGCATTAGTCTGGAAGATTTAAAATGGGTGGTACTGATGGTGCTGTTTAATGTACCCGGCCACGAAAATGCTTATGCTCAAATGGAAGATTTAATTTTTGATGAACCTGAAGGGCCGCTGCATTAAGCGGCCTTAGCCTTTATGACCGACGATTCCGCCTTGTTTGATCTGCCGCAACAGCAGCAGTTATGTCCGTCATGCCAGCAACCGCTGGTAATGAAATCCGGTAAAAATGGCCCTTTTCTTGGTTGCAGCGCTTATCCGGCCTGCAACTATATCAAAGCCTTACATCAGCATGAAACCAGCATAGTAAAAGTGCTGGACAGCGAAGCCTGTCCGCAATGCGGTAATGAACTGGCGGTAAAAAATGGCCGGTACGGTATGTTTATCGGCTGTACAGATTATCCGCGCTGTAATTTTGTCGTGCACGAGCACAGTGAGCAGCCGGACGCAGAGCGTCTGGCTTGCCCGAAGTGTAAACAAGGGCAACTGACAGAACGGGTAAATAAATTTGGTAAAGCCTTCTGGGGTTGTGACCACTACCCCAAATGCAAGTTTTTGCTGAATGACAAACCGGTGGCCGGCAGCTGCGTCAGTTGTGGTTTTGCTTTATTGCTGGAAAAGAAAGGCGTGTTGTACTGTGCCGATAAAAAGTGCGGGGAAAAACAGCCGGCAGCTTAAGCTACCGGCCGGCTTATCAGTTTAACCGTTCTGCCATCTGTGTCAGTTCAGGAAAGGCAGCCTCAGGCAATAGCGTAATCAATTGTTCAAAGCGCTGCTTCAACTGAGCATTATCTGCCGCCGATACATTAATATGGCCCATCTTACGACCGGCGCGTTTGCTTTTACCGTACCAGTGCAGGTGCAAGCCCGGCAGCGCCAGGATCTGCTCCGGCACAGTGTCTTCACCAAGAATATTCACCATTAAGCTTGGGCGAATCAGCGCTGTACTGCCCAGCGGCAAACCGCACACGGCACGCAAGTGTTGCTCAAACTGGCAGACATCGGCACCTTGCTGGGTCCAATGACCCGAATTATGTACCCGTGGCGCTATTTCATTGACCAGCAGCTCACCGTTTACATCAAAAAACTCAATCGCCAGCACGCCCACGTAATTCAGCTGCTTTGCCACTGCAGTAAACATCTGCTGTGCTTGTTGTTGCAGTTGCTCATTGCCCGGTAGTGCTAATGACACGCTAAGCACGCCATTCACATGGTGGTTTTCGGTCAGCGGGTACACCTGCACCTCACCTTTGCTGTTGCGGGCGCCAATCAGTGACACTTCACGTTGGAACGGAATAAACTGCTCAGCTACGATAGCTTGTTTGTTATCGGCGGCCAGAAAGACGCTGATATCCTGCCACAATGCTGCGGCTTGTCCAGCTTGCTTTAACCGCCACTGGCCTTTACCGTCATAACCGGCCAGCGCGCTTTTAAATACCAGCGGTAAGCCCAGCTTGCTGATCGCCGCTGTAAAATCGGTTTCGTTATTAATAATGTGATAACTGGCAGAGCGCACACCGGCACTGTCCAGCAACTGCTTCTCTAACCGACGATCGCCACCGGCTTTAATGGCGGTTTCGCCCGGAAAAAACTTACCGCTTTGCTGACACTGCGCCAATACCGGCAACGGAATATGTTCAAACTCGGCAGTAACCACATCGGCATCAGCTATGGCATTGGCCAGGCCTTTACCGAGATTCTGCTGTGTTAATGGGTGCACTATGGCATCGCTGTTCACATCATAAGCGCTGATACTGATATTCAGCGGTGCACCGGCCAGTGCCATCATCCGCGCCAGTTGGCCGGCGCCCAGTACTAATACCTTCATAACGGCACCTGTGATGGGTCAGGCTGGCTTAACACCATATCGGTTTGCACTTTGCGAAAGGCATCAATTTTTGTCATCAGCTCCGGGCTGTGCGTGGCCAGAATTTGCGCCGCCAGCAGGCCGGCATTAGCCGCACCGGCGTCACCAATCGCCAGGGTGCCTACCGCCACGCCCTTGGGCATTTGCACAATCGACAGCAAAGAGTCTAAACCTTTAAGGGCTTTAGATTGCACCGGCACGCCCAATACCGGCAGGCTGGTAAAGGCAGCTGCCATGCCGGGTAAGTGCGCTGCGCCACCGGCACCGGCAATAATGACTTTTAGTCCGCGACTTGCGGCGCTGTTGGCGTAATCGGCCAGTAACTGTGGTGTACGATGTGCGGAAACAACTTTGGTTTCATAGGCAATACCGAACTTATCCAGCATATCAGCGGCGTGCTTCATAGTAGGCCAGTCTGAGGTTGAACCCATGATGATGCCAACTTGCATTGTTGTTTCCTTCTGTACGTGATGAACTAAAAGCGTGAAGGCGCTATTATAGCCAGTTGCGCAACTGAAGAAAATTTTAACTGTGTTTTTCGTCTAATTATCCGGAGTAGTAGCAATAAATGGCAGAACAGCAGCTGGTTTTACAGGCCTTGCAACAAGGTGGCGTTATCGCTTACCCCACTGAAGCAGTTTACGGTTTAGGTTGCGACCCGGATAACGAGGCAGCGGTAATGGCGCTGCTGGCAATTAAACAGCGGCCGGTGGAGAAGGGGCTGATCTTAATTGCGGCTAACTATTCGCAGTTACTGCCTTATGTGGATGACAAAGCCATACCGCCGGAAAAGCGCTACCAGATATTTTCCAGCTGGCCGGGCCATATCAGTTGGGTGTTGCCAGCCAGCAAAACGGCCCCTAAGTGGATTACAGGTCAGTTCGACAGCATTGCCGTGCGGGTCAGTGCTCATCCGGTGGTGCAACAGCTGTGTAGTGCATATGGCAAACCGTTGGTATCAACCAGCGCCAATTTGTCCGGCCAGCCGGCCATTACCGACAAAGCTGAGCTGGAGCAAAGTTTGGGCGCTAAGTTGTCTGCTATTATGCCCGGCCCTTTGGGCGGTGCCACACAGCCCAGTCAAATTCGCGATGCCTTAAGCGGCAATATAGTAAGGAGTTAAGGTGACCAACAGCCAACCTCAGCAGCATCTGGCTGCAGTGCAGCAGTTTTTACAGCAATTGCAGGATAATATCTGTGCAGCACTGCAGCAGGCAGACGGCAGCGCACACTTTGTTGAAGATGCTTGGCAGCGGCCTGAAGGCGGTGGCGGTAAAAGCCGCGTGCTAACCGGCGGTAAGGTATTTGAGCAGGCCGGGGTGAATTACTCGCATGTGTTTGGTGCCAATATGCCGGCGTCAGCTACCGCACACCGGCCGGAGCTTGCAGGGCGCAGCTTTAATGCCTGTGGTGTGTCGCTGGTGATCCATCCGAATAACCCGTATTTGCCAACCACCCATGCCAATGTAAGGTTTTTTATTGCCGAAAAAGATGGTGAAGCGCCGGTGTGGTGGTTTGGCGGCGGTTTTGATCTAACCCCTTATTATCCGTTTGAAGACGATGTTGTGCATTGGCACCAAACAGCGAAAACCGCAGTTGACCCCTTTGGCGCCGAATATTACCCGGCCTATAAAAAGTGGTGCGACGAGTATTTTTACTTAAAGCACCGCGGCGAAACCCGCGGTGTTGGCGGGCTGTTTTTTGACGATTTAAATGCGCCCGGCTTTGAGCAAAGCTTTGCACTAATGCGTGCTGTGGGCGAGGCCTTTATTCCGGCGTATTTGCCGATAGTTGAACGGCGTAAAGATACGCCTTATGGCGAGCATCAGCGCCAGTTCCAGCTGTACCGCCGTGGCCGCTATGTTGAATTTAATCTGGTGTACGACCGCGGTACCTTATTCGGCCTGCAAAGCGGCGGCCGTACCGAGTCGATTTTAATGTCAATGCCGCCATTGGTGCGTTGGCAATATGGTTATCAGCCAGAGCCCGGCAGTGCAGAAGCGCTATTGTATCAACGCTATCTTAAACCGCAGGACTGGTTAAAGCTTCAGGCTTAACAATTAATCATATGGCTCGCCAGTTGGCCTATCGACTGGCGGATGCCATCACGCAGCAGCTTGTTTTCTACCACTTCATCCAGCGCTGTATCCATACAAAACATCCACTGATCACGCAGTTGTTGGTCTACCGGGAAAGGTAAATGCCGCGCCCGCAGGCGGGGGTGGCCGTATTGCTGCTCGAACAACGGTGGGCCGCCGAGCCAGCCGGATAAAAACTGGAAAAACTTCTGCCGGATAGTATCCAGTGGTAGCGGGTGTATAGCGTACAGCTCAGCCGCTTCTGGTGCGGTTTCCATCACATCATAAAAGCGATTGGCCAGCTTGCGAACTGTGTCTTCACCGCCCAGCATGGCGTAGGGCGTTTGCTCCGGTGTAGGATGCGGCTTGCTATTTGGCGTGGTTTTATTAAAAATCATCTGTATTAACTTCTTAATGGACATCACTTGTGGACCGTTATGCTGTATTCGGTAATCCGATAGGCCACTCAAAGTCGCCCTTAATTCATGCACAGTTTGCTGCCACACTGGGCGAAAAAATGCAATACGATGCCATTTTAGCACCGCTTAATGGCTTTGCCGACAGCTGGCACGGCTTTGTTGCCGCCGGAGGTAAAGGTGGCAATGTCACTGTGCCGTTTAAACAGCAGGCGTATCAGCTGGCTGACGTATTATCTGAGCGGGCAAAACAAGCTGGCGCGGTCAACACGCTGTATTTGAATAGCGAAGGCAAGCTCTGCGGTGATAATACCGACGGTATTGGTCTGGTGGCTGATCTGACAAGGCTGGGCATTAATCTTAACGGCATAACGGTCTTGCTGCTCGGTGCCGGCGGTGCCAGCCGTGGTGCCATTGGCCCGTTGTTGGATGCCGGTGTTAAACAGCTGGTGTTGGCTAACCGTACTGTCAGTAAAGCACAGGCCATCGCGGCTAATTTCGGTTCGCGTGTTAGTGCTTGTGGTTATGCCGATATACCATCGCAGCCATATCAGCTGGTGATTAATGCTACCTCATCCGGCTTAAGCGGTGAGCGGCCGTTAATCGCCGCGCAGCATTTACAGCGCTGCCTGCTTGCTTATGACATGCTGTACGGCGCAGCGCCAACACCATTTTTGCAGTGGGCAACAGCTGAAGGTGTACCGCAGCAAGCAGATGGCTTGGGTATGTTATTGTCACAAGCAGCGGAAGCCTTTTATCTGTGGCGCGGTAAAAGACCGGATATCACGCCAGTGTTGGCCTCACTCAAACAACAGCTAAGCGGCAACTGAGCCAATGAACCAACAACTAATCTTCAATAATGATTTTGCTTTTGACGCTACCAGGCAGGCTGTCAGCTTCAGCTGTCTGGTCAGTGGTTTAAAGGTGCTGTGTTTTATTGCATTGCCGGCAGAACAAACACCGGTTGTATATCTACAGCAAGTTAAAGCAGATGCCTTTAGTTGGGAAGATCGCGCCGAACAGGCGATAGCCGACGACGCTTATAATTCCGCAGGCGAAATCTGGCTTTAAACCCCAGCCAGATACTCATTTTTCAGCTGTACATAATTAGCCGCAGATTCAGCTAGAAAAACTTTCTCAGCTTCATTTAATGGCCGCGCTGGTTTTACCGGGCTACCGACATATAAATAGCCGCTTTGCAGTCGCTTACCTGGCGGCACTAAACTGCCGGCACCGATAATCACCTCATCTTCCACTATTACATCGTCCATCACTATAGCGCCCATACCAACCAAAATGCGGTTGCCCAGGGTGCAGCCGTGCAGCATTACTTTATGGCCTACAGTAACATCTTCACCGATAATCAGCGGTGAGCCCTCAGGTTTGTTGCTACTGCGGCGGGATAAATGCAGTACCGAACCATCCTGTATATTAGTGCGGGCACCAATACGGATAAAGTTCACATCACCGCGTGCGGCGACTAAAGGCCAGATACTGACATCTTCCGCCAGCTCAATATCGCCAACCAGCACGCTGGATTCATCTATATATACCCCTGACGCCAGTTTCGGCGTTATACCTTTATAAGCTCGTATCGTCATAATGTCCTCCAATGCTGCGTTATTATGCAGTAAATGTATTAAAAAAGCGCTTTTCGGCCAATTTTTCTGCGAACGATCTTAAAAGTACAAGTTTTCTAAAATAACCGCTTGCGCCTGTTCCAAAACGCCCTATAATGCGCGCCATGCCACGGGGTGCTGCAGTTTGGGTGCCTCAGGTGAGTTAAGACGGTTTGCAAAAATCTTTCAAAAAGACGCTTGACAGACCCGCTTAAATCACTAAAATGGCGCCCTCGCTTCACGGTGGTGTTTAACGCGGTGAAATGAGAAAACAAGTCGGGTGTGACGAGAGTTTTTGCAGTAAAGAATCTTCGTCACGCTTGACTTAAAATCCGGGAAGTGTAATA
>NZ_JAUYGV010000002.1 GCF_030690345.1 Rheinheimera sp.
TCTTTCTGTCACCGAAGTGACGCTCAGTCTTACTGACTTAAAACATTTCTGTAATAGTCACTCAACCGATAAATTTCATTTTGTGAAATCCATCATAAGTGCCCACACAGATGATTGATTGCGAATTGTTAAAGAGCGTGCGTCAGAGTTTACTCAATGACGCGAGGTTTTCACCTCAGTCAGACGCTTTGGGCTTTCGCTTGCTGCCGTCTGTGTGGTGCGCATTATAGAGATCGCTGCAATTCGATCAAGATCTTTTTTACAGAAATATGATCGACCGCGCACTTTTTAAGCGATCCTTTAAAAAAGCACTGTTTTTTGATTATAAATCAGTCAATTTCAGTATCTGGCGCTGTTACTTCGCGCACTTCACTAAGATCCGGTAGGTATTTTCGTGGCCGCTTCAACTCGTGTTGATATAGGTACTGACCGAGCTCACGTAAAAACGGGACGGCAACTTCTTCCCTTTGATACAGGTCATCATTGAGAATGTCGTTTTCATTGGCATAGACTACTGCCGTGACAAAAAACTCGATCTGCTGCTGCAAATCGACGATATAGGCGCCATCAATAATATGGCCATAGGCCCAGCCGGCTTTATTAAAAATACGGATATGTGGCGGCAGCTGCTGAGCTTTGCCGCCGAACAACAAGAACTTGGAATAGTTATCCGGGTAATCTGCTGCATCGTATAGCGGACTAGTACTATCAGGTGGCAACATCGCCATATAACGCAGTACCAGATCGCGATCTTCAGATTTTAAGTTAAAACGTTGCTGCTGGTTGAATAGCTGTGGAAAGATAAGCCGCTTTATTACACCATCAAAATCAGCAAGGCTAAGACGGTTTTTGTCGGTAAAATCCATTGGTGAGTTAATCAGCTCTTTACCACTGATATACGCTCTGCCCAATGTCGGTTTATCTTTGTTGATATATTGCCGATTTGTACTGCGGGCCGGCAGAGCCAGAATTGGATTGCCCTTAGTATCAACAAAGCTTACCGGATTGAACTGCCGGTTTTGCTCTGCCGTCAATGGCACGCTAAGGCGGTGATTAATCACGCTGTTTTTTAAGCCTTTGGCTGCCAGGCGCTGGTTAATAAAGTCCTGCCCAAGCAATTCATACAGCCGGTTACTGCCGTCGTTATCACTGACCAGTAATATCTTCTTTATATACTGTGCAATGCTGGGAAAACCGCTAGCAGAAGTAGGATCTGTAGCTTGCGCCGTTTGCCAGTCAGTTGCAGCATCAGTAAATATAGTAGTATCTGAATTTAAACCGGCGATATTCTGCTCTGACAACCATTCCAGTGCTAATAAAGCTATAGGCAATTTTACTGTGCTGGCCGGATAGAAGTAGCGATTATCATCAAGACCAAATTGATAGTAGGTAAGATTTGGACTGTTATCAGCGCCGCGGTCTACTCGCGTATAAATAATTTGTAACCGGTAAGGTTCAGGGTTGGTAAGTACATGCTGCAATGTCGGATATTGCTCTGTTCCCTGAGACAACAAAGGTTGCAGCGGCTGATACTGTATTTCGGTCGCTGTTTCAGCATCAGCTGCCAGTGGCAAACTAAGTAATAGCAAGGGAAGCAAGATTTTTTGCATGCTCAATACCTGGGCTTAAGTCAAAGCATCATAATAAGGATTAGCTGGTGGAAAAACAAACAGGCATAAAAAAGCCGGGCTATGCCCGGCTTTTCAGTTCTTTAGCGCTTACTCAGCTGCAGTTTCTTCAACTGGCAGTGCGTCCACTTCCGGACGATCGACTAACTCGATGTAAGCCATAGGTGCGTTATCACCTGCACGGAAGCCACACTTCAAAATACGAGTGTAACCACCTGGACGCGCGTTGTAACGCGGGCCCAGCACGTTGAATAACAAACCTACTACTTCTTTATCACGAGTACGGGCGAAAGCTAAACGGCGGTTTGCAACGCTGTCATTCTTTGCCAATGTGATCAATGGCTCGATCACACGACGTAACTCTTTAGCCTTTGGCAAAGTCGTTTTGATGATTTCGTGCTTCACCAACGAGCTTGCCATGTTGCGGAACATTGCCGTACGGTGGCTGCTGTTCCTGTTTAATTGACGACCACTCTTGCGATGGCGCATGATCTATTCCTTCTCACTAAACCAGAAACTGGTATCTGATTAGTCTTTATTTACCAGACTCGCTGGCGGCCAGTTCTCAAGGCGCATGCCCAGGGATAAACCGCGTGATGCCAGCACGTCTTTGATTTCGGTAAGCGACTTTTTACCCAGGTTAGGTGTTTTAAGTAACTCAACCTCGGTACGCTGAACCAGATCACCAATGTACTGAATCTGCTCTGCCTTCAAGCAGTTAGCAGAACGAACTGTTAATTCCAAATCATCGACCGGACGTAACAGAATCGGATCAAACTCCGGCTTCTCTTCGCGTTTTTCCGGTTCGCTCTTATCGCGCAGCTCGACGAAGAACTCCAGCTGTTCGGCCAGAATTGTTGCTGCACGGCGAATGGCTTCCTCTGGCTCAACAGTGCCGTTGGTCTCCATATCGATGATCAGTTTGTCCAGATCAGTACGCTGTTCTACCCGCGCTGCTTCAACTGAGTAGGCTATACGCTCTACCGGGCTGAAAGAGGCATCCAGTAACAGACGACCAATAGGACGCTCGTCATCATCTGAGGACAAACGCGCTGATGCAGGCACATAACCGCGACCACGTTCAACTTTCAGGCGCATACTGAATTCAGTTTCGCCGGTCAGGTTGCAAATAACGTGCTCAGGGTTGGTAATAACCACACCGTCGCCATGCTGGATGTCTCCAGCTGTTACAGGGCCAGCACCTTTCTTCGTCAAAGTCAGAGTGACTTCATCTTTGTCTTCCAGGCGAACGGCAAGGCCTTTCAGGTTCAGAAGGATATCGATGATATCTTCCTGCACACCTTCTTTGGCACTGTACTCATGGAGAACGCCGTCAATCTCAACTTCAGTCACTGCACAACCTGGCATTGACGAAAGCAGAATACGACGTAACGCGTTGCCCAAGGTATGCCCGAAACCGCGCTCAAGTGGTTCCAAAGTAACTTTGGCACGAGTTGGGTTGATTTTTTCGATACCAACTAATCTCGGCTTAAGGAATTCGGTGACAGAACCCTGCATTGTATCCTCTCTTAACAATTAGCTTTACTTAGAGTAAAGCTCGACGATTAACTGTTCGTTGATGTCAGCAGACAAGTCTGAACGCTCAGGCAGACGCTTGAAAACGCCTTCCAGTTTCGTGTTATCTACTTCGATCCAAGTTGGTTTCTCACGTTGTGCAGCTACTTCAAGCGCAGCACCAATACGGGCTTGCTTTTTCGCTTTCTCACGAACAGAGACCACTTGTTCAGGTAATACTTTGTATGATGGAATGTTCAGCACTTGGCCATTAATCATGATGGCTTTGTGGCTAACCAGCTGACGTGCTTCAGCGCGCGTACTGGCCAAACCCATACGGTATACTACGTTGTCTAAGCGTGACTCTAACAACGCTAACAGGTTTTCACCTGTATTACCTTTCAAACGAGCAGCTTCCTTGTAATAGTTACGGAACTGCTTTTCTAATACGCCATACATACGACGTACTTTTTGTTTCTCGCGTAACTGTAAACCGTAGTCTGATAAGCGACCGCGACGTGCGCCGTGCTGACCAGGAGCGGTAGTTAAGTTACACTTTGAATCAATTGCTCTTACGCCGCTCTTCAGGAACAGATCTGTGCCTTCGCGACGACTGAGTTTGAGCTTAGGACCCAAATATCTTGCCATCTTCTTTCTCCAATAATCCGTGAAGCGCTGTAATTACACGCGACGTTTTTTAGGTGGACGGCATCCGTTATGCGGGATAGGCGTCACGTCGGTGATATTTGTGATCTTATAGCCAGCGGCGTTCAGAGCACGAATCGCTGATTCGCGGCCCGGGCCAGGACCATTCACAAACACTTCAAGGTTCTTTACACCATATTCCAGCGCGGCAGTACCGGCGCGCTCTGCAGCTACCTGAGCAGCAAACGGAGTAGATTTACGTGAACCACGGAAACCTGAACCGCCGGCAGTTGCCCAGCACAGTGCATTACCCTGACGATCAGTAATCGTCACGATGGTGTTGTTGAAAGAAGCATGGATATGAGCCATACCGTCAGAAACTTGCTTTTTTACCCGTTTACGAGTACGAACTGGTGCTTTAGCCATGTTGAATCACCTTATTTCTTAATCGCTTTACGTGGGCCCTTGCGGGTACGCGCATTAGTTTTAGTGCGCTGACCACGAACCGGCAGACTACGACGGTGGCGCAGGCCACGGTAGCAACCAAGGTCCATTAAACGCTTAATGTTTAATGTGATTTCACGGCGCAAGTCACCTTCAACGGTGTATTTTGCAACTTCGTCACGAAGCGTATCTAATTGCGCGTCGGTTAACGCAGCAATTTTTGTACTTTCTTCGATACCCACTGCAGCTAAAATCGATTTAGCGCGGGTTTTACCGATACCATAAACATAGGTCAAAGAGATGACCGCATGTTTATTATCGGGGATGTTAATGCCAGCGATACGGGCCACTAACGTTCTCCTATAATAGAGTTTAAAGATGCCAATTTGAAAAGCCCGTAAGGATACTCAAATGGCGCTGATATTGCAAACGATAAAGGGGCTCAACCAATCAGTTCAGCCCGCAGTATCATTTTTGTTCTGCTATTAGCCTTGGCGCTGTTTGTGCTTCGGCTCACTGCAAATTACGCGAACAACGTTGTTACGTCTGATCACTTTGCAGTTACGGCAGATCTTCTTAACGGAAGCTCGTACTTTCATAACTTAACTCCGCAAACTATCTTAACGGCCATAGCCTTTAAGATTTGCCTTTTTAAGCACAGAATCATATTGATGCGACATCAAATGCGTCTGTACCTGTGCCATAAAATCCATGATAACGACAACGATAATCAGTAAAGAAGTACCACCGAAGTAGAACTGTACATCCCACGCTACCATCATGAACTCAGGAACTAAACAGATAAAGGTTATATACAGGGCACCCGCTAAGGTTAACCGTGTCATCACTTTATCGATGTATTTTGATGTCTGCTCACCAGGACGGATCCCGGGAATAAAGGCACCGGATTTCTTCAGGTTATCTGCTGTATCGCGCGGGTTAAACACCAACGCAGTATAGAAGAAACAGAAGAAAATAATGGCCGCGGAGTATAACATCATATACAACGGTTGTCCCGGAGATAATGTTAATGCTAATTCCTGGAGGAAATTAGCCACCACGCCTTCACCCGAACCAAACCAACTGGCTATCGTACCGGGGAACAGAATAATGCTGGAGGCAAAAATCGGTGGTATTACGCCGGCCATATTCACCTTTAATGGTAAATGGCTGCTTTGCGCGGCAAACACCTGACGGCCTTGCTGACGCTTGGCATAATTGACCACAATCCGACGCTGGCCGCGTTCAAAGAACACCACAAACCAGGTAATCGCAATTACGATCACACCTATTGCTACCAACAGTAAAAAGTGCAAATCGCCTTGACGTGCCTGCTCGATCGTCTGGCCAATGGCAGACGGGAAGCCGGCAACAATACCGGTAAAGATTAGCAACGAGATACCATTACCAATGCCGCGCTCTGTAATTTGCTCACCCAACCACATTAAAAACATGGTACCGGTAACCAAGCTGATTACCGCAGTAAAGTAAAATGCAAAGCCTGGGTTAATCACTAACCCCTGCATCATGTTAGGCAGGCCAGTGGCAATACCAATGGCCTGTAATGTTGCTAATGCTAAAGTACCGTAGCGTGTCATCTGGTTGATTTTGCGCTTTCCAGCTTCGCCTTCTTTTTTCAGTTCAGCCATGGCCGGATGCATTACCGTCAACAGCTGTACAATAATAGAGGCAGAGATGTAGGGCATAATACCCAACGCAAACACCGAAGCACGCTCAAGTGCGCCACCGCTGAACATGTTAAACATTTCAACGATGGTGCCCTTTTGTTGCTCGAATAACTGAGCCAGCACGGCGGCGTCAATTCCAGGAATTGGCACAAAGGAGCCTAACCGAAATACGATTATGGCCAAAAGCACAAATAACAAACGGGATTTCAGCTCGCTGAATCCGCCTTTTGCACTTTTTGAGTCCGAACCTGGTTTAGCCATCGCGTACTATCCTTATTATTCTTCGACTTTACCGCCAGCGGCTTCGATTGCTGCACGCGCGCCTTTAGTTGCACCTAAACCTTTTACGGTTACCGGGCGAGTAATCTCACCTGACAGTACAACTTTGGCAAACTTAACAGTACGGGCAATGATGTTAGCTTCCATCAGGCTAGCCAGATCAACTACATCACCTTTAACCGCTGCCAGTTCGTGCAGGCGTACTTCAGCAGAAACCAAAGATTTCTGTGAAGTGAAACCGAACTTAGGTAAGCGCTGTTTCAATGGCATTTGACCGCCTTCGAAACCAGGACGCACTTTACCACCTGAACGTGACTTCAAACCTTTATGGCCACGACCTGCAGTTTTACCTAAGCCTGAGCCGATACCACGACCCACGCGATGCTTGTTTTTCTTAGCACCAGGTGCCGGAGCAAGAGTATTTAATAACATCTGTTACTCCTCCACTTTAACCATGTAATACACAGCGTTGATCATACCGCGAACAGAAGGAGTATCTTCTACTTCAACAGTATGATTAATGCGGCGTAAACCTAAACCCAGTAAAGAAGCCTTGTGCTTCGGTAAACGACCGATGCTGGACTTAATTTGGGTTACTTTAATTGTCTTCTTCGCCATGGCAGATTACCCCAGAATGTCGTCAACGCGTAAACCGCGTTTAGCAGCTATTTGAGCTGGCGACTTAACAGTCGACAGTGCATTAATAGTTGCGCGAACTACGTTGATTGGGTTAGTTGAGCCGTAACACTTAGACAGAATGTTCTGTACGCCTGCTACTTCCAGTACGGCGCGCATTGCACCACCGGCGATAAGACCGGTACCTTCAGCTGCAGGTTGCATGTAAACATTTGAACCTGAGTGAACACCACGGGTTGGGTGGTGTAAGGTGTTACCATTTAACTCAACCTGGGTCATGTTGCGGCGCGCTTTTTCCATTGCTTTTTGAATAGCAGCTGGTACTTCACGTGCTTTACCATAACCGAAACCAACACGGCCGTTGCCGTCACCGACTACAGTCAGAGCGGTAAAGGAGAAAATACGACCACCTTTAACAACTTTTGACACGCGGTTTACTGCAACAAGCTTCTCTTGTAAATCAGATTGTTGTTTAGCTTCTTCGTTAGCCATGAGCTACTCCTAGAACTGAAGACCGGCTTCACGCGCCGCGTCAGCCAGAGCTTGCACGCGACCATGATACTGAAAGCCACTGCGGTCAAAAGCACAAGCAGTAACGCCTTTGGCTACTGCACGTTCGGCAATCGCTTTACCTACAGCCTTAGCAGCATCTACGTTACCAGTGTACTTAAGTGAGTCTTTAATTGAAGCTTCTACGGTAGAAGCTGCAGCAATCACTTCAGCATTTGGTGCGATAAGCTGGGCGTAGATGTGACGTGGTGTACGGTGTACAACCAAGCGATTCGCACCTTGTTCGATAATATTTCTGCGAGTGCGTTTGGCACGGCGCAGACGAGCAAGTTTCTTATCCATCGTCCTACCCTACTTTTTCTTCGCTTCTTTACGACGCACGTTTTCGTTTGCATAGCGCACACCTTTGCCTTTGTAAGGCTCTGGTTTACGGTATGCCCGGATGTTAGCGGCAACCTGACCAACTAATTGCTTGTCAGCACCTTTTACCAGTACTTCAGTCTGGCTTGGCGTTTCAATAGTGATACCGTTAGGGATCTGAAACACCACTGGGTGAGAAAAGCCCAGGCTCAGGTTCAATACTTTACCTTCTGCTTTCGCACGGTAACCAACACCAACCAGTTCCAGCTTCTGAGAGAAACCCTCAGTTACACCGGTAACCAGGTTGTTGATTAGCGCACGGGCAGTACCCGCTTGCGCGTCAGCGCCATCGAAGCCTTCACGTGGATTGGTACGTAAAACGTTACCTTCAACCACAACTTCAACCGCTGGGTTAACATCTAATGTTAACTCGCCGTTTTTGCCCTTAAAGGACACTACCTGACCGTTTTGCGTTAAAGTAACGCCGGCAGGAATAGTGACCGGGGCTTTAGCAACACGAGACATAGATTACTACCTCCGTTACGCTACGTAGCCGATGATTTCGCCACCGATACCAACCTTGCGCGCGGCGCGGTCAGTCATTAGTCCTTTAGATGTTGACACGATGGCCACACCTAAACCGCCCATTACCTTAGGTAAATCGCCACGCTTCTTATAGATGCGCAGACCAGGACGACTAACACGATCGATAGTTTCAATTACAGATTTGCCCTGGAAGTACTTTAACGTTACTTCCAGTTCTGGCTTAACATCACCAGAAACCGCGAAATCAGCGATGTAACCTTCGTCTTTTAATACTTTCGCAATAGACACCTTCAATTTTGAAGATGGCATCTTAACCGCAACTTTATTGGCTGACTGGCCGTTGCGGATGCGAGTAAACATATCCGCTACTGGATCTTGCAAACTCATAGCTCGTTACTCCCGTGATTCTTACCAGCTAGCCTTACGAAGGCCAGGAATTTCACCGCGCATCGCCGCTTCACGGACCTTGATCCGGCTCATGCCGAATTTACGCAGGTAACCGTGTGGACGACCAGTTACACGACAACGGTTACGTTGACGCGAAGGGCTTGAATCACGCGGCAACGTCTGTAACTTCAGAACGGCTGCCCAACGGTCTTCATCAGAAGTCGCTGGATTGGCAATCGCATCTCTCAGTTCATGACGCTTTGCAGCGAATTTGGCTACCAGTTGTGCACGCTTGAATTCACGTGCTTTCATTGATTGTTTTGCCATGACCCTACACCTTATTTCTTGAATGGGAAGTTAAACGCGGCAAGTAAAGCACGTCCTTCGTCATCGGTACGCGCGGTAGTCGTAATAGTGATATCTAAACCACGTACTGCATCTACTTTATCGTATTCGATTTCGGGGAAAATGATTTGCTCGCGTACACCCATGCTGTAGTTACCACGGCCATCGAACGACTTCGGGTTTACACCACGGAAGTCACGAATACGCGGGATAGCAATAGAGACTAAACGCTCTAAAAATTCCCACATACGTTCGCCGCGCAGGGTCACTTTTGCGCCAATAGGGTAGCCTTCACGGATTTTGAAACCGGCTACTGATTTACGCGCCTTGGTTACCAGTGGCTTTTGGCCTGCAATAGCAGTCAAATCGCCAACGGCGTTTTCAAGGATCTTTTTATCAGCAACTGCTTCACCCACACCCATATTGAGTGTGATTTTAACAATCCGAGGGACTTGCATGACGCTGGTGTAGCCGAACTGTTTAAACAGTTCCGGGACTACGGTGTCTTTGTAAATTTCATGCAGTTTCGCCATCGTATTACTCCAATAGCAATTAAATTACTTCGTTATTCGACTTGAAGAAACGCACTTTCTTGCCATCTTCAAGGCGGAAACCTACACGATCTGCTTTACCCGTTTTAGAGTTAAAGATCGCTACGTTTGAAACATGAATTGAGGCTTCTTTCTCAACGATACCGCCTGGTTGATTCAGAGCCGGTACAGGCTTCTGATGCTTTTTAACCAGGTTAACGCCGGAAACATAAACACGACCTTCAGCTACTAATACTTTAGTAACTTTACCGCGTTTACCCTTGTCCTTACCGGTAAGAACAACAACCTCGTCATCACGACGGATTTTACTAGCCATGGTGACTCCTTACAGTACTTCTGGTGCCAGAGACACGATCTTCATAAACTTATCGCCACGAAGTTCACGTGTAACAGGCCCGAAAATACGAGTGCCGATCGGTTCCAGCTTGCTGTTTAACAACACTGCTGCATTGCGATCAAAACGGATTAATGACCCGTCCTGACGGCGTACGCCTTTGCGTGTACGCACCACCACTGCATTCAGTACATCACCTTTTTTAACTTTACCGCGCGGAATTGCTTCCTTGACAGTAACTTTGATGACGTCACCAATTGCAGCATAACGGCGATGTGAACCACCTAAGACCTTAATACACATTACGCTGCGCGCGCCGCTGTTGTCTGCGACTTCCAGCATAGATTGCATCTGGATCATCTTAGTGCTCCGCTATTCTACTAAATAACCCTCACGGGTTACGCTGCTTACGATAAAAACTACCCCCTGACAAGAGGGCGCGTGATTATAACAGCACTCTTGTTAAAAAGGTAGCGCAAAATAAAAGCGGCCCACAAAGGAGCCGCTTTTAACACCTTAACGAATTAAGATGCTGATTCGACTACAGCAACCAGGGTCCATGACTTAGTCTTGGACAAAGGACGGCATTCACGGATAGTGACTACGTCGCCTTCTTTACACTGATTGGTTTCATCATGTACGTGCAGCTTGGTAGTACGCTTGATGAACTTCCCGTAAATTGGGTGTTTCACCGAACGCTCGATCGCAACAGTAATAGACTTGTCCATTTTGTTGCTGATCACTTTACCTTGCAGTGTACGAGTATTAGTTTCGCTCATTACGCACCTGCCTTCTCGGTTAAGATGGTCTTAACGCGCGCGATATCACGACGCACCTGCTTAAATAAATGCGTTTGAGCTAACTGACCGGTAGCTAATTGCATGCGCAGGTTGAACTGCTCACGTAATAAACCCAGTAATTCAGTATTTAACTCTTCAACACTTTTCGCTTTTAATTCGCTGGCTTTCATCACATTACCGTCCGCGTTACAAAGGCTGTCTTAAATGGTAGCTTAGCGGAAGCCAGTGCAAATGCATGACGCGCTAACTCTTCAGACACACCGTCCATTTCGTACAGTACTTTGCCAGGTTTAATCTGACATACCCAGTACTCAACAGAACCTTTACCACTACCCATACGTACTTCCAGCGGCTTAGCGGTGATTGGCTTGTCTGGGAACACACGGATCCAGATTTTACCAACACGCTTAACAGCGCGCGTCATAGCACGACGTGCAGATTCAATTTGACGTGAAGTCATTTGACCACGTTCTACAGATTTCAGTGCATAAGTACCGAAAGATACTTTATCGCCAACCTGGGCTAAACCACGGTTACGACCTTTGTGCACTTTACGAAATTTTGTACGTTTTGGTTGCAACATCGCTCAATACCCCTACTTAGCCTTACGTGCCGGTTTTTTCGGCGCTTTAGGCTGGTTGTTATTGTTGGCGTTGTTGGTGTTGTTGTTCAATGGCAGAGCACCTAAGATCTCGCCTTTGAAAATCCACACTTTCACACCAATGATACCGTAAGTAGTCAGTGCTTCTGAGGTATTGTAATCGATATCAGCACGCAGAGTGTGAAGTGGCACACGGCCTTCACGGTACCACTCTGAACGAGCGATTTCTGCGCCGCCTAAACGGCCGCTAACTTCAACTTTGATACCCTTGGCACCGATACGCATGGCGTTTTGTACCGCGCGCTTCATAGCACGACGGAACATTACACGACGCTCTAACTGGCTGCTGATTGAGTCAGCAACTAATTTGGCATCCAGCTCAGGCTTGCGGATTTCAGAGATGTTAATCTGCGCAGGTACGCCAGCGATGGCTGCTACTTGCTTGCGGATTTTCTCAACATCTTCACCTTTCTTACCGATGATTACGCCTGGACGCGCAGTGTGAATAGTCACACGGATGCTTTTCGCAGGGCGTTCGATATCGATCCGGCTAACTGACGCGGCTTTCAGTTCTTTTGTCAGATACTGACGAACTTTAAAGTCACCGTTTAAGAAATCCGGGAAGTCTTTCGTATTCGCGAACCAGGTTGAGCTCCATGGCTTAGTGATACCTAGGCGAATACCATTAGGATGTACTTTCTGTCCCATTTCTCTCTCCTAGTTATCAGCTACAACCACAGTGATGTGGCTGGTACGCTTGACGATACGGTCAGCACGACCTTTAGCACGTGGCTTGATACGTTTCATAGACGGACCTTCATCAATGAAGATGGTCTTAACTTTCAACGTATCAATATCCGCGCCTTCATTGTGCTCAGCGTTGGCAATGGCTGATAAAAGAACCTTTTTAACTAACTCAGCAGCTTTCTTCGGGCTGTAAGTCAGTACGTTCAGCGCCTTATCTACTGACAATCCACGCACCTGGTCAGCGACCAGACGGGTTTTTTGAGCAGAAGAACGGGCAAATTTGTGTTTAGCTAATGCTTGCATCATTTACCCCTTAGCGCTTCTTGGCCTTTTTGTCGGCTGCATGACCACGGTAGGTACGAGTAGGTGCAAATTCACCTAACTTGTGACCAATCATCTCTTCCGAGACGAACACAGGTACATGTTGACGACCATTATGGACAGCGATGGTCAAACCGATCATATCAGGTATGATCATTGAACGACGGCTCCAAGTCTTAATAGGCTTCTTGTCACCGCTTTCCAACGCTTTCTCTACCTTCTTCAGCAAGTGAAGGTCAATAAATGGACCTTTCTTGAGAGAACGTGGCATGGCAATTCCTCACAAATTATTTATCACGACGACGTACGATAAGTTTATCAGTACGCTTGTTTGAACGAGTTTTGTAACCCTTCGTTGGTACGCCCCATGGAGATACAGGGTGACGACCACCAGAAGTTTTACCTTCACCACCACCGTGTGGGTGATCAACCGGGTTCATTACCACACCACGTACGGTTGGGCGAATGCCACGCCAGCGCATTGCACCAGCTTTACCGTATTGACGTAACATATGTTCCGCGTTGCCGATCTCACCGATAGTCGCGCGACAATCTGCTAATACTTTACGTACTTCGCCACTGCGTAAACGCAGCGTCACGTACTCACCGTCACGAGCCAGGATCTGTACAAATGCGCCAGCAGAACGAGCTAACTGACCACCTTTACCTGGTTTCATTTCGATGTTGTGTACTACCTGACCAACCGGGATATTGCGCAGTGGTAAGGTGTTACCGGCTTTGATTGGTGATTCCATACCTGAAACCACTGTATCACCTGCCTTCAGGCCTTTAGGGGCCAGAATGTAACGACGCTCACCGTCTGCGTATAACACCAGTGCGATGTTAGCAGTACGGTTTGGATCGTACTCTAAACGCTCAACTTTGGCCGGAATGCCATCTTTGTTGCGTTTGAAGTCAACTAAACGGTAATGTTGCTTATGACCACCACCGATATGACGGGTAGTGATGCGACCGTTGTTGTTACGACCACCTGTTTTTGAATTTTTCTCTAACAAAGGTGCGTAAGGCTTGCCTTTGTACAGGTCCGGGTTAACCACTTTTAATACGTGGCGACGACCTGGTGACGTAGGTTTACACTTTACAAGTGCCATTTCCTAACTCCTCTTCTTACTCAGCGCCGCCAACGAAATCGATTTCGCTGCCTTCTTTAAGAGTCACGTAAGCTTTTTTCCAATCGCTACGCTTGCCCATACGCGCACCAGTGCGCTTGGCCTTACCCTTAACATTAACAGTACGCACACCAACTACTTCTGTTTCGAACAGTTTTTCAACTGCCGCTTTAACATCAGCTTTAGTCGCAGTAGTGGCAATCTTGAAAACGACTGTATTGTGTTTTTCAGCAGACACAGTGCTCTTTTCAGAAACGTGCGGTGCCAAAATAACCTTCAGTAAACGTTCTTCGCGGATCATGCTAACAGCTCCTCAAGTTGCTTAACTGCAGCAGCAGTCATTAACACTTTGTCGAATGCGATTAAGCTGACCGGGTCGATACCGTGTACGTCACGCACATCAACCTTGTACAGGTTGCGTGCTGATAAGAACAGGTTCTCATCCACTTCGTTAGTCACGATTAACACGTCTTTTAAGTCCATTGCTTTTAACTTTGCAGTTAAATCTTTGGTCTTAGGCGAATCAACGGCGAAATTTTCCACCACGATTAAACGCTCTTGACGTACTAATTCAGACAGGATGCTTTGAATCGCACCACGATACATTTTACGGTTTACTTTTTGGCTGTGATCTTGTGGCTTAGCCGCAAAAGTTACACCGCCTCCGCGCCAGATTGGGCTGCGGATAGTACCGGCACGCGCGCGGCCTGTACCTTTTTGACGCCATGGCTTCTTACCACCACCGCGTACTTCAGAACGTGTCAGCTGAGCGCGGGTACCCTGACGGGCGCCGGCAGCATAGGCTACAACGACCTGATGAACCAAAGCTTCATTAAACTCACGTCCAAAGGTAGCTTCGGAAACTTCAAGAACGCCTTGAGCGTCTCGTAATGCTAATTCCATCACTTATCTCCTCAGACGTTAGCTTTTAACAGCTGGTTTAACGATCACGTCACCACCGATAGCGCCAGGTACTGCACCTTTTACTAACAGGATGTTACGTTCTGCGTCTACACGAACCACTTCCAGTGACTGCACGGTTACGCGCTCAGCACCTAAGTGACCAGCCATTTTTTTACCCTTGAATACTTTACCAGGTGATTGGTTCTGACCAATTGAACCTGGTGCACGGTGTGATAACGAGTTACCGTGAGTAGCATCCTGAGTACGGAAATTCCAGCGCTTAACAGCACCGGCAAAACCCTTACCTTTTGATGTGCCAGACACATCAACTTTTTTCGCTTCAGCGAAAATT
This sequence comes from Rheinheimera sp., assembly GCF_030690345.1. Lineage (GTDB taxonomy): Bacteria > Pseudomonadota > Gammaproteobacteria > Enterobacterales > Alteromonadaceae > Alishewanella. The sequence continues at coordinate 14,723 of NZ_JAUYGV010000002.1, forward strand.
TCAACCGTAATTTCGCTGCCGACAGTGATGTCAGCACCTTCGTTATCTGTCAGGCGGAATTCCCACAGACCACGACCAGCGTCCACGCCCACTTTAGCGAAGTGGCCTGCTTCCGGCTTGCTCATGCGGCTTGCCTTTACAGTACCAGCAGTCACTTGCAGTGCGCTGTAACCGTCTGTTTCTGCAGTTTTAACTGCAGTTACACGGTTTGGTGTCGCTTCGATTACGGTTACTGGAATTGAAACGCCGTCTTCAGTGAAGATGCGAGTCATTCCCACTTTACGACCGACTAGACCGATAGCCATTTCCTAAACCTCTCTATAAACCTGTCTGATTAGCCCAGGCTGATTTGAACGTCAACGCCAGCAGGCAAGTCTAAACGCATCAGCGCATCAACCGTTTTCTCGGTTGGCTCAACGATGTCGATTAAACGCTTGTGGGTACGGATTTCGTACTGATCACGTGCATCTTTGTTGACGTGAGGAGAAATCAATACAGTGAAACGTTCCTGGCGGGTAGGAAGTGGAATAGGACCACGAACCTGAGCGCCCGTACGCTTAGCTGTGTCAACGATTTCCATGGTTGACTGATCGATCAAACGGTGATCGAACGCTTTCAGACGGATGCGAATCCTTTGATTACTCATGTATCAAAGCCTCAAAGAGCAAAAAGAGCAAAAATAAACACAAGCTATCCAACCCAAGAAGGGGGATGCCCATGCACCAAAGTTACGTTTGCTCCCCAATCGGGAGCACTGTAAGCGTTAAATAACTCTAAAGTTTGTTTAACGAGCCAGTCAGAATTGTATCGACTGGCCGCGCATTATACTGAAATCAACTGATAACGCAAGTGTTGGTTATAAAATGAACTACAGAATATCGTTTAGCTCAAAACCGATACCAAAGCGGGTGACTGAGCGGTCATAGTCAATCAGACTCTCGCCATAACCATTAAACAACTCAGCATAAAAGCGGATATGTTTGTTAAACGGCACCGAATAAGACACTCTGACAGCGCCTTTATTGTCACTGCGTAAGTTATTGCGCAGCATCATCCGCCAGGTGGCGTTGTCCTGTTTATAAGCAGCCGACAACTCAAACCAGCCCATATATTTGGTTATATCTGGGTTATCATCGCCATTAGGGTCTTGCGGCGAATCTTTCCTGTCTTCTTTAAAGCGATACCAGGGTTCAAAGTTAATAAACACATTGCCGACAGATGTAACCCAACTCAGTTTCAGCCGGTTCCAACTGCGCGATAGCTCGCCGGCACGGCCGTTAGATTGATGCGACAAACTTAAACTGATAATCCGGCTTGCAGCTTCTTCGTAGTTTTTGTAGTGCGGCAGCATCAGGATCAGCTCCGGCTCGTAGTTGTTCTCCCGAAACGGTGATGACACTTCGCTGTTATAGGCTTGCCAATATGCCTGCTGAGTAAAAGCAAAAAACAGATAACCATTATCTTTATAGATTTTTGTCCACAACGGAGTTTTAAGGCTGAGTTGGAACTTAGCCTCCACATTGTCGGACGGCGCACTGCTACCGTCCCTTTCAAGGGTAGAAGCAATGCCATCGACATAGGTAAACGGCATCAGGTAGTTATTCTCATGCGGCAATAAGGTAAAGGGCGCATACGTATCCCATTGCTCGGCTTTCATCCGCTTATCCAGTGCGTCCGCTGCCGAAGCGGAGAACGCCAATAGTGCTATTAAGCCGGCGAGGTATTGCATAATTGTCCTTAATATCAGAAGTGCTCTGTTGCTAACTTATCCACTACGGCTGAATCATGCCTTAATAATGACAACAGACCATCAGCTTTGGGCAAAATACGGCCGAAGTAATATGCTGCCGTATGTTGTTTTGCCAGCACAAACTGCTCACTTTGTACCGCTGGCTGTAGTGCCGCCAGATTTTTATACCACATATAGCCGTACAGCACATATGACACCAGGGCTAAATAGTCGCAGGCATTGGCACTTTGTGCGCGGCTGTCCTGCGCCAACAGTTCTGCAGTTAAGCTCTGTAATTGGTCGATGTAATGCTGCAGCGACGCAGCAGCATCAATTGGTCCAGCTGCCATTTCAGCATTGATTTCTGCCAGTAGTGTAAGCAATACCGAGCCCTGGTCTGCCGCCACTTTACGCAACATAAAATCTGCCGCCTGAATGCCATTAGTACCCTCATAAATCTGGGCAATACGCACATCACGTACCAGTTGCTCCATACCCCATTCTTTAACATAGCCGTGGCCGCCAAACACCTGTTGTGCGGTAACACAAGCCTCAAAGCCCTGATCTGTCATAAACGCTTTGGCTATCGGCGTCAGTAAATTAGCGCGTTGTGCCGATACCGGGCAGTTATCATACTTAGCTTTATCCAACAGTGATGCCACCCAGGTAGCAAAGGTACGGCCAGCCTCATTCATTGCTTTTATATTAAGCAACATGCGCCTAACGTCGGCATGACCAATAATAGGCTCAGCTTTGTTAGCATCTTTCCCGGTGACCCTACCCTGTAGCCGGTCTTTGGCATAAGCCAGCGCATTTTGATAAGCCCGCTCAGCCGCGCCCAGCCCCTGGCTGCCCATTGATAAACGCTCATAGTTCATCATGGTAAACATACAGGCTAAACCACGGTGTGGTTCACCGATTAAATAGCCTTTGGCGTCGTCAAAATTCAGCACACAGGTCGCCGAGCCATTAATGCCCATCTTATGCTCAATAGACCCTACACTGACGCTATTGCGGCTACCCGGTTCGCCGGCGGCATCCGGCAGATACTTCGGCACTAAAAACAGCGAGATACCGCGGCTACCGGCGGGTGCATCCGGCAACTTGGCCAGTACCAGATGAATGATGTTTTTTGTCAGGTCATGCTCGCCGGCGGTAATAAAAATTTTGCTGCCGTTCAGCAAATAACTGCCATCCTCGGCCGGCCTGGCTGTAGTGCGCATAATGCCAAGATCGGAGCCGGCATGCGATTCGGTTAAACACATAGTGCCGGACCATTCGCCGCTGTACATTTTCGGCAAGTACAGTGCTTTGGTGGCCTCATCTGCATGTTGTAATAAAGCAACGCAAGCGCCGGCGGTTAAACCGGGATATAACGAGAACGCGATATCAGCACTGCAAAGCATTTCATCCACCATCATCGACAGCGATTTGGGCATACCCATACCGCCGTATTCAGCATCGCCACTAAGGCCGGTCCAGCCACCTTCGGCCAGACTTTGATAAGCAGTGTAATAATGCGCCGGCAGCGACACCTTGCCGTCTTGTAATTGGGCACAGCGTTGATCTGCTTCGCCTGAAAACGGTGCTATTTGTTGTTCACAAATTTTAGCGGCTTCTTCCAGAATAGCTTTAGCAGTGTCAGCCTCAATAAGTTCGCAGAGCTCGCTTTGCTGCTGCCAGTATTGATCTAACTGCCAAACGTCGAAAAGGTTGAACAAAATATCATTTAACGGTGCCTGGTACTGGCTCATCTTGATTGCCTCTTTAACTGGACGGATGAGTTAGAGCATGGCACAGCTTCGACATTCAAACAAGTGTTTGAATAATGAATTAGCGCCCGAACAGCCAGATACAGACCGCGCTTTTCAGGCAATAAAAAAGGCCCCGTAGGGCCTTTTTTAATCAATGCTAATTAAGCAATGATTTTTGATACTACACCCGCACCTACTGTACGGCCGCCTTCACGGATAGCGAAGCGTAAACCTTCGTCCATCGCGATTGGGCAAATCAGC
>NZ_JAUYGV010000003.1 GCF_030690345.1 Rheinheimera sp.
GCATTCGCTATGCGAGAGTAGTTCACCGCCAGGCTCCCAAATAAACAGACCCTTCGTGAAAACGAAGGGTTTTTTTATTGGTATTGCGGTAGTTCACCGCTGGATGGCCAGCCCCGCAGCCTCCCAATTAAGCAAAGCCCGACTCGTAAGAGCCGGGCTTTTTGCTTTGCGCTTCTTCAACCACATCATTACAATAGCGGTATTCGCGTTAACTGGCCTGATCATGCGCACTTTCACTAATATTTCTGCCGTCCCTTATTCTACTTTCCGCTTTAATGCTCAGCTGGCCGCTGTTACAGAGCTTGATTCTGTTGCAGATTTGGATAACTTCCACTCCGATACCACTCCTGTTGTGCTGGGTGAGGGCAGCAATACCATTTTTATGCAGGATCTTATCGCACCCGTATGCCGTTTTGTCGCCGACAGCAAAACTGTTACACAGTTGGATCCGCAGCATGTGTTAATACATGTTGAGGCTGGTCATAACTGGCATCAACTGGTTAGCTGGGCTGTTGAACAGCAGCTGTGGGGTATAGAAAACCTGGCGCTAATCCCGGGGTCCGTTGGTGCTGCGCCGGTGCAGAATATCGGTGCTTACGGCGTTGAACTGGCAGACAGCTGTTTATATGTTGATTTTTATCACTGGCAACAGCGCAAAGTACAGCGTATTGCTGCGGGTCGTTGCCAGTTTGGCTACCGTGACAGCGTGTTTAAGCATGCCCTGGCGGGTAAAGGTATTATCATTGCGGTGGGCTTGTGCTTGAGTAAGCAACCTCTTCCGGTGTTGGGATATAAAGGCTTGGATCATCTGCCTGCTGACGCGGCTATCAGCAGTATATTCGAACAGATTATCGCCGTGCGTAGCAGTAAATTGCCGGACCCTGCTGTGCTGGCCAATTGCGGTAGCTTCTTTAAAAATCCGGTTATTGCCAAACAGCAATACACTGCGCTGAAAGCAAAATATGCTGACATGCCGTGTTTTATCCAGGCCGACGATAGCGTAAAGGTTCCGGCAGCGTGGTTAATTGAACAACAAGGCTTTAAAGCTAAGCGTTATGGTGACGTTGGTTGCTATAAGTTACAGCCGCTGGTGGTGGTAAATCACGGTGCAGGTACGCCGGCTCAGCTGGAACAGCTTATTACTGCTGTGCAGCAGCAAGTGCTGGGAGCTTACGGCGTCCAGTTAGAAGCCGAAGTACGCATGCTAAATAGTGCCGGACAGCCGGTCAGATGAGCAAAGCCAGCTTAGTTACCCAGCGCCAACTGCTTAGTGCCTTAAGCGGAGGGGAATTTCAATCTGGTCAGGTGCTGGCAGATACTCTGGGATTAAGCCGAACGGCGGTTGCTAACCATATTAAGCAACTGCAACAGCTTGGGCTGGATATCTATAAAGTGAAAGGCCGTGGTTATTGTCTCGCAGAGCCGCTGACTTTATTAGATGCGGCAAAGATAAGTCAGTTAAGGCAAAGTGGCAATGCAGACATCCTGGTGCAAAATATTACCGATTCAACTAACAGCCAGTTAATGCAGAAAGTACAGGATGGCTTGGTAACGCAACCCGGTTATACCTTAGTGGCAGAGGCGCAAACTGCAGGCAGAGGCCGGCGTGGTCGTAACTGGTATTCACCTTTTGCGGCCAGTTTATATTTCTCTATGTACTGGCGACTGGAGCAGGGTATTCAGGCCGCCATGGGATTAAGCTTGGTGGTGGCCATCGCCATAGCAAGAATGCTGAAACAGCAGTATCAGGTTGAGGCTAAGGTTAAATGGCCCAATGATGTTTATGTTGATGGTAAAAAGCTATGCGGTATCCTGGTGGAACTGGCGGGGCAGGCCCATGCCGGCTGCGATGTTATTATTGGTATTGGTATGAATATCCGCTTGCCGCAGCAGGCACTGAACAGTATAGATCAGCAGTATATTGATTTAGCCGATGCATCTGGCCAGGTGATTGACCGTAACCTGCTGGTGGCTTTGTTACAGCAACAATTGCTTGCCTTGCTTGCGGAGTTTAGCGAAAACGGTTTTACCGGCTTTGTTGATGAGTTTGCTCAGTATAATCAGTACCGTGACAAGGCAGTAAAGCTTATCGGTAACACAGAGATAAAGGGCATTTGTCTCGGCGTTGATAAACAAGGTGCCTTGTTGATTAAAACGGCCTCAGGTGTGCAGGCGTACTTTGGTGGCGAACTTAGTTTACGCGCGGGAGATTAGCATGTATTTATTGCTGGATATTGGTAATACCCGTGAGAAAGCCGCGCTGGTCAAGCAGGGCAAAGTAACGGCTTTACCGCAACTGGCGCCGGATAATCTGGCAAAGTTGCCGATTAAAGCTGTGTACTTTGCCAGCGTAGCATCGCAGGAGAAGGTGGCGGTGATTAAGCAGCTACTGGGGCTGGATCATTTACCCTGGCGCCAGGTGCACTCTGATGCGCAGGCCTATGGTGTCCGTAGCAGTTATCAGCAACCGCAGACGCTGGGTGTTGACCGCTGGTTGGCGATGTTAGGTGCGCAGTTGTTGTTTCCGGCAAAAAATGTGCTGATTGTTGATGCAGGCACAGCAGTAACGGTCGATTGGTTAGATAAAGATGGCCAGCACGGCGGCGGTTGGATTATCCCCGGCCTGAAAATGCAGCAGCAGGCAGTGGTAAAAAACACCGCAAAAGTATTCAACTCTGAAATGTTTAATGGCCGGCTGGAGCCCGGTACTGATACCGTCACAGGCTTACAAAATGGTTGTTTAGCCGCAGTTTCAGGCGCAGTGCGGTTGGCGTGGCAGCAAACACCCTGTGACAAGCTGTTGCTGACCGGGGGAGACAGTAAATTTCTTAAACCTTATCTGGCTGATTTACCACTGGTGGTGGAACCTTTACTGATTTTCCAGGGATTGGCGCGTTATATTGATATGTAACTGTCAATTTGTGCACTTTATGAACGCTTAGGCAGGAATTTAGTGCTTTTTTGGTTTTTTCTGTTGCACGACCCAGGGCATTCCACTAGAATTCGCACCCACTGACGTAGTGCCGCTTTAGCTCAGTTGGTAGAGCAACTGACTTGTAATCAGTAGGTCATCCGTTCGACTCGGATAAGCGGCACCATTAGTGGAGGGGTTCCCGAGTGGCCAAAGGGATCAGACTGTAAATCTGCCGGCACTGCCTTCGAAGGTTCGAATCCTTCCCCCTCCACCATCTTCGTCAGGAAGAATAGCTACGAGTAGGCCGCGGGCATCGTATAATGGCTATTACCTCAGCCTTCCAAGCTGAAGATGCGGGTTCGATTCCCGCTGCCCGCTCCAATCAAAAACGTTGCTGATATAGCTCAGGCGGTAGAGCGCATCCTTGGTAAGGATGAGGTCCCCAGTTCGATTCTGGGTATCAGCACCATCTTGACACCTCTCTTGCTATCCAAACACTAAACTAATTTTAAATAACCGCCGTTTTGCAAAAAGGGTCTATACATGGCTAAGGCTAAATTTGAACGTAATAAACCGCACGTAAACGTAGGCACCATTGGTCACGTTGACCACGGTAAAACTACTTTAACTGCAGCAATCACAAACGTACTGGCTAAGCATTACGGCGGTCAG
>NZ_JAUYGV010000005.1 GCF_030690345.1 Rheinheimera sp.
CAGATGGATAATGAAAATTAGTACTTCTTGCCCAATCGGTTGGACTAGTATTTCTGGCGGGCGTTGCGCAGAAAATAATACGACTTGTTCAATTTGCGACACCGGTTTTAAGTGCAGTCAAGAAACGGCCAGCGCGGTTGACGGCAGGTGCCTAGTTAGCCAGAGCCTTTGTCCGATTGGTTCAACCTGCGGTAGCGATGATAAATGTACAAAGAACGATAGCGCTAGCTGTGAATGCTGCTGCCGTATCGGGCATGATAGCGAAGATTGTTGCTCACCTTTAAAATGCCAAGGTAAATGTGGTAGTGACATAATCGCTAATACTGGTACTTATGGACGTTGTTCTGGTTGTGGCTCAGTTGGTACGACACAGACCGAACATAATGAAGCTTGTAATTGCTCCGGCACTAGCGGAAAATTTTGTTTAATTGATACGGCTAATCCAAGCGGTGTCTGTTCTGATTGTGCCACGATCAGCGACGCGGCGGTTTGCAGTGGCCAAGGCACAGGCACTTGTTGCGTTGATGCTAAAAATAGTAATGCTTGCCGCGGCGGAGCCGCGCCTTATGCCGTTTCTAGTCCATCTTATAATTACTGCGCCTATTATGAATGTAAGTCTGGCAGCTGCGCCAATACGCCAGTAGCCACCTCTACCTCGGCGACTTATGAGACTTTGGCCGAATGCAATAATAAATGCGGCTCTGCGCCTGGGTTTAATAATACTTGCTTTAGTAGTGCTACGACAACGGCAAGTTGCGATATTAATAAATGTACCGGCTTTGCTTGCATTAACGCCGACGGTAGTGGTCCGGCTGCAACGAAATGCGGGATTTGCTGTTGCGATCCTTTTGCCGCCGCAGACACCTGTAAAACCTTGAATTCTCTTTTAACTTGTAAAGCTGACCAAGGGTCTTGCTCTGGCGTTAAGCGCGGGCTTTGTTGCGGCTGCAGCAGCGATAACCAATGCGGCGATGCTAATACGGTTGGCTGCGGCGACGATACTTGCTGCCAGGCCAGGCCGACCGTGACCGGGACTTTGCCGGCTAACGGAGCTACCGGAGTTTGCCGCAACAGCCTGATTCAAGCCACTTTTGATCAGCCCATGCAGATAAGCATTTTTAAAGATAATGTTATTGTGGCCGGAGATTATGGCACAAGCCAATGTCCGGCCGGCACTAAATATTTAACCGCGGCTTATAAGCCATCGTTTTTTGCTAAAATAAAATCTCGGCTGGTTAAAATACCTTTGGTTAATAAATTATTAGGCGCTGATGCTGATGCTTCAGATATTATAACCGGAAATTTTTGTACCGTATCCGGTACGGTTAGCGGTTATGATAAT
>NZ_JAUYGV010000007.1 GCF_030690345.1 Rheinheimera sp.
TCGTAAAGGCCAAACGGTAGCCGAAGCCTTAGCCGCACTGCAGGATAAAGCCGCTGAAGTGCCCGAGCTTAAGCTGTTTACCGATTTCATCGCCAACGCCAGCAGAGGTATAGTGCGCTGATGCCTGCAACTGACCGGCCGTTAAAAGTCGCTATTATCGCCGGAGAACACTCCGGCGATATTTTAGGTGCTGATCTGATCATTGCGCTTAAAGCTATGCACCCAGATGCGGTGTTTTACGGCATTGGCGGGCCGCGTATGCAGGCGCTGGGCTTTAACGCGCTGTTTGATATGGAAGAGTTGGCGGTAATGGGCATTGTTGAAGTGCTGGGCCGTCTGCCGCGTTTACTGCAGGTTAAACGCGAAATTCTTGCTGCTTTGCTTGCTGATAAACCCGATGTGTTTGTTGGTATCGACGCGCCGGACTTTAATCTGCCGGTGGAATTAAAGCTGAAACAAGCTGGTATTAAAACTGTGCACTATGTCAGCCCATCAGTGTGGGCGTGGCGGCATAAACGTATCTTTAAAATTGCCGCGGCCACCAATATGGTGTTATCGCTGCTGCCGTTCGAAAAAGCCTTTTACGACAAATATCAGGTACCTTGCACCTTTGTTGGCCATACCATGGCCGACACTATGCCGCTGGATGTGGATAAAGCCGCAGCAAAAGCCGAATTGGGGTTACAACCGGACAAGCTGGTGCTGGCGATTATGCCAGGCAGCCGTACCAACGAAATTAAACTGCTGGCGGCTGATTTTCTGCAGGCAGCCTTACTGTTGCAACAGCAGTTCTCTGATATACAGTTTGTTACCAATATGGTAACGCCGGCTAAGGCCGCACAATTTAATGCGATTAAACAGCAAATAGCGCCGCAGCTGCACATCACTGAATTTACCGGTCAGGCACGCCAGGTGCTGTTGGCTTCCGACGCTACCTTTATTACTTCAGGCACGGCGACGCTTGAGGCGATGTTGGCGAAATGCTTAATGGTGGTGGCGTATCGCGCCAATTGGTTAACTTATCAAATTGGCCGGCGGCTGGTAAAGCTGGCGCATTTTAGCCTGCCTAATTTATTAGCCGGCCGTGCCATGGTGCCTGAGCTGTTGCAACATCAGGTTACGCCACAAGCGCTGGCAGAGGCGATGACACCTCAGCTCAGTGCTGAACGTGATGCTTTACTGGCAGAGTACCGTACCATTCATCAAAGCATTAAGTGCGACGCCAGTGCCAAAGCGGCGCAGGCGATATTACAGGTAGTTAAAAATGATGCTGTACCAGCGGCCTGATGTTCAGCTTATTTGCGGCGTGGATGAAGTGGGTCGTGGCCCGCTGATTGGTGCTGTAGTAACCGCTGCGGTTATTCTTGACCCGGCCAATCCTGTTGCCGGCTTAACAGATTCAAAGAAATTATCGGAAAAACGTCGTACTGAACTGGCTGAGCTTATTAAGCAAAATGCTCTTTGCTGGGCGCTGGGCCGTGCTGAGTCTGACGAGATTGATGAGTTAAATATTCTGCACGCCACTATGTTGGCAATGCGCCGTGCTGTGGCCGGCCTGAGTATTAAACCGCAATGGATATTGGTAGACGGTAACCGCACACCCGATTTTGGCATTGCGGCCACGGCCGTGGTAAAGGGCGACTTGTTAGTGCCGGAAATCAGCGCGGCGTCTATTTTGGCCAAGGTAGCGCGCGATGCTGAAATGCACAGTCTGCATCAGGCGCATCCGCAGTATGGCTTTGATGCTCACAAAGGTTACCCGACTGCTGCACACATGGCGGCAATAGCGGCACACGGCGTGTTAAGCCAACACCGGCGCAGCTTTAAACCGGTACGGTTGGTACTGGAGCAACAGGGACTATGAGCTCGCCGGCTTTTATTCATCTGCGCGTGCACAGCGACTTTTCTATGGTCGATGGTGTCGCCAAAGTAAAACCGATTATTAAAGCGGCACAAAAGCTCGGCATGCCGGCACTGGCATTAACCGATCAGATGAACTTCTGTGGTTTGGTGCGCTTTTACAGCACCGCGCACGAAGCCGGCATTAAGCCGATTATCGGCGTAGATTGTTGGGTACAGCACCCGCTGTTTGGCAGTGAAAGCAGCCGTATGTTGTTGCTTGCGGCCGACAATGCCGGCTATCAGAACCTCAGCCAGCTGATATCTAAAGCTTATCTGCGCGGCCATGTTGAGGGTAAACCACAAATTGACCACGACTGGTTAGCACAGTACGCCCAAGGTGTCATTATCTTGTCCGGCGGCAAAGATGGCCTGCTTGGTAAGGCGTTGCTAAAAGAAAATAACCAAAGCGTGACGGAGTTACTGGCGTTTTATCAGCAGTATTTTCCGCAACGTTTTTATCTCGAGCTTACCCGCACCGGCCGGCCGGATGAAGAACTGTATATTCAAAAAGCGGTAACCCTGGCAGAGCAACATGATTTACCACTGGTTGCTACCAATGAGGTAGTGTTTTTACTGCCGGAAGACTTCCCCGCACATGACATTCGGGTGGCGATTCATGACGGTTACACCCTGGATGATAAACGCCGGCCGAAAAACTACTCAGAACAGCAATACCTGAAATCTGAGCAAGACATGCTGCAGTTGTTTGCTGACTTGCCCGAAGCGCTGGAAAACTCAGTCGAAATTGCTAAACGCTGTAATGTCACCATCCGCTTGGGTGAATACTTTTTACCGGCGTTTCCTACCGGTGGCATGACCGATGCGGATTTTCTGGTAATGAAATCGCGCGAAGGCCTGGAAGAACGCTTACTGCAGCTGTTCCCCGATGACAGCGTGCGTGCGCAGCAACGTGTCGGTTACGATGAACGCTTGCAAATTGAGCTCGACGTAATAAACCAAATGGGTTTCCCGGGTTACTTCCTCGTGGTAATGGAGTTTATCCAGTGGAGTAAGGATAACGACATTCCGGTTGGCCCGGGCCGCGGTTCGGGTGCCGGTTCTCTGGTTGCTTATGCGCTGAAAATTACCGACCTGGATCCGCTGGAATTTGACTTGCTGTTCGAGCGTTTCTTAAACCCCGAACGGGTATCGATGCCGGATTTCGACGTAGATTTCTGTATGGACAGGCGCGACGAAGTTATTGACCACGTTGCCGATATGTATGGCCGCGAAGCGGTATCGCAAATTATTACCTTCGGTACCATGGCTGCTAAAGCGGTAATACGCGATGTTGGCCGGGTGCTGGGCCACCCGTACGGCTTTGTTGACCGCATCTCCAAGCTTATTCCGCCCACGCCCGGCATGACGCTGGAGCAGGCGTTTAAAGAAGAGCCGCGCCTGCCGGAGTTGTACGCTCAGGATCAGGAAGTAAAAGATCTGATTGATATGGCGCGTCAGCTCGAAGGCGTCACCCGTAATGCCGGCAAGCACGCCGGTGGTGTAGTCATAGCGCCAACCAAAATTACCGATTTCTCCCCGCTGTATTGCGATGATGAAGGCAATAACCCGGTTACCCAGTTTGATAAAAATGACGTTGAATATGCCGGTCTGGTAAAATTCGACTTCTTAGGCCTGCGCACCCTCACTATCTTGCAGTGGGCGGTGAATATGGCCAACACGCGGCTGAAGAAAGAAGGCCGCGACAGCATCGACATCAACAGCATTCCGCTGGTGGATAAGAGAAGTTTCGACTTATTGCAAAAGGCCGACACGACAGCGGTATTCCAGCTGGAATCGCGCGGCATGAAAGACTTAATCCGCCGCCTGCAGCCGGACTGCTTTGAAGATATGATAGCCCTGGTAGCGCTGTTCCGGCCAGGGCCGTTGCAGTCGGGCATGGTGGATAACTTTATCGACCGTAAACGCGGCCGTGAAGCTATCTCTTATCCGGACGCCACCTGGCAGCATGATTCATTAAAGCCGATTTTGGAACCAACGTACGGCATTATCCTGTATCAGGAGCAGGTAATGCAGATAGCCCAGGTGCTGTCGGGTTACTCGCTTGGCGGCGCTGACTTACTGCGCCGTGCTATGGGTAAGAAAAAGCCGGAAGAAATGGCCAAGCAGCGCGATACCTTTCAGGAAGGCGCGGCAAAAAATGGCATCGACCCCGACCTGGCAATTAAAATCTTCGACCTGGTAGAAAAATTTGCCGGTTACGGGTTTAACAAATCGCACTCGGCGGCTTATGCGTTGGTGTCGTACCAAACGCTGTGGATGAAGGCGCATTATCCGGCCGAATTTATGGCGGCGGTAATGTCGGCCGATATGGATAACACCGACAAAATTGTGACCCTGGTGGATGAGTGCGAGCGCATGAAGCTAAAGCTTATTCCGCCCGATGTTAACGCCGGGGTGTATAAGTTTACCGTTAATGAGCAAGGCCATATTGTGTATGGCATCGGCGCCATTAAAGGCGTCGGCGAAGGCCCGATAGATGCTATTTTGGAGGCACGCAACAAGCACGGCAGCTTTAGCGACTTATTTGATTTTTGCGCCAAAGTTGATTTAAAAAAGCTGAACCGGCGCGTAATAGAAAAGCTGATTTTATCCGGCGCTATGGACCGCTTGGGTCCGCACCGCGCGGCGCTGTCAGCCACGTTAGAAGAAGCGATGAAGGCTGCCGAGCAGCACGCCAAAGCGCAGGCGGTGGGCCAGGATGATTTATTTGGTTTATTAAGCCCCGAACCGGAGCACGCGGCCGCCGCCTTTAAACAGGTAGAGCCTTGGGCGGATGAAGTCTGGCTGGAAGGCGAGCGCGAAACCCTGGGCCTGTATTTAACCGGTCATCCGATAAATCGTTATCTGCAAGAGATACCCAGATACGTTTCTTGTCGCTTAGTAGATTTACAACCGACACGAAAAGATCAAAGTGTCACTGTTGCCGGTTTGGTTGTATCGGTGCGGGTGATGATAAATAAGAAGGGCCGGCGCTGGGCTATTGTTACGTTGGATGACAAGTCAGCACGGCTTGATGTGCGGTTTTTTCCGGATCTGCTGGAAAACTTCGAGCAACAGCTACAAAAAGACCGGATCCTGGTAATAACGGGACAGGTCAGCTTTGATGATTTTAACGGTGGCCTTACAATGACCGGCCGCGATGTCAGCGAGATCACACAAGTACGGGAAAAATCTCTGAGATCGTTGAATATCACTGTACAATCGGCACAAATAGACCACAATTACCTGCAAAGATTGCAGCAGGTACTGGGTGAATTTAAAGCAGGTACGGTGCCGGTTAAACTCCGCTATCAACGCCCGGAAGGCGAAGTAATGTTACAGCTTGGAACGCAATGGTGGGTAACGCCGGCCGACGCTTTGTTGCACCAGTTAAAGCAATTGGCAACAATAGAACTGGAATTTAATTAATTAGGTAGTGACTGTCGATGATGCTGAATTATTTAGAGTTTGAGCAACCTATTGCTGAACTTGAAGCAAAAATAGACGAATTACGTAATGTCAGCCGCAATGGCGACTACGATTTGGGCTTGGAAGAAGAGATCAACAAATTAAAAGAAAAGAGTCTGGGCCTGACGAAAAAAATCTTTGCTGAGCTTGGTGCCTGGCAGGTTGCGCAATTAGCGCGCCATCCGCTGCGGCCCTATACGCTGGATTATATCCAGCATATGTTTACTGATTTTGACGATTTAGCCGGCGATCGTACCTTTGCCAATGATCAGGCTATTGTTGGCGGTACTGCGCGCCTCGGCGATATTCCGGTGATGATAATTGGTCATCAGAAAGGCCGTGACACCCGCGAGAAAATTAAGCGTAACTTTGGTATGCCACGCCCGGAAGGCTATCGCAAAGCGCTGCGCCTGATGGAAATGGCCGAGCGTTTTAACCTGCCAATTGTTACTTTTATTGATACGCCGGGTGCTTACCCTGGTATTGGCGCTGAAGAGCGGGGCCAGTCTGAAGCCATAGCGCGCAATTTAAAAGTAATGGCCGGACTTAAAGTACCGGTGATCTGCACCGTGATTGGTGAGGGCGGTTCCGGTGGCGCTTTGGCGATTGGTGTCGGTGATAAAGTGAATATGCTGCAGTACAGCACTTATTCGGTTATTTCACCGGAAGGCTGCGCGTCAATTTTGTGGAAAAGCGCTGAAAAAGCACCATTGGCAGCCGAAGCCATGGGTATTACCGCCGAGCGTATTAAAGAGCTGAAGCTGATTGATGAAGTGGTACCGGAGCCGTTAGGTGGTGCTCACCGCTCACCGGAGCAAATGGCACAAACGTTAAAGCAAGCCTTGCTGCGTGATTTACAGAAACTGCAGAAGATGAGCAGTAAAGAGCTGCTGGATGTGCGCTACAAGCGTCTGATGTCTTACGGCTACTGTTAAACACTAATTTAGCGCCCCTAAGCCAGTGCCTCTGCACTGGCTTTTTATTTTGTGGTAGCCTTAGCGCCTTGATAACCCGGTAAAACACCCGATGCCCGAACTGACACCTGAGCTGAGTCCCCGCTATTTATTGCAGACGTTAGCGCTGCAAGCTGACAGCCATATTGTGCTGGCGCTCAGTGGCGGGCTGGATTCGATGGTGCTGCTCGATTTATTAGCCAAAGCCAGGTTACTGCAGCCGTTCGAATTACAGGCAGTATATGTTAACCATGGTATCAGCGTTTATGCAGGGCAGTGGGGCGACTTTTGTGCACAGCAATGTCAGGCGCGCGGCGTAAGTTTTACTCAGCGCCAGGTCGAGCTGCATGGCAGTGATAACCTGGAGCACAAAGCACGACAAGCACGTTACGATGCGCTGGCTGAGTTTATCCGTGACGACACACATATGCTGCTGAGCGCACATCATGGCGATGATCAGTTAGAAAGCCTGTTATTGGCGCTAAAACGTGGCTCAGGTGCTGCCGGGTTAAGTGGTATAGCAGCACAGCGCCGCTTTGCTGCAGGCACCTTAGTGCGGCCTTTATTGGCGTTTAACCGCGCTGAGCTGGCAAGCTATGCTGATGAAAACCGCTTAAGTTGGATTAGCGATGACAGCAACAGCGATCTGCGTTTTGAGCGTAACTTTATCCGCCATCAGGTCAGCCCGGTATTACTGCAGCGTTGGCCGCATTTTGCAGCCAGTGCTGCCCGTAGCATGCAGCATCTGGCCGATTTACAGCAGTTGGCCGATCATTATACGCAGCTGGCATTGGCGCAGTGCTTAATTGATAACTGCCTGCAACTGGCGGCGCTGGCAAGCTTGCTGCCGCTGCAACAGGATTTGGTTATCCGGCGTTGGTTAAGTGGTTATGGGTTAATCCCCGAAAGTCAGTGGTTAAACACGCTGAAACAGCAGGTAATAGCTGCCAGGGAGGATGCCACGCCCGTGTTGGTGCTGGCTGATTATCAGGTACGCCGCTATGGCGGTAAGTTGTTCTTGCTCAGTGCCGCAGAGGTGGAACAGCCGCAGCAGCTGCTGGTTTGGCAGGGCGAAGCGGAGTTATTGCTGCCGGCACAGTGCGGGCAGTTGTACTTTAGCGCGCAGTCGCAACAGGGCGCTTTACCGCTTGCGGTTAGCACTGCCAGTGTGGTTTTCGGTAAGCTTAGTTTGCGCTTTAAACCGGCCGGTGCTGCGGTGCACAGGCCGTTAAAGCAATGGTTTAAATTGTGGCGGGTACCGCCCTGGCAGCGCCAGCGCATTCCGTTGCTGTTGGTTAATGACGAGCTGGTTGCTGTAGCCGGCTATGCCAGCAGCTATGCGTCGTCAGAGGCCGTTTATTGGCTAAGCTGGCGCCGCTAGCTGCATTTTACTCAGGCAAAACGCACCGTGCTTTTGCCGGCATTTTTTGCGTCGTACAAGGCGTCGTCAGCGGCTTTAAATAACCGGCCGACATCCTGGCCCGGTTTTAACTGTGCCAAACCGGCACTGGCACTAACCTGATACTGCTGGCAAAGATGGTGCTGATTAATCACTTTAAGCAGTCGTCTGGCCACCAGTTGTGCACTGTCCGCATCCTGGCTTGATAAAATTACGGCAAATTCATCGCCACCAAAACGGAATACACTGTCAGTTGCTCTGAGCGTGTCGCGCAAACAGCCGGCAACTACCAACAGCACTTCATCGCCTGCCGCATGGCCGGCAACATCGTTTACCTGCTTAAAGTTGTCTAAATCCAGTAACAGTAATGCGCAGCTGCTGTCGTTACGTTGTGCCAACTGAACTGCTTTGGCAATGGCATCGTCAAAAAAGCGACGGTTACCTAAGCCGGTCAGCGTATCTTTCAGTGCCAGTTGCTGTAAGCGGGCCACTACCAGCGCATTACGCAGCGAAAACAGCCACTCTGACTCGAGTAGCAGCAGTTCGCGCTGCAGCATAGGTGTGAAGGCATAGTCGCTTTGGTACACTAACTCGGCCAAACATTGCTGATTCAATATCAGCATACTGCGATGCTCAAAAGCGGCGGCTTGAGAGCCGCGGGCCGGGAATTCGCCTACTGCAGTATTAAGCTGCAGTAAGGACAGCGGCAAAATTTTGCCCACCGCCATTGATACGATATTTACCTGCTGTTGGATATCCAGTGTGGTTTGTAACTGGCTGATCAGGCTTTGCTCTGCACTTGCCGGTAGCTCAGGCCAGTGCTGCAGTTTGGTTATTGCGGCATAACAAGGCGCACTGCTTAACGCGACATCGTGTAGTAATGCGTATTCCATAAAATGACCTTTTGCTACTTATCTGCTGTTTAAAAGCAAATATCAGGCCATATATTAAATACAATTTAATTCAATACCTTATAAACAGAGTGCTGCTATTTAGGCAAAGCTGTCAAGTCGTTGACAGCGTAATGGCTGGTTAATCGGCAAGAAATTGCATAATAGTGTCCATTTGCGCCAGCGCATCTTCATAACCAAGCTCAATTAATCTGCGGGTATAACGCTGTTCAAACAGCAGGTAGCTGGCGAGGCTGGAATCCGAGTGTTGGCGTATACCGGTAAAACGCAGCATAGTGCGTACCGCCAGTGGCAGGGACAGAAAGTGTTCGCTGGCAATTTGGCCAAAATTTTGGCTTGGGTTGATTAGCAGGCTTTGCACCGGTTTTAAGTCGGATTTAACGCCATGTTGCTGCAAGGTACTAATGGTATTGTTTACCCGCTGCATGCGCTCTAAATCTGAGTTCAGACTGTCGGTAAACACCGTATCCAGTAAATGGCCGGCTATGGTAGCCAAATCCGGGTGATGCAGCATACGTTGGTTGTGTTCATTTTTACGCGGGTCGGCCACACCAATGATCATAATTTTGTCGGCGCCCAAATGGATAGGGGCACTAAGTGGTGCCAGTTGATTAACCGAGCCGTCGCCGAAATATTGCTGATGAATACGCACGGTTGGAAACACCACCGGAATGGCGGCTGAGGCCATCAGGTGATGCACACCTAACAAAGTCCGTTGACCGCAGCGTTTGGCGCGGCGCCACTCTTGCGCACTGTCAGACTGAAAAAAAGTAATAGAATCGCCGTTGTTATAGCATGATGCCGTAACAGACACACTCGACAGATAGCCGCCCATAATATTGCGGTCAATCCGCTTTAAATCCAGCACCTTGCTCAACAGCTGTCGCAACGGCTTATTATCAAACAAACTTACTGCATGTTTATTGGCATAATCGGCCTGAAACGAGCTGAAAATACCGCGCAATAACTGACGGAAAATACGCGGATAGTCAGAGTAATACACCTGGTTGGTATGGAAGTTACGCCAAATCCATTCCAGCTTTTTAACCCCCAGATGAAAACAGGAGGCATAGCAGGCCATGGCTGCGCCGTTTATTGCACCGGCGGATGTGCCGCTGATAATTTGAAACGGTAATTTGGCACTTCTGGGGTATTGCTGTGCAATGGCTTTGAGCACACCAACCTGATATGCCGCCCTGGCGCCACCGCCGGAGAGCAGCAGGGCCGTCTTTTTTTCTGGCTTTACTTCTGTTTCAGACATAACGGGGTTGAACTTTTTCCATACAACAGGCTCTTTGCCTAGTATAGTGCTGGAATAATTCAGGAATGCAACGCTTAAAAGCGTTTCAATGGCAGATCGCGAGCGGAGAAGTTATGACAGAGCAAAAATCAAACAACAGTCAACAGTTGTACTATGCCGGTATAGCCGCCGTCATTATTGTGCTGCTGGTTGCGCTATGGTGGCTGTTTGCGCCGCAGCAACCGGAACCGGTTGTACAGGCTCCCGCACCGGTGGAGGTGCCGGCAGTGATTGAAGCAGAACCGCAGCCACAGCCTGCAACTGACGCCGGTGAAGCAGAAGCAGAAGCGCCGGTTACAGCACAAACTGAACCCGAGCCGGAGCCAGCGGTTGAAGTGCCGGTATTGCCGGCGCTGGAGCAATCCGATGTCGAGGTGAAACAACGTTTGCTGGCGCTGGACTGGCGCCCGGGGCTGGCCAATTTATTTGTTACTGAAGATATGCTGCGCAGCCTGGTGGTACAAATTGATAATATTGCACAGGGCCAGCTGGTTGCAGGTCAGCCGGTGTTAATGCCGTTAGAGCAGCGCTTTAGCCTGGACGAAAGCGAACCGCTGCTATTGGAGCAGCAGAGCTTCGGCCGTTACGAGCCTTATATTCAGTTGTTGGAAAGTGTACCACCACAGCAGCTGATACCGTTGTTTCAGCGTTATGAACCTTTATTGCAACAAGCTTATGCAGAGTTGGGTTATCCGGATGAGTTGTTTAAAAATAAGCTTATAGCAGCGATAGACCTGCTGTTAGCCACACCGGAGGTAGAGTACCCGTTAGAGCTGGAGCGGCCGTCAGTGGTGTATATTTTTGCCGATCCGGCCATAGAACAATTGCCGGCGCCGCAAAAGCAAATGATCCGGCTTGGGCCTGATAATCAAAATAAAATCAAAGCGTTATTGCAGCGATATCGGGCAGAGTTAACATCTGCGCCTTAATTTTCTACGGGTTGTTTGCGATTAAGCAGCCTGACAGGGCTTTTTTGATCTTAACAGTGAAAACAAGTGGTTGAATAGAAAAACTCGCCTATGCTGAATGTTGATTGTTAACATTTAGCGAGGTTTGCCGGTTTATGCTGAACAACTACTCTGTAAAAAGCCGTCTGACAGTGTTGGCGGCTGTGCCACTGGTAATACTGTTGATAGTTACCTGGGTTGCATTGCAAGAGATGCAACTACTTAATCGTGGTATCAATAGCTTGTATATTGACCGGGTAAAACCGTTGCAGCAAATTAAGCAAGTCTCAGACGCTTATGCGGTTACGGCAGTAGACACACTGCATAAATATCGCGGGCAAATACAAGACAGTGTTACTGCAGCTGCAAATCTCAATCAAGCGTTGTCCAGTGCTGAAAAGGCATGGCAAGCCTACAAGCAAACCGAACTTACATCAGAAGAGAGCAGTTTGGTTGCCGATGCAGAGCAAAAAATGGCCCCGTTTTTGGCGGCAATCGAAGGGTATCAGGTTGCGATCCGTGATAACAGTTTGCGTGCCGGCAATGCCGAAGCGTTTAATCAGGCGCTGTATCAGGTCGCCGATCCACTCAGTAGTGCACTGGATAAACTGATTGTGTTACAGCTGATCGAGGCCGATAGATTTCGCCAGCAGGCGCAGCAGCAATATGACAGCTTTCAATTATTATTTGGTGTTGTTCTCGTTGTTGTATTTGCAGGACTTGGCCTGCTGGGTTGGTTTATTTATCGCTCCATCCAACATCCATTACGGTTATTGCAAAACAGCATTGTCACTGTTGGCAATGATCTGGATCTGCGTGTTCGGGCTGATGTATGCGGCAAAGACGAAATTGCAGCAACATCACGGGCACTAAATGCCACTCTGCAACGGTTGCAGCAGTTTTTTACTGAGCTGGGGCAAGCGATTACCCAATTGGCTGCGGCATCAGAGGAAATGAGCCATGTCAGTGAACAAGTCAGCAGCACTGCAATGGAGCAGGAGCAAAAAGCGAATTTAATTGCCACTGCTGTCACACAAATGTCTGCAGCAATCCAGGAAGTGGCTAACAGTGCTTTGCGCACTTCAGAACAAGCAAATGAAGCAGATGGCTACTCGCAGGATGGCTTTGACCGGGTAATGCAGAACATGCGATCTATTGAGCAGTTGGCTGTGACGCTGACAGATGCAGGTAAGGTTATCGGCCACCTGAATACAGAATCGGAAAAAATAACCCAGGTATTGGCAGTAATACGCACTATTGCTGAACAAACCAATCTGTTGGCATTAAATGCTGCTATTGAGGCGGCACGTGCCGGTGATGCCGGGCGCGGTTTCGCTGTGGTTGCCGATGAGGTAAGGCAGTTGGCTACTAACACCCAAAAAGCAACAGAGTCCATCAAAGGGATGATAGATAACCTGCAAAGCTCATCGAAGCAGGCGGTCAGCTCTATGGATGACTCAAAACGTTATGCAGAGACCAGTGTTGATAATGCAAATGGCGCGGCAACGGTGATTGAGCAGATTAAAAACGCTGTCGGCGCTATTGTTGATATGAATGTGCAAATCTCCACTGCTACCGAACAGCAAACCATAGTGGCTGAAGATATCAGTAAAAATATCAGTGAGTTTACTGTCAGTATCAGTGAAGTAACACACAGCGCGAAGCAAAGCGCAGAGGCCAGCGATATGCTGGCTCAACTGGCGGCTAAATTGCAATCTCAGGCTGCGGTTTTTAAGGTTTAGCCGCTGTCAGGCTTGCAACAAAGCCTGCTTTTGCGCATAATGCGCGCCTGTTGAGGATTCAGCAGTTCAATGGTAACCCCATTGGTCCTCTCGCAATACTAGTAGGCGAACCTGGTCAGGTCCGGAAGGAAGCAGCCACAGTTTATGACGTATGTGCCGGGATGTGGCTGGTGGGGTTGCCACCCAAATTCCGCTTCTGTGTAAAATCCCGTGTCACAATTTCCAGCGCCTGTAACACTGTATCGGTGTCAATCTGCTGTTGCTCTAACAGCATAATTAAATCGACCGCCAGTTTAATATACTCAGGCGCCTGTTCCAGTTTTGTTTTCACAGCGTGCACTCAGGCATTACTATCCAAAAATTGCCGCGCCCGTGCTACTGCTTCTTTTACTTTCATCTGCATTTCAAAACGCTCGCTTTGCGGCAGGTAAAACGCCATATCTACTTCATAGCGGATATAACGCGGTGGCAACAGGTTTAGGGAAATACAGCACAGATCGGCAAGGTATTCGGCGTCCTTTTCTTGGTCTAATCCCAGTTCAACAACATGATCCAGCGTAAGTTTTTCGTAATAGTTATGGATATCGTCGTCAAGTTTCATAGTTGCCCCTTAGTGATTAAGTGTCAGCCAAAGCATAATCAGCTTTAGCCGAAAACACCACTGAAAGATTGAGTTAGCAACAGTGGCTGCTACAATGCGCGCAACAGTGATGACAGAAGAACACTCATGCAAAAAAATACCACTCCTTGCTATTACGGCGATTATCTACAGCTGGACAAAATACTGACAGCTCAGGCACCGGAAAGCGCCAAATATGCTGACGAAGCGCATGATGAAACCTTATTTATTATTGTACATCAGGTGTATGAGCTGTGGTTTAAGCAAATTTTGCATGAACTGAAAGCGGTCATGGAGGTGTTTGCCGGCGCGCAGGTGAGAGATGAACAACTCACCGGTATTGTGCATAAACTTAAACGGATTATGACGATTCAGCAGTTGATGAATCAGCAGATAGGTGTGATGGAAACCATGACACCACAAGACTTTATGTCATTCCGTGATTACCTGGTACCGGCGTCTGGTTTTCAGAGTATTCAGTTCAAAATGTTGGAAATTGGTTTGGGCTTAAAAAGCGATTTTCGTATCGATTTTGATAAAAACTCATTTTACAGCCGGCTGAATGAAAAAGACCGTACTTTCCTGCAGCAACTGGAGCATGAGCCCAGCTTGTTTGAACGCATTGAAAAATGGTTGGAGCGCATGCCGTTTTTAGAACTGGAGAACTTCAGCTTTTGGCAAATGTATCAGCAAGCCACCGATGCTATGTTGGCAGAAGACAAAAGTACGGTGCAGGCTATTACACAAATTGCGGAACATGAACGCGAAATGCAACTGGCCGAAATTGCCCGTACGGCAGAAAAATTCGCTGCCTTACTGGATAAAGATAAGTACGTGCAGTTGCAACAATCCGGCACCTTTCGCTTAAGTCAACGCGCGATGTTGTCGGCGCTGTTTATTACTTTGTATCAGGAAGAGCCGGTATTTAACCTGCCGTTTCAGTTACTGACTTGTTTAACTGAAATTGATGAGTTGTTTACTATCTGGCGCTATAAACATGCCATGATGGTGCAGCGCATGCTGGGTACTAAAATCGGCACCGGTGGTTCATCCGGCCATGATTATTTGAAACGGACTACCGAGAAGAACCGTATTTTTACTGATCTGTTTAATATGGCGACGTTTTTATTACCTAAAGCCGACTTGCCGGTGTTACCTCCGCAGGTAAAACGGCGCTTAGGTTTCTATTTTGCCGGCGAGATCTGAACCACACAGCGTAAAAGCAGCTTTAAATAACTGCAGATGCAGTTTTACCAGCGCAGCAACATTGCGCTGGTAGCCGCCACCAATAACTGCCGCCACCGGAATTGACCTGTCGACACAGCTTTGCAGCACCAGCAAATCCCGCTGGTATAGTGCCGGAGTGGAAATATTCAGCAAACCCAGTTCGTCAAGCTGATGAATATCCACGCCGGCATCGTACAGGACTAAATCCGGCTGATGCCAATTGAGCAGGCTATGCAGGCTTTGTTGTACTGCCTGCAGATAATCGTTGTCGCTGCAGTCTTTTTCTACTGCGATATCCCAATCTGATTGTTGCTTGCGGTAAGGAAAGTTTTTCCCGCAATGAATGGAGCAGCTGATAATACGCGTCTCGTCACTTAGCATTGCTGCGCTGCCATCGCCCTGATGTACATCTAAATCAATAATCAGTATTTTATCCAGCCCTTGGCAAAGCAAGGTTTTTGCCGCCAGCACTAAATCGTTAAACAAACAAAAACCGGAGCCTTCGGCATAAAACGCATGGTGGTAGCCGCCGCTTAAATGCAGCGCTATACCGCTGGTTAGCGCCGCCTGTGCAGTTTGCAAGGTACCTCCGAGCGAATGCAACGAGCGCTGAAACAATTGCTCAGACCACGGAAAACCAATACGCCGCATCGCTTTGGCGTCAATACTGCCGTCAGCCAGGCTTTGAATGTACTGCGGGCAATGCACCTGCGCCAACAGCGTTGTGCTGACCGGTTCTGACGGCGTAAAAGCACCGGCAGGCACGCCGATACTGCGCAGCTGCTGATACAGCTCACGGTACTTGGTAATGGGGTAGCGATGTAACGGCGGTAACAGCAGGTCGCTGTAACAGGGGTGGTACAGCATTGCGGGCAGTGGGCTTAGCATGGCTTAATTACGCCGCTCCAGTTCCTGAATCTGCTGCTCTATATCAAACAGCGCTTTGCGGCAACGGCCTAACCTGGCATGTAGCGCCAGACCGCGCTGTATTGCCTCTGCTGAGTTATCCCGCGCTGCCAGGCTAATCATGTCTGACAGGCGACGCTCAAATTCCTGGGTGTCACTCAGTTGCTGGTACAGTTGCTGGCTGCCGGCGTTAAACTGTTGTACTAACGCCGCCACTTTGCGGCCTTTGCTGGTAGGTTTGCGCCGCACATCAACATTACGAAATGCTTGCGTTAAGGCTGCTGTTTGCTCACTCAGGCGCTGTGCCAGGCGTTGTTTGGCTGCCATGCTCAGCTTAGCGTCATGCAGATGAGTTAAGTTGCGCTGTGCTTCGGCAACGTAGTCGGTTAAGTGCGGCGAACGACAACTGAATACCGTGCTGTCAAACCAGTTCTGTGGTTTACCGGGTAGTTGTTGGCGGTCAATACTTTCAGCTTGTTGGCGTAACTGTTGTAATTGATGGCTCAAAGTGCCCTGTAAGTCCATTTAATTGCTCCAGGCTTGCCAGGCCAAACGCAGTGCTATTGTCATGACCACACAGATAAACACCGGGCGGATAAAGCGGCTGCCAAACTTAATAGCAGAATGCGCACCCAGCCAGGCACCAAGCATCAGGCACAAACCCATTGCAATGCCCAGCGCAAAGTTGACATGACCCAGTGCAATAAAGGCAACCAGTGAGAACCCGTTACTGACAAAATTCATCGTGCGTGCCACACCACAGGTCAGCAGCAGGTTAATGCGGTACATCGCCATGGTCGATACCATCCAGAATGCACCGGCGCCCGGGCCGGCTATGCCGTCATAAAAACCCAGCGTTAGCCCCTGCATGCGTTGCTGCCAGAACAACTTAGAGTCTTCAGGTGGCAACTGCAACTTGTCATCGGGCTGCATACGGTTAAACAAGGTGTAAATGGCGGCAAGCAGGATCAGCAATGGCAACACTTTTTCCAACGCTTCTTTACTGATCATGTCTACTACCAGGGTACCCAGTACCGCGCCGATGGCAGTAAACAGTAAGCTGCGACGCCAGTACAGTGGGTTAAACAGCCTTTTACGGTAATAAGTCAGTGATGCGGTAAAAGAGCCAAAGGTTGAAGCCAGCTTATTAGTGCCCAGCACTACATGCGGTGGCAGGCCGGCAGTGAGCAGAGCCGGTACTGTTAACAAGCCGCCGCCGCCGGCAATAGCATCGATAAAACCGGCAGCAAAAGCCACAGCGCAGAGGATAAGTAACACAGAGGGTTCTATGGCCAGTTCAGCAAACAAGGTTCTTTCCTGCTAATACTCAATTTGTCGACGAAACGGCGGCAAGGCATTCAGCATTGCAGCGCCGTAGGATTTAGTCACCAGGCGCCGGTCCAGAATTACTATCCGGCCTTCATCCTGCTCTTGCCTGAGCAGTCTACCACAGGCCTGCACCAGTTTCTTCGAGGTGGCCGGAATAGTCAGTTGTAAAAAGGCATTACCGCCTTTTTTGCTGATAGCTTCGGCTAAGGCCTCTTCCAGCGGCGATGTAGGCACGGCAAAAGGTAGCTTGGTGATCACCAGATTGGTTAATAACTTGCCCGGTAAATCCAGCCCTTCGGAAAAGCTTTGCGTGCCAAACAGAATGCTGGTGCGGTTGTGTTTACTGTTTTCACCATGTAACTGCAACAAAGCCTGGCGTGAGGCTTCGCCCTGCACCAACAGCGAAAAACCTGTTTTGCGCAGCGCTTCTGCCACCTGCTGCATTTGCCAATACGAAGCAAATAGCACCAAACTGGCCTGATCGTCGGGCAAATACTGCGGCAGTAAGCTTATCAGCTCGTCAGTATAAGCTTGCTCAGTGGGCTCACATTGCATTTTCGGAATAACAATTTGGCCTTTTTCGGCATAGGCAAAAGGTGAAACAACCTGCAGCGTTTGTACGCCATCAAACTGGGTTAAGCCAAGATCATACTTAATGTACTGAAACGAATTAAGCGCCGTTAACGTTGCTGAGCAGAGGATCACGGCGAAGGCATCGTTAAATAACAACTGTTCCAGCTTATTGGCCACGCCAAGCGGGCAGGCATGACCAACTATATACTGGCTTTGGCTTTGCAGCTCAACCCAGCGTGCCTGGTAGACATTTTTGTCCTGCTCTTGGGCATAAAGTTGCCACAGCGCTTGCTGTTGCTCAAGCTTTTGCCGCAGGTAACTTAACTCCTGCAACAGCGCCATACTCTGTTTTAATGGTAACTGTTGCTCAGTAACGTTTTCCTGCAACTGCTGCTGAATCTTCTCTACCTGGGTTAGCGCTTTTTGGCTTACCTGCGCCAGTTGCTCTGCTTGTTGCTGTAATAACTTGGGCAGGGCAGCGTCGGCGAAGCGGTAGTCGGTTTTCTCGCTAAACCAGCGCGGCTTAAACTCTGTAACACAACGCTCTACCGGTTTGAGCAAGCTACTGAGTTCATTACAGCTGTCATCAAAACGCAGCAGTTCTTTCATTACCGTGGCCGGTAACAGCGTAATCAGTTGTTGTATGGTTTTAGCGGCTTTTTCCAGCCAACTATTATTGTGGGTCAGCTGGGCTTGTGCGGCGAAAAACTCACGTGCGCTGTCCGGTAAATGGTGTGCTTCGTCGATGATGTACAACGTTTCATCCGGCGGTGGCAGTATGCTGTTGCCGCTGGCTAAATCGGCCAACAGCAGTGCGTGGTTCACCACTAAAACATCGGCAGAGCTGACTTCGGCGCGGGCTAAATGAAACGGGCAGTGCAGATGACGCCGGTCTGTTTTACTGCAATGTACCGGGTCGGCCACTATGCGTTGCCATAAGGTTTCTGCTAACGGTGTGGCCAGGGTATCTCTGTCACCTAACCACTTACGGTGCTGCCAGTTATCCAGCAAAGCTTGCCAGTCAAAAGCCGCATCGGCGGCAGTGGTAAACAGTTCAGGATGCTTCTGCTGCTGACGCACCCGCTCGATACAGGCATAGCGTTGCCGCCCTTTTACCAGGCTGAATTCAAACAGCAACTTACTGTGCTGCTGGAAAAACGGCAGATCTTTATTTACCAGCTGTTCCTGCAACGCCACGGTAGCGGTGGCAATGACTACTTTTTTCTTTTGCGCCAATGCATAAGGAATAGCAGCCAGCATATAGGCCAGCGATTTACCGGTACCGGTACCGGCTTCAATTAACCCAATACGCTCATTACGGTGATAAGTGCCGGAGATAATTTTTGCCATTTCCGCCACCAGTTGATTCTGTCCCGGCCTGGATTGATAGTTCGGCAGAGCAGTTTTAATGTGTTGATGAATAGTGCGGATTTGCGTTTTAAGCTGGTCTGTTAACATAAAGGTTATGTGTTTTTATACAGTTGTTGAATTGTATACCGATTACCAGAGGTTAGCAAAAACTGTTAACTAACAAAGTAATCGAAATTTAGTTCCGCCGTGTGTAGATTAAATGATGTAAGGAATATGGATTCTTGTAATCATTATTTTACAGTACGTGAGATGGCCGATGAGCTCAAAACATACGCATTAACGGCTGCATGCTGGCTTGTCTCGCACAACATTTTGATTTTATAGGTTATATTTTAATGTCGTCGGATGTGATTACTGGGTTTGGTTTCAATATGCAGAGTATTTATCGGCCACTGATCAAGCTCGACAGCAGGAATTACAAATTGTTCCGTAAAAGCTGTTGACCCTGCTGAAAAATTACGTTTATTATCACTAGGCGACAAACCGGAGGTTATCCGGGGTAAACGGAGTGCCAAGCGCCGTAAAAGGTTGGTAACTGTTAAAAATAGAATCACTAGATAGTGGTCCAGGGAGAATTACATGTATACGAATAATAAATTAAGCAAAGCCGTGCGCTTAGCTCTAGCATTTGGCGCTGTTTCAGCCACAGCGTTTACCGCATCAGTGACTGCAGCGGAAGAAGACGAAGTTGCAAAAGTTGAACGAATTGAAGTTACTGGCTCACGTATTAAACGTACAGATTTAGAACAATCTGTACCTGTTACCGTAATCGATCGTGCTGCCATTGATTTATCTGGCCAAAACTCTATTACCGACGTAATCCGTGGTACTACTTTTAACTCTGCCGGTTCTTTCCGTCCTCAGTCAGGTAGTTCTCAGCAGGGCGTTGCAACGGTTAGCATGCGTGGTTTAGGTGCTTCGCGCACGCTGATTCTGGTTGATGGTCGCCGTTTACCGAATTCCCCTTCAGCAGGTCAGGGCCAAGACTTAAACGCAGTGCCACTGGCTGCTGTTGAGCGTATTGAAATACTGTCTGATGGTGCTTCTGCTGTATACGGTTCTGATGCTATCGGTGGTGTAATTAACATTGTTACCCGTAAAGATTTTAATGGTGTTGAATTACGTTTAGGTGCTTCAGAAATTAGCCTGCCTTCAGAGGGCGGTGATCGGGAAGAAGGTTCCGTTGTATTTGGTTCTTCTAACGATACAACCCGGGTTATCGGTGGGGTGTCATGGAATAACCGCGATATTATTTTCGAAAATGCTTATTCGTGGGTTCAACCAGGCGCATCTATTTACGGTAACAACTATACAGAAACTAATAACAGCCAAGGTTTCCGCTCTATTCCCGGTGGCTGTACAGCGGAAAACTTTATTTTAGGCAATCCGCTTAATAATAATGCGTTGATCAACGAACCAGCTGATATTGAAGATGTGCAACCGGAAGAATTGACCACAATTGATACCTATCAGCAGTGTGGTTATAACTTCAACGCCACTAACGCGAACGAAGCATCTACCGGTACTCAGGGCTTGTTCCTAAACGCTGAACACCAAATTAACGACGATTGGCGTGTATTTGGTAATTTCAGTGGTGCTAAAACCAAGTCATTTGGCCGTTATGCACCATCGCTAAACGATCCTGGCAGCACATTGAATGCTGACAGCTGGAACAACCCGACTAACCCTGACAACATTGCTGCTGGTGGTGTATATGACGCAGCGTCTGTTGACGGTTCACGTGATCAGGACAATTGGGAAGGCAATAGCGTGTTCCCTAATGCCGGTGAAAACCGCGATTTGAAATACTGGCACCGTTTCGCTTCTATCGGTAATCGCGATGGCTATGACGACTCTTATGCTACTGACATCTTAGTGGGTGCTCAGGGTATGGTTGGTGATGTAGATATTGACTTCGGTGCACGTAAAAGCAAACAGAAGTCCTACAGCATAGGGTATAACTACCTGTTACGCAGCGCCGCTGATGATTTGGTTAATATCACCACCGCAGACGTAGTGGCTGGTCAGGCTGCTGATCCTAATTTTGTGTTCTACGACCTGCGTGATCCTTTAGGCTCACGTTATGATGATAATGCTGATCAATCCACTGCTTATCAGCAGCTGGTTAAGAGCATGAACGTAACTATTGCCCGTGTAAGTGAATCAGTGCAGAAAGAAGTATTTGCGTCTGCCAACTTTGATCTGTTTGAAATGAACGCCGGTATCGTTCAGATGGTGGTAGGTGCTGAGTACCGTGAGGAAGAATATAGCGACCAGTATGACTCACTGTCCGAAGCTGGTGTAGTAGGTGGTTCAGCCGGTAACTCTGCAGGCGGTGGCCGTGATGTTAAATCTGCTTATTTCGAAACGTTGATCCCTCTGCTTGATAATTTAGAGGCTACTGTTGCTGGTCGTTACGACAAATATTCAGATTATGGTAATGATTTCTCGCCAAAAGTGTCGTTCCGTTATGAGCCGTTAGATGGTTTAGTGGTGCGTGCGTCTTATGGTCAGGGCTTCCGTGCTCCTACTCTGGACATCATTACTCAGCAACCTTCATCAGGTAACCCTGGTGTAGAAGATGCCGCTACCTGTCTTAACTTTGGCCAGCTGGCTGACTGTGAAGTGCAGGTTCGTGAGATTACCCAAGCTAACCCTAGTTTGAAATCTGAACAATCAACGCAGTACTCATTGGGTGTTGCTTATCAGCCAACCGACTGGTTAAATTTTGCTGTAGATTATTACAACATTGAAATTGAAGACCGGATTGCGCTTTTTGGTGCTGTTGAATTAATTGCATTAGAAATTGCCGGTGACCCGATTCCTGCTGGTTTAGGGGTAATTCGTGGTGGTAACCCGCAGCCTGTTCCGGGCGGTAATCCCAACTTGCCTATTCTTAGCGTAAATGGTGGTTATGCGAACCAAGGTACTTGGGAAACATCGGGTTTAGACTTCAACTTTAAAACCAATTTTGATTTTGGTTCATGGGGCCGTTTAAACCAAAACTTGCAAGTTAGTTATGCACTGGACAGCACAGTTGATGGCGGCCGTAATTTGGTAGGTGAGCGTAACCCTGGTATTCCGGGTTCTATGCCGCGCAGCCGTGTTGCATTTGGTAACGTATATACTATTTCTGACTTCGATTTAAGCTGGAATATCAACATGATTGAAGGTCAGAATAGATACAGAGACTTAAGCACAGTTCAAAGCTTAGGTAGCTGGACTACACATGACCTGCAGGTAACTTATAATACACCATGGAACAGCAAGATTTCGGTAGGCGCATTGAACGCGTTCGAGAAAGCACCGAAGTTGATTAATGCTGGTGGTCGTAACTATAACTTCAACCTGTATGACGCATACGGACGTGTAACTTACGTTCGTTTCACTCAAACTTTCTAAGTTAGAGAGCATCTTAAAAAGGCAGGTTTTCCTGCCTTTTTTATTTGCCTGAAGAGTTGCTACGAGGGTTTATCTTTCAGATGACACAAAGTAAAGAGCATTGGAGCCATTATTGGCAAAATAGC
The DNA here is from genome assembly GCF_030690345.1 of Rheinheimera sp. Classification (GTDB taxonomy): domain Bacteria; phylum Pseudomonadota; class Gammaproteobacteria; order Enterobacterales; family Alteromonadaceae; genus Alishewanella. Next base: position 22,175 of record NZ_JAUYGV010000007.1, read on the forward strand.
AAAAGCTTGAATAGCTTTAGTGAAGGTGATGCTGCATTGGGATATACGGGAAACTTGCAGTTTTATTGGCATGATGTTTTTAGCAGAACAGCGACAGGTGCTGTTATTGTTGACATTGCATCAGGCAATGGTGCTTTGGCAATTTCAGCCGTAGCATTTTCTGAACGGAATAACAAAAACTTTACTGTATATGCATGTGATATCGCGGATATAAAGCCTGAAGTCCTTTTTCAATCTGACCCGGATATTTTAACACAACTTAAAAAAGTCCAATTCTATCCCGCTACGGCAATAGAAAATCTTCCTTTTGAAAATAATAGTATCGACCTGATTATCAGCCAATTTGGTTTTGAATACGCCAATCAGATTGAAGCGGTTGCTGAATGTAATCGTGTATTAAAGCCAGAGGGCTGTTTCAATGCCCTGATACATCATGCCGACTCTTTTATCTCTAAAGATTCTGAGGCAGGTTTGGCGTTCTACAAGCATTGTCTAAGCGAAGCGGGGTTTTTAACGCAAGTAGAGCAGTTATTAATTTTGGCGGAAAGCTGCTTGCTGAAAAAAATATCACCGACAACGAATGTGGATTATATTGCACAAAATAAAATTCTATTCAAAATCGCGACTGATCTAAAAGTACAATGCAGTTCCACTGCTGCAGCATTCTGGTGTGATGATTTACTGCGTCGCTTAGCTCCGGTTTTAGCCAGTCCAAGGCCTGGTAATCTGACTTCCTTTCTTAGCTTCAGGCATACTGTTGTCTTATATATGGCCAGGCTCGAAGATCAGGTAAATGCCACTTGGTCTCAGTACAACAAAGATAATTTTATCAACACTTTCCAATCCAATTTAGCTGCGTTGCGGGTTACGCCATTTTATGAAGAAAAGGCGCTGTTTGCCTGGAGTCTTTATTGGCATAAAGCTGATTAACAGGGCGGCTATTGATATCCACCAGGCAAATATTGTAGCAAATTATAACTCTTTGCGCTGAACTGCTTAAATCATATGCTCATGGAAAGCTCTGTTACCTCTATGTTTATTCGTGATGACTACAAGATAGCTCTATCCCATTTATCGATTTCATTTTTTTTTGTCAGAAGGTTGTAGTCAATAGGTATATCTGTTAAAGATATGGTGTGTAACGAAATGTAACACGCGCTATAAAAATAAAAATCCAAGGAGAATAATAAATGAGAACTAAGTTTTTCAGGAACACGTTGACGGCTGCGGCAGTTGCTGCGTCATTGGGGATTGTCCTCCCCGCAGCAGCTCAGGATGTCTCGCGCGGAAATCTGGTGGGTCAGGCACAAGATCAAAGTGGTCAGGTTATCAGTGGCGTTGAAATTATTGTAACTAATTTAGAGACGGGCTTAGCCCGAACAGTCACATCAAACGAAAGCGGTAATTTTCGCTTTCCGTTGTTGCCGCCAGGAGCTTACTCGTTACAAGCAACTAAAGCTGGCTATGGCGTTGTGGCTGAAGAGAATGTGAATGTTCGCGTTGGTGGAAGTACCAATATGGACATCGTGCTTTTGGCAGAAGGTGCGGTTGAGTCGATTGAAGTACGTGGTTCTCGGATAGCGATGCTCGATACTATGTCGTCTGAATCTCAACTGGTGGTAAGTCAGGAGTTTTTATCTAAAATTCCTGTGCCACGCGATTTAGCGTCGGTGGCACTATTAGCACCAGGGACAACAAAAGGTGATTCTGCTTTCGGTAATCATGCCTCGTTCGGTGGTTCATCTGTCGGCGAAAATGCTTATTATGTTAATGGCTTAAACGTAACTAACTTCCGCAATGGCTTGGGTGGTGCTGAGTTACCTTTTGAAATGTATGAGACGTTTGAAGTAAAAACGGGTGGTTACTCAGCTGAATACGGTCGTTCTACCGGGGGCGTAATTAACGCCAGAACAAAATCTGGTTCAAATGAATTTCAGGCAGGCGCCAGCGCTTACTTTGAGCCTTCATCATTGCGCTCTGACAGTCCGGATGTCACTCTGACAGATGAAGCTGCTATCGAAGAGAATGCAACTCCTTATTACTTGGTTAATAGCAATGATAAAATAGGTGAGAATAACCTTAATTTATGGGCTAGCGGTGCCATTATCCAGGATAAACTGTTTTTCTTCGGTTTGGTTAATTATAAAGATCGCGTTAGTGACTACTCAACAGACACATTATTTTATAAACGTGATGCCGGTGATCTGTTGTACGCAGCTAAGTTAGATTGGTACATTACACCAAATCACATACTGGAATTCACAGGTTGGGATAGTTCAAGCGAGCTTGATACCAGTAAATATGACTACGATTTTGCCACTAATACACGAGGTGAATTGTTTGGTGATTATGTACTGGAGCGAGGGGGCAAATCTTATGCCTTGCAATACACTGGTATTTTGACTGACGATGTTACCATTAGTGCGCTTTATGGTGTCAATGAAGCCTCGTACAGCAATGTTAATGCTGGTGATACAGCGATAGGTGCTGTTCACTTTCCATCAGGTCGGCAGTTCACTCAGTTTGGTTTAAACTCGCCATCTGTGCAGGAAGACGAGCGCACGGCGTATCGTTTTGACGTGGACTGGTATGCGCATGAAGATCACACTTTGCGCTTTGGTATAGACTATGAGGATATGAAAGCATTTGAAGAAACTACCCGCGTAGGCGGAACTTTGTATCAATATCAGAACTGTGCCAACAGCGATGCTGTTGCAGCTGGTGATTTACTGGACGCCGAATGTGCCCGAGTGCGTTTTAATACTTACGTGAATGATGGCTCATTCCAAACTAAGTCGAGTGCTTTCTATATTCAGGATACCTGGCAGGTAACTGACAATATTGTGGCGCGTATTGGTTTACGTAATGAAACGTTCGAAAACTATAACAAAGCCGGTGACAAGTTTGTTGATGTGACAGACCAATGGGCACCTCGTGTCGGTATCAGTTGGGATATAAATGGTGATGGCGAAAGTAAAGTATTCGCAAATTATGGCCGTTATTTCCTGCCTGTAGCGACCAATACCAACATTCGTCTGGCAGGTGATGAGCTATATACTATTACCATTTATGACGTGCTGGGGATAAATCCAGATTTAACGCCGATAGTGGATGAAGATAATGTTGTTGCAGGTGCAGTATACTCTGACGGTACGTTAAAAGGTACTTTAGAGACTGTAAATGCTGACTTGGACCCAATGTATCAAGATGAGTTTATTCTTGGATATGAGCGAATGCTTGGCGACAGCTGGTCAGTAGGTATTAAAGGTACTTATCGCGAGCTGAAAAGTTCATTGGAAGACATAGCTATAGATTATGGTTTTAATGAGTATCTTGAGCAAGAGTTCGGTTCAAGCTGTACTATTTGTTCTGGCTTCCATTATTATGTTCTGACGAATCCTGGGCAGGCCATTACTATCACTACAGATCCGGATGGTGATGGTCCGTTGGAAAACCAGCAGTACACTATACCATCAGAACTGTTAGGCTATCCAGAAGCCAAGCGCCAGTACGGAGCCGTAGATATTAATCTACGCCGTGCTTTTGATGGTTTATGGATGCTGGATGCTACTTATACCTGGTCTCATAGTTGGGGTAATAATGAGGGGTTTGTCCGTTCAGATAATGGACAAGATGATTCCGGTTTAACGACCAACTTTGATCAGCCGGGTTTAGTTGATGGGGCTTACGGCAATTTACCAAATGACCGTCGTCATATGGTTAAAGTCCAGGGCTCTTACTCCTTGACTGAGGATTTCAGCTTGGGTGCAAACTTCCGTTGGGAGTCTGGTCGTCCTCTTAGCTCATTCGGCTTCCATCCAACCGATGCGTTTGCGTCTTTATATGAAGCAGAGTCATTTGTTAAGGATGGTCAATTGGTTAAACGCGGTTCAGAAGGCCGTACTTCAAGCAATTGGACATTGGACTTAACAGCGCGCTATGAAATGGACTTCCGTGGTACTGATATTGTGTTCCGTGCTGATGTATTTAACCTGTTTGATAATAATCGCGTTACTGAGCGTAATGAAGTCAATGAAATTTATGCTGGCGAGCGTGATGATGGTAGTTATATAGGCGGACCAAGCGCGCTTTATGGACTACCGGATGCATATCAGACGCCGCGTTATGTTCGTCTGAGTGCTGAAATTAAGTTCTGATAATTTGACAGCGATTTTGCTGGTTGTTTTATAGCAGGACTGAATAAAAGCCGGGGAATGGTAACATTTCCCGGTTTTTTACTAAGGATTACAGGAGTCAACGTGGTCAGTCAGTATGATTTAAATGATATTCTCTGTGTTGTGCGAGAGGGGAAGAGAACTGAAGCGCATGCTCTGATCGCACATTTCATTGAAAAAAAACCAGATTTGAAAACAGACTGGTTAAAAGTTTCGGCGTTGGCATTGCGCATTGGCGATACTAACCTGGCAGCACAGGCCGCAGACCTATTTCATCGTAGTGGTCCTAAAAATGCAGAAACAGATATACAGTACGCTGGTTTGTATGCAGAGATAGGCGATCTGGATAGGGCTTTACAAGTTGTTACCCCCTATATCGTGCGTAAAGTGGCTTTACCTTCGGTGTATCATCTGGCGGGCACAGTACAAGCTCAACAGGGCAAATTGCACGAGGCCAGATTAAACTTACTGCAGGCACTGGCTTTGGCGCCCCAACTGGGGATCAGCTGGTATACCCTTGCCAATATTGTAGATTTCAACCAGCATCCAGGCTTGTTGCAAAAGATGGAGTTAGCGTTTAGCCAGCTACAGACTGATGACCAACGCAACATCCAGCAATTTATGTATGCGTTGGCAAAAGCTTTTAATGATCGGCGCGATTATAATAAAGCATGGGAGTTTTATGCCGCCGGTGCTCAAGTAATGGCTAAGCTTAATGGGTATTCTGTCGACAATGATACGCTTGAGATTAATCGGATTATTGCTGGTTTTACTAACGCGGCCTTGCAGACGTTGCCACAATCCAGAAGTTTGTATCATAGAGCTGTAGCGGTCTTGGGGTTACCTCGTAGCGGTACTACTCTGTTAGGGCAAATGCTTTGCGCGCACAGTAAAGTGAAAGGGGCGGGCGAGTTTAATGCTATAGGTGCAGCATGCATGCACTTGCGTGAAGATAACTTTACTGATTTTCCGTCTTTTATAGCGCGACATGGGCATTCGGCTGCTGCTCTTGAACACATAGCGAATGTTTATCAGCAGGTCGCAGAGCAACGATACTCTGGTCAAGGTTATATTATTGACAAATCTCTTAATCTGAACAGACACTTCGGTATATGGGCTCAAGCAATGCCTAAAGGGAAAGCCGTTTATATTAGTCGTAACGATGAAGACACTGCTTGGTCTTGTTTTAAAAGTAACTTCAGATCTCGAGCTGGTTGGAGCTGGTCTATACCTCATATAGCTGCCTATATAAAGAATGAAAGGCAGTTGTTACAACATTGGCAGAAATTGTATGCAGATCGTATTTTGCATATTTGCTACGAAGACTTGGTAAGCAAACCAAAAGAGGTATTAACCAAGGTATGTCAGCACCTTGATTTACAATATGAACCCAGCATGCTGTCTTTTTATAAGAATAATGGCCCGGTGTTCACCTCTAGTGTTGGTCAGGTGCATCAGCCTTTGCATCAAGGGAATGTAGGTTTATCGCAGCACTACCCTGATTTTGTCTCGCAGCTGGCTCAGGCCAGCAAAGTTGCTGGCGAACAGCTGGATATTAGCTGATTTTGTCATGGACTTGCAGATCAAAATTTTGAAATAATATTTGAAATGTGTCGGTCTGCTTTTTTGCAATTAACACACAACAGGTGAAAACATGAAAACAGTAAAACATTCAAACGTGGCAATGGCAGTAGGTGCTTTGGTATTTGGTTCGCTGGCGACTGTAGCTATTACAGCCAATGCCAACCCGTTTACGGCTATGGAACTGGCGTCCGGCTATGAGATGGCGGCGGGCGAGGGCAAATGCGGCGAAGGCAAGTGTGGTGAAGATAAAGCCAAAAAAGCCAAAGAGAAAATGAAAGATGGCAAATGCGGTGAAGGCAAGTGCGGCGAAGAGAAGATGAAGGACAAAGCCGAAAAAATGAAAGACAAAGCCAAAGAAGGTAAATGTGGCGAAGGCAAATGCGGTGAAGGTAAGTGCGGCGAAGAGAAGATGAAAGAAAAAGCCGACAAAATGAAAGATAAAGCCAAAGAAGGCAAATGCGGTGAAGGTAAATGTGGCGGTAGTGTATAACGCAGCCAGCTAAGGCCTGCAATTGCAGGCCTTTTACTTTGCAGGAGCCGTGTAATGATAGTGCCGTCAACCCCGCCGTTAGCCGGATCAGGCTTAGGCCTGCGCCGCGAAATGCTGAGCGATATACTTAGCGCTAAACCCGCTCAAATTGATTTTTTTGAAGTGGCGCCGGAAAACTGGATCCCGTTTGGTGGCAAGCTGCAAAAACAGTTTGCTCAACTGGCCGAGCAGCATCGTTTTATTTGTCATGGTTTGTCGTTGTCAATTGGCAGCCCCGAGCCGCTGGATGTGGTGTTTGTGCGCCAGGTAAAGCAGTTTTTGCGCCGCTACAACATCAGTTTATACAGCGAGCATTTAAGTTATTGCTCCGGTGCCGGCCATTTGTACGATTTAATGCCGATCCCTTTTACGCAAGAAGCAGTAAGTTACGTGGCAAAACGGGTGCGCCAGGTGCAGGATATTCTTGAGCAACCTTTGGTGCTGGAGAACGTATCCTATTATGCCGCGCCTGGCCAGCAGATGTCTGAGCAGGATTTTACCCTTGCTGTGCTGCAGGAAGCAGATTGCCAGCTGCTGCTGGACGTGAACAATATTTATGTTAACTCGGTAAATCATCGTTATGACGCACTGCAGTTTTTGCGTGCTATGCCGGGTGAGCGTATTGCTTATTATCATATTGCCGGCCACTTTAACGAAGCCGACGATTTACTGGTAGATACCCACGGGTCAGCGGTGACAGACCCGGTGTGGCAGTTACTGGTGCAGGCGTATCAGTTGCATGGTGTGAAACCTACGTTATTGGAGCGCGATTTTAATATCCCTGAGCTGAGCGTGTTATGCGAAGAGCTGGAGCAGATCAAAATGTTGCAGCAAGGCGCCGCTGCTGACGACCTGGCGTTAAGGGCTTAAACCAATGCAGTTTCAGCAGCTACAACAGGCGTTTATCGCCCATATTAAAGACCCGCAACAGCCGGCACCTGCCGGGATTGAAGATCGGCGCATGGCGATTTACCGCGAGCTGTTTTTTAACAATGTGCAGGGCTTTGTCAGTACAGCTTTTCCGGTATTAAGGTCGTTATATAACGATGCTGATTGGCAGCAGTTGGTGCGCCGCTTTTTTATCGGCTATCAGTGCAGCAGCCCGTACTTTTTGCATATTGCCGAACATTTTCTGCATTACTTGCAACAAGACTACCAGATGGCTGAACAGGACCCGGTGTTTATGCTGGAGCTGGCGCACTATGAATGGGCAGAATTATATCTGGCGACCAAACAGCTGCCATGCGTTGAAACTGCTGTCAGCGCCGATCAGGTGGCCACCAGCGCACTACAGTTATCCGGGCTGAGTATGCTGCTGGCTTATCCATATCAGGTGCATCAAATAAGTGTTGCTTACCAGCCGGCCCAACCTGGCGAAGTGCAGTGCTACCTGTTGTACCGTAATGTTGCAGATGAGGTGAAGTTTGTGCTGATTAACCAGCTGACCGCGGCGTTATTGCAAACACTGCAGCAAGCCCCCGGCAGTACACAGCAGCAATTGGTACAGCAACTGTTACCGCTGTTACCGCAGTTTAATGCGTCGCAGTTACAACAGGGCGCTGTCAGTTTATTACAGGACTTTGCCGCAAAAGGTGTATTGGTGTCTTTTCAAGCAGGGCAAAATTCATTACCATAGGCGCCCTTAATTTCGCTGATGACAGAAGAGAAGTGTAATGGCAGACGAAAAGTTTAAAGAGTCGTTCAACCTGTGGCAATTTCTTGCCCTGGTGGCAGTATTCGTGTCCTTACTGTGCCTGGCGCCGATAGTGCGTTGGTTTCAAATTCTGGCATAATACAGCAACAGTATTGAAGGCCGCCTGAGGGCGGCTTTTTTGTCCCGGCCGGGACGCTTAATAAAAGGTTTTCCAACATGGATAAGCAAGCTTTAGCGCTTGAGTTAAAACAAGTTATTAAAACGGTTGTGGATTACCCGAAGCCGGGCATCGTATTTCGTGATGTGACCAGCCTGATGCAGGACGGCCCCAGTTTTAAAAAAGTCATCGACGCTTTTTGCCAGCTGTATGCAGATAAAGGCATTACCAAGATTGTCGGCACTGAATCACGTGGCTTTATTTTTGGTGCGCCGCTGGCCTATGCGCTGGGTATTTCTTTTGTGCCGGTGCGTAAGCCGGGCAAATTACCGCGCCAGCGTATTTCACAAAGCTATCAGCTGGAATATGGCGAAGATGCCTTAGAGTTGCATGCCGATGCGATAGTGCCGGGCGATAAAGTACTGCTGGTAGACGATTTGCTGGCCACCGGCGGCACTATAGATGCTACCGCTAAGCTGGTACGGCAACTGGGCGGCATTGTTGATGACGCTGCTTTTGTTATTGCTTTACCTGAGCTGGGTGGCGTAGCACGGCTGCAGCAGGCCGGGTTAAATATCCTCAGTTTGGTTGAGTATAGCGGCGAATAAGTTTAGTCTGTGACAGATTACCACAACCAAGATATCAGCAGCCGTTATGAGTTATCAGGTATTAGCCCGTAAGTGGCGCCCGCAGCATTTTGCCCGCCTGGTTGGGCAGGACCACGTAAAAAATGCGCTGGGCAATGCGCTGAGTAATAACCGGCTGCATCATGCCTATTTATTTACCGGCACCCGTGGTGTCGGCAAAACGACCATAGCGCGTATTTTTGCCAAAAGCCTGAACTGTGAACAGGGAATTACAGCCACGCCCTGTGGCCAATGCTCTGCCTGCACTGAAATTGATGCCGGTAACTTTGTTGATCTGTTGGAAATTGATGCGGCCTCCCGCACCAAGGTAGAAGACACCCGAGATTTACTCGACAACGTGCAATATGCTCCCAGCCGCGGTCGCTTTAAGGTATACCTGATAGATGAAGTGCATATGCTGTCTAAACACAGCTTTAATGCGCTGCTGAAAACCCTGGAAGAACCGCCGCCGCATGTCAAATTTCTGCTGGCTACTACTGATCCGCAGAAGTTGCCGGTTACGGTTTTATCGCGCTGCCTGCAGTTTAATTTACTGGCGTTAAGCCCGCTGCAAATAGAGCAGCATCTGGCGTTTGTGCTTGGTGAAGAGCAAATACCCTTTGAACAAAGCGCACTGACGCTGTTGGCGCGCGCGGCCAAAGGCAGTTTACGCGATTCGTTAAGCTTAACCGATCAGGCTATTGCGCAAAGTAATGCCAATATTACCCTGGATACGGTGCGTACCATGCTGGGCTTTTTGGATCAAAGCTGGGCGCAGCAATTGTTGCAGGCCATTTTGGCGCAAGATGCAGCGCAGCTGCAAATTCAGCTGGCAGCGCTGGTACAGCAACAAAGTAATTTTGCTCAGGTATTAGACGACATGTTGTCTATCCTGCACCTGGCAGCGTTAACCCAGTTTAGTGACAATGCCGCGGCCTTTTCTGAACAGCAGGCTTTTGTGCGCCAACTGGCGGATACTTTAGCGCCGGCTCAGGTGCAGCTGTACTATCAGCTGTTGATCAGCGGCAAAAAAGAGCTGCCTTATGCACCGGACCCGTTAACCGGTCTGGAGATGGCCTTATTGCGGGCGATGGCGTTTGTGCCGGAGACACTAAGTAACGCGGCAGCACCGGCTAAAGCCCCAATAGCGTTGCCGCTTTCTGCTGCCACAGCAGTGCAAGCCCGCGCTACAGAGGCTAACAGCGCACAAGCTGTAACAGAAACGCCTGCAGAAACTCCAGTAATACCTGCTGTTGCTGCAGAGCCTGCGGTACCGGCAGCCGCCGGCACAGACCACAACCTTACAGCAGCGGCGGCCTTACCGGTTGACGGCGATATACCAGCAAACCGCGTTGCTCAGCCGGAAACGCAAACCCGCCCAGCAGCGGATGCTGCAGAGCATAGCGCCGGTATTGATCCGGTAACGGCGCGCATTATGGCGCGGCGTGGCGTACAGGTAACTGCGGCGCCGGAGCCAAAAAAGCCTGAGCGCCGTGAGGCGCCGCATGCTGCAATCGCGCCTGAGCGCCAGGGCAGGGCCGCAGCGACTGCTGTGTCGTCCCCTGATGTGCCGCCGCAAGCTACCCCTCTACCAACTCCGGCAGCGGCTACGGCATCTGCGGAACCTGAGCGGCACAGTGACGATGCTTACGAGCCGGATGATAGCGACATGCCGCAATATGATGCGGCAGCGGCGGATGCATTATGGCAACAGTACGAGCAGGATGTGCAGCACGTTGCTGCGCCGCCGGTGGCGCAGGCCCCGACACACAGTTTTGATGGCAGTATTAATGAGCAGAATTTTTCCGTCCGTTTTGCAGCTCAGGTTGATGCCTGGGCTGCGCGGGTAGAAAGCCTCGATACCGGCGGCTTAAGCCGGCTGTTTTTACTCAATGCCGCTATGCAACTGGATGGTAATAAGCTGAGTTTAACCGTGGCGCAAAGCCAGCAGCATCTGGATAAAGATAGCTTTCGTACTAAGTTACAACAGGTGCTGGAGCACAGTTTCAATCAGCCATTGAGCATTGCTATTACCTATCAGAGCGAGGTGGCGCAAAGCCCGTTATCTATCCAACAGAAAATTGTGCAGGAACGCTTTGGTTATGTCAGCCGGCTGCTGCAGGAAGACGAAAAAGTACAGCAACTGCAACAGCTGTTTGATGCACAGCTGCTACCCGATACCATAGTGGTAAACTAGCGGTTTAAGCTGTGCGTTAAGTGCGCATAACTTGTATTTTGGCGACGAAGTTATTATCTTGTCGCCGGTAAAAGGTCAGTGTCCGATACACTGCTACTTCAACTTAATTTTACGGCAGGTACAAAGCTATGTTTAAAGGCGGTATGGGCAACATTATGAAGCAGGCGCAAGCCATGCAGGAAAAAATGCAGAAAATGCAGGCTGAAGTCGCGGCGATGGAAGTGACCGGTGAAGCTGGTGCCGGGCTGGTAAAAGTAACCATGCTGGGCAATCACAATGTACGCCGTGTCAGTATTGACGACAGCCTGATGCAGGATGACAAAGATATGCTGGAAGATTTAATTGCCGCGGCAATTAACGACGCGGTGCGCCGTGTTGATGAAACCAGCAAAGAAAAAATGGCTTCAGTTACCGGCGGCCTGCAATTGCCACCGGGTATGAAAATGCCATTCTGATGAGCCGTCATACGCCGCTGGTGCAACAACTTATTGATGCACTGCGTATTTTGCCGGGCGTCGGACCGAAATCTGCGCAGCGCATGGCGTTTTCGTTGTTAGAACGTAACCGCGAGGGCGGCCTGCAGTTGGGCGCTGCACTTAGCGCTGCGATGAATAAAGTGGGCCATTGCCAGCAATGCCGTACTTTTTGCGAAACCGAGCTGTGCCATATTTGCACTGACCCTGCTCGCGCGGCAGATGGCATTATTTGTGTGGTAGGCTCTGCGGCAGATCAAATGGCGATTGAGCAAACCGGCCAGTTTAAAGGGCGCTATTTTGTACTGCAGGGCTATTTGTCGCCGCTGGATGGCATAGGTCCACAAGATTTGGGGCTGGATAAACTCAGCAACTTATTGGCGACAGCCGGTGTTACCGAACTTATTCTGGCGACCAACCCAACGGTAGAGGGCGATGCCACTGCATTTTATATTGCTGAGCTGTGCCATAAGCACCGGGTAAAGGTGTCGCGCATTGCCCAGGGCATTCCGGTTGGCGGTGAGTTGGAGTTTGTCGATGGCACTACGCTGTCGCATGCTTTTAGTGGTCGCAAAGCCTTCTGATTATTATAACCCTGCTTGAAATCCGGTTAATCCTCCCCATATTAGTTGTCAGTGTTTGGCTGCCGGTGCAGCCTGCGTAATAACTGTCAAACTTTAATGTTCGGGGATAAACACAATGAGTGACACCACAGCCACTTCTAGCGGCCAAAAGCAAACCCATGGCTTTCAGGCAGAAGTAAAACAACTGCTGCAGCTGATGATCCATTCACTGTATTCCAACAAAGAAATTTTCCTGCGCGAGTTGGTATCTAACGCTTCAGACGCGGCTGATAAACTGCGCTTTCTGGCGTTGTCAGACGGCAGCCTGTACGGCGATGACGGCGAGTTGCGGGTACGTATAAGCCTGGATGAAGCCGCCCGTACCTTAACGGTAAGCGATAACGGTATCGGCATGACGCAGGAAGAAGTGATAAGCCATTTGGGCACTATTGCTAAATCCGGCACCAAAGAATTTTTCTCGCAGTTATCCGGCGACCAAAGCAAAGACTCCAAGTTAATCGGTCAGTTTGGTGTAGGGTTCTACTCTGCCTTTATCGTGGCCGACAAAGTAACGGTACGTACACGCAAAGCCGGTGCTGCCGCCAATGAAGCCATTGAATGGGAATCGGCCGGCGAGGGCGATTACAGCATTACAGCCATCAGCAAAGACAGCCGTGGTACTGAGATAGTGCTGCACCTGCGCGAAGGTGAAGACGAGTTCTTAAACCGCTGGAAGGTAGAGAGCATTGTTACCAAGTACTCAGACCATATCAGCATTCCGGTAGAGTTATGGCAGGAAGAGCAGCCGGAGCGCGATGGCGCTGACGGCGAAAAAATTGCCGCTGTGCCCGGCCACTGGCAGGCAGCCAATAAGGCTACTGCGCTGTGGACCCGTGATAAATCTGATATTACCGATGACGAGTATCAGGAATTCTACAAACATATTTCGCACGACTGGAGCGAGCCGTTAAGCTGGAGCCACAATAAAGTAGAGGGTAACAGCAATTACACCAGCTTACTTTATGTGCCGAAAAAAGCACCGTTTGATATGTGGAACCGCGAAGCACAACATGGCCTGAAGCTTTATGTGCAGCGCGTATTTATTATGGATGATGCCGAGCAATTTATGCCGGCTTACCTGCGCTTTATCAAAGGTGTGCTGGATTCAAGCGATTTACCGCTGAACGTGTCGCGTGAAATTCTGCAAGACACCAAAGTCACCCAAACTCTGCGTAAAGGTTGCAGCAGCCGCGCGCTGAAAATGCTTGATAAGCTGAGTAAAGATGCAGAGCAATATCAGGCATTCTGGACAGAATTCGGCCAGGTGTTAAAAGAAGGCCCGGCAGAAGATATGGCTAACAAAGAGCAAATTGCTGCTCTGCTGCGCTTTGCCTCAACCCACAATGACGACAGCACACAGAACGTCGCATTGGCTGATTACATCAGCCGGATGAAAGAAGGCCAGGACGAGATTTACTATATCGTGGCTGACAGCTATGCCGCGGCTAAACATAGCCCGCATTTGGAAGTGCTGCGTAAAAAAGGCCTTGAAGTGCTGCTGTTATCCGACCGCATCGACGAATGGCTGGTGCAGCATTTAACCGAATTTGACGGTAAAAAACTGCGTTCTGTGGCTAAAGGCGGTTTAGATTTATCCAAGCTGGATGATGAAGAAACGAAAAAGGCACAGCAGGACGCGGAACAGGCGTTTGCCGATGTTATCGGCCGCTTTAAAACAGCGCTGGGCGACCAGGTTAAAGATGTCAAAGTCAGCCACCGTTTAACCGAGAGCCCGGCTTGTGTGGTGACGGACGAGTTCGATATGAGCACGCAGATGATCAAGCTGATGGAGTCGGTGGGCCAAAAAGTGCCGGATGTGAAACCAATTTTTGAGCTGAACACTGAGCACCAGCTGGTAAAACGTATTGCCGATGAGCAGGATGAAGCGCGCTTTAAGCAATGGGCAGAGGTATTGCTGGAACAAGCCTTGTTGGCCGAACGCGGTAGCTTAAAAGACCCGGCGGCTTTTGTCGCCAGGCTGAATAATCTGTTGCTGTCGTTAGCTAAGTAACCGCTAAAGCCTTTGCTGTGGCCACAGGGCTGCAGCAAAGGCGCTTATCAACAAACCGGGTTTCTTCCGCGTTTATCCTATCTATATTGTAATCTGCTTCTATACTTTCAACAGCTTACCGTTACCGGCAAGGAGCAGCTTATGTTTAATTTTTGGCGCAATATGGGCTTTGGTGGCCGGCTTACCGTGATTATGGTTAGCCTGCTGTTGGTGTCGATCCTGGTGCTGACCAGTTTAGTGTTTATTGAATACCGTAATTCGCAAACCCGCGCGGTGGTCAATACCTTACAAACCACCAGTGTGTTAAATGCCGACGCCTTTACCGATTGGTTGTTAGCACGGCAGGAGGAAATGCGCTACCTGGCACGGCTACCGCAAGCACAACAGCTACAATTGGACGATACTGCAGTGTTAATGCAGCAGTTGGCGCAGGCTCAGGGCTATTACGACACTATTTTTGTCGTCGCTCCCTCTGGTAAGGGCATGGCCGGTGTCAGTTTTGTCAACGGTCAGGCACAAATTTTAGATGTTGCTGAAGCGAATGCTTTTGATGTCGCCGACAGGGCCTGGTTTAAGCAGGCTATCAGTGGCCGGGATGCATTTTCGCAACCTATAGTGTCGCGCGCTACCGGTAACCGTATCAGTACTATTGCTATTCCTATCCGGCGTAATAATGAAATTGTTGCGGTAATGCGCGGAGCGGTGCAGCTGACGACTATTTTTGCCAGAGTGAATGATCTTAGCCGCAACGACTATACCGAAATTTATTTGCTCGACAGCGATGGTAAAGCCATCACCCCTGCCGATTCGATTAAAAATACCGACCAGGCGTTGCAAACACAGGCAGCTCAGGGGATCCGGCAAAAACAAAGTGATATTGGTCAGTATAGCAATGCAGCCGGTACAACGGTAATTGGCAGCTACAGCTTTATTCCCATGCTGGGCTGGGGATTGGTATTGGAAAGTCGTGAATACGAAGCGCTGACAGAAGTGCGGGAAATGCTCTGGACCTTAATGATCATTTCTGCAGTGGTGTTACTGGTGGCAATAGTGGTTTGTATCAGCCTGGTGCGCACCATTACCCGTACCTTAGGCGGAGAGCCTGGTTACACGGCAAATATCGTGCATCAGGTAGCAACAGGCGATTTAACCGCCAGCGTGCGGTTAAAAGCCGGCGACAGTTCCAGCTTGCTGGCGTCAATCCATGTGATGCAGCAAAACCTGCGTACTATGTTGCTGCAAATCCGTGATTATTCCGATCAGGTCGCTGCGGCGGCAACAGAGCTGTCGCAAATTAACGAGCAAACCCAGCGCGGCATTGAATTACAAAATACTGAGATTAACAGCTCGGCAGTGGCCATGAACCAAATGACCGCATCTTTGGAAGAAGTGTCACGTAATACCCAGCAAGCGGCAGACGCCGCAGGTGCGGCGGAAAAAGAAACGCAACAGGGCCAGTTAGTGGTAAGCCAAACCGTAAAAGATCTCGCCGGCTTGTCAACCGAGGTCAGCCGCGCGGCAGAGATTATTAATCATCTGAAACAAGACAGCGACAAGATAGGCAATATTTTACAGGTTATAGAGGGCATTGCAGAACAAACCAACTTATTGGCGCTGAACGCAGCAATTGAAGCCGCCAGAGCCGGTGAAACCGGCCGCGGTTTTGCTGTCGTGGCGGATGAAGTAAGAACCCTCGCCAGCCGCACCAAAGACTCGACCACTGAAATTCAGCAGATGATTGAGAAGTTACAGCGTGGTACCGATAACGCGGTATCAGCAACTAACAAAAGCGAACAGGCAACCCGAAAAACTGCGGAGCAGGCCGGTAAGGCTGGTGATGCCTTAACCAGCATTAGTGCAGCAGTGTCGTTGATTAACGATACTGCGCAGCAAATAGCCAGTGCCACCGAGCAGCAAACCACGGTATCGCGGGATCTGAATAAAAATCTGCACAGCATCAGCGATGTGGCTTATCAGACGGCGGACAATGTTACCCAATCAACTCAGGCCAGTGAATCATTAGCCGATTTGGCCGAGCAACTCAAAGCATTGTTAGCTAAGTTCAGGGTGTAACCCGCTACAACTTTAGTCGGGTAAGGTGCGGCTACGGCTGAAAAAAATGTGATTTTCAGCCGTTTGGCGTAAAAAAACGCAGCGATTGCTGTCTTTGCCCAGCTATACGACTAAAAGCCAATGAAATAGCCGGACCAGTTAGCGCAACAAGACAAACTTCTTGTCTCAGGCAAGACATTATGTAAAGATCCGGCCTTTATAATTAATGGATCAATCCCAGAACATGAGGGTGTTGCTATGCGCATAATTTTGTTGGGTGCCCCGGGTGCCGGTAAAGGAACCCAGGCTCAGTTTTTAATGAGTAAATACGGCATTCCACAAATTTCTACCGGTGATATGTTGCGTGCAGCAATTAAAGCCGGTACGGAACTGGGCTTAGCGGCCAAACAGGTGATGGATGCCGGTCAGCTGGTTTCAGACGATATTATTATCGGTCTGGTAAAAGAGCGCATTGCTGAACCGGATTGCAGTAAAGGTTTTTTGCTGGATGGTTTTCCGCGCACTATTCCGCAAGCCGATGCGATGAAAGAAAAAGGCATCGTCATTGATCATGTTATTGAATTTGATGTACCGGATGACGTAATTGTTGAGCGCATGAGTGGCCGGCGCGTACACCCAGCATCAGGTAGGGTATACCATATTCGCTATAATCCGCCTAAGGCCGATGGCAAAGACGACGTAACCGGTGAAGAGCTGGTTATTCGCCCTGATGATGTGGCAGAAACCGTCCGTAAGCGTCTGGCGATTTATCACGAGCAAACCGAGCCATTGGTAGGCTATTACCGCGCTGAAGCCGACGCCGGTAACACCCGTTATCACCATATTGATGGCACCAAGGCGGTTGATGCGGTAACTGCAGAGCTGGTGTCATTACTTAGCTAAGCCGCACTTACAGCAAAAAGCCCTGACTGTTCAGGGCTTTTTTGTGTCTGCTACAGCACAGCAGCTCACCTAACTTTTCGGCATTAGCTGTTGCAGTGCATTTAACGCGGCAGCGTAATCCGGTTCTTGTGCTAATTCCGGTACCAACTGCTGGTAAGCCAGTTTACCCTTGCGGTCTATAATTAACACAGCGCGGGTTAGTAAACCCATATCTTTGATAAGTAAGCCATAATTGCTGCCAAAATCACGCCATACTGCGTCGGATAACACTACTACGTTGTCGATTTGCTCCTGCTGACAGTAGCGTTTTTGCGCAAAGGGCAGATCCGTGCTGATGGTTAACAACACCACATTATCCGGTAAGTTCGCCACTTCGCTATTAAAGCGCTTGGTTTGCAATGAACAGACACCGGTGTCTATACTGGGCACCACGCTGATCAACACTGTTTTACCACGATAATCTGCCAGTGCTACCGTTTTAAAGCTGGCATCTACCACTTTAAAAGCCGGTGCGGTATCGCCGGTACTAAGTTTATTGCCCAGCAATACCACTTGTTGATTACCGGCTTTTACTTTGCTTAAGCGCTCTGGCAAAGAAGCCTGAAAGTCTGCTGCACTACCGGCGAAACTGACACAAAGCATGGCTGCGGCAACGCAGGTTTTGCTATAAAGATGAGATAATGCTGACATGATACAGCTCCTGTTAATATTGAATGCATTAAAAGTAATCAGCTGGAACACAACATATTTTCGTTGTTTATGCGCGAACTGTTTATTTCAGTCTAGACTGAAATGAAGCCTGCGCGAAGTGAGAAGCCGATGACAACTGCTGTACTGATTTGCGACGATTCCAACCTGGCCCGTAAGCAATTGGCAAGAATTCTACCACAGGAGTGGCAAAGCAACCTGTTTTTTGCCGGCCATGGCGCTGAAGCCATGGATACTCTGCTGCAACAGCGCATTGACTGGTTATTTCTGGATTTAAATATGCCGGTAATGGATGGTTATCAGGTGCTGGCTGAACTGAAAAAACGCCAGATAGTGCTGAATGTGGTCGTGGTATCCGGTGATGTACAGCCTGAAGCTTTCGAACGGGTTAAAAGCCTGGGCGCGCTCGACTTTATCCGCAAACCGGTTGATAGCGCCAAATTACAACAGCTGATGCAACAACATGCTGTCAGCGCCCGTGTTACAACGGCGTCGGCTGGTATCTCCAAAGCCACGGCACCGGCTGCCGAGCTAAGTGCAGAGATGCGCGACGTGCTGCAAGAACTGACTAACGTAGCCATGGGGCAGGCTGGTGATCTGTTAGCAAGGTTGCTGAATGTTTTTGTCAAATTACCCATTCCCAATGTTAATCTGATTGAAGTCAGTGAGTTGCATATGGCGTTGGCGTCGGTAGAGCACCAGGCGACAACCTCTGCCGTATGTCAGGGCTTTATTGGTGGTGGCGTAGCCGGCGAAGCGCTGCTGATCCTGACAGATTCCAGCTTCAAAGATATTGCCAGGCTGATGAATTACCAGGGGGAGCTGACAGTTAAGGTCGAGTTGGAACTGTTGATGGACATTGCCAATATTCTGATTGGTGCTGTGCTCAAAGGCCTGGCCGAACAGATAGATATGAGTTTCAGCCAGGGCCATCCTGTGGTGCTGGGGCAGCATGCGCCGGTTAGCGAGCTGATTATTGCTAATGCCAAGCGCTGGCGTAAAACCCTGGCGATTGAACTGAGTTACGGTATTGAAAACTATAATATCAGCTGTGATTTACTGCTGCTGTTTACCGAAGACAGCTTGAAAACGCTGAACTACAAAGTCGCATTCTTGCTGGAGGAGTAACGATGTCACATACTCAGGTTGATGTTTCCGAAATTCACTGGCTGATGGACATGTTCCAAACCGTGGATGTTGGTTTGGTAGTACTGAATTGTGATTATCGTATTCAGGTATGGAACGGCTTTATGGAGAACCACAGTGGTTTAACACCCAGGCAGGTGCGTGACCGATATCTGTTTGATTTATTCTCGGAAATAGATGAAGACTGGTTGCGGCGTAAGTGTGACCCGGTGGTACTGCTGAAAAACCGTGCTTTTACTATCTGGGAGCAAAGACCCTATATTTTTAAGTTTCGCAACTACCGGCCTATTACCGGCAGTGCCGAGTACATGTATCAAAACAGTACCATCTTTCCACTCACAGATACCCGGGGGGCGGTAACGCATCTGTGCTTTATTATTTATGACGTGACAGACGTCGCTGTAAGCCGGTTGGAGTTGGAGTCGATGAATGGCCGTTTGCGGCAACTTACCAAAACCGACTTTTTAACCGGTTTGTTTAACCGCGGCCATTGGGAAGAAAACCTGTTGCAGGAATTTAAACGCCTGCAGCGCTATACACATCAGAGCACACTGCTGATGTGTGATATCGACCATTTTAAACGTATTAACGACACCTATGGCCATGCTGCCGGCGATGAGGTGATCAGAGCCGTTGCCGATGCGGTGCGCAGTAATCTGCGGGCCACCGACATTGCCGGCCGCTATGGTGGTGAAGAGTATGCGATATTATTGGTAGATACCAATATTGAGCAGGCCGCCTGCTTGGCAGAGCGTTTGCGCCATTCGGTAGAGCAGTTGAAAATTAATTATAATAATCAAGTGCTTGTTACAAGCATAAGTGTCGGTTTGGCGCAACACAGCAACAGCATGACAGAGCACCGGCAATGGATAGAAGCAGCAGACAAAGGCCTGTATCAGTCTAAAGCTGCAGGGCGCAACAGAGTAACCTGTCATCAGTTTGACGCTGCCGGCGGCTAATCATCACGAAGATCGGTTTGTTCAGGGCAGCTGTACAAGGTTTCAATGCTGCCATCCTCATTTTGTTGCTCCAGATACACGCTGAAACCCCATAACCGATGCAGGTGCTTCAATACCTGTTGTTGGCTGTTAGCCAGCGGGATACGGTTCTGCGGAATATAACGTAATGTCAGTGAGCGATTACCGTTAAAATCGACATTGTGCACCTGAATATTCGGCTCTATCTGGCTCAGGTTATACTGCTGCGACAGCATCTGGCGGATACGTTGATAGCCCTCGGCGTTGTGAATGGCCGCCACTTCAAGGCTGCCTTCTTCGTCATCGTCGACAATAGCAAACAGGTGAAAATCACGGATCACCTTAGGTGACAGGTACTGGCTGATAAAGCTCTCGTCTTTAAAATTTTGCATGGCAAAATGCAGGGTATCCAACCAGTCACTGCCGGCAATATCGGGAAACCACTGTTTATCTTCTGCTGTAGGCTGTTCGCAAATACGGCGTATATCACAAAACATGGCAAAACCCAGCGCATAAGGGTTAATGCCGGAGTAATATTTACTGTGGTACTCCGGCTGTGCTACCACATTAGTATGGCTGTGCAGCACTTCTAACATAAAGCGGTCGCTGACTTTACCCTCGTCGTACAGGTGCTGCAAAATAGTGTAATGCCAGAAGGTAGCCCAGCCTTCATTCATCACCTGTGTTTGCTTTTGCGGGTAAAAATACTGCGAAATTTTGCGCACTATGCGCACAATTTCCCGCTGCCACGATTTTAATAACGGGGCATTTTTCTCAATAAAGTACAAAATGTTTTCTTGCGGCTCTGCCGGGAAACGGATTGTGTGCTGTTCGGCACTGCTGGCTTTTACCGGAATGGTGCGCCATAAGTCATTAACCTGAGACTGCAAATAAGTTTCGCGCTCCTGCTGGCGCTTTTGCTCCTCATCCAAAGAGATTTTCTGCGGTCTTTTGTAGCGGTCCACGCCGTAGTTCATCAACGCATGACAGGAGTCGAGCATATCTTCAACTTCGCTGATACCGTACTTTTCCTCGCATTGGCTAATATAATGTTTCGCAAACAACAGGTAATCAATAATGGAACCGGCGTCGGTCCAGGTTTTAAATAAATAGTTATTTTTAAAAAAGGAGTTATGGCCATAACAGGCATGTGCCATCACCAGGGCCTGCATGGTAATAGTATTTTCTTCCATCAGGTAAGCAATACAAGGGTTAGAGTTAATCACTATTTCATAGGCCAGCCCCATATTGCCGCGTTTATAATTCTGCTCGGTTTGAATAAACTTTTTACCGTAAGACCAGTGATGGTAACCCAGTGGCATACCCACGCTGGAATAGGCGTCCATCATTTGCTCGGCAGTGATCACCTCGATTTGGTTGGGGTAGGTATCCAGCTTGTAATGCGCTGCAACCCGGGCAATTTCCTGATGATACGCATCGAGTAAATCGAAGGTCCAGTCGGGCCCGTCAGATAAGCATGGTGCTGTTTTAGCTTTTGCTTTGGCCATAGAAAAACCTCACTCGTTAGCAGAGATACGCTCAGGCTGCCTGCTTTTTAAACAGCTCGCGAAATACCGGATAAATATCACTGACATCTTTAATATGCTGAATGGCAAAGTTATCAAAGGCCGGTAGCAGCTTCTCGTATTCCTGCCACAGGCTTTGATGCGCCCGTGGCGTAATTTCAATGTAGGCGTAGTAACGTACCAGCGGCAGTAACTTATTAGCCATCAACTCAGCACAGGGGGCGCTGTCGTCGGTCCAGTTATCGCCGTCTGACGCCTGAGCAGCGTAGATATTCCATTCGGCGGGGTTGTAACGCTCCAGTACTATGTCGTACATCATTTTCAGCGCACTGGAGACTATAGTGCCGCCGGTTTCCTGCGAATAAAAGAACTCTTGCTCATCAACCTCTTTGGCCTGGGTATGATGGCGGATATACACCACTTCGACATTCTTGTAACTGCGGCTTAAGAACAAGTACAGCAGAATATAAAAACGCTTGGCCATATCTTTTGTTGCCTGGTCCATTGAGCCGGATACATCCATCAGGCAAAACATTACCGCTTTACTGGTAGGCTCGGGCCGCTTTTGGAAATTGCGGAAACGTAAATCGAAACTGTCAATAAAGGGCACGGCGGCAATGCGTTGTTTCAGCTCTGCAATTTCAGTGCTTAACAAACGCAGTTGCTGCTGATCCGGTACCGGCTCGTGCTCCAGCGCGGCTAACTGTTGCTCCAACTCGCGCAATTTGGCTTTTTTTCCGGCGGTCATGGCTACGCGCCGCGCTAAAGAGCCGCGCAAAGAGCGCACTATGTCAATATTGCTTGGTACGCCTTCAGAGCGGTAACCGGCGCGCACGTTTTTATACAGCACCAGCTTATCCAGCTGATTTTTTTTCAGATTAGGCAGCTCTAAATCTTCAAACAGTAAATCCAGATACTCATCTTTTGAGATAGAAAATACAAAGTCATCTGTACCTTCGCCGTCGGCGCCGGCATCGCCCTGACCACTGCCACCGGCGCCGCCTTGTGGCCGTTTAATCCTGTCACCCGGGCTGAACTGATCATTACCCGGATGGATAATCTGCCGCCTGCCACCTTTGCCCTGATGAAAAAACGGCTCGCTGATATCTTTACCCGGCACCGTTACGCTTTCGCCACTGCTGATATCGGTTACGCTACGCTTGCTGATGGCGTCGGACACCGCTTTTTTAATTTGCTGCTTATAACGGCGGATAAAGCGCTGACGGTTCACCGCGCTTTTATTCTTACCGTTAAGTCGTCTGTCGATAAAATGCGCCATACTACCTCCGGCTTCGCGTATTACTGCGATTTGCGTACGCGCAAATACCATTCAGATAATAGCCGCACCTGCTTACGGGTATAGCCTTTTTCCATCATCCGGTTGACGAAGTCATCGTGTTTCTTCTGATCATCGGTTGAGGTCTTGGCGTTAAACGAAATCACCGGCAGCAGCTCTTCTGTGCTGGAGAACATCTTTTTCTCAATCACAGTGCGCAGTTTCTCGTAACTGGTCCAGGTGGGGTTTTTGCCGTTGTTTTTCGCTTTGGCCCTCAGCACAAAGTTAACAATTTCATTGCGAAAATCTTTCGGGTTACTGATACCGGCCGGCTTTTCAATTTTCTCCAGTTCGGCATTCAGTGCGGCGCGGTCAAACAGCTGGCCGGTTTCCGGATCGCGGTATTCCTGGTCCTGGATCCAAAAATCGGCATAGATCACGTAGCGGTCAAAAATGTTCTGGCCGTATTCAGAATAAGACTCCAGGTAAGCGGTTTGAATTTCCTTACCGATAAACTCAATATATTTCGGAATCAAATAGCCTTTTAAATGCTCCAGATAGCGCTCAGCTACGTCGGCCGGGAACTGCTCGCGCTCTATTTGTTGCTCCAGCACATAGAATAAATGCACCGGATTGGCGGCTACTTCGGTGCTGTCGAAGTTAAATACGCGCGACAATATTTTAAAGGCAAAGCGGGTTGATAAGCCGGTCATGCCTTCATCTACCCCAGCGTAATCACGGTACTCCTGATAGGATTTTGCTTTTGGATCGGTATCTTTTAAGCTTTCACCGTCATACACCCGCATTTTGGAGTACAAGCTGGAGTTATCCGGGTTTTTCAACCGCGATAACACCGCAAACTGCGCCAGCGAAATTAAAGTGCCGGGCGCACAAGGCGAGTTATTCAGTTCGCTGTGCTCCAGTAGTTTTTGATAAATGCGCATCTCTTCACTTACACGCAGACAATAGGGCACTTTTACAATGTAAACGCGATCGAGAAAGGCTTCGTTATTTTTGTTGTTACGGAAGGTCTGCCACTCTGACTCATTGCTGTGTGCCAGAATAATGCCGTCAAACGGCAGCGCCGCCAGGCCTTCGGTACCGTTATAGTTGCCTTCCTGGGTGGCGGTAAGCAGCGGATGCAGCACCTTAATCGGCGCTTTAAACATCTCAACAAATTCCATTAAACCCTGGTTGGCGCGGCACAAAGCACCGGAGTAGCTGTAGGCATCCGGGTCATTCTGGGCAAAGTGTTCCAGCTTGCGGATATCCACTTTACCTACCAGTGAGGCAATATCCTGGTTGTTTTCATCACCGGGTTCGGTTTTAGCTATCGCCAGTTGATCCAGAATAGACGGGTACTTTTTCACCACCTTAAACTGGCTGATATCGCCGTTATACTCATGCAGGCGTTTGCTGGCCCAGGGCGACATAATATTGCGCAGGTAACGTTTGGGGATGCCGTATTCCTGCTGCAGAATATTGCCGTCTTCATTAACGTCGAACAGGCACAGCGGGTTGTCGTACACCGGCGAGCCTTTTAAATAGTAGATTGGAATTTGCTGCATTAAATGTTTTAACTTTTCTGCCAGCGAAGACTTACCGCCGCCCACCGGACCGAGTAAGTACAGAATTTGTTTGCGCTCTTCCAGTCCCTGAGCTGAGTGTTTAAGGTAAGACACTATTTGTTCTATGGCTTCTTCCATGCCGTAAAATTCAGAGAACGCCGGGTAACGGGCGATCACGCGGTTGGAAAACAGCCGGCTCAGCTTCGGATCCTGTGCCGTGTCTGTCAGTTCCGGTTGGCCGATGGCCAGTAACAGACGCTCTGCCGCACTGGCATAGCAGCTCTTGTCTTCTTTACATAACGCCAGAAACTCCTGAATACTATATTCTTCTTCTTTGGCAGCCTCGTAGCGTGATTTGTAGTGCTCAAAAATACTCATTTGCACCTCCGGCTTATAAACATCGGGAAAGGGTAGCAGCCTGGCTGTTACTCTAAGGTTAGACAGTAAAGCGGATTCCCGCCTGACTAATTGACAGAAAAATCTACAATTTTCTTCAGGCTACGGGCTGCGGCAGAGAAAAGGTTTAGTCAGGCCGAACGGCCAAAATGTAAAGCAGGGTGGACAAAAAACCCGGCATCAGCCGGGTTTTGTGCAGAAAAATAGTGTTACTTCGCGAAGTTCTCGTTGGCAAACTTCCAGTTAACCAGTGCCCAGAATGCATCCAGGTAGGTTGGCCGCGCATTGCGGTAATCGATGTAGTAGGCGTGTTCCCACAAGTCTACTGTCATCACCGGCGTCAGGCTGGTATCAGTCAATGGCGTTGCCGCATTGCTGGTGTTGACAATGTCCAGGCTACCATCGGCTTTTTTCACTAACCAAGTCCAGCTTGAACCAAAGTTATTTACTGCTTTGTCGTTAAAGGCTGTTTTAAAAGCGGCGAAAGAACCCCATTTGGCATTGATGGCGTCAGCTACAGCGCCGGTTGGCTCGCCACCACCGTTTGGTGATAAGCAGTGCCAGTAAAAAGTATGGTTCCATACCTGGGCGGCATTATTAAACACACCACCTTCGGAGCTGCGAACGATCTCTTCCAGTGACTTACCGGCGAAAGGAGTACCTTCAATTAAGCCGTTTAACTTCACTACATAAGTATTGTGGTGTTTGCCGTAGTGGTATTCCAGCGTCTCTGCTGAAATGTGTGGCGCTAAGGCGTCTTTTGCATAAGGTAATGCGGGTAATTCAAAGGCCATTGTCGTTCTCCGTTGGCGTTGTTTATGATGTCTGCATGGCGTAGACTACAAAACCTGACTAAAATACTCAAGTTTTGCAGTGTCTGATTATAAGCTGATCCAGTGTAACGCGCTTTGATGATCAGTTTGGTACGTTGTAACACGGAAGTGGGGTTTTTTTCGTAAATCTCAAGTGCCATAGCGCACAGAACAGCGTAAAATGTCAGCCAATGTAGAAATGCACTTGTTGTGAGGTATTAATGGAAACGCTGGACAAAATAAAACAGCAAATTGCTGAAAACCCTATTCTGTTGTTTATGAAGGGCTCACCGAAATTCCCCAGTTGCGGCTTCTCTGCGCAGGCATCGCAAGCGCTGATAGCCTGTGGCGAACAGTTTGCCTATGTCGATATTTTGCAAAACCCGGATATTCGTGCTGAATTACCCAAGTACGCGAACTGGCCAACCTTCCCGCAGTTGTGGGTTGACGGTGAACTGGTTGGCGGTTGTGATATCGTGCTGGAAATGTTTCAGCGTGGTGAGTTGCAGCCGTTAATTAAAGAATCCGCGGCGAAACACAAAACCGATACTGCGGCAGAATAAACCCTGCTGCAAAAAACAAAGGCCGCTGTTTGCGGCCTTTGTGCTTTTATGCGACAGCGTCAGTGTCATCATCATCAGCAGAACTGTCATCCGGCTGGATATTGGCCATCGGCCAGCCGCCCAACTGTTTCCAGCTATTGACGATATAACAGAAGAGTTCGGCAGTGCGCTCGGTATCGTACAGTGCACTGTGTGCTTCTTTATTGTCAAAGGCTATGCCGGCCGCTTTACAGGCTTTTGCTAACACGGTCTGGCCCACCGCTAATGCGGCCAGGCTGGTGGTATCAAATGAGACAAAAGCATGAAACGGCGAGCGTTTAAAGTTAAGCCGCTCGATAGCCGCATTTAAAAAGCCCTGATCGAAAGCGGCGTTGTGCGCCACTATTACGCTACGCTGACAACCGGCATCTTTTTGCGCTTTGCGTACGGCTTTGCATATTTCGGTAATGGCTTCACGTTCGTGCACGGCGCCGCGTAACGGGTTAAACGGGTCTATGCCGTTAAATGCCAGTGAGCTGGCATCCAGGTTGGCGCCTTCAAACGGCTCAACATGAAAGTGCAGGGTTTTAAGCGGAATTAAATTGCCGTCCTCATCCATATCGAGCAAGGTGGCGGCAATTTCCAGCAAGGCATCAGTTTTAGCATTAAAGCCTGCGGTTTCCACGTCGATAACTACAGGGTAGTAACCACGAAAACGCTGAGCCAGTTGAGAATTGGGTTGTGTCATAACGGCGCCATTTAACAAATCAGTGGCTATTATGCCAAAAAATTAGTGCAGCGTCTTGTTACGGCATAGTGTTTGCTTTAGATATCATCATTTACAGATATCAGCAGTACAGATAAACCCTGAAGGGCACGGCTTGATATGCCTATAGTGGTGGGAAACCGGAAAATGCGAACCTTATTAGCTTTTAGTGTGATCATCTTTAGTTGCAATCTGCTGGCGCAGCCGCAGCTGCGTCAATATTCTGCCGGTATTGAACAGTCGGTATGGCAGTTAAACCGCAATACGCCATTGGAATGTCAGCTACAACATGAAATACCGCATTTTGGCCAGGCGGTATTTCGCAGCGTTGCCGGCAAAGCGCTGAATTTAGATTTTGAACTGCAAATGCTGCGCTTGCCCGACGGCTATGATTTAGCCGAAGTGCTGTCGGTACCGCCGGCATGGCGACCAGGAGAGCCGGCCAAAGCGGTGGCCAGCATGCAACTGCTGAAACAGTACAACGGTGATTTACCGAAGAAAGCCGCCTGGACATTGCTCACCGAGTTAGAGCAGGGCTTTAGCCCGACCTTTTATTTCAGTGACTGGCACAGCCCTTATGACAAGGTGGCGGCTTCGATAAACCCGGTACAATTTTTAAAGCAATATCAGCAGTTTAATCAATGTATTTCTGCGTTGCTGCCATATAGCTTTGACGATATCGCCTTTACGGTTTTAAGTTACGAAACCGGCGGCGACCAGTTAACGCGGGAATCTCAGCGCCGGCTGACACAGATTGCCGAATACTTAAAATACGACCAGGACATCGAATACATCGAAATTCAGGGCTATACCGACAGTTACGGCGGCCGTTGGATGAATGAACAGCTATCGGTAAAGCGGGCAGAGAAGGTAAAAAGCTTTTTTGTTGCAGCAGGGATGAGTGCCGATAAAGTGCAGGTAGAGGGCTTTGGTGAGCGGCGCCATGCAGCGCCGAATGATACTGCACTTGAACGTAAGAAAAACCGCCGCGTAGTGCTGCAAATGACTAAGCCCTGACGGGCTTAGCAAGCTGCTGGTAGTTTGCAGCTTTAGTTCTGCACCATAATATCTACCTGGCGCCAGTCATTCTGGCCGGAGATCAAAATTCTTACCTGATTATTGTTAACGTTAAAGTATAAATGCTGCCGGCCATATAGCGTTTGCTCGTTTGCCGGCTCGCCTAACTGTTGAATATAGTAATCACGTAACTCACTTTCGGTTTGCTGACTGAAAAAGCTCAGTACTGCCGGCATCTTGCTGTCAAGCCGGGAAAATTCCCGTGCATCTGCAGGGATTGGGATCTGGTAAAAATCGTTAGCCTGCAGCGCAGAGCTTAAGCTGCCACAGGTTAAGGCCAGGCATAATAAAACGGCTGAACGCATCATCTTTCCTTTGCTTCAAGAACAATATTTTGGCTTACCTTAGCAAATTTTTTTTGCCTTTGCCCGACATTATATTGTGGGCGCAGTTCAGGCAGAGGCTAAGATCTGGTTTGCTAACAAGTGCATAGCGACCAAAGTTAATAGCGTGATGCACTTATTTTGCCAATAAGCTGCCGGCTTAACGGCGCGGGCTCAGTGCAAAGTTGGCATGCCAGCAGCTCTGCCAGCAATGGTGACAGCATAATGCCGCGGGCTCCCATAGCCCCAAGCACATATAAACCTGGCTGCCCGTCTATGCCTCCTGCCAGCGGCAAATGATCCGGCACCGTAGCCCGAAACGCTGCTGCCGCACTGACTGCCTTGCTGTCAGCAAACCAGTCCGGTTGGTTAAGTTGATCATTAACCAGCTGTAAATTTTCAATATTGTCCTGCTCGCTGACAAAGGCTTCTGTTGCAGTGCGGTCGAAGGTGGCGCCAACACAATGCAGCCCCTGCCAGCCCGGGGTGATGTAGCCCTTATGGCACAATACGGTTTTCAGCGCTGTCATGGCTTTACTTTGCACATGGCTGACCTGGCCGCGGATTTTATTCAGTGGCAGCTTTGCTGTTGGCGCAAATTGCGCCAGCTTGCTGCCACAGGCCAGCACCAGGTTGTTGGCAGTAAGCTGGCCAGCTGTTGTTTGCAACAGCCAGTCGCCGTTGGCATTGGTCGTTATCGCCTTGACGTTACAGTTCAGGCTAAGCCGGAACGAGGCTTGCTGTTGCAGCCAGGCCAGCGCCTGTTGGCAAAACTGCTGCGGGTTTAACCAGCCGGCCAGCGGTAAATAAATGCCGCCGTGTGGCAGTGTTAAACCGGCCAACTCGCTTGCTGTGGCAGCGTCAACGGCCTGCACCAGCTGCTGCGGCCACAAGGCATTATCAATTAACTTTTGCTGGCGCTGTTGCAGCAGTTTATTGCTGGCCAGATGCAATAAGCCGCACCAATCCATAGCAAAATCCAGCCCTTGTGTATGCCAGTACTGATAAAAATGCCGGGCATATAAAAACGCCTGCACATGCAGCTGGCTGTCGTCTGTCAGGTTGGCATGCAGGTTAGGGTACACCGCGCCCTGGCGGTTTTGTGATGCCTGCTGTGCCACGTTACTGTCTTCACAAATCAGGTGTACCGCTATGCCGCGCTGCTGCAGCGCCAGCGCCGTACAAATGGAGGCAATGCCACCGCCGACAAGGGTAACCTGCGTTGGCGCAGGCTGTGGCAGCGCTGTTGGTGTATCAAAACAGGCTGTTAGCATGTCGCGTTTACGGCCAAAACCTTTAATTTTTTTTACGCTGAACCCTGCCTGTTGCAAGCCGCGTTTTACTATGCCTGCAGCAGTAAAGGTAGACACTGTGCTGCCGTGTTGGCTAAGCCTGGCCAGGCCGCTGAACAGCTCGTCCTGCCACATGTCCGGGTTTTTACCTGGCGCAAAGCCATCCAGATAAACAGCATCGACAGTAGCGCTCACCTCAGGCAGCAGGGCATTCACATCGCCCAGCCATAAATCCAGTATCACGCTGCCGTT
Organism: Rheinheimera sp.; assembly: GCF_030690345.1. Classification (GTDB taxonomy): domain Bacteria; phylum Pseudomonadota; class Gammaproteobacteria; order Enterobacterales; family Alteromonadaceae; genus Alishewanella. The sequence continues at coordinate 51,820 of NZ_JAUYGV010000007.1, forward strand.
GTCAAAACTCAGCCGGTGGCAACCGGCAACGGCGGGTGGGTAAGCGGCCAGCAGCAGCTGACACAGCTCCTGCAGATCGGTATGTACCGCCAGCGCGCGGTTTAAATCGGCATGGCTTAGCGGGAATTTCTCAAAGCTGCTGAAATACAAACGTTGGCAAGTCGCACCGCCGGATAACTGCTTGTGCCCGCGAAAACGCAGCCAGGTCAGCAAAAAATTAGCCCCGGTACCAAAGCCGGTTTCAATAATATGAAATGCCGGCTTATTGTGTGTTTGCCAGCGCTGTGGTAAACCGTTTTGCTGTAAAAACACGTAGTCGGTTTCGGCCATGCCGCCGTCTTCGGAAAAATAGATATCGTCAAAGTCAGACGCGACCGGGGCGCCCTGGTCATTAAAGTGTATTTTGGCGTTGCTAATCTGGCTGGTGTTAGGTTGTGACATAACAGGCGGGTCCACCACAAAATTCGGCTTGTAGTTTACCCTAAGCTACCGCAGAATTGAAAACAGAGTACAAGTGTGCGCTGAAAGCTGACCACTTAGTAAAACAAAATACGTACAATGGCGCACAGTATTATTTTAACCTTGCCGGCATCAGACCGGTTGATGGGAGTAAGCATGAAAAGAGCGGTAATCACAGGTATTGGTATTGTTTCCAGTATTGGCAATAACAAAGATGAAGTACTGGCGTCGTTACAGGCGGGCCGTTCCGGTATTACCCGCGCAGAAGAATTTGCGCAAATGGGCCTGCGCTCACAGGTGTGGGGCAACATTAAACTGGAACCGTCAGAGCTGATTGACCGTAAAGCCATGCGTTTCATGGGCGATGCCGCAGCTTACGCCTATATCGCGATGCAAGAAGCGATGCTGGACGCCGGTTTTACTGAAGAGCAAATCTCCAACCCGCGTATTGGCCTGGTAGCCGGCTCCGGCGGTGCTTCATCTAAGGTGCAGGTAGAAGCGGCAGATATTCTGCGCGAAAAAGGCGTAAAGCGGGTGGGTCCTTATGCTGTACCTAAAACCATGTCCAGCACCTGTTCTGCTTGTTTGGCTACACCGTTTAAAATTAAAGGCGTGAATTACTCGATCAGTTCGGCTTGTGCCACCAGTGCGCACTGTATCGGCCATGCGGTAGAGCTGATCCAACTGGGGAAGCAGGACGTGGTCTTTGCCGGTGGCGGCGAAGAAGTGCACTGGACCCTGGCGATGGAATTTGATGCGATGGGCGCGCTGTCGACTAAATATAACGACACCCCTGAGCTGGCATCACGCACCTATGATGCCAACCGTGACGGCTTTGTCATCAGCGGCGGTGGCGGTATGGTGGTGGTAGAAGAGCTGGAGCATGCGCTGGCCCGTGGCGCGACTATTTATGCTGAAGTTGTTGGCTATGGCGCTACGTCAGATGGTTACGATATGGTTGCGCCAAGCGGTGAAGGCGCCATACGTTGTATGCAAATGGCGATGCATGGCGTGACAGCTGAAGTCGATTACGTTAACACTCACGGCACCAGCACACCGGTAGGTGATGTAAAAGAGCTGGGTGCTATTCAGCAAGTGTTTGCCGGTAAGTCGCCGGCCATCAGCGCCACCAAAGCGATGACCGGCCATGCCTTAGGCGCGGCGGGTGTGCATGAAGCCATCTACTCATTGCTGATGATGAAGCACAGCTTTATTGCACCGTCGGTGAATATCGGCGAGCTGGATGAAGCAGCGCAAGGGCTGAATATTGTTACTAAAGCGACACCGGCTGAGCTGAATACCGTGATGTCAAACAGCTTTGGTTTTGGTGGCACTAACGCCACTTTAGTCATGCAGAAATATCGCGGCTAATAACAACCGTTAGCCAACACCGATAAAAAATGGGCGCTTTAAGCGCCCGTTTTGTTTTATGCATCAGTATCGTCCAGCTCCCAATCATCCAGCAACTGGCGCAGACGCTTTTGCTCCAGCAGGTCATCAATGCGACGCCTGGCTTCCAGCTTTTGCCTGGCTTTGCTGTCTTTGGGCGACAACTCTTTGATGATCTCCACGTCGTCTATCGGCTCTTCCAGCTCAAAATCGTTACTCTCTACCTGTGACATAAGCGCACCTCAGATTTTTTCTGCTTATTTACCGGATTTATTGATTCGCCACAGCGAAATATTTTTTTACCGACGATGAAAAGTTTTTAAATAAGCGCTTCGGCTTCGCTCAGCAGCGGCCTGAACGCTTGTTTACGTGGCGACAGCAAGGTTTTGCTATATACCACCTGTTCAATAAAATCGATAACTTTTTCCTGCAGCCGCACGCCGTTTAGGCGGTTTATCCGCGCTATGCCGCCGGGGCTCATCACATTGACTTCAATCAGCTTGCCGTTTATGACGTCGATACCGGCAAAAAATAAGCCGTCACGTGCCAGCCTCGGGCCTATATGGGCGCACAACCGCTTCTCTTGCTCTGTCAGTTGATGTTTAACCACGCTGCCGCCGGCATGCACGTTAGATCGCACATCGTCTGCCGGCGGAATACGCCGCATAGCACCTATAGCTTTACCATTGAGCATTAAAATGCGGATATCGCCCAGCTCTGCGCCTTCTACGTATTCCTGCAAAATAACGTAGTTACCGCGCTCGGTATCGCCGATATAAAAATCCAGCAGCGAGCGGGCGCTTTGTGCGGCAGATTTTTCCAGCAAAATAACGCCTTTGCCACCATAGCCATTCAGCGGTTTTAAGATCATTTTTTCATTTGGTGATTCTGCCAGCACCCGTGCCAGATAATCTTTGTTTTTCGACACATGGGTTACCGGAATAAATTCGTTATCCGGGTCGTGCAGCGACGCGGTGTACATCTTATTATTGGCAATCCGCACACCGTCCAGATCATTCATAATAAAGGTGTCTTCCCGCACCGAATCGAGAAAGTTCAGCACTATCGGATCCAGCGGCGGGTTTAAGCGGATAAAGATGGCATCAAAGGCTGCCAGTGGCAGTTTCTGCTGGTTAAACTGGGCATTGCGGTAAAAGCTGGCAATATTGCTGGAGATTTTCTGGCCTTTAACAAACACTTTGCAAAATGCCTGAGCAATACTGTCACGCACCGTTAAATTGGTGGCATGGGTAATGGCCACGCTGTGGCCGCGGCTTACCGCTTCGTGGATCATACGGATAGTGCTGTCGCCATCCGGTTGCACTTTTTCCCACGGGTACATTAAAAAACAAATGCGCATAAGCTTCTCTGGTTTGCCGTTAACGTTTACCACTTTGCGCTAAGCATACGAGAGCGGCAGAAAAAAGGAAGCGGATGATAGCGGATGCGCAAAAAAACACACGTGAATTTTGCATTATGCTGTTGGGTGACTGCATCTGAACCGTGCCGTGCGTCGTAACTGTCTGCAGGAGTCAACTTAACAGGATTGCAAATGGAACAATCACAACAACAATTGCTGCAATGGTTATATGCCACGGCTCAGGGTAATAAGCAGGCATTTGAACAGTTATATCAGGCCACATCAGGCAAGTTATTCTCTGTCAGCCTGCACTTATTGCGCCGTAATGACTGGGCCGAAGATGTGTTGCAGGATGCTTATGTGCGTATCTGGCACAACGCCGCCGACTACCATGCCGAAAAAGGCAGTGTAATGAGCTGGATGATTAGCATCACCCGCTACCGTGCGCTCGACTTGTTGAAATCACGCCGGGTTAAGGCCGAGCATCTGGATATTTCAGAGCCGGTACATGATCAAAGCAGCGATGAGGTACAACCGGGGGAGGTGATAGGCTTGGTTCGTGAAAAGGTGAAGCTGGATGACTGTATGCAGGGACTGAGTGACGAGCACCGCCAGTCAATCCAGTTGGCTTATTTTAACGGGCTGAGCCATCAGGAAATTACCCAACATACCGGCTCAGCACTGGGAACGGTGAAAAGCTGGATCCGCCGCGGTTTAACCCAACTGAAAAGGTGTCTTGAAGCATGAAGTATCAGGATCAGGAGTTACTTGACGCCCTGGCGGTCGATTTTATTCTTGGCGCCATGAAAGGCGCTGCACGCAAGAGATTTCAACGCCTGATGATGGCCAGCCCGAACGTGCGCCAGACGGTGTGGCGCTGGGAGCAGCATTTAAACCCGCTGGCTGAAAGTTTGCCGGCAACGATGCCCGATAAAGCCGTATGGCAGCGCATTCAGCAGCGTCTGGGCTGGGTTGCGGCTGCACCGCCAACAACGGCACCGGCCAGAACCGGTAAATACTGGCTGGCACTGGCCACGGCCGCATCATTGTTGTTGGCTGTCGTTATGCTGCGACCTTTGCTGCTAAGCCCGTTGCCGCAGGACATTGCGGTTATTCAAACCAGTGACGCTAAAGCATGGTGGTTGGTAAGTAAAGCCAAAAACATGCTGCGGGTTAAGGCCACTTCTGCGGTAACGGATGATATTGCGCATGACTACGAGCTGTGGATGTTACCGGCTGATGGTCAGGCACCGATATCTTTAGGTTTATTGCCACAGCAGGGCGAGCGCGCGCTAAGCTGGCCGGCAGCGGCGAATGGCATTGCGATAGCAGCCCTGGCCGTGAGTCTTGAGCCACCGGGCGGCTCGACTACCGGGGCGCCTACCGGGCCGGTGCTGTTTACTGCCGAAATAGTGACGTTGTAACCAGGCTTCAGAACAACATAAAAAAACCGCTGCGGCGGTTTTTTTTATATTTATTTAACTTTGACTGCACCTGGCTGCATCCAATGCCGCAAGTCAGTCGTTACTGGGTGGCAACTTAACTTAAAGGACGACAACAATGAAACGTACCACAACTTTTCTGGCAGTTACTGCCGCTTTAAGCGCCTTAAGTCTGATTGGCAGCGTGCAGGCATCCAGCCACCGCGAAGCGCCAAACATCACCCGGATGCCAACCCTGGATGCCACCGACTTTTATCTGTTTAACAGTTATGAAGCCGGCCGTGATGATTATGTCACGCTAATTGCCAATTATATTCCGTTGCAGGATGCCTACGGCGGGCCAAATTATTTCGCCATGGACCCACAGGCGGTATATAGCATCCACATTGATAATGATGGCGATGCGATGGCTAACCTCAGCTTTAACTTCCGTTTTAGCAACAGCCTGGTTAACGATGGCGCCGGTGTGCAGTTACCTATTGGCCCGGCAGATAACCAAAAAATGGTGGCGGTGCCACTGAAGAACGTTGGCGGCATTAGTGCTGACAGTTCAGCGGCGCTGAATTTTATCGAGAATTACACGCTGGAGCTGAGCCGCGGTAATGACAGCGCCATGCTGGCTCCGGCAGGCGCAACCAGCTTTACCAAGCCTTACGATTATGTCGGTAACAAAACCTTTGGTGATGCTGCAGCCTATCAGGCTTATGCTAATCAATACCTGTACGAGGTAGCGCTGCCGGGTTGTGATGGGATGGCGCGGGTATTTGCCGGCCAGCGTAAGGACCCTTTTGTGGTGAACCTGGGCGAAACCTTTGACCTGGTAAACTATGTGCCGGTTGAAGGTGACAGCGCGCCCGGCGCCGGCGATGGCGGCGGTTTTCCCGGTGGTATCACCCAAAGCAGTGCCAATGACGATTTAAACGATAAAAACGTCACTGCATTGGCAATAGAGGTACCTAAAGCCTGTATTACCGGCAGCGGTAACGGCGTTATTGGCGCCTGGACCACCGCCAGCTTGCCGCAGGCGCGTATTTTAAATCCCAATGCTAACTTTGCACGGCCAGAGGTTAATGGTGGTGCTTTAGTACAGGTATCGCGTTTAAGTAACCCGCTGGTGAATGAGCTGGTGATTGGTCTGGCCGATAAAGATAAGTTTAACAGCAGTAAACCTGCCGATGACGGCCAGTTTGCCGATTACGTGACGCACCCCAGTTTGCCGGCACTGCTGAATATTCTGTTTAAAGATGCGGTTAATGCGACATTGGGCACCGATATTGAAGATCTGGCGCCATCGAACTTTCCGCGTACTGATTTAGTCGCGGCATTTTTAACCGGCGTAGCCGGTGTTAACCAACTTGCTACGGTGACCCCTGCAGAAATGCTGCGGTTAAACACGGCTATTCCTGCCACACCGGCGGCTATGCAATCGGCGTTTGGTGTTGCCGGTAATGATTTGGCTGGCTTCCCTAATGGCCGCCGCCCAGGCGACGATGTGGTAGACATTGCGCTGCGCGTAGTAATGGGCGCACTGTGCCATGACATACCGGTGGCCGGTGAGCCGACAAACCTGGGTTTCTGTGCACCGGAAGATGCCCCCGTGGGTAATGTCCCCTTTACTGACGGTGCCCCGGTTGATGCCGGCATGTTGGACGCAAGCTTCCCGTATCTGTTAACGCCGCTGGCCGGCTCGCCAAATTAAGGAATTGAGCATGAACAAGTTAACCTTAGTCCTGGCCCTGGCGGCCGCTGCAGTGCTGACAGGATGTAACGATTCTGACAAGCCGAATGTCGCACCACAACTGGGTGGCAACAGCTTTGTCACTGAAACCGATGTCGCGGTAGTGGACCGGCTTAACGCCAGCGATGACAACGGCGACAGCCTGCTGTTCGCGGTTACGGCCCTGCCGCAAAACGGCAGTCTGACTCTGGCAGAAGACGGCAACTTTACCTACACACCGGCAGCGGAGTTTACCGGCAGCGACAGCTTTATGGTCGCTGTGTCGGACGGTGAGTTGACAACCAATGGTGAGGTTACAATTGATGTCGCAGTGGCGGTAGTGTCGTTTTTAACCTATAGCCGGACAGCGTTTAATCAGGACGAGCAGGCGCCTGCATTGCCATTGAACGGCCGTGATTTCACCCAAGATGCGATGAACGAGGCTGATTACGCTGATTTACTCAGCGGTCAGTAACAGGGCTTGCAGCGGAGCCGGATACCGGCTCCGCTCTTTATTTGGGGTGCTTCATGTTTAAGACACTGAGTATTATCTGTGCGCTGTGGTGGTCTGTCGCCGCTGCAAGCGAATTTAAACCCGATGCTTCACAGCAATTGGCGTTAGACAGCGCACTGCCGCTTAGCGCTGAAATGCAGCAGCTGCAGCAAGCTTTGCAGCGTCAGCCGGATGACCATCAGCGGTTACAGCTGGCGCAACTTTATTTATCCGGCGCGCGTCGCCCGGGCTTTGATGACTGGTTTCATCAGGCCGAACAGTTATTAAACCCTGTCGGTGATGATAGCCGCCAAACTCTGCTGTACTTGTTGCTGCTGGCCGACATTCAGCAGCAACAGCACCAGTTTGCTGCTGCACTGCAAACCCTAAGCAGGGTACTGGCGCAGCAACCGCAGCATATTCAGGCCAGTTTAATGACAGCCAGGGTGCATCTGGCAATGCATCAACCGGACAGCGCGCAACAAGCTTGCGGCCGTTTATGGCAACAGGATTTGTTTTTATTCACCGTGTGCAGCTATGAAGTGGCCGGCCGGCGCGGCAACTGGCAGCAAAGTTACGCCGCACTGCAGCAATTGTGGCAGCGCCAGCAAAGCTTGCCGGCAGAGCTCGATATCTGGTTGCGCGGCATCCTGGCCGAACAGGCTGAGCAGCTTGGCCTGATAGCTACAGCGCAGCAATGGTTAACGCCGGTACTGGCTCAAGCGCCCACCAGTTTGTGGCTGAAATGGGCCGATTTAAGCCTGGCGCTTGGGCAGGGCGAACAAGTGTATCAACAACTAACAGCTCTGGCTGCGGATCACGCCCTGGCTGACAGCCTGCTGCTGCGTTTAGCCCGTGCCGAGCTGCAACTGGCAAAAGCACCGGTGTTTACTGAACAGCTGCATCAGCGTATGCAGCTGCGTTTGCTGCGCGGAGATACTGAGCATGCCGCTGATTTGGTGCACTATTTTTTGTATGTTGTGCCTGACTCTGCTGCCGCGCTTTATTGGGCCGAATTAAATTACCAAAGTGCTAAAGAGCCTGACGATAAACGCCTGCTGCAACTAAGTCAGCAAGCGCTGCAGCACACCACAGGAATAAATCAATGAGATACTTGTTAATTATCAGCGTGATAACGGCGTTTATCTGGCCGCTAACTGCACAGGCGCATAAATTCAGCACGGCTTATATGGATGTCACTGAGCAACAGGGGCAACCGGCTTTGCTCTGGAAAGTGGCGTTACACGATTTAGCACAGGCCGGTCTTATTCAGGCTAAAGACAGCCATCAGGTACGTTGGCAGCAAGTGTTGGATAGTGAGCCTCAGCTACAAGACTATATCAGACAGCGGCTGAGTTTCAGCAGTGCTGCCGGGGCCTGCGATATCAATACCGCAGCTGCTGACTGGTTAGTGCAGCGTGTGCAACAGGATACGTTTTTGCTGTTACCGCTACAGGTACGCTGTGATAGCATTGAGCGCTGGCAGCTAAGCTACACTGCGCTGTTTGACAGCCAGCATAGCCATAAGTTGTTGCTGTCATGGCAACTGCCGCCAGATAAGGCCAACGCCGTATTATCGCCAACAAGCCCGCTTTATCCGGCACTGCTCACACATTAAGGAACACGTATGGCTGTTTATCGTTATCTTACTGTTTGTACAGCAGTATTACTTGCTCCGGTGCAACTTGTAGCTGACCCTTTATCGGCGCATATACTGGAACAAATCAGTGTCAAAGGCCGGCAAACCGATTTGTTGGGCTTAGCCAGTTCAGCCTCAGAAGGCGTGGTGGGCAATACCGAAATTGCCGACCGGCCACTACTGCGCGGTGGCGAGATCCTCGAGTTTATTCCCGGCATGGTGGTTACCCAGCATAGCGGCAGCGGCAAGGCTAATCAGTATTTCCTGCGTGGGTTTAATCTTGACCACGGCACTGATTTTGCCAGCTATGTGGATGGCATGCCGGTAAATATGCGTAGCCACGGCCACGGCCAGGGTTACACTGATTTGAGTTTTTTAATGCCCGAGCTGGTATCGCAAATTGATTACCAAAAAGGCGCTTATCATGCCAACAGTGGTGATTTTTCTGCCGCCGGTGTGGCACGTTTTGGTATACAAAACCGTAGCCGCAACGCGGCCGAATTAACCTTCGGTATGAATAACTATCAACGCTTACTGGTAAAAGGCAATGTAAAGCAGGGTAAGGCCAATCTGCTGCTGGCCGGTGAGCTGCAGCAATACGACGGCCCCTGGACAGATATTGCCGAAGATGTTGATAAACTAAACCTGCTGGCGCGTTACAGCAAACCGCTGGGCAGCGGCCAGTTTGCGGTAACCTTTATGGCATACGATAACAGCTGGAACGCCGCTGATCAGATCCCGCAGCGTGCCGTCAGCCAGGGGCTGATCGATGCCTTTGGTTCGCTTGATACCAGTGTTGGTGGCAAAAGCAGCCGCAACAGTGTTTCAGCCAGTTGGTACAGCGACGCCTGGCAATGGAATGCTTATGCCATACAAACTGAACTGGATTTATGGTCCAATTTTACCTACTTCTTAAACGACCCGCTAAAGGGAGATCAATTTGAACAGGTCGACGAGCGCTGGATATATGGTGGTGAGCTTAGCCGGCACTGGCACCATCAGCTGGGTGAGTTTGCCGTTGAGCATATGGTGGGCGTACAGTTACGCTACGACGATATTGGCGAAGTGGGCCTGTATAACACCCGGCAGCGCCAGCGTTTAAGCACAGTGCGCCAGGATGCGGTACAACAAGGCTCAGCAGCGCTGTTTAGCCAAAGTACAATGCAACTTAACAGTGATTGGAACGCCCATTTGGGGCTGCGCTACGACTATTTCAGCGTGGATATTAACAGTGATCTGGCGGCAAACAGTGGCGGGGCAACCGACGGTATTGCTTCATTAAAAGCCGGCTTGAGTTATCAGTTTGCCGCTAATTGGCAGGCGTATTTTAATGCCGGCCAGGGTTTCCATTCTAATGATGCCCGTGGTGCCACTACCGTTATTGATCCGCAAAGCGGTGACAGCGTGGCGCCGGTTGATTTGCTGGTACGCAGTAACGGTGCTGAGCTTGGTCTGCGGTTTTTTGACTATACAGCGTTTAATATCTCGGCTGCGCTGTGGTATCTGAATATGGACTCTGAATTGTTGTATGTTGGAGATGCCGGCACTAATGAGCCAAGCCGCGCGTCCAAACGCTATGGTGTTGAAGTCGCAGCTTATTATTGGTTTAACAGTAACTGGAGCCTTGATACTGAACTGGCATTAACACGCTCGCGTTTTACCGGGGCGGTAGCAGACGAGGGTAACTACATTGATGGTGCTTTGCCTTTGGTGCTTAGCATGGGGCTGATTTATAAAGCCGATAACCCGTGGCAGCTTAGTTTACGTTTACGCCATTTTGGTAAACGTACCTTAGATAGCTTTAACCAGCAGCGCTCAGCCGCAACCACTACAGTGAATGCCGGTTACCGCTATGAATGGCTGCGCTGGCAGCTGGCGCTGGAGTTACTGAATATCTTTGACAGTAACAACAGCGATATTGATTATTTTTACGCCTCGCGTTTACCTGGTGAGCCGGCTGAAGGTATCGAAGACAGGCACACGCATCCGCTGGAGCCGCGCACCGCCAGATTGAAACTGGCCTACCGGTTTTAGCAACGGCCGCTGGCGTACAGATCGGCTTAGGCTTATGCTACGTATTAGCCGACTGCAACATCTGCAGCCTTACAGGAGATAAATATGAAAACCTTATTAAGCGCGGCCACTCTGGTAGCCGGTTTACTGGCTATGCCGGCAATTGCTAACCAGTGTGGTGAAATTCTCGGCCATTCTATGCAGCAGTTAAACACGCGTGAGAGCGTAGATTTATGCGACAGCTACAAAGGCAAAACCCTGCTGGTGGTGAATACTGCCAGTAAGTGTGGCTTTACCAAGCAGTTCGAAGGCCTTGAAGCGCTGCACCAGAAGTATCAGGATAAAGGTTTAGTGATTCTGGGTTTCCCGTCAGACAGTTTTATGCAGGAATATGATGACGCAGAGAAAACCGCTGAAGTGTGTTACTTAACTTATGGCGTTAAATTCCCGATGTTTGCCAGCTCCAAAGTAAAAGGCGATGACGCTAATCCGGTATTTAAAGCCTTAATTGCCAAAACCGGCGAGTCACCAAGCTGGAACTTTAATAAATATCTGGTAAGCAGCGATGAGCAAACGGTAAAACATTTTGGCAGCCGCACCGCGCCGGACGATAAAGCTTTTATCGCCGAGCTGGAAAAAATGCTCTCAGCAAATGCTGCTGCAGAAGCTAGTGTAAAAACCGGCGAGTAAGGTGTAGGTCAACTGCTTAAGCGGGTGTAAAAGCTATAGACTAATTAATTTGCCTATCCAGTCAACTGCGGCTGGAACCTCGATTTGGTCATCACAGAGTGTCTGAGCGAACGCGCAAGCGGTAGCGAGTTGCTGTGATGAGCCAAGGCGAGTGTTGCAGCGCAAGCAGTTGACGGTAGGTCTTATCGGCAATGCATGCAGCTGACTGCAGTTTTCAGCGCAAGCAGTTGACGATTTGATTAAGTTTTAGTGCTCATTTCAAACGCGGCATCCACAGTAGTGGGTTTTGCCTCAGCCGCACTGCGGGCTAATACATCACAACGCTCGTTCTCCGGGTGGCCGGCATGCCCCTTTACCCAGTGCCATGCCACTTTATGTGTTGACGCGGCGGTATCAAGCCGCTGCCATAAATCCTGATTTTTCACCGGCTGCTTCTGGCTGGTTTTCCAGTTATTACGTTTCCAGCCAGCCAGCCATTGCGTAATGCCTAAACGCACATATTGGCTGTCGGTGGTTAAGTCTACGTCGCAACTGTCTTTTAAGCTTTCCAGCGCAATAATGGCCGCCAGCAACTCCATACGGTTATTGGTGGTTAAGCGATAACCGCCGCTTAGCTCTTTGCGGTGCTGTTTATAGATCAGCACAGCACCATAGCCGCCCGGGCCCGGGTTACCCAGGCAGGAGCCGTCGGTATAGATCGCAACTGTTTTGCGCATAAAGCCTTTCCTCAAACCAAAACGGCGTATAATCTAACCCAAATGCAGTAAAAAACGAAACCGCCATGGCTAAAAGACAAATTATTCTCGACACCGAAACCACGGGTCTTAACCCCAGAGATGGCCACCGTATTATTGAAATAGGCTGTGTAGAGCTGATAAACCGGCGCTTCACCGGCAATAATTTCCATGTTTACATTAACCCGGAACGGATTATTGACGCTGAAGCCGTTGCCGTACACGGTATTACTAACGAGCGGTTAAAACACGAGCCAAAATTTCGTGATATCGCTAAAAGCTTTTACGACTATATTCACGGCGCCGAGTTGGTGATCCATAACGCTGCGTTTGACGTCGGCTTTATTAACCATGAATTTGCCCTGCTGCATCCGCAGCTGCCGCCGGTTGGCGACTATTGTGCCATCCTCGATACCTTATTGATGGCGCGGGAAATGCATCCCGGGCAGAAGAATAACCTGGATGCGTTATGCCGCCGCTACGATATCAATAATAGCCACCGTACGCTGCACGGCGCTTTACTGGATGCTGAGATTTTAGCGGATGTGTATCTGCTGATGACCGGCGGCCAGGTGAGTTTAAACCTGGCAAACGAGCAAGACGGCAATAATACCGGCGACGGTCCGATAGCCATACAGCGTAATGGCCGCTTAAAGGTGATCCGCGCTTCGGATGAAGAGTTGGTTGCGCACGAAAGCCGGCTGGATCTGGTGCAGAAAAAAGGAGGCAGTTGCCTGTGGCGAAACTGATAAGTTGGTTAGTGGTATTGTTATTCAGCAGCAACTTGCTGGCGCAACAGACTGATACCGGGCAAGCCGGCACTGAACAGACAACAACAGCACAGACAGCTACTGAACATGCAGAGCAACAACCGCTGCTGCACAACGGCTTTGAGCTGCTCAGTGACTTACCAACTAAAAACCAGATCCCACTGTTTGAAAACCGCTTTCGTATTGACGAGCACGTAGAGGAAATTACCCTGCTGCTGTTTCGCCGGCGCGGCTCGGCCTCGGCAGTACTGGTGCAGCCGGATGGCAGCAAGCTGCACTTTAATACGGCAGAGCAAAACAAAATACGTTGGCACGACGCCAGCAGCTACGACTTGATAGAGATTAAGAATCCGATGCCCGGGCCCTGGCAGGCGATAGGCAGGTTACTACCGGAAAGCCGCATTATGGTATTAACCGACATTAAACTGGATGTCGATCCGCTGCCGGCGAATTTAATGGTTGGCGAAACAGTGAAAGTAACAGCGAGGCTGACTAACGGCAATGAGCCGATGAATGCGCGGGACTTTCGCGAAGTGCTGATGCTGGAAGTGATTTTTGTCAGTACCAATAACGCCAATTACGATAACTTTGGCCGTGGCGTGGTACAGGTGGCACAATTTCGTGACGACGGCAAAGGCTATGACGAGCGGGCCCGCGACGGCGTATTTACCGGCGAGTTTCAGCTGCGGTTTGTCTCCGGCGAATGGATCCCGAAGTATATAGTGCGCACACCGTTGTATACCCGTGAAGTGGAACAGCCGCCGGTTGTATTGCAAGCCGCACCTATCGTAGCCGATATTATCGCCGCACCGGCGCTGCCGGATGGACAGCCTGCAGATCAGGGTAAACCGCACCAGGTGCTGTTTCGCATTACAGATGACAGCATTGATAAAGCCACAGTGCTACTGCAGGGCCGGGTACGTTACCCTAATGGTGAGGTAGACGAGTTTGCCTTGAATGAACCTGGTTTAACGGCGCGTGAAGTAATGCTGCATAATCGCGGCCACGGCAGTTATATTTTGGAAGTGCAGGCCTTTGGTGCCATGCAGGATGGCCGCCAATTTATGCTGAGTTTACCGGAAACCAGTTTTGTGGTGAAAATGCCGGTGTTTGAAGCGCCGGTGCTTGACGAATTACCACAGAGTATTAAAGACGAAATTGCTGCCGAGCAGGCAGAACCTGAGCCGGAATTCCCCTGGGGTTTGGTGATAGGCGCTAATTTGCTGATTTTATGTGGCGGTGGCCTGGCCATTTGGATTGTGATAACAGATCGGAAATGGGCCGATTTACTGTTCTGGCGGAAAAAGCCGGTTGCCGCAGAGCCAGAGCCGGCAAAAAGTGAAACTCAGCAGGCTGCAACAGCGAAAAACAACGCTAATGCACAAAAAAACAACGATATGGATGACATTCTCGATCTGACCTTGCCGGATGATTAAGGATTAGGCAAAAGCGGCAAAAAAGGTGTTGACGGCCTATCGGCTAATCCGTATCATTCCCGCCGCACTGCAGGATACCCAAACGAAATTCTGCAGGGCAATTGGTGCGGAGCGGTAGTTCAGTCGGTTAGAATACCGGCCTGTCACGCCGGGGGTCGCGGGTTCGAGTCCCGTCCGCTCCGCCAATTTTTCGATACACACCGGAGCGGTAGTTCAGTCGGTTAGAATACCGGCCTGTCACGCCGGGGGTCGCGGGTTCGAGTCCCGTCCGCTCCGCCACTGTGTCGAAAATATGCTTCCTGATCCGGAGCGGTAGTTCAGTCGGTTAGAATACCGGCCTGTCACGCCGGGGGTCGCGGGTTCGAGTCCCGTCCGCTCCGCCACTTCAGTAAGTTGCCGTAAGGTAAAGCCATAAGAGCGCAAGCTCACTCCAGCGCGGAGCGGTAGTTCAGTCGGTTAGAATACCGGCCTGTCACGCCGGGGGTCGCGGGTTCGAGTCCCGTCCGCTCCGCCATTTTACTTCCTTAGTTTTTTGTCAGCACAGCTCGGTAGTTCAGTCGGTTGCTTTCTGTTACGAGTTTAGCCGGCCTGGCACGCCACCAGCCAGAGTGTTCGCGGGTTCGAGTCCCGTCCGCTCCGCCATTTTATTTCCTTAATTTTTGTCAGCACTGAACGGTAGTTCAGTCGGTTGCTCTCTGTTACGAGCTTAGCCGGCCTGTCACACCACATTGTCCAAAATTCCTGATATTTTACTTTTATTCCTGTAATAACTACTACAACGTCGTGTCATGCGACTGTCTGTATGGAAAAAAGAAAAAAATACTTCTACAGTGTGTCAAACATATCAATAAATCACAGTTTTAATTAGCGATTTATTATATTTGCCGGTAACAACAGGGTTACGCACAGTATGGATACATTTGAGCTTAGTCAGTTGCAGGATGCCATAGTGCACTGTGCGGTTGATGCCATTATTGTTATTGATCAGCAAGGCCTGATTTGTTTCTTTTCACCCTCGGCAGAAAAGCTGTTTGGTTATGCTTCGACAGACTGTGTTGGCCGGAATATAAGTATGTTAATGCCTGAGCCGTTTCATAGTGAACATGATGGTTATCTGGCCAATTATGTTAAGCACGGCATGGACGCTAAAATTATTGGCTCAGGCCGTGATGTGCAGGGTAAGCGCAAAGATAACAGCGTTTTTCCAATGCATTTATCGGTTGGAGAAGCCACTGCCGGCAACAAGCGTTATTTTGTCGGCATCTGTCATGATTTAACTGCGTATCAGGCCAGTGTTAAAGCCCACCTTAGTTTACGCTCGATGCAGGATGCACTGCTGGAAGCCGCGGTAGACGGTATTATTTCCATTGATGAGTGGGGCATTGTGCAAACCTTTAACCGCGGTGCCGAGCTGTTGTTTGGTTATAACAAACAAGAGGTGATCGGCGAGAACGTCAGCATGCTGATGACATCGACGCATGCTACGCAGCATGACGGCTATCTGAATAATTATAAAAAGGGTGGTAAGGCGCAAATTATCGGCATTGGCCGTGATGTTCAGGCGCGTCGTAAAGACGGCAGCGTGTTTCCAATGCATTTATCGGTGGGTGAGTCGCACACTGAACAAGGCCGTCTGTTTGTTGGTGTCTGTCATGATTTATCCGAATTTAAAGCCGTGTTACAACGGCTTATTTCAGCAGAGCAACGCTATCGCGATATTGTGCAGAACCAGAAAGAGTTTATTTGCCGGTTAAGTAAAAACTCACGGCTTACCTTTGTAAATAATGCTTTTTGCCGCCAGTTAAACCAGCAGCTATTTCAGATGCTGGGCATTTCTATCTTCGAGTTTATTCACGCTGATGAGCGTCACGGTGTTGAGGCACTGCTGGCGCAGTTACGTCAGGCCGGTGGAGGGCAAACTATTTCATTGTCGGTGCGTATGTTGGGGCCGGATAAAGCGGTGCACTGGGTAGATTGGACCTTTAGCAGCCTGGCCGGTACTGCAGACTCCGCGGATGAAATTCAGGGCGTGGGTATTGATATTACCGAGCAGGTTAAAGCGAAAAATCATGCTAAGTTTCTTACCAACTTTGATGCGTTAACCGGTCTGGTGAATAAAGAGGGTTTGCTGGAGCAGTTCGGCCGGCGCTCAGAGCCTGACCTGGCGCTGGCGGTGCTGTTTATTGATTGCCACCGGTTTCGGCTTATTAATGAAAAATATGGCTACGAGTTTGGCGATCTGATGCTGATAGAAGCTGCGCACCGGTTACAAAGTTTATTGCCGCAGGACGCGGTGGCATGCCGGCCCGGTGCAGATGATTTTATTGTGTTATTACCGTTGCTTAACCGGATTGATTTACTGCCTTTTGCTTATCAACTTATTGAAAATTGTACTGAGCCGTACTGGCTGGCGCAGGAGAAAATTTCACCGTCAATGTGTGTGGGTATCAGTGTCTACCCGGACGACTCGGCTGATCTGGCGGTATTGATCCAGCAAGCCGAGTCTGCGATGTTTGAAGCTAAGCAGCAGGCGTTACCGCTGCGTTTGTATCATGCCGATATTCACAATGCGCTGACAAGGCGGCTGGAGATTGAGCAGGGCTTACGCCGGGCCATAGAGCAAGACTTGCTTAGCGTAGTGCTGCAACCTAAGTATCATTTGCTCAGCGGCCGGCTTATTGGCTATGAGGCCCTGCTGCGTTGGCATGATGCGGTATTGGGTACGGTAGCGCCGGACAAGTTTGTGCCGATAGCAGAGGCGGTTAACCTGGGTAAAAAGCTCGATTGTTGGGTGTTGAAAACGGTGCTGCAGCAAATTAAATTATGGTGCCAAAGCGGCTTACAACCACAACCGGTGGCGGTAAACATTACCGCTAAACACTTTTCTGATCCCGGGTTGTACAGTTTTATCACTAGCTGGCTAAAACAATTGGAATTGCCACCGCAGTGTCTGCAACTGGAAATTACCGAAGGTGTGGCAATGGATAATTCGCTCACTATTTTAGAAAACCTGACCGCGTTTCGCAGTGCAGGTATTAAAATAGCCATTGATGATTTTGGTACCGGCTATTCGTCGTTATCTTATCTGACGTCTTTACCGATTGATTTTATAAAGATAGACAGAGCCTTTGTACAAGCATTGGATAAAGGTCATAACCTGAGTTTGGTCAAAGCCATGTTGGCGATGGCGCAGGCAATTGAAGTGGCTGTTATTGCCGAGGGCATAGAAACGGCAGAGCAACAGGCGTTACTGGCAGAGCTGGGTTGTGAATTTGGCCAGGGCTATTTTTATGCTAAACCGGCCGGCTTCAGCCATATTGAACAGCAATTAACTGTTACTGTGCAAAGTAACTGAGCTGCTCGCTGTTTGCATGCTGTGTCAGTTTTTCGCTGATATAAGTTTTGTGCGCTGATTGCTCTGACACGACAAAATAAGCGTCTATGTGCTCCAGCAACTGGCATTGATAATGCGCGGCAAATGGCAAGCCGTGCTGCTGCAGGTAGTGGTTAAACGGCGCTTCATAAGTTAGCAGTGCGCTGCTGCGGCCTTTAATAAACATTTCTACCGCACTGATACTGTCCGGCAAATCAATAAAACTGTAACCTTTGGCGGCCAGCAACTGGCGTTGGCCGTGGTAATCAAAGCCGCGAATGGCGGCAATAGTCGGATGTTTTTCCCGCGCCACGGCGGCGCCGTGCGTAAGTAATACCAAAGATAATTGCGTATAAGGCGGCGCAATAAAGCTGACATTTTCCGGCAACGCTTTGGTATGTTTAATATTAATGGTCAGGTCAACTTCGCCGCTTTCGAGCATTTTGTATAACCGGGCCGGGGTGGCACATACGGTGGTCAGCTTAATGTTGTCGTGTTGTAAAATGCTGCGTGTTAATTCAACGGCCTCACCGGCGCAGTTATCGCTGTTCTGCATAACAAAGTACGGTGGGAAATTATGCACCCCAAGGCGTATTTCATTGCCGGCGCCCGCCGGAGAATTCAGAGACAACAGCAGAAGCAGTAATACACGCATAATCAGCCTTCGGTAGAGTACTCTCACATACTAACGTAAAGTGTTCTGTTAACAATGCACAGGTGCTGAATTATATTACTGGTCGGAGTTTTGCATTTTTCCGGCTCATTGAGTGACAGACAGAATATCTGCGGCAGCTGACAACTGGTTCCGGGCCCTCCCCGGCATGAATAAGTGATGCTTTATAGTAATTTGCTCAGCCTAAGCTTCGCTTAAGGTTTATCCAATAGCATGCCTCAAAAATCTTTAAGGATATTGTTGCATGCGAATAACGCCGTTTTTCGTCAGATTTTTTGGCCCTTATCTGCAGTATGCAGTTATGCTGTGGCTAATGTTATTGCTGTTGTCAGTGAGCCGCATCGGGCTATTTTTCTGGCAGTTTGATCGTGTTAGCACTGCTGGCGATATCGGTTATATGCTGTTGCAAGGAGTCAGAGCCGATCTGATTTTTGCCGGTTTATGGTTGATTATTCCGCTGCTGTTGGCGCCAGTGCTGGCAGGTAAAAAGCGCTTTACCTTGTGGCGCCGCTTTAGTCATTTCTGGGTGTTGCTCGGGCTGTGTCTGGCCATTTTTATTGAGGTTTCCACGCCGCAGTTTATTTTGCAATACGATATCAGGCCGAACCGGCTTTACGTTGAATACTTAAAATACCCTAAAGAAGTGTTCAGCACCTTGTGGCAGGGCTATCGCGCTATGTTGCTCGGTGGTGTCGCGACTACAGTCGTGCTGCTATGGGGCTTACATCGTGTGTTTAACCGTGTAACGGCGGCCACACAGCCATATGCAGATAAAACCTTGTGGTTAACCTGGCCGCTGGTAGTGGTACTGATATTCGCAGCTGTACGCTCGACCACTGAGCATCGGCCGGCAAATCCTGCCATGTTCGCTATTACCAGTGATGCGTTGGTGAACTCGCTAATTATTAACTCGCCATACTCAGTGTTGTATGCGCTGTACAGTATGCGCCATGAAGCGCGTTCCGGTGAAATATACGGCAAGCTGCCGGACGCTGAAATGTTTAAACTTGCCTTGGACTGGCCCTGGCTAAAACAGGCTGTATTTAATGATGCAACTATTCCCACTCTGCATCATCAGCAGGCTACTGTAACCAGAACAAAGCCGCTGAATCTGGTGATTATTTTACAGGAAAGTCTGGGCGCTACTTTTGTTGAGTCTCTCGGCGGTGTGCCGGTTACCCCGGAACTGGAAAAGCTCAAACACGACGGCTGGTGGTTTGAGCAAATGTATGCCACCGGTACCCGCTCGGTGCGCGGTATTGAGGCGGTGGTATCCGGTTTTATGCCAACACCGGCGCAAAGCACGGTTAAGCTATCCTTGTCGCAGCAGAACTTCTATACACTGGGTAGCACGCTAACGCAGTTGGGCTACAACACCAGCTTTATTTACGGTGGCGAAGCGCATTTTGACAATATGCGCAGTTTTTTTACCGGCAACGGTATAAAGCAAGTGATAGACCAGGCACAAATGCCAGACCCGGTGTTTGTTGGTAGCTGGGGCGCCAGTGATGAGGATTTATTTAACGCCACAGCCAAACATCTGGCTGATATGCACCAGCAGCAAAAGCCGTTTTTCAGTTTGGTATTTACCTCCTCTAACCATACCCCGTTTGAGTTTCCTGATGGCCGCATCAGCTTATATGAAGAGCCCAAAGCCACGATGAATAATGCGGTGAAATATGCCGATTATGCCTTGGGTAAATTTATTGCCGAAGCGCGCCGGCAACCGTACTGGCAGGACACACTGTTTTTAATAGTCGCAGATCATGACAACCGGGTATATGGCAATAATTTAGTGCCGGTAGAGAAATTTCATATCCCGGCGTTGATTGTCGGCGCTGATCTTGAGCCCAGGCGCATCACCCCGGTTGCCAGCCAGATTGATTTGGCGCCAACGCTGTTATCGTTGATGGGCATCAGCAGCAGTACGCCGTTAACCGGTCGTGATTTCAGCCGTGATGCTACCAGCCCCGGCAGGGCGCTAATGCAATTCGATCAGTATTTTGCGCTGCTTGAGGAGCAGCAGGTCACCATTTTGCGGCCCGGGCAAACACCGGTCAGTGCGCACTATAACTCACAGCTTAAACAGCTGCAGTTATCCGCGCAGGTTCCCTCAGCACCGCAGGTTAAACGCGCGCTGGCACAGGTGCTGTTGCCATCTTATCTGTATCGGCAGCAACAATATCATCTGCCCGGACAACCTTAGTAAGGCTTAAGGTTTGCTTAAGGTTTGCCGGTTAGCCTGAGCCTGAATGTATTGGAGGTGGTATGCAATTCAGAGTGATAACGGCAGCGCTGCTGGGATGTTTGCTTGGCAGCGGCATTGTTAGCAGTAAAGCCCTGGCCATTGAGCTTAGCGAGTTAGACGGCAGCCCGGTCAGCAGTATGCAGCAGCTAAATGGCAAGGTGATACTGGTTGATTTTTGGGCCTCGTGGTGTGTGCCATGTCGCAAGTCTTTTCCCTGGTTAAATGCGATGCAGCAGCGACATGGCGCAGAGGGCTTGCTGGTACTGGCAGTCAATGAGGACAACGAGCGCAGTGATGCCAGGCGGTTTTTACAACAGATACCGGCGCAGTTTGCCGTGTTGTACGACGAGGCCGGCGCGCTGGCACAGCAATACCGGCTGATGGGCATGCCCAGCAGTTTTCTGATCGATAAAAAAGGCCAAATCCGTTATCGCCATATTGGTTTTAAACAAGCCGATATCGCCGGCTATGAAACACAGATCCGCCAGTTATTGGCTGAGGAGTAAGCGCAATGCAATACAAAAAAATAATAGCTGGCATCACTCTGGCTCTGCTGTTGGGCCAGCTAAGTGCCTGTAGCAGTTTGGGAGTAAAACCCTGGGAGCGCGACATTATGGCCAAAGAGGAGATGGCACTTAACAGTGCGCCGCTGGATAACCGGCTGGATGACCATATCTATTTCAGTAAAGAGGGCAGTAGCGGTGGCCGCAGTTTTGCCGGTGGAGGTTGCGGATGCAATTAAAACAGCTGGCGAATATCAGTGCAGCACTGGCAGCGGCCAGCTGCGCCGTGCTCGGACAACAGGCACAAGCCGGCACCTTATTGGATGACTGGCAGTTTAACAGTGCCATCTTGCTGTATAACGAAACTGATCGCGTCAGCGCCGCTGAAGCGGTATTCACTGCGCGTGGCGATTTTGGCGATGATAAGTATCTTAACCTGGGATTAGTGGTCGATGCGCTGACCGGCGCTTCAGCCACCGGTGCGGTAGCGCAGCCTTATGTGCAGAGTTTTACCCGACCCTCCGGTCGTGGCAGCTATGAAGTTGCGCCCGGCGATACGCCGCTGGACGATACGTTTCATGATACACGGGTGCAGCTTGATGCCAGCTGGGAGCAACCATTGGCGCCGAACTGGCGCATTAGTGGCGGCGGCCATCTGTCTAAAGAGTACGATTATCTGTCGTTGGGGCTAAATGGCTCTATAGCGCGTGATTTTAACCAGAAAAATACCACGCTGTCGTTGGGCCTGGCATACAGCCATGACAGCATTGAACCCGAAGGCGGCATAGCGGCACCTTTTGCGCCTATGCTGCTGCGCAGTAGCTTTGCCGATGATGAAAGTTATCAGGCCGCGTTTGCTGCCACCCGCGACAGAGCGGACGATACCAAAGATACGCTGGATATGTTGCTGGGGCTGACGCAGGTAATCAACCGCGACTGGTTAATGCAGTTTAACTACTCGCTAAGTGTGGCTGATGGCTATATGACGGACCCGTTTAAACTGGTCAGCGTGGTAAACAGCAATGGTGAAGTACAACAGAACCTTTACGAAAGCAGGCCGGATAAGCGCACTAAACACAGTTTATACTGGCAGAATAAGTTGCACTTAAGCGGCAGTTACCTTGATGCATCGTACCGTTATATGTGGGATGACTGGGAGTTGAGCTCACATACCGCAGATGTAAAATGGCGTCTGCCGCTGGGCCAGAGCTGGTATGTTGAGCCGCAGCTGCGTTACTACCAGCAAAGTGCGGCTGAGTTTTATCTGCCGTTTTTGCAGCAAGATGAACCGGTGCCACAATATGCCAGCGCCGATTATCGCATTGGTAAAATGAGTGCCTATACCCTGGGCGCTAAGTTTGGCACCAAGCTGGCGGCCGGCAATGAGCTGTCGTTCCGTATCGCCATGTATCAGCAAACGCCGGAAAATGATGGTGTTACTGCGCCGGGTATATTGGCAGATGTCGAGCTGTATGAAAAAGTTACGGCAGTGATGGCACAGGTAAGTTATTCTTTCTGATAGTTATTCAGCCAGGAAAACCTATGACAGCCATCAGTGTGCAGCAGGGCAATAACTGTGTGGTTGGCCGGTTTCGCGCTATGGCCAGCCCGTGCGAAGTTCTGCTGGAGGGGCAGCACTTTGCACTGTGCCAACAACTCACCCAACTTGCTGCTGCAGAAGTTGAGCGTATAGAGCAAAAATACAGCCGTTATCGCAGTAACAGCGTATTAAGCCTGCTGAATCATAATACCGGGCAATGGCAAGCTGTTGATACTGAAACTGCAGCCCTGCTGCAGTTTGCCAATACCTGTTATACGCTTAGCGATGGTCTGTTTGATATCAGCAGCGGCATTTTACGCCGGGCTTGGCGGTTTGACGGTTCAGACCATATTGCCAGCCAGCAGCAACTTGACGCTCTGCTGCCTTTTATTGGTTGGCATAAAGTAACGCTTGAGGCGGATCAGCTGTTTTTACCCACTGGCATGGAGCTGGATTTGGGCGGCATCGCCAAAGAATATGCGGTTGATAAGGTGCTGCAGCTGCTAAGCCAGCAGTTCCCGGTGGCTGATTTACCCGGCTTTGTCGTCAACTTTGGCGGCGATATGGCCTGTAACCGGCCGCGTGATGACGGCAGCTTATGGCACATAGGTATTGAAAACCCCACACTTGCCGATCAGGCCATATCAGCCGTAGGCTTAAGCCAGGGCGCGCTGGCCACCAGCGGTGATAGCCGCCGCTTCCTGCTAAAAAATGGTGTACGTTATAGCCATATCTTAAACCCGAAAACCGGCTGGCCGGTAACCGACGCACCACGCTCGGTTACCGTGGCAGCACCCAACTGTTTACTGGCTGGCATGCTGGCCACTACCGCATTATTGCAAGGCGCTGATGCCGGGGCGTTTTTGCAGGCACAGGGCTTAACTTACTGGCTGACTTAATAACTTACAACTGATACAACTGCAGAAATTGCGCTGCCGGCAGCTGATTAAATTGCTGTAACAGCTGGCTGAATACTGTGCTGTCGCTAACGCTATCTAATGACCGGATAACTTGCTGCAGGTTAGTGTCTTGCAGGCGGCAACATTGCTGGTAGCGCTGGATCTGCTGATTAAGCGGCGCTTTACCCTGCTGTTGCAGTAAGCGCTCTGCGACCACAAAAAACTGGGCACCGCCCCAATAACCGGCAGCAAAACGCCGTTGGCTTAGCAATAAAGCGGCGGTATCGGCCATGCTGTGCTGCTGCAGATAATGTTTACGCTGCACGGCAAACTTTGTGCTGATGTGGCTGGCGGCACTGTCGATTAACCCGGCCTGCTGCATGATTTGATATTGCATATAGCTGGCAAAGCCTTCAGCAAACCAGGCATGACGCCGGCCAAGATACGGCAGTGCAAGGTGTGCCATTTCATGGTAAGCCGTCCAATCGGCTATAAACTGTGCTTTATTAAATTGTGGCGCAACATAAAAATGTATCTGCTGGCTATGCTCACGCCAGGTGTTGGCCCAGGGCACCGGCTCATTACCGGGGCGGCGGTATAGATATAACTGCATTTCAAACGGATAAGGACCAAGCTGGTTTAAGGTAGCCTGGCTGCTAAACGCCAGCCACTGACTCAGTTTTGCTTGCTCCGCAGCGCTGAAATCATGCTGCCAGTGCAGCTGATAAGCAGGCGTTGCCGCCATGCTGATATTGCCGGCGCTGCCAAGCAGCACCAGCATAGCAGCGATAAGCTTAGGCACGTTTTTTCAACAGCAGGGCAATATCATCACTGCTGCTTATTGCTGCGGTATCGTCCTGCACTTTACGCGGCCGCAGCTTTTCACCCAGCACCAGCATGCACGGCGTTAAAAACAGCGTTAACACCGTAGCGAAGGTTAAACCGCCGGCAATGGCGCTGGACAGCTGAGTCCACCACTGAGTTGACGGCGCACCAAAGCCAAGGCTGGGTTCAAGCAGGTTAACGTTCACTGCCAGCACCATTGGCATTAAACCCAGTACTGTAGTAATCGAGGTTAACAATACCGGCCGTAAGCGCAGGCAACCGGTTTCCAACGCTGCCGCAAAGGCTGATAAGCCGCTGTCACGCAGCTGATTATAGGTATCAATTAACACGATATTGTTATTTACCACTATGCCGGCCAGGCCAATAATACCCATACCTACCATGACGATGCCAAAGCTTTGACCATTCACCAACAGACCGAGTAATACCCCGGCGGTAGAGAAAATAATGGCGGATAAAATTAACAAGCTTTGATACCAGCTGTTAAATTGCACCAGTAAAATCATCAGCATCAGGAAGATAGCAGTAGCAAAGGCACCCATCAGAAAGGTCATCGCCTCTTGCTGATCAGCGCTTTCGCCGGCGGTTTTTATGTTAACGTTGTCCGGCAGTTTAATATCGCTTGCCAGCAGCGCCTGTAAGCGTTCACTTACCTGCGCGCCCGGCGCTAAATCGCTTTTTATCGTTACCGCACGGTTGCCATCAATACGCTTAATAACGCTGGTTTTTGGTGCCGGCACTAAGGTAACAAAGTTGCTCAGCGGCACCTGGCCGCGTTCGGTTTGAATGGTCAGGCGGCCCAGTTGATCTAACGAGCGCCAGCTTTGCGGAAACCGCACGCGGATATCCACTTCATCGCTGGCATATTCCGGCCGGAATTTTGCCAGCAGCAAGCCGTTACTGATCATCTGTACCGCATTACCCACGGTAAGCACATCGGCACCAAAGCGGGCGGCTGCGGCGCGGTCAACTTCAATGCGCCATTCGATGCCGGGTAAACTTCTGTCATCTTCAATATCAACAAAGCCGCCCATTTTTTGCATTTGGCTGATAATTTGCGTTACCGCCTGTTCAGTAGCAGCGGCTTCGTTGGCGCTGATTTGCAGCTCTATCGGCTTACCACCCGAAGGGCCTTCTTCCTGCTGGCGAAACTCCAGGATGATGCCGGGAATATCTGCAGTAAGCTTACGCATCTCATCAAGGATCTCTGCGGCGCGGCGACGCTCGTACCAGTCAATAAACTGAAACTGTAAGGTGCCGACCACATCGGCTGCCAGTTCCCCACCTGCGCTGGCTAACGAGCGGGCATACAGCGCTTTTACTTCGGATAACCCCAGCAAGCGCTGCTCGACTTTTTGCAGTAAAGCATCTTTTTCATAGATCGACATATCGCCGCGGGCCCGCACCCAAACCTGGGCCGACTCGGGCTCTACCGACGGGAAAAACTCCAGGCCGTGGTTGTATTTGCCATAAGCAAAGAAAATCACCACCATGGCGCCAAGCATACCGGCAAAAGTTAGCCCGGGCCGGCGCAGCAAACGGGCCAGTAAGCCACGATAAGCCTTACCGGCACGGCTTTGTGCTACTTCGTGTACCGGTGGCTGCGCTTTGCTAAGCCCGCCCATTACCGGCAAGAAAATCAGTGCCATAAATAGTGATGCCAGCAAGCACAAAATAACGGTGGCCGGCAGGTATTTCATAAATTGACCAACTACGCCAGGCCAAAACAGCAAGGGCATAAATACCACCACTGTAGTGGCGGTAGAGGCGATGATCGGCCAGGCCATGCGACCGGCCGCGTTAGCCCAGGCCTGCTTCGGTTTTTGCCCTTCGGCCAGGTTACGATCGGCCAGCTCACTGACTACTATGGCGCCGTCTACCAGCATACCGGCCACCAGAATAAGGGCAAACAGCACGATTATGTTCATGGTATAACCCAGCGCGTAGACCATTAAAATACCGGCAAAGAAGGCGCCGGGTATAGTAATGCCCACCAGTAGCGCTGAGCGCACGCCCATAGTGGCAACAATCAGGATCAGCACCAGCACTACAGCGGTCAGCACGTTGTTGAGCAAATCGGACAACATGCTTTTTACTTCTTTGGACTGGTCCATAATGTAGTTAATCTGCATGCCGTCAGGAAACTGTGCACTGGCTTTGTCTATTAACGCTTTGGTTTGCTCAATGGTGGAGATAATGTTGGCGCCACTGCGTTTTTTTACTTCCAGTACCACAGCCGGTTGGCCGTTAATGCGGGCAAAACCGAGCGGATCTTTAAAGCTGCGGCTGATGGTTGCCACATCACCAAAGGTAATCACCGTATCGCCATCTACCTTGATAGGCATTGATAACACATCATCTAAATTCTCAATCACGCCGGGCACTTTCATGGCCATGCGGCCGGCGCCGGTATCTAAACTGCCGGCTGCCACCAGGCGGTTATTGTTTGATACCAGATTAAACAGCTGCTGGTAATCCAGGCCATAGCCTTCCAGTACTTGCGGATCTACCACTATCTCCAGTAAGTCTTCACGGTCGCCGCCGATGTCCACTTCCAGTACTTCAGGAATGGCTTCTATATTCTCCTGCAACTGCCGTGCGATATACACCAGCTGGTTTTCTGATATTGGCCCGGATAAACCGACTGACAACACCGGAAACAGCGCAACGTTAATCTCATTTACCGTTGGCTCGTCCGCTTCGCTGGGTAACTTGGAGCGGGCGGCATCGACTTTTACCCGCACATCAGCCAGCGCCTTGTCGGCATCAAAGCCGGCATCAAATTCCAACATTACCGAGGCATGGCCTTCGCTGGAGGTAGAAGTCATCTTTTTAATGCCTTCTAATGAGCGCAGCTCATGCTCCATCGGCCGCACCAGCAAACGCTCACCATCCTCGGGGCTGATGCCATCCAGTGACATCGACACGTACATCATCGGAATGGCAACATCGGGATTGGCTTCTTTCGGAATGGATTGATAAGCGGTAATGCCGGCGATAAATAAAAACAGCAGCAGCATTAAGCTGGCGCGGCTGCGCTGTATCGCCGCCTGAATAATGCTGTTCATAGTTCAGCTCCTGCCACCCGCACTGTGTCGCCCGGCTGCACAAAGCCGGCGCCCTGGGTAATAATTTGGCTACGCTCAGGTAAACCACTGACCCTGGCGCCGTCGTTATCGGCCGTTAAAATTTGTACCGGATAAAACACTACTTGCTGCTGTTCATCCACCACAGATACGCCCAAATTACCGTTGCTGTCCAGGCTAAGCAATGCCGGTGACACCAGGTGCGCCAACACCGGCGTCAGTTGCACTTCCACAGTGGCGCTGGCACCGGCGATGCGCCAAAGCTGCGGGTTAGCTACGGTAACTTCAATATAAAAGCTGCGGGTGGCGGTATCGGCGGCATAACTGATAAAACTCAGCGTGCCGCTCAGCTCGCGGCCATCGAGCAAACGCAGCGTAACGTTTTGGCCTTCGCTTAACGCGGCAATATGTTGCTGCGGCACTTGTGCGGTCACTTTTAATTGATCAATTTGTACCAGCTGCATCAGCTCTGTGCCGGCTTGAATAAAATCACCCACCTCAATATGGCGCCGGTCTACCACGCCGGCAAAAGGTGCCGCCGGTTCTGTTTGGTTAACGGCCAATGCAGCACTTTGCAGCTCGGCTTCGGCCTGGGCCAGTTCGCTTTCCAATCGCGTAAGTTCGGTGGCGGATAAAAATTGCGCTTTGCCCAACGCGCGGGCACTGTCCAGTTCGCTTTTACGCAGTTTAAGGTTGGCTTGTGCCTGCGCCAGCCTGGCGGTGCGACCTTCATCGGATAAACGCAGCAGCTTGTCACCAGGTTGCACGGTATCGCCCTGTTGCTTTAACAGTGCTTTAACCGTGCCGGCTTGCTGCGATTTAATGCTGACACTGCGCCAGGGTAATACCTGGCCCTGGGCAATTTGCGTCAGCTGGTAAGGTGTGGCCTCAGACCAGCGGGTTTCTACCTGTGCCAACTGTGCTTCGGGTACTTGCTGCTCTGCCGGCGCCTCGTCTTTAGCGCTGTAGTTATCGCCGCTGAACAGCCAAAACACCAGCATCAGGCTTAATATCACAGCAATAATTACAGGCGAGACAGCAATTTTTTTCAACATAAAATATCCTTGGCGGCAAAAAGCGGCAGAGCGGGGTTAAGCGTAGCGTGAAATATACCTACAGGCATGAATGTCAGCAAGCTTGCAACTGTAAGCAAATATAGCCGGCTTAACATTACACAATGTGAATCAGAGTTATGGGCTTACACAGTCTTTGTTGCGACACGAACCGATTTGCCCACGCCAACACGCCGTAAACCCATCCCTGGGGGCTCGATTCGGCCATCCTGGCCTGCAACGGTTAGCTTAGGGCAATTCGATTCTCGTTCTGTGAAACAATATCTGTGCTGCGAAGATTATGATTGGCTGCGGGCAAAGCGGCCCAGTTGTTGTTGAGTGCGGGCGGTGCCGCTGAGTAAGTCTTTCGCGGCTTGATCAATAGACGCCATCTGGCTGTAAGCGTCACTGGTTACCTGTTCAATAGCGCTTAAATGTTGATGAGTATGTTGATAACGCTGCTCCAGTTCCAGCACCGTTTTATTTATGTTCTGAATACCGTTTTTCGCCTGCTGCAGCTCCTGTTGCAACTGGCTGAACTCGCCGCTGGTATTGTCAATTTGTTGCTGCGCCTGCTGCGCTTGTTGGTTCAGGCTTTGTGATTCAGTGCGGGTTTCGCTTACCAGCTGCTCCATTTCATTTAAAAAGCCGGAAATTTGTTTGGTGGCATCATTTACCTTGGCGGCCAGGGTGCGCACTTCATCGGCCACTACGGCAAAACCGCGGCCGGCATCACCGGCGCGGGCCGCTTCAATGGCGGCATTTAATGCCAGCAGGTTGGTTTGATCGGAAAAGGTTTCTACCATCACCAAAATTTGCCGCACATTTTCTGAGTTTTTATGCAGGCCATTAATGGTATGGCCAAAGCTGTCGAGCAATTTAACGATACCGGATAACTGGCCGCTTAACTGCTGCATCTGGCCGCTGGCCACTTTGGCTTTATCTACCGCCACGCCGGATACCTGGCTAACTTCGTCGCCGTGCTGCACTATGTCGGCTAAATACTGCAGTACCTGGTCGCTTTCGCCGCGAATTTGTCCGCTGCGCTGTTCAGTGTCTTGCAAATGGCTGCGGGTGCTTTTTACCGCTGAAGATACCTGCTCATTTACCTGATGGGTTTCGCGTGCCTGCTGGTGAATATCGCCCAGCAGCACACCCAACTGGCTGACAAACTGATTGTACTCCTCAGACAGGGTACGAAATTCATCAAAGGTAAAAGCCGGCAGGCGATGGTTTAAATCGGTGCCTTTGCGGTTGGTGTCGTGCAGCGCCGATACCAGCGCTTTTACCGGCCGCACTATTAAATAATGCATATAGCCGATGGTAAAGATAAAGGCGCCCATCCCCAGCAGCAACAGGGCCCACCAACTGCTGCTTGCTCCGTCTGCCGGATAGGCTAAGTACAGCGCCAGTAAAAAGAAAATAGCCAGAAAGCTGATATTACCGATAATTTTCCGGCTTAAACTGCCAAAAAAGGTGCGTTCAACAAACAGATAAACAGAGGTAAATCCAGTCATAAGCTCGCAAGTCCTGCCAGATTACAGTAAGTAAAATCAGCATAACATAGCATTCTGGCGGCGGCGACCTTAGCTGGCTGCAGCAAATTGATCTGGCGCAAGTGCCGGCTAAATGGGCAGCTTACGGCTGATAAACCAACCAGCGACCATAGCGGCAATAAAGGCCAGGGTACCGCTGCTGCCGGAGCTGATGGCGGCCAGCGCCGGGCCCGGGCAATAACCCACTAAGCCCCAGCCGGCACCGAATAACAGTGAGCCGATGACCAACGGCTTATCTAAATCTTTTTTGCCGGGCAAACTAAAATGCTCAGCAAACAGCGGTTTATCTTTTTTTACAAACAGCCAATACCCCGTGCTGTAAACCGCCAAAGCTGCCGCCATCACCAGCACTAAACTGGGATCCCAGTTGGCATTCAGCGTTAAAAAGCCCAGTACTTTGTTCGGGTCAATCATTTGTGAGTATGCAATACCGGCTGACATCAGTAACCCGGCAATAAAAGCAATAATAATCGGCATTACAGCCTCCTTAATGCAGCAAAGTGGCAACCAGCATGCCGCTAAACATAAACAGCACAGTGGCGGTGATCGAGCGCGGCGATAAGCGGCTGATACCGCAAATGCCGTGGCCGGAGGTGCAGCCGCTGCCCCAGCCGGTGCCGATGCCAACCAGTAAGCCGGCAACAATAACCTGCCAGTTCAGCTGCGGGGTGCTGTAGCTGAAATCACTGATAACGGCGCCAACCAGCAAGGGCCCGGCGATAATGCCGGCTACAAATGCTAAGCGCCAACTGCGGCCTTCCCGGGAGAACAGCGCGGCGCCGGCTATGCCGGATATACCGGCGATGCGGCCGGAAAACACAAATAATATCAGTGCGCCCAAGCCTATCAGGCTGCCGCCGATTAAGGCGGTAAACGGGGTGAAATTTTCCACAAACGTCTCCTGCTATTGTTTAACGGCTAAACCAGCGTCTAACCAGGCTTGCATACCACCGGCGACGGAATACACCTGGCTGAATCCCATGCGTTGCAATGATTCTGCTGCCAGGGCAGAGCGCGCGCCCGAGCGGCAAATTAAATACAGCGGGCTTTGTGCTAACTGCGCCAGTGCCATCTCCGGCGCGCAGCCGCTGGCCGCTACTTTCGGATGATTATGAATATTCATTTCCAGTACGCCGCGTGGGTAATTTACCGCGCCGGTTATATGCTGCTGGGCAAATTCGGCCGGCTCGCGCACATCTACCAACAGGGTTTCAGCGTCGGCAGTTAGCGCTGCGTTAAGCTCATTGATACTGACTTCTTTAATTACCGCTTTGGCCTGTGCCACTAACTGTTGTGCTGTTTTCATCTGACGCTCCTGCCCGCTGAAATTAAATAACAGATTGATAAATTACCACTACCGCCATAATCACTAAAAACACCGCAAAGGCGCGCTGTAGCTGCTGCTTGGGTAAGCGCTTGCCAACGGCAGCACCAACATAGCTACCGGCAATACCGGCTACTATCATCAGGCCTATAGTGCTCCAGTCAAATACGGCGCCTTCTGCGGCCATCACCCAATAGTATTTACCAAAACCTACAAAGGACTTCATCGCAATGATCACCAGGCTGGTCGCCACGCCGACCGGCATGGTTAAACCGCCCAGTAACACCAGCGCCGGTACTATTAAAAAGCCGCCACCCACGCCAACAAAACCGGTTATGGCACCCACAGCTAAGCCATCAATAACAATTTTTACCGGTTTAAACGCTTTACCGTTACCCAGCTCGCCAACCTTGCTGCGCCACATCATTACTGCCGCCACCAGCATCAGCAGGGCGAAGACTAACAGCTGCCAACGCGCATCGACTAAGGTACCTAACCAGGCTCCGCCATAGGTGCCCAACATGCCGGGCACACCAAACCACATCACATGACGCCAGCTGATTAAACGTTGTAAACCGTTACGCACCGAGCCGAATAAGCTGATGCCGGCTACAATTAGCAGCGATGATGCTATGGCCAGTTGCGGCGGCATATGCAGCAGATACAACAATACCGGCACGGTAAGTATAGAGCCACCGGAGCCAAATAACCCCAGGCTTAGGCCAATGACTAAGGCTCCCAGCAAAGCTAACATAATGACTTTACCTTATATAACATAATGGAATATGCTTATAACATGAATTGCATTCTAGAGTGGTTTTCGCTAAGCTGCAATCTAAATTTAGCATATTCTAATTTACGAGGTGTGTATGGCCGCTAACAAGCTGCATATCGAAATGTTTTTTGACCCTGACAGCTCAACCTTCAGCTATGTGGTGGCTGACAACAGCAGCGGTAGTGCTGCTGTTATCGACCCGGTGTTAAATTACGATGCGGCTGCTGGCAGTGTCAGCACAGCAGATGCAGATAAGATGCTGGCGTACATAGCGGCTAATAATCTTCGCGTGGAGTGGATTTTAGAAACTCATGCCCATGCTGATCATTTATCGGCGGCGCACTATCTGCATGCTAAAACCGGTGCGCCGGTGGCAATAGGCGAGGGCATTAAAAAGGTACAGCAAACTTTTAAGCTGGTATTTAACCTCGGTGATGATGAACTGCAGGCGAAGGGCGATTACTTCGACAAACTGTTTGCCGATAATGAAAGCTTCCGTATTGGCAACCTGACTGCGCAGGTGATTAATACACCGGGCCACACTAACGACAGTGTCAGTTACTTGATCGAAGGCAATTTATTTGTCGGTGATTCACTGTTTATGCCGGACGCCGGTACCGCGCGCTGCGATTTCCCGGGCGGTGATGCGCATATTCTGTATCGCTCCATTCAGCGTATTTATCAGCTACCGGACGCTACGCAAATTTATATGTGCCACGACTATCAGCCTAACGGTCGGCAGCTGAAATACCAAACCAGCGTAGCTGAGCAAAAAGCACAGAATATTCATGTTAACGCCGGCACGGCGGAGCAGGAGTTTGTACAAAAACGTGAAGCGCGCGATAAAACCCTCGCCGTACCGCGGTTAATTTACCCGTCAGTGCAGGTGAATATCCGCGCCGGCCAGTTACCTAAAGCCGAAAGCAATGGCGTGAGTTATATCAAGATCCCGTTAAAACAGCACTGAATTCAGCTTCAGACGATCGGCTGACACTGACAGCCGATCGTTTTTGCACTATAAACCGTACACCTGCACAACAATTAAGCAACGGGAAGCGTACGGATGAAAAACAGAGCACAACAGCCCTCAACTCAGATACCAGAGCAAGCCTTTCAACTGTACGACAAATATGCCCACGGCATGCTCAGCCGGCGGGATTTTTTTACTGCTATGGCAGGTTTGGCGGTAAATGCGGCGCTGGCTACCACCTTTATTAACAGCATGCTGCCCAACTATGCGTTGGCGCAGCAGGTGTCCTTTAACGATGCCGATATTGTTGCCAGCTATCAAAAATTCGCCGCGCCGCAGGGCCACGGCGAGGGCCGTGGCTATTTGGTGAAACCGAAAAATGCTGCCGCAGCCTTACCGGCGGTGCTGGTGATCCATGAAAACCGTGGCTTAAATCCGTATATCGAAGATGTGGCGCGTCGTCTTGCCAAGGCCGGTTTTATTGCTTTTGCACCCGATGCACTCTGGCCGTTGGGCGGCTACCCCGGCAATGATGATGAGGGCCGCGATATGCAGCGCAGCCTGGAGCCCGGCAAAATAGTGGCTGATTTTAAAGCGGCGGCAGTGTGGCTAAAGCAACTGGAAGGCAGCAGTGGTAAGCTGGGCGTCGTCGGTTTTTGTTTTGGTGGCGCCATGACCGGGCGTCTGGCGGCAGAGCTGCCAACTGTTGTGAATGCCGGGGTGCCGTTTTACGGCTCACCGCCACCGGCCGACGGTATTGCCAATATTACAGCGCCGCTACTGGTGCAACTGGGCGAGCTGGACCAGCGGGTAAATGCCATGTGGCCCGCAGCAGAAGCACTGTTTAAGCAGCACAAGCTGGACTACAAAATTGAAGTGTATCCCGCATCGCATCATGGCTTTCATAACGACTCTACCGCGCGCTACAACAAAGACATGGCAGAACTGGCCTGGCAGCGCACGCTGGATTTTTTCCGTCAGCATCTGGTTTAACCCTTGTTTGCGCTAACTGCATTACGTACCCTGTAGCAGAACAACTATTAAGGGTACGGCATGAGAATAGCGTTACTCGGGCTTGGTGATATTGCGCAAAAAGCCTACTTACCGGTTGTTACGGCCATGCCGGGCGTAACAACTGTGCTTTGCACCCGCCAACCAGCTTTGCTGCAACAGCTGATGCAGCAATACCGTATCAAAGAGGGCTACACTGAACTTTCGCAGTTAATTGCTGCCCGGCCCGATGCGGTGATGATCCACAGCAGCACCGACAGCCATTTCAGTATTGCAACACAACTGCTTAATGCCGGTATTGCGGTATTTATTGATAAACCACTCAGTTATCAGCTGGCAGAGTGTGAGCAGTTACTTACCTTAGCAGAGCAGCGAAACCTGCTGTTATTTGCCGGCTTTAACCGCCGTTATGTGCCGTTGTATCAGCCGCCGCTGGCTGTATTACCTGTGCAGTTGCATTACCAGAAACACCGTTACAATTTGCCCGCGGATGTACGCACCTTTGTGTATGACGATTTTATTCACCTGCTTGATTTTGCTCATTACGCTACTGTGGTGCACAACAAGGGAAACTTCACGCCTGCGGTGTACGGCCAGTTTGATGATAGCCACTCTGGCATCAAACCGCTTGCTGCAGTGCAGGTAAACTGGCAATTGGGTAAAACTACCGTATCAGTGTCGATGAACCGCCTGGCCGGCGCTAATATCGAACGGCTGGAATATTACAGCCACAACAGGCATTGGCAAATTGATAACCTTGTGCAGGGACATCTTGCTGAGGCAGGCCAGGTGCAGCAGTTGCCGCAGCACGACTGGCATAGCACCTTATACCGGCGCGGTTTTGTTAGCATGCTGGACGCTTTTATCAAGCAACTGGATACCGGCGGCACTAACAGTACTGAAAATAAGCGGGCGCTTAGCAGCCATCAGTTATGCGAATATGTTGTGCAGCAATTGCAGTGGTAAAAAAGGCCGGCCAGAAGGTTGGGGTTCTGACCGGCCGAATACCATCAAGGGTAACACGCAGACTGTATGCTATATAACAGCCGGCTTGTCAGTTTTGATGCAGCGCAATAATAGCGGCGTTAAGCTAACCAACCCAGCAACAAAATGTAAGGTTTTATAACTGCAGTAACAACTTACACCGCGCGGGTGTGTGCTGCGGCCTTAAGCTGGTAAACTGGCGCTTTGTAATAAGTTGTGGAGAGTGCGGTGCGTTACCAGTGGATTTTGTTTGATGCCGACGAAACTTTGTTTCATTTTGATGCCTTTGCCGGGCTGCAGTTAATGTTCTCCCGCCATGACTATGCGTTCGATAGCACGGAATACGATTATTACCAGTCCATCAATCTGCCGCTGTGGCAGCAGTACCAGCAGGGCGAAATCAGCGCCAAACAGCTGCAGGTAAACCGTTTTACGCCCTGGGCGGCCAAATTGAATACCAGTGCTGCGGCGCTGAACAGCGCCTTTATGCTGGCAATGGCCGATATCTGTACACCACTGCCCGGTGCCACTGAGCTGATAACTGCGTTAAAAGGCCGTGCTAAGTTGGGTATTATTACCAATGGTTTTACTGAGTTGCAGCAAATCCGCCTGGAGCGCACCGGTTTTGCCGAAGTATTTTCGCCGCTGGTGATTTCAGAGCAGGTAGGCGTAGCCAAACCGCATATTGATATTTTTAACCATGCTTTTGCGCTGATGGACCATCCACCGAAGCAGCAGATTTTAATGGTCGGCGACAACCCGCATGCCGATATTCAGGGCGGCATTAACGCCGGTATCGACACCTGCTGGCTAAACCGCCATGGCGCTGCACGGCCACAAGGTATAACACCACATAAAGAAGTGAACTCTTTGGCGCAGTTACAGCAATGGTTATTCAGCGGGCAGTTTTAGTGATACCAACACATGCTGCGCCTATAGTGTTGAGTAATGACAGAACTGCATAGCGTTGCAGGATCCGATATTATGGTGCTCTAGATGTCATCAGAATAAGCACCATGCACACTGAACTCAGTTCTCCGTTATCATTGGATCAGCAGGTTCCCGGCACTTTGTTATTCTCAAATGCCAACCATGCAGATAAAGGCTTGTTAGTCCAAATATTTCATCGCCACCACCAGCAAAACTCCTTTCTGATCCCTGCGGTACCAGAACCTTTGCTGGTATGGGTCGTTTCTGGCGAGGCCAACGTAGGAGAGAGAGAACCGGATGGAGAGTGGCACTACAGCCAAGCCAAAAAGGGAGACTTTTTTTTAACCAGCAGTAGTACTCCATCCGAATTATGTTGGCAAAGCACAACAACAGAAGCCTTTATTGTGATGCACTTGTATTTAAGCTTACCTTTGTTGCAAAGCACTTTCTGTGAGCTTTATGGCCGCAGCACTAAAGATATAAGCTTAAAGGAGCTCTCAGCGCAGGAAGACCCGATACTGAGTTTTTATCTGAGGCAAATTCAGACGGAACTGATGCAAAACAAAAGCAGCCAACTTATGATGCAAGGATTGGGGCAAAGTCTGACAGTTTATTTACTGCGCAATTATATTGGTGATAAAAACAAAACAGTATTCAAAGGAGGTCTTCCGGCTTTTAAATTGCAAAAAGTACTGAGGCTATTGGAGCAACAGCTCACAGAACCTTTTCAGCTGTCGGCTTTGGCTAAGGTTGCAGAACTGACCGAAGCCCATTTTTGCCGGGCGTTCAAAAAATCTACAGGTGTATCGCCCTCCCGGTATCAGATCCGTTTGCGTATTGAGTTAGCACAGCAACTCTTAAGACAAAGTAACGATACTGTTATTGATATAGCCCTGCAGGTTGGTTATCAAAATCCTGGCCATTTCAGTCAGCTGTTTAAACGCGAAGTTGGTGTTACGCCAGTACAATACAGAAATGGCTGCTTATAATTACTGAAAAGCTCACAGCGCAGCAAAATCACAACAGTCTGCTCAAAAGCGCAGCGGCGGCCCCTCTGCTTTACTGTCACGATCAGCAAACACTAAAACATTTGGATTTTAGTGAATCGAAAATTGCTGAAACAGAGGTGATCTATGAATATTCAACACAAAGTCGCATTAATTACCGGGGCTTCCAGCGGTATTGGTAAAGCCACCGCGCTAAAACTGGCTGAAGCCGGTGCCAAAGTAGGTTTGGCTGCCCGGCGTAGTCAGCAACTGGAGGTGCTGGCTGCACAAATCCGAAAATCAGGTGGAGAAGCTATAGCGCTAACTATGGATGTTACGGATCCTGACTCGGTGCAAGCCGGAGTGGAGTTACTGGCGAAAACTTATGGTTCAATCGACATCGCTTTTAACAACGCAGGTTTAATGCCGATCTCAGATATTGAACAGTTAAAAACGCAGGAATGGCAGCAGATGCTGGATGTGAATGTGCAAGGAGTGCTCAATACCACTGCTGCTGTTTTACCTTATATGCAACGCCAGGGCAGCGGACATATAGTGAATACCTCTTCTATTGCCGGGCGTAAGGTGTTTCCGGGCCTGAGTGTGTATTGTGCGTCTAAACATGCTGTGACAGCCTTCTCTGAAGGGCTGAGGCTTGAAATCGCACCAAAACACAATATAAGAGTAACTTGCATTCAGCCCGGGGCTGTCGAGTCTGAGTTATTTGAACATATTTCAGATGAAAACTATCGTCAGCAAATGGAAGGTTTAAAACAACAGATGACCTTTCTGAAAGCTGAAGATATTGCTAACACTGTGCTTTTTGCCCTCGAGGCCCCCGCACATGTCAATGTGGCCGAAATCTTTGTGCTGCCTACTAATCAGCCCTGGTAAGTCAACACGGCTGCAGCTTGGACGCTGCAGCCAATATAAGCCATATTGCCGGTTTGTTGTTTAAATTCAGCTTATTATATGAGACTTACAGGACCTGATCCTGAAGGCCAATGCTAATTATTTAATCAGCTGATATTGCTGCGCCGCGGTGTCGGTTTGCAGGCCGAAATGC
Organism: Rheinheimera sp.; assembly: GCF_030690345.1. Lineage (GTDB taxonomy): Bacteria > Pseudomonadota > Gammaproteobacteria > Enterobacterales > Alteromonadaceae > Alishewanella. Next base: position 89,784 of record NZ_JAUYGV010000007.1, read on the forward strand.
CCCAGCACATAGTTATAGCTGGCATTTTCACCCCAGATACTGCTGCTGTGAATACCATATACCAGGCAGCTGCCGCTGGCACACACCACCTGATCGCTGTAACTTTTGATTGAATACACTTTTTGGCCGAAGCGGGTGCCGTATAAGCTGTCCAGAAACGGGCTGGATACCGACAAACCGGCACTGCCGCAGGTTGAGTTCCATACATTGTACGGGTAGACACCACAACTTAATAAGCCGCGAAACGCGCCGGCAATACCGACAAAACTGTTTACCTGTGACGCTATAGCCAGCTTGTCTATTTGCTGAGCCGCCAGGGTAGCGCCCATCGAATGACCTATAACATCTATCTTGCCGGTGCAGGAATTGGCTAAGGCCTGTTGCAGTGCATTGCGTACCGGGGTTTCTTCACTGCCGTTGTGGTCATTGCAGGCAGCACAGCTTTTCGAACCCCAGTCCGGCCGGTAAATATCGCTGCTGCTGTAGCCTTTGGTCAGTAAGTAGTTATAAGTGTTATTCCAGCTTGCCGGTGTAGCGGTATTGCCGTGTACCAGTACCACCGCATCAACACAAGCCGCCTGCAGCATCAGGCTGCAACTGGCAAAAACGGTAACAAGGGCGGTAAGTAAATAATTTTTATAGTTATACATGGTGTTAGCTCCTGTTGGGGTACCACACAAGCTAAGCAGTTGGTGAAAAATGCACCATAGCACTTTAGTGCTGGCAAACATTAATAAGCTGGTTGCTGAATATATGTACATCCTATAAATTAGGTACTTAAGGCGAAGGGTGCAGAAATATAACGCACAGCTCCCGAAATATAAGGCAAGCTCGTTTTTCCAGAATGTGATAATGGCAGTTGAGAATTTGTGGTTATTTTTCAATAAACTATCAATTCCTGTTTCCTCTATCGGAATTGAGAAAACGAGCATGCTCAATAATAAAATGTTAAATGCCATAAGTATGAACAAGCAAGGGTGTCCAATCTGCGGTTTTGCGGATATAACGGTTTTAGATGATTTCAACTGCACCACATTTGAAATCTGCGAGTGCTGTGGCTCTGAGTCAGGTGCAGAATTTGACCTGCGCTCTACACCTGAGCATCTTGCTAAGATCCGCCTCAAGTGGGTCAAACAAGATAACTGTAAATGGTGGGGCAATAAAAAGTTGATTCCGCCAAACTGGAACCCGAAAGAGCAAATGGAGCTGGCCAATATTGAAATTCCTCAGTAGCGTCCAGCATTTAATAAGCAAAGGCAGCCGACGCGTACCGCGCAGCTGCTTTGAGCGTTATGCATGAGAGCTATGAAGAAACTTGAACATCTTATAGAGGAAACTCGACTCTGGAACAACGGAAAGGGCGTTGACGTCGACGCATGGATTGGTCACGAGGGGAATTTCAACCTGGCGTTAGGCTACTCCACTATATTCTGGCCTAGATTTATGGAATTTGACGGCTATATATTTAGGGAAGGAACAAAAGCAGAAAACGTGAGAGGCTTTGAAGCACAGACACATAGCACCAGAAAATCTGTCGAGTGTGTTATCAACCATGTTCACATTTTCGATTTCCACAACCACGAAAATGACAAAGCGAATGCAGAAAAGATCGCCTATTTGGGCAACGTTCTGAAGGAAATCTACGAAGCTAAATTGGCTTGGCAGTTTCCATCGAAGCCGTGCACTGTCTCACTATTCATGCCAGACGATCCGGAAGACCTGGAAGGATATCAACTGACGTTTTGGCAAACCAGGCATGAGACCGATGCATAATAAAGCCAGGCACCTCGACGGCTTTTTTGTTGCTGCTGCGCCTCCACTACAAAGTCGCGCGTGCTGGCGGCGTTAACTGGCCAAGGAGAGATATGGAGCATTTCGTAGAAATAGTAAAAGCTTTAGCTTGGCCTGTTTCAGTCGTCTGGCTCGGTTATTTATTCAGAAATGAAGTCCGAAGTCTGTTAAACAGGCTGACAGCGCTAAGACACGGTGACACTGAAATTAGCTTTGAAAAAGAGCTAGCCAAAGCTGAACAAAAGGCTTCAGTTATGAATCAGCCTGAAGCACCTATTTTTGATGAAAACCCTGAAGTTATCAGTCAAAAAGAAATGCTGTATAGACTTGCCGAAATTTCACCACGGGCTGCGATTGTAGAAGCTTGGACATTAATAGAAACAGCAGCTGTTAAAAGTAACCTGACCACAGGCACAACAATTAAAAGAACGAATCCGAGACTGATTTTAGAGCATTTATCAAGCACGGGAAATTTTAGTTCCGATAGCATTGAACTTATTAACGAGCTTCGGCAGTTAAGAAACAGAGCCAGTCATTTACCAGACTTTGCAATTTCACAGAATGAAGCGGAGCGGTACTTGGATTTGGCTATTAAAAGTGCAAATACAATTGCAAGTTCAGCTAGTTAACAAGCGCCATCAAAAACGCGCCCGTTGGGCGCTCGACTCGCAACAAGTTACTCGCGTGTGTGGCGGGCGTTATGTGAAGAAAGCGTCGTGCCGCAACGAACGACTAGGAAGCATTCTAGGAATATGAAAGTCGAATATGATTTAATTTCGAAAAGTCAGATTACAGATAAAGTCCGAGAATGCTTTGCTGCCGCACTGAAGCAGCAGGGGAAAGTTCAAGGTGATCTTTGGGCCAAAGCTGACAGGTGTAAGTTTTTATGCATCGCCAAAATTGATGGGAAGGTAGCTGGAGTTGGCGCTATCAAGGTCATGACTAAATCCGATTTCTCAAATGAGAAAGCTGGGCTTCCAAAGCAAAGCAGTGATTTTGAATGGGAGCTTGGGTATCTGTACACGGCCCCAAACCATGCTGGTAAAGGCATAGCAAAAAATATTGCTCGCATGCTGCTGGATGAGTTCGGGCAAGAGAATCTAATGGCCTCTACTGAAATTTCAGCTAATCCGGCGATGGTGAAAATACTTGAGCAACTAGGATTTCGTTTGTATGGCAACCCTTGGAAAAGTAATATCCATAACAACTATCTTGGCCTGTTCTTAAGGTACATTTAGGTGGCAATTATAAGCGGCAAAACACATAACAAGTTGCCGCACAATCGGCGTTATGCATGAGGGTTAGTACGGATTGATGATAAACAAAGAGGAAATGATAAAACTACTCTGCAAGAGCTATCCTGGCTTTAGAGATAGGATGGTTTCTCGAGCAAGCGATTGGATGTCTGAGGACGGTAGCATTCTTTATATCATCTTAATCGGTTCCTTATCAGCATTAGTTTTGGAAAGATTCACTGAAGGAAACTATGACAATAGTGATGAGCTTTTCGTCTCAGTAGAAGTTCTTCTTGAAAATGGTGACGCGCAAGTTAGGGATATCATCGCAACAGGTTTTTTAGAAAATATGCAAAATCAAACTGAGTTGCCTGGCAAGTATTGGGCTCCACTGCTGGGTCGCCATGCTACAGAGTTTTGTCGAGGGATGGACGAATTTCATGGTGTAAAAACAGAAGGTTTGCGTTGCTATAATGCATAACACATATGAGCCATCCCGAAGTGAATAGATAAAACCGCTGTTATGGCCCTGCTAGCGGCCTATCTGTTGTCCAGCAGCTAGAAAAACTGCTTCGCCTGTCATTAATGTTTTGCGGCCGATAAGTTGATACCGCTCTGTTGTTCCTACCTTGCTGTTTCTTATTTTGCAGACTATTTTCAATGCGTTATATATGCCGGCAATCAGGTTGTCGCTGTATTCTGGTGTGCTGTGCGCTGCTTTGGTTGATGTTTAGTTAAATAAGGTAGAACACTATGAGAGCTTATGTGGCGGAGTTTATCGGCACCTTTTGGCTGGTGCTGGGTGGCTGTGGCAGTGCAGTATTGGCGGCGGCGTTTCCGGAGCTGGGGATTGGTTTTGCCGGCGTGTCGTTAGCTTTTGGTTTAACGGTATTAACCATGGCCTATGCTATCGGCCATATTTCCGGTTGTCATTTAAACCCGGCGGTATCTATTGGCTTATGGGCCGGTGGCCGCTTTGCGGCGAAGCAGTTGTTACCTTATATAGTGTCCCAGGTGTTGGGCGCTGTTACCGCAGGTGCGGTGTTGTACTGCATTGCTACCGGCAAAGCCGGTTTTGATGTGTCAGCCGGTTTTGCCTCTAACGGTTATGGTGCACACTCGCCCGGTGGCTACAGCTTACAGGCGGCTTTGCTGACCGAAGTGGTGCTGACCATGCTGTTTTTACTGGTTATTATGGGCGCGACCGATAAAAAGGCGCCACCAGGCTTTGCGCCGATTGCCATCGGCTTGTGTTTAACGCTGATCCACCTGATCAGCATACCGGTCACCAATACCTCGGTTAACCCGGCGCGTAGCACCGGTGTGGCGGTATTTGTCGGTGACTGGGCGGTGATGCAGTTATGGCTGTTCTGGTTGGCGCCGATCGTGGGTGCCGTTATCGGTGCAGTGATTTATCGTTATATCAGTGCTGATACTAAGACGGCATAACGGTCTTTATTGTCAGTATGTAAAAAGCCTGCACGAAGCAGGCTTTTTGTTTTTTCGTTAGCTTAAGCTGTTACCAGCCGCACTGCATACCTTTGTTTTGTTCGTCTAAATAAGCTTGCAGCGGGGCAAAATAGGCCAATATGGCACTGGCATCCATCTCCGGTTTGCCGGTTACCACTTCTAATGCCTGCTGCCAGCTTTGGCTGGAGCCCATCTCCAGCATCTGGTTTAGCTTAGTGCCGGCCTCTTTGCTGTTGTATATCGAGCAGCGATGCACAGCACCTTCGTTACCGGCGATATCACACAATGCTTTGTGGAACTGGAACTGCAAAATATGCGCGAGGAAATAACGGGTGTAAGGCACATTGCCCGGTACATGGTATTTGGCGCCCGGATCAAAATCGGCTTCTGAGCGTGCGATTGGCGCGGCTACGCCCTGATATTTTTCGCGCAATTGCCACCAGCTCTGGTTATATTGCTCCGGTGTGATCTGGCCGTTAAATACCTGCCAGCGCCACTGATCGACTAACAAGCCAAAGGGTACAAAAGCAATTTTGTCCATCGCCATTTTCAGCAGCAGGCCTATGTCTTTGCTCTCGTCCGGTACTGTGTCCAGTAAACCAATTTGCTGTAAGTAATCCGGCGTTACCGACAGGGCAATGGTATCGCCAATGGCTTCGTGGAAGCCGTCGTTAGCGCTTTCCTGATAATATACCGGCTGGTCTTTATAAGCGCGCTGATAATAGTTATGCCCCAGTTCGTGGTGAATAACCGAGAACTCTTCACCGGTGCGCTGAATACACATTTTAATCCGCAGATCGTCTTTGGCGTCTAAATCCCAGGCGGAAGCATGGCATTCTACGTCGCGATCGCGTGGTTTGGTAAACAGTGAACGCTGGTAGAAGGTTTCCGGCAGCGGCTCAAAACCGAGCGAGCTGAAAAACGCTTCAGCGCCGCGCACCATTTTAATTTCGTCGTAATTATGCTGCTCCAGCAGTTTGGTTACGTCATAGCCCGGATCGGCATCTTTCGGTGCCACTAAATCATAAATATTGCCCCAGCTTTGCGCCCACATATTACCGAGTAAATGCGCCGGTATCGGTTTATCCAGCGGCACTTTATCGGCACCATAGTGCTCAGACAATTTGCTACGCACATGACAGTGCAAGGATTCGTACAACGGCTTTACCTGGCCCCAGACGCGGTCAAGCTCTTTGGCAAAGTCATCTGCCGGCATATCGTACTTAGAGCGCCACATGGCGCCGGTATCGGCATAACCCAGCTCTTTGGCACCTTCATTGGTCAGCTCAATTAAGCGCGTGTACAGCGGCCGCATCGGCTTGCTGATTTCACGCCAGCCCTGCCACATTTCCAACTGCTCGTTGTAATCGCGGCTGCTGGCCATAATGGCCGACATGTCGCCGAGCGATAAACAGTTGCCATCGGCTTTGCAATACTTGCCTTTACCGTACATGCCGCCCAGTTCAGCGACAATTTTCGCCATTTCTGCGGTTTTCGCCGCATCTTGCGGCGCCGGTAAGGTTAGCGCCAGTTTCAGTTTATCCAGTTTGCGCCGGCTGTCATCTGACAAGGTTACCTGGTCAAACTTCGCTGCGGCGGTGGCCAGTTGCACCATTTCCAGCGTCAGTTTTTCATTTACATCAGCGGCCAGTGAGGCGGTATCTTCGGTTATAAAGTTCGAGTAGATCCACTCGGCACGGTTGGATTCTTTATACAGTTGCACCAGTTTAGTTTCTGTTTCGCTAAGAAACGCCACGGCATCGGCTTCGGTCAGTTGTTTTTGCTCAGCCTGTGCCGGCGTAACTTTTTGTTGCTGTGGTCCGCAGCCGCCCAGCAGCAGGGCAGAGCTTACCAGCAGGGCAGTAACAGAGAATTTAAATGGGGTCATAAGAGTACCTTATTGTTATCATTTTAAGCGTCATCAGTATAGGCAGGGCCGGGTGCGCAATGCCAGTGCCGGCCGGTATTAGTTATGCTGTTTTTGCTGCAACTGCCACATGCGGGCATATTCACCAGCTGAGGCTAACAGCTCATCATGCGTGCCTTGCTCAGCCAACCGGCCGTGCTTTAATACGATGATATTATCGGCGTCGGTAATAGTCGACAGCCGGTGGGCAATGACCACGCTGGTGTGATTACGCGCCACTTCGCGCATCGCCTGCAAAATGGCTTGTTCGGAGGCGGAGTCCAGTGCTGAGGTGGCTTCATCAAACAGCAAAATCGGCGACTGTTTTAAAATGGCGCGGGCGATGGCAATACGCTGTTTTTCACCGCCGGAGACTTTTAAGCCACGCTCGCCGACCACAGTGGCATCGCCCTGCGGCAGGCTGTCGATAAAGCTGCGCAGGTGGGCCAGCTCAATGGCCTGGTCAATCTGCGCCTCGCTGGCATCGGGGCGGCCATAGCGGATATTATCGCGAATGCTGTTGTTAAACAGCACCGTATCTTGCGGCACTATAGCAATGGAGCGGCGCAGGCTGTCCAGTGTGACGTTACTGATGTCCTGACCATCAATACAGATCTTGCCGTTGCTGACAGCATAAAAGCGGTACAGTAGCCTGGCGATGGTGCTTTTGCCGGCACCGCTGGCGCCGACGATGGCGACCTTGCTGCCGGCCGGTACACTAAAGCTGAGCTGTTGCAAAATCGGCCGCTCGCGCTGATAACCAAAGCCGACCTGATGAAAGGTAATATTGCCTTGCGTCAGCAGCAGCGGCTGAGCAGCCGGACTATCGGTTATTTCCGGCTCTCGCTTTAGCAAACCGAGCATATTTTCCAGATCGGTCAGTGCGCGGCGGATTTCACGGTAGACAAAACCTAAAAAATTCAGCGGCAAAAACAGCTGGATCATATAGGCATTTACCATCACCAAATCACCCAGGGTCAGCTGTTTGTTGACCACTTCATCGGCGGCCAGCCACATTAGCGCTGTAATAGCCGCGGCAATAATCAGCGCCTGGCCGGAGTTTAGCGCCAGCAGGCTTAAGCGGTTTTTTAACCGTGCTTGCTCCCATTTGGCCAAAAAGCTGTCATAGGTTTGTGCTTCATACTGCTCGTTATTAAAGTATTTTACTGTTTCGTAGTTCAGCAGGCTGTCGATAGCGCGGCTGTTGGTAGTGTTATCAGCCTGGTTGGCTTCGCGGGTGTATTTATTGCGCCACTCGGTAATCACTACGGTAAAAAAGATATAGATGCCAACGGCTAACACGGTCACCAGCGAATATAGCGGGGAGAACAGCGTGGCGAAAATCACCGCGACGGCCAGAATTTCAAACAGCGTAGGCGCAATATTAAACATTAAAAAGCGCATTAAGAAACTTAAGCCGTTAGTACCGCGCTCAATATCGCGGCTGATGCCGCCGGTTTGTCTGTCCAGGTGAAACGCCAGCTCTAAACTGTGCAGGTGCTGAAATACTTTAAGGCCAAGCTGGCGCATGGCATGCTCGGTGACCCGGCCAAACAGCGCATCGCGCACTTCGCCAAAAAACACCCCGGCGAAGCGCAGGCCGCCATACAGCAATAACAACGCCACCGGCAGCAGCAAGACGCTGTGCTGGCCGCTGTCGAGTGCGTCGACAATGTATTTCAACGCCAGCGGCATTAGCAGCACGGCAGCCTTAGCGGCAATTAAGGCCAGTAGCGCCAGTAATACGCGGTATTTAAACTGCCACAAATACGGCCATAGCATGGCCAGGGTTTGTTTCAGGTTAGTGGCTTGCGGCCGTTTTACCGGCTCTGGTTGTTTTGCTGCAGAGCGCATACCGCGCATGACGGTTTCCTTGTTACCATATCAGGCATAGGTGCAAAGGTACGCGGTATCTACTGCTACCTGCAACTGAAACTTGCTATTAGCCGGCACTTCAAACTGCTGGCCGCGGCTATAGGTTTGCCAACCGTTAGCACCCGGCAATAACACAGTTAAGGCACCGCTGACGACGGTCATCACTTCATGCGCACTGGTGCCGAATTCGTATTCGCCAGGCGCCATAACACCCACTGTTGCCGGTAATTGCTCACCGGCAAAGGCGATAGACGCCACTTTGCCGTCAAAATACTGGTTTACTTTAAACATCTTATTCTCCGTTAGCTAAGCTCAGCCACAGTAAACCTGATCCCGGCCGCAGATGGAAGTGGCTGGCTTAAATTTGGATGGCTTTACGTCTATTTATTTAGCACCGCGTGGGTTAGGTATGTGTTGTAAAAACTTTTGACGATTTGATGTAATAAAATAAGTGGCATAAATTAACCAAAGTTAATGAATGTGCCATAAAAGCGCTTTATATTCGGTTGTCCTTAATAAAACAACCAGGGAGCACAAAATGAAAATCAGGACATTATCAGCAACTATCGCCATGTTATTGGCACCGGCAGTACATGCCGAACTGTTTATTTCCGAATATGTTGAAGGGTCCGGCAATAATAAAGCGCTGGAGTTGTATAACCCAACCAATGATGCCATTGCACTGGATGCCTACAGCGTTCAGGTCTATTTCAATGGCAATACCACAGCAGGTACCACGATTAACCTCAGTGGCAGTATTGCTGCAGGGGCGACCTTTGTTATTGCCGATAATGATTCGGCAGCACAGTTACTGGCACTGACGGATCTGCAGGTAACACAAAGCCTGTGGAACGGCGATGACACCATTACCTTGAGTAAAAATGGTGTGGTGCTGGACTCAATAGGCCAGCTGGGTGTTGACCCGGGCTCTGCCTGGGGCTCAGGTAGTATTACCACCGCAAACGATACGCTGCGCCGTGCCGCTGTCAGCTATGATGCAAATCCAAATGACAGCTTTGACCCGGCAGACCAGTGGCTGGGCTTTTCCCAGGACGATTTTAGCGATATAGGCTTATTTAACGGTGAAGGCGGTGGCCCCGGAGATCCGGATCCTGAGCCGGAACCGATATTAGCCTGTGGCGAGCCGGCTACGCCGGTTTCTGCTATTCAGGGTAGCGGTATGGCAAGCCCGCTGGTGGGTGAAGTGGTGCAGGTTGAAGCCGTGGTAACCCAGCTGCTACCGGGCTTGCAAGGTTATAATATTCAAGCCGTTGGCGATGAGCAGGATAATGATCCGGCCAGCTCAGAAGGGCTGTTTGTCTATGTTAATAGCAGCCCTGCGGTAGAGGTTGGCCAACGTGTGCGCTTACAAGGTACCGTGGGCGAATATTTTGGCCATACTCAATTGGCGGATATCAGAGCCAGTCTCGATTGCGGCAGCAGCACCTTACCGGCGCCGACACCCTTTGGTTTGCCGGTCAGCAGCCTGGCAGAGCTTGAAGCAGTAGAAGGCATGCTGGTAAGCTTTGCTCAGCAACTAACGGTAAACGACACCTCCACCCTCGGCCGCTTTGGCGAGCTGACGCTGGCCAATGGCCGTCGCTATACGCCAACTCAGGTAGTAAACCCGGGGCCGGACGCTATAGCGCTGGCAGCAGAGCATGCACTGAATAAAATTGTACTGGATGATGCCAGTACTGTGCAGAACCCTGCTGTGGTGCCTTATCCAACCGGTGGCTTATCGGCGGCGAATGTGGTGCGCAGTGGTGATACGGTGCTTAACCTTACCGGTACTGTGCATTACGGTTTTAATGAATACCGCATTATGCCGACGCAAAGCGTTAATTTTATTCACAGCAACCCACGCACTGCAGCGCCGCAGCTGGCGGCTGACGGCAATATCAAAGTAGCCAGCTTTAATGTGCTGAACTACTTTAATGGCGATGGCCTGGGCGGCGGCTTCCCGACGGCACGTGGTGCAGATAGCGCGCTGGAGTTTGACCGCCAGCGGGCGAAAATTCTGTCGGCAATGCTGGCACTGGATGCTGCTGTTGTCGGTTTGATGGAAATTGAGAACGACGGCTACAGTGACACTTCTGCCATTGCCGATCTGATCGCTGGCTTGCGCAGCGCATCCGGCAATGACAGCTGGCAGTATATTAACGCCGGTGGCCCGGTTGGCACGGATGAAATTGCGGTAGGCTTAATTTACCGTGCCGATCTGGTGACACCAGCTGCGCCGTTGTTGATATTGGATTCCGGCAATTCAGCAGTAGATGAGCAGGGCGTGGCGTTGTTTGATGACAACCGTAACCGGCCGATGCTGGCACAGCGTTTCCGCTTGCTGGAAAATGACGCCGAATTTGCCGTTATGGTAAACCATTTAAAATCGAAAGGCTCAGGCTGTGGCGCACAAGACGGTGATACCGGCGATGGCCAGGGCAACTGTAATATCAGCCGCACCCGCGCCGCACAAGCAATAGGCATTTTTGCTGCAGAGCAGTTTGCCGATACCCCGGCCGTGGTAATGGGTGATCTCAATGCCTACGCCAAAGAAGACCCTATTGCTGCGCTGGCGCAAGCCGGTTATATCAATGTGTTTGAAGCGCTGGGCAAAGTGCCGGGCCATGGCTATGTGTTCTCCGGTTTATCCGGCGCGCTGGATCATGCGCTGTTAAATGACATGGCGTTGCAATATCTTCAGGATGCGACCAAGTGGAATATTAATGCCGATGAGCCGATAGCGCTGGATTACAATGTTGAGTCGAAGTCGGCGCAACAGCAGTTAGATTATTACGCGGCGGATGCGTACCGCTCATCAGATCATGATCCGGTGGTGGTGTCGTTCAGTTTGCCGGCTGTTATTCCGCCGCTGGATGTGACGTTAGAACTGTTGCGTACCATACGTTCACGCTCAGGCCAAAGCCTTGTGCAACTGCGTTGGAGTGGCGATGCAACAGATTTAACGCTGTATCGTGACAATGTAGCAGTACGTGATTTAAACCGCTCCGGCCGGGTAAATGACAGCTTCCGCTCTGAAGCGACAACGGTAAGCTACAAAATTTGTCAGCAGGCTACTGCAAGCTGCTCGGCTGAGTTAGTGGTGAACTTTAACTAAGCTGCAGTGTTATTGTGTAGCAAACTGTGCAACAAATAAAAACGCCGGCAACTGCCGGCGTTTTTTTAGCTAAAGGTAAAGCGTTAAGCGGCTTTATCTTTTTTATCTTTGGCCACTGCGCCCGGGCCCTGTTGGGTCAGAGTTTTGTCGGCAGCCAGATATTCCGGCTCAAAGTCATCAACGTTAATGGCAAATAAGCGGCCTTTCTCTGCGGTGCGCAGTATGTTGGCTTCGGCTTCGGTAATGACTTTTAACTCTAAACCCAGATCGGCCACTTCGTTCAGGCGGAAGAACGGCAGACGCTTACCGGCGGCATGGGTTACCTTATCAAAGATTGGCTCGGCTGCCAGTACATCCAGTAACGCCTGTTCCATTAAACCTAGTTGGTTTTGCGGCTCGTTGGTCAGGTACATATGATGGCCCAGACGTGAGCGCGCTTCGCCCGGCGTTTGCATAATGCGGGCAACCTGGTGCTCGATAACATCAGACGCTTTGCGTAAGGTACGGCCCCACGGGAATACCACGCGTTTTAATACCACACCCACCACGCGGTTAGGGAAGTTATCAAACAACTCGTTTAACGCCAGCTGTGCTTTGGCCAGGTTGTCTTCACAGGCCCATTGCACCAGCGGTAAATCGTCAATTTTACGGCCTTCGTCGTTGTAGCGCTTTAATACCGCTGAGGTCAGATACAGCATACTTAAAATATCACCCAGCCGGGCAGAGATACGTTCGCGGCGTTTTAAATCGCCACCCAGGGTACCCATTGCTACGTCAGACATCAGTGCCATAGCGGCGCTGAAACGGTTCATTTGCTTGTAGTACTTCGCCGTGGCGTCGCTGTATGGGCTGCTGCTGAAAGCGCCACCGGTTAGCGATAACCAGAAGGTACGGAAGAAGTTGCTGATAGCAAAACCGATATGGCCAAACAGCGCTTTATCAAAGGCAGTTACTGCTGCGCCCTGGTCGTCCAACTGCGCAGCCTGTAATTCTGCCAGTACATAAGGATGACAGCGGATAGCGCCCTGACCATAAATAATCATATTACGGGTAAGAATATTGGCGCCTTCCACCGTAATGGCAACAGGGGCACCCTGGTAACCGCGCGCCAGATAGTTGTTCGGGCCCATACAAATGCCCTTACCGCCGTGGATATCCATGGCATCGATGATGGCCTGGCGCATCCGCTCGGTCATATGGTATTTGGTAATAGCTGAAATTACTGACGGCTTTTCGCCAAGGTCAATCGAACCGACAGACATCGTAGTGGAAGCATCAGCCATATAGGCATAACCACCGATACGGGCCATTGCTTCTTCCACGCCTTCCATTTTACCAATCGGTAATCTGAACTGACGACGGATCCGGGCATAGGCGCCGGTAGCCAGGGCTACGGCTTTAATACCACCGGTACTGTTTGACGGCAGGGTAATAGCACGGCCTACTGATAAACATTCCACCAGCATACGCCAGCCCTGGCCGGCCATTTTGGCGCCACCGATAATGTAGTCCAGTGGTACAAAGATGTTTTCGCCCTGGGTAGGACCATTTTGAAACGGCACATTAAGCGGGAAGTGGCGACGGCCAATTTTAACGCCCGGCGTGCTAACCGGAATCAGCGCACAGGTAATACCCAGCTCTTCGGTTTCACCAAGCAGTTTTTCCGGGTCGTACAGCTTAAAGGCTAAACCCAGTACGGTAGCAATAGGTGCCAGCGTAATATAGCGCTTGTTCCATGTCAGGCGCATACCGACGACTTCTTTACCTTCCCACTGGCCTTTACAAATAATACCGGTATCCGGAATGGCACCGGCGTCCGAGCCGGCTTCCGGGCTGGTCAGCGCGAAACACGGCACTTCCAGGCCTTTGGCTAAGCGGGGTAAATAATGTTTTTTCTGCTCGTCAGTACCGTAGTGCTGCAGTAATTCGCCCGGGCCCAGTGAGTTAGGTACACCAACAACACTGGATAACACCATACTTTTACTGGTTAATTTTTGCAGTACGCAAGATTGGGCATAAGCAGAGAATTCCAGACCACCATATTCTTTCTTGATGATCATGGCAAAAAAGCCTTTGTCTTTCAGGTACTGGTAAACTTCCGGGGTTAAATCAGCACGTTCGTGCGTGGTATGCCAGTCATCGACCATCGCCAGTAATTCTTCTACCGGGCCATCCAGAAACGCCTGCTCTTCAGCGCTTAAGCGTGGTACCGGGAAGTTGTGCATCTTGTGCCAGTCCGGGTTGCCGCGGAATAAATCAGCTTCCCACCAGGTAGTACCGGCGTCGATGGCTTCTTTTTCCGTGGTAGACATTTCCGGCATTATTTTGCGGTATAGCTTAAGCAGCGGCTTGGTAAGATATTGCTGACGTATCACGGCAATATTTAATGGCAGTGCCACCAACAAAAACACTACCCAAGCTACCGTGCCTGCAGCATCAAAGGCGCTACCCACCGCCAGAATTACTGCTATTGCAGCGGTAAACATGGTTAAACTGGCACGGTTATATGCCAGGATACCGATTGCGGCGATAAGCACCGCGCAGAGAATTATCACTTCCATCTTTTGCTCCTGATGAGAGGTCTGACCACTATGCGGCTAGAGTAGAACGCTTTGGCTAAAGTTGCAAGCCCTGAAACCTGCTGATGCACAAAGTGATTGTCAACTTAAGGTGCAACTCGTAGGCTTATACGCTTAAGCATAGCCGTTTGGCTCAGTTTCGCCTGCTGCAGGCAGGTTTTGTGCTAAGGATCTGTATGTGTGAATTACTCGGCATGTCGGCGAATGTGCCGACAGATATTTGTTTCAGCTTTAAAGGCTTAAAAGAGCGCGGTGGCCGCACCGGACCGCACAAAGATGGCTGGGGTGTGGCGTTTTATGAAAACAAGGGTGTCTGCACTTTTAAAGATGCGCTGCCCAGTTATCAATCTGAAATTGCCAGGTTGGTGTCAGACTATCCGATTAAAAGCTGCGCTGTGATCGCGCATGTGCGCCAGGCGAATCGCGGCAGAGTGGCATTGGAAAACACCCACCCGTTTAGCCGTGAGCTGTGGGGCCGCTACTGGACTTATGCGCACAATGGCCAGCTGAGCGGCTATCAACAGTTGCCGGTAGCGCGCTTTACCCCGGTGGGGACTACCGATAGCGAACGCGCATTTTGCTATCTGTTAAGCGAGCTGGATAAGCGTTATCCGGATAAATCGCCCGGCCGTAAAACGGCATTTAAGTTTATTCAACGTAAATGCAAAGAGCTGCAAAAATTGGGTGTGTTTAATATGCTGCTGACCGATGGTGAGTACTTGCTGACGTATTGCACCACCAAACTACACTGGATAACCCGACGCGCCCCTTTTGGTGTAGCGCGGTTGTCAGATGTGGATGTGGATATTGATTTCAGCCGCGAAACCACACCCAATGATGTGGTGACGATTATTGCTACTGAGCCACTGACCAATAATGAGCAGTGGCATAAGATGGAAGCGGGGGAGAGTCAGTTGTTCCGCTACGGCGAGCCGTTAGCCTGAACCTGCGGTGTCAGGTCCAGTTTGTGTAGCTGCACATCAAATTGTTCGACGTTGTCTTCACCGCGCCATAAGCGTACCAGCATATAATCCAGCTCAGGGGCTACCCAGGCATAAATTTGTTTATCGCTGTTTGCTTCAATCCGCGCAATGCGCAGCGTATCGATATTACCATAAGGCAGAGGCAGCTTTTCTTCGGCCACCACTTTGTAATGATACATCTTACTGTTGCCGTTACGGTTTAGTACGTTGTAGCTGAATTCTGTTTTGCCGGCTTTAAGATCCAGCACCAATTGCAGCTGATAACTGATTTGATCCAGCCAGTCATCCTGCCAATCTACCGCTTTGGCTTTGCGGCTTTTGCCTTCGCTCAGCACTTTGGTGTCAGGGTTAAGGTTCAGCTCATAATAACGATCGGGGCCGCTGCCGGTGCGGTTAAGTACATAACGCAGTGGCTGGATTTGGCCGTCATTAATAACAAAGTCAGAGGTTTCCTGCCGCTTGTCGGAAAAGATCATCCAGCTGATATTACTGCTGTAGCCGAGTTGATAGCCTTGTTCAGTTTGTTTTAAATAGCGGTTGGCCTCACCATGCTTTTTGCCGGCGCGGTAGACAACATAGTCAGCGTTAAAGCTGCTTAACGGTGCGATTTCTGCACTGGTTGCAGTGCTAAAGAGTGTTGCTATTACGATAAAAGGCGCCCATAGGCGCCGGTTAGTCTTCATCATCATTGGCATAACCGTTGGCTGCTAATACATTGCCATCCAACCATGCCTGATCTGCCTGCTGTTGTAAACGGTTTTGACAAAACCAGCGTACCACTAACGGATAAATGCGGTGTTCCTGTTCGTGTACACGTTCAGCCAGGCTGGTTGCATCATCGTCGTTAAACAGTGGTACTTTGGCTTGCAAAATCACCGGACCGCCATCGAGTTGCTCGGTAACAAAGTGCACACTGCAACCATGTTCGCTATCACCGGCGTCAATGGCGCGTTGATGGGTATCCAGCCCCTGATATTTTGGCAACAGCGAAGGATGCACATTTAATAAGCGGCCGCTAAAGTGTTGTACAAAAGCAGGGCTTAAAATGCGCATAAAACCGGCCAGCACCACTAAATCCGGCTGGTGCTGATCAATGGCATCCATCAGGGCAATATCGTATTTTTCCCGGCTGGCGTAATTTTTATGGCTCAATACCTGAGTACTGATCCCCGCCTCATTCGCACGCACCAAGCCATAGGCGTTGGCTTTATTGGCAATGACGGCACTGACTTTGCCCGGGATAAAACCGCTGCTGCAGGCATCAATAATGGCCTGCAGGTTAGAACCGCTGCCGGAAATCAGTACTACGATAGATTTCATCGGTTGCCTTATTCGTTAATAATAACCAGCTCATCACCTGCAGCTGCAGATTGAATTTCACCCAGGTGCCATACGGTTTCGCCGGCATCACGCAGTATGCTGATGGCCTGTTGCAGTTTGTCCTGTGGTACCACTACCAGCATGCCAACACCACAGTTAAAGGTGCGGTACATTTCGTGGCGGCTGATATTACCCTGCTGTTGCAGCCAGTTGAAAATGGCCGGCCACTGCCAGCTGGTACCGTCAATAACCGCTTTGGTATGTTCCGGCAATACGCGTGGGATATTTTCCCAAAAGCCACCACCGGTAATATGACACAGCGCATGCACCGGGGTTTGCTTAAACAGGTTAAGCAGGTTTTTCACATAAATGCGGGTAGGCTCCAGCAGGTGATCTGCCAGGGGTTTGCCTTCCAGTATAGTATCCGGGCTCTGACCGCTAACTTCCAATACTTTACGGATTAACGAAAAACCGTTGGAATGCGGGCCGGAAGAGGCCATGGCGATTAACTGATCGCCCGGTTGTACTTTACTGCCGTCGATAATATCGGCTTTTTCTACCACACCAACACAGAAACCGGCGATGTCGTAATCCTCGCCGTGATACATGCCCGGCATTTCTGCGGTTTCGCCGCCAACCAGCGCACAGCCGGATTGATAACAGCCTTCGGCGATACCGTTAACTACCGCTGAGGCAGTGTCAACATCCAGTTTGCCGGTGGCGTAATAGTCGAGGAAGAACAGAGGCTCCGCACCTTGTACGACCAGGTCGTTAACACACATGGCCACCAGGTCAATGCCAACGCCGTCATGGCGTTTTAAATCCATCGCCAGGCGTAGCTTGGTGCCTACACCGTCAGTGCCTGATACCAGTACCGGCTCTTTATAACCAGCCGGAATTTGGCACAGGGCGCCAAAGCCACCTAAACCACCCATAACTTCAGGGCGACGTGTGCGTTTGACTGCGCCTTTAATCCGTTCAACTAACGCATTACCTGCGTCAATATCAACTCCGGCGTCTTTGTAGCTTAACGATGTTTTCTGCTCGCTCACGGCAATCCTCGAATGACTGAAAGTGGAAAGGCTAAAAATTGGCGGCATTTTACCTGCTTAACGCCGCCGACAAAAGCCTTACTGCATAGCATTTGCCATAGCTTGCTTTACATAGTCATACAGGCTGATGCTGTTGTCCTTAGTGAATTTGTGGTAACACACTGAAGCAAATGGAAATTCTTTGTCATTCAGCCGTATATAAACAAAGGGGGCTTCGCTGTTGGTCTGATCGTGCTGCCAGTGACCGCCAACATTGGCGATAAATAATTCGCCAATATATGCGCCGATAATGTTACATAAGGTAAACACCACTTCGGCCGAATGGCGCTGCTTTTGTTCCCGGCTGTGTAATTCTGCCAGCAGAACATCAATTTGCTGCAGGCTGTCTATGCTGTGATCCAGCGTTATATTGTGCTCTTCTGCGGCATAGTTTACCGCGTCTGCGGCCGCGGCCTGCATTAAGTTATTCAGTTCTTGTTGTTGCATAGTTGCCTCAGGATTTTTGATGAGCCGCCAGAATTAACTGGCGTAATTGTTTACTGCCGGGGCCAAGCGTTTCTTCTTTGGGCGCGACCAGCGATATGGTTGCCATGCGCTCGCTGCTTTGGTTCAGGCTAAGTTGCACCAGAGTGCCACGGGCAATATAGTCTGTCACCATAAAATCCGGCAACCAGCAAAAGCCTAACCCAAGTTGCAAAATTTCTATCGCTTCAAAGAAGTTATCTACTGTCCAGCGTTGCTCCGCGCGCAACCAACCGATATTTTCCTGCGGTTTCTGTGCTGTGTCGCGGATCACCAGTTGCAAATGTTGGCTCAACTCATTTTGATCAATATGGCTGGCCGTGGCCAGCGGGTTATGGCTACCGGTAAGCGGAATAAAGCGGGTATGACACAGATGTTCACCCAGGTAGCCTTTAGGAATAACAGCCGAGGCAGCTATAACCAGATCAGCGCGTTTTTGCTGAATAATTTCTGCGGTGCCGGTAATAACGCAATCGATAAGCTGAATACGGCTGCCGCGGCTGAGCGGATAAAACGCTGCCAGGGCTTCATTTAAAAAGCGTCGCGGGTAGGCCAGTTCAACTGCAATACGGATTTCCGGCTCCCAGCCCTGGTCGATATTGGCAGCCAGCAATTCCAAATCTTCCACTTGCTGTGTCAGTAACCGTGAGCGGCGCAGCATCACTTCACCTGCTTCGGTCAGATAGGCTTTGCGACCGCGCACTTCCAGCAACTCAACACCCAGCTGGGTTTGCAATTTTGCTACGGCATGGTTCAGCGATGATTGGCTTTTATTCAGCAGCTCTGCTGCTTGCGCATAGCCACCGGCATCGACCACCGCTTGCAAAATGCGCCATTGCTCCAGAGTTGAACGTGGACGGTAGGGCATAACGGGCGTGCGCTCCTGTGGCGTTATACGTTGGCGACGATCACCGCGCGAAGCGGCGCCGGATAACCTTCTATGGTTTTACTATGATCAGTTGCATCGAGAAAATCAATTAAACTTTCGTTTTCCATCCAGTCGGTTTTGCGCTGCTCGTCTAAGCTGGTGCGGTTAAGATCCACCAGCCGCACATTGCTAAAGCCCAACCTTTGTAGCCAGTGCGTTAGCGCAGCAACGCTGGGAATAAACCAGACATTGCGCATTTTGGCGTAACGCTCGCCCGGCACCAGTACCGTATGTTCGTCACCTTCTACCACTAAGGTTTCGAGGATCAACTCGCCACCCGGGCGCAGTTGGTTTTTCAGCTGTTGCAGAAAATCCAGCGGTGAGCGCCGGTGGTACAATACGCCCATTGAGAATACGGTATCAAACTGTTTCAGTGCCGGCATCTCGTCAATGCCTATCGGGATCAGATTAACTGCCGGGTCGGGGTTAAAATGTTTAATCGCCTGAAACTGCGCATAAAACAGCTGCGACGGATCAATGCCGACGACACATTCTGCGCCTTCACCGCGCATACGCCACAGGTGATAACCACTGCCGCAACCAACATCCAGTACAGTGCGTTTTGCCAGCGGAGCAATATGCGGCAGCACCCGGTCCCATTTAAAGTCAGAACGCCACTCGGTATCAATATCAATGCCGTGAATCCTGAACGGGCCTTTGCGCCAGGGTTTTAACTGCTGCAGTAAATAGCGGATCTGCTGTGCTTCACCATTACTGATATCGTTTGCAGTACCAAACTGCACCGCAGTTTTCAGCTCAATAGCAGAGGGGGTTGTTGTTGGCAGATTGCTGATTACTTTTTGCCACTGTTTAAAATCGCCATGCAGAGCGTCTTTGCTCCAACCGGCCAGCTGCGCAGGTAACGTCTGCAGCCAGCTGTGCAGTTTATTGGTTGCCAATTGGGCATAAAAGGGCGTGAAATCGAGCATAGCTAACCTTATCTAAGAGTGGCCTTATTTAATTGCGACCATTGAGCAGAAATTAAAGCACTGAAACCACAAGGTTTGGCTGGTAAAACCGGCTTGCTGCAAGCGTTGCTGGTGTTCCGGCAGAGTGTCGGGCTTCATCACGTTTTCCAGCGCGCTGCGTTTTTGGCTGATTTCCAGCTCGCTGTAGCCGTTGGCGCGCTTAAAGTCATGGTGTAACTCCACCAGCAAGTCGTTTGTCAGCGGGTCGTTGTTGATAAACTTTTCCGACAGGATCAATAAACCACCGGGTTTTAAGCCCTGATACACGCGGTTAATCAGGGTATTGCGATCTTCTTTCGGTAAAAACTGCAAGGTAAAGTTAATTACCACTATGGCGGCCTGTTCAATGGCTTGCTCTCTGATATCTGCCAGTTTTACCTCAACCGGTATGTCGGAGCGAAACGCCTGCAAATGCCGCTCGCAACGCTCGACCATGGCGCTGCTGTTATCTACCGCAATAATACGGCTGTTGGCTACGCTGATATTACGTCGCATCGCCAGTGTGGCGGCACCTAATGAGCAGCCGAGATCGTAGTAATTGCTGTCGGCTTGTTGAAAGCGGCCGCTTAACTTGCCAATGGTTTGAATAATCGTTTGATAGCCCGGCACAGAGCGCTGGATCATGTCAGGGAATACATCTGCCACCTGATCGTCAAAGCGAAAATCCTGAATATGAGCCAGTGGCTCGGCGAAAATAGCATCTTTTTGCATAAAAACTTGTCGGTAGGAAGCGGTGTAAGTGGCGCTATTTTACCTTAAATACCACAAAACTACAGCAAGCTGAATTGCTGCTCGCCCGGCCAGGGCTCCAGACAGCTGTGAGGGTAGGCTAAATCCTGCGCAAACCGGCGGCATAACTGCGGCGCTAAATGGTTATCCGGAGTATGAAAAAAACAAAACGGGCTTTTGCCTTCGTCCAGCCATTGCTGCACCTTAATAAGCCACGGCTGATAAAACTGCCGGTTTAGCGCCATATCATCGGTAGCGATAAAGCGTAGCACCGGGGTTTGACTGAAACTTATCGCATGCACCGGTACCCGTGGTTTTTTCGCCTGGGCATCTGTTAACGCCTGAGTGGTAGCAGGCACAGAGAATAAGGCCCTGCTGTCGATGACGACACGTTCAGCGCCATAATGTTGCAACATCTTGTGCAGTTGAATTTCATGTTGGCCTTTGTCAAAAAAAGCCGGATGGCGCACTTCCAGTGCACAGCGGCACTGCTGGCTAATCTGTTCAACCAGAGTGCTGATGTAACTAAAGTCGGCCGGACCGGTGCGCGCTGGCAGTTGCAGGTGCACCAGTGCCAGTTTCTGCCCAAGCGCAGACATGCGTTTAAGCCAGTCTTGCAACTGTAGTATGCTGTCTGCACTGCCCTGATGGCTGATGCGCTGCGGCACTTTCAACACAAAGCGGAAGTCTTCAGCTGTGTCCTGTCGCCAACGCGCCAAAGTGTCATCCGACGGATCCGCATAGAAGGTGGTGTTACCCTCTGCGGTGTTAAAAAACCGGCTGTATTGCAGCAGATACTCAGCACTTTTCGCATCAGCCGAAAACAGCGAGTTTTTCCATTTCGGATTGGCCCATACCGGGCACCCAAGATATAACATTGGCAGCTTGACCTTGTTGCAGTGGCAGCGTAAAACTAAATATATCGGTTCGCAAAGCATAACATAATGACAGCCAGAACTATTATTTGCCTGATTTATCTGTGTTTTTCGCTCAACGGTGCCAGTGCAGCATTACCGGACCCATTGCGGGTTGCCGTGAGTGATGACACTTACCCCTACATGTACACAGACGAGCAGGGCCAACTTGCCGGGCTGGTCATAGACTATTGGCAAGAGGTTGGCCGGCTGGGTGGCGTGCAACTGCAGTTTGTCGGCGCCAATTGGCCGCAAACTATTACCTTGCTGCAAAGTGACGCCGTGCATGTGCATGGCGGTATTGCTTACACCGTCGAACGCGAGCAGCAGTATCAGCTGGGCGACACCGGCATTGATATCTACAGCAATGTGTTTATTCAGC
Source organism: Rheinheimera sp. (assembly GCF_030690345.1). Lineage (GTDB taxonomy): Bacteria > Pseudomonadota > Gammaproteobacteria > Enterobacterales > Alteromonadaceae > Alishewanella. The sequence continues at coordinate 111,556 of NZ_JAUYGV010000007.1, forward strand.
GCGATATGCCGCCTGTCAGCACGTTATCAGAACTAAAAGCTTATGCCATCGGTGTAGTGGATAAATCCAGCCATGTCGATACCGTAGCGGCATTGGTGCCGGAGGCAGTGTTAAAGTATTACCCCAATGTGACGGCAATGTATGATGCTGCCCTGGCTGGCGATATAAAAGCCATTAGCGGCCTTGACAGGTTACCGCCGCGTTATGCCCGTTATGATGAGTTGCAACGCCAGTTTCCGCTGTATCGCAAGATGCCACTGCGTAAAATCGATTTAAATTATGCTGTGAATAATAATGTTGCCCTGGCGCAGGCGCTAACCACCCTGACGCAGGGAATTACCCGTGACTATCTTGATAAGTTGGAGCGACGCTGGCTGGGCGGCGCGGCGGATGATGACACCCTGATCCTCGGTGTGCCGATAGACAATCAGCCTTATATGCATGTATCTGCTCAGGGCCAGGCGCAGGGCCTATTGGTGGACTTGTGGCGGCAGTGGTCAGAAAAAAGCGGTATTAAAGTGGCGTTTGTGCCTGATACCTCGGCCAATTTAATCACCAGCCTGCAAAGAAACCGTATTGACGCCTTGGTGGCTTTTCCGGATGTCAGCGATTTACCGGCAGGGCTGGACAAGGCATACCACCTGTATAGCTTTAACTCAGAGTTTTACTACCCGCGCCAAACTAACATTCATAGCATGGCAGATGTCAGTGGCTTGCGTGTTGGTTTGTTTCGCAACGCCACCTATCTTGATGAGTTACAACGGCGTTATCCGAACATTGAGTTTGAGCGTTACAGCGCGCTAAGCGATATGGTTGCGGCGGTGCAGAGCGGCCATTTGGCCGGGTTTTATGGTGCATCAGCCATTCTTGATTTGCGCTTACAACAGTTAAATATCTGGGATTACTTTACGTCATTGCCGGATAGCCAGGTTAAAGCACCGTTGTACAGCTTGATTAGATCTGACCGGCCAGAGTTAAAAGAGCAGATACGCCACGGTTTTAATTTGCTTAGTCTGACCGAACTGGAGCAGATTGAAGCGCATTGGCTAAGTAACCCCAGCCAGCATTATTTCAGCTTATTTCGCAACAGCGTACCGTTAACTAATGCAGAACAAAGCTGGTTAGCGCAGCACAACCCGGTGCGCGTTGGTATGTTGGACAATTGGGCACCAATGGAGTTTGTCGATAATGACGGCAACTTTGCCGGTGTGACGGTCGACATTTTGCAGTTGCTTAGCCAGCGCACAGGTATAAGGTTCGATATCAAACGCTACAGCCGGTTTGAGCAGATGCTGCTGGATTTACAGCAACGTAAAATTGATATGGTCGCAAGTTTGTCTGACGTAGCAGAGCGACATGAATACGCGGCCTTTACTGATGAATTTTGGTCTATACAGTGGGCTGTTATCAGCCAGTTGAGTGACAGCGACATCAGCAGTGCTGCCGGGCTTGCCGGCAGGCGCATCGCCATTATGAAAGATTATCAACTGGCACAACACAGTGCTGAAGCACTGCCGCAAAGTGAAGTTGTGTTAGTAGACAATGTGCGGCGTGGCCTGACGTTATTGCAGCAGGGCGAAGTCGATTATTTGCTCGACTCGGTAGAAGCGGCCAGTCAACTGCTGCGTCAAACAGGCTACATTAATTTGCGCATTCAGCTTATTGATGGCTTGCAAGCCTATCCTTCGTTAATTGGTGTGCGCAACGATTATCAACCACTGGTTACCATGCTAAACAAGGGCTTGCGCAGCATCGGCCAGGCGGAGCGAAAGCAGTTGTACCAAAAATGGTTTGATTTTCAAGTCACCCAAGGCATTAACAGCGAACAGTTTGTCAGAATGTTGTGGCAAATCGGTGGTGTCGTGCTGGTGTTGCTGACGTTTTTTATTATTTGGAATCTGTCATTACGCCGTGAAGTGGCGTTGCGCCGCCAGGCCGAGCAAAAAATGCGTTTTATGGCTACGCATGATGATCTGACGAAATTACCCAACCGCAGTTTAATTAAAGAGCGGATTGAGCAAGCGCTGTTGCAGCATGCCAGGCACAATGAAATTATGGCATTGTTGTTTATTGATTTAGACGGCTTTAAGGAAGTAAACGACGCCCACGGCCATGACGCCGGCGACGAGTTATTATTGAAGTTGGCGCAGCAGCTGAGCACTACGGTGCGTAAAAGTGACACTGTTGCGCGGTTTGGCGGGGATGAGTTCGTCATTTTATTAACCGGATTGTTAAGCCGGGATGATGCCGCCATCGTGGCCGGCAAAATTCTGCATCAATTCGCACAACCGGTTAGCTTATCTGTTGGTCAGGTGCAGGTGGGGGCCAGTATTGGCATTGCGATCTATCCGGACGATGGTACCGACAGCGCTAAACTGCTGAAAGTGGCTGATAGCCTGATGTATCGCATTAAGCAGCAGGGTAAAAACCAGTACTGTTTTTCCAGGGCGGTGTTTTCGTAAGCGGGCAGTGACATTAGGCGTCATTTCTATATAATTAGCCGTCATTTTAGTGCCGCTGATTAGCAAGGTAGAAGGAAGGTTTAATGCGTAGCCATTATTGTGGTTTATTAACCGCACAACATGTTGGGCAACAAGTGTCTTTATGCGGCTGGGTTAACCGGCGCCGTGACCTGGGTGGTTTGATTTTCTTAGACTTACGCGACCGTGAAGGCATGGTGCAGGTGGTCTGCGACCCGGATTTAAAAGACCTGTTTGACGTTGCCTATACACTGCGCAATGAATTTTGTATTCAGATCAAAGGCCAGGTACGGGCAAGACCAGACTCGCAAATTAATAAAGATATGGCTACCGGCGCAGTAGAAGTGTACGCCAGCGAACTGATTATCCTCAATAAAGCTGCACCTTTGCCGCTGGACTCTAACCAAAACAACAGTGAAGAGCAGCGCTTAAAGTATCGCTACCTTGACCTGCGCCGGCCGCTGATGAGTGAGCGGTTAAAGTTTCGCGCTAAAGTCACCAGCTTTGTACGTAACTTTATGGACAGCCATGGCTTTATGGATGTCGAAACACCTATTCTGACTAAAGCTACGCCCGAAGGCGCACGTGACTACTTAGTGCCAAGTCGGACCCACAAAGGCGAGTTTTTTGCCCTGCCGCAATCACCGCAGCTGTTTAAACAACTGCTGATGATGTCGGGCCTGGACCGTTACTATCAAATTGTAAAATGCTTCCGCGATGAAGATTTACGGGCTGATCGCCAGCCGGAATTTACCCAGATCGATATTGAAACCTCTTTTATGAGCGCAGAGCAGGTCATGGAAGTGACCGAGCAGATGGTTGTACAAATGTTTAACCAGTTGCTGGGTGTCGATTTAGGCAAGATGCCACGTATGCAATACTGGGAAGCGATGCGGCTGTATGGCTCAGACAAACCGGATTTGCGTAACCCGATGCAGTTTGTCGATGTTGCCGATTTACTCAAAGACGTTGAGTTTAAAGTATTCTCCGGCCCGGCTAATGATGCCAAAGGCCGGGTAGTAGCACTAAAAGTACCTGGCGCTGCCGAGAAAGTATCGCGTAAAGATATCGACAACTACACCAGCTTTGTCGGCATTTATGGTGCCAAAGGCTTAGCCTGGATGAAGGTGAATGATATTGCCGCAGGCGCGGATGGTGTGCAATCACCGGTGGCGAAGTTTTTAACACCGGACATTATCAGCACTATTATTGCGCGCACTGGCGCTGCCAACGGTGACTTAATTTTCTTCGGTGCCGATAGCTATAAAGTGGTCTGTGAAGCCATGGGCGCGTTGCGCTTAAAGCTGGGTGAAGACTTAGGCATTACTCAACCTGGCTGGAAACCGCTGTGGGTTGTGGACTTCCCGATGTTTGAAGAAAACGACGATGGCAGTTTTTCTGCTGTGCATCACCCCTTTACCTCGCCACTGGATACGGCGGCGTTTTTAAACACCGCCAACAATGAGCTGAAACTGGGTGAGCTATTGTCCAACGCCTACGATATGGTGTTAAACGGCACTGAGTTAGGCGGTGGTTCGGTGCGTATTCACAGCGCCGACGTCCAGGCTAAGGTATTTACCCTGTTGGGTATCAGCGATGAAGAAGCCGGTGAAAAGTTTGGTTTCTTACTGGAAGCGTTAAAATACGGCACACCTCCGCACGCCGGTTTAGCTTTCGGCCTTGACCGGCTGGTAATGTTAATGACCGGCGCCACCTCTATCCGCGATGTGATGGCGTTCCCGAAAACCGCCACTGCTGCTTGCCCGTTAACCGATGCCCCGGGCGCCGCTAACCCGGCACAACTGGCTGAGCTAGGCATAGCCGTGGTAGCTAAAGCAGAATAAGTTTTACTATTTTTACCTGCAATACCGTGGCAGCAATCTTGCTGCCACAACTAAGGAGTAACTGATGGCCGGCCATAGTAAATGGGCGAACATGAAGCATCGCAAAGCCCGTCAGGATGCGAAAAAGAATAAAATTTTCACCAAAATTATCCGCGAGCTAACCGTTGCTGCCCGCTTAAACCCTGACATTACCGCTAACCCGCGGCTGCGTTTGGCGGTAGATAAAGCGCTGTCAGAAAATATGACCCGCGATACCATCGATCGCGCCATTAAACGCGGTGCCGGTGCCAGCGAGGGTGAAAACTACGAAGAGCTGGTATATGAAGGCTACGGCCCGAATGGCGTAGCGGTGATCGTAGAAACCATGACCGACAACCACAAGCGCACCGTGGCCGATGTACGCCATGCTTTCACCAAAGCCGGTGGCAGTCTGGGTACCAGTGGCTCGGTAGCCTATTTATTCAGCCGCCGCGGTGTACTGATTTTTGCCCCGGGCGTGGATGAAGATAGCCTGATGGAAGCCGCGCTAAACGCCGGTGCCGAGGATATTGTGGCTCATGATGATGGCAGCTTTGAAGTGCTGACTGCTGCTGAGCAGTTTAATGATGTGAAAGACGCCCTGGTAGCCGCCGGTTTTATGCCGGATAGCAGCGAAGTCACCTTAATACCCTCTACCCGGGCTGAAGTCGATGCAGATCATGTTGCAGCCTTTTTTAAACTGCTGGATCAGTTAGAAGACTCAGACGACGTGCAAAACGTGTATCACAATGCTGATATCAGTGACGAGCTGATGGCAGAGCACGGTTAAGCGTGGCGCAACAGTGAATATTATTCTGGGTATTGACCCGGGCAGCCGTTTAACCGGTTATGGTGTTGTACGCCAGGTGGGCATGAAGTTTGAGTATGTCGCCAGTGGCTGTATCCGCCTGACCACCACTGATTTACTGCCCGAGCGCCTGCTGGATATTTTTAACGGCGTCAGTGAAATTATCAGCCAAACCCAACCGACTATTTTTGCCATTGAGCAGGTGTTTATGGCGCGCAATGCTGACTCGGCGTTAAAGCTGGGCCAGGCACGTGGTGCCGCTATAGTTGCCGCCAAACATGCCGGGCTTGAGGTGTATGAATACTCGGCACGGCAGGTTAAACAGTCGGTAGTGGGCACCGGCGCGGCCGATAAAGCGCAGGTACAGCATATGGTGCGCACCTTATTAAAGTTACCGGCCAACCCCCAGGCCGACGCCGCCGATGCGCTTGCAGTGGCGCTGTGTCATGGGCATACTCAGCAGAGTTTAATCAGTTTAGCCGGTCAGGCGCGCAAAACCGTGCGTGGCCGCTTACGCTAAGCGGATTTATCACCTTATTCTATAAGCAGACCTTATGATTGGACGTTTACGCGGTATTTTGCTGGAAAAGCAGGCGCCGGATTTATTAATCGAAGTGGCCGGTGTCGGCTATGAAGTACAGCTACCGCTGACCAGTTTTTATCAGCTGCCGGCTACCGGGGTTGAGGCCACTATTTATACCCATTTTGTTGTGCGCGAAGATGCGCAACTACTGTACGGTTTTGTTAATCAGGCCGAGCGCGCGTTGTTTCGCCAACTGATTAAAGCCAACGGTGTGGGCCCCAAGCTGGCGCTGACTATTTTATCCGGCATGACAGCACAGCAATTCGTGCGCTGCGTGCAGCTGGATGATGTCAGCACTTTGGTTAAGTTGCCGGGCGTGGGTAAGAAAACGGCAGAGCGTTTAGTGGTAGAAATGCGTGACCGCCTGAAAGATTGGGGCATAGCGCCGAATACACCGGTTACCGATGGCTTAGTACTGCAGGACGATGAAGCGATTTTCAGCCCGGAGCAAAGTGCTGAGCAAGATGCTGCCAGCGCGCTGGTATCGCTGGGTTACAGCCAGCTGCAGGCGGATAAAGCCGTACAAAAGGTAAAACAAAGCGGCATGAGCAGTGAACAGCTGATTAAAGCGGCACTGCGGAGCATGATGTAAACCATGATAGAAGCTGATCGTTTAATTCAAACCAGTGCCACCCGTGAAGACGAGGTGATTGACCGTGCGATAAGGCCAAAAACTCTGGCCGATTACACCGGGCAAGAGCATGTCTGCCAGCAGATGGCTATTTTTATCGAAGCCGCCCGCGGCAGGGGCGATCCGTTGGATCACCTGCTGATCTTCGGCCCGCCGGGTTTAGGTAAAACCACGCTGGCGATGATAGTTGCCAACGAAATGGGCGTGAATATTAAAACCACTTCGGGCCCGGTGCTGGAAAAAGCCGGTGATCTGGCGGCGCTACTTACCAACCTTGAGCCAAACGATGTACTGTTTATTGACGAGATCCACCGCTTAAGCCCGGTAGTGGAAGAAATTCTCTACCCAGCGATGGAAGACTATCAGCTGGACATTATGATAGGCGAGGGCCCTGCGGCGCGTTCCATTAAGTTGGATTTACCACCGTTTACCTTAGTGGGTGCTACCACCCGTGCCGGTGCCTTAACCTCACCGCTGCGTGATCGCTTTGGCATAGTGCAGCGGCTGGAGTTTTATAAAGTGTCAGAGTTAACGCAGATCATTCTGCGCTCGGCGCATTTTCTTAATTTAGTGCTGGATGAAGCCGGCGCGGCAGAAATTGCCAGGCGCTCGCGCGGCACCCCACGTATTGCTAATCGTTTGCTGCGTCGTGTACGCGATTATGCTCAGGTTAAAGCCAATGGCGAGGTAACGGTTGAGATTGCATCGCAAGCACTGCTGATGGTGGATGTCGATGCCGAAGGCTTTGACTATATGGACCGCAAACTTATTTTGGCCATTATTGAAAAATTTATGGGCGGCCCGGTGGGCTTAGATAACTTAGCCGCCGCCATTGGCGAAGAAAAAGATACCATTGAAGATGTAATAGAACCGTTTTTAATTCAGCAGGGTTTTATTCAGCGCACACCGCGCGGCCGTATTGCCTCGCCACGGGCCTACCAGCACTTTGGCTTTGACTTACCAAAAACAGAATAAAAAAAAGCCCGCTCAGGGAGCGGGCTACAAGTTGAAGGAGTGCTTCAAAAAAATCCAGGGAACATGTTGAAACAGCAATAAAACTTGGCAAAACACACAAATCTTATTACCAGATGATCTTCACTAAAGTTTGGTAACCCTCTTACCGCACTTTTGCGCTAGCTCAGAACACCTGCGTATAATAGAGATACTGAGTAATTACTTCAAACGAGAAAAATTGCAGCTTAAGCATAAAAAAAACTAATGCGTTGGGGCTGTGAGTTTGCTTAAACTATAAGCAATGCTGTAGTGTGATGGCAGTAATAGCCAATGTTCATGCAGTGTTAAGCTAGAATGTGCATCATAGGTAGCATTACTTTTTTATTACTATTGATAATCTTAAATGCATTTACCTTGCTGTAATGGCCATTGGTCGCAAAATCGCCGTTAGCGGAACTTTTACGGCAAAGTTGAGTCAACAGAAACAATAAAAAAATACAAGTAGCTGGCAAAGAAAAATATAGTTGTCTTTATTGAGCTCAGGCAATTGAGTTCGTCAGTCAGCTTACTTATCATACACACCAATTAAAGCGAAACACATGTCTGATACAGTCTTTATATTCCCGGTGCGCGTGTACTACGAAGATACCGATGCCGGCGGAATAGTATACTACGCAAATTATTTAAAATTTTTTGAGCGCGCGCGCACCGAATGGTTGCGCGCCCTGGGTATTGAGCAAGATTTATTTTTGTCAAAAAATATCGCTTTTGTTGTTGCTCAGGTTTTAATGGATAACAAAAAGCCGGCGAAATTTAATGAATTATTGACGGTCCATAGTCAAATCAGTACCTTAAAGCAAGCTAGTATGGTTTTTGAGCAAAAAATTTACAATAGTGCTGAGCAACTGGTTTGTTCAGCCCGGATTAAAGTCGCCTGTATTTCACTACAGCAAATGAAAGCCCGGGCAATTCCGGCAGAAGTGACAGAGGTATTAACGCGTGGCAGGTGAAATTTCTATTTTAGGCTTGTTAATTGAAGCAAGCTTTGTGGTGCAGTTAGTAATGCTGATTTTACTGGGTATGTCAGTAATGTCCTGGACCATGATTTTTCGCCGCCGCAAGGCATTAAGCGAAGCGGTCGTCGATGCAAAGAAGTTTGAAGACCGCTTTTGGTCCGGCGTTGATTTATCCAAGCTGTATAACGAAGTGAGTGCCCGTGCCGCTAACAACGGCCTGGAAGCTTTGTTCAAAGCCGGTTTTAAAGAGTTTGCCCGTTTACACAAGACCAACAGCCGTCAGCCGGCTGCGGTAATGGAAGGCACTCAACGTGCGATGCGCGTTGGCTTGTCGCGTGAAGTGGAGCGGCTGGAAATGCACTTGCCGTTTTTAGCCACTGTAGGCTCTATCAGCCCTTATATCGGTTTATTTGGCACCGTGTGGGGCATTATGAATTCTTTTATCGCCTTAGGTGCGGTAGAGCAGGCGTCGCTGGCGATGGTTGCGCCCGGTATTGCAGAGGCGCTGATTGCGACAGCTATCGGCTTGTTTGCCGCGATTCCGGCAGTTATTGCCTACAACAAGTTTTCGCACCAGGTAGAAATGCTTGAAAGCAGTTACGCTAACTTTGTCGAAGAGTTCGCCAATATTCTGCATCGTCAGGCCGTATCAAATGGTGGAGAGGCAGCCTGATGTACGTTAGAAAGAAACGTCGTTTAAAGGCCGAAATTAATGTGGTGCCTTATATCGATGTTATGTTGGTGCTGTTGGTAATTTTTATGGTAACTACACCGCTGATTACCCAGGGCGTAAAGGTTGAGTTGCCAAAATCAGCCGCTGAACCGATTAAACAAATGCAGGACGGTAAAACACCTTTGGTAGCAACGGTGGATCAAGACGGCCTGTATTATTTTGAGAAAGACGGCAAGCAGCAGGGGCCTTTTACTGCGGCTGAGCTAACGGTTGAAGTCGCCGGTTGGTTGACTATTGAACCCGGTACCCAAGTCATTGTAAAAGGTGACCGTAAAGTAAGTTATGACGCCGTGATCCGGTTAATTAATGTATTAAAGACAGCAGGCGCGCCGGCTGTAGGGTTGATGACCGATAACGTGGATGCAAATTAGTATGGCTGTTGCGATTGATCCGCCACTGGCAAAATCGCTGGGTTTACATTTGGCAATAGTCGTCGCGCTGCTGTTTAGTGCCGACTTTTCCAGTAAGCCGGAAATGGTCTCGGTTACGTTGGAGTCTGAAGGTAAGGCACCGGTTGAAGCCGTTGCAGTGGATCAGCAGCAGCTGAATGCCCGTGTACAGCAGATGCAACAAGAGCGTGATGCGGCCAAAGCCGCGGAAGAAAAACGCATTCGTGATTTAGAGCGGCGTGCGCAGCAGGCTGAGAATAACCGCACCGCTGAAGAGGCTCGGTTAAAACGGGTGGCAGAACAAAAGCGTCAGGCTGATGCCGAGGCGGCTAAAGCCAGAGCTGCAGCTGCTGATGCGAAGAAGCAGCAAGAGCAGGAAAATGCCAAAGCGCGTGAAGCTGAGCAAGCCCGGATTGTAAAAGAGCAGGAACGGAAAAAAGCGGAAGACGCTGCTAAAGCGGCAGAACAAAAACGCAAAGCAGAACAGGAAGCCGCCGAAAAGGCTGCAGCTGAGCGCGCACGGCAAGCTGCCGAAGCAAAGCAAAAAGCCGAGCAGGAGCGGGCGATGCAGGAGCAACTGGCAAAAGAGGCGCAGGCGCGTTCAGCCGCCAGAGCCCGCCAGGCGGCAACAGAAGTACAGCGTTATACGGCATTGATCAGAGATGCTATTCAACGCAATTTGTTGGTAGATGAAGGCATGCGCGGTAAATCGTGCCGCATTAATGTGCGGTTGGCCAGTAGTGGCTTTGTTACCAGCGTTAGTGTGATTAACGGCGATAAAGCCGTATGTGATGCGACAGTCCGTGCCGTAAACCGTGCCGGAACCTTACCGGTGTCACAAGACCCGGATGTGTATAACCAGTTGAAAGATATTAACTTAACGGTGAGTCCAGAACTTTAATTATGTATAAATTTATCCGAAATGCTGTGTTGGTTACCGTAATGATGCTAAGTGCTCAGGCAAAGGCGTCATTGGAGATTGTCATTACTGAAGGTATTGACTCGGCCAGGCCGATAGCCATCCTGCCGTTTACGTTTAAAGGCGCCACTTTACCTAATCAACGCCTGGATGAAATTATTGCTGCTGATTTAATGCGTAGCGGTAAATTCAGCCCGTTGGCCAGCATTAAAATGCCACAACGGCCGCAAAGTGCTGCGCAAATTGATTACGCCGCCTGGTCACGCGAGGGTGTAGAAGCGATCGTTATCGGCCAGATCACTGAAGTGGGCATTGACCGTTATACCGTAAGTTTCGAGTTAATTGATGTATTAAAAGGTAGTAATGCTGCTGACCGTCAGTCATTGAATGCCGGGCGTTTAACCGGCAGTGCAGAGCATATACTCGACAGCCGTGAAACTACCATTAATGGCAGCCAGTTTCGCCAGTATGCGCATCGCATCAGCGATATTGTGTATGAAAAGCTAACCGGTGAGCGCGGGGCTTTTTTAACCAAAATTGCCTACGTGTTGGTAAACCGCCAGGTTGAATTTCCGTTTCAGCTGGTGGTAGCCGATTATGACGGTGCAAACGAGCAGGTGCTGCTGCGCTCGAAAGAGCCGTTAATGTCACCTAACTGGTCACCGGACGGTACTAAGCTGGCGTATGTCACCTTTGAGAAGCGCCAGTCACAAATTTATATTCAGGATATCTATACCGGACGTCGCACTATGTTAAGTAGCACCCCCGGTATTAATGGTGCACCGGTCTGGTCTCCGGACGGCAGACGTATGGCTATGGTGTTATCTAAAGATGGTAACACTGAAATTTATACCATGGATATTGCTACTAAAGCGCTGACAAGGGTTACTAACCACAGAGCTATAGATACCGAGCCTTCGTGGTCTCCTGATGGCAAAGAGCTGTTATTTAGTTCGGAGCGAGGTGGCAATCCACAACTTTATAGCGTAAATTTGTTAACGGGTACGACCAGACGCTTAACCTTTGAAGGTGAAATGAATTTGGCCGGTTCCTATACTCCGGACGGTAGTTCGGTAGTGATGGTGAATCGCACCCGTGGCCAGTACCACATTGCAAAAATGGATCGCCAAACCCGGTTTTTGCAAGTACTGACCAAAACCAATTTGGATGAGTCACCCAGTGTGGCGCCAAACGGTTCAATGATTATATACAGCACCATGCACGGTTCTTCGCAGGTGTTAGCACTGGTTTCTATGGATGGTCGTTTTAAAGCACGGCTGCCGGCGGTGGAAGGACAAGTAAAGTCGCCGGCCTGGTCGCCTTTTTTATAAAAAAGCAAAAGAGTTATTACATTTAAATACTAAGGACAACATCATGAAATTAAATAAAGTGTTAAAAGGTTTACTGATCGCATTACCAGTGCTGACCATGGCTGCTTGTAGCTCTACTTCATCTACCGGCCAGTCTGATGCAGACACCAGCCAAACAACTCAGCCGGTAGAAACGGTACAGGTTGAAACGGTTGAGCAAGTAGTAAGCCCTGCTGAGCAAATGCGTCAGAAGCTGGATGCACTGCGTCAGGAAAACACTATTTACTTCGACTTCGACAAAGCCACAGTTCGCCCTGAGTTTGTAGAAACTCTGCAAGCTCACGGTGCATTTTTAACTGCTAACCCAAGCGTACGTGTAACCGTTGAAGGCCACTCAGATGAGCGCGGCACGCCGGAATACAACATCGCGCTGGGCGAGCGTCGTGCTCAGGCCGTAGTACAATACTTACAAAACCTGGGTGTGTCTGCCGGTCAAATTTCTACTGTAAGCTACGGTGAAGAAAAGCCGGTAGATATGTCACGTTCTGAAGCAGGCTTTGCTAAAAACCGTCGTGCGGTGTTAGTCTATTAATCCTGATTCATTACTATATTGATACGCATGACAGTTAAATACACTCTGTTAGCAGCTATGACACTGGTACATACCGGTGTTATGGCTAATCCGGCACCGGTTACCGATGTAAATCGTAACCGGCAAGCTACTACTGCAGTACAAAGCCAGCCTACCGGCTCAATAGAGCAGCGTTTGGCAACGCTGGAACGCATTGTAGAAGCCCGTTCTGAAGCACAAATGCGGATGGCGCAGCAATTACAGCTGCTGTTGGACGAAGTCAGCGAATTGCGTGGCGTTACCGAAACCCATGCTTACCAGTTGAGCGAAATTCTGCAGCGTCAGCGCGATTTGTACCAGGAAATTGACCGTAGGGTAAGTGCAATACAGGCAGCGCCTGTTACTGTACCTGAGGTTCAACCTGACAGCAGTAGCACAGCGGCCTATTCTTCTGATTTGTCAGAAAATGATGCCTACGATAAAGCGGTCAATATGGTGCTGAAAGATCGGCGCTATGATGCAGCAATACCGGAGTTCGAGAATTTTATCCGCACTTACCCTAACTCAGGCTATGCACCTAATGCGCATTATTGGCTGGGGCAGTTGTTGTTTAACAACAACGAACTGGCTAAAGCAAAAACGCATTTTGAGCGGGTAGTGAATAATTTTCCTCAGTCCAATAAAGTTGCCGACGCCTTGCTGAAATTAGGCCAGGTGGCCGAGCGCGAGAACAACAAAGACGCAGCACTGCGGTTTTACCGACAGTTAGTTGATAAGCACTCAACAGCGACATCAGCTAAACTGGCACAAGACAGAATTAATGCGCTGAAATAATCCCACCCGGCTCAGGCCGGGTTTTTTCTTCCTGTATAACGCCGTATAACGCTGGCATTTTGAGCAATCAGACCACATCCGCGTGCTTTTTAACACTTTTTGGTTGCACAAAAGCCGTAAATCAGTAAGATATGCGTCCGCGGTTAGGGTCGTTAGCTCAGTTGGTAGAGCAGTTGACTTTTAATCAATTGGTCGCTGGTTCGAATCCAGCACGACCCACCAATCGCGCAAACTTTGATATCGAAATGGGTCATTAGCTCAGCTGGTAGAGCAGCGGACTTTTAATCCGTTGGTCGATGATTCGAATTCATCATGACCCACCATTTCGATAGCCCTGTTTGGGTCATTAGCTCAGCTGGTAGAGCAGCGGACTTTTAATCCGTTGGTCGATGGTTCGAATCCATCATGACCCACCACTTTCTTCATTTTTCCTGCATGGGTCGTTAGCTCAGTTGGTAGAGCAGTTGACTTTTAATCAATTGGTCGCTGGTTCGAATCCAGCACGACCCACCATGCCGCCATACTGTATTTTCATCAGCGTCAGCGCTATAATAGCCGCCCTTTAATGCCAGCAGGTAAGCCCTATGGAACAGCCGTTGTATTTCACAGAGCAAGACTTTGCCTTTCCGAAAAAGCCACTGCCACTTAGCAGTGACGAAAAGCAAGCCTACAAAAACCGTATCAAAGTGCTGTTACAGCAAAAAGACGCTGTGCTGGTAGCGCATTACTATACCGATCCGGAAATCCAGGCGCTGGCCGAAGAAACCGGTGGCTGCGTGTCAGACTCGTTAGAAATGGCCCGTTTTGGTAATGAACACCCGGCAAAAACACTGATTGTCGCCGGGGTAAAGTTTATGGGCGAGACCGCCAAAATTCTTACGCCGAATAAAACCGTATTAATGCCCACGCTGGATGCTACCTGTTCACTGGATTTAGGCTGCCCGGCAGAGCCGTTCTCGGCGTTTTGTGATGCCCACCCTGATCGTGTAGTGGTGGTGTATGCCAATACTTCTGCGGCAGTAAAAGCCCGCGCCGACTGGGTGGTTACTTCATCTATTGCGCTGGATGTGGTGGATTATTTAGACAGCCAGGGCAAAAAAATTCTCTGGGGTCCGGATAAACACCTGGGCGCCTGGGTGCAAAAGCAAACCGGCGCTGATATGTTGCTGTGGAACGCCGCCTGTATCGTACACGATGAGTTTAAAGCTAATGCTTTAGTTGAGCTGAAAAAGCAGTACCCCGACGCCGCAGTGTTGGTGCATCCGGAATCACCGGACAGCGTAGTACAGTTGGCCGATGCCGTAGGCTCTACCAGCCAGCTGATTAAAGCCAGCCAAACGCTGCCTAATAGCACCTTTATTGTCGCCACCGACAAGGGCATCTTTTACAAGATGCAGCAGCAGATGCCGCATAAGAGCTTTATTGAAGCTCCAACCGGCGGTAACGGCGCCACATGCCGCAGCTGTGCCCATTGTCCCTGGATGGCGATGAACGGCTTAAAAGCGATTGAGGCGGCATTAACAGACACTAACGGCCATGAGATCTTTGTCGATGCACAGCAGCGTGAAAAAGCCTTAGTACCACTTAACCGCATGCTGAACTTTGCAAAAGAGCTGAAAACGCAGGTAAAAGGCAATGCCTAATCTGCTTTTTGGCTGATATGTATAAAAATCAGCCGGAAGCAAAGCACAATCACATATAACAGTTGCAGCACGGCACGAATTTCCCTAGTATAGCCGCGCTTGCAACGCAAGTTCCGGAGAGATGGCTGAGTGGCTGAAGGCGCACGCCTGGAAAGTGTGTTTAGGTTAACCCCTAACGAGGGTTCGAATCCCTCTCTCTCCGCCAGATAAATGAAAAAGGCCCACGCCAAAAGCGTGGGCCTTTTTCATTTATGCGTCGAGACAGAGGATTTGGTTCGAACCCTTCGGTTCGACAAAACGGCAGGATAGCCGTTTTGCATGGCTTTGCCACCCTTAGGGCGAATGCCATGGATGGCATGAGTGAATCCCTCTCTCGGCCAAAAGCGTGGGCCTTTGTCATTTATGCGTCGAATGCATCCCTCTCTACTCAGACCAATACCAACTGGTGACGTTATAACGATATCGCTGTGTATTCTCGTTGGTCACTGGTTTTACAAGGTGTTCAGAGCCTGGTGATGAGGGATCGAACAGTACACAACGGTTGTATAACGGCGCGATATTAACCGGTTTATCATCCACTCCCGTAAAAACCAGTTCACCACCGCTGCCCTGGTGCCAGTCTTTATTTAAATACAACAGCATGCATACCTCTCTTCCCGGGGAGTCATCAGCATGTTGGTTAACAAAGTCGGTGGCACCTAAGCGAAAATAATTGCTGTTAATATCGGGCTTAGCCACGTTGATATCGGTTAATTGCACCTTAAAGATACGTGATAACAAGGACATAAATTCTTCGCCGCGTAAAAACGCCAAAAACTCCAGCGCAATATTGCTGCCGGCACCCGGCGCAGGGCGTAGCCAGGTATCCCGCTGCACAAAACGGTTTTTTTTGCGGGTTTTTTGCCATTTAGCGTTATCGACATATAAAGCTGAGTAAGTGTGTTTCTGCGTTTGCCAGCCACTATCTTGCTGCAAAACGTTGACGATGGCATCCAGTGTGGCGTTATCAAATAAATTATCAATCACCACATGCCTGGGGCCGGAATTCGATAATGTCTTGCGGTAGCTGTGTAGCGCAGAATCAGTAACCAGCTCTTTATTCAGCCACATGGGAACAACTCATCTGTAGGGTTGGATAACGTCTTAGAAGCCTGATGATACAGTATTTTTCACAGTATTAATGCAGCTTGCACAGACGCCGGGGGCTTGCCGGTGCCGGGTTATTTGCAGTCGCCGGCAGACTCATTGTCTGCGCCGCTTAACCCGAACGCTCCGGACAACATTTTTAACAAAATATGCTGATATTAGTGCCGGGTTCAGCTACTGCTCAGTTTACCTGCTTTAAGCTTCACCTGTATTCGCGGTTCTTGTACTGTAAGCATGTACTGACCCGCAGCCATTTTTAATGCAGGAGTCTGTTATGAGTGCCGTTAAGCAAAGCCATGTACAACAGCAACGTTTTTTCTTTCAACAACAGAAAACCGTTGATTTAACTCAGCAGGAGCGTCAGGCACTGAGCTTAGTGTGGACGGACAACAGCGACGCTACAGAGGCAAAAGCCAGCCGTCGTGATAGCGATACTTCATACTGTGCGGTACTGGGTTACAACTAAGCCTGTTGTGTGAACAGCTGCGGCTGTATAAACGGGATCATTGCCAGGATAATCGCTTGCTGATATACGCCGGCGCGCGTCAGCACATGATTGGTTAGCATGGCAATGGCTCCACCTTGTTGTTTTACGTTATGTTGCGCGAACATGCGATCCATCACATCGCCCAGCTCTTCGCCCTGCTGTATTGCCATGAGTGCAGCAGGCGGCAGCGGTAAACTGGCCGACCGGGTTTTACTGATACGGCCCTGATGTGAAATAGCGATCCAGGCAAAGCTGCAGTCGCCGTCCAGGCCGGCTTCCAGCGCAACATAATAGTCTGCACCCGGCGCGGCAGCTGCAACTGCCTGCAGCCGGTTCAGTGCCCCCTGTAAGGTTTCTTCGCTGGTCATCGGCTGGGCTGACACGCCGGATGCGGTGCTTTGTCCGCTGCACTGCAGTGTTTCTCCGCTAAATACCTGCATTAAAGCGTCCTGTACTGCGCGAATTTTTGCCGGGTTGGCCGAGGCAACTGCTATTTTCATCTGTATTCTCTTTATTCACTTCTAGCTGCCCAGCATAACCTGAATTGGCCGTTGGCTGAAGCCGGAGCTTGCCCGCAGGCGTTTAGCTGATTAGAATCGGCGCCACTATGTTTAGGTTCAACAAGGCTTTGGTTCAACAGGGCTTATGTTTTAACAGTGTGAGGCAGGCATGAATAAAAATGTTGTTACGAATGGAGTTGCCGCAGTAGTTACGCTGGCCGGCTGGTATTTACAGCAACCAATGCTGTTGAGTGTGGGCTTATTTGCTTTGTCCGGTGCATTAACCAACTGGCTGGCAGTGCATATGCTGTTTGAGAAAGTGCCGCTGTTATATGGCTCCGGCGTAATACCGGCGCGGTTTGAGCAGTTTAAGGCCGGTATTTATCAGTTGGTGATGACGCAGTTTTTCAGCAGCGACAATATCGACCGTTTCCTGGCTGACAAGCAACAAAGCCATAGCCGGGCATTCGATTTTGCTCCGGTAATTGCACAAAGCGATTTGTCACCGGCGTTTGATTCGTTATTAAAAGTGGTAGAGCAATCCTCTTTTAGCACTATGTTGGGTATGTTTGGCGGTAGCGCAGCCTTATTGCCGTTAAAAGAGCCGTTTATCGGTAAACTGAAAAGTGCCCTGATAGAGGTATCACAGACAGATGAGTTTAATCAGTTGGTGTTGGCGCAGTTAGATAAACCCGAACAGCTCGAAGGCATCCGTAATCAGGTAGACACCATAGTGCAGCAGCGCTTAACCGAGCTGACGCCAGAGCTGGTAAAAGACATTATTCAGCAGATGATCCGTCAGCATTTAGGCTGGTTGGTGGTGTGGGGCGGTGTGTTTGGTGGCCTTATCGGCCTGTTGGCAGCATTTATCCAATGATTTACCAATAAACAGCGCGGCCCGGGCCGCGCTGTTTTGTTACTTATTCTGCTTATGTTTACCCGGCTGAATGCGCCGCAGCGTACTCTTCTACCTGGCGCCATACACGCAATAAATTGCCTGATAATATTTTCTCAATATCGGCTTCGCTATAACCACGTTTCAGTAAGCCGTCGATTAAATTCGGATAGCTGGATACGTCCTTTAACCCTACCGGCAGTGAATCGCCCACGCCGTCGTAGTCTGAACCGATACCCACGTAATCAATACCTACCAGCTTTACCACATGGTCTATATGGTCCAATACCGTATCTAACGTAGCAAACGGGTAGGGGTGTTTTTTGCGAAACGCCAACTCAAAAGCTTCATCGTCGGCCACACCGGCCTGTTTTGCTGCGGCTTTACGCAGGGCGCCGTACTGGTTTGCCATCATGGTAACAAAAGACGAGCCAAAGTTAATTTGTACCACGCCGCCGTTTTTTGCCAGCGCTTTGATCATGTCATCATCCATATTGCGCTCAAAACCCGGAGTATAACTGCGTAGTGAGGAGTGTGAGGCGATAACCGGCACCTTACTGATTGCTACTGTCTGGTAAAAGGCGTCATCTGATACATGCGAGATATCAATCATCATGCCGATATTATTCATTGCCACCACCAGCTCTTTACCAAACGGGCTTAAACCATGCCATCTGCGGCGTAAGTCGTAGCTGGAGTCGGCAATATGGTTACTCTCAGAGTGCGACAGCGTAATATAGCGAATACCGCGCTGATAAAAATGTTGCAGGTTTTCCAGCTTGCCATCTATCGGTGTACCGTTTTCCATGCCAAGAGCCAGCGATACTTTAGCGCTGCCAAACTGGTCGAGCACATCCTGGCTGCTGTAGGCCATGGCAAATTTATCCGGTGCACGGCCTACCAGCGCTTCCATGCTGTCAATCAGCTGATTCGCCAGCTGATACCCACCGCCGCTACGCTCGTAAGAGGCCGGAATATAAATCGACATAAAGGGTGCATTTAAGCCGCCGGCTTGCGCTCGCGGGTAATCAAACTCACCGCGCTGTGTCGCCACAGTAACGTCTTCCCAGTCTTTATGCAGCCGGTAAGGCACATCAATGTGGGTGTCGATAATAATGTATTGCTGCGCCAGTTGCTGCGCGGTGCCGGCCTGTGAAGCGGCGGTATTATCGCCTGTGGCAGCACAGCCGCTTAGCAGCGCCGCGCTGCAGAAAAAGGCGAAAGGGGCGAATGTTTGCTTCATTGTTTTTCTCTCTTATTGTGATCCGGGTTCCCGTGACTATCTCAACAGGTTTAACCGGTAACGACAAGTGCTGTCGGACCAGTAGGATAATTTTCACGCCTGGTGCATGCAACAGCTACACTTAGCCCGACAGGCGCAAGCGCGACAAATACAGCGTTGCGTGGCAGATCAAAGCTTGTCAGGTGGCCGGGCTGTAACGCTGAGCAAATGGCACCGGCTTTAGCGTGTTACTTAGAGGCAAAGGAGTAATCGCATGGGCTACAAATACTATGAAGGCAACTGGGGCGAAATGCGCGCCAGAGCAAAATTACAATGGGATAAGGTTAGCTACGATGAGTTGGAGCAAACCAAAGGTAACTTTGATGAGCTGGCCGATATTATTCAGGAGCGTTATGGCCTGGACAGGGATGATGCCATGGCGCAGGTAGAAGACTTCTTTAGTCGCTATTAAGCCTGTTACCACTTAAGCCGGGCGGCATTATGATATGCCTGCCCGGCGCTTTGCGCTACAATGGCCATCGTGTTGTATGTTGAGGTGTTGTTATGCGCGTTCTTTGTTTCAGCCTGTGTTGCTTGTTTTACTCTGTATCGGCGACAGCGTCGGTTGATCTTGAAAAAACCATGAAAAATATGGCCTTTCAGTATAAGCAGGCCTATGACGCGCAAAGCGCTGAGCAACTTTTGCCGCTGCTGGATGAGCTGATCACTTTGACACAACAATCTGCCGGCGCTGACTTTGCAGCGGATAAAGCAGAGCAGTTTAAGCAAGGCTTGCAACAGGTTTTGGCTGAGTTGCAGTTAGCCAAACAAGCGGCAGAACAGGATGATGTCGCCCAAGCCAGATTGCATCTACAGCAGGTAGATGCATTACGTAAAGAGTACCATCAACAACGCAAGGTCAGTATCTGGCGTTTATTGTTTGGTTAAAGCCCGGCGCAGAAACAACACAGCCACCCCGCAGGATGGCTGTGTCAGCTTAGCAAATAGCTTCAAACATACAACTTAAAACATGCCTTAGCCGGCTAAGCCAACGTAGACGTTTTGCACGTCATCATCGGCATCAATGGCATCTAAAAAGGCTTCGACTTCAGCACGCTGTGTATCGTCCAGTGCTACCGGGTTATTGGCACGGTATACCAGTTTAGCGGTCAGTACATTAAAGCCAAATTCCGGCAGGGCTTTGGCCACCAAATCTAGATCTGTCGCTTCAGTTAAAAATACCACTTCGTTATCATCGCCGGCTTCAAAATCCTGTGCTCCGGCTTCAATGGCTGCCAGTTCCGCATCGGCATCGGCATTGATTGGCTCGGCTTCAATCTGGCCCAGGTGTTTGAAATCCCAGGATACAGCACCGGAGGTGGCCAACTGCCCTTTACGGAACAACTGGCGGATACTCATAGCACTGCGGTTTTTGTTGTCGGTCAAACATTCTACGATCACCGGTACCTGATGTGGTGCAAAGCCTTCGTATACTACGTTTTCATAGTTTGCCGGGCCATCCAGCAAACCGGCGCCTTTCTTAATGGCACGCTCCAGGGTATCTTTAGGCATCGAGGCTTTTTTGGCTGCGTCAATGGCAGAACGTAACTTGGCGTTCATATCCGGGTCGGCGCCATTGCGGGCGGCGACGGCAATCTCTTTTGCCAGCTTGGTAAAAATACGGCCTTTGGCGTTGGCCGCATCCATTTTATGTTTGGCTTTCCATTGTGCGCCCATTATTGCGCTCCTGTATTTTTGGCTATCAAAACGAACAGGGCGCTAGTCTAGCCAATAGCAGGCTTTTAACGCAACAAAAGCCAGCATAAATCTGGCGTTGAATGCAAAGATCAGTGACTAACTGCAGTTAGCCTGCACGGGCAACAACAGACGGTTATTTTTCCAGCGCCAGTTCTGCGACATGTTGGCGCAGTTCAGGGTAAAGCTGTAAAAAGCCTTGCTCCAGCACCGCATAGTGCGGCTGAATTTCATCTATCATGCCGGCGAACTGGTTGGCAAACCGGATCCGCTGTGCAATGCGGTCCAGTGCCACACCTAACTGCGGTAGTTGTTGATAACTGCTGAACCAATCATGACGGCGTACACTATGCATAGTTGCTGCCATTTGTGCCGGCATCAGGTGTTCTGCTGCGGCCAGTCGCAGGTACAGCTGTTGTTTATAGTCCGCAAAAGGTTGCGGGTAAAACTGTGTCCAGTGTTTAATTAAAAAGTGGTCAAACAATACATCCAACGCAATACCGGCAAAGCGGCGGCGCTGATGTGAAAACAGCAGTTTAGCCTGGCGCACTGCATGATGCTGATCAGTAAAACGGTCGACGGCGCGATGATTATACAGCCCGGCTAAAATAAGCGGATGCAACTGCGCAGTTGTAACACCCTTACAAAAATCGCCGAGCAAATTACCGGTCAACGAATATTGATTGGGTTGTGCCAGCACCGCATGGGCTAAATAATTCAACATTCCTCCTGCAACACCAGGTCGCATTATTCGCTTATTTTTATTTTACCTTTTGCTATCAGGTTGAAAATATCAGTTTTTTGTCAGGTTTGCAGCGGCAGATTCGCTGGTACTAATGCCATTTTAGATCTAGTATCGTTAAACCTTTGTTATTTTGTTTGAAGAGGAATATATGTCGATTACTAATATAAATAATAATACTGCTCAGCTATATACTCAGGAAAAACCCGCCACAGCATCACTAAAACAGCAAAGCAATCAGGCTGCAGCAACAGCCGCTGCGCCAACAACAGATTCTGTGCAAATCAGCGAACGTGCAAAAGCGTTATTGGCAAAAGAAACTGCCGTAGCAACTTTTGGTAACGGGGAGGGTATTGAGCCGCCTAAAACAATTTCAGGCAATGGAGAAGGTATAGAGCCACCTAAAACAGTTTCGGGAAATGGAGAGGGAATTGAGCCGCCTAAAACAATTTCAGGTAATGGTGAAGGTATTGAACCACCTAAAACGTAATTCATTCAGTTAACCCAGCTTAGGAGGTATTATGGGATGGGATACCATTGAAGCGCTGCTATTTGATTTAGGCAAACTGGTATTTGTAGCATATTTTCTATTATTTGTGCTGTCTGTTTTTGTTGAACGAAAAGTATCGTCTTTGGTTATTTCGCTTATGGTGTTAGCTGTTGCTAATGGGGCTATGACCGCTCTGACACCTCTGCTATATGAGTTGGCAAGTATGCCGGGATTGTTCTACAAATTTTTATGGTACGGCGTCTTTGTTTTCATCGATTGTATTGCCATTTTTCTGCTATACAAGTTTCATAACTTATTGAGGCAAAGCGTTAGTAGTATCGCCAGTATTATAGCTGTTGCGTTTCTTGCTTTAGCATCGATTCAGACGCTCAGATTTTTTGACCGCTTTGTCAGTAATACCGAAGTATTCCAGTTAGTTTATCAGTATGGGGTTCCCATGATTAACATTATGCTGGTGCCACTGATAGCGATTTTCTGGGCGGTTAATTTAAAAAGCGCAAACAAGAATGTACAGGCGGCACCAGGATGAGTTGGCTATTTTTCTTAATACTTTTGTTGATAAATATGCTTGCGTTTTATGCATACAGAAAGCTGTCATTAATGCGCTCTCTAAGTCAAATTCAAGCTGAAGTTGAACTGGAAATGCAAAGCCGCGCCCATCAGTTATTGGTGCGGCGTGATCAGTTGGAAGTTGGCTTGGTAAAAGAAGCATCAGAACAAGCGGATGAACAGTGGAAAGGTGATTTGGCTGAATATATGGAAGAGTTTGAACAGGAAGCGTTATTAAGGGCTAAGCAGCGCTTAACCCGAATTTAATATTGCAACTTAAACAGTAGTTCAGCCAAGTCGGGTTGCCACAGTGCTGTGTTGTCTACTCTGTTTTTTTTCAGCATTACGCCCTCAGCCAGCAATAATTGCCGTTGCTCCAGTGCGGTAGGGCTGCCTGGCGGGAACGCCAGGCTTCTGTCGCTACGCAATACCCTATACCAGGGTACCGCCAGCTCAGCGGGTGCATAACCTAAAGCTTTGCCCACTAACCTGGCTCTGCCGGGTAAGCCGGCTAAATCTGCAATCTGGCCGTAGCTGGCTACTTTACCGTAAGGGATTAATAGTACAGTTTGCCAGATACGCTGATAGTTATCTGCAGACACAACTTTCTCCGTATTCAAAGATCAGTGCATTCATCTTAAATAGCATGGCGGGCAACAACGGTTTTGCCAATCGGCGCCAGGCTTAACACCGCCAACTTAAGGTGCTGTATACCAAACGGAATGCCGATGATACTGATAAAACATACTATAGCATGAGCCAAATGCCCCAGTGCCAGCCAAATGCCAAACAGCAAAAACCAGATGATATTACCCAAAGTACCTAAGGTGCCGGTGCCGATATCATCATAGCGGTTAATATAGCGCCGGCTTACCGCATCCTGACCAAAGGGCCAAAATGCCATTTCACCAATAACAAAACAGCTGCGGCCAAATGGAATACCGACAATACTGATAAAACACAGCAGACCCACCAGCCACCACAGCAACCCCATAACAAAACCGCCCAGCACGAACCACAGTATATTAAATATTAATCTGAACAGCGTCATTTTTTGCCCCCTATGTTAAAGACACTAAGTAGTAAGCAGAAATTACGCCAAAATTATATTTAATAAAAACAATAAATTAGGATTTTTGCGTAAATGGTTGATGGTAAATTAGCTAATTTATGGCAAAAATGACTACCCGAAACAGGAGTTTGCCCTTGCAGTTACAGCATATTAAAGCCGTGGTATTTGATATGGACGGCACTTTAGTAGATTCAGCGCTGGATTTTGCCGCCATCTGTCGTGATATCGGCTGGCCGGCGGGTACGCCGTTGTTAGAGCAATTAGCGCTGTTGGATGATCCAAAGCTGTTTAGCCGGGCCGATCAGATTATCCGCCGCCACGAGTTGCAGGGTGCCGTTAACGCGACCTGGATGCCGGGAGCACAACAATGCCTGCAAACACTGCGTGCCAACAACATGCCTTTAGCCTTGTTAACCCGCAATATGCGTGAAGCCACAGCATTGACCATGCAGCGACTGCAGATGCCGATAGAACATGTACTGACCAGGGAAGATTGCGCCGCCAAGCCGGATCCGGCAGGATTATTGTTACTGGCAGAGAAGCTGCAATTGTCAGTTAAGCAGATGATCTATGTTGGTGACTATATTTATGATATTGAAACAGCGGCTAACGCTGGCATGGCGTCCTGTTTATATCTGAATGCACATAATCAGCATTTTGCGCCGCAGGCAGATTGGGCATTCAGTCATTTTGATCAATTGTCACAAGCGTTGCAAGGTTAAAAAGAATACTTAATCTGATTAGGTGTTCAGCAACGCAGCCTCTATATTAATATGGCGCGACGCAATGCAAAGTTCCGGAGGCTGTTGGTGTTAAAGCGGTTGCAAGACGATTTTTATCTGGCGATGCTCACTCTGGTGGGCGCAATGATAGTGTTTTGTGTGACGCCCTACGGCATTTACCGGCTGTATAGCGGAAATTATATTGTCGGCATTGCCGATCTTGTGATGGTAACCTGCGCTATTTTCGCAACCCGTATGGCCTGGCGCACCGGAGATACGGTAAAGCCCGGACTGTTTATGGCGCTGGTATTTTGTTTTGGCGCCGTGTTGGTCTGCATTAATCTGGGGGTGGATGGCCTGTTTTGGGTGTATCCGTTTTTAGTGTTTATTTTCTTTTTGGTATCGCCGCTTAAAGCCTTTATTTTGCTTATTGCAATGTTGGCCTGTTTGCTGCTGTTCGCAAGTTGGCGGCCAGGCCAGGTGTTTGCCAGTCAGTTTCAAATGCTGTCTTTTATGGTGACGACCACTATCACCAGTATTTTTGCGTTTATTTTTGCCTACCGTGCTCAGCTGCAACGACGTGAATTACAGCGTTTGGCGACTACCGACAGCCTTACCGGCGCAGCTAACCGGCGCACCTTAAATGATCAGCTGGCGCTGGCGATTAACGAACACCAGCGTTTCGGCCGGCCCTATGGCATTTTGTTGCTTGACCTGGATCATTTTAAGCTGATTAACGATAACCATGGCCATAAAGCCGGTGACGAGGTGCTGACAGGGCTTATTCCGTTGCTGCAATCTATGCTGCGTCAAAGTGACCGGGTATTTCGTTTTGGTGGCGAAGAATTTGTTGTGTTACTGGCCGATGTTAAACCGGCCGATTTGGCTAAGCTGGCAGAGAAAATCCGTGCCGGCATTGCACAGTTTCTGACCGCTCCGGACGGCTCGCATATGACGACCTCTATTGGTCTGGCGATGTTGCAGCAGGGGGAGGATTGGGAGGCCTGGTTGCATCGCGCTGATATGGCGCTATATCAGGCTAAGCATGACGGTCGCAACAGGGTTGTGGCCGGCTAACGGCAATCCCCGGCAGCTGTTTGCTCAATATAAGGCACCAGTATTGGCGCCATGCTGTTCAATACCTGTAACGGCAAAGCAGAGGTAAAGCTGAATTGTTCAGCAGTTTCATCAGCAACATAAGCCGTTAATACACCAAAATGGGATGCACCCAGATAAAATACATAGGTTGCGGTGCGGTTCAGTGCTTTAGAACTGATTTGCTGGCCGCGGCTGTTAAGTTGTACCAGCCGGTTGTCGCCGGTGCCGGTTTTCCCACCCTGCAGCAGTGTGCTGTTAAAACCTTGCTGTAACCTGCGCGCCGTGCCGGAGCTGACCACTTGCTGCAACAGCTGGCGCACTGTGAGGGCTACCTCTGTATCCATCACCTGTATTGCCCGCGCCGGCGGCCGGCTGAAACGGCTTTCGTAAGGTGTATCTACCGCAAAATCTAACTGATCAATGCGCACTGTTGGTAGCTGTTTACCCTGATTGAGAATAATACCGACCAGTTCAGCTAGCGCAGCCGGTCTGTCACCGGAGCTGCCCAGCGCCGTTGCCAGTGAGGGCACTAAATACTCAAACGGATAACCCAGCCGTTGCCAGCGTTGATGTAAGTCCCAGAAGGCTTCAATTTCCAGCATGCTGCGAATGCGGTTATCGCGTGCGCTGCGAAACCGGGTTTTAAACAGCCACTGATAAATCTCCTGCCGTTGTTGCGCGCTGGCAACCACAGTTTCAGCTAAAGTGGCATCCGGCTGCTGTTGCATATAGGCCAATAGCCACAATTCGAGCGGGTGGCTGCGCGATAAGTAAGCCCTGTCTGGCAAGCTGAATGCGTCGGGCTGGTATTTAAGATACAGCTGTTGCCAATCACTGTTGCTGCCAAACTGTTGTTGCATCAGCGCGCTAAATTGCGCCGGTGTACTGTCGGGGTGAATGTAAAGATACGCTGCAGCTAACCGCTCCGGTGTTTGCCGGCTACTCTGGATAAAAGTGTCCAGCCGCTGTGCCGGTGTTTTAGCCTGATATTTTTGCCAGAAACGACGTAAATAGGTAGTGCCTTCCCGGTCAGCAAAACGGCGTAAATACTGCTCCCGTTGCGGGTTGTCGTCATCTTTCAGTAATTGATAGCTGCTGTTTTCGCCGTGATAAATGCTGTAGTTCACCATGTCCTGCAGCAGACGCACAAAAGGCAGGTTGATCGATAGCTGCAGCGCTTCAGCTATCGTAGGGTTGAGTTTGTCTTCGTCTTTGTTGAAGTTGCTGAACGTATGCAGCCCGCCGCCGGTAAAAAAGCTTTCTTTCGGGTCGGCACTGTAGCGTCGCTGCAGTGCCGCCTGCAACATGGTACTTAAGCTGCTGCCGGGCTGCTGTGTCAGGTATTGTACCGCCCAGCCGGTCAGATGGTCCTGCGGTGCTATGTCGAGAAATTGCAGCGTGTCGGCAGGCTCATCAGCATACAGCCGGTGCAATTCAGCAATAATCTCCAGATAACTGACCAGTACCCGCAATTTAGCGGTGGAGCCCAGCTCCAGTTTGCTGGCGTCATTTAAATCAAAGGGTAAGTCGGTATTGTCAGTTTGCAGCCGAACCTTATTACCGCTGTCACTGCTTTGGTACAAGGTAAAGCTGTAACGTACTTTGTCTTGCTGGCCCGGCCTGAGTAAGCGTTCGGCAAACAAGCCGGCGGCGGCTGCAGCATCATATTGACTAAGTTGCCGCAAATGCCGGCTAACGGTTTGCTGTAATTTGGAGTCGATAGTAGTGTGCGCTGTTAAATCCAGCCGGTCCAGCTGATATAAACTTTGTTGCAGTAAATACGCCAGCCGGCTGCGGACCATGGTGCTGGCTTTAAAATCATGATCTGTGGCGGCAGATACAATATGCTGCGTTTGAAATGTCAGCTGTTGTTGTGTTGCCAGCTCAGCTAATTCTTGAGCAATAATGCCTTGTTGTTGCATCAGTGCCAGATGTGCAGAGATTAGTTGCTCCAGATCCCGCCGTCCCTGCACTAAATAATACGATGGCCGGCGCTGAGCGATGATCAGCGCTAACACCTGGCGCAGCGCTAACGCTTGCTCTGCGTTATAAGGGGCGCCTTGCCATAACAAGGCATTTACTGCTGCAGGATCAGCACCGAACCAGGCTTGTAAGCCATCCCCCAGACCATGCACCTCGCCATGGCCCGCCGTGGCCGCCAGTGGCACAGAGTTCAGGTAATCCAGTACTATCCGTTGCCGGTTGGCAAGGGTATAGGTAGATTCCGCATAAGAGCGCACACTGGCCGATACCAACTGATGAAATTTGTCCCTGGCACCTGAGGTAAAACCGTGCGGGCTGTGGCGGTATTTTTCCAGTTGGGTGGCCAGGGTGCTACCTCCGGCTGCCGCCGCCGGAATGCCTGCTGCCCGTTGCAGCTGTGACCACATAGCTGCACCTAACCGCGGTAAATTCAGTACCGGATTCGCTCTGGGGTGCGCCGGGGCAAGCAGGTTGCGATCTTCGACAAACAATAAAGCAGCAATTATGTCCGGTGCTACCTGGTGTGGCGTGGCAAATTGATAGCCCGGGTAGGTCGCCTGATACAGGGTATCTTGCTGACAGCCCAGCACGGTTAATCCCGGTTGGTTTTTTTCGCGGTAAGGCGGGTAAAAGCCATATTGGCTGTAACGCTGTAACGCGGCGGAAAAATGGCTTTGCGCGCTTAGCACAAAGCCTTGTTGCTGCAGGCTGGTGCTCCACTGCGGCAGGGCACTGTAGCCAAAGCGTTGGTCAAACGGGCCTGCGCCCGGAAAGGTGATCTGAGCGGCTGCCCCGGGTTTGACTTCATAGCTCAGTTTGCCGGCATACCAATGCCAAAATGTCGATTGATAAAAATGGTTACGGCTTTCCTGATACACCGCCAGCATCAGCAGTATTATCAGTAACAGCAATAGCCAGCGCAGATAGCGCACCTGCGGTTGTGGTGGCGCAACGTAGGGCGTCTCACGCACATTATCAAACCGCATGCGCTTTAGCAGCGGTTCGGCGTTTAATGTCGGCTCAGTTCTGAAGTTGCTGCCGCGCTCTGCACTCATACAAAAGCGTTAGTCTCCGTATTTGACTGTGTTAAGTTCACCGGCCCGTTGGGCGCGCTGGCTATCTTTAGTAACAGACCAGCCGTGTAAATTATCTTTAATCAGCTGGCACAGCGCATTTATGTGCTGTGGTTCGGCGTTGAGCGCACTGATGTACTCATAGCGTTTGCCGCCGGCATGCAAAAAGTACTCTTTGTTTTCTTCGCCAATCTCTTCAATGGTTTCCAGGCAATCCGCGGCAAAGCCAGGGCAAAAAATTTGTACGCTGTTTACGCCTTGTGCCGGTAGTGCTTTTAATGTTTCATCAGTGTAAGGCTTTAGCCATTCTTCGCGGCCAAAACGCGATTGAAAGGTGGTCATATACTGATCTTTGTTCAAACCCAGTCGCTCAGCAATTAAACGCGAGGTTTTATAGCATTCGCAGTGGTAGGGGTCGCCATTTAGCAGGTAGCGTTTTGGAATACCATGATAAGACAATATCAGTTTGTCGGCCTGGCCGTGTTGCTGCCAGTGGCGGCGAATTTTGTCGGCAGCGGCGGCAATAAAGGGCACGTAGTCCGGATAATGTGACACAAAGCGTAAATCGGGTAACCAGCGACGGCGCATAAAATTACGTGCCAGCTCATCAAAGGTGGATGCTGAGGTAGACGCTGAATACTGCGGATACAGCGGCAGCACAATTAGTTTGCGCACGCCTTGGGCAAACATTTTATCTAATACCGAATCAAAAGAAGGGTTGCCGTAGCGCATGGCAAATTCGACCACCACATCAGTCAGGCCATCTTGTTTAAGTTGTGCCGCAACGGCATCACGCTGCGCCTGAGTATGGAACAACAGCGGCGAGCCCTGTTCGGTAAATACGCTGGCATAAGCTTTGGCCGAACGACGTGGCCGGAACTGTAAAATTACGCCGTTTAAAATCAGCCACCACAACAAGCGCGGCACTTCTACTACGCGAGGGTCGGATAAAAACTGCTTTAAATAGCGTTTTAACGCCTTGGGGGTGGGCTCATCCGGGGTACCCAAGTTGGTTAACAGTATGCCGATTTTATCGCTTTGCTGATGGTCGAAGTTGGGGGTGTTGATATAACGCATAACAGAATGGCTGCTCTTCTTGCTGGAGGAACTGACATTACGCTGGCGTGGCGCAGACAGTTTACCTGATTTAAAGCCTGAGCCGATCTTAGCAGCTTCTGATAAGGATAAGTAAGCCGGGGGCAAAATTAATCTTGTTACATTAGTGTTGACAAGGTAGCCTCAAACTGATGTTCAGAAGAGGAAATATAATGAGATCTGTGCGTTGGTACCTGCCGGGCTCTCTGTTGCTGGCTGTTTTGCTGACAACTGTGCTGGCTTGCATTACACAAAGTGGTTTTAACCTGGCGGCTATAGCTGCGCTTACCGGTGGTGTAGCGGCCGGTGATATTGCGGCCACAGTGTGGTTTGACCTAACTCACTTTAGCTTAACTTACGCACCTATAGCTTTGGTTAACCTGCTGGCGGCGGCTGTTTTACTGCATTTTTCTCCGTTACTGCGTCGTTACTGGCTGGCGGCAGGGCTCGCCGCGCTGTTACTGTTTGTTATGTTACTGGTTATCAATGCCATAGCGCCTATGCCTACGCTAATTGCCGCAACCCGCAACAACGTTGGTATTTTCAGCATGTTGCTGTGCAGCAGTGCCGGTAGCTTGTGCTATTTGTGGTTATTAAAACGGAGAAAACTTTATGCTTAAGTTTGCTGTTTTACTGGCGTTACTTTTTGCCGTACCTGCGCTAAATGCTGCTCAGCCTTATCAGCTGAAAGTGTTAGCTGATAACCTGAACTACCCCTGGGCGCTGGTGTTTTTACCCGATGGTGATATGTTGCTGACTGAACGTAGCGGTGCACTAAAACGCCTTGCGGCGGATGGCAGTGAACGTTTCAGCGTTAAACCGCAATTGCCCGACCTGATGCGGGCGTCGCAGGCTGGTTTGCAAGATGTAATACTGATGCCGCATTTTGCCGCTAATAATCAGCTCCTGCTCAGCTATGCTTGTGGCACATTAAAAGCTAACAATACCTGCCTTGCCAGTGCTGAACTGACGGCGAGTGGCCTTAACAACATTAAGCGTATTTTTCAGGCTCAGCCACTAAAAAGCGGTGCTGCACACTTTGGCGGCCGCATCGCTTTTTTGCCGGACAACAGCCTGGTGTTAACCCTGGGGGACGGTTTTGACTATCGTGAGCAGGCGCAAAACCCGGCTAATCATTTGGGCAAAATTGTGCGGTTAAATGCCGATGGTTCAGTGCCGCAAGACAACCCTTTCATTAATAAAGCAGGCTACGCTGCTGAAATATTCAGCCTCGGGCACCGTAATGTGCAGGGCATTTTTTATGATGCACCAAGCCAAACACTGTATAGCCATGAGCATGGCCCGCGCGGTGGTGATGAGTTAAATATTATTAGCGCCGGGGCAAATTATGGCTGGCCGGTAGCCACCAAAGGCATCGATTATACCGGTGCAAAAGTATCACCTTATACCACTTTCAGTGGCATGCAGGCAGCTGTGTGGGGCTGGACACCGTCTATCGCTCCGGCGGGCATGACGTTATATCGTGGTGAGTTATTCCCGCAGTGGCAGGGCAATATTTTTGTTGCCGCACTGGCAGCGAAAAGCGTGTACCGGCTGCAAATAGAAAACCATCAGGTAGTGCATGAGCAGGTGTTGTTTAGTGAGTTGCAGCAACGCATTCGTGATGTACGCAGCGGGCCGGATGGGGCGTTGTATTTACTGACCGACAGTGACAAAGGTCAACTGATTAAAGTAACTCCTTAAAGCAACTCCGGCAAACTAAGCGACAAAAGCTTAGCTGCCGGTTGTGCAGCAGGTATCAAGCTTAGTGGTGGTGATGGCCACCTTCACCATGGGCATGGCCATGGGCAATTTCTTCACCGGTAGCTTCGCGCACTGATACTATCTCAACGGCAAATTTCAGTGTTTTACCGGCCAGTGGGTGGTTGGTATCCACGTCGGCTTTAAACATGCCTACCTTAACAATAGTCACCTGACGCTGGCCGTGCTCGGTTTGGACTACTGCTGTCATACCCGGCTGCCATTTTTTTGCGCCCATCAGGTGTTTTACCTGCATGCTTTGAATGGCATTTTCGTCACGCTCGCCATAGGCTTCGGTTGGTGTCAGCGTTACTTCCAGCTTATCACCGGCCGCTTTGCCGCTTAATGCTTGCTCCAGAGCCGGCAGCATTTGCTCGTGGCCGTGCAGATACAGCAGCGGGTGGCTGCCGTTAGAGCTTTCAAGTTCAATACTGGCGCCATTGCTTACGTCGGTTAGGGTATAGTGAAACTGTACTACGCTGTTGTCGCTGATTTGCATAAAATGAGTCCGCTTAGCATAAAGCCGCTATTATCCGGTGCGGCAACAGAAAAATCGACTGCTTTTTTGCGCCTGTTCCCAAACTCCAGGTTGGCGTAGCGGCATTTGCTCACTACACTGCTTGAAGGCGTGGCTTTTTCAAGGCAGGTATTAATGCGTATAAATGTGACAGCCGTTTTTGTCACACTTTGGTTGCTGTTAACACCGAATGCGGCGGCGCAAAAGCAGTTTACTGTGGGTACAGAGGATCTGAATTTTTATCCGCATTACGATTTCACTGCAACAGACCGTCACGGTTTTGCCAATGAGGTACTGCGGTTGTTTGCAGCAACGCATGGCTATCAGTTCAGCTTTCAGCCGTTGCCGGTTAAACGTCTGTATCACGAGTTAGATAATCTGGTCGATTTTATCTATCCGGACAACCCGAACTGGGCAAAATATCAGAACTCGCAGGCCAGCCGCTTATTCAGTGACCCGGTAATTTATAACCTGGGCAGCACTATGGTGTTGCCGGAGAATCAACACATTCACTTAACGCAGTTTCGTACCCTGGCGGTGATCCACGGTTTTACACCAACCGCATGGCTGAGTTTGCGCGACAAGTACCGGTTTAAATTATATGAAGTGCCCAATGCCGTATCAGCGATAAATCTGGTGCTACGCGGCCAGTTGGATGGCGCTGATGTTGAATATAATGTGGCGCAGCATATCTTACGTGAGCAACAGCAGGAAGGGGCTTTAGTGGTGGCGCAACAACTGCCGGTGACGCGGGTCAGTTTTCATTTGTCCACTACACGTCATCCACAAGTGTTGCAACAATTTAACCGCTTTTTGCTCAGCCATCAGGAGCAAATCAGTGCCTTAAAGCACAAGTATCAACTTACAGACCGCCTGCCGCAATAAATGTTACAAACGCCAGAATCGGTTTGCTCACGTCAACGCGCCGTAAACCCGGTCCCTGGGGGCTCGACTATAAACTTCATCCCTGAAGTTTATCCTTCGGACCAGCTGAGCTGTTCAAATTCGTTCCGGACGAATTTGTCAGGCATCCATGCCTTCAACGGTTGACTTAGAGCAAGCCGATCCCTGCTGAACATTGTATTAGGTAGCGGCTTTCATGCTACTGACAAATTGTTTTAACTGCGCCAGTAAGGTGGCAGGTTCGTTCTGATGCTGCTCAATTAGCTTAACAATGGCCGAGCCGGAGATAGCGCCGGCGGCACCGCTTTGAATCGCGTCTTTGACATGCGCCGGGGTGAAAATGCCAAAACCCAGTAATGGTGGTGCCGGGTTATAGCTGCGAATACGGGCAATCAGTTCGCTGGTTGGCATGGTGGCCACGGTTTCAGCACCGGTTACACCGGCGCGGCTTAGCAGGTAGGTGTAGCCGCGGCCATAAGAGGCAATCTGGCGCAGGTCATCATCATCGACATTTGGCGGCACAATAAAAATCGGCGCTATATCATGCTTAACGGCACTTTGGCGGAACAGCTTGCTCTCGTGCAGCGGCACATCGGCAATTAACACGGAATCCACGCCGGCAGCTGCAGCTTTGGCATAAAAATCATCAATGCCACGCGCCATAACTAAATTGGAATACAGCAATAAGCCAATGGGGATAGTGGCGTTATAGGCACGAATTTTATGGATAATATCAAAGCTGATGGCCGGGGTTACGCCGGCAGCCAGGGCGCGGATATTGGCGCCCTGAATCGTCGGCCCATCGGCTATCGGGTCGGAAAACGGAATGCCCAGCTCAAGCGCATCGGCGCCGGCATCTATCAGGGTTTTAATTATCTCAAACGACAACTCTGCGCTGGGGTCGCCGACAGTCACAAAAGGCACAAAAGCACCGCGACCTTCGCTGGTTAAGCGGTTAAACATCTGTTGATAGCGTTTCATAGGCTGGCTCCTGCTAATACACTGTGTACGTGGGCTAAGTCTTTATCGCCACGGCCGGATAAATTTACCAGCAGCACCGTTGGCTCTGTTGCCTGTGCCGCCAGTTTCAGTGCATAAGCAAGCGCGTGCGAGCTTTCCAAAGCCGGAATTATACCTTCACTTTTGGCCAGTTGCTGAAACGCCGCTAAGGCTTCATCGTCATTTATTGCCACATATTCGGCGCGGCCAATTTGTTGTAAATGCGTATGCTGCGGGCCAACGGCCGGGTAGTCGAGGCCTGCCGAGATAGAATAGGACTCTTCAATCTGACCATCGCTGGTTTGCATGATGGCGGTGTAGGCGCCGTGCAAAATACCGTAGCTGCCGGTAGACAGCGCTGCGCCGTGCTGGTGGGTGTTAATGCCTTTACCACCGGGTTCCACGCCAATCAGTTTTACGCCTTCCTCGGCAATAAAGTCGGCGAACATGCCAATGGCATTAGAGCCACCGCCAACACAGGCAATAACCGCATCGGGCAATTTGCCTTCGGCTTTAAGTATCTGCTGCTTGGCTTCTTCGCCAATCATCTTCTGAAAATCACGTACTATGGTCGGAAACGGGTGCGGGCCGGCGGCGGTACCCAGCATATAGTGGGTGGTATCATAGGTTGCCGACCAGTCGCGCATCGCTTCGTTTACCGCATCTTTTAAGGTACCGCTGCCGCTGGTAACCGGAATCACGGTAGCGCCCATCAGTTTCATGCGAAACACGTTCGGTTGCTGGCGTTCAATATCCTTGGCACCCATATAAATGCGGCACTTCAGCCCCAGCAGTGCACAAGCTAAGGCCGTGGCGACACCATGCTGGCCGGCACCGGTTTCGGCGATAACTTCTTTTTTACCCATGCGTTTGGTTAACAGCGCCTGGCCCAATACCTGATTGGTTTTGTGTGCGCCGCCGTGCAGCAAGTCTTCGCGTTTTAAGTAAATTTTTACCAACGGATTGGGCGAAATATTGCGACACAGCGTTAACGGCGTCGGCCGGCCGGCGTATTCGGTTAACAGCTGCTGAAACTCGGCATGAAAGGCCGGGTCTTCTAACGCATCAACATAGGCTTGTTCCAGCTGCTTTAATGCCGGCACCAGCAGCTGTGGCACAAACATGCCGCCATACTGGCCAAAATAAGGATTAAGCTTTAGCTCACTCATAGTGAAACTCCCGTAATAGTGTAAAGGCTGAGCGGATTTTTGCCGCATCTTTGATGCCTGGCGCAGTTTCCAGCCCTGAATTAAAATCGAGCCCGGCTACCGGCAATCTGGCGGCAGCAAGGCAGTTATCGCTGTTTAAGCCGCCGGCCAGCATTATGGGCTGAGCGGCTTTTTGTTCATTTAATAAAGCCCAGTTAAAGCTGATACCGCTGCCGCCATGCTGTGTAGGATGATAAGCATCGAGCAAAATACGATCAGCAAGAGCGGTAAATACAGGCAGCGCCTCTTTTACCCGGTAGGCTTTCCAGATCTGGCACTGTGGCGGTAGCAACTGCTTTAACTGCTGCAGATAAGCATCGCTTTCTTCACCATGCAGCTGCACGGCGCTAAGCGCTAAGCTGTGTGCCAGCTCTGCGACATCAGATACGGCTGCATTAACAAAGACACCGACATACTTAAGCGCCGCCCCTTGTTGCACTAAAGCGGCTTGCTCTGGTGTAACGTTGCGCGCTGATGGCGGATAAAAAATTAAGCCGCCATAACAGGCACCGGCCGCATAAGCGGCGGCGGCATCTTCCGGCCGGGTTAAGCCACAGACTTTATGCTCACCCATCACCAGTTTGCGCGTGGCCGCAGCTAAATCAGCTTGCGCCATTAATGAGCTGCCCACTAAAAACGCATCGGCCACCCTGGCTAAATGCCGCACCTGCTGGTTAGTGTAAATACCGGACTCTGATACTACAGTTCTGCCCTGCGGGATCAGTTTGGCCAGATTAAAGCTGGTATCTAAGTTAGTGCTTAAGTCACGTAAATCGCGGTTATTAATACCGATAAGCTCAGCATTAAGCGCGACAGCGCGCAGGGTTTCTGCCTCGTTGCTTACTTCGGTCAGCACTGTCATATTAAGCTCTGCCGCCGTGGCGGCAAGTTCCCTATACTCTTCGTCGTCCAATACCGACAGCATTAACAACACGGCATCGGCACCGCAGTGGCGGCCTAAATAGATCTGGTAACTGTCGATAATAAAGTCTTTATGCAGCAGCGGCTTATCTACTAAAGTGCGCATGGTGCGCAAATAATCGTAGCTGCCCTGAAAGAACTTTTCGTCGGTTAATACCGAAATACAATCGGCATATTGGCCATATACCTGTGCTAATTCCTGCAAGTTAAAATTACTGCGGATCAGGCCTTTGGACGGCGAGGCTTTTTTACACTCCAAAATAAAGCGCGGGCCCTGTTGTTTAAGTGCCGCCAGAAAGTCGCGTTCAGTGGGTATTACTTCGTTGATAAAAGCCGCCAGCGGTTGCTGCTGTTTTAATGCCGCGACTTCGCCGCGTTTATGCGCCACAATCTTTGCCAATACATTTGGCATCGCTTCAGCCATGGCTGACCTCCTGCTGCTGACTTAGCTGTTTAAAGTTACTCAGCGTAGTAAAAGCTTTATTGCTGCTTAATAGTTCCAGCACCGCCAGGGTATTTATTTTTAAGTCATCACCCAGGCCGGCAATTTTCAGCATTGCCGCCACATTTATCGCCACGGCTGCCTTGTGCGCGCTTTGGCCTTCGCCTTGCAAAATGGCCAGTGTAGCGGCAGCGTTTTCGGCTGGCTCGCCACCTGCCAGTGCTGACAGCGGGGTAAGCGCAACGCCAAAATCATCCGGTGTCAGGCTAAACTCATTTAGCTCGCCGTCTTTTAGTTCACACACGTAGGTTGTGCCGTGCAGCGCCACCTCGTCACAGCCACTGCCATGCACCACCCAGGCGCGCTTTACGCCCAGTTGCTTAAGTGCCTGCGCCATGATGCGGCACAGTTTAGCATCGTACACGCCCAGCAGCTGATAATCCGGAGCAGCCGGGTTAACCAACGGACCCAACAGATTAAACAGGGTGCGGCATTTGAGCGCATTGCGCACCGGCATCGCATGTTTAATACCTGCATGGTATTGCGGAGCAAATAAGAAACTACAGTTTGATTCTGCCAATGTCTGAGCGGCTTGCTGTGGCAGCATTTGAATATTGACACCCAACTGCTCTAACAGATCAGCTGAGCCGGAGCGTGATGACACACTGCGGTTACCGTGTTTTACCACTTTTAAGCCCATGGCGGCGCCAACAATGGCGGCGGTAGTAGATATATTAATGGTGTTGCTGCCATCGCCACCGGTGCCGCAGCAGTCGATACTGCCGGCAAGCTGCTGTGGAAAGGCGGTGGCAGCAGCGCGCAATGCACTGGCCGCACCGGCAATTTCGTCGGCAGTTTCGCCGCGCATTTTCAGCGCGACCAACAGCGCCGTCAGGTGAACCGGTTCTACTTCGCCTTTTACTACTGCGCTAAAAAACTGCTCGGCCTGGGCAAAGCTCAGTGGCTGGCCGCTCAGGCTGTGCTGTACTGTTGCTAATATCGGATCTGTCATCTTCAGTCTCGCAATAAATAATCAATGCTGTGCTTTAACAAGGGTTTACCCAGCGTGGTTAAGATAGACTCGGGATGAAACTGAAAGCCCAGCATGCGTTTATCCTCGTTAATGACCGCCATCGGGATATGCCGGTCATTGGCCAGCAAGGTTAAAGCGTTGGGCATTTCGGTGGCCATTAACGAGTGATAGCGTGCCACCAGAAACGGATTAGGTAGTCCGGCAAATAACGGATGGTCATGCAGCGTTATCGCGGCAGTTTTGCCATGTACGGTTTCACCGGCGCGACCGACCACACCGCCAAAGTGCTCTACTATCGCCTGATGGCCCAGGCATATACCCAGTACCGGAAATTGTGCTTCACACAGCTTAAGGAGTGCTGGCATTGAGCCGGCCTGCGCCGGGTTGCCGGGGCCTGGCGAAAGGACCAGTAATACCGGTTCTGCTTCGCTTTGCATTTGCCGGTAAATGTAATCCGCCGGTACGGTGTTGCGATACAGCTTTACCGCATAGCCCAGTTGGGCAAACTCATCGACCAGGTTGTAGGTAAAGGAGTCGATATTATCGAGTAAATAAATAACGGCCATCAGTTACTCCTCACGGCGCTGCTATGCGCTGAAACTATGGTGCTGCTATGCGCAGACACTATGGCGTTGATTACCGCCTGGGCTTTGCTGCGGGTTTCATCGGCTTCAGCCTGGGCAATGGAATCAAACACTACACCGGCGCCGGCCTGAATATAAGCCGTGTTATCGGCGACATAAGCCGAGCGGATCACAATGCAGCTGTCAAAATCACCGTTGCCGGCTAAATAACCGACCGCCCCGCCGTAGCTGCCGCGGCGTTTGCCCTCGACGCCACGAATAAGCTCAGCGGCTTTGACTTTGGGCGCGCCAACCAAAGTGCCCATATTCATACAAGCCTGGTAGGCGTGCAGGGCATCCAGTTGGGGCTTTAAGGTACCGACCACGCGGGACACCAGGTGCATTACGTAGGAGTAACGGTCAACTTTTAGCAGCTCTTTCACGTAGCGGCTGCCGGGCACACTGATACGCGCCACATCGTTGCGGGCTAAATCGACCAACATTAAATGCTCGGCTTTTTCTTTTTCATCCTGGCGCAGCTCCAGCTCAATGCGGCTATCCAGGTCGCGGTCTATGCTGCCATCGCTTTTAAAGCCACGCCGCCGCGTACCGGCGATAGGGTAAATTTCCACCTGACGGCTTTTAGCATCAAACTTCAGCGCCGACTCGGGCGAAGCGCCAAACAAGGTAAAGGCGGTGTCTGTTAAGTAAAACATATAAGGGCTGGGGTTTTGCTGCTTTAACCGGGCGTAGGCAGCCAACGGATCCGGGCAGGGCAGGCGAAAACAGCGTGAGGGCACTACCTGAAAAATATCACCGGCGACAATATGTTGTTTCAGCTTTTCCACCCGGGCGACAAAATCGGCATCGCTGATATCGACTTGCACCTCAGCCTTTATTGCTGTTGCTGCCGTGGTAGCTGGAGCGGGAGTTTGCAGCAACTGCTTTAGTTGTTCCAGCCGTTTACCAATGACAAAACAGTTGGCTGGCGCTTGCTCACCACAAAATACGTTGCCCACCAGCCGGCTATGGCCGCTTTGGTGATCCAGCACTAACAGCGTTTCTGCCAGATAAAACACATAGTCCGGGCACTGGTTTTCCGCGGTGGGCACTTCAGGCAGCTGCTCAACCGTTGCGACCATGTCATAGCCGATTACGCCGCCTAAAAATACCGCGAATGGCTCGTCACTTTGGCATTTAAGCTCAGATTGTAAGGTGCGCAGCACACTAAAGGGGTTGGTGCAAAGCAGGCGCTCGCTTTCTTCGAGCAATAATTCCGGCCGCTGATACGTAATGCGCAGTTGGTCTTTACTTTGCTCAACCGCCGCATTGCCACTGAGTTTATCCGCCAGATAAGGTAATAAAACGGCGCCATTGTTACTAACGGCTTTAACCACTACCGTTTGATCGTTGCATTCTATCCGTAGCGCCGCATCAATCAGCAACAGGCTTTTTAAGTTATCTTTGCTGTCTATCTCGGCGGATTCTAACAACAACGAATAGGGGCTTTGTGCCGTAAGCTGCCGGTAGCACGACAGCGCATCGCTGTGGTACGGCAGCTGCATGGCGATACTGGCGACTTCGCCCAGCGTATCGGTGATATGGCTAAAAATCATGTTTTACTTTTTCCTTATGATGCATAAATTTAGTCAAACAATCTTTTATTAAGCCGGTTCGCACAGTGTTGCAGGCACATAAAAAAAGCCCGCTTCTTGTGGAAACGGGCTTCGGTAATTAAAGCTAATACAACGCCTACACACGCCCGTTGGGAATGTGCCACCACCAGTTAGTCAGGTTAAGGGTTGTGATAAATTGCATTAGCTTTAGTAACCTTATTTGTTATGCCAGACATAAAACCGCAAAACGGTAGCAGGCGTCAAGTGCTTATTTGTTATAACTCAGAAATAAAAGCGTATAAGCGGCCGGATGGCCGCTATTTTTGGCGCTATGTTAGTTAACCGTTTTTTCCAGTTGTTGAATTTTCTGCCAAATTTCCTCGCTTTCGGCGGTTAAGTCAGCATACAGGCGCATATCGCCGTTACGCTGGGCGTGCATTGCCTGCTCCAGCTTGTGATCATAAGCTTTGCGCAGTTTTTTTACCGGGTCAGATTTTAACCAGCCAAACATAGTATTTCTCTGCATTGAGATAGTGGTGTCAGCATACGTGGCGAAGGCGCAAAGAGTTCAGTTTACTTTGTTATAGGCCGGTGCTGTGCGACAATAGCCGTCTTATGTTGAGGTACTGATGAAAATTGATTTACACAGCCATACCCTGTGCTCTGACGGCGTATTATCGCCTGCCGATTTGGTGGCGCGTGCGGTAGAGAAGGGCGTGGATGCGCTGGCCATTACCGACCATGACACCGTGGCCGGTTTAGCTGCGGCGCGGCAGGCTATTACTGAGCAGCAATTGCCGTTGCAACTGATTAACGGTGTGGAAATTTCAACTGCCTGGCAGCAATTGGAAATTCATATTGTGGGCTTAAATATCAACCCGGATTGCCCACAATTTTTACAGCGCTTAGGCACGCAGCAGCAAGCAAGGTTAGTGCGCGCAGAAGAGATGGCGCGACGTTTAGAGAAAAGCCAGATCCCGGATGTATTGCCGGCGGTGCTTAAGCTGGCTAACGGCGCGGCCTTAACCCGCACCCATTTTGCCCGTCACCTGGTCAGTATCGGCAAAGCCGGTACGATGGATGGCGTGTTTAAAAAGTATTTAGGCCGCGGCAAAATTGGTTATGTGCCGAATAACTGGGTTGAGATGGCAGAGGCCATTGCATGGATCCACGATGCCGGCGGTGTGGCCGTGCTGGCGCACCCGCTGAAATATAAGCTGACGACGAAATGGGTAAAACGGCTGGCTGAGCAGTTTGCCGCCGCCGGTGGCGATGCCATAGAAGTGATTTCACCGCAGCAAACGCCGGTGCAAAAACGTGAGCTGTGGGCACTGTGTCAGTTACATGGCTTAACGGCGTCGGTCGGCTCTGATTTTCATCAGGTAACAACTTGGAATGATATCGGAAAAAACCTATATTTAACCGACGATGTAATACCGGTGTGGGCCAACTGGCCGCTAAGCGGATTACAGCCACAAAGTGTTTAAGCCGCTAACAGCACTATAGAAAATACTATTTAAAGAAGAATAACGATGAGCCAATTTTTTCATATTCACCCGGAAACACCGCAGCAGCGTTTGCTTAAACAAGCGGTGCAGATTATTCAGCAGGGCGGTGTGGTTATTTATCCGACCGACAGCGGCTATGCTTTGGGTTGCCATGTTGGTGACAAAAACGCCATGGAGCGCATTTTACAAATCCGTCAAGTCAGTGGTGATCACCATTTTACCCTGCTGTGCCGTGATTTATCCGAGCTGTCGGTATATGCCAAAGTAGAAAACAGCGCCTTTCGGTTGATCAAAAATAATACCCCAGGCGCTTATACCTTTATTTTGCGCGGTACCAAAGAAGTGCCGAAGCGCTTGTTAAATGAGAAAAAGAAAACCATCGGCCTGCGCATTCCGGAAAACAAAGTGGCGTTGGCATTGCTGGCAGAGTTGGGTGAACCGCTGCTCAGTACCAGTCTGATATTGCCTGGCGAAGAGTTTGCCGAAAGCGACCCGGAAGAAATGCGCGCCAGGTTGGAGAAGCAGGTCGATTTAATTATGCATGGCGGCATTATTGGTGAAGCGCCAACCACCGTGATTGATTTATCGGACGATGAACCGGTGCTGCTGCGTGAAGGCCGTGGCGACCCGACGCCGTTTCGTTAAACGCTGACGCCAAGAGCTGACATTGAGCGACAATTTACCTGATAACCTGCCCGATAGCCTGACCATACAGCAACCGCTGCCGCTGGCCTTTGTGCGTGGCGAAGCGGTGCTGGATCGGCCGGAAGATTTGTATATTCCTCCGGATGCATTGGAAATTCTGCTTGATGCTTTTGAAGGCCCGCTGGATTTTCTGCTGTATTTAATCCGCAAACATAAGTTTGATATTGTCGACTTACCGGTAAACGAAATTACGCTGCAATATATGGAATATATTGACCTGATGCAGGGGCTGAATTTTGAGCTGGCGGCAGAGTATCTGGTGATGGCGGCGATGCTGGCCGAGATTAAATCGCGCTTATTGTTGCCGCGGCACAGCGAAGTGGAAGACGAAGAGGCTGATCCGCGGGCCGAGCTGATCCGCCGCCTGCAGGAATACGAGGTATTTAAACAGGCCGCCACTGAGCTCGACAGCCTGCCGCGCGATGAGCGCGATCACTTTAACGCCAATGCAGTGTTGGCAGATAACTTTGCACCGCTGCTGATTTTACCCGATGTTGAACTGGCCGAACTTAGCCTGGCACTGAAAGACATTGTAAAGCGCGCAAAAGACTTTCAGCACCATCATATTAAGCGCGAGCATTTATCTACCCGTGAACGTATGAGCCGTATTCTGGACTTGCTCAGCCAACATAATGGCTATCTGGCGTTTTCCGGCTGTTTTGATGTAACAGAAGGCCGTGAAGGGGTAGTGGTGACCTTTTTAGCTATGCTGGAGCTGACCAAAGAAAAGCTGGTTGAGATTATTCAGGTAGAAGCCTATGGCCAAATTCATGTCAAACTCAAAGCAGGTGAGGCATAATGGCGGATAAAATTAATGATGTGCAGCTGATGCAACTGGTGGAAGCGGCGATTTTTGCCGCCGACAAGCCACTTAGCAGTGATGATTTACAAAGCACAGTGCTGGATGGCTTAAATGTCAGTAAAAAGCGCCTGAGCGACACGCTGCTACGATTAACGCAGGATTATGCCGGTCGCGGCATCACCTTAACTGAGACGGCATCGGGCTATCGCTTTATGACCAGGCCGGAGCTGAGTGACTATTTAGCCCGGTTGTGGCCGGAGCGCTCGCCGCGTTATTCGCGCGCCGTGCTTGAAACCCTGGCGCTGATAGCCTATCGCCAACCCATTACCCGCGGTGAAATAGAAGATATCCGTGGCGTGTCGGTAAGCAGCCAGATTATGCGTACCTTGCTTGACCGCAACTGGGTTAAGGTAGTTGGTCATAAAGAAGTACCCGGCAGGCCGGGGTTATACGCCACTACAAAAGAGTTTTTAGATTACTTTGGTTTGAAACATTTAAACCAATTACCCCCTTTGCCGGAATTTCAGGCCATTAGCCTGGATCTGGCCGACACCGTCGTGACGACAGGAGAATTGCACTAATGAGTGAAAAAGTCGCAAGTGAAAAGCTACAAAAAGTATTGGCCCGCGCCGGCGTAGGTTCACGCCGCGAAATGGAAGAGTGGATAAGCGGCGGCAGGGTTACCGTAGATGGTAAACCGGCAACCTTAGGCGACCGCATCAGCCCCACTCAGCAAGTACGGGTAGACGGCCACCCGGTACAAATTGCCAGCGAAGCCGAGCAAATATGCCGCGTACTGGCGTACCACAAACCGGAAGGTGAAATTTGCTCGCGTACCGATCCGGAAGGCCGGCCTACGGTATTTTCGCGTCTGCCAAACATCAAAGGCGCGCGCTGGATAGCTATTGGTCGTCTCGATATTAACACCTCAGGTTTATTGCTGTTTACCACCGACGGTGAGCTGGCCAACCGCCTGATGCATCCCAAGTTTGAAGTAGAGCGTGAATACGCCGTGCGGGTATTTGGTGATGTGAACGATGCGATGATCCAGCGTCTGCGCACCGGTGTTGAATTGGAAGATGGCAAAGCTAACTTCAAAAAAATTAAAGCCCTGCCGGGCGAAGGCATTAACCGCTGGTTCCATGTGGTATTAACTGAAGGGCGTAACCGTGAAGTACGCCGGATGTGGGAATCACAGGGCGCGGTAGTCAGCCGGCTTATTCGCGTGCGCTATGGCGATTTACTGCTGCCAAAACATTTACCGGCAGGCGGCTATGCCGAATACCCGCTGGAAGATGTGAACTATCTGCGTAAGTTAGTCAGCTTAGCGCCGGAAGTAGCGACTTTAGTAAAACCGGAAGACCGCGATGAGCGCCGTCGTCGCATGGCCAGCATGAAACGCGCGGTGCGTAAGCATGATATTGCGGCCAAAACACCGGAGCGCGCACCAAAAGAGCGCAAGCCAACAGAAGCCCGGCCCGCCAAATCGGATAGCGCCAAGCCGGCAGGGCGCAGAGGCCCGGCCAAGCCTAAAGGCAAACCACAACGCCAGCCCAACGGTAAAAAACCAAGCCGTGAAGGCAGAGGTTAAGTGAAATACAACAAAGGCGCATAAAGCGCCTTT
This sequence comes from Rheinheimera sp., assembly GCF_030690345.1. Classification (GTDB taxonomy): domain Bacteria; phylum Pseudomonadota; class Gammaproteobacteria; order Enterobacterales; family Alteromonadaceae; genus Alishewanella. The sequence goes on from NZ_JAUYGV010000007.1 coordinate 155,741, forward strand.
GTTGTATTTAAAGAGTATTACAGCCGCAGCTAAGCGTTTGTGTAAATTGTTCTGGGTACTGTGAACATAGTAGCCACAGCTACTAATCCACCGGTAAATGTAATCAACGGGCCGGTGATAATGCCGCCAAGCTGAAAATAGCCTATCACTGAGCCGGTTATCATTAGTATTAAACCAAGGTTTTTTACTACCGCCGCCTTGCGGTTTTCATGGCTCCATTGCTGACAATCAGCGCATTGCAGTATAAAAATACCGTTCAATTTCTTTGTTGCTGCAGCCTGTTTTAAATTCACTTTGTGGTTGCAGGCAGGGCATTCCAACATTTTCATCAGTGCATTTCCCTTACCAACCTGAAGCCGACAGAGGGATATTTGCCATCAATAGACACTCCGCTGCGGGCAGATAATCTGGTGTTGTGTGCCCGGTCTGAGTAACTACCGCCTTTGACAATACGATTCTCACAATCGCCAGTTTTCACCGGTGTTGTATCATTTGAGCGATTCTTTTCGTCATCGCAATCTAACACCCATTCTGCGACGTTGGATGTTACGTCATACAACCCATAAGGGTTTGCGCCATAGCGGCCGGATATCCATGGCTGTGCAGCTTCGGTGCCGGCTGTGCAATCAGCAATATCGCGGTCACAGTGTTCTTTACTCTGAATATAGTTATCGCCCCACCAGTACACTGTTTTGCTGCCCGCTCTGGCGGCATATTCCCACTCGGTTTCAGAGGGTAAGCGATAATATTGGTTGGTTTGTTCCGTTAACCATTTGGCGTAGGCTGTAGCGTCCATCCAACTGACATTAATCACCGGCATATCGCCCCGGCCCCAGCCTCTGTCATCCGGTAAGGCACGATTAGTCGCTTTAGCAAACTTATCGTACTGCGCAAAGGTAACTTCAGTACGACTGATAGCAAAAGCCGTGCTGTTTTTTATTGAGCGCTGCGGGCCAAGATAACCGATAGAAGTAGTATATTCTTCACCGGCAATACCTTTCCCCGCCGGGATAACACTTAACTGCGGCCCTTCGCTGCCATCGCTGAGCTTATCGGAAAAGAATTCAGCGGTATAAGGGATGTTTTTACCACATGAAATAATCAACACTGGTACAGTGAATACTGCTAATACGTTTTTTAGCAAAGACATATTCTTCCTATTCATTAACGCTGTAACCGATAATAAAGCTACGGGCACTCCCGGCTTTACCTGCCAGGCTGGTGCCACTGCCGTAAGTGGTGACGCTGGCGCCAACTAACTCCAGAAACTTAGTACCAAGCAGGGCCTGCACCTGCTTTTGAGAAAAGACTTTAGTCGCCTTGGTGCCGTCATCCAGCAGTTTACCGTGCAACATAACGGCTTTAAGCGCTTTTTTTGATTTTTCTAACTGACGGTATTCCAGTTTTAATATTTCTTCAGCTAATTGTTTGCGCTCTGCTCTGGACAACGCTTTGTACATTTTGAGTAGTCCGGCTTTGCCAATGCCTCGCTTGCGTAGCGCAGTGACAAGAATAGCTTGATTACCCAGTGTTTTAGTTACATCAGCTAATTGGGCAACGTCAGTTGCGATTATCAACGCATTAAATAATGGTGATTCATCCAGATAGTCGTTGTAGTGCGCATTGCCGGAGACTGCATTATAAGAGCGGCCGATTCCGGTACCACATTGAAAGGTTGCGGCAGCAGTAGCCGTTAGTGTTAACGGCATTGCAGCCCAGGCGGCACCTACTGTCACTGTGCCGCCACCAGCCTCAACCACTAATAAAACCCAGCCGATAGCGGCACCGGCGCAGCTAACACCAGCACCTTTTAATTCAGAGCCAATACTTGATTTTGCAGTCCGCAGTGCTTTTTCAGCCGATTGGTGCTTAGGTAGTTTAATTTCCCGAATATAAATGGTTTTGCCATCTGCCCTACAGCTATTGCGCAGTACTCTGGCAAAAAACAGAGACTCACGCTCAATACCGGTAATAACGTAACTTGATAGCTCAGAGTTGTAACCGATGAAAGTTACACCAGCGCCGTAGAATTCAGGATCGCTATCTAACTGCGCGTACATTTTTTCTAGCTTAGTATCGGGGAAAAGTTGGTTAATTTTTTGTTCTTGATAGTTGCCGGCGAACCTTAATGCAGCAAGAGCCATATCAATTCCTTTTGAAATAAATTGGCGCATTTTACGGTGTTAGCTGATAACTGTAAATTAATTAATTGTTAATATTAATAGTGGTGAGTATCTGCTGACTTATGCAGGTAATAAAACCGGTTGAGTTACCCGGTTAAGTTGTACACTGGCTGTGGTCAGTTAACGTACTTTGCTTTTACGTATCATTTTATACAGCAGCTCCGGCGATAGCCTGGACACCAGCGCGGCTAAGCGCTCTTTTAAGCCACCGATAACAATATAATTTTTCCCCTTTAGCAATGCTTTTACTGCTTTTTCCGCAAAGGCGTCTGCAGTCATGGCATTGGCCTGGGCATCATCCATAGTGCCAAGGGCACTGCCATCGCCGGTTAGCGCATTGCGCGACACCTCGGTTTTAACAAAGCCGGGGAAGATAGTTACCACAGTTAAGCCTTGTTCGAACATTTCGGCGCGCAGGCTATTTGCCCATAAATGCAGTGCGGCTTTGGCGGCAGAATAACTGCCGCGATATTGGGTGCCAACTAAACCGGCGACGGAAGAAACAAATACCACTTTGCCGCCGCCGTCTGCCAATAGCAGCGGCAGGGCCTGACGGGTTAAATTCACCTGAGCAAAGTAATCCACTTCAAATAGTTTGCGATCAGTGTCTGCCGTGGTGTCAAGGATCAGCGCGCGCTGGCTGATACCGGCGTTGTTGATAAGCCAATCCAGGCCGCCAATTTGCTGTTGTATCGTTGCAACGGCTGAGGTAACGGCACTGCTGTCAGTAATATCCAGCGGTAACAATAAATGCGCAGTACTATTGGCCAGGCTGTCGCGCACCCGCTGCAGCTCGCTGTGGCGCCTGGCGCTTAATATCAACCTGGCACCATCTGCTGCCAGCTCGCGGGCCAGCGCTTCGCCAATGCCGCCGGAAGCGCCGGTTATCCAAATTACTTTATTTTTTACAGCTATCATAAGACGTTATGCTCAGTTTTACTTTTGCACGACCTTAAGAAATAACCGCTGTGTTGTAAAGCTGAAAAAGCTTGAGGGCAATGCTGAGTTACCAATTGATTTGTTCGAAGTGGCTGGGTAATGGCTGCCAGTATTCTGGCTTATCCAGCGGTGTAGCAGTTGGTAACAATGGGTTCTGCAGCTTAAGTACTTTACGTTTTTGTTGCGCTAATTGCGTGAGAATGGTGCCATATTGCTGTTCAAACAAGGCATTGAAACTGCCGTCTTTATACATTTCAATCAGGCCATGCTCTATGGCTGCAGCTAAATTTGAGTCTTTATTGGATACAAAAAAGTATTCTGCAGTGGGGTAATACAGCATTAAGTCCGGCGCAATAAACAGTTTTGCAGCGATATTTTTGTGTTCATCAGCAATCTCGATAACTGAGCGCGGCAGCGCATTGACACGGCCTTTTTCAACCATGGTGAACATGGAATGATAGTCATTGGCGGTATGAATTTTATAGCCATTTGCTTTTAAAATCTGGCTGTCCGGCCAGTCATAACCTTGCACAAACAAGGTGTTTTGCTTGGTACGCGGCGTGGATAAAAATGGTGTATTTTGGTTTACCAGTAGCAGGCGCCAGCCCAACAGGCCTCTGCTTAATGGCACACGAACAGGCTTTAACAGTTTTTCCCGCTCAACGCTGGTCATGCTCCAAAACACATCTACAATGCCGGTTTGCTGGCTTATTTCACGCAGCACACGGCTTTGCGCCATGGTTTCTTTTGCTGGCAGCAAGGTGTAAGGAGTGGCGGAGTAACTAAGTGCTTTTTGTAGCAATAGTACGTGGTAGTCTTGCATCACGTCCCTATTGTCATAGGGTAATGCAAAAATTACTGTTTTTGCCTGTGCAGTTGATGCCAGCAAAAGTGCTGACATCAATAGCCGGTTTATACATCGTATCGCAAGCACTGTACGCAAAGAGCCAGCCTTTTATGTTATTTAACTGTGATAAACATAGTTAATTTATTACATTAAGGGAAGCGTGCTTTTATCTAAACCAACAATTATATCGTCAGTAATTACAAAGCCTTGTATCGGCGCTTGTAATAGCCAGTCAGAAGAATCATTGCAGTAATACCAATCACCGGCGCAGCCAGCCAACTGACCAGTTGCCATTGTCCAGGTAAAATTTCTGCCAGCATACGCCGGCCACCGGCGGCAAAGAAGGCGGTGTAAACCGCAATGCCGCTGCCTACCATGGAGCTGAAGTGTTCAATAATCCAGCCGCGTGGTTGTATTTCCGCTTTGTACACATAAAAGCTGATAGTGCTGGCGGTGATGAAGCTGACTACAGCGAAAATGATCAGCAGCGGCATGCCTAATGTTATGCCCTGATAGGCGACATACAGTGCCGTTGGGAACAGCAATAACACCGGCCCCTGATAAAACCAACGCCGTAGCATACGCCTGTCGCTTTTGGCCCGCAGTACACCCATGGCATGGCGCACGGTAACCCAGGTAAGTAAGCTTAGCAGCAGTAAAAACTGCGACACCGGAATACGCCATATCAACATGCGCTGAATTTGCTCAGTAGTCATGTGTTTGCCGGCTGTGTAAATACCAACCGGATCGTATAAACCCAGTAAGCTCAGCACGATGCCAGAGCCGGAAACAATAAGCATAAGGTAATAAAACACTTTGCCGGCGTTAATATGCAGCTTACTGCCTTTGCGGGCAATAACCGGCAGCCAGTAAAGCAGCAGAGCAACAGCGCCCAGCGCAATATGCAGATACAACAGCGTGGTATGAAGCGTTAGCATGGTAAATCTCCTTGATTGATAACCGCAGCTTACGCCAGGGGCTGTAATGACACAGGTGCCGAAAGTCAGGACTTTTCAGTATGACTTCTGGCCTATTGCAGTTATTCCACCGTCGCGCATAATGCGCTGATGAACTTAAAATACCCATTAGCCACCTTCGCCGGGATAATGACCTGGGCGTTGGTGTTTGCCATTACGCTGCATATTATGCAGTTACTGACACCACCCCAGCCTTGGTTGCTGGTGTCTGCGCTGTTTATGCTATACGGCATTGCCTTTATTGTTCTGACGCTGGAAGTAGAGCCTGCGGCACTGCATAACCGTGCCGGCAAGCTGCTATTGCTGCTGCAGTTGCTCAGTGCTTTTGCGCTGTTGTTGCTGTTGCCGTCGAAGTATTTCGATTATCTGGCCATTTTGACCATTATCTGGGTGTCGTTGCTGCCGTCTATTATGTCAAACCGCAGCGCTGTGCTGGTTGCTATAGCGGTGGTGGCGGTTTGGTTCAGTCTGATAGCAGAGCTGGAGCAGCGGCCGATGTGGATCAGTGCGTTGTTATATGGCTGTTTTCATTTATTTGCAGTAATGGTGCAAAGCGCGACCCAAGCCGAACAAAAAGCCAAAGAGGCGTTGGCAAATAAACACCAGCAGCTGCTGGCCACGCAGCAATTGCTGCAAGCCGCCTCACGACAGGGGGAGCGCACCCGCATTGCCCGCAATTTACACGATCTGGTGGGGCATCATTTAACCGCGTTGACGATACAGTTGCAGGTAGCCGGCCATTTAACGGACGGTGAAGCCAAAGTGCAGGTAGATAAATGTCATCAGCTGGCGAAACTGCTGTTGGCGGATGTACGCGAAGCGGTTAGCACTATGCGGCAGTATGCGGATGTCTCGCTATTTGATGCGATAAGCTCGTTAACACGATTGCTGCCGGAGCAACTTGAGGTAAAACTGCAGATCCCTGCCGACATTATGCTAAATGACTTACAGCAAGCGCAACATCTGTTGTGTATTGTGCAGGAGGCGATTAGCAACAGTTTAAAACACAGTGGCGCCACTGAGTTAAGTATTAATGCCAGTGTGAAGCAGGGGCAGCTGCAGTTGCATATTAACGATAACGGTAAGCTGGCAGCGAACTGGCAGCCGGGCAATGGGATTAAAGGCATGCAGGAGCGACTGGCCGAGTGCGGTGGTAGTCTGCAGTTAGATAAAGCACAACAGGCAATGCAGCTTATGCTAACGCTGCCTTACATGGAGAGCGACAATGCATAAGGTGTTGTTGGTAGACGATCAGAAGCTGATCCGCGATGGTATTAAAAGCTTGCTTGGCCTGTCGGGTAAAGTTGACGTCGTGGGCGAATGCGCGGATGGCACCGGCGTGATAGCGGCATGTAGTGAGTTTGTACCAGATGTGATACTGCTGGATTTATCCATGCCACTGATGAATGGCGTACAAACGTTGGCGGCGTTAAAACAGGCGGGGATCAATATACCGGTGCTGATTCTAACCACCTTTGATGAGCATGAATTGGTATTAAAGAGTATCAGCCTTGGCGCGCGCGGCTTTTTATTAAAAGATGTGTCGTTAGACACCCTGGTTGAGGCCATTGGCACACTTGCCGGTGGTGGCAGCTGGTTTGCGCCGAATATTACCGAACGCCTGCTTGGCAGCGTGCGCACTGGCAGCACCGGCTTTACCATGCCGGCGCAGCTTGAACCACTAAGTGATAAAGAGTTGGAAATTTTACAGCTGATGGCGGCGGGGTACAGCAATAAAGAAATAGCTGCGGCCTTGTATAAATCTGAAGGGACGGTAAAAAACCAGTGCTCAGCAATATTGTCTAAACTGGGGGTGCGTGATCGCACCCGTGCAGTGTTACTGGCCTTAGAGCTGGGTCTTATCAGCTAGCTTTTATAGCCATTAGGGTTAGCCGACTGCCAACGCCAACTGTCGCGCACCATATCATCCAGTGTTTTCTCTGCCTGCCAGCCCAGTAGTTTTTCGGCTTTACCCGGCTCCGCATAGCAAGTGGCAATATCGCCCGGCCGGCGTGGTGCTATCTGGTAGGGTACAGCAATGTTATTTACGCGGCTAAAAGCATTAACCATATCCAATACGCTGTAACCTGTGCCAGTGCCGAGGTTTATCGCCTCGATGCCGTTATGCTGTTGCAGATACTGCAGCGCTTTAACATGGCCGCGGGCTAAATCAACCACATGAATATAATCGCGCACACCGGTGCCGTCATGAGTTGGGTAGTCAGCACCAAATACGCTGAGTTTTTCGCGCTTACCCACTGCCACCTGGGAAATAAATGGCATCAGATTATTGGGGATGCCGTTGGGATCTTCGCCAATCCGGCCGCTGTCGTGCGCACCTACCGGGTTAAAGTAGCGCAGCAGGGTAATACCCCAATCGGGTTCAGCCTGCACTAAATCCTCAAGAATATGCTCTATCATCAGTTTGCTCTGGCCATAAGGGTTAGTAGCAGAGCGGGGCGAAGTTTCCGGGATAGGGACTTGTTTGGCATCACCGTACACGGTGGCCGATGAGCTGAACACCAGCTTTTTAACACCAGATTCCCGCATGATACGGCACAGCGTGACGGTGCCGGCAACATTGTTATCGTAATAGTGCAGCGGAATTTGTGTCGATTCGCCCACGGCTTTAAGTCCGGCAAAATGCACTACGGCACTGATGTTGTAGTCGCTAAACAGTTGGCGCAGTGCCGCTTCATCGCGGATATCGCCTTTAATGCTAACGACTGGCTCTCCGCTAAGCTGCTCAACGCGTTTTAGCGCGGCGTCTGAGCTGTTGCTGAAGTTATCAAAGCTCAGCACCTTAAAGCCGGCGTTTAGCAGCTCCAACGCAGTATGGCTGCCGATATAACCGGCACCACCGGTAAGTAAAATGTAACTCATGCCACTGTCCTTGCTACGGTTGCCTTACGGCAGCACTTTTTTAAACGGCTTCACCGTTGAGCGGGCATACACGCCGGCAGCCAGATATGGGTCGGCATCAGCCCAGCTCTGGGCCTCGGTTAAAGAAGCAAATTCTGCTACGACCAAAGAGCCGCTAAAACCGGCGGCGCCCGGGTCTGCGCTATCTATTGCCGGCGTTGGCCCGGCCAGTAACAGGCGGCCCTGGTTTTTCAGTTGCTCTAACCTGGCGATATGTGCCGGCCGCGTCGCCAGGCGTTTTTCCAAACTGTCAGCGACATCTTCGGAGTAAATCATGTAGAACATAGTGGGCTGTCCTTCTGCAGAGCCTGTTTTCACCGGCGCACGATAGCAGATCCTCAGCCTTGTTCCAACGACATTGAACGCATCGGAGCAGTACAGGCTAGGATTTGCTGCAACAGCCTGTTAGCATGCAGAGCGCTATAACAATAACCGGGCACAGTACCGGCATTCTAATAAGAGAAATTCAGGGAGTCCGCGTAGCAATGAAACGTGAACAATTCAGTTCCAGCCTCGGCTTTGTACTGGCGGCAGCCGGTTCAGCTGTAGGTATCGGTAATCTGGTCGCCTTTCCGGTAATGGCCAGTAAAAACGGCGGCGCCGCCTTTTTAATCATGTATGCCTTTTTTGTGTTTTTTATCTGTTTGCCGGTCATGCTGGCCGAGATGAGTTTGGGCCGCCATACGCGGCAAAACCCGCTGGGTGCTTATACCGAGATAGGTCAGAACCGTGCCTGGCGCACTGTGGGTTGGATGTCGGTAATTACGCCTTTTATGATTGGCGTGTTTTATCTGGTGATCACGGTATGGATTTTTGGCTATCTGGGGAAATCGGTGCTGGGGCAGCTCAATGAACTGGCCGCGCCGGACAGTTTCGGCAACTTTATTAACAGCAACGAGCTGTTTGTCTATATGGCCGTGGTAATTGGCTTAACCTTTTTTATCCTGCAAGGCGGGGTAAAGCAGGGTATTGAGAAAGCCGCACGGGTATTAATGCCTATGCTGTTTATTATGTTAATAGCTCTGGTTATTTATGTGATGACGTTGGATAACGCCATGCTAGGAGTAAGGTTTTTCCTGATCCCTGAGTTTGATAAACTCACCGGTAAGGTATTAAACGGCGCGCTGGCGCAGGCCTTTTTCTCGCTGTCGCTGGCAATGGGTATTTTAATTACTTACGGCTCTTATATTCAGAAAAACAATAATATTGTGCATGCCGGTAAAATGGTGGCAGGCTTGTCGGTACTGGTAGCCTGTTGCTCCGGCTTACTAATACTGCCGGCGGTATTCTCGTTTAATCCGGATATACAGCTGAGCACCTTGTCTGAATCCAGCATCAGTATGATTTTCACTTTTCTGCCAAAAATCTTCTTAGCCATGCAGGCGGATATTGGTTATTTCGGCGCCAGTTTTGTTGCCGGTTTCTTTTTCCTGCTGGTGTTTTTTGCGGCGTTAACCTCCCTGGTATCTATTATCGAAGTGCCGGTATGCAGTTTAATGGACCAAAAAGGCGTAAGCCGCCGTACCGCGCTGTTTTCACTCGGCGCAGCCATGATTGCACTGGCGGTGATTTGTGCGTTGTCTTTCGGTCGGGTAGAGTTATTCAGCAACCTGCTCAGCTACGGTGGTTTAAATAAATCCTTCTTTGACCTGGTGTATGACATCTTCTACGAAACTATACTGCCGCTTAACGGCCTGCTGTTGTGCCTGTTCGTGATTTACCGCTGGAAGAAGCATAATCTGGACGCTGAAATCAGCCAGGGTAACAGCACCTTTGCCGGCTCGCTGCTGCAAAAATACGTTAACTTCTCGTTAGGTACCTTTATTCCGCTGATCCTGGCGGTGATATTCGTCAATACCGTATCGACTATTTTCTTTGGCAAAAACCTGCTGTTTTAAGCAAAAAAGTACGAAAAAAGGCAGCTTCGGCTGCCTTTTTTCATCACTAAGTTTGCCAGGATATGAATATGTATTAATATCTAATACAGCTATAAGGAGGCTTTATGGCACGTAATACATCAGTAACCCTTGGCGAGCACTTTGAGCACTTTGTTGCTGAGCGGGTGCAGCAGGGGCGTTATCAATCGGTAAGCGAAGTAGTGCGCGCCGGGCTACGCTTGTTGGAAGAAGATGAAATAAAGCTGGCTGAGCTGCGGCAGAAACTGGAGGCCGCTGAGCAAAGCCCTGTAGTGGAAAACTTTGATGAGCTGCGTTTTGTTGCTGAGCTACAGCAGAAATACGGGAAATGAGCCAGCGTTACAAGCTTAGGCAACATGCCAAAGATGATTTAGAGCAAATTTGGTTGTATAGCGCAGAGCAATGGGGTAAGGCGCAAGCGGCTCGTTATTTATCGCAGTTATTCCGCAGTCTTAATCAATTGGCGCAAAACCCCGCGCTTGGCATTAAGCGGGACGATGTCCGGGCCGGGTATTTTAGTTTTAGTGTGTTGCAGCATCGGGTATTTTATTTACAGGATGTCCGGGGCATTGATGTAGTAGCGATTATTCATCAGCGCATGGATGTAAAGTCGGCCAATATCTAAAACAAAAGGCAGCGAATTCGCTGCCTTTTTTATTGCTGAAAACCGGCTTACTTTGCCAGTTTCTGCTGTATGGCGGCTACAACGCCTGCGATATCCAGCATTTCTTTCTCACCGCTGCGACGGTTTTTGTATTCCACTTGCTGGTTGTCGAGGTTACGCTCGCCAACGACGATGCTGTGCGGAATGCCCATCAACTCCATATCCGCGAACATTACCCCCGGCCGCTCTTTACGGTCATCGAACAGCACTTCAAAGCCGGCAGCTGTCAGCTCGTTGTATAAGCGTATTGTGGCTTCTTCAATTCGCACCGATTTATGCATATTCATCGGTATTAATGCAATTTGAAACGGTGCTATTGCATCAGGCCAGATAATGCCGTAATCGTCGTGGTTTTGCTCAATAGCCGCGGCGATAATGCGTGATACACCGACACCATAGCAGCCCATGGTCATGATCTGGTGTTTGCCTTCTTCGTTCAGCACCCCGGCTTTTAACGCCTGAGAATACCTGTCGCCTAATTGGAAGATATGGCCCACTTCAATACCGCGTTTAATAACCAGCTTGCCCTGGCCGCACGGGCTGGCATCGCCTTCTACGATATTACGTAAATCGGCTACGCTGTAATCTTTAATATCACGGTCCCAGTTTACGCCGGTTAAGTGATAGCCATCTTTATTGGCACCACAGATAAAATCAGCTAAATGCGCTGCGCTACGATCAACGATAACCGGCAGAGGCATGCCAACCGGCCCCAGTGAGCCCGGGCCTGCACCAATAGCCGCGCGAATTTCTTCCTCTGAGGCAAATACCAGCGGGCTTTGTACCTGCGGCAGTTTTTCGGCTTTAATTTCGTTTAGCTCGTGGTCGCCACGCAGCACCAACGCCACCAGAGTTTGCGCTGCTTTGTCATCGGTTTTTGCTGCATAGACAATCAGGGTTTTGCTTACCAGTGCCATATCTTGTTGCAACAATGCAGCGACATCGGCAACGGTTTTTGCGTCAGGTGTGGCAACTTCCGCCAGTGTTTTTGTCGCAGCGGCGCGCTCACCTGCAGGTGCCAGGGCTTCGGCCATTTCAATATTAGCGGCGTAATCACTTTCATCTGAAAACGCGATAGCATCTTCGCCAGAGGCTGCCAACACATGGAATTCATGTGACATACTGCCGCCGATAGCGCCGGTGTCGGCCAGTACCGGACGGAAATCCAAACCGAGTCGGTTAAAGATATTGCAATAGGCCTGGTACATCGCATTGTAGGTTTGCTGCAGGCTATCCTGGCCTAAATGAAATGAGTAGGCGTCTTTCATTAAGAATTCACGCGCGCGCATAACACCAAAGCGTGGCCGGCGCTCGTCACGGAATTTGGTCTGAATTTGGTACAGGTTCAGTGGCAGCTGCTTATAGCTGGTAATTTCGCGCCGTACCAGGTCGGTAATGACTTCTTCGTGGGTTGGGCCCAGCACAAAGTCGCGCGTGTGGCGGTCTTTAAAGCGCAGCAGCTCGGCATCCATCTTGTCCCAGCGGCCGGATTCCTGCCACAGCTCAGCCGGTTGCACCATCGGCATTAACACTTCAATGGCGCCGGCTTTGTTCATCTCTTCGCGCACTATTTGCTCAACTTTCCGCAATACCCGCACACCTGTGGGCAGGTAGGTGTACATGCCGGAGGCGACGCGACGGATCATACCGGCGCGCAGCATTAATTTGTGGCTGATGACTTCGGCATCAGCCGGGGTTTCTTTTACGGTAGATAGTAAGTACTGACTGCTGCGCATCGTATTCTCATATGTCGTGCTGAAAAAATTGCTGCCATTCTAGCAAGGCGGCAGGGGCAATTCTATTGGAGTTTTATCGGGTGTTTAATCAGTTTAGCGCTGACTTGCTGGCGCTGTTGCATACCACCAACGGAGTAGATGTCACCGTCTATCTCTACCAGAGAACGTAAGTCCATCACCGGCGTGGTGTCAGCCGCTTTTAGCCAGCGTTTATCCGCCACTGAAAACAACCAGACTTTGCTGTCCGGCGCGGAAGCCTCGCCATTATAGCCAATACCGTCATAGTTGTACGGGTTGGTACTGCCGCCGATAAACACCAGCATATCTTTGCCATCGATCTTGGTATTGATGGCTGCCATTCGATAACGTGCTGTGCCGGTAGGATGGGGTATCAGCCGCCAGTCAATCTGGTTGGCATTGCTGCCCACTGTGCCGAGGTAACAGGCTGGTTCACTTTTATACTCACGCTTTTTATCGGCATAGTACTGTAGCGCCACACCGTCACAAACCAGCATGGTATTGTCTGTCATTGCGCCGGCTAAACCAAATACCGGCTTGCCCGGAAACGGCGTGGCCTGTGACCAGCGCTGGGTAAAGTTATCAAATACCTGCACCAGATTCACATTGCCATGGTCACTCCAGCCGCTAACCAGATAGATATAACGGTTCTGATAGGTTAACGCCACAGCGTCGTCCACCGGCACCGGTATGTCGTTCAGTTTGGTGTAACGCTTGGTTATCGGATCAATGCGATAACTGTCAACGGCGGTTTGCTCACTGCCATCCGCATTAACGCTAAAGCCGCCAAAAACAAAAAAGTTATTGTTTAACGCCACCGCGCTGGCGGCAATGCGGCCATTCACTTTTTGGGTGCTGGGCACAGCCGGCAGGCTTTGCCAATTAAATTCGCCAACTGTGTGCATCCAAACCTTATTGTGAATATCGCTGTGTTGCTTGCCGGGCGCTATTCCCATAAAACTGGCAATGTAGGTTTTGCCGCGCACTGTGGTGCTGGCTACAGCGTTATTGCTTACCGGCTCGGGTAAATCCGGTAACGTAGTGGCGGATACGGCAACACAGGTTGCTGCAGCTGCCAAACTACTCAGGTAGCTGATGGATTTCAGTAACATGGTTATGTTCTCCGTTCACGGTCCATTTAATATTGTAGTTATACAGCGTCATGCCGTAACTTTGTTCACCTTCGCGTTGTTTTTTATAAGACGGCCGCGGGTCTTGTTTTAACACCTTTTCTATAAATACTTGTAAATCAGGGTATTGGCTTTGCTGCCGGCAAAATGTGCTGGCCGCGTCGCTAAAACTTACCGTCATCGCGGTTTGCGGTGCTGCATCGGCAAAACCGCCGGCGGCATGCGGCAGCGCGTCGGAGTATGGCAAATAAGGCTTAATATCTACAACCGGTGTGCCGTCAAGTAAATCGATACCGCTCAATTTCAGCATTAATTTGCCGTTGCTACGCTCTACGCCCTCCAGCTTTACCACGGACAACCCTATAGGGTTAGGCCGGAAGGTAGCGCGGGTGGCAAACACACCTTTACGCGTATTACCGCCCAAACGCGGTGGCCGCACCATGGGTGACCAGCCTTTATCAGCCGTTTCATGGAATACAAACAACAACCACAAATGGCTGAAGCAGTCGATGCCGCGCAAAATGGTGTCGTCGCTGTAGTCATCTTCCAGTACCAGATAACCGGTCGCCTCCGGGATCAGCCCCGGCTGGCGCGGTATAGCAAACTTTTGTTTGTAGGGTGATTGAATATAACCCACCACGTTAAACTGATACGACGCCATAGGCTCCTTGTGCCGCAACAAAGTACATTGAGCGGTATTATGCGGTTTTTTGTCGAAACAACAAGTTAAGTCGAAGACGTCTGAATGTCTTTGACGCTATAGCCTAAGATGCGGTAAAACATAGGCTGATTTGAACAAGGTATACCAACATCATGGAACGCAAGATTTTATTAACGGAATGTCCTGATTCTAAAGGGCTGATCGCGCAGATCACTAATATTTGTTACAAGCACCAGCTAAACATCATCCGTAATACGGAATACGTCGACCCGGTTAGCGGCCAATTTTATATGCGTACTGAGCTTGAAGGCATATTTAACGACGCCACGCTGTTGTTTGATTTGGACCGCGCCTTACCGCCGGGCTCAGAGCGCAGCTTAGTCAGCCGGCGCGCCAAGCGCGTTGTAGTGTTGGTAACCAAAGAAGCGCATTGCCTGGGTGATATTCTGATCAAAGTATTTGACGGCTCACTGGCACTGGACATTGCCGCTGTAGTGGGCAACTACCCGGAGCTTAAGCAACTGGCCGCCAGGTTTGACTTACCTTACCATTATGTCAGCCAGCAGGGGTTGAGCCGCACTGAACACGAAGCCGCGCTGTTGGAGGTGATTAAACCCTATCAGCCGGAGTATCTGGTGCTGGCCAAGTTTATGCGTATTTTAACGCCGGCGTTTGTGGCGCAGTTCCCGAATAAAATTATCAATATTCACCACAGTTTTTTACCGGCCTTTATCGGCGCTAATCCTTATCAGCAGGCGTTTGAGCGCGGTGTGAAGATTATTGGTGCCACTGCACACTTTGTAAATGATGATTTAGACGAAGGGCCAATCATTCAACAGATGGTGGCGCCGGTAGATCATAACTTCAGTGCAGACGATATGGCCCGCGCCGGTCGTGATGTGGAAAAGTCGGCACTGAGTAAGGCGCTGCAGCTGGTAGTAGAAGATCGCGTATTTGTGCATGGCAATAAAACGGTGATCCTGTAACGGCGGGTTTTACATTGCGTGGCTTTTCTCTGATACTTGACACAACGTCATTGAGAGAGTGCTAGCATGAAAACAGTATTGTTGTGGCTTAGTGTGCTGCTAACTACAGCCGTTTTTGCAACTGAGCAGGGTGAGCTGCATCCGAAGCTGGAACCACTGCGGCCTTACCTTAATCAGCATTGGCAGGGAGATTTAACGCAGCCCGGGGCCCAGACAACAGTGATTGACCGTTCGCTGTGGAGCCGGGCCTTAAATGGCCAGGCCATCAAGACAGTGCATTCGATTAATGATGGCCAATATGGTGGTGAGTCATTTATCTTCTGGGATGAAAACCAGCAGAGCCTGGCCTATTACTATTTTACTACCGCGGGCTTCTATACCCACGGCAGCATGACCTTTGATACACAAAGCGGCGAGATTATTGCGCTGGAACAAGTAGAGAACAATCAGAACGGCATTACGCAGGTGAAATCGTTCAGCCGTATCATGCCCGATGGTAGCTTGCAGACTAAATCCAGCTATTTGCAAAACGGCAACTGGGTTGAGGGCCACAGCGCCACCTACAAACCGGTAGCGCAACAGCAAATAATCTTTAAGTGATTATTTTTCAGTGATTTCCGCCAAATCCAGGGTATAAATGTCATCGATTTTATCGGTACAGGAATGGCTGACACGTAAGTCTTTTACGCGGCCGTTGCGCAAACTGTACACCCAGCCATGAATGGTTAATGGCTGGCCGCGCTCCCAGGCTTCCTGCACAAAGCTGGTATGGCATAAATTACGCACCTGCTCCATAACGTTTAACTCAATCAGCCGGTTTAAGCGCTCGCTTTCATCGGCAACCTGGTCCAGCTCGTCGCGGTGCATGGAATACACATCTTTAACATTACGTAGCCAGTTATCGACAAAGCCAACCCGCTGCTTGGTCATCGCAGCTTTTACGCCACCGCAGCCGTAATGGCCTACCACCAATATATGTTTTACTTTGAGAATATCGATAGCGTACTGCAGCACCGACAAGCAGTTCATATCGGAATGCAATACCAGATTAGCTACATTGCGGTGCACAAATAATTCGCCCGGCAATAAGCCGACAATTTCATTGGCCGGTACACGGCTGTCGGAGCAGCCAATCCACAAATACTCCGGTGCCTGTTGCTCAGACAGTTGTTTGAAAAAACCGGGTTGTTCTTTTTCAATCCGGTCAGCCCAATTTTTATTATTGATAAACAGTTGTTTAAAATCCGGCATAGTCCACCCTGATCAGAAAAATTGCGCCAAGATAGCCGATTTTAACCACTTTTAGAGCACCGACCAGCTAAAATCAGCTCAATTAAACAAATTTGCCTCACGTGTTTTAAGTTAACACAAACAGCTGACGGCTGGCTGACAATCTGACTATACTGTGGCAAGCATTGTTTCAAAACGGAATTTTACCTTGAAAGGAGTCAAAATGATCCCCGTCATCTTATCGGGTGGTTCAGGCACCAGGCTGTGGCCTTTGTCCCGCGCGAAAAAACCCAAGCAGTTTCTGCCGTTGTTAAACGAAAAAAGCATGTTGCAAAATACGTTGCTGCGACTAAAAGGCTTGGCAGATTTACAGCCGCCGCTGATTATTTGTAATGAAGATCATCGCTTTATGGTGGCAGAGCAAATACGCGAGCTGGCAACAGCGCAAGCCACCATTATGCTGGAGCCGGTGGGTCGCAATACGGCGCCGGCGATTGCTGTAGCAGCAATACAGGCAATGGCCGGCGGCGAAGATCCACTGCTGCTGATCCTCGCTGCTGATCATGTTATTAAAGATATTCCGGCTTTTCATCGTGCCATTGAATTGGCCATTCCTGCGGCAGAGCAAGGTAAATTGGTTACCTTTGGCATAGTACCTACCAGTGCCCACACCGGCTATGGTTATATTCGCCGTGCTGAGGGCAGCGATGAAACATTGCCGCCTGAAGTAGCGGCAGTGGCGCAGTTTTATGAAAAGCCCGATTTTGCAACGGCCAAACAGTTTGTTGATTCGGGTGATTATTTTTGGAACAGCGGCATGTTTTTATTTAAAGCCAGCCGTTTTTTGGCGGAGTTGCAGCAGTTTGCGCCGGCTATTGTCAGTGCGGCAGAGCAAGCGTTGGCCAAAGCGGCTAATGATTTGGATTTTATCCGGCTGGATAAAGCCGGCTTTTCTACCAGCCCGTCGGATTCGATTGACTATGCCGTGATGGAAAAATCGGCTAACGCGGCTATGGTCGCGCTGGACGCCGGCTGGAGTGACGTTGGCAGTTGGGATGCGTTGTGGGATGTGATGGCCAAAGACGAGCAGGGTAACGCCTGTCGCGGTGATGTATTGCTGGAGCAATGTAAGAATAGCTATGTAAATGCCGAAGAGCGACTGGTGGCCGTGATTGGCCTGGATGATGTGGTGGTGGTTGAGACCAAAGATGCGGTATTGGTTGCCGGCAAAGCCCATATACAGGGCGTAAAAAATATCGTCGCCAAACTGCAAAGTTATGGCCGCACCGAGGTTGATTTACACCGCGAAGTATTCCGGCCCTGGGGCAAATATGATGCTATCGATAGCGGTAACCGTTACCAGGTAAAACACATTACGGTTAAACCCGGCGCCAAGCTGTCGGTACAAATGCATCATCATCGTGCGGAGCACTGGGTAGTGGTGAGCGGCTCGGCATTGGTCAGAAATGGTGATAAAGAGTTTATGGTCACCGAGAATGAGTCGACCTATATTCCGGTCGGTGTGATCCACTCCCTGGAAAACCCCGGCAAAATTCCGTTAGAGCTGATTGAAGTGCAATCCGGCAGTTATCTTGGTGAAGACGATATAGTGCGCTTTGAGGATAAGTATGGCCGCAACTGAGGATCCGCTGCGCTGTTTTAAAGCCTATGATATTCGTGGCAAGCTGGGCGAAGAGCTGAATGAACATATTGCCTGGTGTATCGGCCGCGCTTATGCACAGGTGGTGCAACCAAAAACCGTCGCCTTAGGTGCCGATGTGCGGGCCACGTCAGAGTCGTTAAAGCTGGCGCTGGCACTGGGGTTGTCTGATGAAGGTGTTGCGGTGATTGACCTTGGCATGACAGGTACAGAAGAAGTGTATTTTGCCGCTCAGTACCTGGCTGTGGATGGCGCTATTGAAGTAACGGCCAGCCACAACCCGATTGACTATAACGGTATGAAATTAGTGCGGCACAATGCGCGGCCCATCAGTGGTGACACCGGGCTGGCGGATATTAAAGTTCTTACTGCACAGTTGCTGGCGCAACCTTTTCCTCAGCAGGCTTATCAGCAATTTTGTCAGCGTGCGACATCGTTGGCGCAGCAAGACAGCCTGATGTGCAACGGCGTGCCTTATCGTAAGCAGTGCATCTTGCCGGCGTATATTGCCCATATGCTGAGCTATATCGATGTTAACAAACTCAAACCAATGACATTGGTAGTCAACGCAGGTAATGGCGCGGCCGGCCACGTTATTGACGCCATTGAAGCAGCTTTTAAGCTGCAACAAGTTCCGCTGCGCTTTATTAAACTGCACCATCAGCCGGATGCAACGTTCCCCAACGGCATTCCTAATCCGCTGTTAAGCCAAAATCGTGCGGCAACCGCTGAAGCTGTTATCAAACATAAAGCTGATTTCGGTATTGCATGGGATGGCGACTTTGACCGCTGTTTTCTGTTTGATCAACGCGGCAACTTTATTGAAGGTTATTATATTGTCGGCCTGTTAGCAGCGGCATTTTTACAAAAATTCCCGGGGCAAAAAATTATTCATGACCCCAGATTATTCTGGAATACTCTTGCAGTAGCGCAGCAGCACGGTGGCGTCGCGATAATGAGTAAAACCGGCCATGCTTTTATCAAAGAGCGCATGCGGCTGGAAGATGCGGTTTATGGCGGTGAAATGAGTGCACACCATTATTTCCGGGACTTTGCCTATTGCGACAGCGGCATGATCCCCTGGCTGTTAGTTGCTGAGTTAATGTCAGTAACAGCAAAGCCGCTGTCGGTACTGGTGCAGGATATGATTACGGCTTTTCCCTCCTCTGGTGAGTTGAATTTCCAGATTGCCAAGCCGCAAGAGGCGATTGACCTGGTCAGAGCACGCTATCTTCCTGGCGCTGTATCTGTTGACTACACCGATGGTTTGAGTATCGAAATGGCAGGTTGGCGCTTTAATATCCGCAGCTCAAATACAGAGAATGTGCTAAGATTGAACGTGGAATCAAAAGGTGATGTACTAATAATGGAACAAAAAACAGCCGAAATAATATCAATCTTAACCGAAGCTGAATGAATGATATTATTTTAGTGTAATCATTCTTTATTAAATCTTTCTTTTATGCGTTTAATTGCTTATCCTGTTGCAACGAATTATTAAAGGAGATGGCAATGTCGATTTTATTAGATAAACGCGAATTGAAGAAAGCAGCAAAAGAGCTGACCTTAGGTAAGCTGACCGATGTAATTGATACCCTGAACAGCGTACTGGCTGAGCGGCAGAAAGAAGTCGAGTTAATTACTCAACTGGAGCAGCTTGCTAAATCTCAGGGCTTTACGCTGGAGCAATTAGGCTACAAATTGAACAATGAAATGGTGCTTGAGTCAGCAGATCCTGCGGCACGGTCAGATAAAAGACCTACCAAACCAAAATTCAAAACAATTAATAAAGACAGCCAGTATTTTTATGTAGAAAATGGCCAGTTGCAATTATTACGTACCCATACTATGAAAAAGGGTTTACAGGACCGCGGTATTGACGTGGTGCCGGTAACGAAAGTAGACAAAAAGTACGCTAAGCAAATAGACAGCTTAATTGTTGATGCAACAGCTCAGGCAGTAGAAAACTTTAATGCCAAAGTGGATGCCTGGAATGAATGGGCGGCCGCTAACGCTGAAGAGATTTTGACCAAAAAATAAGCGTTCTGTGCTAAGAAAAACCCGGCTTCAGCCGGGTTTTTTTATTTAGGTTGTGCATCTAACGACTGGCCGTTAACCGCCATGCTGTCGTCGCTCATCAGATACAGATAAAGCCACATTAAATCGGCTGGTGTTTTTAATAAATTAACATCTTCGCCAGGGTAGGCCCGGCTGCGCATCTTAGTGCGGGTAGCACCGGGGTTAATACAATTGACCCGAATAGTGCTGGTATCATATTCATCGGCAATTACCTGCATTAAGCCTTCAGTTGCAAATTTGGATACCGCGTAAGGGCCCCAAAATGCCCGGCCTTTACGCCCGACACCAGAAGAAGTAAATACTACAGAGGCGGCAGGGGCCAGTTTTAACACCGGTAGCAATGCCTGGGTCATCAACATAGGTGCCGTGACATTAACCTGCATAATATCTTGCCAGGTAGGCAGATCAATATGTTCAAACGGGCTAAGCACGCCTAAAATGCCGGCGTTGTGCAATACGCCATCAAGCTTACCGAATTCGGCCTTAATGGTAGCGGCCATATCACGATAGTGTTTAGCGGTAGCACCTTTTAGATCCAGCGGGATAATGGCAGGCTCTTTCGCGCCGCTTGCGACTATTTCGTCATATACAGCAGTAAGCTTATTAACTGTTTTGCCCAGCAAAATAACGCTGGCACCATAACGGGCATAGGTTAAGGCTGCTTCTTTACCTATGCCGTCGCCGGCACCGGTTACCAGTATCACTTTATCTTGCAGTGCGTCAGTAGTTGCTTGATAACTTTGCATAAAATCTCACTTGTTGCCGCAAAAACGGC
This sequence comes from Rheinheimera sp., assembly GCF_030690345.1. Taxonomy (GTDB): domain Bacteria; phylum Pseudomonadota; class Gammaproteobacteria; order Enterobacterales; family Alteromonadaceae; genus Alishewanella. The sequence goes on from NZ_JAUYGV010000007.1 coordinate 176,464, forward strand.
GTCAGCATACGCGTAAATGCCGGAATTTGCACCTTTCTTCGTCTGATCTGTATTTTTCAGCTAGCGATTTCTTTTAGTTTGAGTTAACTTTAACTGGTCGTAGCTGTTACAGGCTATAAGCACAACAGATTTCCAATAAGCAAGGTAAGTATTTGCTTTGCAATAAAAAATAAAGTCAGGATAGGGGAGAAACTATGAACAAGCTGGCACTAAGCTTAGCTGTTGCACTCGCGTTGGGGTTAACCGGGTGTGGTGGCGAAACGCTGGACGAGATTAAACAAGAAGAGCAAGGTAGCGTTAAGCCATTATCCCGTGTGGTGTTTGACCCTGCCGCCGCAACACCACGCTTATCTGTTCCAAACGATTTATTATTCCAGTTTCCTGCAGCGACTGCTGATGGCACGCCGCTGTATTCAGACGGTACCTTGTATATGCCATCTGAGCGCAATGCTGCTGGTTTACCTTTAGACGCACCGGAATATGGTAGCGACCCTTCTACTGCTATTGGTGCTTTAGATGGTTGGTCAACCCAGCATCCTTACCCGATAGAAGTAGACTTAATCGGTGAAGCAGAGTTGGTTTTGGCATCCGTTCAGCAGCCAGGTGCTGTACGCGTGTTTGAGATGGTAATGCAGGATCCAAGAGCTACGGATGAAGACTGTGTTACAGCGAACCGTGGTTTTGCTTGTAAAGTGGTGGCCGAGCTTACTTTTGGCGTCGATTTTGTAACTACGGTTAGTGGTAAAAATGTAGTAGTAGTGCCATTAAAGCCATTAAAAGCCGCAACGACTTATATCACCGCCCTGACGAGCTTAATTGAGGACGATAACGGTAATTCACTTGCACCCTCTACCTCTTATGAATTAGTTAAGCAAGATGTTGAGACATTACCGCTGAACACACCGGCACAGTTAGGGTTACAGCGTTTAATCAACAGCTTTGAGAATGTACTGGCTGGCGAAGGTGTTGATAAAGACACCGTTGTTTATACCGCAGCGATGACAACGCAATCGACGCTGAATGTGTTGGCAACTGTAAAGTCATTGATGGCCGCACCGGGCTCACCTTATAACCCAGGCGCAATCACGGTAAATGCAGTAGCGCCGGTATCAATGATTCCGGATACGCCGTTAACCGGCAATACGGCTTTTGACAACGTGATGTTGTATAGCGGCTCGGTTGACCTGCCGTATTATCTTGGTGCTCAAACTGCAGAAGCGCCAACAGCGCCGTTAAATACGCGCTGGAGTGCATTGTGTGACAGCGGAGCTATTTTAGCGCAACTGCCTGCCAGTGAAAAACCCGAAGGTGCACAGTCAGTTGCTGATGGTACATGTCTGGCTTTGTCACAAGGGCAACTGCGTGACCTGGATAAAGATCCACAGCACCACCTGACCAAATTCAATACCATTCCTAAAATCAATTCATATCAAACAGCTGAATTGATTATGACAGCACCTAATGCGGCTGCACCGGCAGAAGGCTGGCCGGTCGTCATTCTGTCGCATGGTATTACCTCCTGTAAAGAGAACATGCTGGCAGTAACGGCTGCGCTGACCCAAGCTGGTTTTGCTACGGCTGCTATTGATCAGCCATTACACGGCTCACGTGGTTTTAATGGTATCAATGCATCCGGTAGCAGTTGTGGTGTTGAGAATGGCAACGCAACTGTGTACATGAACCTGTCTAATTTATTGGTCACCCGCGATAACCTGCGTCAAAGCATTGCCGATACGTTAGCACTACGGTTGGCACTGAATAATGTTACCGGTCTTGACCTGAATATGGCCAACGTACAATTGTTGGGTATGTCGCTGGGCTCTATTACCGGTGCTTCTGCGGTAGCCTTAGCCAATATGCCAAGTGGCAATACAAATATGGATGCTGCTTACCGTATGCAATCAGCGGCCTTATCGGTACCTGGTGGCGCTGTGGCTAACTTCCTGCTGGAGTCGGCCAGTTTCGGTGCGCTGATCCGTGCCAGCATTGTGCTGGGTGCTGATGCATTGAAGCCTGGCTTTGTGGAGTATTTGGGAGCAAATTCAGAGTGCCTGCCTTTGGCAGAAAATGCCGCAGCCTTTACTAACTGTGCTGCCGGTCAGATAGATGCCTACATAGCCAGCGCAACAGCGCCGGTAGCTGCTGCCATCAGTGGTACTTTGGCGCAATTTGCTTTTGCAGCACAAACCATTACTGATGCGGGTGATCCAAACAACTACCTGCAACTGTTGGCTGGTACCGAAACACCGGTCTATATCGCTGAGGTAATCGGCACTGGTGTGAACTCAGCAACATCTGACCGTGTAATTCCGAACCAAACGGTTGGCATGCCGTTGGGTGGCACTGAGCCATTCGCCCGTTTGTTAGGCGCAACAGCAGTTGATGCAGTAGCTGGTCCACAGGCGTTGGCAAGTAATGTGATTGCGCGCTTTACAGCAGGTGCGCACGGTTCTTTACTGGATCCAACAAGCAGTGGCGCGGCTACTCAGGAAATGCAAACGCATGTTGCTACTTTCCTGGCGAATCAGGGCGCTGCACTGGTTGTTGCAAATCCGGCAGTGTTGGCACCAGCTAACTAAGCCGCACTAAGCGATTCAAAAGCCCGGCTTGCCGGGCTTTTTCTTTTGCAATAAGCGGTTACAATGCATAAAAGCGTGTTGAGGATACAATATTGGAATTTTTATACGAATACGGTTTATTTTTGGCAAAGGTGGCTACTTTTGTGGTTGCGGTCGCAGTAGTTATCGGCTTGATAGCCGGTGCGGCGTTAAGTAAACCCCGGCCGAAAAAAGGCCAACTGCAATTTACCGATATTTCCGCGCAGTACCGCCGGCAGACTGCGGAGCTGCAACAGCATTTGATGGAGAAAAAGCAGTTTAAAAAATGGCGCAAGGAGCAAGCTGAAACTGCTGAGCAGCAAAAGCCGCGGTTATTTGTAGTCGATTTTAACGGCAGTATGGATGCCAGAGAAGCCGAAGCACTGCGCGAAGAAGTTACTGCTATTCTGGCGGTAGCAGATAAAACTGATGAGGTACTGTTGCGGTTAGAAAGCGGTGGGGGGGTGGTGCATGGTTATGGCCTGGCCGCGTCGCAGCTGGATCGACTGCGTAAAGGTGGTATCAGCCTAACCGTTGCGGTAGATAAGGTAGCTGCCAGCGGTGGTTATATGATGGCCTGTATCGGTAACCAAATTATAGCCGCGCCTTTTGCTATTGTCGGTTCTATAGGCGTTATAGCGCAATTGCCGAACTTCAATAAGTTGCTGAAAAAAAGTCATGTCGATTTTGAGCAATTTACCGCTGGTGAGTATAAGCGTACTGTCACTTTATTTGGTGAGAATACCGAGAAAGGCCGGCAGAAATTTCAACAGGAGCTGGAGCAAACACATCAGCTGTTTAAGCAGTTTGTCCGCGATCACCGGCCGCAGTTGGATATTGACGCTGTAGCCACCGGCGAGCATTGGTTTGGTTATCAGGCGTTGCCGCTGCAGCTGGTTGATGTCATTCAAACCAGCGATGATTACATGCAGCAACAGTTGTCACAGCGCAGATTGTTCCAGGTCCGGTATCAGCTGAAGAAAGGTATTGCCGAGAAAGTAGGCATGGGCTCCGCTAATATAGTGTCACAGTGGTGGCAAAAACTGATGCAAAACAGTTGGTTACGCTAGCAGCGCACTGCATAAAAAAGCCTGCAATAGCAGGCTTTTTTAGCTTTAGCGATGCAGTTAACGCAAGTGATGAAAATCGATATTTTCCTCTTTGCTGCCGGCGTTTACATCATCAAAGACGGCTTGATCAAAAGCTTTTTCACTTTTACCTACAATACAGGAAACCATAGCATCGCCGGTAACATTAACCGCGGTACGGGTCATATCCAATAAGCGGTCTACACCAATAATCAGTGCTATGCCTTCCACCGGCAGCCCTACTTGTTGTAATACCATGGCCAGCATAATCAGGCCAACTCCCGGCACACCGGCTGTGCCCACAGAGGCTAAAGTGGCGGTCAGAATTACCATAAGGTAATCACCCAGCGTCAGGTCGATGCCAAACACCTGAGCAATAAATACCGTTGCGACACCCTGCATAATAGCAGTGCCGTCCATATTAATGGTGGCGCCCAGCGGCACGGTAAAAGAGGCAATGCTGTTTTTTACTCCCAGTTTGTTTGTTACGGCCTCCATCGTCACCGGCATGGTTGCGTTGCTGCTGGATGTGCTGAAACCAAATAGCGCCGCATCCTGCATTTTCCGGAAAAATATTAACGGATTAAGCCCGGATAACAGCTTGAGGATAATGCTGTAACTGACAAAACCATGCAGCACTAAAACAAACATTACAACGCCAAAGTATTTCGCCAAACTGGCAATGGTTTCAAAACCCAGCGTAGTGAACAACTTAGCCATCAGGAAGAACACACCATAGGGCGCCAGATTCATCAGCAAAGTAACTAGCTTCATAATCACTTCGCTAAGATCAGTGAACACGGCAGACAGCCGTTCACCGGCTTTGCCGCTCATTGCCATAGCCAAACCAAACAGCACAGCAAAGACGATAATCTGCAGCATGTTGCCTTTGGCCATTGATTCAATGGGGTTACTGGGGAAAATATTAATAAATACCTGCGACAGTGCGGGGGCTTCGCTGGGGTTGAAAGTGGCGTCAGATTGCATTTGCACACCTTCGCCAGGCGCAATCAGTAACGCAGCAAAGATAGCCAGGCTAATGGCAATTGCCGTAGTCACCAGATACAAACCAATAGTTTTTCCACCCAAACGGCCCAGGCTGGAGGTATCGGATAGTGAACAGGTACCACAAACCAGAGAGACAAACACCAGCGGCACTACCAGCATTTTTAAGCTGGCAATAAAGATTTCCCCGCCAATATGAAATAAGCCATCTACAAACAGAGCCTTTAACTGCAAATCCAGGCCAAACAGGTGCAACACGCGTTCATCCTGCCCGGCCAGCAGCCATTTAAAGAAAAAGCCCACGGCGATACCTGCGGCCATACCAATAACAATGCGGGCTGTTAAGCCCAGCTTCTTAGGTGCTGTCATAACATCAAACTAATTGTAAGTTTATAATAAGCTTAAGCCTAACAGGTTGGACAGGCGAAAGGCAGACAAGGTCAATTTTTTTTTCAAAATAGCTGTGACGTTTGCCGGATTAATGGTTTAAGATACAGAATTAACAAAACTATATAATAAAAACAGCTAGGGAGAGTTTTCATGCGAAACATCCGGCAACTTTTTGTTGCGTTAATCATTACAACACTGGCCGCCTGTGGCGGCGGTGGTACGCTTGATTCAGATGGAGATACTGGTGGGCCTGGTGATGGAAACACACCTGTATATACTGTCACGATTGCTTTGACTGATGCAGCGGGTGAACCATCCTCGGCATTAGCTCAGGCAACGCCTTTAACAGCAACAGCCACGTTAACTGCGACAAACAATGGTGTTGTCGCCGGTCGTTTGGTTGAGTTTGAACTGAGCAATACAGCCTTGGCGACTTTGAGCAATACCGCAGGAACCGCAGTGACTAACGCTGACGGCGTAGCGACGATTTCCTTGTTGGCAGGTAGCAGCAGCGGAGCCGGTAGTGTAACAGCCAGCTATGAAGACGCCTCTGCCGATGCGGCATTTACGTCAGTTGGTGATGGTGGTGATCAAGTCGATGTGACAGTTGGTTCAGTGGTGTTGATTGCTGATACCCTGCAACTGGGCACCGCCATTGCAGATAAAATCGAACTGACGGCATTAGTGCGGGATTCAAATAATGTTGTTGTCGAGGGGGTGCCGGTAACCTTTGCTGCCGACTCCGGTGAATTGACTCAACTTGACAGTGTGACAGGCGCTAATGGTGTTGCACGGGCGACGTTGGCAACGCAATCAGCTAAGAGCAACCGTAATATAGTAGTAACAGCCGGGGTTCAGCAGCAAACAGCCGAATTAACAGTATCTGTAGTTGGCAATCAGTTAGAAATAGCCGCACCTGATTCAATTGTTTTAGGTGACACTGTTACGATAGATGTGTTTTTAACAGACTCGAGCGGCGCAGGTATTCAGGGTACTGAAGTTCAGGTGGTGTCGGCATTAGAAAATTCACTGAGTGACGACAGCCCGGCCACAGCCGGGACATCCGGTAAGGCCAGCTTTTCATATAACGCTGTTAACAGTGGAACAGATTCTCTTACCGTTACAGCCGCAGGTGTAACGGCTATTGCCAGTATTAATGTTAGTGCCGATGCCTTCGCCTTTTTAACGCTGACAGATATCGCTGATGACGCTCTTCCTGGCGATCCGGTGCAAGAAGTCGCACTTAATACAGCACAAAAAGTCGAAGTTGAGTGGTTGGTTAATAACGCGGCTAATCCGGCAGCAGAAGTCACTTTCAGCACAACGCGGGGAGTTGTTGCGGATGAGGCTGCTAATTTGGCGAATGCGGTGTCAGCAACCAATGATACAGATGGAGCAGGTGTAGCAGAGGCATATGTGCGTTCGGCTTATGCTGGTTTGGTGACGCTCAGCGCGGCTGGCGGTTCAGGTAATAGCGCCGTAAGTGCAAAAAAAGTAATTGAGTTTATTGCCACTGTACCCACAAAAATCGAAACTCAGGCTACTCCTTCACAAGTTGGTCCGGGTGAGATCAGTACCATCCGTGCTGTGCTACGTGATGCTAACAATAACCCGGTTAAAAACCAGACAATAGTGTTTTCACTGGACAACGCCGCTGGTGGAACGATTAGCAGCGGAACTGCAATTACCAATTCTCAAGGCATTGCAACTACGGTATTTACCGCTGATGCAACAAGTGGGGCTGGTGTTGACGGCCTGAACTTGAAAATTCAAGCGGCATTACAAAGCAATAACGCTATTGTAGATGCCACAGATATTGCAGTGGGGGAGCGCACATTATTTTTCCGCTTTGGTACAGGTAACACTATTCAGAAGCCAAGCGAAAGCACATATCAAAAGGAATTTTCAGTAATTGTGACTGATAGTTCAGGTAATCCTGTCGAAGGCCAAACTTTGAATCTCAGTGTTACGCCAATAAATTACTTTAAGGGCGACTGGGTAAAAAATCCAGCGGTTGGTACTTTTCTATCGTGGGTTCCGGCTGCTAATGCAATTGAGTGTCCGAATGAAGATGCAAATTTAAATGGTATTAAGGATGATGGAGAGGATGACACCGGTCTTGGCAATAATAACGGTGAGTTGACCCCCGGCAACCGTGCTACTTCACTTAAGACAATTACGGCTGATGAAAATGGTATAGCTGTATTTCTTCTTACCTATCCTCAAGATGTAGGTGCTTGGATGACTGTTCGTCTTCAGGTGAGCGGCTCTTCAGCAGGAACTGAAAACGTGTCATACAGGGATTACCGGCTTGCTTATTCACAGGATGATGCTGACGATGAAGCTAATGCACCTGTTACCAATGCTTTTGGTGTTGAGTTAGATTGCACAACCACCCGCTGATGAGTTGTGGATACAAAAATAAAGGGAGCTGATTCAGCTCCCTTTTTTTACGCCAAAATTATGTAATTTATACTTGTTGGAACTGATAAACCGAACCCAGATCCAGGATTTGTGTCAACTCATCCAATGCTGTGCGCGATTCAAGCAATAACTGAGGATCGGCTAAGTCAGCTTCGCTGATTTGATCACGATAATGCTTATCTACCCACTGATTCAACGTGGCAAACAGCTTGTCATTCATCAGCACATTTTGGTTAACGGCTTGTTTTTCCTGCTCGCTCATTGCTACGCGCAGGCGCAAACACGCCGGGCCGCCACCGTTACGCATACTTTGCTTAACATCGTAATAGTGGATTTGTTTTATCGGTGTATTACGCTGTGTTAATGCCGCCAGATAAGACGATACGGCCGCGCTATCCTGGCATTCTGTCGGGGCAATAATGGCCATTTCGCCGTTGGCCAATGTAATAACCTGGGTATTAAACAAGTAAGTTTTAATGGCTTCTGCCACGGAGACTTCGCTGTTTAGTACTTCTATCAGGTGCAGTTCGCTGTCATTGCCGAATTTGCGTTGTAACTCACTTAGTTTAGCTTGTGAGTCAACAAAGGCTTGCTGGTGGTAAAACAGTACGTTTTGATTACCTACTGCAATAACATCGTTATGGAATACGCCCTGGTCGATAACGTCAGGGTTTTGCTGCATATACACCACATGCTCATCACTTAATCCGTGCAAGCGCGCTACGGCCTCGCAGGCTTCCAATGTATGGCGAGCCGGAAAACGCTGCGGTGCCGGCTTGCTGCTGTCGAACGCATAACGGCCAAACACAAACAGTTCTACACCGCGCTTACCATAAGCGCTGCAAAGTCTGGTATGATTCGCCGCGCCCTCATCACCGAAGTGATCATTGTCGGGTAAATGTGTATGATGCGCAAAATGCTCAGGGTTGCGGAACATCGCCTGCAATATATTGCCGGTGGTAACAGGTTCCAGCGAACGGTGAAATTTGTTGGTCAGGTTGGCCGGGGTAAAGTGCACTTTGCCATCTGCAGTGTCGGCAGAAGGCGATATAGTCGCGGCATTAGCTGTCCACATGCTGGAAGCTGAGCATACCGCTCTGAATACCGCAGGCGCCTGTTTAGCGGCTTTCTCTATTACCTGAGCATCTGAACCGGTAAAACCAAGGCGGCGTAAGGTATAGACATCAGGACGTTCCTGAGGTGCCAGTACACCTTGCACCATGCCTAAGTCATGCAGGGCTTTCATTTTACTTAAGCCTTGTTTTGCTGCCTGACGCGGGCTGGAGCTGTTTTTAGCGTTAGATAACGAGGCAACATTGCCGATAGATAAACCGGCATAGTTATGAGTTGGCCCTACCAGGCCATCGAAGTTTGCTTCAAAGAATTTCATTTTTGCTTTATATCCTTTATTTGGAATGGGCACTGTTTTTATTATTTTTGCGGCCGCTGAGGATGCTTCATTCGGTTTGGCGAACGTTTCGCCAGACAGCTCTTAAATTGAGCTGGTTTGCATAATAATGAGTTTATTCACTTGTCACAACTGCGGTTTACGGATATACGTTAAAAAAGCAGCATAATTGACATGCATAAAATGTTAGGGATCTCGGGATTAAGATGGCGAAATCACTGGTTATAGTCGAATCACCGGCAAAAGCGAAAACAATCAACAAATACCTTGGCAAAGACTTTATCGTCAAATCCAGTGTTGGCCATATTCGCGATTTGCCCACCAGCAGCAGTAAAGAAAAAGCCGCCGCGAACAAAACGCTGAGCAAAGAAGAAAAAGAATATCAGGCCCTGGTCGACCGCATGGGTATAGACCCGGCACATGGTTGGAAGGCGCGTTATGAAATTTTGCCCGGTAAGGAAAAGGTGGTTAAAGAGCTCAAAGCTCTGGCTGAAAAGGCGGAAACCGTTTACCTGGCAACGGACTTAGACCGTGAAGGGGAAGCTATTGCCTGGCATTTGCAGCAAATTATCGGTGGTGATGAGCAGCGTTTTAAACGGGTGGTGTTTAACGAAATTACCAAAAACGCTATTCAAAATGCTTTTGAAGAACCCGGTGAAGTGAATGTAGACCGCGTTAATGCACAACAAGCCAGACGGTTTCTCGACCGCGTGGTGGGCTTTATGGTATCGCCGCTGTTATGGAAAAAAGTTGCCAGGGGGTTGTCTGCCGGCCGCGTGCAATCAGTCGCTGTGCGTTTAGTAGTAGAGCGTGAGCGCGAAATCAAAGCCTTTGTGCCGGAAGAATACTGGACAGTTGCCGCAGATACCTTAACCGCGGCAAAACAGGCGTTGCAGTTGGATGTGACCAAACAGCAGGGTAAAGCTTTTAAACCGGTGAATAAAGCCGAAGCTGACGCCGCCTTAGCCTTATTAAATAACGCCGGCTACAAGGTGCTGGAGCGGGAAGATAAACCCAGCAGCAGTAAACCGCAGGCGCCTTTTATTACCTCGACATTGCAACAAGCAGCCAGCACCAGGCTGGGCTATGGTGTCAAAAAAACCATGATGCTGGCGCAGCGTTTGTATGAAGCCGGCCACATTACCTATATGCGTACCGATTCAACTAATTTAAGTGCGGATGCGGTAAGCGCTTGCCGTGACTATATTGCTGCACAGTTTGGTAAAAAATATCTGCCGGAGCAGCCGCTGAGCTACGGCAGCAAAGCCAACGCCCAGGAAGCGCACGAAGCGATACGGCCGTCAGATGTGAATGTGTTGGCCGGTAGTCTGGGCGATATGGAAGCCGATGCCCGCAAGCTGTACGAGCTAATTTGGCGCCAGTTTGTGGCGTGTCAGATGCCGCCGGCGTTATACGATGTGACGAATATTATTGTGCAGGCCGGTGATTTTGAATTAAAAGCCAAAGGCCGCGTGTTGCGTTTTGATGGTTGGACTAAGGTACAGCCGGCAGTTAAGCGCAAAGACGAAGAAGACAGTCTGTTACCCGATGTGAAACCGGGGGAAATGTTGCAACTGCAGCAATTGAACAGTGCGCAGCACTTTACCAAGCCTGCGGCGCGTTTTAGTGAAGCCAGCTTGGTAAAAGAGCTGGAGAAGCGCGGTATCGGCCGGCCCTCTACCTACGCGTCTATTATTTCGACCATTCAGGACCGCGGCTATGTGCGGGTAGAGAATAAACGCTTTTACGCGGAAAAGATGGGCGAAATAGTGACCGACCGCCTGGTAGAAAACTTCAATGATCTGATGAACTACGACTTTACTGCCAATATGGAACTGAAGCTGGATGACATTGCCAATGGCCAGGCGCAATGGCGTAAAGAGCTGGACAGCTTCTACGGCGATTTTTATCAAAAGCTGAAAACCGCAGAAAACGACCCTGAGCAGGGCGGCATGCGGGTAAATCAGTTTGTCCTGACAGATATTGTCTGCCCTACTTGCGGCCGGCCTATGGGCATTCGTACTGCTTCTACCGGGGTGTTTTTAGGTTGCTCCGGTTATAACCTGCCGCCGAAAGAACGTTGCACCACCACCATGAACCTGGTGTCCGGTGATGTGGCAGTAAATGTCAGTGACGACGATGAAATGGAAACCGAAGCCCTGCGGCAGAAAAAACGCTGTGCCAAATGCGGTACGGCGATGGACAGTTATCTGATAGACGAGCAGCGTAAACTGCATGTTTGCGGCAATAACCCGGCGTGTGATGGCTATCAGGTAGAGCAGGGCAGCTTTAAAATTAAAGGCTACGACGGCCCGCTAATCGAATGTGATAAGTGTGGCAGTGATATGCAGTTAAAATCCGGCCGCTTCGGTAAGTATTTTGGCTGTACTAATACGGAGTGTAAAAATACCCGTAAGCTGCTGCGTAGTGGCGAAGCTGCACCACCAAAAGAAGATCCGGTGCATTTGCCGGAGCTGAAGTGTGAAAAGTCGGATACCTACTTTGTGCTGCGTGATGGAGCCGCCGGTTTGTTTCTGGCAGCAGCTACCTTCCCGAAATCACGTGAGACACGGGCGCCGTTGGTAGCAGAGCTGGCCAAATACCGTGCGCAGTTATCACCAAAGTTCTATTACCTGGCCGATGCACCGGTAAAAGATCCAGAAGGTAATCCGGCAATAGTGCGCTGGAGCCGCAAGACCAAGCAGCAATATGTGATGTCAGAAAAAGACGGCAAAGCCACCGGTTGGTCGGCATGGTATGAAGCCGGCAAGTGGGTGGTAACTAAAGCCTGATGCTGTGCATGTTGTAAGTAAAACGGGCCGCTATTGCGGCCCGTTTTTATGTTGGAAGTGCTACCATTTGCGTTTTGGTGCAAACAGCTCGTCTAAATCTTTGTTTTCTTTTTCTTCTTTTTTCTCGCGGTCTCTTACATTGCCTTCTTTCAACTGGCTGGCAATATCTTCCAATCCCTGCATAATTTCTGATTTGCGCATCAATACATAGTCATCCTGATGCGGAGTGCTGCTGAGCGCCGTCAGGGCTTTTTCAAAATACTGCCTGGCAGAGCCAAGCATATTGTTGGCTCTGGCCTGATTACCGCGTTTAACCTGGCTTTCAACATTAATACGCAATTGCAGCACTTCAAGCCGTTTATCTTCCTGGATTACCATCTGCGTATCAATATTACCTCTGGCGTGCTCACCGCGCAGCACAGTACGCAGCCGCTTAATGCCTTTGATCATGGCAATAAGTTGTTGGTCATTGTCCGGTAAGGTCACAGTTTCTGCCACCGCGCTGCTATCGGCGCTATTGTCTGCCAGCCGGCTCTCAGTATCTTGCAAGCGCTGTTTAATATCACGCGCGCCGGGTTCCAGTTCAACCATAGCTTTGAGCGTTGTTGCGGTTCGTTTCAGCAACATTTGTTGCAGCGGCACAGACAGCGGCACATTAGCGGCATTCACCATCAACTCTTCGGTGTCCTCCAGCATAGCGCGCAACTTGCTGAACTCAGCACGTTTTAACGTGGCTAAGCGTTCTTTATGTTGTTGAATAGCATTAACTATTACTGCTATAACAACCAGAGCCACTACCAGCGTTATTATTAAGGTTAACAGCATTAAAACCTCGTCAAGGACAGAACCTGACTGTCATATTAATCACAAAACAGCTGAAATAACAGCGAACTGTATGCTTCAGGGCAAAGTCAGCCGGAACACGCCACCGCCATATCTGCCGCCGTTACGCAGTTCAACAGTACCCCGCACGCCCTTATTGTTGTGCGCACGTGCAATAAGCTTAGCAAAAAATATTCCAAGTCCGGTGTGATTGTTGGCTAAATCCGGTGTATTCATATCAATAGCGTCGCTATTCAGCATAAATTCCGGAAAGCCCTGACCATCGTCGTGCACTTCCAGTACCAGCAGTTGCTGCTGTTGGCTAACGGTAAGCAAAATACGCCGGTCACAATAGCGCAGCGCATTTGCAACGGCGTCATTAAGCAGATTCATAACCAGGTCATAGTCAAAAAACCAGTGCAGGTTATCCGGCAGTTCAGTCTGTAGCTGCAACTTACGCTGTTCGGTATAAAATTGATTTTTCAGCACCAATTCTTCAGCTATATCAGCCATATAGTGTTGATCAATTTGTACCGGCAACTGGTTTCGCTCCAAACGGTATAATGACAGCAGTTGCAGCAGATTAGAGTTGAGCCGGTTGGCTTCATAATTCAGCCGCGCCAACTCATCGCGGGCGTTGCCGGATAACTGCGCACTTTCCTGCTGAATAAGCTCTGTAGATTGGATCAGCATACACAATGAGTTTTTCATATCGTGAACAGTAGATGCCAGCACAGAAGCAAAATCAATAGCCGGTACAGTTTTACTCATAAGTGCTCCTTAGGATAACCACGCTACGGCCACAAAAGCGGCTGGCAGCCACTATAGTTTTAGCTACCATTAGTTATAGCGGCAAGGAAATTAAAAATAAGTTGGAATATCTTGCCAGATAGGTATATTGAGCAATGATATGCCATTACCGGATCTGTGACACATGAAATTGCAGCAGCTGCGTTATATAGTTGAAGTGTTGAACCACAACCTGAATGTTTCTTCAACTGCTGAAAGCCTTTATACCTCGCAGCCGGGTATCAGTAAACAGGTACGCATGCTCGAAGATGAGCTGGGCATTCAGGTGTTTGGCCGTAGCGGTAAGCATTTAACCCATGTTACGCCGGCCGGTCGCGATGTTATTGATATAGCTCAGCAAATTCTGGCTAAAGTAGAAAGCATTAAAGCGGTAGCGAAAGAGCATACCTTACCTGATCAGGGCAAACTGAATATTGCTACCACCCATACTCAGGCGCGTTATGCATTACCGCCGGTGATCAGCGGTTTTATGCAAAAATACCCGAAAGTGTCATTGCATATGCACCAGGGGACACCGCAGCAAATTTCCGAAGCGGCGTCACGCGGCGATGCGGATTTTGCTATTGCCACTGAAGCCCTGCACTTATATAACGATTTGGTCATGTTGCCCTGTTATCACTGGAATCGCAGCGTGATAGTGCGCCATGATCATCCGTTGCTGCAACTGGGCCGTAAAATCGCGGTGGAAGATGTGGCACAGCACCCTATCGTAACTTATGTATTTGGTTTCACCGGACGTTCTGAACTGGACAGAGCCTTTGCGGCTAAAGGGTTGGAGCCGAAGATCGTGTTTACTGCCACCGACGCTGACGTTATTAAAACCTATGTCCGGCTCGGACTGGGGGTTGGTGTAATAGCGTCGATGGCGATGGATAAAGAGCTGGACAAAGATTTGGTCGCTATCGATGCCAGCCATTTATTTGATGCCTCGACCACTAAAATCGGCTTTCGCAAAGGCGCTTTTTTACGCACTTATATGTATGATTTCATTGAGCGTTTTGCGCCGCATCTAACGAGGGATGTGGTAGAGAAAGCCAATATGCTGCGCAATCAGGAAGAAATTGACCGTATGTTTGCCAGGTTCGATTTACCGGTACGTTAGCCGGTAGCGTTTCGTACACAGTGTCCGGATAACTGCAGATGATCCCTGTTGAGTTAATTTTGTTAGTGCTAAGCCCGGTATTTCTCGGCTTTATCGGCTGGGAGTGGTACCGCGCCAGGCATGCTGCTCCGGCGTTGTATCGCTGGCAGGATACGCTGGCAAACGCGGTATTGGCACTGCTGCATCAGGGCAGTGATATGCTGGCTTTGCTGCTGTTAATGCCGTTTTTTCTCTGGCTGCATCAGTTTCGGTTGTTTGATATTGAGCTGAGTGTCGCTACTATTGCTATCGCATTTTTATTGCAGGACTTTCTCTACTACTGGTTCCATCGTGCGTCGCACCATGTCCGCTGGTTATGGGCCTCGCATGTGGCACACCACAGCTCCAGGTTGATGAACTTCAGTACCGCATTCCGGCAAAGCCTGACCTACCCCTTATCCGGCATGTGGTTATTCTGGACACCAATGATTCTGCTTGGTTTTACGCCTTCAGTAGTGTTTGCTGTAGTGGCGCTTAATCTGGCTTTTCAGTTTTTTGTCCATACGCAAGCTGTGCGCTCGTTAGGCGCGTTGGAATGGCTGTTTAATACGCCGTCACATCATCGGGTGCATCACGCCTGTAATCCGGTGTATATCGATAAGAACTTTGGCGGCGTGCTGATTATCTGGGATCGGCTGTTCGGCAGCTTTGTCGCTGAGCGTGACGACGAACCCTGCCGTTACGGCATTACCGATGATTTTCACTCCGACAACCCGCTAACCATCACCTTCTACGAATGGCGGCGCATGTGGCGCGACTGTTTAACACAGTCGTCACTGCGTAGCCTTGGCCGGACCTTATTCGGTGCGCCGGTAAAGTCCGCGCCAACAGAGCACAAAGCACCATCCCCTGACTAAGACTTTTTTCTGCATCTTTTGGCTTTAACCGGCAAAAGCAGCTGTTATGCACTAAGCTTGAGGCAATCCGATAACGCCTTGAGGTGTAATATGAAAACTTACAAGCTGTTAGTCGTTGTACTCACTATAACCTTAGCTGGTTGCGAACCCGCCATGCAACAACCACAGACACAAGCTCAGGCACCTGCCACAGATGCCCCGGCGTCTACTGAAGTTGCAAAACCGGCCTGCAATATGACCATGGGTATGGATGCCTGGGAGCCATACCAGTATATCTCTGTCGGTAATACCGTTACCGGGCTTGATGTAGAGCTGGTGCAGGCGGTTGCCGAAGGGATGCAGTGCGAGTTAGATGTGGTGCAGGGCAGTTGGCTGGAGTTATTAACCCTGTTAAAAGACGGAGAGGTAGATTTTGTGCTCGGTGCATCGAAAACGCCCGACAGAGAAGAATTTGCCTACTTTTCAGAGCCATACCGTGAAGAGCGCTTTCAGCTGTATGTGCGTAAAGAGCAAGCTGGTTTACCGTTCGATGACCTGAAAGCCTTTATCGGCGCCGGGCATAAAGTTGGCATAGTTAACGAGTATTTTTATGGCGACGAGGTAGCCGCTTTGTACGCTGATGAAGCCCACAAAGATAAGTTTGTCGGCGCTATTATCAGTGAGCTGAATATGGCCCGCTTGTTAGACGAAGAGATCGACGGTTTGTTGGAAGACAGCTTCGTTGGAGCGTCAATTTTACGCCGTAAAGGGTTGGACAAGTATATTCAGCCACACAGTATCAGCCTGGGCGCGTCAGACGTGTACGTTATGTTTAGCAAAAGTTCGGTGACAGAGCAGCAGGTACAGCGTTTTAACAGCGGCCTGCAGCAACTGCGTGACGATGGCAGTTACAACCGTATTGTGGATAAATACCGTAACTAACTCAGCTGAAACTGTTGGTGTAACAACGCCGCGGTGAAACCGGCTTTTAAGTAAAAACCTCTGGGCAGGGTGCGGATAGGTTCGCCCTTTGCGCCAACAGCAGCTGTAAGTGCTTTGCTGTTGGCGGCTTTGGGCCGCAATTGCAGAATTTTGCCCTGAGCCCCGCGAATAGTAGCGATACCGCCAAGTGTGATTTGCTCCATCAGTTCTTCCCAATCTTGTTGCAACGCCCGTTGCTGCTCCGGGCTGGGTTGCCATAAAAATGCCGTGCCTACCATACGTTCGGCCAGAGGGATGCTGCGCTCCGCCAAAATGGGTACCCATAGTACCCGTTGCAGCTTCTGACAAACCCAGGACTCATGCCATTGCTGACCGGCAACGCCGGTGAGTGGTGCAACACAGACATAAGTGCTCTCAAGCGGTTTGCCTTGTTGATCAATCGGCAGGGTTTTTAGCTCTACGCCTAAATGCGGAAAATCAGGTTCGGCTTTTGAACCGGCGCTGGCACCAAGTATTTGCTCCAGTAACTGGCCGACCCAGCCTTTGTCCTTTTGCAGATTCTGCGGCACCGGCAGCTGTATTTGAGCGGCAAGTTGCCCCAGGGTTAACCCGGCGAGGGCATTGCTGCGGCTTAGTAATTCGGCAAGTGTTGCAGGAGCAGCAGGCATAAAGGTCATTTTAAACAAGGGGTGAAATACGCTAGCATTTTTTCGCCCGGTTTGCTGCTTAAAAACGCAGCAAACGGACTTACTCACAAGCCAAGCTGATAATCAATATTGATGTATAAGCTGTAATGCATTGAAACTATTTTAAAAAAAACTGCAAAGCTGACAGCCGTGCTGAGGACTTTCCGGGTTATGCAGTGGTTAAACTAATAGTGTGCACAGTTTTATCAACAGTCTCTGTGAAAAAGTGCACATGGGCTGGTGTTGTAAAGTGCTTGTTGTGGATAAGTCTGTAAAACCAGTGCTGAAAATACCGTTTGCCCAAGCCCTGACTTTATGAAAGAATCTTTTACATATTGTTTTAAGATCCGCCAGAGGTTTGTGTGATCGATGCCGAAGGTTTTCGGGCCAATGTCGGCATAGTGATTTGTAATCACCAGGGACAGGTGTTTTGGGCAAAACGGTATGGTCAGCATTCCTGGCAATACCCACAGGGTGGCATTGATGATGGCGAAACGCCGGAACAAGCCATGTTCCGTGAATTACATGAAGAGGTAGGCCTGACCGCAAAAGATGTGGAGATCATTGCCACAACCAAGCATTGGTTAAGGTATAAACTGCCGAAGCGGTTAATTCGCAAAGACAGCAACCCGGTGTGTATTGGCCAGAAGCAAAAGTGGTTTTTGCTACGGCTGACCTGCGCAGACGAAGATGTAAATTTACTTAAAACCACGCATCCTGAATTTGATAGCTGGCGTTGGGTCAGTTATTGGTATCCGGTACGTCAGGTTGTCGCGTTTAAGCGCGAAGTTTACAGAAAAGTCATGAAAGAGTTTGCTCCGGTCGCTTTGCCGTTTATCCGCCGCGAAGGCAAAAAGAAGAGTTAGTAAAGCAGGTTAACCGCTGAACTGAAGATGGGGCTCTTATGTTAGGCCAGTTAAGGCGAATAGTTCAGGACGTAGCACAAGAGCCGGTGCTTCAAAACGCATTAGCCGGCTTGGTGACAAGCGTTAAACAGGCACTGGCAACGGAATGTTGCTCAGTGTACCTGGCTGATTATGAACAACAGCACTTTATGCTGATGGCCACTGACGGCCTGAACCCTGACGCTATAGGCAGTATTGCTATTGGTTTCTCGGAGGGCTTAATCGGTTGGGTAGGCCAGCGTGAAGAGCCCATCAATCTGGCGAAAGCCCACTTACATCCGCGCTTTAAAGTTACCCCCGAAGTCAGTGAAGACCGTTTCTCCGCCTTTTTAGGCTGCCCTATTATTCACCATCGTAAAGTGCTTGGGGTCTTAACCATCCAGCAAGGCGCCGATCGTGTGTTTAATGAAGATGAAGAATCTTTCCTCGTTACCCTGGGCGCCCAGTTGGCATCAGTACTGGCCAATGCCGAAATGCGCCAGGCGGCCAGTGAAACAACTGCAGGCCACACCCAAACCGGACAGTTAAAAGGCTTGCCCGGCGCGCCCGGCATCGCTATCGGTGAAGCTTTTGTGTTAGAGCCGGCCAATGACTTTAACGCCATTTCGCTGAAACGCTCGGACGAGCCGGAAAAAGAGCTGGCGCACTTTTACCGTGCCGTAAAAATTACTAAGGCCGAGTTTAACCGGCTGGCCGAGCGCATGAGCGGGCATTTGCCGCCCGATGCCCTGGCTATTTTTGATGTGTACCACCAGCTGCTGGATGCCGCCAGTCTGGGTCGTGAAATAGAGCAACAAATTGCCCAGGGTTGGTGTGCCAAAAGCGCGTTAAAGCGGGTGGTGGAGAAGTTCGCCAGGCAATTTGACGATATGGACGATCCGTACCTGCGAGAACGTGGCACCGACATCCGCGATTTGGGCCAGCGGGTATTAAACAATTTGCTGGATACCGAGCAGCGTAAAATTAAACTGCCGGAAAAAGTGGTGCTGGTGGCTGACAACGTTACCGCCACTATGCTGGCGGAAGTGCCGCGGGAACAACTGGTAGCGATAGTGTCGCTAAAAGGTTCGGTGAACTCGCACGCGGCTATTATGGCACGGGCGTTGGGCATTCCTGCAGTAATGGGGGTAGATGAGCTGCCACTGTTGCACTGGCAGGGGCAACGGCTGATTGTTGATGGCTACCAGGGCCATATTCTGTTATCGCCGGTAGAAGCCATATGTGCTGAATATCAGCGCTTAATCAGTGAAGATGCCGCCTTAAATGCCCGTTATCTGGCCGAGATTGCATTGCCGTCGCAAACCTTGTGCGGCGCCGGGTTTAATTTAATGGTGAACTCCGGGTTAGCCATTGAACTGGAAACCACAGAACCGCAATATACCGGCGGAGTGGGCTTGTACCGTACCGAGTTCCCTTTTATTATGCGCAGCCGGTTTCCGACGGAGCAAGAGCAAATAGAGTTGTACCGTAAGGTGCTGGAGAATTACCCCGATAAACCGGTAATTATGCGCACCCTGGACGTGGGCGGTGATAAAGCGCTGCCGTACTTCAGTATTGTTGAAGAGAATCCGTTTTTGGGCTGGCGCGGTATTCGTTTAACCCTGGATCATCCGGAAATTTTTCTGGTACAAATCCGTGCCATGCTAAAGGCTAATCTGGCGTTGGATAACCTGCATATTTTACTGCCGATGATCACCGACTTAGCCGAAGTAGATGAATCAATCCGGCTGATCAGGCAAGCCAGTTTTGAAGTCAGCGATGAGTTAGCCATTGATTTACCCAAACCGAAAATCGGCGTGATGATTGAAGTGCCGTCGATTATGTACCAATTGCCTGAGTTAGCGCGCAAGGTAGATTTTTGCTCTATCGGCACTAACGATTTAACCCAGTATTTATTAGCGGTAGATCGCAACAACCCCAGGGTGGCAGGCCTGTATGACGCCATGCATCCTGCTGTGCTGCGCGCATTGCATCAACTGGCACAACAGGCAAACGGCTTGCAGTTTCCCATCAGTGTTTGCGGCGAGCTTGCCGGTGAACCGGCTGGTGTATTGCTGCTGGCAGCAATGGGATATGACAGTTTCAGTATGAACAGCAGTAACCTGGCAAAAATAAAATGGCTGTTACGCCGGGTAGAAATGTCTGAGTTGGCTTTATTGCTGCCTGAAGTGCTGGCTTGTCCGTCGGCTAAACAGGTACGCGCACATATACAACGCTTTTTAGAGCAAAAACAATTATTAAGCCAGCTACGTGCCTGATCCGGTTTCAGCCCTTATTAAAGGCTGCCACGACGGATATCGCTGGCTGGTTACGGGAACTCTGTGTTAACCATTATTCTGCTTGCTTTGTTACTTGGTGCCCTGGTGGGGTTTCTTGCCGGATTGCTCGGCATTGGTGGTGGCCTGGTTATTGTACCGGTGCTGGTGATGCTGCTGCCGGCCTATGGTGTGGTGCCGGCTGATCAAGCTATCCTGGTTGCGGTTGCCACCTCGCTGGGGTCTATTATCATTACTGCCACCTCGTCCGTGTATGCGCATCACCGCTGGGGCAGCGTGCCCTGGTCGATAGCCGGCGGCATTATGGCCGGAGCCGCTATTGGTGCATGGAGCGTTGGCTATTTGGCACACAATATCAGTGGTGCTGTGTTACAGCTTATTTTCGGTGTAGCAGTGTTACTGTTGGCGCTGCGGATGTTGGGGTCGCGCTCTACTCTGGGCAAAAAGCCGCTGCCGGGTAAAGGTGTGTTGGTAATGATTTCAGCAGTACTGGGCGGCATTGCCAGTTTGCTTGGCATTGGTGGCGGTGCGCTGTTTGTGCCGGTGCTGAATTATTTTTCAGTGGATATGCGCCGTGCCATTGGTTGTGCCGCTGCCAGTGGTATTGCCATTGCGCTGTTCGGTACTCTTGGTTATGTTATTGCCGGCTGGCAGCACTACCGGCTGGCGGAGGGGTTTATCGGTTACATCTATTTACCGGCATTACTGGGGATAGTGACAACGTCGGTATTTACTGCGCCCCTGGGGGCCAGATTAACCCAAACTTTGCCGGTATTGACGATTAAGCGGGTGTTTGGTGTTTTTTTACTGCTGGTTTCAGCAAAAATGATGTTTAGTTAAGGGTAGTTATGGCTTCTGGTTATATTACATTTCCGCAAATAGACCCGGTGATTTTTTCCATCGGTCCGGTAAGCCTGCGCTGGTATGGCTTAATGTATCTTATTGCTTTTGCTATTGCCTGGTGGCTGGCAAACCGCGCGGCGAAAAAGCCGGGGTCCGGCTGGACAGAGCAGCAGGTCAGCGATTTATTATTTATCGGCTTTTTGGGCGTGGTGCTCGGTGGCCGTATTGGTTATGTGCTGTTTTATCAGTTTGAGCTGTTTATCAGCGAGCCGCTGTATTTATTTAAAATCTGGACCGGCGGTATGTCGTTTCACGGCGGTTTGCTGGGCGTAATGGTGGCGATGCTCTGGTTTGCCCGGCGCAATAACAAGCGCTATCTGCAATTGGGTGATTTTGTTGCACCGTTAATTCCACTGGGGCTGGCGGCAGGGCGCTTGGGTAACTTTATTAACGCTGAGCTGTGGGGCCGGCCAACCGACGTGCCCTGGGCTGTGTTGTTCCCGGGGGCCGGCCCGCTGCCGCGGCACCCGTCGCAACTGTATGAGTTTGCCCTGGAAGGCGTGTTGTTGTTTATCTTGATCATGCTGTATCGCCGCTTCAACCCACCGGCCGGCAGCTTGGGCGGCCTGTTTTTAGCCGGTTATGGTGCGGCCCGGTTTACAGTAGAGTTTTATCGTGAGCCGGATGCACATTTGGGCGTGTTATCGGCGGGCATGTCAATGGGGCAGTGGTTGTCACTGCCGATGATTATCGCCGGAGTGGCGCTGATTATTTATGCCAATATTAACAAGGCAAAATTGACTAAGCAGGTGTCCTGAATATGAAGCAATATCTCGACTTAATGCGCCATGTGCTTGAGCATGGCCATAAGAAAACCGACCGCACCGGTACCGGCACCATCAGCGTGTTTGGCTACCAGATGCGCTTTGATTTACAGCAGGGCTTTCCGCTGGTTACCACCAAAAAATGTCATCTGCGTTCCATTATTCATGAACTGCTGTGGTTTTTAAAAGGTGAAACCAATATCGGCTACCTGAAAGACAACGGTGTGTCTATTTGGGATGAATGGGCTACTGCAGAAGGCGAGCTGGGCCCGGTATACGGCGCACAGTGGCGCAGCTGGCAGGCTGCTGACGGCAGTGTTATCGACCAAATAAGCCAACTGATCAGCGATATAAAACGCACACCTGATTCACGCCGGCTTATTGTCAGCGCGTGGAACCCGGCGGTGCTGCCCGATACCTCTGTGTCACCAAAACAAAATGCCGCCCTGGGTAAGCAGGCGCTGCCGCCGTGTCATACCTTGTTTCAGTTTTACGTCAATGACGGCAAATTGTCGTGCCAGCTGTATCAGCGCAGTGCCGATATTTTTCTCGGCGTGCCGTTTAACATTGCCAGCTATGCCCTGTTAACCCTAATGGTGGCTCAGGTATGTGACTTACAACCGGGCGACTTTGTGCATACCTTTGGTGATGCACATTTGTATTTAAACCATTTAGAGCAAGTGAATACCCAACTGGCGCGGCAGCCTTTCCCGTTGCCGCAAATGCAGTTAAATCCCGATGTTAAAGACATCTTCGCCTTTAGCGCTGCTGATTTTACCCTGCTGAATTATCAGGCCCATCCGCATATCAAAGCACCGGTGGCGATTTAACGCCAAAAGCCCGCCGCTGTTTCTGGCCCGTTATTTGCTTAAGCATTGCAGGTCAGAAGCAGAGGTTGCTCATGAAAGTAATAATTTACCGTGTACTGGCAGTGTGGCTTGCTGGTTGTAGTTTGGCAGCTTGCAGCAGTGCAACGCCGCAGCGTGAGGCGGTAAAACAGCCTGCGCTTAGCGAATATCCTTTGCATTATTATACGCAGCAGTTGGCAGACAGCCTGTTTGCTCAGGTGCCGGCACAAAGCACGCTGGCACGTCCGGCTGCCGAAATAGCCGTGGCCAGTTTTTTGCCGGTAAACAGCTTATCGTTAGCAGAGGCCGACGAAGTGCAGAAGCAGCTTGCGAATCAACTTAGCGAAAGTATGCTTACCCATGCGCGTCAGCGCGGTTTTGTGGTGTACGATTACCGTTTGCGCGGCCAATTGTTATTGCAGGCTGATCACGAGCAGGCGCTGTCGCGGCAACTGGCAGATATCGGTAATCTCAGCGATGCCGACACCCTGCTGGTTGGCACTTATACCGTGATGGAAGACGGCATGCTGTTAAACGCCAGGCTGATTAGTATCCGTAATAAACAAGTACTGGCCGCTGCCAGCGGCTATGTACCGCACAATGTGCTGTGGAGCCGGCAAGAAGTTGGCAAACGTGGTGACAAGCTGTACCGGCAGAGATATTCAGGAGAACAACGATGAAACAGATATTACCTGTACTAAGCATATTGCTGCTGGCCGCCTGTGCCCGTAACACCCCGGAGCAAGGGGTGGTTATGCAACAGCCTGAGCGCGATCAACGGCTGGCCGGGGTGTCGCATTTTCAGCTTACGGCGGCAGATGCATCAAGCCATGCCTTACCACTACTGACGGCTAACGAATACTCGCGCGCCCTGGTGCATGAGCTAATGTCAAACCATCGTGCTGCAGAAGAAACCGGCATGGTTGGCGTAACAGACTTCGCCTACGTTGATACGGCGTTGGATCAAGGCTCAGTGCTCAGTAACCATTTAAGCGAAGCCATAATGTACGACCTGCATAAGTTTGGTGTAGCGGTGCTGGATTATAAAGTGACAGACTATATCCGCGTTACACCAGGTGGCGATTTTGCCCTGAGCCGCGATTTCTCCGAATTAAACACAGAGCAGCCCATCCGCTTTGTGGTTACCGGCACGATGACAGCGCACAAACAAGGGGTACTGATCAACGCCAGATTAATCCGTATTGATAACAAACAGGTTATTTCTGCCGCCCGAACGTTTATGCCGGAGCAGGTAGTGAGAGCCATTCTGAGTAAAAGCGGTGAAGACCGGTTGCAGTTAAAGCAGGGCTGACACATTCTTTACTAAAGAAAACTGCCATTGCCGCCGATAGCTAACTGAATACGGTATTCAGTAATGACAGAGGTTGCAATGAAAGTATATGCGGTAGTGGCGGGATTGTGTTGTTTGGCCGGTTGTCAGTTAACAACGCCTGCTGCGCAACAGGCGCATTGCCCGACGTGCACGGCGGCAGAGGCTACACCAACCGTGGCTTTATTGCCGGATGAACAACAACTGCCGCAACACCTGCAATACCTGCCTGGCGGCAATTATTTGCCGCCGGCTATCGCCAGGCCAGTTAAACCGTTGTCGGATTACGCAGCTGATCTGGCGCTGCAGCTGATGCTGTCTATGCAGTTTGAAACTGCAGAGCCCACTATTGCCATCAGCTCTTTTGTGCTGTTTGACTCGCAACTGGATGAAAGCAATGCCTTGGGTAATCAGTTGGCAGAGCATCTGTATGTTCAATTGCAACGGTTGGGAGTTAAAGTTGCCGACATCAAACTGGCGCGGCAAATCCGCGTTACGCCACGGGGTGATTTTGTCTTTAGCCGCGGTGATTATCTGGATATGCAACAACAGGCCGCTTATGTGTTAAGCGGCACAATGCTGCAGGATAATGCCGGTATTGTTGTAAACGCCAGAGTGATGCATTTGTTGAACAAAACTGTTATTGCCGGCGGGCAAATTCATATACCGCAATTTGTGCTGGCAACACCACTGGCAAGGCAGGCTATGTAAGTTATACCGTTGCCGGTTTTACTCCGGCAGCGGAATAAACTCGTCTTCATCGCCCACTACTTTTGCAAAGCGGCCAGCGGCCCAGTCTTGTCTGGCTTGGATAAGGCGCTCTTTGCGGCTGGAAACAAAGTTCCAGTCAATAAAGCGCGGGCCGACATTCTCACCGCCGATAAGCGCAATCCTGCTCTCTGTGGTGGCTGTAATGCTTACGCCTGTTGCTGCTTTAAACACCACCATGGAAAATTCCGGCACAATAGTGTCTTTAACCTGCAGCTCACCTTTGGCCACATACACCGCCCGCTCTTCGCAGTCCGGCAGCGTCAGCGACTGTCCGGGTTGTAAATGCGCTTCAACATACAGGGTTTGCGCAAAGGTTTTTACCGGCGAGGTTACGCCGTACGCCTGACCAATTAATACCCGCAGCGGCACCTCATTAACGGTTAATGCCGGAATTTCCCTGGCGGGATAGTGGTAAAACGCCGGAGCTATCTCTTCATCTTGCTGTGGCAATGCCAGCCACAATTGCAAGCCATGCAGCTTATGGGCTGTGCTGCGCACCTCCGGCCGCTCGCGCTCTGAATGCACAATGCCGTGTCCTGCGACCATTAAATTAATATCGCCCGGTGTAATGGTTTGGTAGCTGCCCAACGAATCGCGGTGCAGTATCTCGCCGTCAAACAAATAAGTAACAGTTGCCAGGTTAATATGCGGGTGCGGCCGCACATTCACGCCCTTACCAGGAGTAAACTCAGCCGGCCCCATATGGTCGAAAAATATCCAGGGCCCCACCATTTTACGGGCCCGGGTAGGCAAACTGCGTTTAACCGAAAACTCGCCTAAGTCGGTTTCGCGTGGTTGTATGATCAACTCTATGGCGTCACAGCCCTGGTTAACGCTGCATTCCAGTTCAGTTTTATCTGTTTCAATGCTCATCTGTGGTATCCGCTAAGTTGTGAGTTTTACCCAGAATGGACAGGAACAGCATGAAAATCAAGTTTAACCCGGCGCAGCCGGGTATGCCAAAGTGAATAGCCGCAGCCGGGCTTTCACGCCCAGTGCTTTGGTAAATAGCCTCCAGGTTGTTTATTGGCAGCTACCGCAACACAGCTGGCGATCATCATCCTTTGCTGCATGGGTGGGTTGCACAAACAAAATATGGTTCTCCAGCAAAATATGCTGCATTAAATCTTCTTTCAGCTCTTTTAAGCCAACATAAAGCGCGGTCCAGGTGTTGCAAGCCTCTGCCGGCAAGGTGATGCTATTGGTCAGTTGATCAAGCTTGTCCAGTGCATCACCATGTTGCAAGTGTTCTTCTTCCATCACACTGATAGGCCCGGCCGGATATATACCGCCGGCCAGCATCGGAAACAGAATTTGCTCTTCTTTCATCATATGGCTTTCCAGCTCCTGATACATATCGCTCAGATGATCGGCCAGGCCTGCCGGGCACTGCGGGTCCAGTGCATGAACATGCTCAACTCTGCGTGCTAACCGACACAGTTCAGGCAACTGTTGGCGATGCCGCTGATGAAAGCGGGTTAAAATATGCTCAATAAGCTGTTTTACCGGTACTGTGCGCCAATCGGTATGCTCAGCGGGTTGCTGCTGCAATGTTTGTAGTGCATTCACCACAGCATCTGCAGGTAACTGGCGTTTGGCCAGGGCTTCGCGCAGGCTAAGTTGGCCGCCACAACAAAAATCCAATTTGTACTGATGAAATACGGCGGTAGCACCGGCTACAGAGGTGGCTATCTCGCCTAAAGATTGATCCAGTAATGACATAGGTACTCCTGACTAAGTAATTAATATGCCGGGTAAAGCTCCCGTCTGGTTATAAATGGCAAGAGTCAGGCCAAAACTACCACCTTTGATTTATATGGCTTTATTTACAGCTATGGTAAATTGAACCTAGCTAAATCAGGGTTAAAATAACCCAAGGGTCATAACTACCATGTTGGAAGAAAGTTTAATTGCAGATCTGGTAACAGATCTGCCGGCAGCTGTGCGGTTACAGCGTTTAGTCAGTACCTTACGTAATCATTTTGGCTGTGGCGCTGTAGGGTTGCTTAAAATTGAGCACGACATATTAAAGCCGGTGGCGCTGCATGGTTTAGTGCGCGAAGCCCAGGGCCGGCGCTTTGTGGTGGCACAGCACCCCCGTTTAGCGGCTATTCTGGCCAGCCGCAACCCGGTGCGGTTTGAACCCGGCTCTGAGCTACCCGACCCCTACGATGGCTTGTTGGCCGATCAGCCGGGCCAGGCCCTGCCGGTGCACGATTGCATGGGTATAGCGCTGTATATCGAAGGCCGCTGCTGGGGCGCATTAACACTGGATGCGCTGGATGCCGGCCGTTTTTCTGCCGCGGCGGTGCTGGACTTGCAGCGATACAGTTTACTGGTTGAGGCCGCCGTGCGGATGACCGAGCTGGAACAGGCTAACCGGGCGCTTAGGCTGAATCATCAGGCTAGTGAACAGCAGTTTGAGCCCGCCGCCAAGCAACGTTATGAGTTGATTGGCCAAAGCAGTGCGCTAAAGCAAATTTTGCAGGAGCTAACCGTGGTAGCCAACTCGGATTTACCGGTGTTACTGCTGGGCGAAACCGGTGTTGGTAAGGAGCTGTTTGCCCGCCATTTGCATCGCAGCTCAGCGCGGGCTAACAAGCCAATGATTTATATCAACTGCGCAGCACTGCCGGAAAGTCTGGCGGAAAGTGAACTGTTTGGCCATAACAAAGGTGCCTTTTCCGGCGCCCACAGCGAGCGTGCCGGCCGCTTCGAGGCGGCGCACGAAGGCACGTTGTTTTTAGATGAAGTCGGCGAGTTGCCACTGTCAGTGCAGGCCAAATTGCTACGGGTGCTGCAAAACGGTGAAATTCAGCGGCTGGGCTCGGACAAAAGCCGGCAGGTCAATGTGCGCCTGGTGGCGGCGACTAACCGTGATTTAAAACAACAAGTAAAAAGTGGTGAGTTTCGCGCCGATTTATATCACCGCTTATCGGTGTATCCGCTGCCGATACCGCCGCTGCGTGAACGGCCGGACGATATCCCGCTGCTGGCCGGCCATTTTCTCGAGCTAAACCGCAGCCGTTTAGGCCTGCGTGCCTTGCGGCTGTCAAACGATGCTGAGCTGGCGTTACTGAGTTACGACTGGCCGGGCAATGTACGCGAGCTGGAGCATGTGATTAGCCGTGCGGCCATAAAAGCGCTGAGTCAGGGCGCGATGCGCAGCGACATCGTCACCCTGGAAGCCGCTTTGCTGGACTTAGACACCGTGCCGGCGGCCATCTTGCATACCGAGCAGCACAGTATGGCAACGCACAACGGTATAGCGCTAAAACAGGCGGTAAGCCAGCTGCAACGGCAGATGATCCAACAAGCGCTGGCAAAGTGCGACGGTAGTTGGTCGCAGGCGGCACGCCAATTGGAGCTGGATCCGAGCAACTTGCATAAACTGGCAATAAGGCTGGGGCTGAAATAGTGTGAAGAGTGATAACTGATGTGGCGCTATAGTCGAATTGTGTTCTGGCGTACGCTGGCGCTGCTGAGTTTACTACTCGGTATTATTGGTATACCGCTGCCGGTATTGCCGACAGTGCCATTTATTTTGCTTAGCGCCTGGTCGGCCGGTAAAGGTTGGCCGGCGTTGGAGCAGCGTTTATTGGCGCACCCTAAGCTTGGTCCGCCTATTGTGGCCTGGCGCCAATATGGCATAGTGCCGCGGCGCGCTAAATATCTGGCCAGCGCCATGATGTTGTTAAGTGCGGCGTTGCTGGTGTTGTCGGCCGCGCCAGTGTTATTAAAATGGCTGCTGCCATGCTTTTTGCTGTTGGTGGCCGTGTGGCTGTGGCGGCGGCCGGAGCAGCATAATCAGGATCTTATTGATGACAAAACCCATTGAGCCAGTAGAGCTAACCGCGCAACAAGCGCTGCGCTATAGTCGCCAGCTGATGCTGCCAGCGCTGGATTTTCGTGGCCAGGAAGCCCTGCTGGCAAGCTCAGTGCTGCTGATTGGTATGGGCGGTTTAGGCTGTGCCGCGGCGCCCTATATAGTCGCCAGTGGCGTGGGCAACCTTATGCTGGTAGATGACGACACTATAGACCGCAGTAATTTACAGCGGCAAATACTGTACCGCGAAGCCGATATTGGCCACAGTAAAGCAGAGCAGGCCGCAGCAAGCTTACGCCAGCTAAACTCTGAAATAACCATTCAGGCACTGCGCCAGCGCTTAAGCGCGGAAGATTTAGCCGGATTGGTGGGGCAGTACTCACTGGTACTGGATTGCACAGACAACCTAAGCAGCCGCAATGCGATTAACGCCGCTTGCGTGCAAGCCAAAGTGCCGCTGGTATCCGGTGCCGCCATCCGCTTTGAAGGCCAGCTGGCCAGTTTCAGTATGCAGGGCGACGGCGCTTGTTATCACTGTTTAAGCCAATTGTTTGGCGAGCAGCAGTTAACCTGTATGGAAGCCGGCATTTTAAGCCCTGTGGTGGGTATTATCGGCAGCATGCAGGCGCTGGAAGCGGTAAAAATTCTTGCAGGCACAGGTACGCCGCTATACGGAAAATTACAACTGTTTGATGCGTTAACCGGTAAATGGCAGCAGTTTAGTTTAAACAAAGATCCCCTGTGTAATGTTTGTGGTTAAAGGGTGTTTAAGATAAATAGTTTTATGAGTGTTTGGCACTGCCTCGTTATTTGCGCTTTGCGCCAACCAATCTTTTGCTCAATCAATCTTTTGGTCAATGTAGTACAGTGCAGCAATGCGGTGGTACAGAACACGGAGATAAGTTACAGCAATGAGCAATAATGATTATGCCGATATCGTTGATCGGGTGTTAGCGCAAATAGGTAAGCATGTGGTGCTGGGCTTACCGCTTGGCCTGGGCAAACCTAACCGCTTGATCAATGCTTTTTACCATAGAGCCTGCCGGGACAGCAGTATCCGGCTGGATATCTTCACTGCGCTGTCGCTTAATCCGCCTGAACCCGGCAGCGAGCTGGAACAGCGTTTTTTGCAGCCATTTGTCAAACGTCATTTTGGTGAAGACTATCCACGGCTGGCCTATGCCGATGCGCTGGCATCACAGCAGCTACCTGACAATATTACCGTTAGCGAGTTTTATTTTCAGTCGGGCAGTATGCTGGGTAATGCTGATGCTCAGCGCCATTATGTGGCAAGTAACTATACCCATGTGGCGCGGGATCTGGCCGACCGCGGGGTGAATCTGATTTTACAACTGGTCGCCAAGCGAGCGACAGACTCAGGCTGGCAGTACAGTTTGAGCTGCAACCCGGATGTTACCCTGGATCTGGCGGAGGAGCTGCGGCATCGCCCTGACAAAAAGTGCCTGATACTGGCGCAGGTGCACCCGGACTTGCCCTTTATGGCCGGCGATGCGTTGGTGGGCGAGGATTTTTTTCACCAGATAGTCACTGATGATCCACAACAACCGCTGTTTGCGCTGCCCCGCAGCCCTGTCACTACTCAGGATTACTGTGTCGGAATGAACGCCAGTGCGCTGGTAGCTGACGGTGGTACGCTGCAAATCGGTATTGGCTCACTCAGCGACGCTCTGGTGTACAGCTTGATCCAACGCCAGCAAAACAACGAGGCCTATCGCGGCTATTTTAACCGGGCCCTACCCGGTCAGGCGCTAATAGATGCGATTGGCGGCCATGACAGCTTTGACAGCGGGCTGTATGGCGCCAGTGAAATGTTTCTCGATGGTTTTATGCATTTGTATCAAGCCGGCATTCTCAAGCGCGAAGTATTTGACGATGAACGCTTGCAGAGCCTGGCCAATGCCGGGCGCATTGCTGAACAGTCCGGTATCGAAGGCAGAGGCGCTTTGTTAGACGCGGCATTTTTTCTCGGCTCTGAGGATTTTTACCGCTGGTTACGCCAATTGACTGAAGCAGAATGGCCCCGGTTCAGGATGAGCTCGGTTGGCCGGATCAACCAGTTATACGGTGGCAACCCAACACTGGAGAAATTACAGCGGCAAAAAGCCCGCTTTATCAATACCTGTATGATGGTAAGTTTAACCGGCGCGGCAACGTCTGATGGCCTGAAAGACCATCAGCTGGTTTCCGGTGTAGGGGGGCAGTACAACTTTGTGGCCATGGCGCATGCTATGCGGGATGGTCGCTCGATCCTGATGCTACGTAGTACCCGCGACAGTGGTGGTAAGCTAACATCCGGTATTGTCTGGGAGTATCCGCATTGCACTATTCCGCGCCACCTGAGGGATATCGTCGTTACCGAATACGGTATTGCCGATTTACGTGGCGCGACGGATGAGGAATGTATAAAAGCCTTGATTTGTATCAGTGATAGCCGTTTTCAGCAACAACTAACAAGTAAGGCTGTAGAGGCCGGCAAACTGGATGCGAACTGGACTATTCCCTCCGCTGCTGCGGCAAATTCCCCGGCAAGCCTCGAGGCCCGTTTAGATGCGCTGCGATTAACGGGCAACTTACCCCTTTACCCTTTTGGTAGTGATTTTACTGTGTTGGAGCAACAGCTGGTGGCGGCTTTGCAGCGCCTGCGGCGACTGAAGCACTCAAAATTACAAGCGTTGGGCGCGTTGCTGCGCGGTGGCCCTGATGCGCCTGAAGCGTTAGCCCGCATGGGGCTGGCAGAGCCACGCGGGCTGCGGCAATGGATATATGCCCGTCTGTTACGCTGGGCGTTGGCCAGCGACTAACACAATTTTTATCCGGAGAGTTGCGCGAAACTTACGGTTCCTCAATCTTGGGCCGTTTATATGACGGCTATTTCACCAAGATGTCGCTATGCACCATCTGCAGCAGTTTATAGGCATCGCCTAAATCACAGTTTTCGTGATCGCGTTTTTTATAACCCAGCGAGGTTAGCTCTATATGCCAGGTGGGCACTACGTTTACGGTGGCGAGGGTTTGCTTTACGCAGTTAAGCGGGCAGCCATCTACTGCTAGTATTGGCCGGCCGGATTGGGCTACTTTTACCAGCTGTTTTACCTGGCCGCCTACACCGGCAATACACGACATTTGTGCTGAGCCTTCACGGTCAAGTATTACGGCTAAATCATTGGCCAACTGCGCAACGCTGGAGCAGCCGGAGCAGGAGTATACCAGTGGCTTGTTATTGTAATCGGTGTTCATTCTGAATTCCGTCATGGTAAGAGCATTCACCCAGTGTAAAAGCCGTGACGGGGTGCGGCTTGATATAAATCAAAGCCGCGGTACGCTTACCCCTTCAGAGGTACGGTAGTTTACCCCGGCCGGCCATCTGGCCTGGGTGTGGTTAGCACCGGGAAGTACACCAGGACATAAAGTGTATAAGCCAGCACCCAGCCGCCGACCCCCAGCCACAGCCACTGCATCGTTTGTGCTGGCCACAGCCAGATCAGCAGGGTACGGCTGACCGCTGCAGCCAGTACCAGCAAAAACGCCAGCGACATAATGGTGTGCGGTTTAAGCATGCGGCCGCTGTGGCCAAGTGACACCCTTGTCATCATGCTTAAAATCATGCTGCCCATTGCTCCGGCGGTGAGTGCATGCAGTGCTATGCTATTGCTGATATTGACCCCGGCGTAGCGTGCGCTGTAAAGCGCTAACCCCAGCGGGATACACCAGTACGCCAGATGCAGCGACCACAGCAGCGGCACTTTAACCGTAAGCCAGATTTTCCAGCGCAGGCAGCGTAGGCCTGTGAGCAGGGCACTTACAGCAAATAAGCCGCTCATTGCCATGGGCGGCAGGTATGCGGTCAGCGCAAAAAAGTGCAGCACGAAAATCAGCCATAAAGAACCCAGCGCGGCGCGATCCAGCCAGACAATGGCCTCAACCTTTTTGGTTTGGGTGCCATTGGCGGTAAACATCGGCAGTACGCGGCCTCCGACTATCGCCATCAGCAGCGTAATCAGCCATATGGCATTTTGGCTGCCTAACTGCATTAAATCATAGCGATGGTAGGCCACACCGATATACATCAGTGCATTACAGGCGCTCAGCAGCAACAGCAGCGGTATAAAAAACAGGTTGCGCTGCTGGCCGGTTTTAATAAGGGGTATGGCTAACAATACCGCGCACACCGGCAGAAAGCTTAAATCCACTGCGGCCACCAGATATAGCGGTAAGCTCTGGCCAAATAACAGCAGCATGCGGGCGCTTAACCATAACAGACTAATAAACAGCAGACTTTTACCATGCGGAGCGCGCAGCCCGGTCCAGTTTTGCACTGCTGTCAGTAAAAAACCGATAACAATAGCACTAACAAAACCAAACAGCATTTCATGGCTGTGCCAGAACAGCACATTAGCAAAGGGCTTTAGCTGAATATGGCCGGCCAGCGTCAGGCCCCACAGCAGCATAGCGATAGCACTAAAAGCGGCACCAAATAAAAACATTGGCCGAAAGGCCTGGCGCAACAGCGGCAACAGCTTTTGCTCGGTTGCCAGATCAGTAATTTGCATGGTTTATCCTTAACTTAAAGAGGTTGATCCTCATCACGTAAAAAATTCTCTGTGCGGGCCTGAGCCAGCTTTTGCCGGTATTGCGCGGCCTGGTTGGCAAAAAACATGGTGATCATACACAGCGCCAGTACGCCGTATAAAATCATAAAACAGCCGGTGACAATGCCAAGTACATCCTGCGCCACACCAAATAGTACCGGTAGTGTGCAGCCACCGAGGGCACCTACCGCAGCAACAAAGCCACCGGCGCTGCCCATATGGTGCGGGTAATAATCGTGGATTACTTTATACACACTGGCGCGGCCAAAGCCCTGGGCCACGCCGATAATAAAAATCAGCAGCGTAAACCACCAGACATTAAGGCCAATCTCCAATTGCACATCTTTTTCAAGCCCATGCACAATCAAGGTAGTAGGTGGGTAACTGAGAAAGAACAAACACACAAGGCATACCCAGAATACGCTCCAGTTTACTGCGCGGCCACCGTAGCGATCGGCAAACCAGCCACCCAATGCCCTTACCATGCTTGAGGTGGCAACAAAAAACAGCGTAAACGCCATAGCTTGTTGTGCATTCATCGCATAGGCTTGCATATAGTATTGTGGCAGCCACAACAACAGCGCCAGAAAACTACCAAACACAAAGTAGTAGTATAAAGAAAAGCGCCAGATGCGCGCATCTGTTACCAGCGTACGCAGGCTAAGCGGTGCGACTGTAGTGTATGCCTGAGCGGGTTCTGCCGGTGACAAAAGTGCAAACAGCAGGGTGATCAGTAACATACCTGCAGCATACAGCGGCCCCACCCACTGCCAGCCAAAGTAAGTTACCGCCAGCGGCACCAGCACAAAGTTAATGGCAACACCGGCATTGCCCACGCCAAATAAACCCAGCGCCCGGCCCTGGCGGCTTGAGGCAAACCAGACGCTGACATAGCGCACGCCAAAGGTAAAAGACACACCGCTGATACCAAACCAGAGCCCAAGCCATAAATAGCCGCTGTAGCTGTTTACCAGCGGCAGCAGTAACAGCGCCGGTATTACTGCCAGCATCTGGTACAGCCATAAGCGCCGGCTACTGACGCGGTCTGCCAGTATGCCAAGAGGTACCCGCAGTAAGGCGCCGGTTAGTATCGGTGCCGCCAGCAGTATGCCGTATTCGGTAGCACTAAGCGCCAGTTGCTGTTGTAACGCTATGCCCATTACGGCGTATAAGGTCCAGACCGAAAAGCAGGCGGCAAAGGCAAACGTGGCCAGCAGTAGCGCCCTGTTAGCCCCCGGCAGCGTGGCCTGTGCCAGTGTGGTGGGAGTAGCATGCTCCATAGCAAAATATCCGCCAATCAGTATTACAGCTTAGTGTAACGTCAAAGTTGAACGCTGCTGCAGCGCAGAGGGTGTACCTCTGACGCGCTGGTCAAGTTGGAGGGAAGTGGGTAGTTACACCAAAGTGGGTAGCAGGCACTGAAATGTTGCGCCGTGGCAGCGACGGCTGATCTACTCATAAAGTGATATCTAATTGTTTTTTAATAAAAAACCGCCGTTTACGCTTTGTTCTATATCAATGATTTTACCGCTTCAGCTCTCTACACTTGGCGCAGTTTATCTGTTAATCCTGTGGAGAATGTTATGGCTGGACCTGCTTTAGCAACTGCAAGCGGCAGTAGGTTAAACCTGCTGAATTTCGCTGAGCAAAAAGTAAAAATGCTGCACCTTACCTGGTTTGCTTTCTTTTTAACTTTCGTTATCTGGTTCGCCCATGCACCGTTACTTATTCATATTAAAGAGGCACTGACACTAACCGACGCGCAGGTTAAAGCTCTGCTAATCCTAAACGTGGCTATAACCATACCGGCACGTATTGTCGTGGGTATGCTGGTTGATCGTTATGGCCCGCGTATTATGTATTCCCTGCTGTTGTTTATCTCAGCGCTGCTTTGTATTGGTTTTGCCTTTGCGCAAACTTACGATGCACTGGCGTTGTTTCGTTTTTTACTGGGTTTTGTTGGGGCCGGTTTTGTAGTGGGTATCCGCCTGGTAGGCGAGTGGTTTCCGCATCATCAGGTAGGTACTGCAGAAGGAATCTATGGCGGCTGGGGTAACTTTGGCTCAGCGGCAGCTGCAATGACGCTACCGGCATTGGCGCTGGCTTATGGCGGCGCTGATGGCTGGCGTTATGCAATTGGTACTGTGGGTGTAATCAGCGCTGTATATGCGCTGGTATTTTACAAATATGCCCGTAATACCCCTAAAGGCTCGGTGTATTTTAAGCCGAAAAAAACCGGTGCTATGGTGGTATCTAGTTGGGGCGCTTTGTGGGGCTTAATCTTAATGAATATCCCTATGCACCTGGCACTGGGCATGCTGGCCTGGCGCTTGTCACCGGCCGGAGTTAACCTGTTTTCTATTGATATGATGTATGCATTCTGGGGCATACTGCTGGTGTTGTTTGTGGTGCAAACGCAACAAACCTTACGCATTAATGTTGAGCATTTACGTGCCGGTGTGCCGGAGGCGGATAAATACAGTTTTAAGCAGGTGGGTATTTTAAATATTGCCTACTTTGCTACTTTTGGCTCTGAACTGGCGGTAGTGTCGATGCTGCCATTGTACTTTCTGGAAACCTTCGAGGGTTTAAGTGCGGTGAAAGCTGGTGTACTGGCGTCGGGTTTTGCCTTTATGAACCTGGTTTCACGGCCTATGGGCGGCTGGTTCTCGGATAAATTTGGCCGGCGTAAAAGCATGCTGATGTTAATTGGTGGTTTAGCGGCCGGCTATTTCCTGATGGGGCTGATGGACAGCCACTGGTGGATCCCGTTGGCAGTATTGGCCACTATGGCCTGTAGCTTCTTTGTACAGGCCGGTGAAGGTGCGGTGTTTGCCATAGTGCCGCTGATAAAGCGCAGCATGACCGGCCAGATTGCCGGTATGGCGGGGGCCTATGGTAATGTGGGTGCTGTGGTGTATTTAACTGTTCTTAGCTATGTCAGCTACAGTATGTTCTTCTATGTTATTGCGGCCTCTGCTTTGGTGGGCCTGGTTGCGGTAATGTTTTTGGACGACCCGAAAGGCCATATTACCGAAGTAGGAGAAGACGGTACTGTGCACCGGATTAATGTCGGTTAATGTGACTACTGCCAGAAAAAGGACTCACAAGTGAGCGGATCTGAATTGCAACTTCGCTACAGCCATCTCTGTGAGGCAGGCATTAAGCCAGCCAACGAGGATGCGGTTGCAGTCAATGTGCCAGAAGATCCGCACTTGTTAACTTACAAAGGCGCCTGCTTTGCGCTGGCCGATGGCGTCAGTACTGCTGGGGCCGGCCAGCAGGCCAGTGAGCGGGCGGTCAGCCGCTTTTGCCGCGAGTATAGCCA
The DNA here is from genome assembly GCF_030690345.1 of Rheinheimera sp. Lineage (GTDB taxonomy): Bacteria > Pseudomonadota > Gammaproteobacteria > Enterobacterales > Alteromonadaceae > Alishewanella. Next base: position 212,966 of record NZ_JAUYGV010000007.1, read on the forward strand.
AACACCTGACAGCTGGTCGGTGGCCTACAGCGCAACGCAGTTGCTGGCCACCATTAATAATGAGCTGTATGAGCTGAGCCATCAGTTTGTCCACAACCAGAAAGGCTATCTCACCACTTTTACCGCGTTGATTATCAAATCGCAAACAGCACATTTTTTTCATATCGGCGATAGCCGTTTGTACCACTGGCGCGACGGTGTGTTGGTGCAACTTAGCCAGGATCACACCACTGTATTATCCGGGCAGCGCCAGTTTCTTGGCCGTGCGCTGGGCATGGATGCACGGGTTGCGCTGCAACAGGGTAGCCAGAGTTTACGCCCCGGTGACAGGTTTCTGCTGTGCTCTGACGGCATATCCGATTTTATCAGTGACGATGAGCTGCAACGTGCGGTATCAACCGCGACTGATTTAAGCCTGACGGCCGTACAATTAAAGCAGCAGGCTTTGGCGCAGGGCAGTGATGATAACCTCAGCCTGATCCTGGTAGAGGTAGCAACATTACCGCAGCAAAGCCTGGACGATTTAAATCAACATCTTACCCGGTTGCCGTTTCCGCCGGCGTTAAGCGTGGGCATGAAGCTGGACGGCTATAAAGTGCTAAGCGAGCTATTTGCCAGCAGCCGCAGCCACTTGTATCTGGTAGAAGATGAGGCGAGCGGCCGGCAGTTGGTATTAAAATGCCCGTCGCTGAATTACGATGATGATGCCTTATATATCGACCGCTTTATCCGTGAAGAGTGGATTGGCCTGCGCATTGAATCTGATTACGTGGTCAAAGTAGTGAGGCAAACCCGGCCACGCAGCTTTTTGTATTACTTAATGGAATATCTGCCGGGCCAAAGTTTAGAGCAGTGGTTTGAGCGCCAACCTAAGCCGTTAAAGCCGGCACTGGCCATTAAGCTGGTAAAGCAAATTGCCGAAGGTTTAACCGCGTTTCATCGCATGGGCGCGATCCACCAGGATTTAAAGCCCGGCAATATTATCTACCTTGATGACGGCTGCTTAAAAATTGTCGACTTTGGCTCGGTGTATGTGGCAGGGCTGGCTGAAATATACAGCCCGCTACAGCATGAGGCGGCGCTGGGTACGGCAGCGTATTCAGATCCACATTATTTACTTGGGCATAACTCTGGCGTGCAGGGCGACATTTACGCTCTGGCTACCATAGCCTACGAGCTGTTCAGCGGTGGCCATTTACCCTATGGCAATGCAGTAGAAGAGTGCCGTACCGCAGCCGATTACGACAAACTGCGCTATCGCAGTAGCCATCAGTTTAACAGCGTGATCCCAGCTTGGTTTGATCGTGCCTTGCAAAAGGGCGTCAGCCTGGATTTATCGCAGCGTTATCAAAGCATTAATCAATTACTGACAGACTTACAGCAACCGAATCCTGAGTTTTTGCACGAGGAGGTGAAGCAGGAGCATAGAACCAATCCGCTGTTATTCTGGCAACTGCTTTCCGGCTTCTGGTTTATTACCTTATTGCTGGTAGTGTGGTTGTTTTTGCTGCGGCGTTAAGTGTAGTGTAGGCATGAACCGGTTTGCCCACGTCAACACGCCGTGAACCCATCCGTGGGGGCTCGTCTCAGCCCGTCCGGGGCTTCAACGGTTGACTTAGAGCAAACCGGTTCAGGCTCCATCGTCCGGACCAGTCATCTGTCAGCTTTTCGGCCTGAACGCTTTAATCACTGCCTCATTGCATTGCAAATAAGGCCCGTCCATTAAATCGATACAGTAAGGCACAGCCGGAAATACCGCATCTAAACACTGGCGAATGGCTTTGGGTTTACCCGGCAGGTTGATAATTAAACTGCTGCCACGCAGGCCGGCGGTTTGACGTGACAATATGGCCGTTGGTACATATTTTAATGATTCAGTGCGCATCAACTCGCCAAAGCCGGGCATCATTCTGTCACATACTGCTTCGGTCGCCTCCGGCGTAACGTCGCGTTTGGCCGGACCGGTACCGCCGGTGGTGACAATTAAACAGCAGCCTTGCGCATCACAGAGCTCGCGTAGCGTCTGTTCTATCAGCGGCTGCTCATCCGGAATAAGCCGATATTCGCTGTGCCAATCGCTGGTTAAATAGTCGTTTAAGGTATCGATAATAGCTTTACCGGATAAATCTTCGTAGACGCCGGCACTGGCGCGATCGCTTACCGTGACGACGCCAATTTTGGCAGTTTGCTGGGTCATTGTTTTATCCTGTTGCCATACCGGCCAGATTCAGCCAGTAGCCGTTGCTGTCGGTTGTGGTCAGTGGTTGTGGTGCTGCACCGTTGATATTGGCTTTAAACTTTGTCAGCCAGTCAAAGGTGCCTTGTGGTTGTGGGCTTAACCGTACTATATCCACCATGCCTTGCATAGCCGGTAACTGATTAATCAGGTTATAACGGCTACCAGACTGCGTTTGAATGCCGTTTAGTACAAAAACGGCAGTGCCATCCTGGCTGGTTACCTCGCGTCCCTGTGGGTAGTTAATACAGCACAGTTCACACTGATCTTTACTGCGGTCTTCTGACCGGGCAGTAAAACAGCGGCCACTCCATGCCAGCGGCAAATGGCCAAAGCCGAATACCTCGGTTTCAAAGCAATCGCGGATATCGCTGATAATACTCTGACTTAACAGTGTATCCAGCCAGTGCTGTGATAACTCTACCGGCATTACCCAACGTGTTAGTCCCATACTAACTAAGCGCCGTAAACTGTGCTGGTTGTAGCAGTTTATTGCAGCGCCGGCGACAAACGCTAAGCCATGTTCCTGTAGCATGTTGATTGCGCCAACATCATTGGCTTCTACTAAAAACTCACCGTTATCAACATACTTACGTAACTCCCGCAGTTCGCCGGGTGCTTCATATAAGGTCATCGACGATAAGCACACTTGTTTGCCGGCTTCGCGTAGCATGTGTGCCAGCGCCATATAATCATCAAATTTCAGCTCACGTCTTTTGCTGCATACCGTTTCTCCCAGATACACAATATCTACCGCTGAATCAGCGGCGTCGTGGTAAAACTGTAGCATCTGTGCTTTTGGCCAAAAGTACAGCACAGGGCCCAGAGAAAATTTCATCAGATTATTTCCATTTACGATGATAAGCACCGAGCGTGGTTTGGCTGCCTTCTGCCAAACCTGCCAACACCTGTTGCCACTGCTGTTGCACGCAAAAGCGCTGTGGATCAGCCATTACTGCATCAATGGCAGCGCGCCATACCTGCGTAATTTGCGTGACATAAGCAGGGCTGCGCTGGCGCCCTTCAATTTTTAACGATTTAATGCCTTCGGCATAAAGTTGTGGCAGCAAATCCAGCGTATTTAAACTGGTGGGCTCCTCCAGCGCATGGTAAGTGTCTGCGCCGACATTAAAGCGACCTTTGCACAGCGTGGGATAACCAGCAGTTTCGTTTGGCGCGAAGCGATCAATTAATACACCATTTAAGCGCGACTCCAGGGTGCCGTTATTATCCTGCCACTGCACAAAAGCTGCCGGTGAGCAGGCGCCTGCAGTGTTGGGGGATTGCCCGGTCATGTAGGAACTTAGATAACAGCGGCCTTCGGCCATAATGCACAGGCTGCCAAAAGCAAATACTTCCAGGTCAATATCACAGCTTTTTGCCAATGCCCGCACTTGTTGCATTGATAACACCCGCGGTAGTACCACGCGGCTGATGCCAAATTGGCGGTAAAAATTAATCGCTGCAGCATTGGTCGCAGAGGCCTGCACCGACAAATGCCGCTCTACTTTAGGGTAGCACTCAGCGGCATAAGCCAACACAGCGATATCAGCCAGGATCAACACATCGGCACCGGCATTGGCTGCGATATCGACTGCCTGTTGCCAGCGCTGATAGTTATCCGGATGCGCAAAAGTATTAATTGCCACATGCAGTTTTTTGCCGTGCTGGTGCACATAGCGCGCGGCTTCTTTTAGTTTGGCCTCGTCAAAATTCAGTCCGGCAAAATGGCGGGCATTGGTATCATCTTTTAAGCCGATATACACGGCATCGGCGCCATGCTCTATGGCCGCCTTTAACGCCGGCATGCTGCCGGCGGGGCAGAGCAGCTCCATTTTTACTTTCCTTGCTTAAGTTCGTTACGTTAGCTACCTACGACAGGGAATAGCCAATGCGGTTACGCTGTGGTTTTATTATAGGGTCGGAGACGATTGGAATGCTTATATATGTTTGATATTAAAAGAGTTAACTCTAAATTGGTAGCTGCGCTACCTACAATGCTAAGCCGACTTACCCGCTGTGCGCCAAAAGCCGCGCAGGCCGGCGTGTTACAGTTGGCGTTAAATCGGTTTTTCCATACTGAGTTAAGCACGGGCGAGCTGAGTTTTTTACAGGATAAGAGCGTGGTGGTTAGTGTGACAGATATTGCTCTGGAGTTTGGTATTAGCCTTAATGGTAAGCAGTTGCAAGTGCAGTTGCAACCGGCACAGCAGGACTTGTTGTTAAAAGCTGAGCTGGCCGATTTTACTGCCATGATCAGTAACCAGGTCGACCCGGACACCCTGTTTTTCCGCCGCCGGCTGCAAATGCTTGGCGATACAGAGCTTGGCCTGTACTGCAAAAACCTGCTCGATAGCATAGGGCCGGAGCGTTTACCGCTACCTTTAACGCGCGGCCTGCAATGGCTGGCACAGCAACAAAAGACAGTCGCGTTGGCAGATACTAAGCCCTGGGTGGAATAACGTTAGGTCGGCACTTAGCCAGTCTGCCGGTGGCGTGGCGCAATAACAGAGGTAAAGATGCAAACAATTAAATGGGACCCGGCATTAATCAGTAAGTACAACATTAATGGCCCACGCTATACCTCTTATCCCACGGCACTTTCGCTGAGTACAGACTTTGATCATGGGCTGATCCAGAGCGCAATAAGCAAAAGCCCCGATGAGCTGAGCCTTTATCTGCATATCCCGTTCTGCCATAAGCTGTGTTACTACTGTGGCTGTAATAAGGTGATTACCCGACACCAGCATAAAGCCGATACGTATCTTGATGCGCTGGCAGAAGAGATGGCGTTGTATGCGCCACTGCTGGACAGTAGACGTATTAATCAGCTGCATTTGGGCGGTGGTACCCCCACTTTTCTGACTGAAGTGCAACTTAGCCGCTTAATGGCGTTGTTACACAAATACTTTACCATTAACAGTGATGCCGAAATCAGTATTGAAATAGACCCGCGCAGCTGCAGCGACGACAAGCTGCACCATCTGCGCAGCCTTGGCTTTAACCGTGTGAGCTTTGGTGTGCAGGATTTAGATGAAAAAGTGCAAATTGCCATCAACCGCGTGCAGGATACTGAGCTTATCCGGCATCAGGTGGCGCTTAGCCGTGAGCTGGGTTTCAGCTCAATTAATCTCGACCTTATCTACGGCCTGCCATTTCAGCAGCCTGCAAGCTTTACTGAAACGGTGGATGAAATTATCCGGCTTAATCCGCACCGTATTTCTCTGTTCAGCTATGCGCATTTACCCGATCGCTTTGCTGCTCAGCATAAAATTGACAACAGCAGCTTGCCGGATGCTCCGCTAAAGCTGGAGCTGATGCAACTGGCCATCAACCGTTTTGTCGCGGCAGGTTATCAGTTTATCGGCATGGACCACTTTGCCCGGCCAGATGATACGTTGGCCAAGGCACAGCTGGCCGGTAAGTTGCAGCGCAATTTTCAGGGCTATACCACCGCAGGCCAGGATGCATTGATTGGCTTGGGTGTTTCCAGTATCAGCCAGGTAAACGGAGTACTGTGGCAAAACAGCAAAGATTTACCGGCGTATTATGCAGCTATTAATAAAACACAGCGGCCCACTGAGCGAGGCTTCAGCTTAAATGCCGATGACAAACTACGGGCAGCGTTGATAAGCCAGTTAATTTGCCATTTTACGTTGGATACAGAGACTTTTAGCCGCCAATGGCATATCCAAAGCTTTTGGCTATATTTTGCTGACGCTTTGGCGCGTTTGCAGCCTTTTATGGAAGATGGTCTGGTTGAGGTATACGCCGGGCGGATAAAAGTGACTGACAGTGGCAGGCTATGGGTGCGCAGTATCTGCGCCTGCTTTGATGCCTATTTAGCCCAAGGTCAGCAGCGGTATTCGAAAGTGGTGTAATGCTGTAGGGGCGCCCGTTCACCAATGAAAATGGGCGCCCCAATATTCGTTAATACAAGGCCACTAACTCACCGGCTTTATTAAAGGTGAGAAAATCGGCAATCATGCCGCCCTGAATTTTCTCGGTCATCATTTTTAGTGGCTGCGCCGCTTCATCGTTATTAGGGGCGAAGCCACCCCTGCCGCCAATAGCTGATACAAAAGCGATATCCCAGTCGACACCGGTACTTTTTGATTCAGCTACCAAAGCGCTGAAATCGGCAACCTCGTCTGGTAGTTTATCTACACACAGCACCGGTTCTAAGGCGCCGCCCTGGCCCTGGTCAAAGTTGTTTTTCTGTGTATCTGTATAGCCGTTTGGCAGCTCAGCTTTGGCGAATACAAACAATAAACGCTGTGGCTCATCTTGCATTGCTGCAGCCCGGATTAGGTCAGGGTAGGTTTCAATATTCATGCTAAAAACTCAGTAAGGGTTTGTGGCAGTTTAACAAACCTGGCCAGGGTTCAGCTGTGGTATTAGGGGGTAATGGCTTACCCCCTGGGAGGTAGGGCTTAGCTGAGTTTAGCGCTAAATAAAGCCGCGATAAGGTCGGACTGGGTAATTATACCAACCAGCTGTTGCTGCGCATTTAGCACCGGAATATGGTGCAGGCCCTGATCTGATAGCATAGGTACCAAGGCGACGATATGGTCATCTTCATATGCCACGCTAAGGTTGCTGACCATAATCTCCGCTACCTTGCGCTTGTACTGCTTATTGTGGCGGTTTTTCAACAGCAACTGATTAACATGACGTAGCAGCCCCCAGTAATGTGGCACCTGCAAGTTTTTCAGAAAATCCACAGTCGACACGACACCCAGCAGTTGCTGCTCTGTGTCGATTACCGGCAGGATGCTAATTTTATGCTTGCGCAGCAGCTGCCATGCAGAGGCTACGGCGCTGTTGGGCCCCACGGTAATAAGATCGCTGGACATAATAGCACTGCAGCGTATCTCACCGCTTTTACGTTGATAAGCATTAAGCTGTGCACGATGATACAGCCGCTCTAAATCCTGCTCGCTGATATCCACTACGGTATCAAAACTGTTTAACGCACTGAGTAAGTCTTCCGGTTGCAAGCCCAGCCGTTTTAGTGGCGATGCATCCTGGTGTAAATGTACCGGATCATATTTCTGTGTCGGTTTTTGCATGCCGTGTTTAAGCCAGAGTTTTTGCAATAACAGCGCCACCGCCAGCAACACAAACACATTCAGTGCCACCGGGTACAGTAAAAACTCATAGCCCAGTACCTGATCGGTAGACGCAATAACCGGTACCAGAGCAGTGGCGCCGCCAGGCGGGTGCATACATTCAAAGATATACATAACAAACAGCACTATGCCGATAGTAACCGCGGCCATCAGGGCTAAATCGGTAAACAGATGCGAGCAGATAAGACCAACGGTGGCGGAGATAAGATGGCCCGCAGCAAATGACCAGGGCTTCGCCAGCGGGCTGTTGGGTAAGCCGAACAACAACACGGCCGAGGCGCCCATTGAGGCCAGTAATACAATACTACCGGCCGTATCAGCCAATTGCAGGCTGATATAAGTGACAATAAATAAGGCGATAAAGGCCGACAGTGCTACCTTTAACCGTTGAGTTAGTGGAATGGCCGATAACTGCTGGCTGTCGCGTTTAATGAGGCCGAGTTGTGCCAGTACGGTACTAAGCAAGTTTTTCGCTTGGTGTTGCAAGATAATATCCGGTTTTTTGCACCAAAGGAGGGCGAGTATAAGCAGTTAGCCTTAAAAAAGACACCCAGCCGCGCTGGTGCTGGATTACTTATAAAGGTTGTCAGAAGTGAACGCTGGTCATTTCACTGCATTAAGTTGCCGTGTCGGCAGCTATGATCTTATTGCGTATAAGGCTGCGTTTCACACTTAGGCATAATTTGCCAAAGCGCCTAATTTCATCAAATTTGGGGGTACGGCCATTTTTTAACGCATGTTCCCAAAAAGATACTTCGGCGTCCACCATCTCAAGCAGTTTTTTCGGACAACCTTGGCAGTCGGTGTTGGTAATGCCACAGACAAAGGTGGCGGGTTCATATAAAGGGAGGGTGGTTTTAACCTCAACCAGCAATTGCTGCATTGCGGTATTCAGATCAGGTTTAGTCGACATAATACCAGCCTCCGGTTACTGCAAGAGCGCCAACTCTACTGTATGACGTATTGTCTGGCTATTATACAAAGTGGGTACATCTTAGTGCCTAATATGATTTGTCGCTCGCTGCAGTAACAGGGTGGACAGGGCTGTGCGTTAACGGAATAATTCCATATCAAACGGAGAATAATGAATGAAAACGCTATCGATATTGCTGTTAACCGGCTTACTGCATGGCGCGCCCTTTCAGGCTGATCAGGCTCATCATCACCATGCTGCTGACGATGACGTACTTTCGATGCTGGTGCTTAATGATGGCGCAAAATGGCCGGTAGATACCGTGTTAAGTGAAGTGATGCTTCGGCTGAGGGCACAGCTGCTAACGCATCTGGATGATATTCACCATAAGCGTTTTACCGCGTCACAATATCAACAGTTTTCTCAGGTGTTGCAGCAGGAAACCAATCATATCGTTGCCAATTGCAAGTTAACACCAGAGGCGGATGCGCAATTTCATCTGGTACTGGCGGCAATGATGCAAAGCCAGCAAGCGATGGCGGCAAGTGAGTTGACAACCCAACGCCAGGGCGCTGTAAGATTGTTAAGAACCTTACAGCGCTATCCCGAGTATTTTAATGATGACGCGTTTTTGCCTATTACACATTAAACAAGCGGGTTTTGTTAGACACGGGTAAGTTAATTTTATGGCTCACCTAGTCGTTTGTGCCAGTCTTCTACCATGCCTGTTTTTAAACGCTGTTTTGCTAAGCTTCGCCAAGACTCGCTTAGTGGGCTAAGCATGGCGATTTCTTGTAACACCTCTGTGCTCCAGGCTGAGCCATAAAGGGTGTCTAACAAACGTGATAGCGGCCAGTTAGGATAAGGGCGTTCAAGCAATGTCATGCAGTAACCTGTTGCCACCATGCCGGGTGTCAACACCCGGTAATACCAGCCGGTACGGCGGCTGTCCTGAACTAACCTGGCCATATTTTGTTTGGTAAAACGTAGGTTTAATTTCCAGCACGGTTGTCTTGCTTGCGATACCTCTACAATAGCCTGATCCAATTGCCAGATATCGCCAACACAGACATCCTGTTCGGTTAGCGCATCTGTAGTCAGGTTTTCGCCAAAGGCGGCGCTGTCGCCAAAATCGGGCAGCTTACCAAGTATTTGCTGCCAGTAGGCATAATGGCTGGCGGGGTAATGATGCAAGGCTTTTTCTGCACCGCCATGATGTAGCCGGTCAGCCTGTAAATCGCCTTCTAAGCCGTTAATACCCAGCCAAGCTTGCTTTACCGGCGCTTTATGAATGCCGCTCATAACCCCCTCAGTGCCGAGTGGTTGCAAACCGCCGGTTTTAATCGAGATAATTTTTACTGAGGTAATCATCCGTTATTCATCCTGTTTCACTTAAACCGGTACCTTAAGTTTATGTCACGTTTTGGTGCGGTCTGCGTAAAGAAGTTAACTGGCTTTGCTAAGCATTGACGAAATACCGCGCATTACCTTGCGGTTAGCGTCTTCCATCGCAGTTAGCGCAGACAATGCAGACTCCACTTCGCCACTGTGATAAAGGCTGACGGCTTTTTTCGCAAAGACGTGTACTGCCTGGTGTGGTTGTTCCAGCTCATCGTAGCCTGGCAGTTTAGCAAAACGCGCTTTGCCGTCACCATCGTAATACCACTGCCCTAACAAACATTCGGTTTCGTCAGGTAATTGATCGGCTGTAATATCAGAGATACCAAGAAATACCTTATACACTGCCATTTTTACGCCAAGCTCCTGTAAATTGGCCATTTCAATGTTAGCCAGCTGTGCTGCCCCGGTAACTCTTTGTTGCATTTGCTGCGCCGATTGCTGCAGGTGTTTCATATCGCTGACAGTGGCCTGGCTTTGCTGAGAAAACAGGGCGGATTTTTTTGCGCCATCACGCATGGTCATGCGGGCTGTTTCCGTTTCGATTTGAATAGTCTGCACCAGATGGGTTATATCAGTGGTTGCCTGCCCAGTGCGCCGGGCTAAATTACGCACTTCGTCGGCCACTACGGCAAATCCGCGGCCGGCATCCCCGGCGCGGGCAGCTTCAATGGCGGCATTTAATGCCAGTAAATTGGTTTGCTCAGCGACTTCACGAATAAGCTGAACAATACTGCTAATTTCTGTAGCCCTATGATGCAGATTCTCAATACTATTGGCAGAGGTTGTGATGGTTTCAAACATTTGCTGTAAGTTTGCCGCCATTTGCTGCAGGGCTGTGCCACTGTGGGCCGAGCGCTCTGACACATCGGCTACGGTCGCAATTTGTTGCGTTAGGTTACCGGCCAGCTCGTTGAATGATGCTTGTACATCATTGAGTGAATTACTGAAAAAAGCAAAGTTTGCAGAAACACCGCGCATCGTGGTTAGCTCTGCATGCATTTTTGCAGTTTGTTGTTGGCGGGTTAACTCATGCTCAGCGTATTGGGCTAGCTGAGCTTTTAGCTGTTGGTTCTCATTTGTAAGCTGCTGGCAAGTCTGCTCAAGGTGTTGCAGTTTTAGCTTGTCTTTGCCGAAAATCATTGGGGGAGCCTCTTTCTGACTGCTGAAGATCGCTGGTTACACTAAAATCTGCTAAGTAGTCGTTCAGGAAGAAGACACTGCAGCAAAGCTGCGGTGTCTTTAGTCTACAAAAATATTAACTAAGCTGTTGCAACGGCTGCCGGGCCGCTTTGCTATCAAACACGCCTTTTACCACTTGCCAGCTTACCGCCAGCGCGCCGATAATAAAGATCACATCACCGACAGTGCGCACCCAACGCAATGTTTGCAGGATATTGCTTTGCATAAAGGCTTCACTGCGGGCATACCATAAGCCCTCGGTGGCGCTGGCGTAGAATTGAATAAAGCCAATCGGCAGCAGGCTGGTAAACAGCATCAGCAGCAGGCCGCCATTCATCCACCAAAACGCCGTTTTCATCAGCTTCTCATCAAACACCAGCTGTGGCCGGATATAGCGCAGGATCAATAAGCAAAAGCCCAGCGCCAGGAAACCATAGACGCCAAACAGCGCAGCATGAGCATGGGTTGGCGTAGTGTTTAGTCCTTGCAGGTAATACAGCGCAATAGGTGGGTTAATCATAAAACCAAACACGCCGGCGCCGAGCATATTCCAAAATGCCACCGCAACAAAAAACATCAGTGGCCATTTAATATCGCCCATCCACGGCGCTTTGCTTTTTAAACGCCAATTTTCCCAGGCTTCATAACCCAGCACCACCAGCGGCACCACTTCCAGTGCACTAAAGGTGGCGCCAACCGCCATTACCGGCGTGGTGGTACCGGCGAAATACAAATGGTGGAAGGTGCCGGGGATACCGCCCAGCATAAATAGCGAGGCTGACGCTAAGCTGGCACTAGTGGCCACACTACGTGATACCAGCCCCATACTGTGGAAAATAAATGCCAGCGATACGGTAGCGAACACTTCAAAGAAGCCCTCTACCCACAGGTGAACTACCCACCAGCGCCAGTATTCCATTACCGATAAATGCGTACGCTCACCGTAAAACAGCCCTGCACCGTAGAATAACCCCACACAAATCACCGAGGCGGCAAACAGTGCCAGCAGGTTTTTATCGCCCGGCGCTTTAAACGCCGGCACTATAGCCCGCAGCATCAGCAACAGCCAAAACAGCACACCAACGTATTTAATAATTTGCCAGAACCGGCCAATATCAATGTACTCATAGCCCTGATGGCCAAACCAGAAGCTGTATTGCTGGGGCATAATTTGCATAATGGCAAAGTAGTTACCGGCAAAAGAGCCTGCCACCAGCACCACTAAAGCCCAGAATAAGATATCGACACCAAGCTTCTGGTATTTGGGGTCTTTACCGCCGTTAATAATCGGTGCTAAAAACAAGCCGGCGGCTAAAAAGCCGGTAGCGATCCAGAACATCGCCGCCTGAATATGCCAGGTACGCGCCAGGCTGTATGGCAGCCATTCGGTGGTGTTCAGGCCATAAAAACCATCGCCTTCTACCGTGTAGTGCGCAGTAAAACCGCCCAGCATAACCTGCAGCGTAAACAAAGCCACCACCACCAGAATATACTTACCCAGTGACTTTTGTGACGGCGTAAGTTTAAGCCGGGCAATAGGGTCTTGCTTAGGTACTTCGGGCTCCTCTTCGTCGTGGTTACGTAAAAACGCCCAGCCCCAAATCAGGCCGCCGACACCGGCGATCAGTAAAATAATACTCACTAAAGACCAAATCAGGTTCTCGGCGGTAGGCCTGTTGTCAATTAACGGCTCATGCGGCCAGTTATTGGTGTAGGTCGCGCTATCCGGAGTCCGTTCAGTACCGGCGGCCCAAGCGGTCCAGAAGAAAAACTGTGTCATTTCCTGGCGACGGCTTAAGGACGGTAGGGTATTGTTTTTCATCGCATAGTTAGAGCGGGTCTGGCTAAGTTCGATATCATCACCAAACAAGGAAATATAATGCTCAGCCGTTTGTGCAATGGCCTGTACCCGGCGATCACTCAGCTGCAGGGTATCAGTGGCTTTGTCGTAGCTGTTAGTACGATAGGCCTGCTTTAGGGCAAACTTAAGCGCATGTTGCTGGCTGGCGTTTAGCTGCGCATAACTTTGGCCATGTTCATCCTGTGCTGCCAGCTCCAGCCAGGCCATCAACTCCCGGTGTAGCCAGTCAGCCGTCCAGTCCGGCGCCTGATAAGCACCGTGGCCCCAGATGGACCCCAGTTGCATACCGCCAACGGACTGCCAGGCGGTCTGGCCGTTTAAAATGGTCTCGTTAGTCATTAGCACCTGGCCTTGCTGATCAACCACCTGTGCCGGAATGGGCGGCGCCGAGCGATACACTTCGGCGCCAAAATAGCCCAGTACTGAGAAGGTAATGGCTAAAATACCGATTAACAGCCACCAGAGTTTACGATATCCGGCCATACAGCCCCCTTGCATCATTGTTATTGCGCCTAAGTGTCATACTTCACTCCTGTTTTTTATTAAACGGGCTTTACCCGCCGGTTTAACCATTACAAGAAATAAGCCAAAGGTTAAGTTGTTGTTATGTATTGAAATATTTTTTCTTTGGCTTGGTGTTGGGTGTTTTAGACCTGAGTAGGGCGGGGTTAAATTTACCCATTGGGTACTAAACACCCATGCCGCTTGCAGCGCGGTGTTTTCTACCTCTTTGGCGATATAGGCTTAGCGGCAAAGTTGCTTTAAGGTAATGCGCAGAAAAAGCTTAGAGGCAGGGCGCTATGGAGTACTATTTACAAGTAAAACAGTTACATATGTTTTGTGCTTATTTAAGCGCCGGCTTGTTTGTTGCCCGGTTGCTGCTGGATATGGCCGGAAAACCCGGCTGGCGGCAAAGCCCTGCGCGTTACTTACCTCATATTAATGACAGCCTGTTATTGACGCTGGCATTCACTTTGCTGGCAATAGGGCCCTGGCAGCCCTTTGTGCACCAGTGGCTCGGGTTTAAAATTTTACTGCTGTTGGGTTATATTGCCTTTGGTATCGGCGCATTAAAGCAGCGCTTAAGCATGTCGGCGCGCATGGCTTGTGCCTTAATAGCGCTGACAAATTTGGCGGGTATTTTTTACCTGGCGCGGTTTAAGCCACTGTTGTTTATTTAGTCCATATAGAGGGGGACGAAGTAAAGCTTGCTGAGATAGTGCTGTCGGTCTGCCAATCGACTACATTGTATTAGCTATATAACATATTCAGGCGATAGTTAGCACGGTACAGCAGGGTATATTTTATAAGGACAGTCGGTTGACAGCAAAGCCCTATCTAACTCGGCTGGCTATCTGGTTGCTGGTTTCTTTGCCGGCTTTAACAGCGTTTGTGTTTGTGACACCCGCAGACTTTTCATCTGCGGGCGCAGTATTAAATTTAATGGGACGTCTGTCCGGGGGATTGGGATTGGCAGGTTTGCTGGTTGCCGCTGTGCTGAGTTGCCGAATTCCGGGCTTTGATCAATCTTTTGGTGGGCTGACTAAGTTATGGCAGCTACATCATAAGTTGGGCTTGAGCGCATTTATATTACTGCTGGCTCATCCGCTGTTGCTGGCTTTTGCTGCGGCAGAAGTATCTCTGGCGGCTGCCGCAGACAGCTTATTCTCCATGCAGCCCACAGTGCTGTATGGCTGGCTGGCACTATTAGCGTTAATGGCGTTTATAGCGCCAACTTTCCATGTTTTCGGTGAGCCTGATTATCAGCGTTGGAAGCGGTTGCACCGCCTTGCGGCAGTGGTGCTGATGTTTGGCTTGCTCCACAGTCTGATGCTGGGTCGTACGCTACCGGCAAGCTGGAATAAACTGTTATGGGGCGGTTTAGGATTGCTGGCGCTTAGTGCGATGGCTTATCGCTGGTTGTTTTCCCGTTACTATGGTCGTTATCGTTATCGCATTTGTAATGTGGCTGCGGTGTCAGATAATGTTGTTGAGTTGAGTTTACAGCCGCTGCAGGTGCCTTTGCGTTACCGGCCGGGGCAATTTATTTACCTTACGCCTTTTGCGTCTGAGCTTTTAGCTGGCGCTGGCGAAGAGCACCCTTTTACACTGTCTTCTGCACCGTCTGAACCGGTACTGCGGCTAGCTATTAAAACACTCGGTGATGCGACTAAGGCGCTACAAAGTATTACGCCTGGTTCAGATGTTACAGTAGAGGGGCCGTACGGTTGTTTTTTCCGGCAAACCGAATTGAAAACTAAAGGCTTGTGGATTGCAGGAGGTATTGGGATAGTGCCTTTTCTCAGTTATCTCAGGCATTGCGCCAGCCAACATCAGGCGGCAGATGTGCAGTTGATTTATTGCGTGCAGGATGAACAACATCTGTTGTTTGCACCTGAGCTACAGCAACTGACGGCAGTGATTGAGGGGTATCATTTTACGCCGCACTTTTTTTCCCGACACGGTGCGCTGGATCTGGATTTTATTACGCAGCATTGTTCAGATCTGCGCGCCAGACAGGTTTGGATCTGTGGTCCACCGCCGCTTATTCTTCTTAGCCGTGGCATAGTTCTGGGGGCTGGCGTAACCTCCGGCGATATTGTCACTGAAGAGTTCACTCTGTTGTAATGTCTTGCAGGAGTTTGCGGTATGAAATCACTTAGTTTTATCGCTTTTATTGTGTTTTGGTCAGTGGCAGGCACATTGTTTGCGCTGTCCTTACTGGTGCCCGGCAGTGGTCCGGTGTCTGCTGGTGAAAAGACTTATACACTGCAGGATATCGCCCGGCACAACAGGACAGATGATTGCTGGATGGCTATTGCCGGGCAGGTTTATGATTTCAGCCGGTTTATGCCTAAGCATCCGGCACCACCGGCCATTTTGGCCGTCTGGTGCGGTAAAGAGGCAACCCAAGGTATGAAAACCAAAGGTTATGGTAACGACCATAGCCCGGCGGCCTGGGCTATGACAGAGGCTTATCGTATAGGTGTGCTTAAAAAAGAATAAAACCGCAAGGAAGCTAAAATTCTTCCCTGCGCTGGTGCTAACTAAATTGCTTCCTTGCTGATTCAGTCAGCTAATTGGCTGTTAGTTGATAGCGATACTTTTTACTTCTTTTTTCTTGCCGGGGATTTTGGCCAGATGCACCTGCAATAAGCCATCTTTGCACTCAGCGCGGATATGGCCCTGGTCGATATAGTCCGGCAAGCGGAAGTTACGCATAAAACTACCGTAGCCGCGTTCCAGACGATAGTAACTGTCTTTCTCGTCTTTATGCTCGTATTTACGTTCGCCGCTGATAACCAGCAAGCCTTCGTTTAGTTCAACTTTCAGGTCTTTGCGCTCCATGCCGGGCGTATCCATACGCACCAGTATTTCATGTTCATTTTCTACTATGTCCATGGCGGGCGTCCATTGCACTTCCGCAGGCAAACCATTTTGGCCATTAAACAACGCATTAAACTTATCATACAGATTGCCAAATTGGTTGAACGGATCCCACTGCGCCAGCGGACTACCGATGGGTATTAGGCTCATAATATATCTCCTTGATAACAGTTAATATTTCAGGCGGCTACGGCCGCGGTTTTAACCAGGGTTCTGTGGGTACAAATAGAAGCCAGCGTATCGGCTACTTCATGGGCGCTTATCTGTTTGCCGTTATCGCGCTTGTATGCACTGGCGATGTCGTTCAGCGACAGAATACCAACCAGATGTTTTTTGTTATTGATGACCGGCAGACGTCGTAGCTGATTAGTCTGCATCAGGTGTTCTGCCTTAGCCAGATCCTGCTCCGGGGCGATACTGATCAGCGATTTGGACATAACGTCTTTGACTTGGATGTCGCGCAGTGGCAAGCCCTGAATAAAGCCGGCCATAGCAATATCGCGGTCGGTGATCATACCAATCACCTGTTTTTCATGGTTCAACACGGGCAGGGCGCCACAGTCGGATTCCCACATAATTTGGGCCGCGTGCTGCAAAGATTCGTCGACGTGGATTGTTTTAAATTCAGGATTCATACACGCTTGAACTTTCATATTAGTGCTCCGGTTGATTAAATTAAGCTACAGCATACTGTGTTGAGGGCGTTTACGCGTTCGGAGAATGTCACTTTTTGCCTTAGGGAATTCTCCCACTCCTGCATCAGAAACAGTCTATGTTCGATGTTGATTGTCCAGCTGACGGCCTTGTCTATCGGAGATTTACCTACTATACATTCCGCCTTGTCCTCATCGGGAAAGCCAGATAGCTGCGTTAAAGTACATAGTTATGCCGGTTTATGCTCCAAAGCGCAGGCTATTTCACACTCCATTGTTACGCAGCCGGAAACATAGGAACCAACAGGTTTATATGGGCACTCAGCCGTAAGGACGGTAAGCCAGATGAAAGAGATTAATGTTAATAACAACCCTGCTGAACTGCGGCAAATGCTGGACTACCTTGGTGTAGCGGCTTTTGTGATTGATGTGATCTCTGCCGATGAGTTCCGGCTGGCGGCGATCAATGCCCGTCACGAGCAGCTAAGTGGTATGAAACACGCCGAGATTGCCGGGCGCAGTGTGGTCGAGTTGCTTTCACCCGGCACGGTAGCTCAGCTTAAGGCTAATTACCGGCGTTGTATTAAGAACAAGGCTGCCATTGATTATCAGGAAACGCTGGATTTACCCATTGGCCGTACCTACTGGCAGACAAGCCTGGTGCCTTTTTTTGATAAGGCCGGCAAAGTTACCCGCTTGCTGGGTACGGCTTACGAAATAAGTGATCAGGTGCATCTTGAGCTGGAAGCGCGTTATCAGTCTACCGTGATGAGCGTTTATCTGGATGAGTCGCCTGACGGTATCCTGGTGGTAGATGCCAACAATCTGATAAAAACCTGGAATCGTCGCTTTCTGGAAATATGGCACATTCCGGAGGCGGTGATGAATGCGCGGGACGGTGAAGCTGCGCTGTCGGCAGTAGTTGAGCAAGTGGCCGACCCGGAAAGCTTTGTACGGCGGATCAGAGAATTGTATTTATCTCTTAATGAAGAGGAGCAAGGGGTTCGGATCCAGATGAAGGATGACCGGATATTGGAACGCTATTCGCGAGGGCTGCATGCACCGGAGGGCAACTACTGGGGGCGTATCTGGTTTTATCGTGATGTTACTGAGCTACAGCGTATGACTGAACAACTACTGCACATGTCGCAAACGGATCCGCTGACGGGCATTGCTAACCGGCGGGTATTCATGCAGCGGCTGGAAAAGGAGTATCACCGGGCGCAGCGTTACGGTCACCCCCTTAGTGTATTGATGCTAGATCTCGACCACTTCAAACAGATTAACGACCGTCATGGCCACGCCTCCGGCGATACGGTGCTTAAAGAGTTTGTCCGGGTTGTTACACCGGAAATTCGTGCCAGTGATTGCTTTGCAAGAATGGGGGGCGAAGAGTTTACTGTTTTGTTGCCGGAAAGCAGTTTACGTTCGGCCCGTCAGTTGGCGCAGCGGTTATGTCAGGCCGTTGCTGCCCTGACATTTGACAGCCCGCAAGGCGCATTCGGTGTTACTGTCAGTATCGGTGTGGCGGCGCTGGGCGATAATGATTCGAGTCCGGAACAACTGATTAATCGCTCGGACAGGTGTCTTTATATGGCCAAACAACAGGGCCGCAACTGTGTGCGTCCCAAAGGGGATACCGATGACTGTGAAATTTCTGTACCCATGTTGTAGTGTCAGTTGCTCATCATCCAGGTGACCGCGCGCTGGATAAGGCTGTTATTGTCGGTAATATTTAGTTTTTCCTTAATATGTTCTTTATGGGAATCAATGGTTTTAGGGCTCAGGTGCAACTCTTTAGCAATCCTTTTGGTACTGTAACCCCGGCCCAGCATCATGTAAATTTCCATCTCCCGGTCCGATAGCTTTGTTTCAGCTGCGCTGCCCTGACTATTTTTGCCATTAACATTTGCAGTAATAAGCAGTTCTGATACCTGCTCACTAACATAGATCCTGCCCTTCAGAACACGGCGGATAGCCGGAATAATGTTGCTGATAGCATCAGCTTTATTAATAAAGCCGTTGGCACCAGCCCGGAGTACACGTTCTGCAAACAGACGTTCATCGTACATAGACATTACCAGGATCGGTAGTTTGCTGCCCTGAGTTCGCAGGTGTTTAATTAATTGCAGACCATCGCCTTCGGCAAGCACCAGATCCAGTATCAGCAAATCGGGCTGGTGCTGATTGATAAGTGGCAGTGCTTCATCAACAGATGCTGCTTCAGCGCATATTGTCAAATCCGGTTCGGCCCGGATTAATGTCGCCATGCCACAGCGAAACACCGGATGATCATCTACCAACATAATAGTATTCATGAGTAAATCCTGTCAGCTGCGGCTTTGCCGGTTAATCCGCAATACAGGCATTCAATTCTGGTGCCTGTATCAGCAGAGGAACGTATTGTCAGATGGGCGCCAATAACATGGGCGCGAAAATGAATATTACGCAGGCCATGGCCTGTTGTTAACAAGCGGCTATCGCGCAATGTTATCTCTGGTGGAAAGCCTTTGCCATTGTCCTGAATGACCAAACGGATGCTGTCAGGCTGTTGCAGCAGGCTTACATCAATACAGCTGGCATCAGCATGTTTCAGGGCGTTATAAATCGCTTCTCTGGCAATGCGGTATAATTGCACCGCTACGCCATAATCTTCTGCTTGCCATTCACCTTCACACATTAAGTTGACCGGCGTTTTATGATACCGGTTGCAACTGCTAATAAAGGTTTTCAGTGCATCTTTCAGGCCCTGCTCCTCTAGTTCGATGGTGGCCAGTTCACTAATAACGTCTCTGATATTTCTGACATTTTGTTGTAGCTCGTTACTCAGTTGCTGTAGCTGATGCTGTAACGGATTGTCGGTGCCGGCTAGCTGCTTAGTTAGCCCCTGCAGCTGCATAGATATTCCCATCAGATTTTGGCCCAGATCATCATGTAATTCTCTGCTGATCCGGTTACGCTCCTGTTCGCCGATAAGTAAGGTTTCTTTCTCTAATTTAACCAACTCTGACATATCGCGGATCACGCCAACAAAAAACGGAAAAGCTTCTACTTTGGTTACTGACAAGTGAATAGGGAATAAGCTGCCATTTTTATGTTTAGCAACCAGCTCGCGGCCTACACCAATAATGCCGGCTTTGTCGGTGCGTAAATAACGGGCCAGATAACCATCATGCTCGCTGGCATAAGGCTCTGGCATTAGCATCGATATATTACGCCCTGTTAGCTCTGCCGGGGTATACCCAAACTGTTGTTCCAGCGCCTGGTTAACCTGTATCACTGTGCCGGTGTGGTCAATGGTGATGATAACATCGGCCACAGTGCGTAAAATGGCCTGCAGTTTTTCTTGCTCTTCCTGCTCTGAGAGCATGTTTTTATATCCGACAGCTTAATACTGCGATCCAGTATAGTTGCAGTTTGTACGTTTGCCGCCGCGACAGTGCATTCTTTAGGGGTATTCCCTAGCTTAAAGTCCGGCTAAATCCGAGCGAGATTATTTTTTTCTTCCTTACACTGATTAGGTAATAACGAATCGCTTCAGTTGGCCTGACACCAGGCTTGCGGGTATCGCTATGCGGTTATGTTCAGCTTTGTATCGACGTGACTTCCATTACTAATCAATCGGTCTTGCAGACAGGAGGAAACATGAGTTTCAGTAAAGCGGGTAAGAGCTTTGAACATATATATGCACCGGAAGATATTACGGCAGACAGACAGTTAGCACCGGCAAATTCCAGCGGGAAATATTGGGCCATTGTGCTGGCAGGCGGTCGTGGCGAGCGGATGCGTGAGGCCATTCAGGAATGGTTAGGGACATACCGGCCAAAGCAATTCTGTCGTTTTGCCGGCGATCGCAGCATGCTTGAGCATACCTGGGACAGGGCCAGACAAATCGTCGGTCAGAAGAATATTGTTACGGTGTCTGTTGCTGAGCAGGCGGTATATTTTGATGAAATGGATATCAACAGTATTCCTGGCACTGTGTTGTACCAGCCGGACAGCAATGGTACCGCCGCGGCCATTTATCTGGCCTTAGCGCATATTTTAGCTATTGAGCCTGAGGCCAACGTTATTATTATGCCGTCAGACCATTTTATTTTTCCGGAGTCCCATTTTGTAACGCTGGCCGCCACCGCATTGAGTGCCGCCGCTGTCGATACTAAGCACTTAATATTGCTGGGGGCTGAAGCCCGCTGGCCTAATCCGGACTTTGGCTGGATTGAATCCGGTACCAGGGGCGCTGTAATGTCAGAGGCAGACTTGCAGCCGGTATCCGCTTTTGTTGAAAAGCCGGATAATCAGCAAGCAAGACGTTTATTCAGTAATAATGCGTTGTGGAGCACGATGATAATCGCCGCTAACGGCCAACTGCTGTGGCAACTGGCTGAAACACTGCAACCGAAGTTCTTTTTGTGTTTTTTATATCTGCATCGTTTAACCAGAGGCGCACTGCAAGGCGATATGCTGCGCGAGGCTGTCGACAAAGCGATTCATAATACCTTCCAGTATATGCCCGGCCTGGATTTTTCCAGCGACCTATTACAAAAAGTGGCGCAGCAATGTCTGGTACTGCCGATGACAGCCATAGACTGGGACGACTGGGGCAGGCCGGAACGGATCCTGGAATGTATTGAAAGATATGGCCTCGACAGTAGTTTGAGCGAGGCAAGGCGCAGTATTTGTTAATCGCCAATTTTTGTTGTTTTGCCAGCAAGATGCAGCTGTTTGATGTTTTTTGCGACGATGGATTATGTCAGGAAAAAACAGCGTTGGCTCATATTATGCGTCCTTTCAAGGGCAACCACAGTTGCAGGGATCGTCATTTAACACTCAAGGAACCAGAATATGAACACATCTAAGTGGAAATTAACGGCTGTTGTACTGGCTCTCGCTTGCACCCCGGTTAGTGTGCTGGCATCAACCATTTACTATACGGACTGGGGCAGCCCCGGAACGTTGGATTTTTCCGCATTACCACCACCGCCTCCGGACCAGGTTATTCCGGGTTCATCCGCCAGTTATATGTGGTACTGCGACCAAGAGACACCCGGCCCCAGTTGTGACGGCAGTAACAACGCACGCGACCCGGACACGAACATCCAATACGTCCCAAATATGGCGCAGTTTCGCTATAACTTTTATCTGCCGGGGATAGCTGACACGGGCTACCCGGTATATCTGAACGATGCATACCTCTATGTTGCTGCCGACGATTATTTTGCGCTTTACGTCAATGGCAATCTGCTAACGCCGAACGGAGTGTGGCTTGATGACACCGGGCCTGACTATCTGGCCACCCTGTTTGACCTGACAAGCTGGCTGGTAACAGGAGAAAACAATGAGATTTTTATATTTGCCTGTGATGGTTATGCGCCAAACCCCAGAGTTCAACCCGGTGCGACGCCGGCCGGTGGTTGGAACGGCTGCACTACACCTACAGACCGGTTAAACAATTGGCTGCTTACAGATGGCCTGATAAACCTTGTTTACAATACTCCGGGCGGTGACACCATCTTTAGCGCTGACCTTGCCAGTGGCAATGCAACAGACAGCCCTACCGTTTGGCAAGCAAGAGGTGTGCTAATGGTACCGGAACCCGGCACTATCTCTTTGAGTCTTCTTGGCGCGATGGGATTGATGTTAATGCGGGTTAAGAGGAAAGGCCAAAGATAAAGAATGTCTGAGATATCTGCTGTTATATAGTAGTTGATATTTTTTATAAGCATGGCGGTTAGTCTGACCGCCATGCTTATTCATGCTGGTGCGAACTATCTGGCATCATGTGGCAACATTTGAAAAATAGGGCGCAATGATGCGTCCCTACGATTAAGCGCTGCGCTGTGCTCTATTATCCGATTGTTGTCGTTGATAATGCCGCAGGCTATGTTCCTGGCGGCGGCCGCTGCTAAAAGCTGATACCCGTTTTAAATAGCCGATAACCCGGGTGCCGTAGTCAATATCTTTACTGCCACAGGCCGGGCAGGCACACAGAGTGCGCTTGTCGATGGCTTCACATTGGTTACAGATGGTAATTTTGACGTTGACACAAAAGTAATTACAGCCGGTCCGGGCGGCAATGTTTAACAGGTTTACATAGCCCGGCTGATCGAGTTTTTCCTCCAGGTTTAAATGCAGCGCTGAGCCGCCGTCGAGGTAATCCAGTAACTCGCGGCCATGCAGCTGGAATTTGTCCAGCGTATTGCTGTGCTCATCCTCTACCACATAAAAATACGAGTTATAGCAATCGCGCGGCACCAGGTAGCCATCTTCGCGGTCCCACTTGGCATTTTTCACGCCGAGGTTTTCAGCCGGTACAAATTCGGTGTTAAACATATAACCGTACTCAGCTTTTGCGGCTTTATTCGCATCGAAAATTACTTTTAGTTGTTGCTGCACAAATTTGATGTAGTCAGGGTTATTGCCGGCAGCGAGGCCTTGTGATTCCGCTGCTTCGACCATGCCGTTAATGCCAATAGTTAAGAATTGTTTGTCCAGGCTGATAAAACCAGCGTCGTATACGGTGAGTAAGCCGGCGGCTTTGTACTCTTCAATTAATTTACGGTATGCCACCTGATATTTATGAATTTTGGCAATTTCCACAGCGATGTCGCGGCCATCCTGTATTAAGCGGTTCATATTAAGGGTAATTACGTTGATGGAGCCGGTGGCAACACCGCCGGCCCCCAGCGAATACGAGAAGGTATTGTCGCTGATTTCACTGCGTAGCCGGCAGCAGCTGGCTAAGGAGTCGGCATTCTCTGATTGATAGATAAAGAAGGAGTTACCCGCGGCCATCTCGTGAGCGATCTCGTTGGCAAAGAGAGTGTCTTTACACTTACCGTTTTCCGTTAGCATCGCCACGGTGACCACCGGAAAGGTCAATACGGTTTTTTCCCGCTCTTTATTAAACCACTGCAAAAAGAACTGCTGCAGTGCGGACACCGACTGCCATTCTGGTTTTACAAAATCCGGAAACACAAAGTTACCAAACATACTGTCGAAGTAATGTTGATCGTACACCGAGATATTCCAGAACACGCTTTGATAGCCACGCGCGGCAGCCGGTTGGTTTAGCGCGTATACTACATGCTGCAGATGGTTGGCAATTTGCTTGGTATGAGTTTGCAGATAATTATCGCCATAATCCCTGCGGGCGAAGTAATCAAAGTAGGTTAAAAACTCCACCGTGGCCACGGCGCCAGCAAATTGGCTGGACACCGCAAACACAAAGTTTACAAAGCAGCCGCAGAATGACTCTAAATGTTTTGGCGCCTGTGACTCGCCACCCAGTTTGGTTAAACCATCACGTAAAAACGGATACATGGTTACCGACACGCAATAGGGCTTTAAGCTGGTCTCGTCGTGTACGTAAATTTCATGCTCAGTGATTTGGCGCAGATACTCAGCAGCTAATTCCGCGCCAAACAGTGTGCTGATTTTATTGCTGACTAAGGCGCGGTTTACCTGGATAAAATGATCTTTCATCAGCTCAGCTTCCAGGGTGGCAATGTTTTTTTGTGTTACGTTGGCATTTGCATCCAGTTTCGAGCCATCGGCCGCATTGTTTGCTGTCAGATAATTTTCGATAAACGTGAGTTTGCTTTGTAGTTGATGGAAATTCAGTGCTTGCATAGCGTATCTCTCAGCATGTTATGGTTGGATAAATAAATGATTCAGGCATTGGCCTGTGCGTAAATCGGTAAAAATCTGGTTAGTATTCGGGCTGTTCAGGCCGCCGCGCTCGGCCAGCCAGCGGCCGGTTTTCAGGTAGGTCAGTTGCTGTTTAAGCGCCGGGCTGACATCGTCCAACCCGGTATATAAACAGGTGTTCAGGCCGGCGCTACGCACCATCATTAACAGTGGCAGTAGCGTCTGAGGTTGCCATTCACCACCTAAAAACAGTACGCAGCTAATCAGGCTCTGATAGGTTTGCAGCCGCTGGTGCAGATAGCTAGCTGTTAACATGGTACCTTGCTCGCTATGCCAGCTATAGCTGCTGTGGCAGCCTTTGCAACCCAGCGGACAGCCGGCGATGGTATAAGCCAGTGATACTTCGCCGGGCACTTCCTGAAAGGCGATTTGTTCATCAGTAAATCTAAGCATTCAACCCTCTATATAGTGCTTTTTTGTTTTTAATGGCACTAGATGTTGTGGTTTAGCTTAGCGCTAAGCTCAGGTCAAAGTTTGATCTGGATCATGTTTTTGCAGCTGTGAAAACATCAGCCCGGCGCCAGAGCGCAGTTTTACTGCAGTTATTACCCCATCGGGAGTAGGGCGCGGGGATGGCTGTGTGACATAGAAAATAAAAAAACCGCCCACTGAAAACCAGGGGCGGTGCAGAGGAGCCAACATGCAGTATTGGCCAAGGTGGAACTATGAGAGAAGAAAAACTTAACGATGGCTACAATTGGTAGCTGAGCATCAGCCAAACTTTAGTAGTGTTCACTGCCAGGGTATCAGCGTTGTAATGCGCCAGTTTCAGTAAGGCAGATAATTGTTTGTTCAGAGCGTAGCCGGCGCTGGCATTCCATTCATCACCGTATTTGCTGCTACCGGCATCACTGTCAAAGCGATGATACGCCAACGTCAACGCCATACCGCTGAGCTTAGTATTAACCTGCAGCCAGTTATCCCGCAGGCCGCTATTTGGGGTAGTTAAAAACATATCGGCGAAACCGGAAAAAGCATGCAGCGTTGCCAGCGGCGTTTGAAAAGCGCTTTGGCCATCACCGGCTAAACGCTCCTGCCCGGCCTCCAACGTTACGCTATTCAGCGCCCAGCTCAGGCTTAAGCGGTGATAGTGGTGGCTGAAGTTTAATGGCGCATTATGCGCATCGTCTTGTTTAGCCAGCGCTAACTGCCAGCTAAGCTTAGGTCCGCTGTTAAGCTTGCCCTGATAATCTGCGCCAACTGTCCGGCTGTTGCGTGCTGCCCAGTTATCAAAATCAAAGTCGTAGCTAAAAGCAGCCAACTGATGCGCCGGAGTTATCTGCCATTGCAGTAGTGCCGTATTGAAGCTGCCGTGTTGATCGGCAGCGGGGCTTTTGGGACCAAATACCCGGTTAACGTTGTAGTAATGGCCAAGCTCAGCGCTAAAGTTGTTGGCAAATGTTTGTTGCAGGCGGTAGCCATTCAAGGTTTGCTCATTCTGGCGCCAGCCGACACCGCCTAAAAAGCGTTGGTTCAGCTGGTTAACCAGCTGGCGGCCAGCGCTTAGCGTTGTACCACTGTCATTTTGATAGCGCAGCAACGCCTGATTAATGTCGATGCCTTTAGGGTCAGCCACCACGCTGTAGTGAGTTTTGCCATTTACCGTGTTGTTGTAATTGTCGTTGCCCACCTGGCTGACATTATCAATCTGGAATAAGGCGCTAA
This sequence comes from Rheinheimera sp., assembly GCF_030690345.1. GTDB lineage: Bacteria > Pseudomonadota > Gammaproteobacteria > Enterobacterales > Alteromonadaceae > Alishewanella. The sequence goes on from NZ_JAUYGV010000007.1 coordinate 239,103, forward strand.
CACCATAGGCTTTACCGGTATTAACGCTTAAGCGGCTACGTAGCGTAGAGGCGACAGCATCTTCCGGTACATTGTCTTGGTCGACATATTCCAACCTGTAGCGAAAATGCGCCGATACGCTACTTTGTGCCAATGCTTGCTGCAGTTGTTCGCCGGCGCTGTCGGCCTGTGCAGGTGGTGATGCAACGGCAGCAGAGAACGCGAAAGTGATGGCAAAAGGTAAAGCAGAGACAGGGGTTTTCATTGCGGGCTTCCTGACAATAGACGACAGGAAGATCCTAACGCTAAATGTGTTTTTTTATAATTATATTAAATGGTTACCTACTTTATGGTAAGTGGGTAGGACCGGTTGGTACTGCGCTGTTTTCTTAGTCTTAAGTAACAGAAAAGCAAAAAAGGGCGCAAGCATGCGCCCCCGATAAGGGTAGCGTTTTACTGCATTAGCGGCGAGTCGGATAGCTTAAAATCATAACCTTCAATTTCTGCCGCAACTATCAGTGTATGAATATATTGTGCCACCGCTTTGCGGCGTACTTTCTCGTTCAGGTATTCGGCTATTTTTTGCTGTACGGCGCTAAACGGCAATAGCTTGCCCGGCACTTTGCGGGCAATAAACACGATATGAAAACCGTAACGGCTTTCGATACCCTGTGGCAGTAAACCTGGCTCAGCACTGAATATTTGCCGTTCAAACTCCGGCACTGTCTGGCCACGACTTATTTGGCCAAGGCTACCGCCGGTTTCTTTTGACGGGCAGGCCGAGTAGTGTTTAGCCAGCTCAGTCAGGCTGTCGCCTTGTTGCAGTTTCAGGATTAATTGCTCGGATAAGATCTTGGCTTCTACCCGGGCTTTGTCATCCTCCGGTGCAGCGGCCAGCAAAATATGGCTGACTTCCAGCAGCGGTGAGCTGGCGAAGCGCTGCGGGTTCAGCTTGTAGTATTGTAAGCATTCTTCTTCAGATGCAGTTGGGATAGGCAGTTCGCGGCTAATCAGTGCATCCAGAAAGTCATCATCGCTGGCGCTGTTCAGCTCGCTTTTTACGCTCAGGCCCAGCGTTTTGGCGCGTTGACGTAATAATTCACCGATGATCAGCGATTCAGCGGCTTTAAGCGTGGCCGCGCGTTTGTTCGCCGCCGGATGGTATTGTACTTCGGCCATAATGGCCGCTTCGCTGATACTGGCATTGTTTACTTGTATCATTTTGAACCTCTGCGTTAGTTGTAGCTTGCTGCCCGGCTGCTGAAGGGGGCGAGCCGTTGTTGCTAAACAAAGCGTCTCCGGCATGGATGCCGGAGAGGAGCCTCCACGGATGGATTTACGGCGTCTTTGTGTGCAACACCGGCTTAAAGCCTCCCGGAGCCCGAAAGTTTATCTAGCGCACAAAACGCTGGCGTACTATCTGGTGCTGGCGGCGCACGTACTGCACCGGTGCACTCAGCATGTGTACTAAGCGGCTGAACGGGAACACGACAAACAGCGTCATACCAAGGAACACGTGCAGTTTAAAAATCCAGTGCACGCCGCTAATGGCTTCTGCTGCTGCCAAACTGTTAAAGGTGACGGTATTTTGCGCCCAGGCCATCAGTTTTAGCATCTCGGCGCCATCTAAATGGCCCATCGAGACAAAAATCGACAGCAGCCCCAGAATTAGCTGTGCATACAGTAAAAACAATATAGCGATATCCATAGGGTTACTGGTAGCGCGGATCCGAGGGTTAAACAGCCGGCGTTTAATCAGCACCGTTAAGCCGTAGAAGCAGATCAGGCCGAACAAGCCACCGGCACCTATAGCGATCAGTTGTTTCATCTGGGTGGTAATACCAAACAGATACCAGATCTCTTTGGGCATTAATAAGCCAAAGAAATGGCCTAAAAAGATACCCAGTACGCCGATATGAAAGGCAATGCTGCCTTTGCGCAGCTGTTTGCTTTCCAGCAGCTGGCTGGAGCTGGTTTTCCAGCTGTATTGCTCTCTGTCATAGCGGATCCAACTGCCAATCACCATAATGGCGATGGCAATGTACGGATAAATGCCAAAGGCAAACAGGTTTAAGTGTGCCATGTTAATGCTCCTTTAAGCGCGCTTGGCAGCGGCCTCTTTTAAAGTGCTGTGCTTAACGCGTCTGTCTGCTTTAGCGCAGGGTTTAACAGCTCAGTGCTAAGCGGAATAAACTGGTCGCGACGCTGACCGTCAGTCGGTTTATTGCCTGTGCCGCATGCTGAGCTGGTTTGCTCGTTGCCGATAAAGCTGACCATCTCTTCCTCCCAAACCTTGTCCAGCTCTTTTGGTGTATCGTCGCGCTTCTCGCCGGCGATCTGCTGTTTTATGTCAGCCAAGTCGACTTCAGCGGCAGATAATGCTACAAGGGTGGCAAAAATACCGGCGTAGTCAGACTCGCGCTGCTGCAGGCGACACAGCAGTACCGCCAGCACCGGCGCAATTTCTTCCAAACCAATTTGCGCGTTTTGCTCGCCCTGGGTAGATAAAAACTCCAGGTATAGCGGCAGGTAATCCGGCAGCTCTTTTACGCCAATATCCAGCCCGGCTTCGCGATATTGCGCCAGCAGGTTCACCATCGCCTGGCCGCGGTCGCGTGACTCGCCGTGGATATGCTCAAAAATCAGCAAGGATAACGAGCGGCCGCGTTCAAACAGGCTGTCGTATTCAGACTGCCAGTCCATCAGCTCGCCGCTGGTGCGGCTGTCGATAAAAGTGCTTAGGCTCTGCTTTAATGCCGGCTCGATAGTGGCATCGGCCACTATTGCCAGCAATTCGGCTTTGGCGTCGACTAACGGCTGCTTCGGATAATCCAGCAGCAAGGATAGTAGTTGTAGTATGGGCATGGCGCTTACTCCTGAATCTCTACCGGGATAACCTGACGTACACCTTTGGCTTTAGTGCCAAACAGATTTACGCCGTTATTGCCATCACCACAGCCGTTGCCGAAACTGAAACCACAACTGGATTTCAGGTCGTAAGCGTTTTCGGCATAGGCACGATGGCTGGTGGGAATGACAAACCTGTCTTCATAGTTAGCCAACGCCATATAGCGGTACATTTCTTCTACCTGCACCGGCGTTAAGCCAACCTGCTGCAGCACTTCGGCATCTTCAACGCCATCGACCTGCTGCGAGCGTTTAAAGGCGCGCATCGCGATCATTCGCTCCAGCGCCCGCACTACCGGTGCCTCATCACCGGCGGTGAGCATATTGGCCAGATAGCGCAGCGGAATACGCAGCGATTTCAAATCCGGGATTTCGCCGTTCATACCCACATGGCCAGCCTGGACTGCACTCTGGATCGGTGACAATGGCGGCACATACCAGACCATCGGCAGCGTGCGATACTCAGGGTGCAATGGCAGGGCAACTTTCCACTCCATCGCCATCATATACACCGGCGAGCGCTGGGCGGCTTTAATCCAGTTATCACCTATACCTTCTGCTTTGGCCGCAGCAATCACTGCCGGATCGTTCGGATCAAGGAAGATATCCAGCTGCGCCTGATACAGATCTTTCTCGTTCGGCGTATTGGCGGCAATTTCAATTTTATCGGCGTCATACAGCAGCACACCTAAGTAGCGGATGCGGCCGACACAGGTTTCCGAGCATACCGTTGGCTGGCCGGCTTCAATGCGCGGGAAGCAGAAGGTACATTTTTCTGATTTACCGGTTTTCCAGTTGTAATAGATTTTTTTGTACGGGCAGGCCGATACACACATACGCCAGCCGCGGCATTTGTCCTGGTCAATCAGCACTATGCCATCTTCTTCGCGCTTATAAATGGCGCCGGAAGGGCAGGCCGCGACACAGGCCGGGTTTAAACAGTGCTCGCACAAACGCGGCAGATACATCATAAAGGTCTTTTCAAACTGACCGTAAATGTCCTTTTGCACCACCTCGTTAAAGTTCTGGTCTATTTTGCGTTTGGCAAACTCGGTACCGAGAATTTCTTCCCAGTTCGGGCCCCATTCAATTTTTTCCATCCGCTGGCCGCTGATCAGCGAGCGGGGCCTTGCTACCGGCTGGTGTTTAGTGTCGCCAACGGTATGCAAATGCTGGTAGTCAAAATCGAACGGCTCGTAGTAATCGTCAATTTCCGGCAAATCCGGGTTGGCGAAAATATTGGCTAAAATACGCCGCTTACCGCCGATTTTCAGCTCCAGCTTGCCGCTTTTGTTGCGTACCCAGCCACCGTTCCACTTTTGCTGGTTTTCCCACTCTTTCGGAAAACCAATACCAGGCTTGGTTTCAACGTTGTTAAACCAGGCATACTCGACGCCTTCGCGTGAGGTCCAGACATTTTTACAAGTGATGGAGCAAGTGTGGCAGCCTATGCACTTATCTAAATTCAGCACCATGCCAATTTGGGCTCTTACTTTCATGTTACTTACTCCAAGCTTATTTAGTGTCTAACCAGTCGACTTTGCCCATCTTGCGGATGATGACAAACTCGTCACGGTTACAGCCAACGGTGCCATAGTAGTTAAAACCATAAGCCTGCTGGGCATAGCCACCGATCATATGGGTTGGCTTCATTACGGCGCGGGTAACCGAGTTGTGAATACCACCACGGGTACCGGTTAACTCGCTGCCGGGCACGTTTACAATGCGCTCCTGAGCGTGGTACATCATGCTCATGCCTTCCGGAACCCTTTGCGATACCACAGCTCGGGCGGCGATGGCGCCGTTAACGTTAAAGATGTCAATCCAGTCGTTATCTTCAATACCCGCGGCAGCGGCGTCGATTTCGCTAAGCCAGACAATAGGGCCACCACGCGACAGGGTCAGCATTAACAGGTTGTCGGAGTAAGTGCTGTGAATACCCCATTTTTGGTGCGGTGTGATCCAGTTCAGTACGATCTCTTTATTACCGTTAGGCTTTTTGTTTAGTACCGGCTGTACGGTTTTTAAGTTAATCGGCGGTTTGTAGCTACACAGCTGCTCGCCAAAGTCGCGCATCCATTCGTGATCCTGATAAAACTGCTGGCGGCCGGTAATGGTGCGCCATGGGATCAACTCGTGCACATTGGTGTAACCGGCGTTGTACGACACATGCTCATCTTCCAGGCCTGACCAGGTAGGCGAGCTGATGATCTTGCGCGGCTGGGCGACGATATCGTTAAAGCGGATTTTCTCGTCAGCTTTGGGCAGCGCTAAATGGGTGTGGTCGCGGCCGGTAATTTTACCCAAGGCTTCCCAGGCTTTAACGGCCACCTGGCCATTGGTTTCCGGTGCTAAAGATAAAATCATCTCGCAGGCGTCGATGGCGCTGTCAATCTTCGCCATGCCTTTGTTAATGCCTTCATCGGTGTGCACACGGTTGAGTTTTTTCAGGAAACTCACTTCGTCCTTGGTATCCCAGCCGATGCCTTTGCCGCCGTTGCCGATTTTCTCCAGCAGCGGGCCAATTGAGGTGAAGCGTTGATAAGTGTTGGGGTAATCACGCTCAACAATATTAATATGTGGCATCGTCAAACCCGGAATGGCCTCACATTCACCTTTCCACCAGGCTTTTACGCCATAAGGTTGTGCCAGTTCGGCCGGAGTGTCATGGTGCATTGGCGTGGTGACTACATCGGTTTCAACGCCTAAGTGGCCAACCGCGGCTTTGGAGAACGCCTTGGCAATGCCTTTAAAGATCTCCCAGTCGCTGCGCGCTTCCCATACCGGGTCAATGGCGGCGGTTAAAGGGTGAATAAACGGATGCATATCCGAGGTATTCATATCGTCTTTTTCATACCAGGTGGCGGTTGGCAGCACAATGTCGGAATACAGACAGGTGGTCGACATACGGAAATCCAATGTCACCCATAAATCAACTTTGCCTTCGGCGCCATCATCAGTCCACTCGATATCTTCCGGCTTTTTGCCGCCAAACTCGCCTAAGTCTTTACCCAGCAGACCGTGTTTGGTACCTAAAAAGTGCTTAAGCATATATTCGTGGCCTTTACCGCTGGAACCCAGCAGGTTAGAGCGCCAGATAAACATATTGCGCGGGAAGTTTTGTGGGCTCTCTGGCTGTTCGCAGGCAAACTTAATACTGCGATCTTTCAGCTGCTGCAGCACATAGTCTTTTAACTCTACGCCGGCGGCTTTGGCTTTAGCCGCCAGGCCCAGCGGGTTAACGCCCAGTTGCGGAGCTGACGGTAACCAACCCATGCGTTCGGCGCGGGCGTTAAAGTCAATAATGCTGCCGCTCCATTTTTCTTTGTTAGCCAGTGGCGAGATAATTTCGGTCATATCCAGCTTTTCATAACGCCACTGGCTGGAGTGGTTGTAAAAGAACGAGGTACCGTTCATATGGCGTGGTGGCCGCTGCCAGTCCAGCGCAAAGGCCAGAGGTGTCCAGCCGGTTTGCGGCCGCAGTTTTTCCTGGCCGACATAATGCGCCCAGCCACCACCGCTTTGGCCGATGCAACCGCACATCATCAGCATATTAATTAAGCCACGGTAATTCATGTCCATGTGGTACCAGTGGTTCAGTGCCGCACCGACAATGACCATAGAGCGGCCGCGGGTTTTATCAGCGTTGCGGGCAAATTCGCGTGCTACCCGAATGACATCTTCAGGAGCAACGCCGGTGATTGGCTGCTGCCAGCCCGGCGTGTAAGGCACATTATCCAGGTAAGACTTGGCGCGGCTGGCATCACCAATGCCGTTATCGACGCCATAGTGCGCCAACATTAAATCAAATACCGTTGCGACTAAGGCCGTGCTGCCATCGGCAAGCTCAACGCGTTTGGCCGGAATTTTGCGAATTTGCACATCGTCATGCGCGGTGTGCTGAAAGTACTGATATTCGTGCGGCGCGCCACCAAAATACGGGAAAGCCACATCGACCAGCTCGTCGCGGTTATCTTTTAGCGATAACTGTAAGTCGATTTCGCCGGCTTTATCTTTTTGCTCCAGATTCCATTTACCGGCCTGGCCCCAGCGATAACCAATGGCACCGTTCGGGCTGGTTAAGCGGCCATCGCTGTTCAGCGCAATGGTTTTCCAGTCCGGGTTATTATCTTCACCCAGATTATCGACTAAATCGGCAGCGCGTAAAAACCGGCCTTGCGTCAGATGCTTGTCACCTTGCTCCAGCATCACCAGCATTGGCATATCGGTGGTGCGTTTTACATAGTCAGTAAAATAGGCGCTTGGGTTATTAACGTAGAACTCCTGCAAAATAACATGGCCAAACGCCATCGCCAGTGCGGCGTCGGTGCCCTGACGCGGGGCTAACCAGGTATCACCAAATTTAGACGCTTCAGAATAGTCCGAGGTGATAACACAGGTTTTGGTGCCTTTGTAGCGTACTTCGGTTAAGAAGTGCGCATCTGGCGTGCGGGTTTGCGGCACGTTAGAGCCCCAAACAATAATGTAATTGGAGTTATACCAGTCGGCTGATTCGGGTACGTCGGTTTGCTCACCCCAAACTTGCGGTGAGGCCGGCGGTAAATCGCAGTACCAGTCATAGAAGCTTAAACAGTTACCGCCAATTAAGGATAAATAACGCGCACCGGCGGCGTACGACACCATCGACATCGCCGGAATGGGCGAGAAGCCGGTAACCCTGTCCGGGCCGTAAGCTTTTGTGGTGTAGACGTTTGAAGCTGCAATCAGCTCGTTCACTTCATCCCAGCTGGCGCGGATAAAGCCACCTAAACCGCGGCGTTCTTTGTAGCTTTTCGCTTTTACCGGGTCGCTGACAATAGATTCCCAGGCTTTTACCGGATCTTTATGTACCGCTTTGGCTTCGCGCCACAGTTTCATTAATTGTTGGCGTACCTTGGGGTATTTTAAGCGGTTGGCGCTGTAAATGTACCAGGAATAGCTGGCGCCGCGTGGGCAGCCGCGTGGTTCGTGGTTCGGTAAATCCGGCCGGGTGCGCGGGTAGTCAGTTTGCTGGGTTTCCCAGGTTACCAGGCCATCTTTAACATAAATTTTCCAGCTGCAAGAGCCGGTACAGTTTACCCCATGGGTAGAACGCACAATTTTATCGTGCTGCCAGCGCTGCCGGTAACCCTGTTCCCAGCTTCTGTCTTCGTTAGTTGTGACACCGTGGCCGTCGGCGAAGGGTTCTTTGCGGGTTTTAAAAAACCGCAGTTTGTCGAGTAGGTGACTCATGGTTTACTCCTGGTCTTGTCCTGCATGAACAGACATTTTGCTTTTCTGGTATGCACACTATAGAAACAACAGTGGGATGATGCTTGATTTGGAACAAGGCAGCCAGTGCTCTAAATAGCTGATAAAAAACGAAAATACCCACAAGGTGGTAGTGTGGGTAGCGCTGTTATGCTTGATAATACGCTGGCTGTTACCCCTTGTTGCGTGGTGTTGGCTGTTGCAGCTAACCGGGCAGGGAAAAAGGGGTAGCTCAATTGTGTCAATGGTTTTTAGCGACAAGCCAGCACGAGTGGCAATTAGCAGGTATGCTTTAGGCAGTAAACTAAGCGGAGCGGTTATGCGACAGTTTTCCATTGTTACCCGAATTAATATTGCGCTGGCCTGTATTGTTACGCTGGCGATTGGCACCATGCTGGCGTCGTATTGGTTGTCGGATAAAACCGACAGTGACGCCCATGCAGTAAATGTCGCCGGTTCGCTGCGGATGCAAAGCTACCGTTTGGCCTGGTTAACCTTGCAACAAGATGAAGTGAAGCTGGAACAAGCGCGGGAACAATTCAGCCTTAGCTGGCAGCATCCTGTGTTTAAACGGTTTTTACATAATGACAAGATAGTGCAGCAGTTTGATGCCGCGCAACAGCACTGGCAGCTAATTGGGCCGTTGTTACAACAGAAGCCGTTAGATATGCCGCAACTGGAAAGACAGTTACAGCAGCAAATTCAGTTACTGGAAGACCTGGTGTTTTACATTCAGCAAGATGCTGAATATAAAGTCCGCAGTTTTCGTACCTTGCAGTTGGTGGCTTTGCTGGCAACGGTATTATTGTCTGCAATAGTGATCTACTGGTTAAAAGTGATGGTGCAGCAGCCACTGGAAGATTTAACTAAAGGTGCACGGCAGGTGGCAATGGGGGATTTTACTCACCGGGTAAATGTTGCGAATAATGATGAGCTAGGGGCATTAGCGCATAGCTTTAATAAAATGAGTGACTCCATCGCATATATGTACGGTAATCTGGAAAAGCGGGTGGAAGAACAAACCGAAGCGCTGCAGCATACTAATACCACTTTGCGCTTTTTATACAATACGGCTCAGCGTATTAGTGAGCACGCACCTGAGTATGTTGATTTTAATCAGATAGTGTCTGAGTTAAAAACGGTAGTGAAAGTAGACGATCTGGAGCTGTGCCTGTTCACTGAAGAGGGTGATAAACCCTATATGCAGGTGTTGCCGGGAGATAGCAGCGACGACCCTTGTGCGCAGGAAAATTGTGGCGATTGCCTCAGCTTGCCGCAATTGTCGGGTTGCAACAGCAATAGCTACAACTATTTGCTGCACCGTGACAAAAAGAAATATGGCGTATTGGTGGCGCGTATCTCAGAAGGACAACTTGACCGCTGGCAGCAAAAATTGCTGGCTTCGGTGGCCGATCAGCTGGCACTGGCACTGAGTTTAAAGTCAGAGGAAGAGCAGGTTAGGCGCCTTGCCCTGATGCAGGAGCGCACTGTAATTGCCCGTGAGTTACACGATTCATTGGCGCAGGCATTGTCGTACTTAAAAATTCAGGTTACCCGGTTAAATAAAGCCACACAAAAAGACGATAAAGACACCATTGCCGATGTGTCGGCTGAATTAAAACAGGGTCTGGATACAGCTTATCGTCAGCTGCGCGAACTGCTGACCACCTTCCGGCTGAAAGTAGATGGCGCCGGCCTGCACAGTGCGCTGCAAGCCTCGGTGAAACAGCTCAGCGAACAATCCGGCATGCAGATAAAGCTGGATTATCAGTTAACCAATATTCCGCTGGCACCGCATGAAGAAATTCACCTGCTGCAAATTATTCGCGAGGCTAGCCAAAATGCAGTGCACCATAGTGGCGGTAGCGAGATTGTAATCAGTTTGCAGCAGCATAAAGGCGAGTCGATAGTGCTGGCAATAGAAGATAACGGTATTGGCATCCCGCAGTCAGCTGAAAAACTGAATCACTACGGTTTGGCGATTATGCAGGAGCGTAGTAAACACTTGGGCGGCACAATAGACATCCGGCGGCGCAGCCACGGCGGTACCGGAGTGTATTTCAATTTTTCTCCGGAATACCTGCAGCACAAACAGCGTGCCTGATATTACTTAATGGGTATAGCTTCAACAACGTTGTTGCCACAAGCTAAGGCTATTAACAGCTTTGGGGAGGGAACTGTGATGTCTGAAGTACAAAAATATAACTTTACCGATTTTAATCAATTGATACAGCTGTGTAAGCAGCACCCTGAAAAGGCGGAGCTGTTACGGCAGCAGCTTATTGAGCGGCAGAGCAATGATGCGAACAGACGCTCACTGTTGCAGTACCAATTTGTCACCGAGCAACGCTTAAAGCTGCTATCGTCTGCAGAAGCAAAGCAGTTATTTATACAGCTGCAACTTGCACAGAATATTCAACGGTTACAAGGATGTTTAACTGAGCTGGAGCAAAGTTGTAAGAACGTGAGTAATTTAGTGCAGAAATGAACAACAAAGGCGCAGTAAATGCGCCTTTGTTTGGTCAGGGGTTAAGGATTATAAAACTCGCCGTTTTTTCTCAGGTAAAAGAACCAGTTAATCAGCAGGCATAAGCCATAGAAAATGGCAAAACCGACCATGGCGTACTCCGGTGTGGCGGCTTTAATTTGCTCGCCCAGTACCTGCGGTATGTAAAAGGCACCGTAGGCTGCTACCGCTGAGGTCCAACCCAGTACCGGGCCGGCTTGTTCTTTAGGAAATACCACCGCGATGGTGCGGAAGGTAGAACCATTACCAATACCACTGGCAGCAAATAAGCCCAGAAATATCAGGAAAAAAGGTACGAAGTACTGCTCCGGTGTCGCGCTTTGATAAGCCAGTTGCATATAGTAAGCGGCTCCCAGTGCACAGAGGATCATCACCACAGAGCAAAGCTGAGTAACAAAGGCACCGCCGAGTTTATCGGCTATCCAGCCACCCACCGGACGAATCAAAGCGCCAACAAAAGGCGCTATCCAGGCATAGGTTAATGCACTTGGGCCATTCGGGTTGGGTGTGCTATGCGTCATAACGCCATCCACCATGATATGGCTGTAGCCAAAAATTACCTGAATGGACAAAGGAAAGGCTGCGGAGAAGCCGATAAAAGAGCCAAAGGTCATTACGTACAACACACTCATTACCCAGGTGTGCTTGTTATTAAAAATCTTATACTGCCGCTCCAGGCTGGTACGGATTGCCCCGGGTAAGAGTTTCAATAAGAAAACGGTGGCGAACAATACTGCTATAAGTACAATTTCTTTCGGGATGCCAAAGCCGGAACCATTAGCCGATGCCGGTAAAATCAGCCATAAACCGGCAACAGAAGTGACAAAACCTATGCCGAGCATGGCCAGAATAATACTGAAAGATTTCACTGCTGATGGCAGCTTGGGGGTGACTTCTTCAGTGTGGATATTGTTGGTGCCAAACCAGAGTAAAAACGCCAGCGGCACTAAGGTAATTAGCCAGGCAAAACCAGCGTTTTGGATCCAGGTTGCCGTGCCGGCAGGAATAACACCGGTTACCGTGCCACTGGCCTTAGCCAGTACCATAGGATCACCGCCACCCAGCAGAGTAAATACACCATATGACATAAAAATGGGCACCAGAATTTGCACTGTGGTGACACCAAAATTACCCAGGCCAGCATTTAAACCCAGCGCTAAGCCCTGCTGTTTTTTCGGGAAGAAGAAACTGATGTTGGACATCGACGAGGCAAAATTGCCGCCACCAATACCAGATAGCAATGCCATCAGCTGAAACATCCACAGTGGGGTGTCGATACTTTGCAGCGCTAACCCGGTGCCCACTGCCGGTATCATCAGTAGGCTGGTGGTGAGGAACAGCGTATAGCGCCCACCGCATAAACGCACAAAGAAGCTGGACGGAATACGCAAAGTCGCACCGGTTAAGCCGGCTATAGCGGTAAGGGTAAACAGCTCGGCGGTGCTGAACGGATAACCAACGTTCAGCATTTGCACCGTAACAATACTCCACAGCATCCAAACACCGAAGCCACACAACAAGCTGGGAATCGAGATCCACAGATTGCGGTTGGCAACGCGTTGGCCTGTGGTTTGCCAGAAGTGTTCATCTTCCGGCTGCCACTTTTTCAGGTCTGACATAATAAACTCCTGTGAGGAACAGCAAACTAGACTGCGGAAACTATGCAGGCCTGGGCTTATTGTCACAATGTATCTTCGGAGTTAGCTGTCAGCGGTGGGGGGATAGTTAGAGGTACCTATTAAGTGGTAAGTTTTTGGTGTTGAGTTTTTAATATTAAATTGAATCAATTGATTAGCATGTTGTTTCGGGCTTAGGTAGGCAATCATTGACCGCAGGGCAAAATATACTGATCTGCTATTTACCTGATTTATATCAAAGTTAGCGGCACCTTGTTATAAGCTAATAGTAACTGTCAGCCAAGTTAACTTCCGGAGTAAAAAATGTCAGAGCAAAAATCCAGCATTATGCTGGTAGATGATCACCCCTTGCTGCGCAAAGGGCTAACCCAATTGTTGGCGTTGGAGGATGAACTGGAAGTTATTGCTGAAGCCAGTAATGGTGCTGACGCAGTTAAGTTGGCAGTAGAACTGGATCCGGATTTAATTATTCTCGATTTAAATATGCAAGGTATGGATGGCATTGCCACGTTGAAGAAGATGCGTGACGAGGGCGTAACTTCGCGCATAGTGATGCTGACAGTATCTGATGCCGACGAAGATGTGGTTAATGCGATCAGCAGTGGCGCCGATGGTTACCTGCTTAAAGATGCTGATCCGGAAGTATTGCTGGAGCAGATAAAGCGCGCGCTGAGCGGAAAAATGGTACTCAGTGAAGCTATTACTCAGGTACTGGCCACGGCGTTACGGCGCCCGGCGGTAAAAACATCGGCTGAGCTTAACAGCTTGACTAACCGCGAACACGAAATTTTAAGTTTTATCGCCAAAGGCCTGAGCAATAAGCTGATCGCCCGCGAGCTGAATATCTCAGACGGTACGGTAAAGGTGCATGTAAAACACTTATTGAAAAAGCTTGGTCTGCGCTCGCGGGTAGAAGCCGCGGTGTGGATGGTAAACCAACAGGGAGCCAAAAGCTGATGCAAGACGCCCGCGTCCCGAAACCAATGCTAAGCGCAGAGCAGGCGATACTGCAGATGCTCAGCGAGGTGCAATCATTGCAGCAGACCATAACAGTGCCGTTAACTGAAGCACTGGACCGGGTGTTGGCGCAGCCGCTGTTATCAAACATTAACGTACCCGGCTACGACAATGCTGCTATGGACGGTTATGCACTGCGTGCGGCAGAGGTAACTCCCGGTCAGCCACTAGATGTCGCGGGTGTAGCGCTGGCTGGTCATGCCTTTACCGATACTGTGCCGTCCGGCAGCTGTGTGCGTATTACCACCGGTGCGGTTATGCCACAGGGGCTGGATACTGTGGTAATGCAGGAGCAGGTGCAACTTACACAAAGCGATTTGCAGCAACAGATTTTGTGTCAGCTGGTACCAACCGCTGGCGAGCATGTACGCCGTGCCGGCGAAGATATTGCCAAAGGGGCGCAGGTGTTTGCCGCAGGCCATAAGTTACGCCCGGCAGATCTTGGTTTGCTGGCGTCGTTGGGTTTTGCCAACATAACAGTAATGCGCCAGCTAAAAGTAGCTATTTTTTCCAGCGGAGATGAGTTAGTGCCACCGGGCCAAAGCCTGCCGGATGGCCATATTTATGACAGCAATCGCTATGTTATCGCCGCTATGCTACAGCGTCTCGGCGTTCAGGTGATTGACCTGGGTTTATTGCCGGATGATCCGGCGGCGATAGAGCAGGCGTTTAAACAGGCAATGGCCCAGGCTGATGTGCTGCTCACCAGCGCTGGTGTCTCGGTGGGCGATGCCGACTACACGCGGCAGACTCTGCATAAGCTGGGGCAGATTAACTTCTGGCAGGTAGCGATAAAACCGGGTAAACCCTTTGCTTTTGGCAAGCTGGATAACTGCTGGTTTTTTGGTTTGCCGGGTAACCCGGTGGCTGCCGTGGTAACGCTGGAGCAATTAGTGCAGCCGGTGCTGCGCAAACTTAGCGGTGAAACTGCAGCTCAGCCAGCAAAATTGCTCAGCGCCGAGTGCGAAGTGCCATTGAAAAAACAACCCGGCCGGATGGATTACCAGCGCGGCTGGTACTGGCAGGGTGAGGGCGGTTTAAAAGTAAAAACCTTAGGTGCGCAAAGCTCAGGTATGCTTAGCTCCATTGCCAACGCCAATTGTTATATCGTACTGGCACGTGACAGTAGCAGTTTACCTGCGGGTGAAACGGTAAACATACTGCCGTTTTCTGAGCTGTTACGTTAATCTCCCTGCAAACGATCTACCTCCTTTGTGCTGGCGTAAGCCGGCACATGCTTGATCTGTATCAAAGCTGACAATAGCAATTATCACCAGACTGCCAGACATAAAAAACAAACTGGAGTGGGTTATGTTATTGGTTGATGCACTGCTGCAAGAGCTGGAGTTGTTTGGTGTTAAACAGCTATTTGGTATTCCCGGTGATTTTGTTTTGCCGCTGTTTGAACAATTACAACAGCGCAGCAGTTTGCCGTTGTATTATTTAAGCCATGAACCCTCTGCTGTGTTTGCCGCTGATGCCGCCGCACGCATCAGCAATAAACCAGCTGCAGTGATACTAACGTACGGTGCCGGTGCGTTAAATGCTGTCAACGCTGTGGCACAGGCCTATGTTGAACATGTGCCGCTGCTGATTATTGCCGGTTTCCCCAGCCAAAGCGAGCTTGAGCGCGGCTTGCTTATTCACCATCAGGCCAAAAGCGTTGACTCCCAGCGCGATATTTATAAAGAAATTACCGCCGCACAGTTTCGTTTAGATAATCCGGCGCGCGCCGGCGAAGATATCCGCATGGCGCTTAAAACAGTGCAAGAACAAAGCCGGCCGGTGCTGCTGGAAATACCGCGCGATGCCGTGCAATTTAACACCACACCGGCAGGAGACTACCAGCCACCGGCCGTGCCGGAAGATGAGCTGATGCTGGCAACCGCGCATTTGGCCGAGCGCTTAGCTTACGCCCAGCGCCCGGTTATTCTGGCTGGGGTGGATGTACGCCGCTTTGATGCAGTAGCAGAGCTTGAAGCGTTGGCCACAAAGTTGAATATCCCCTTTGTCAGCACTCTTATGGGCCGTGCCAGCTTTAACCAACAGCACCCGCTGTATGGCGGTATCTTTCTTGATAAAACCGATATCCGGCCGACGCAGCTGCTGCGTGATGCTGATTTGATTTTGCAAATTGGCGTAATTAAAACCGACAGCAACTTTGCTGCTCATAGCGAGCTGTTTCCCGCCAATAAAGTGGTTTGCCTTGATCAAAACCAGCTGACGCTTGGCGTTGCTACCTACCATCAGTTGACAATAAAACCTTTGCTGGCGGCGTTATTACAACAGCCTATAGCGCCGTTTAATGACACAAAACTGCCGGAACCTGCAGTATTTACGATGGCGCCGCAGCACCTGACAGCCAGCACTCTGGTACAGCAGTTGGATAAGTTTCTAACTCAGCGGCAAGACATAGTGCCGCTGATTTCCGATATAGGCGATTGTCTGTTTGCGTCCTTGCATGCCAAACCCAGTTTAATGTTGGCGCCGGCGTTTTATGCATCAATGGGCTATGCGGTGCCGGCGGCTTTTGGTGTGCAGGCCGTTACCGGCTTACGCCCGGTAGTGTTGGTGGGGGATGGCGCCTTTTTAATGACCGGGCTCGAGCTTGGCCATTGCGCCCGTTACGGCTTTGCGCCGGTAATTATTGTGTTTAATAACCAGCGCTGGGACATGATAGACGCCTTTGCTCCCGGGCTTGCTTGCACCAACTTAAGCAACTGGCATTATGCCGAACTGGCCCGCAGCATGGGTGGTGACGGTGTGCAGGTGTGCAGTCTGGATGATTTTACTCAAGCATTGCGGCTGGCATTTGATAACAAGCAGCATTTTAGTTTGATTGAAGTCATGTTACCAAAGGGTAGCCGTACGGAGCGTTTAACTAACTTTGCCGCTGGTTTTAAAGCCTGCGGCCAGAGTGAGCCGTGTCAGTGCTAACGGCCCGGCTTTTGCGGCAGATCAAAGCCAGCGCTCACCACGGCGTTAGAATAGCCGCCTTTTTCGCTCCTTTTGGCAGCGTTTTATAACGGCAGAGGCAATTGCTATGTTAATACCTGAACTACTCTCTCCGGCAGGCAGTTTAAAAGCCATGCGCCTGGCCTTTGCTTATGGCGCCGATGCCGTTTATGCCGGCCAGCCACGTTACAGCCTGCGGGTGCGTAATAACGAGTTTGATTTAGCTGGGCTTGCAACAGGTATCACCGAGGCGCACGCTCTGGGTAAAAAGTTTTATGTGGTGGTGAATATTGCGCCGCATAACAGCAAACTCGTCAGCTTTATTGCCGATATGGCACCGGTGGTGGCGTTGAAGCCCGACGCATTAATAGTGTCAGACCCTGGCGTGGTGTTTTTACTACGACAGCATTTTCCACAGCTAGCGCTGCACTTGTCGGTACAGGCCAATACGGTGAACTGGGCCGCGGTAAAGTTCTGGCAAACACAGGGGGTGGAACGGGTCATTTTATCGCGCGAGCTGGCGGTGGAGGAAATAGCCGAAATTCGTCGCCAGGTGCCGGATATGCAACTGGAAGTATTTGTGCACGGTGCGCTGTGTATGGCGTACTCCGGCCGTTGTTTGTTATCCGGCTACATTAATAAACGCGACCCGAACCAGGGCGCCTGTACCAACAGCTGTCGCTGGCCTTATCAGGTGCATGCGGCAGCAGAGGATGAGGTTGGCCAGTTTAACCCCATTAACACACCGGCATTGCTGGAAGAGCAGGGCCGGCCGGGCGAGCTGATGGCGATAGATGAAGATATACACGGCAGCTATATTCTTAACTCAAAAGACTTACGCGCCATTGAGCATGTGCCGGCATTAACGGCTATGGGCGTACATTCGCTGAAAATTGAAGGCCGTACTAAATCGCCGTACTATGTGGCGCGCACTGCCCAGGTATACCGCCAGGCAATAGATGATGCTGTTGCCGGTAAAGCCTTTAACCCTGACTTACTGGGTGAGCTAAACGGCATGGCCAACCGCGGCTTTACCGAAGGCTTTTTACGCCGGCATAAACCGCAGGATACACAAAACTATGACACCAGCCATAGCGTAGGGCAGCAGCTGTTAGTCGGTGAGTTTATTGCTGAGCAGGATAGCGAAGGCTTTGCCTTGCTGGAGGTAAAAAACCAGTTCGCTGTTGGTGACCGGCTGATGCTGATGACGCCACAAGGCAACCACGCTTTTACGCTGGCAGCACTGCGCGATAAACAGAATAACGCCATAGTACTGGCGCCGGGCGCCTGTTATCAGTTAAAGGTAAAGCTGCCGGCGCAGCACGACTTGCGCTTTGCCATGCTGCTAAAACAACTGGCGCCGGAAGACAACAATTTAGCTATTAGCGCGGTGGGCTGATAATGCCTGCCGTCATTGACGTTAGCTGTATAAATTGTGATATGTGCGTACCGGAGTGCCCGAACGAAGCTATCAGCATGGGCGCAAAACATTATGAGGTTGACCCAACGCTGTGTACCGAGTGCATTGGCTACTACGATAAACCCACCTGTATTGCCGTCTGTCCGATAGATTGTATCGGGCTAACTACATAAGCACTGCTGAATCTTTTTAGTCCAACGCTACTGCTTTTATCTGTGCATATACCGGCTGACCAATTTGCAGGCCCAACCGCTCTAGCGATTGTTTGGTTAGCAGTGCCTGCAGTGGCTGGCCCTCAAGTGTTAGCTGCACCAAGGTTTCTGCCGGGTGGGGGGCGCTGTTAAAGCCGCTAATACTTACCTGTAACTGATTACTGACCGAGCTTTCGCTAAGCGGCTTTAAGCTTAGCGCCACATCGCGGGCCAGAATGCGTAGGCGATAAGCAGTTTGCTCTACGCTGGCAGCATGCAGCGGTGCCGGTAGTTGTAATTGCTGTTTGCCAATGCTGAGTTTCAGCAGGTGCTGTTTGCTGCCGTGGCTTTTGGCGTGCAGTAGTGACATAGCACCGATAGCAGCCAGTTCGGGTTGCAGTAATTGCTGTTGCAGCGGGCCCTGGCTAACCACGCGGCCCTCATGCATCAGCACCAGATGATCGGCCAGTTTAACCACGTCATCCAGCTGATGGCTAACCAGCAGCATCGGAATACCGGTCTGGCTGGCGATACGTTGTAAAAACGGCAAGATCTCGCTGCGGCTTTGTTGATCCAAGGATGCTAAAGGTTCATCCAGCAGCAGCAACTGTGGCTGACTTAGTAAAGCCCGGCCCAAAGCTACGCGCTGGCGCTGGCCACCGGATAATTGCTCTGGCGCTTGTTGCAGCAACGGTGCAAGCTCCAGTAACTGGATAATCTGCTCTGGTTTGAGCTGTATGTCAGTTTGTTTTGCCAGCCGTTTAAAGCCATATAACAGGTTTTGCTCTACCGATAAATGCGGCAATAAGCTGCTTTCCTGAAATGCCATACCAATGCGGCGCTGATGCACCGGCATAAAGAGGCTGCCTTGCTGCCATACTATGGCGCCACATTGCACTTCAGCACCGGCATGGCGATCAAGGCCAGCGATAGCCCGCAGCATGGTGGTTTTACCACAGCCGGAGCGGCCAAACAGTGCGGTAATGCCTTGTAGTGGCAGGGTATTATTTAGCTCTAGCGTAAAAGCACCGCGCTTTACCGTTAGCCCCACGGCTAACATCATATCGGTACCTCGCGTTCAAAGCGCCTGTTCAGGCCATAAACAATAAATAGTACCATAAAGGCGGTGATTAATAGCCCGAGTGATAGCTGATGTGCTTGAGCGTAATTCATCGCCTCGGTGTGATCGTAAATCAGCACGGAAAGCACCTGGGTTTCACCGGGAATACTGCCGCCGAGCATTAATATCACGCCAAATTCGCCCAGTGTATGGGCAAAGGTTAGCGTGGCGGCAACGATAAAGCCGCCGCGACATAACGGCAGTATCACGCTAAACAGCTGGTCCAGCTTGCCGGCACCTAAGGTCGCGGCTACCTCTAATGGCCTTGGTCCCATACGGCGAAAGCTTTCCAGCAGCGGCTGTACGGTAAAGGGCAGCGAATAAATGACTGAGCCGATTAAAATGCCGCTAAAGCTAAATGCCAGGTGCGTCAGGCCCAGTTGCTCTAAAGAGCTGCCGACAGCGCCATGCGGCCCCAGTAGAAGTAATAAATAAAACCCCAGCACCGTTGGCGGTAATACTAATGGTAGCGCCACTATCGCTTGAATAGCGGTGCGCAATTTGCTGTGGCTAAGCGACAGCCACCACGCCAGCGGCGTACCCAGCAGCAGCAAAATAACTGTTGTGTATAAACACAGCTTTAACGTTAGCCGGATGGCTTGCCAGTCTTGCGGGCTAAGTGTGGCGAAAAGCTCCGGCATTATGGTAACTCCAGCCCGTTTGGCTTTTCAAAACCATAGCGCTGCATAATGGCGAGCACCTCAGTACGCGCCATAAAGGACGCTAATTGGTGGGCCGTGGTTTTATCGGCGCCATGGCGGGTGATGACATAAGCCTGAGTGAGTGGCTGGTGCAGCTCTGCGGGAATAAGGTGATAGCCGCGGCTGGACAGTTCCGGAAACCTGGCTAGTGACAGCGCAATAATAGCAATATCGGCACCACCACTTTGTGCCATTTGGGCGGTTTGGGCGATATTTTCGCCATACACTAATTTGTGCTCTACTGTTTGCCACAGGCCAGCAGCCTGCAACGCTTCTTTGGCGCGCAGGCCATAAGGGGCATGAGCGGGCTGGGCAATGGCGAGGCGACGAAACTGCAGTTGTGGCAGTTGTGAAAGTGTAATATCTGACATATTTTGCTGCGGGCTCCACAGCACAATACGGCCAAGCGCATACAGCTCAGGTTTAGTTACGGCATGGCCTTCGCTATACAATTGTTCAGGGAATTTAATATCGGCCGAGAAAAACACGTCATAAGGCGCGCCATGGCGGATTTGCGTGCTGATTTTGCCGCTGGAACCATACACTACATTAATATCAGTGTTAGGTTGCTGTTGGCGGAACAGAGAAATAACTTCATCTAATGCATAGCGCAGGTCTGACGCTGCAGCGATGGTGAGCTTGTCGCTGGCACTCTTTTCGGTAGCATAGGCCGGGTGCATGCTAATCAGGCAAAGCAGTAATAAGATGCGGATCATCGGCTACTCCCAGCGCGTCAGCGCTTGCTTGTCGCTTGCTTTGGCCTCTACCCAGTAATCACCTTGCGCGGTGTGCTCTTTTTTCCAAAATGGTGCGCGGTTTTTCAGGTAATCCATAATAAATTCGCAGGCGGCAAAGGCGACAGCGCGATGCGCGCTGGCAATACCAACAAATACAATCTGCTGATGCGGTTTAAGTGTGCCAACCCGGTGAATAATATGCACCGCGCCAAGCTGCCAGCGCTGCTGTGCTTGTTCAGCAATAGCGATAAGGGCCTGCTCTGTCATGCCGGGGTAGTGCTCCAGCGTCATGCTGTGCAGGGTGTTGTCGCTAAGCTCGCGTACCAGGCCGCTAAAGGTGACGACAGCGCCGCAGCTGGCATGCTGGCGTAGTTCGTTATATTCACTGGCGACACAGAAATCATCGCTTTGTACTGCAACAAAGATGCTCATATTAACCGCCGCTTCTTAACCACCCGTTACAGGGGGAAAAAATGCCAGCTCGTCGCCGTCCTGCACGCTGGCCGTTAGCGGTACCAGCTGCTGATTTACGGCGCAAAGCAAATCGGTGCGGCTAAGTTCCTGCTGCCAGTTATTGCAACGGTTTCTAAGCTGTTCCAGTACGGTGGCAACATTCAATATTTTACCATCGCAACTTAACAGATATTGCTCGCACTCAAGACGCTCACGCAGGGCGGCGAAAAACAGGATTTTAATCATAACTTAATCTCCGCAAGATAATGCCCCGATTTACCGCCGGTTTTTTCCAGCAGACGGATATTGCTGATAGTCATCGCTTTATCTACCGCCTTACACATATCGTAAATGGTTAAGGCTGCAACGGAGGCGGCCGTTAATGCCTCCATCTCCACGCCGGTGCAGCCGCTAAGCAAACAGCTGGTTTCGATCTGAATTTGGCCTTGCTCGGGCAGCAACTGAAAATCGACCGATACCTTGCTTAGCAGCAGGGGGTGGCACAGCGGAATAAGTTCGCTGGTTTTTTTCGCTGCCATAATGCCGGCAATGCGCGCTGTGGCCAGTACATCGCCTTTTTTCAGCAGGGCCTGTTCAATTAACCGGATCACTTCCGGCGTGGTTTGCACCAGGGCTCCCGCACGGGCCAGCCGGGTAGTTGCTGGTTTGCTGCTGACATCGACCATTGCAGCAGCTCCGTTTTTATCTATATGAGTCAAATTCATAGGGCTAAGTTGATCCGGTGCTATTGCTGTCATATCAAACTCCGCAGCTTTTCGTTGGGCTGTTTTTAACGTGTGCCAAAAAATTACAGGGGCCGGTTTGGCCATTTAGCTGTGGTAATATCAGTTGCTGCATTGCCAGCGTACAAGCGCCACCTGAACCAGGCATAGCAAATAGCAGGGTGCCATTGGCCAGGCCCGCCACCGCACCGGATTGCAGCGCGGCCGAGCCAAGTTCAGCAAAAGACAACTGGCGAAATAGCTCACCAAAACCTGGTACCGGCGTATCCAACAGCGGAGCCAAGGCTTCAATCGTACAGTTGCCTGCGGCGTAGCCGGTACCACCATTTATCAAGATCACCTGAATATTGCTGCTTGCGATCCAATGGCTTAACAATGCGCGCAACGCGTATTTATTGTTAACCAGCAAAGCACGGGCGAAGAATTGATGGCCGGCTTCACGCACCAGATCACATAGCAGATCGCCGCTGCTGTCATTCGCGCTGGTGCGGGTGTCTGATACCGTTAAAACAGCGATATTGAGCGGATAAAACCGGCTTAAATCAGGCTTTGGCATAAAGTTTCCCGTTGCTAAATATATCCAAACAACGCTGCCAGTCTTGCGGTGTATTAGCATTTAGCAGCTCACTGGGGGATATCGGCACAGCGATGGCGTTAAGCTGCGCTAACAGGCTTTTTACCGAGCGCAGGCCTTGATGCAGTTGCGTGGCAATTAGTGTGCTGAGCGCGGCAGTTACCGGTAACAAACAGGGCAAGGGGCTGTTAGCGAAGTAGCTTGCTGTGCCATCTGCTTTTTGCAGCAAAAGCTTAAGGCTGATAACGTCTAGCCGTGGCGTATCTATTGGCAGCACCAGCAAATGCGAACTGGTGCAGTGCTTAAGTGCAGCTAAAATGCCAGCCAGCGGACCAAATTGACCCGAAGCATCTTGGATAAAGCCCGGCTTATTGCGGCTAATTAACACTTCGCTGGCACCAGCGGCTAACGCGAGTTGCTGCATATGCACCAGTAAGCTCTGGCCATTAAGTTGCAGTAGTGCTTTATCCTGGCCCATGCGGCTGGATTGTCCACCGGCTAAAATCAATGCGCTAAATGGCTTACCAGTGCTCATCTTAGCCACCAATCTGGGCTAAATGCCGGGTGCTGCCGCTGTAATCCTGCTGTAACTGGTGGCTGGCGGCTTTGCCTTGTACGGCCTGTTGTAAAAAGCGCATTACCGGCGCGCTGTCATCGTTTTGCAGCAGGACACGCAGGTCCTGATAGCTGTCGGTAAACAGGCATAAATACAGCTGACCGGTACTGGATACCCTAAGCCGGTTACAGTCAGCACAAAAGTCTTTGCTGTAGGGCATAATCAGGCCAATGCGGCCCTGATAATCGTTGTGCGAATACTCCAACGCCGGGCCATCGGTTTTTGCTTTGGCGTTCAACTGCCAGCCCCGGGCCAGTAACTGCTGCTGAATACCGGCGCCGCTTAAATGCTGACGCTGATAAAAGCCGGCATTGTCACCGGTGCGCATCAGTTCAATAAAGCGCAGCGCAATATCTTGCTGTTTAATAAACTGCAGAAAATCCGGCAAGGCCAATGCATTATGCTGCTTTAGCAGTACAGTGTTAATTTTTACCTGTTTAATGCCGATGGCCTTGGCGTGGGCAATGCCGTCGAGAATATCGGCAAGCTTGTCCTGGCCGGTGACCAGATGAAAGGTGTCGGCATCTAAGCTATCGACACTGACATTTACCGCATCCAACCCCGCTTCCTGCCAGGCCAGCGCATCGCGTTTTAAGCGATAGCCGTTGGTAGTGAGCGCGACTTTTTCAATACCTGGCACGGCTTTGCAGGTGGCGATAATGTCGGTTAAGTCTTTACGCAGCGATGGCTCGCCGCCGGTAATACGTACCTTACGGGTGCCGAGTTTGGCAAAGGCGGTGACTAAGCGGCGAATTTCAGTCAGGTTAAGCTCGCCGCTACGGGAGTCGCAGTCATTACCGTCAGGCAGGCAGTAGCTGCAGCGAAAATTGCAGCTTTCAGTGACAGACAACCGCAAATAACTAAAGCGGCGCGAATAGGCGTCAGTTAACATCATTCACCTTTCCAAATAGGGAGGTATGGCCGTTTCCCGCCACACCCGGTGGCGTTATTGCCACGGCATAGCGTTCATCCCTGACCCCCTTGGGTATTCTTCAGGTTTAGAGCCGGCAGCTCGGTGTTATGGTTAAAGCTTAAAAGGTTTAGGCTGGTATTGTTATTGCCATTAAGGGGGGAGTGACTACTTATTTGGGGGTAATAGATTGAGATTTGAGTCACACAACCGCCAGATACCCCTGTAATTTGCATGATAGACTCCTATAATTTCAGTTCATTTGGCGTCAATGACTGGCCGACGTGCAGCTAAACTCAGACTACCCCGAGCGGATGATTCAATATGATCACTCCACCACTGCATCATATCTCTACGGCCTTTTAAGTAGCCTGCTTTGTTATATGCCCGGCGCACCTGGTTTTTGTCTTCGTGGGCGAGGGCACTCTCTACCAGGTCGCCATAAAAACCTTCTTCGTTCAATGTAGTACTGGCTAAGGAACGCATGCCGTGTGCAACCAACCGGTTGGCAAAACCCATTCGCTTTAATGCCATATTGGCTGTTTCTTTGTTGATATGGCTATCCTTGTGCCGCACCGAGGGGAAGACATAAAGCTGTTCGCCACTAATAGGCCGCATAAGCTGGAGTAAGGCGATTGCCTGGGACGACAGCGGTACCTGATGCGCTCGCCGTTTTTTCATAAATTCTGCCGGTATAGTCCAAAGTGCTTGCTCAAAGTCGACATCTTGCCAACGAACTTTAACAGCTTCGCCAGGCCGAACCATGGTATGCAGTTGCCATTCAATCAGGCAGCGGGTAGAAAGTTGAATACTGGCTGTGCTTAATCGCTGCATTAGCTCCGGCAACTCCTCAGGCTTCAGGGTTTTCATGTTCTCGTTTTTAGGAGTACTGAAAGCGGCTTTAATCCCGCTTAGCCGGTTAAACTCAAGTAAGCCGGTATTGACGCACCAGGTCATCAATTCGTTGATGCGCTGGCACAGCCGTGACAGTGTTTCCAGCTTATGTAACTTTTCAAGCGGGCGCAGTATTTCAATAATTTGCTGCGCGCTCAGTTCCTTTAGCGGCAAATAGCCGGCTTTAGGGAAGACATGTTGCTCGAATGAGCGCTGGATATTAAAAGCATGCCGTGCGCTGATGGCGGAAAACTTTACCTTAAACCATTTTTCACAGGCATTCTGAAAAGTGTTTAGCGCATCTGCGGATGCCTGGCTATTTTGCTGTTCCAGCCAACGTTGTGGGTCAACACCTTCCGCTAAAAATTGCCGGTATTTGGCTACGGTTTTCCTTGCAGCGGAGAGGCCGATAGCAGGGTAGTTGCCCAGCTTCAGATTGTTACGGTTTTCCAGTAAAGGTCTGAAATAATTGAAATACCATGACTTGTTTCCTGCTGCACTAATTCTTAGTAGCAAACCGTCGCCATCGTATAAAGTGTAAGGCTTGCCGGATGGTTTGCTACTACGAATAACTGTGTCGCTTAAGGGTATGATTTTCTTTGGCATTTTCGCTCCTAAGCACCCCTTTTAGAACCACAGCGTTTTCAGTTTTTGCTCTGTGGTTCTATCTGTGGTGCTAAAAAGCGTAATTCTCTTTAGACCGGATAAGACCAGCTAAGACCGAAAATCAGTGCTAAGGCTTGATATTAAAAGGTTTTTTCAGGAGAGTCAGACCAAATAAGACGGGGTTGTACTGTCTTTTGGCTGCCCCAGCAGGAATCGACGAGCCACTAATTTAGCGGCCTGTGGCAGTTAATCATTAAAGTGTAGTATTAACTGTAGTATTAAAACTCTGTGCTGCAGCATTATGACTGCAGCACTGTCAGATTATTGGCAGCGCGCTGGCGCTGCTGGATCCATTCGTCTATTTCTTCCTCTGACCAGGCCACAGAGCGGGGCCCTATCTGAAAGGCTGCCGGCGCGTCACCTTTTGTAACCATGGCGTACCAGGTGGTTTTGCTAACAGGCACCTTCTTTAAAACGTCGCGTAATCTTATTAACTGCATTTCTCACCCCACATGCGGCAGCAACGGCGGCAGTTTGCCGGTGCGCTGCGCTTCGTTAATTTCCGGTAACAGGCGCTGGCCAACGGTTTCTCCATCGGGCAATACCAGGTGCGCCATAAACTCTTCGTCGAATGTTGTAATGCCGGCTTCCACAGCTTCCAGTTTGGCTTTAACCACCAGAGCAAGTGCACGGTACCGTTGCCGGCAAGCTTGGTCCCACTCTTTAAGTGCTGCTGTTTCGCTGCGGTCGCGGCCGGTGTCAGTAGTCCAGAACTGCTTATCCGTTTTCGCCGGCAGCGGAACGACAATACGAACCTGCCGGCCGCCCATAACGAAACCGACAGCAACGCTGCCAGGCTTTGTGCCATACATAAACTGGTCGGCGCCGTATTTGGTTAGCGTACGCTCAATTTCCATAACGCTGGCACTGGTGCCTACTGATGTTTTTTCTGCGTAGGCCATTAGTTGCCTGCCTTAGCATTGGCTTCGGCCTTTGCAATTAATTGCGCTAGTCTTGGCGTAGTTTCTGGCAGTGGCATCCACAACAGCGGCTTTGCCGCATGGTCAAAGCTGCAGCCATTCCAGAAATACCAGCCTGCACTAATCGGCGGGTGATCATCGATACAATGGCCACCTGGCATGTAATGGCCAACTAAGCATCGGTGTGAAATTCCAGCGCGCTGCTGAACAAGTAGAATAACTTCCCGACCATCCTTAGGTGCTGTGTCCATAAATTCCCACGCATCATCAGGTAAGGGTTTACGCGCCTTGTCGCCTACAACTGCCGAAGCAGCTGGAAATACAACCATTTCCTGAAATAGGCTTGGCCGGCACTTATCTTTGCCGCTTATTCGGTTGAATAATTTCTCTGTGTTTTCAGCATCGCTGCATGCGATAAAAACATCACCGTAGTTTCTGTGCCTCATAATGGTGCCGATAACTTCGGCGCAGCGTTGCTTTTTTGGTACCTTGCCATAGTTCATGGGGAAGTCTGCTTGCTTAGCCATCACGCACCACCCTTAGCCTGCTGGCGTATTTGTTTAGCATCTTCATCATCCCAAGCTGGTACAATAACGCCGTAGTTATCTTTAACGTGGTTACGTGCGGTTTGATAAACGTCGTATACATTCAAATCGGCAGGAACAAATCCGCTTAGATGCGCACCTCTTATTACATCCGCGAAATTCATCACAGCTTTAGCCGAAACCTCAGCATCACGGGCGGCGAGGCATTGGGCGGGATTTTTAAACTCGGCCAATTGCATTAATCTTGCAAAGTTACGGTCCATTGCCGAAAGATGGCAAGCTTTAACTGCCTCCTGCAACTGCTCAACCTGCGCAGCCAGTTCCGTTACTTTCTTCTGCGCCGCATAATGGTCCTGATATGCCTGTATTTTCTTATTCTCAGATGCGATAAATTCGCTCGTTAAAACCAAAGGGCTTTCACCGCGCTGGTGCAGCATCATGGCGAAGTTGGCTATATCTTCGAATGTTCCAAAATTGGCTTTGTTCAAATGAGCAACTAGCTGGCTGGCTAAAAACTCACCGCTGCAGTTTTCTTTATCATCCCAGCCGCTACGGCCTTTTGCTCTGGCTATCGCAAGTTTAAATTTCATAGCAGCGGCAAAGTTGTCAGCAGCAACATCGTCAGGGTGTATTTCTCTGTCGGCATCCGTCAGCCTGTAGTGGCTTAGGCGCAACTGGATATTTTCGACCAGATCATCAGCGCTTTGGTTTGCCATCAGCGCGCCGTCTAAGCTGGCGCAGAAGTCGCTGATTTCATCCAGCACACCGGCCAGTTTGTATTTTGCCGTGTCTCGCTCGGCTGTCAGGTCAGCAATGCGCTGGGCCAGTAAATCATTACCGGCCGGCACCAAATCCGCCCGCACATACCGCGTGGCATCTACTTCTTTCATGCCTTCGCCTGGTGCTGGGTCTTCGCACCAGATATGGTCGTGGTCGTCACCAAGCATCGGCACCAGGTATATTTCAGCTGGGTTTTGTTTTTTGTCGATCATGCTGCCGCTCCTTCTTTGGCTGCGCATAGCTCTGGCCCCGCTGGCAGTTGTAAACCATCAGTTGACAACTCAGCCACTGGCAACTCGTAAGCATTATTTACAGGTTCGCCGGGCTCAGCATCATCTGGCCGCTGCTCTAAAGTTGCGCTTGCGTATTGCTGAGCTAGTTCGGTGGCGCGTTGCTCGACCATGATCGCCAGGCTATGGCTTATTTCTGCTAGCTGGTCGCTGTGTTGATAGTTAACCCGTATTTCACCCAGCTTTCCGAACACCTCAGCGAACCACGCTAAGTTCGGGCCGAAGTAAGTGATAACGCTGCCCTTGGTGCAACCTCCGACTTTTTTACCATCTGCGCCTACATAGTGGATCCGACCAAATGGGAAGCATTGCGGCTGTTTGAGTAGTGGCATAAACCATGTTTCCGACGAGCTGCAATAAGTGACAATTACCGCCTCTTTAACACGGCCAGACTGATACTCTGTCAGCAGCTTGTTTATCCATTCTGTGTTACCTGGTATATCCTCGGTAATGCAGTGGCCGCGCTGTTTGTCACTTGCCTTGGTGCGTGGTTTGCAGTTTTTCTTTTTGCAATTCGGCTTACATGCCATCTCGCCGCGGTGAAACGGGTGATTCATCCATACACGGCCGTGCCATTCTTGCTGCAGGCCGTCAGTTTCTTTGGTGTAAATCTGGCTGGCGCCAATCCACTGGTTGGCAAAGTCGCAGCTGGCCGGATCTAAGTCGATGCCGCCCATGACTTCACGCGCTGCGTTCGTCCACTCCGGCGGCGTGTAATATTCGAAGCCATCCTCTGCGCTGGTTTGGTTTACTAAGCTGGCGTTGTTCATGCCGCCACCCCAACCACTCCATGAATAGAGGCCATCACCCGGCGCAGTTCTGTGGTTAGCAGATACAAGTCGGCGGTTAGGCGGCCGTATAAATCCTCGTGGCCCATTTCATCGTTCTGGCAGGTAAGTAGCTCATGCCACTTAATGCCGGTAATGGCGCCATCGTCGGTAATGGTGAAGTCGCACACTTCAGCCTTGCTCAGCTGTAGCTTGGTTACCAGCTTATCCTGCAGGTGGCTTTGCACTTCGCTGGCGCTTAACAGGTGGTTGGCGAACTGGGCTTTGGCGCCTTCTTCGTCTGGCGCTTTAAGCAGGGCGTTGTGGCCCAGCGCTAATTCAGCCGGCAGGCTTTGGTTTTGCAGCCACAGCTGCAGCTGGCTATTCAGCTTGTGGTTATCCAGCCAGGGCAGCGCGGGCAGGGTGCCGATAGCTTTACGCAGCAGGGCTAAAACATCCTCTGCTTTGCTGGCGCTTGCGGTATCAACAATAATTTGGTTACCGGCCATATCAATGTAAGCGTGGGTAACGCTGCTGCGGCTGAAAGCGCGGGGCAGCAGACTTAACTGCAGTTCTTCTTTTAGCTGCTGCTTTTCTTTACGGCTTAATGGGCGGCCTTTTTCTTGTTCGGCAGCTTCAATTTTCGGCAGCAGTTCTTCGTTAATTACAGCAGCCGGCAGCAGCTTTTCAGTGCGCTTAATAGCCACAACCAGTACACCATTTAGCAGCTGCACTACCAGCGGTTTAATGCTGCTATGCAGTGGCTGGCAAAAGCCGGTGCAAACAGATTCCTGCGCGCTAAGCGGGCGGGCTTTAAATTCTGCCAGTGCGTGCTCCAGCGTTTCGGCGTTAACCTGCAGCGGAGCAGACAGGCGGTATATACGGGCGTTTTTTATGTTCATAATGTGATACCTGCTGTGTAATCTTTGCTGCTGTCATATGGCATCCAGCGCTTGGTTATTTTCTTGCGGCCTTTTTTGTCTTTGGTTTCGACAGGGGCCTTGATCATCACCGTTAAACGGCTGGCGCCGCCTTTACTGGCCAAATATATAAACTCGCCGCAGGTGCTGGGCGTGCTGAACTCACCGCTTAGAATTACCGGCTTCATTTGCTGCATATACTTTTCAGTGGCCGCGTTTAACGCTTCCTGATACTCAGCAGGTGTAAGCTGGCGCAGACTGTCGCCTTTGCCGGTAGTTTTCGGGGTTTTCTTGATGGCCATTGCCCGGGCCTTGGCCTGGTTAATGCCGAATACTGCAAACATGGTTATGCCTCCGGTTAGTGAAATTTGCCGTTAGTGCAGTGGTAAACCTCGTGGCCCAGCGTTGCCATTTCATAGGCTCTGTTTGGTCGTGGCCGTATAACGAACACTTCGCAAATGTTGTCGTTTGGCGACCAGAACGCCGCCCCGGATTGGGCCTCGTCCATTTGGAACTTTTTAACGTCCATCACTATGCGATCAAGTTGGTGCTTGTCTTTGGCGTAGTGGATCGTGATCAGTAGCTGTTGTCCGGAGCGGTCAAATTCAGACGCCGCCAGCCCGCCAACGCAAAACGTGATGCAGGCGCAGATAAATACGATTAATGCAGTTTTTGCTTTCATGGGTTTACCTCACTGTTAACGGCAGACTGGACCAGCTTTAGCCCTGCGGGGCTTAACCAGTAACGGCCTTCATGGCATTGCAGCAGGCCCATTTGGCGAAGCTCTTCTGCCAGTGCCGCGCCGCGGCCTTTTGGTTTAATGTCGTAAATTTCAAACTGAACAGGGTGAAACGCCATATCGGCAGAATTAAAGCGAAAAGCGCGGTGCCATTCCCACGCTACATACAGGCCGGCACGCTGTGCGTATGTCATAGTTTCCAGCTTGCTTACCACTTCAAACTCTCCACCAACCAGGCGGATAGAAGCCGGTACCGGCGCTGCAGCTTTATGCTGCAATGCAAGGCTTAACGATGTGGTCATGGTTTGGCTCCTACTGTGATGGCAGCCACAAACAAAACCAGAAAAACAACGCATAGAGCGGCGGTTAACCAGTCAAATGGCCAGCGCTTGGTGATGTTTACGTAGTCTGTTAGTGGTTTCATTAATTGATGCTCAAAGTTCACATATGAACTAATATGTACCAATGGTTCATAAATGTAAAGTACCAAAAGTACATATTTATTTCTTGAGTGTGTTTTTTAGTAGATTTCATGGTCAAAGGGGGTTACAACAGGAGGGTGGGGAGTTCCGGATATTTCCGCTTTTTGCCGAAGTTTTCCGGCTGTTTCCTATGCAAGCATTGCTTACCACGACTATGCTGGTATAATTCTGGCCCGCCGCCGGAATGCTTTCTGATTGGTTGAGTTGAGGAATTGAAATGATAGTTGCTTTAAAAGATTTTGACGTAAGCTTTCCTGGTGAAAATGCTCATCAAAGCTTGCTGTTGAATAAAATCATGAAAAAAGTTGCTGATTTCGCAAAATCATCCGTTAAAGTTGATCAGAACCAACAGGCTTTAGTCAGGCAGGCGGAAGCCATTTGTGAGCTTCATGAACATACCAAGTTAGCTTATAATCAACTTAATAATTATTTTGTTGAAACTATAAGTCGATATAACGCTGATCCTGATGATTTTGCAGATCAGATGGAACGCTACAGCAATGATAAAATTGTTGAAACCATTGAGTTCTTTAGAGCTAAGTTAATTCAAATGGAACTTGCGAATACTCCTGTTTTCGAATCATTAGAAAAATTCGAAAAGAAAGCAAAGTTAGTAAGAAATGCCAAAATAAGTAACGCTTTAATAGTTATTAGAAGGCATAAGGAATTATGGTTTGATCACAACGTAAAAGTTGGTGAAATAATTTCTATTTTGAATCAATTTGTTGAATGTCCTTCGTTCCCTGCAGGGCAGTCTGTCTTTAGCCGTGATTACATTTCTGCGTTATCCTCATCAGGCGCAAAATTTTTAGAATCTCTGCACTAAGGTAGTAGTATGACATGGAAGGTTGAGGTTCTGCAGGAATCTTTTTCTGCAGTTAACGTAAAATCTGCAGGGTATTTGGTTCAGGCTTTTCGACAGTGGTTGAATAACAATAAACTACACAAAGGTTTTGGGCGATATGGTCGACTGACAATACCTAAGAGTACAGATGATGTGAACCTATCTAGGGTGCATATTTTTGATGATGAAAAGACAGCTGAATTCGATCAAAAAAGAACTCCGACATTCCACAGAAAATCTGACGCCTATTTAGTCTATGCAATAAACCCAAATAATCCTGAGCACTACCTTTTATTAGTAGTTATTGACCCAAAAGCTCATGATAAAGTAAATCAAATTAACTTTGTTATAACCTTGATAGAGTTAGCAAAAAAGAAATTTGGTATTACCTGGTAAATCATGCCGCCTCAGCTGAAACTATACGCTGGGCTGCTCCCTCTGCTGTGTAGGCGGCCATTACCCTTAGCTGTTGTTTATCGCCAGTTTCTTCCAGTTCAACAAAAGCCTCGTTTAACCTGCCTATTTCCCGCTCTGAATAAGCCGGGTCGTTATCTTTTGGCCGGTACAGTATTAATTCATAGCTTTGGCTGCTTTTAAATAACTGCTGTTCGTTGTATTCGCGCAGGGTTTCTAAGTCCCACAGCTTTGCTTTGGCAGTTTTTACCAAACCGGATATACCATGCCCGGGTATTATGCGGCCAAGCTGCGCAGCTAAATTGCGACCTACATAGTCGAACCTTGTAACGCCTTTGCTGGTTAGCTTTAACTGGCGGTTAAATGCTACGGCAAGGTTAGGACGCAGCAATGTAGTTGCTTCGCGTACCATTGTGGCCCAGCGGTCTGTTGCGGGTGAGTCGTCGGCAATGCTGTCGTCTGCTGCGGTAAAATCACTCATAGCTGATAAAAACGCATGGTTGCGTGCAACTGTTCTTACCATCATGGTTAGATCGGTTACATGGCCGGTGATAATGCTGCCAAGAATTACACCAGGCACTGGTGATTGCCAATCGGTTAAGTTTTTGTGTTGCGCGGTGAAATTTTTCAAGCTGGATAATGCTACTTCAACCAGATTGAGTAATTTATGTGAGGCTGCACCCAACATACAGGCCGCAGTTTCGTCTTTAATGGTACGTACAATAACGCTTTGGCCATCTTGGCCTAAAGCTGCAACGCCAACACAAATACGCTCGCCGGAACCAACAATAGGCTCAATATAAACAGGGCAAGCTTTGGCGCTGTATTCTGGTAGTGTCGGAAAGTGTTGTTCGCTAATTTGCATTAGAATAGCTCTTGTTGCTCACTGTGCCTGGCAATTAGCCCGGGCAAGGCATTTATTCTTGCTACTAACGATATTAGCTTATTTTGCGCTTCTGCAACACAACCTATTTCGGAACACCTTGCCGCTTGCAACACCTTGGCTGTATCAATTTCTTGATACTTAGGCATTTCTGTCGTCAGTTTCTTTTTTAGCTGAGCTATGCCGAATTCGTTCTGAATACCTTTAACCAGGTTTGCTAAGATGTTTTCAAATGCAGCTGTAGCGTCTTCCGTTGGTGTTGTTGTCCATAATGCTCTGGCGTGGTCGATAAGATGCCAGTTGTCTCCACCGTCCCATAAAAAGTTGCCGGTGTTTCTGTCGGGGTTGGCTATCCATTCATCAAACAGAGCGGCATCGTGCAGCTGGCGCCAATTCGCTAAAGCAGCAATTATTGCATGTTGCTGAACTTGATCAGCTAATGACCAGTGCCGTTTAAACGATGGCATATCCGCATCTTCGCTGCCGATAATGTAAGTTGCGTTTAGTAAATTATTTGGGTCGCGGACAACATAGGTTTGCGTTATCGGCAAGCCTACTGCAGAACCAATAGTAGTGCACAGGCATTCTGCAATTAACTCTTGGTAGCTTACTTCTTTTATGTACAGCCGCGTGTCACCCGTGTGAGTTAATGCATCACCTAACCAAAGCGGTGAAATATTGCCAAGATCCGATATTTTGCGGGGTGCTGTATAGAGTGTGGCAAATCCAATTTGTTGCAAGGCTTAGTCCTTTTTAGCCAGTCTATCTGCTATGGCCTTTAGCAGCTTAATGTCGTCTTCAGTCAGCCTGCCATCTGCAGCCGCCTCGGCAATTTTTTCTAATTCAATCTGAGTGCGCGGGGTGGCTTTGGTGATCAATTTTTCTAGAGCTAGCGGTGAAGCTTCCGACACCGAAGATGCAGAATTATAAGTATTAGTCATCTGGCCATTACCGAACAAAAGCCATTCAGCTCTTACTCCAGTGTGAGAAGCAATACTTTCAACCTTTTCTCTGCGTGGGACTGACTCTCCATTCAGCCACTTGTTGGCTGCCTTCACAGTTACATGGGTAAATGAGGCCAACCACATTCCTGCGCCATGTCTTTTAACCCCTGCCTTTTCAACGGCTACTAAGAGTCGATCACTGAAGTCTTTCATCTAGTAATTCACTATGAACTGATAATTCATTGTGCAATTCACTTGCGGAAAAGTCAGTTCATACTTAATATGTACCAAAAGTACATTTAAGGTTTTAGATATTACCAATGCAAGAACATGAACATGTGGCATCTGAAATAGCTCTTTCTGTATTGCTTGATAACGTGCCAGGCAAAGTTGCTGGTGCAGCAAGAATTTGCAATGTAAGCGTGAGAGCGGTTTACAAGTGGATTTCTCATGGACGCTTGCCAAGAACTGATTACACCGGTGAAACCAATTACGCCACAAAGCTTGCTGACGCGACTGGTGGTAAACACTCTGCATCTGAATTCCTTTCATGTAACAAAATTAACTTAAGCAAAGGATATCCAATTCATGGCTAAGCACACATTAAAAACCGGGGCTTATTCATGCCCGCTTATCGCTGCCCATCAGGTTGGCCATAGCTACGGTGTAGAAAAGTTTGCCGACGACACTTACCAAAGCCGTGGCGCGATGTACAACAAGTTGAACCCTGATAACGACAGCAACCATTTGTACCTGCGCGATGCCATTTTATTAACTGAGAAAGCTAATAACGATGCCATTTTAGAAGCTTGGTGTCACCAACGTGGTGGTGTATTTGTGCGTCTGCCTGATGCTGTTGCATGCGATGAAGAGCTAAGCGATCAGCTGATGCGGGTTAGTGAGGAACTTGGCGCCGCACTGGGTGAAGTGCGTGCGGCCCGTTCTGATGGCGTTATTGACCCTTCAGAGTTTGAAACAATTAAAACACGGCTGATGAACACCATTACCGAAGCGCTGGCGCTTAAAACGGTAATTAAAGGTCAGGTAAGAGATTTGCCACGCCACCCTTCGGTGGTTATTGGTAAATCGTAGGGCCCGTGGCGGGGTTAACCGCCAAATTAGCAACATAGGTTGTTGTTTTGTCTTGACGCCGTGAAAGAACGGGCTGGCCTTTGCCTCTGGGGTTCTGGGGGATGCAACAAAGGCCAGCAGCTTAACTGCTTTAGCCTGGTAATTTATCCAGTTACCAGCCTAATGCGGTGAAGCCTGTAGCCAGGCAGTGTGATAAGCGCGCAAGCGTGTCGTACCGGTTAAGGTGCGTTGGCAGGCATGAAGCTGGCCGGATGGGGGAGTGACCTCAGGCGATTAAGCGCACACCCGACGGGGTAGCCAGTGGTAGCGTGCTGGCCGCCGCAGAGTTAATTAAAAGCCCCGGTTGATAAGGCCGGGGCAGTACAACAGACATTTTAAGGACGAATGTCATTTTCAAAGTAGTACAGCTTTTAGCTTGTTGCAATAACAATTTTGCAACAGGCAATAAAAAGCCCGCTGGTTCAGAGCGGGCCGGTCATTAACTTAATATAGGTAAGCCATGACAGCCGCTAATTTAGTTGATTTTAACGCTGTTCGCAACAGGGGGCCGCAGGTGATAGCCGATACTGATGATGGGTATACCAGAACGGCTAATGCCATTCAGGATCAACTGTGTAAGGCCGACTTAACCGGCGCCCAGTTTCAGGTGTTAAATGCCATAGTTCGTATTACTTATGGCTACAACCAAAAAACCAACCGCATTACCAACACTTACCTGGCAGAGCTAACCGGCGTGTCGGAAAAGGGCGTTCGCCTTTGCCTGGCGGAACTGCACGGCCGCAATATGATAACGCTGGAAAAAACCGGCCTGATGAAGATTGTGGGCATTAATAAGGTGATCAGCGAGTGGGTAATTACCACCGGTAAAAGTGAAAAACAAAGTGCTAAAGGTAAGCAAAGCCGGAACAACGGTTCCAATTTAAGGCGGAACAACGGTTCCATTGAGACGGAACAACGGTTACCACAAGACGGAACTATGGTTCCGGATAAACGGAACTGTAGTTCCAGCACTAAAGACAACTCTAAAAACAACCTACTAAATACAACTTCTAAAGATCTCCCGTCGCCGCCTTCGGCAGACGACAAACCCAAGCGCATTGGTGCTGTGGTTGAAAACGGCAAGCAGTGGGGCGAGCAGCAAGACGTTGATACGGTTAACGCCATGCTGACAAGCCTGCAGGCAACATTGGGTGAGCACTACCGGCCGCCCAACATTACCGCCTGGGCTAACGATATCCGCGTTATGCGACAGCAAGACAGGCGCCAACCTGAACACATTTTGAAGCTATGGCGGCTGGCGCACAAGGACGAATTCTGGCGCCAGAATATTCAAAGCCCGGCTGCACTGCGCAAGCAGTGGGGCAGGCTGGCAGCGATATATCACGGCCAACGCAGCGGCCTGAATAACTCGCAAACCGGCATTAGCCTGGGCGCTAATGGCCAACCAATGACTGCCGCCGATATGGCGCAGCTGGCGCGTGAACATGGGGGGATCAACTGATGCTTAAAAACACACTGGCAGCACTACCGAAAAGCATTCTGGACAAAGTAGACCAGCTGGCGCCGCGCAAGGCGTTTGACCCACAACATTACAACGAATTTAAGCAGCGCGAAGAGCGTGCGGCATTCCACGGCCAGCAGGCGCAAATAGCGCGTGAACGCAATGAGCGCTTTATACGCAAGCTAATGGACCGCAGCGGCGTGCAGGATATTTACCTTACCGCCACGCTGGACAACTACCTAATTTGCCATGACGGCCAGCAAGCCGCGGTTGATAAGTGCCGCCGTTATCTGGCTGAGTTTGGCCAGATATTGGCTAAGCGCAACATGATGTTTTGCGGCACTACCGGCACCGGTAAAAACCATATGGCCAGCGCCATTTGTAATGCTCTGATTGCCAGTGGCAAAAGCGCGGTAGTGGCCACAGCGCTTGAGTTGCAAATGAAGGTTCGCGCCGCCCGCCGGCACGACAGCCCGTTAACCGAAGATAAGGTGATCGGCAGCTTTGCCGGCGTTGATTTGCTGGTGTTGGATGAAATAGAGCTGGGCAGCACGCAGGACTATGACGGCAAGATCATCAATACCGTAATTGATAAGCGGGTTACGCAGGGTAAAGGCACTATTTTGCTGAGCAACCTGCCGGCTGAAGAATTAATGGCTCACCTGGGCGAGCGAATTGTTAGCCGCTTGGTACCGAGTAATTATTTGGTGGAATGCAAGTGGCCGGATTACAGAACGCGCCGGTAAAAGTTGATTACAACCTGTGCAACCGCAGCCGCGAGGAACAGGACTACGAAGCGGCAAAAACGCTGGCGCACTACTGGCTGCACTTAAAGCCAAACAAACAAATGACCAGGCTGGAAATTACAAAAAGGTTGAACCAAATGCAGCCAGCCCAGCGCGAACTGCATCGCAAAGCGCTTAACGATGCGATATCACAACAAAAAGAAGGTAAAACCAATGCCGCATAACAACGAAGCCCAGTTTCATATTAACGAAGCTATTAACCACTTGCGGCTTGCTGCTGGGGTAACGCTAAAGCAAGCACCGGCCGACCCACAAAGCCAGTTCCGCCCTGCTGAGCTGGCTGGCAATGAACTGATCCTAATTGCTGACCACTTAGAAAACGTGCAGAAGGTGGCCGCACGTACTATTACGCTGAGGTAAGCATGCAAAGCATAGCACTGGTGATGTCTGAAGCTGCTATAAACCGCCACGCTGCTGATGAGGCAGTGGGTGAGCTGCGTGATTACCGGTCAGAGTTGGTGCTGCGCTTTCATAAAAGCCGTGATAAAGGGACCTGGTATTACGTGAGGTACCAACAGCGGCAAAAGCAGCGGCACCGATTGGGCTACTGGCCGTTACTGAAAACCAAGGATGTACAGGCTATGGTGCCGGATCTGGTGAAAAAGCTTGGTACCGGTGCTGAAGTGCAAAGCAGCCAGTTCGTAACGGTTGGGCAGTTGCTGCAATGGTACAAAAAGCGGGTAGAGCAGGAGACACTTAAAAGCCAGAGCCGCCGCAATGGTGTGGTCAACGTAATTGATAAACACCTGCAACGCCGTTTAGGCACAGTACGTATTGCCATGGTGACCAAAGCGGTGATTGATGAAAAGCTGATGCTGCCGCTGCAAAGTGATGGCCTGATGCCCGGCACTATTCGCAACTACTTCGGTGTATTAAAACGAGCGTTTGCAACAGCGTATGAGCTGGACCTTATCAGCATTGACCCACTGGCCGGCATGAAGTTTGTTGATTACATACAGCGGCGCATTATGGCGCGTGAAAGCAAGCTGCTTACCTCTGACAGAATTCAGGTGCTTAACGCTGTGCTTGCTTATGAGCCTGCGGCTTTGGTGCTGCAACTGCTTATGCTGATGTTTGCGCTGCGAATAGGCGAAGCAAGGCAATTGGCCCGTAGCATGGTTCGCTTTGACCGCGGCTTATTGGCAATACCGGCACACATAACCAAAACAGGACATGACAACAACCTGCCGTTGACAACTTGGGCCACTGCAGTGCTACAGGCAGTTATTGACAGCTCTGAGTGTGAACACCTGATCACAGTAAAACGCCGGCCACTCACTAAAGACCAGGCACAGAAACTATTTCGCACTTCAGTAAACGGCAAGTACCGCTCGCATGACCTGCGCAAAGTGGCCCGTTCTACGTGGGCAGAAATGGGGATGGACTATTGGGTATCAGAACGTTTGCTTAACCACCGGCAGAAAGGACAAGACCAGGCATACATAAAAGCTGATGCCTATGAGGTAAAACTGGCTGCGCTGCAACAGTACCACGACCTGCTTTTCGCTGGTTTTGATGTAGGCACTATGCAGGCATTGATGAATAGCAAGCTGCGCTGTAGCGCCAGTAAAAATGCGGCTTAACGTGAAATTGGCACTTTCAGCAAGAGAATGTGTAACTAAACCATCTGAACATTTTAAAAGGGGTTTTTTGTGTTAATTATCGGCATTGATCCAGACCTGATTGCCAGCGGTGTTGCAGTTACAACGCCGGATAAGCGCATTGTTGAAATGCAGCGGGTTAAGTTTTCCCAGCTGGCGGAATACATGCAGCTGCAGGCTATGAAAGTTGATGGCAGGATCCTGATTAAGCTGGAAGACCCGAATACGATTGCTCCTACATTCCAGCGGCATCGGCCGGCGGCTGTTAACCGGCAGGCTGTAAGCAATAAAATTAGCCAGAACGTTGGCCAGGTTAAGGCGGTTGCCACGCTGATACTGGAAGTGTTGACTGCCGCCGGTTTTAACGTTCAGCCCTGTCGACCATTAGTTGGCCTGCACAAAAAGCGCTGCAAAAAGGATGCTGAGTACTTTAATAAACTGACGGGCTGGACTGCACGCAGTAATGAAGATTGCCGGGATGCGGCGTTAATTGCGTTGTTTGGGGTTTGTTAATGCAGCAAGAGCTAAGTTGGATGCATGGTGGGCATATATTGCGAAGTGTTCGATTGAAGATCGGATTGACGCAAGATGAAGTGTGCTTATTGTCGAATATTGACCGCCGCACTTATCAGCGCTGGGAAAGGAAAAGTACAGAACCTCGATTTAGCATTACTCTGCAAATATGTAAGTGTGCTTTTAAGGTTGAGTTGTTAGACGCGTTGTCAATTGCCAAGGAGACACCTGCGCTATGAATATTCATGATCTTCGTAAAGAGCTGAAAATGTGGGGTCGCTTTTGGGCTGAAAAAAAAGCTTTGCAAGGCTATGCGAGCAAGTCCGTAACGGCTAGATGCTGTGAGGTTTTACAGACAGGTATATGGGCGAGCTCAGATAAGCATCTATTCAATCATCAGGCCGACAATATTCATGTTCCATGGTACATTGCCAGAATTGATCGTGCAATTACCAACTTGCCCGTGCCGCAGCAGTCTGTAATCAACAAACGCTATGTTAGGCAGAAGCTTTTAAGCTCATCTGAAAAAATAGCATTATTGCATGCTGAAACCAATGTGCTATCAGAGTGTTTTACTAGTTGCTGAAGCTTGAATATTCCAATTATTTAGTGCTAAGTTGTTCTCCTTGTAAGGATTTTCATAAAAGGATTTGACGTGGAGTTTTTACACCTTATAAGTTACATTGCTGGTGTTTTTATCGTAAGTTTTCTGCTTGTTCAGGTCGGTTACCATTTTTTAATTAAGCGCGCAGCCTCGAATTACGACGCTGAGATAGGCAGGAAGCCGGTCTCTATACCTTCACACATCCAAGATGGCAGTATGCAGTCTGTGTATCTGGCACAGCACAGAGAAAGTCACTTAAGCGAACTGCGAATTACTTATCGCTTCTTTCAGGTTGTGTTTTCAGCGGTGTTAACTGTTTTTGGCGTTTATATTTTAAGCTTTAGAGAAATACCTATAGTTCGAGACACAGGCACTTGGGGTGCAATGGGAGATTACATAGGGGGTGTTCTTAATCCGATTTTAGGTTTTTCTTCATTTATTGCACTTTTATACACAATTCGATTGCAGTCAAAAGAATTAGCAATGACAAGGGAAGAGTTGGCTAGGTCTGCTGATGCCAGTGAGAAGTCTGGCACAGCTCTGAGTGCTCAGTTGAGGACGCTTGAAAGACAATCATTTGAAAATACTCTTTTTAAGTTGTTTGATACTGTTGAGCGGAAGTTTACTCAAGTAGAAGTTCGTGAATTCGGTGTTTTGGCGTATGATTTTATAATAAATGGAAACAGTACCAATAGAGATAGGATGTTTGAAAATCGCATTATCAAATTTAAATTCAGAGACTATGTCGAATATTTGTCAGGTAGCAGTAAAAAAGCAATGTCAAGTAGTATTCTTGAACTAAGTGACTTCAAATTGAAGCTGGAGCTTGGTTTGAGCTCGAATCAATCGCAGATAAAAGGTGTGATAGTTCACCCCCGAAATATGGTCGATTCGGTTCATAGCTTTAGTCTAGAGGACTTTGACTTCATTGACTTATATTTATCATTGTTCACATATTTAGAAAGCCAGTTATTTCCAGAGGTGTTTCATACATACGTTGATCTGCTTAAATCATGCCTAGATGAAGGGTTTGCATTTTGCATATTGATGAAAATTCATTGTGAAGGTAAGTATCACCTTAAAGATGTTGTGGAGAAATATGGATTGTTGGAGCAGTTATTAATAGATGAAATGTTTGGTTTTATAAATAATGGGAGTTATTGTGTTGATGCTATCGAAATATCGGAAAGCGCATATGGTAATAACATTGATTATAGAAGATATAAAGAAGATGGCATAAGGCTTTCCTGAGCGGGGTTAGATTGAGTAATCACCCTATCCAATTAATGCCTTGAAGTAACTTGCAAAAATGCGTTACCACTTAAGTAAACCCACTAGTTCTCAAATTGGATATTTAAGAAATAATTTCAGCTTTATTTTCATGGAGCGTCATTATTGACGCAGACACTGTGGTTATAAGTCGCTATATTTCACTAAGCTAGCGCGAGTTTTAAGTTACCCTAATCAACAGCGCACATATACCCCAGCCTTTAGCTGGGGTTTTTTATTGGAGTAAATTCATGGACTGGTCTTATTATCCGAACTTCACCGAGTCAGAGTTTGCTTGCAAACATACCGGTGAATGCAAGATGCAACCAGCATTCATGGAGCGTCTGCAAACATTGCGTATTGCTTACGGTAAGCCGATGCAAATCAGTAGTGGCTATCGCTCGCCAAGCCATCCAATCGAAGCCATTAAAACAAAGCCTGGTGTGCATAGTTCAGGCCGCGCATGTGATGTAGTTGTGCGCGGTGCTGACGCGTTGAAGTTGATAGAGCTTGCAATTAAGCACGGCTTTACTGGTATTGGCGTTAATCAAAAAGGCGCATCACGATTCATACACTTGGATGATCTAACGAACGCTGATAGCCGTCCAACTATTTGGAGTTACTAACATGGCCCTGCATGCACTAATCCCCATTCTTGCGCCAGTGCTTAGCAAGGTTGTTGGCAACTTATTTCCCGACCCTGAAGCTAAGGCCAAAGCTGAATCCGAGCTAATGAAAACCTTGCTGCAGCATCAGTCAGAAATTGAAAGCGCAGCTGCCAGCATCATCCGAACTGAAGCAGCAAGCTCTCACTGGCTGGCTGCTAACTGGCGTCCGCTGCTTATGCTGGTGTTCGGGGGGTTAATCGTTGCCCGTTGGTTTGGCTTCGCAGCACCTGACCTGAGTGAAGCTGAGTACATAAAGCTGTGGGACATAGTTGAGTTTGGTATCGGCGGCTATGTCGTCGGCCGCTCAGTTGAAAAGATTGCGCCGACAATCGCAGGCTCGTTTAAGAAGGTAGGCTAATGCAGGATCAGCAAATGAAACCTGAAGTGCCAACACAGTGGGGCCCGGATAAGCGAAGCTGGCACCTCGATAAAACTATTAGTGTTGGCCACCTGGTTAGCACAGTAGTAATAGCTGTGTCGGTATTCAGTTGGGCTATGACGCTGGACAAGCGGGTAGAGCAAAACGCTCTGGCTATTATCCACTTAAAAGAGCAGCAGGCCGCTGAGCAGAAGCGCATTGAACAGCTGCGAGGTGAGATAAAACAGGACTTGCGGGATATAAACCATAAGCTGGACCGGCTGATTGAGAGCCAGAGTAAGCGCTGATGCCTCGCACTAGCAAGCCATGCCGCAAATGCACACGCACCTTGACCCGTGACCCTTCAGGATACTGTGAAGCCTGCAAACCAGCTGATGATACTAACTGGTCTGCCTGGCAGCGCCAGCGTGGCAACAGGCATGAACGCGGATATGGCAGTAATTGGCAGATTTTACGTGCAGAAATTCTGGACCGCGATGACCATCTTTGCCAGATCTGCATCAAAGGCGGCGTGTACACCAGAGCCACTCACGTTGACCATATCAAGCCCAAAGCACAAGGAGGTACCGACGACAGAGGCAACCTGCAAGGGCTCTGTAAACCGTGCCACGATGCGAAGACGGCCACGGAGCGCAGAGGGGGGGCGGGTTAAATCTCTGGGGCATTGCCGCTCTGTACCGCCCATTAAGTCAGATTTTTACACCCGCGAAATTAAAAGTTTAACCCGGCGCGGTGGTTGAGGTTGTATGTCAGGTACTCAAATCGTTGCAGGCCGCGGGCGTAAACCAAAACCGACGGCCAGAAAACGTGCTGCTGGTAACCCTGGCAAACGTAGGCTTAATGATCAGGAACCTGATTTTTCAGTTATCCATTCGGTAGAAGCACCAGAGTGGCTATCTGAAAATGCACGGGTAATGTTCAGGCTGGTTAGTAATGAACTGTGCCGAGAGCAAGTTCTTACAGCAACCGACCTGCACAACGTTGAAGCTTTCTGCACCAGCTATTCAAACTGGCGACTGGCGCAAGCTGAAATTGATTGCCGCGGTATAACGGTAGAAGGCGCAATGGGCGGGTTAATAAAAAATCCGGCGGTTACCGTGGCAAATGAATCCCTTCGGCAAATGGTAACGTTCGGCTCGCTGCTTGGTTTGGATCCTTCAAGCCGAAGCCGGCTAATAGGCGCAGCCAAAAAGCCAGCCGGTAACCAGTTCTCAGAGTTTTAAATGGCCAAGGTTGAACGGTACCCGCATGTTAACCGGGCAAGTAAGTATGCCCGTGACATTCTGGCCGGCCGCATACCGGCCTGTAAGTATGTTCGCTTAGCCTGTGAACGCTACCTGGTCGATCTTGAGCAGCAATCGAAGAAGGTTTTTAAGTACCGTTTCGATAAAGACAAAGCCGAAAGGGCATGCCGCTTTATCGAAAAGTTACCGCACACCAAAGGCGAATGGGCATTCCGTGGCGAAAAGCTAAAGCTGGAACCCTGGCAAAGCTTCATTGTTGCCAATGCCTTTGGCTGGGTTCGTAAGAAAGGTGGCAAAAGGCGTTACCGTGAAGTTTACACCGAGGTGCCACGCAAAAACGGCAAGTCGGCAGTCAGTTCTGGCGTTGCGGTTTACACCTTTGCCGCCGACAACGAATTTGGCGCCGAAGTTTACTCAGGTGCTACCACTGAGAAACAAGCCTGGGAAGTGTTCAGGCCAGCTAAGTTGATGTGCTCCCGCACGCCGGACCTGTTAGCGCATTTTGGTATTGAGGTTAACGCCAGCACTATCAGCAAGCCAGCTGATGCCGGCCGGTTAGAGCCGGTGATAGGTAAGCCAGGTGACGGTGCCAGCCCAAGCTGCGCAATCATCGATGAATATCACGAGCACGATACCAGCGACTTGTACGACACCATGCTTACCGGTATGGGTGCCCGGGCTCAGCCCTTGCTGTGGATAATCACCACAGCCGGCGCCAACATCGAAGGTCCGTGTTACGACAAACGCCGCGGCGTTATTGAAATGCTTGAGGGCATAACACCCGACGATGAATTGTTTGGCATCATATTTACCATCGATGCCGACGACGACTGGACGGA
Source organism: Rheinheimera sp. (assembly GCF_030690345.1). Classification (GTDB taxonomy): domain Bacteria; phylum Pseudomonadota; class Gammaproteobacteria; order Enterobacterales; family Alteromonadaceae; genus Alishewanella. The sequence continues at coordinate 283,444 of NZ_JAUYGV010000007.1, forward strand.
TCCTGCGGTACTGCGCAAGGCAAACCCTAATATGGGTGTGTCGGTGCACGAAGATTACCTGCTAAGCCAGCAGCAGCGAGCCATTAAAAACGCACGGTTTACCAACACGTTTAAAACCAAGCACCTTAACGTGTGGGTAAGCGCTAAAACCGCATTCTTTAACCTTGAATCATGGAAGGCCTGCGAGGATAGAACGCTCGATATTGGCAGCTTCGCCGGGCAGGAATGCATTATTGCAAACGACCTGGCCAGCAAGCTGGACTTAACGGCCATGGTGCCACTGTTCTGGCGCGATATCTGCGGCAAGCGGCATTACTACTGCATAGGCAGCAAGTTCTTTATCCCTTACGACACGGTTTACAGCAGCGACGATCAGAAGCTGGCACAGCGGTACCAGAAGTGGGCGAACACAGGCAGCATCATCGTTACCGACGGTGCCGAGATTAATTTTAAAGATGTGATGGAAGAAATACTTAACTTCCACCGCGAAGCACCCGTGCGCGAAGTGCCGCTGGATCCGCACGGTGCAACAGCACTTGCGCACGACCTTGAGGGCGAAGGCCTGCTGCCGGTAAACATACCGCAGAACTACACCCACATGAGCGAACCCATGAAAGAACTGGAAGCCGCAATACAAAGCGGCCGGTTCCACCATGACGGCAACCCGATACTTACCTGGTGTATCGGTAACGTAGTCGCGCAAGTAACACCCGATGAAAAGATGATGCGCCCGGTTAAAGAAAAGCGGGGCTCAGTAAACAAAATAGACGGCGCAGTAGCGCTGATAATGGCAATTTCAAGAGCAATGGCCAACGAAGATGGCGGCTTGGATTTCTCAAAACTGAATGTGGAAGACCTGCTTTTATGATGCAATCAATCAAAAAACTTTTCGGGATGTCATCACAGGCACCTGAAAAGCGCAGCGATCCGCTTGAGAACCCGGCAAACCCGCTTTCAATGGATGAATTGGCTGATTACCTAACGAACTACAGCCATGTATCTGAAGAATCCGGCATGCGCTTGGCAGCAGTTTACAGCTGCATTTATGTACTGAGTAGTAATCTCGCCCAGCTACCTCTGCATGTAATGCGCAGAGTAGGCGACACCGTAGAAAAAGCCACAGATCATCCGGCCTACTGGTTATTGCACGACGAACCAAACGACTATCTGAGCAGCTACGACTGGCGCGAAACCGCGCAGGCCCATGCTGTTGGCTGGGGTAATAGCCTGAGCAAGTTAGTGCGTAACCGTAAAGGCGAGCTGCAGCAAATAGTCCAGGCCAAAGCCTACGGCAATTCAATAAACACCCTGAGCGGCCGGCTTTACTACGGCTTTAATCACCCCGATGAAGGCATTCAAACTGTAAGCCACTACGACTGCATTCATATAAAAGCATTTGGCTCTAACCAGCGCTGGGGGAAGAGCCCAATAACACAGCATGCTGAAGCCATTGGCCTTGGTCTTGCTGCTCAGGGTTACGGGCTGCAGTTCTTTCAGGGTGGCGGTCGGCCAACCGGTATTTTGTCTGCAAAAGGTGCTCTTAACGATAAAACCTTTGCTAGTTTGTTGGATCTCTGGAAAAAATCAAAAGCACAGCTTCAGCAGGACACTAACAAAACGCTGCTTTTACCTGCTGATCTGGATTACAAAGCAATAACCATAGCCCCTAATGATGCGCAGTTTCTTGAAACCCGCAAAATGACCAGAAGCGAAATCGCCGGCATATTCAATGTGCCAGCGCACATGATTAACGATCTGGAAAAGGCCAGCTTCAGCAACATTACTGAAAGCTCAATTAACTTTGTGCGCTACACAATGATGCCCTACATCATGAAGTGGGAGCAGGAGTTAAACCGCAAGATATTTACAGCCCAAGAGCGTAAGGCCGGTTACTACGTTAAGTTCAACGTGAAAGGCCTGCTGCGAGCCACACCGAAAGAGCAGGCTGAAATTGTCGCCTCTGGCATTAATGCCGGTTACCTAAACCGAAACGAAGCCCGCATGCTGGACGACATGAATCCTGTTCAAGGTTTGGACGAATATCTGATCTCTGTAAACGCAGCCCAACAAACTGGCAAAACAAACAAAGGTGAAACTGATGAGTGAATATGAGAAGCGCAGCTTTGCCAGCGAGGTTCGCGCACAAAATGAAGAGGGCCAGCCGGTTAAAATAGTCGGTAACGGCGCCGTATTTAACTCACGCTCTGAAAATTTAGGCGGCTTTCGGGAGATAATCATGCCCGGCGCCTTTGATGATGTACTAAATGACGACGTTCGAGCCACATTCAACCACGACCATAACTTTATTCTTGGCCGGTCAAGCTCAGGCACATTGCGGCTGAATATTAATACTGATGGCTTGGGCTACGAAATTGACGCACCAGAAACACAGACCATCCGTGATCTGGTGTTGGCGCCAATGGCCCGCGGCGATATCAAAGAAAGCTCATTTGGTTTTCGTGTTGCCAGCGATGGTGACGAGTGGTTGCGCGATGATGAAGGCATTGTTATCCGCAAAATTCACCGCGTTAGCCGCCTGTTCGACATTGGCCCCGTTGCTTTTCCGGCATATCAGGCTGCGGGTTCTGCCCAGCGTAGTCTGCAACAGTTTATTGACCAGGTTGATCTGCAAAAAGCAATTAATGAACGCGCTTATCGAGATCGCCTGCTATCCCTTATGAACGTTTAACCCGCAAGTGAAACTATCCAGCCCGCAGCTTGCGGGTTTTTTTATTTTAAAGGAGCATGAAAATGCCAAAGTTACACGATTTACAGCAAAAGCGTAATGCAATCGCCATGTCTATGCGTCAGCTGAATGAAAAAATTGGCGATAAAACCTGGTCACCAGAGCAGCGCTCAGAGTGGGACCAGCACAAAGCAAACTTTGACGATGTAGATCAGCAGATCCAGCGTGAAGAGCAGCTGCAAAACATGGAAAGCCGCCACTTCGAAAACAACGAAGAACAGCGCGGTAAAGCGAGTAACGATCAGGACGACAAAGCAACGCCTGAAGTGCAGTACCGCTCAGCGTTCAATAGCTTCCTGCGCAATGGTTTCGGTGGTTTAACTCAGGAAGAACGCTCCATTATGAAGGAGTTCCGTGCCCAGTCTTCTACTGAGCCGGGTAAAGGCGGTGAAACCATCCCAACTGACTTCCGCGGCCTAATCGTCGACAAGATGAAGGCTTACGGCGGTATAGCCAATATCTGTCAGTTGCTGGAAACAGACAAAGGCAACCCAATGGAATGGGTAATTACCGACGGCACTAACGACCTGGGCGACTTGGTAGGCGAAAGCGAAGAAGCTGGCGAAGGTGATGTTGCGTTTAGCATGGGTAATCTGGGTGCTAAAAAGCTTAGTTCCAAGATCATCCGTGTGCCAAACGAGCTGCTACAAGATAACAGCGTAAACATGGAAGCGTACCTTGCGCTGCGCATTGCCAGCCGTATCGGCCGTAAAGAAGCGCAGCTTATTGTTCAGGGCTCTGGCGCAGGCACACCACAGCAAAACAAAGGTCTGGCTGTATCAACCACGCTTTCACAGGCGGCGGCGGCAGCAGCTGCCATCTCAGCGCAGGATTTCTTAAACCTGAAGCATAAAGTGGACCCAGCTTATCGCACCTCTGCGCGTTTTGCGTTTAACGACTCTACGCTGTTACTGCTTAAGTCACTGAAAGACCTGCAAGGCCGCCCACTGTGGATGCCATCAATTGCCGGCGTCGCACCGTCAACTATCGACGGTGATCAATACACTATCGACCAGGCCATTGCTGATGTCGGCGCCAGTGGTGTGTCAGCGTTTTATGGTGACTTCAGCAAGTTCGTATTGCGCCGCGTGCGCTACATGACACTGAAGCGTTTGGTAGAGCGCTTCGCAGAGTTTGATCAAACCGCGTTCCTGGCTTTCCACCGTTTCGACACGGTACTGGAAGATACCAGCGCCATCGCCAAGCTGGCACACCCAGCCTCTTAACCAAAGTATGAAACAGGCCAGATAAACGCTGGCCTTTTCTATTTACTCACTGGAGAAATGTGATGGCAAGACAACAAAAAGCCAAAACCGAGCCGGCTAAAACTGAACCGGTTTCTGAGTCGACTGACAAAGCTCAAAAGTGTACGGTTGTTATGACAGTTCCAATGGCCGGTATCGGCATTGATTGGGCAGTTAATTCAGAACAGCATTTAGCACCGATGTCAGCATATCGCTTGGTTAACGCCGGCAACGCTCGCTATAAGTCACCCGCCGATGCCGAATTAGCACAAAGTGCCTATGAAGCTGAACAGGCCGCGCCTGAGCCACAACAGGAAGCCACTGAATAATGCTTTCCTTACCCAGCATAAAGCGCCAGTTGCGGTTAGATGATGCCGATGTTGATGCAGACGTAGAAGCCTATCTTTTAGAGTTGGAAGAGGCCGCCATCGACATGCTGGAGCAGCACCTTAACCGCAAGCTGTATGAGGATCAGGCTGCTATTGACGCCGATCCAGATGCAACAGTAACCGCACTGGTACTGCCGCCATCTGTTAAGCGCGCCGGCCTTATGTTGGTGTCAGATATGTACGAAAACCGCGGGGTTACCAGCTTGCTGTCGCTGAATGATAACCCCGTTTTTGACAAAGCCCTTGGCCCGTACCGGATTTACCCCAATGGCTATTGAAGCAGGCAAAATGCGCCACCGCTGCCAATTGCACCTGGTTAAACGCGACAACCGCGACGCATCCGGCCAAAAAGTTGCAGCATACGAACTGGTGCGCCCGTTCTGGGCAGAAATTCTCAGCGCCAAGCAAGCCGAAAAGCGCATTGCCAGCGGCAAAGACTACCCAAGCGCAATTACATTTCACTGTCGTTTTATGCCTGGTGTTGAATTAACTCCCGATCTGGCAGTAATGCACAAAGGCCAGTACTACGACATAAAAGAGGTTGAAAACCCCAGAGCGCTGAACATCGAACTTTACCTGATAACCGAGCATTCACTATGAGGGTTACAGGTTTAAACGAGCTAAATAAAGCGCTTGAACAATTGGGTGGCAAGTTCGCCCGCGATGCTGCAAAAAAAGCACTTAATGATGCAGTGAAGGTGCCGCAAAAAGCTATGCGGCAAGCGTTACCGAGTAAAACAGGCACCGCGAGGCGGAGCATAAAGGTTAAGTCTAAAGTGCTTGGCAACGGTGTTCCTGTGGCTTACGTCGGGTCATTTGATAAAAAGGCCTGGTATATACGGCTGATAGAGCGCGGAACCAAAGCCACTAAGAGTAATGTTTACGAAACACGCAAAGGTGCAAAGCGTGGCTACAAGCCAAAGCGCATGAAGTTTGGTGGCCGTTTTGCCACAGCCAGAAACCACCCGGGTATCCGAGCCGGAAATTACCTTGAGCAATCTTTCGAGCGAAGCGTATCTGCAACGATAGACGCATTAAAAAAACGCTTACGCGAGCAAATAATAGTGCAAGCATTTAAAAAGAGCAGAACAACATGAGTATCGAAGCCGGCATTCGCCAAATTCTTCTCAGTAGTGCAGTTATTACAAACCAGGTGTCCAGCCGCATAACACCGTTAGAACGCGACACAGACGGCCCATTGCCCGCAATTGTATACATTAGCAGCGAACCAAAAAGAGAAAGAATGCTGGATGGTTCGTTCGAGCCTCTGGCCAGAGTAACAATTAACTACGAGTGCTGGGGCGGTACTTACATTTCAGCCAAAAACCTTGCTGATGACTGCATCCAGCAACTGGAAAGCTTCAAAGGCGATATCGAAATATACGCCGGTAAAACAGTAAACATACTACTTATCAATACTGCGTCAGCAGGTGAAGACAAAGACTTCGACACTCCAACTAATGTGGTTGAGTTTGAAGCAAGCATAATTTACCAACCCTAAGGAGAACCGCCATGGCCGTTATCGGTGCAGGTACTAAGTTTAAAATTAAAATTGCTCCGGCAGCTGAGTTTATATTGTTACCAGGTGTTCGCTCAATTGGTGATACTGGTGCAGAGCGCCCGCTGGTGGAAACAACCCCACTGGATAAACTGGATAAAGAATACATCGCTGGTATGAAAGACGGCGACGAAAAAGACATTGTTTGTAACTATGAAGCAATGGACGCTACGCAAAAAACGTTTCGCGATGCGGCAAGAGCCGGCACCACCATTGAGGTGGAAATTGAATACCCCAACGCGGTTACAGCAGCCTTTTCTTTAGTACTGCTTAGCTTTCGTGTGCTTAACCCTGAGTCCGAGCAGGCCTTGCAGTTCAGTACAAAAACCAAAGTGTCTGGTCCGGTAACGTGGACTGATCCCGTAACTCCATAAGGCAATAATTTTATGGCTCAAACATCGAAAAAGTCAGTGCTGGCAGCGGCACTGGCTCACATTGATTTAAAAACTGAAACAGTAACCGTTCCTGAATGGGGCGGCGCTGAAATTGTACTGTCTGAAATGTCCGGTGCAACACGTGGTGCGTATGAAGCAGCCATTGCCACTATGGGTTTTTACGACCCGGAAACAGGCAAGCCGAACGAAGTTAAATTTCGCCAGTTGTTCCGCCCCGTAGTTGTTGCCTACTCACTGGCCGACACAGAAGGGCAGCTGCGCGAGGATTTAATTAACCAGCTCGCCGGTAAAAACCCCAAAGCACTTGATCGCCTGTTCGTTGTTGCTGACCGCCTTAACTTGTTGTCTGGTCAGGCGCATGAGGAAGCCGCAAAAAACTAAAAAAGCAGCCCTATCGTCAGTTTCTGTTTTTACTCGCTACTCATTTACACAAAACCGTTCGTGAACTTGAGCAGCAGCTAACCAGTGCTGAGCTTACGGAGTGGGCTGCATACTTTAATTTAAAACCTGACGACACACCGAAAATAACTGTTGAAGATGAAATAGCCATGATGAAAGAGGAACTGAGCCGATGAGCAAGGACGTAATTGCCAATCTGGTCGCCAAAATGGAGCTTGAAAGCGCCCAGTTCCAAAAAGAAATGGCGCGTGTAAACAAGTCTACAGCGGGTTACCAAAAAACGGTTAAAGCTGCTAACGACAGCCAGGGCCGCTTTCGTCAGGAGTTTGGTAAGTTCACAGATGGCATTGGCAGGGCGCCTGGCCCGCTCGGTGCGCTAACTGGTGGTCTTGGAAACTTAACGAGTAGTTTAGGTATAGCTGGTGGTGCAGCGCTGGCTGCCGGTGGTGCTTTAGCTGGTTTAACAGCGCTGTATGCCAAGGGTGTTGCTGTTGCTTCTCAGTTTGAACAGAGCCAGTTCCGTATCGAGGCTCAGTTAAAAGCGAACAACAGTGCCGCCGGCTTAACCAGCCGTGAAATAACCGATCTGGCAGACAGCGTTGCTCGCAACACGCTGGCTAGTGTTGATGGTGTTCGCCAGGCAGCCGGCATTTTAATGCAGTTTAAGGCAGTACAGGGAGACACGTTTAAAGAAGCCATAGCGTTGGCCCAAGACATTTCAGCAATTTATGGCAATGGTTTGCCGGAAAACATCAAAAAGCTGGGTAAGGTTTTGTCAGACCCTGCCAATGCAATCGGTGAGTTAAAAGAAGTAACAGACGCCTTTGATGAATCAATGAAGGCCACCATTAAGACTATGGTTGATTCTGGTGATGTGGCCGGTGCGCAGAAACTTATTCTTCAGCAGTTGCGTGACACAGTTGGTGGCGCCGGTGCTGGTGAGGGGCAGGGATTGGCCGGTGCAGCAGATGGACTTGGCCAGAGCTGGGAGAAGTTTCTTAAAAACATTGGCAATACCGCTCCGGTAATTGCAGGCACCAGTGCGCTGGACCGCTTATTAACCAAAATCAACGAAATCATCGCGCCAAATGATAAAACCATTGAGGGCTTTCAGCTTGAAGTGGGCGATATAGATAAACAGATCTCGGATTTAAGGGTAAAGCTTGAAGAGGGAATGGCTGGCCGCAACTACATGGATTTACCCCGCTTGGTTCCATTCGTGTTTGACAGAACTGAAGCTGATAATCTGAACGTTGAAATAGCTATCCTGGCAAACCGCCGAGCCGAAATTCAGGCAATATTAACTGCAGAAGAAGAAGCGCAGCGCCTTGCACGCTCTGCAGCAGAACAAGCCGAGATAAAACGTAGCCAGGATGCTGCCGCTTTAAAAGCTCAAAATGACAAAAAAGCAGCAGACGAAAAGTTAAAGCGAGACATTAGCAGTTCGCAAGCCACGCTATACCAGTTAGACACTCAGTATGCCAGTGAAGAGCAAAAGCTAAAATTAGCCAGTGATAAACGGCTGGAGCAAATAAGCAAACTCACGGTATCAGAAGCAGACTTGCAGCGCTTGGGCTATGAAACCATAGCGCAACTGCGGGCAGCATACCAAGCCAAAGAGTTGGCAGAATATGATGCGCAATCAGCAGCACTAAAGGCAAAAAAAGAGAAAGATCGCGCTGATAATGAAGCGCGGGCACAAGCTGAAGTAGATGCCGCAATAACCCGGCAAAACAATATCGTAAGTTTTCAGCAGGCCCAAATGCAGTATGTTGCTGATCAGTACAAAACTGATCAGGAATTAATGCAGGAGTACTACGCCAGCCAAGAGCAGATTGTTCGTGATTATTACGAAAATGTGGGCGGCATTACAGAAGAAGGTGAGGCATTACTGTCTCAAATTAAGCAGCGGGCTCAGCTTGAACAGCTTAATTTCAATATGCAAAACGCTCAAATGCTGCTTGGTTCGGGGCAGGAGTTATTCGGCAGCCTGGCTGACATGGCCAAAAAGCACAAAGGCGAACAAAGTGGCCTGTACAAGGCCATGTTTGCTGCCAGTAAAGCTTTTGCCATTGCTCAATCTACCGTGTCAATCGCGCAGGGCATCGCCAATGCTGCGGCCATACCATTCCCTGCTAACATACCGGCCATTGCTGCCACTATTTCAGCCACTGCAGGATTAATAGGCCAGATTACCGGCACGCAACTAAGTGGCGCCCGTGCCAACGGTGGCCCTGTCGGCCCCAACGGCTGGTACTTAGTGGGTGAACGCGGGCCTGAGCTACTGCGCACCGGCAGCGGAACGGGTAAAGTAACCAGCAATGAAAACTTACGTGCTGCGCTGCAGGGTGGCGGGCAGGGTGGCCAGCCAGCAAACTTAAACTTTAATTTCACCGGCATGGACAACGACAGCCTTCTTGAAATGCTTATGGAGAACCGTGGCATTATTGCAGGTATGGTTTCCTCGGCTTTTGAAGATCAGGGAATGAGGCTGGCCGGATAAATAGCGTTGTGGTTTAATTGTAGAAAAATAAGGAAGTTTTATGAAATCTGCAATTAAAGTTATATTAACCATCATCGCGCTGTGCATCATGTTTTCGTCTTACTTGTATTTTGTTGGCGTCCCTAATTGGGCTGTTGGTATATATCAAGAGTACAAAGCCGAAGGCTATGTTAAGGCTCACTTGAACGATCCCAACGGTGCACTCTTTCGCAATAAAAAAGGTCCATGCGGAGAGGTTAACGCAAAAAACAAATACGGTGGTTACGAAGGCTTTATTAAATATGTTGCAAATAGCGAAAAAGCCGTCACATTCGAAAGCTCCCCGATTTTTGAGAAAATATGGAACTTCAGTTGTTTAATGACAGAGCAGGAACGTGCTGCAGAAATCGAAAAGCTTAGAAACTAACTCTAATAAATGTTTACAACCAAACCCGCTACGGCGGGTTTTTTATTGCCTGAAATTTGAGGAATTATGCCCACACTAACCCCGCTGTTCAAAATTCAGGAAGCGACGTTTAAAAGCAACAGCCCCACTATTGCTACGGAAAGCAAAGCGCTGATCCAGCATGTGCGGCGGGTGCCGGCGCAGCGCTGGGAGTTTACGCTTAAAAGTGTGCCGCTTTATCCGGACTATGGCCGCAAGGTCTGGGCGTTTATTACCGCACTTAATGGCCGCTTTGAACCGTTTGAAGTGGTAATCCCGGCTTACAGCCAGCCACAGGGTGTTGCCAGTGGTTCGCCAACCGTAAGAACTGCTGCCGCTGCCGGTGTAACCAGTGTGGCAATGCAGGGTTTTAGCGGGCCGGTTTCTGGCCAGCTGCTGGCCGGTGACTATGTTCGCTTTGGTAACCACAGCAAGGTTTACATGGTAACTGCCGACGTAAACAGCAACGTATCAGGCCAGTTAACGCTGCCTATTTACCCGCAGCTGGCGCGGCCGGTAACGCTGGGTACCCCGCTTATTGTAAATAACGTGCCTTTCACAGTTCGCCAACTGCGAGACATGCAGGAGTTTTCTGTTAGTGGCCGCGACGGCCGAATTACTGCTTTTGAACTGGACTGCATAGAGGCCCTGTAAACCATGCTGCAACTTACTGCACAAGTCGCTGCTGCAATAGCCGGAGATCATGACTATTGCCACCTGATCCGGTTGGAGCTGGCAAACAACACTATTATTCGCCTGACAGATGCCGGTTTTGACATTAACTGGAGCAGCCAAACCTTTGAAGCGAACGGCCTGCTGGTTGGTATGGATGCGCCAAAGTTCACCAGCGATATCCGCGTGGGCGAAATTAGCCTGGCGTTTACCGCCGCCGACCAAAGCATGGTATCGCTGCTGCTGGGTAACAACCAGATTAACCGCTATGTGTACGTTTACCGTGCATATCTAACAGACCAGGGGGCTGTAATACCAGATCCGATTTTGCTGCATACCTGGCTAATTACCGGCTTTGATTCATCAGACAGCAAAGGTAGTGCACAGATGACTGTAAGCATGGCCAGCGAGTGGGCCGACTTTGAAAAGCCCGCCGGCCGCCGCAGTACAGATGCCAGCCAACAACGCATTTACCCGGGCGACAAAGGTATGGAGTTCGCCGGGCAGGTTAAGAAAGACTTAAAATGGGGCGGTGCTTAAGTGGGTTTTCTCAGTAAAATATTCAAGCACGTAACCAAAGGGCTTCGCACGATCGTCGGCTGGCTAATACCAACACCTGATCAGCCACCAGCTAAAGCGGTAATGGTTGAAAAACAGGGCAGCGATAACTCCATACCTGTAGTTTATGGCACACGCCGCATTGGCGGGATTAAGGTGCACAAGTACGTTACCGATGCCAGCGGCGGCGCCCAAAACGAGTACTTACATTTAATTGTACCGTTGTGTGAAGGCCCAATCGACAGCATTGCTGAAGTATTCTTTGATGGCGTGTCTGAAAATGATGCTAAGTGGAATAAAAGCGGCGGTGGTAAATGGTTTACTGTTCAGCGGTTCTTAGGGGAGCCAGACCAGCTGGCGTCGGCCAGTGCAGTAAGCCAGATCCCGAACTGGACCGTTAACCACCGCTTGCGCGGTATTGCTTACCTGTACATTCGTATACAAATGGACGCAGAGCAAAGCATTTGGCGCGGTGAGCCGGCCATTACTGCCACTGTAGTGGGCCGCAAAATACTGGATCCACGTTCAGGCCTGACTGAGTACAGTGATAACCCGCCACTGCAGTTGCTGGATTACTTAACAAACACTGTTTATGGCAAAGGCCTGCCGCTGTCGCGTTTAAATCAGGCCAGCTTTTTACAGGCTGCTGACCTTGCAGACGAGCAGTTAATTAGCGACGTTACAATAAATGAAATAACCACAGAGCTATACCACCGGCGCTTTACCAGTAACGCCGTTATTGATACCGGCAGTAGCGTATTCAACAACGTCAAAAAGCTGCTTTCAGGCATGCGCGGCTTACTGCCTATTGGCTCTGGTTTTATTCGCCTGGCCATTGAAACATCCGGCGAACCGGTATTCCATTTTAGCCATGGCAGCAGCGAAGCAACAAACCACGCCACCATTACCGGCCCTGTTAAGGCCAAAAGTGGCAGAAAAAGCGATCGGTACAATCGGGTAATTGTGCGGTTTCCTAACAAGAACACGTCGTTTGAAAACGACGAAATATTTTACCCAGCCGACGAAAACCCGCTGGCGCAGCAGTGGTTGGACGAAGATAACGGCATACGCCTTGAGCAAAGCTTTGAATTTGAGACAATCACAAGCAAAGCCGAAGCGTATCAAATGGCCGAGATTATCGCTAAGCGCAGCCGTAACCGTTTGGAATGCAGCTTTCCCGCATCGCCGGCAGCTATTCAGGTAGAGCCGGGCGATATAGTAAGCGTTACCGACGATACCCGCGGATGGGATGCCAAGCCTTTCCGCGTAGAGCAGGTAAAACTAGAAGACGATGGCGACTGTGACATAGAGCTGATTGAACATCAGAACGCCATTTACCCGTGGAGCGGTACCAGCTACAGCGAGCGGGTAGGCGGCACCAACCTTGGTGATCCGGCAAATATACCCGCGCCAACCGGTTTAAGTGTGGCGCCCGACCCAACATTCGCCACAGCAGGCCGGTTAACGTGGAACTCAGAAAACAACGCATTTATCCGCCGTTTTGATGTGCGGATTCTTTCCGGCTCCACGCTGGTTTATAGCCAGGAGGTTTTAGCACCGGTATTCGCGGTGCCTTTGCTTGCCGCCGGCACTTATACAATACAGGTTTATGCGGTAAGCACTATTGGCACCCGCAGCGCACCGGCTGCAATAACTTACGCCCTTACTTCACCCGTAGCACCGCAAAGCATTACTGTTATTGCCAGTAATTTTGAACTGGACTGCCGGCCGCAATTAACCGGCGCCGGCCTTGGCACTCAGTTTGAATTCGCCATTGTTACCACAGATGTAGTGCGCGGCCGCGGGGCAAACATTGTATTTGCCGGCCTGGTACCCGGTACCGAATACACCGTATTTGCCCGCACGGTTAACGCGCTGGGCATATCGGCTTGGGCCAGTGTAATAGCTACCACGCTTGCTGATGGTTCGGTAATTGCCGACCTGATAGGTGAAGACATTGCAGCCACAATATTTGACGACGTTGTAGCTGAGGTTAACGCCAATCTGCAGCAAACGGTTGATCAGGCATTGGGCGACATACCAACAGAAACCGAGGTGCAGCAACTCATTGATGACAGCATAGCCCTGGTTAATGCAGCAGATACCGAAGATCCGCGCGTAGAAGTTCTGCAGAACATACTGGGTGTGGCTAATGAATTTGAGCAGCGTGTACAAATACGGCAGGTATCATTTGCTATAGCACAAGAAGGCCAGTTACGTGCTGCAGCCATTCTGGAGTTAACCGCAGCTGACCAGGCCATAATTTATCAAATACAGCAGGTAACAACTGATCTGCAGGGCAATTCTGATGCACTTTCCGTTGTACAGGGCCAGGTTAATAACCCTGCAAATGGTTTAAGCGCTACCTTTAGCCTGGCTCAACAGGCTAAAACATCGGCCGACGGCACTGCTTTAGCTATTACCGGTTTGCAGTCTCAAGTTAGTGATATAGACGACAACGTAGCGCAGGCCGAACTTATTTTACAGGCAACGGTTAATGATGTGGGTGAGCTAACGGGGCGCGCTTTTCTTGGCGTAACTACCGTTACCGGTGGTCGTGCGGTAATTAACGGTATTGTGGTAGACGGGGCAACAAAAGCACTTGAGTTTCGCGCAGACACACTGCGTTTAACAAATACGGCCGGCGCGGTTCAGTTGTATTGGGATAGCGGCCGCGGCAAGTTTGTATTTAATGGTGATCTGGTAGGCGCCAACTTTCAAACCGCAATCAGTGGTTATCGCGCAGAAATGGGTACCGGCCCTTACCCGTTCTGGTACGGCACCGGCACCAAAAACATAGCTAATGCATTATTTACTGTTGATAACGCCGGCAATGTGACACTGCGAAATGCTTCGGTGCAGGGGAAAATAGTTACCAGCGAAGGAACCGGCATTCGCGTTGATGTTGGTAATGATGGCACCTATTTAATGTGGGCCGGCAGTGGCACTAAGAATGACGTTAACGGCATATTTTGGATTAAGGCGAATGGGCAGGGCTTTGTTAAAGGCGACTTCTTCAGTGGGCAAATAATAGAAAGTCAGCTGGGCACTGTTTCAAATGGTAGCAGCATTCCTGCCACAGCTACTGCCCCTTCTCATAGCAGTGCCGGCAAGCCAGTCGAAGTATCAGCTTCTGTTTCAGTATATTTCCGCAAAACAGGCAACACGGCCAGCCAAATTTCTCAGCTAACGCTAACAGTTAAGCGCGGCACAGCAACACTAACAACAGTGCCTTTTGTGGCAACTGGCTTTTTCGAAGCAGAAGACGGCCAAACGCTTTACACCGGCTTTATGCAAACTGTGGTTGTAGATAGTTCTACATCGGCCGGAAACAGATCATACAGCGCAACAGTCGCAATTACCGGCGGCGTCACGCCCAGTAGCAACGTTATCGTAAATCTAACCGTTAAAACCTTTGAAAACAAACTTGCGAGCTAATACATGGCAGCGTTAAATCCTATTAAACCGCTTTACAGTGCCAGCGCTACTGCAACCAATGGCAGCACAATAATTAATGTTACCGGCAATATCGATTGCAGCTGGCTAAAGCCGGGCTCTATTGTGCAGGTTGGTACCCGCCAGCTGGTAGACGCCGTAAGCGGTACCGTTCCAGACGGCAGCGGCAACAGTACCATTACCTTACGGCGCCCCTGGGCAGACCCAACTACAACAGCACCATTACTGGCTTTTATGAGCTGGGAAGGCCTGGCCGATGCAGTGGTAAAACTAAGGGCACTTGCAGAAGCCAACGAAAGCGCCCTTCAGGGCGCTTTTTCTTTTATGGGGGCGTGGGATGCTTCACCGGGTGACTTCCCGCCCGCTCCCGCTGAGAACAGCGGTACTCAGATGTATCGAATCAGTGTTGCCGGCACCATGGGCGGTAGGGCTTACCGTAGTGGTGAGCCTATTTATTACGACCAATTCACCAGCCAGTGGCGCAGCTTTGCAGAACTTGCGAGTTCATACAGTACCGGCTTGCTGGCACTCGCTAATGTAGAGGCATGGCGAACAGAGTTGGGGTTAGTGCCAACAACCAGCCCAACAGACACAACAGCGTGGAGGTTGTTACAGGTTGGTGATGGTGATTTACAAACAAGAATTTTTTCAACAGGTGCTACGAGTAGTAGCACAGTTCAATATTTTCGCTTAGGCGTAGTTGATGGGTTAACCCCCGCTATTGGGGATGCTCTTGCCTGCATTATAACCACAACTGGGTTTTTGGGTAATGCGTCAAGGTCTAGCTATTTTTTGGAAGCTTCTGAGCGAGGCGGTTCTTTCAAGCTTGATGTATTGCAGCTTAGTTATGGGGCATCCTCCAATCAGGAATTTTTCTATAAAAGCATTGGCACACATAAGTTTGAAATATGGGTAAAACGACCATCGTTTGATTCAAGTTTTTCAATTTTAGCATTGTCAAGAGCTCGGAATTCAACAACTATTATCGAAAGGGAATTGGTTTTAGAAACCATTGAGCCAAGCGGTTTAGTCCAAGCTGCTGTTAGAAAAGTTTTTGACAATAACAACACCCTTGGCACAGTTTCTCAATCTGCGGGGGTTCCTACAGGTGCAATTATCCAGCGCGGTAGCAATGCAAATGGTGAGTTTGTGAGGTTTGCCGATGGTACGCAGATTTGCTATGTAAATCACACCAGCGGGTTTTCAACGCCAGCTGCCTACAGCTCAGGCTTGTATCGCTCAGCAAAAACTATTACTTACCCTGCTAATTTTGTAAGCAACTCTTACGTAACTGGTGGCGGTTGGAGTTCTGACAATGCAGCTGAAGGTTGGTCAGTTTTAAGAAACAGCTCATCTTCTACCGGTGTTTTACAGCTGTTTACTCCAACAACTTCTCCGGCGTCAGTTGAAGTAAGAGCGGCTATTTTTGGTCGTTGGTACTAAGGAGAATAAAGTGAAAATAATATTATCACCACATTCTGTTTTTGAACAAGACACCCCCCCACAGGTTAGAGGTGAATTAATCACGTATCGGGGAGAAACCTATGATTTATCACAGTTACCGGAAGGTGCAATAGTCGAAGCGGATAGCCCGTTTATTGGTCAAATCACCAGAATAAACGGCGAAATACACCTGAAGCTGGAATACCGCTATAACACGAATTTAGCAGAGGATAACCAGAGTACCAATTGGTCCGACTACACCTTTAACGTAACTAACGGACAGTGCCCTGATCCAATAGTTTATAAACCAGTTGCACAGGAGCCTGAAAATGTCGATTAAATGGGATACCATGAAAACTGCCGAACAGCAGGAAGCTGAGCGGCTGGAGGCTTTAGCACAGCAGGTTAGGGGAGAACGTGATAGCAAGCTGTATAAAACAGATTTTTACATGCTACAAGATGCTCCACCGGCACCCGCCGGCGTTGCAGAATACCGCCAGGCACTGCGCGACATAACAGAGCAACCCGGCTTCCCTGAGTCAGTGCAGTGGCCAGAGCTATCAACTTAGGCCGCTCGCCATTCGCATTACGAAGTTAACTTTAGCCATAAAGCCTTCACCGGCTTTAGTATTAATACCACCGCTGGCGCACATCATCATCACAATACCCACTAAATCTTTCCTGCAGTGAAAGTCGGCATTGGCTGCTAAAGAGTTTATTAATCTTTCAGCCAGTGCCGAGCCGGCGGCACAACTGTTCAGTTCTTCCGGTTTTAAATTCCACTCAATTTGTATGTTGTTTGACATTCTGCTACCTCGCTTCGTTGACAGGGCGAAGATTAGATCAGCGAGATATCACATTGCAAAGTTCGGCCAATGATATATTAAAATTCTGAACTCACTTTCGTTCTGCAAAACAGAAAGGTACTCTTAAGGGCTAAGTCATTTCATGAATTTAGCGCGAAATGCTCCATACGTGACTTTGTAAAACCCAATTTGGGTTTCTAAAATCCATTCTGGACATTTAGCCCCATCTAAACCGCCGACACCTGAAAAAAATCGAATTCCAAAAAATAATTGGAAAAATCACCAACTAGCGTACATAATACTGTTTATTTATACAGTATCTTATCTATGCCAAGCTGGGTAAGCATGCAGAGGCGTTTGCTGCACATGTATAAAGATGGCAAACCAATAAACCTGGTCACGTTTCAGCGTGCAAGAAACGCTGCCAATCTTAATTTCAGGCCTTGGCAGGTAATACATAGCGTGCCCGGACAAACATTACCATTTTACTGGCACGATTCGTTGGAAAAAATAAAGTCGGCGTTAGAGCAGGGTGGCTACACTTGGGAGTGGTCACCCATTGAAAACATACTGAGTGAATGATTATGTGCGGTCGTCTTAACGTTACCGATGATCCTTTAATGATTGGCCTGGCCGAAGCGCTGGGTATTCAACTATCAGTGCAAACAAACATTGACCTTAGGCCAACGCAGGAACTTGCAGCGGTTACGACAGCAGGGCAGTTAAATTGTCGCTGGGGCATTAAGCCGGCATGGTCAGATAAATTGCTGATCAATGCCCAAGCAGAAAAAATGGCAACCAGTAGGTTATGGCGACCGGCGTTTAAGCATCAGCGCTGCCTGGTGCCGTGCACCGGTTGGTATGAATGGCGCACTGAGCAAGACGAGCACAAGCACAAATACCTGTTTACCGGCGCAAACCACAAACCCCTGCTAATGGCAGCACTTTACTGGTCGGCCGGTGTGTATGACGATAAGCCCACGCTGGTTACGCTAACCACCACGCCAAACCAATACGCGGCACAGTATCACCACCGCATGCCGGTAATTATCCCAACCGATAACGCAGACTGGTGGCTAAACGGCAGGGCAGAAGGGCTGGCGCCGCTGCTAATGCCATTTCCAGATAAAGCAATTGTTGCCAGCGCCTCCTGACACTCCGTGACAGAGCTTTACATTTTGCAAAATTCTACGACTGCGTGTTTAAGTGCTTCTTCACCAGCCATGCCGGCAACCTTTTTAATTGCTTTCGTTAGATTTTCTAAACCATGTGACTTTGAAAGTTCAACCTGTACCTGATCACCGCTCGGGGTAAGAACAAGTTCTTTGTCAGTTAATGAAAAGCTACCGCTAGCACCAACTAATCCCCAAGTGTTTCGGTTAGAACCGTGATAGACCCTCAGTAATCCTGCTGCCCAAATTTCATCCATATGATATTTGAACTTATGAAATTCTTCGTCCGAGTCGGAATTTGGGCAAAAGGTTTTAACCAATAAACCTGATGTCACTCCGGCATAGCCAGAAGCCTTAGCCAAATCAAGAATAGATTTCAGGTATTGAGCATCGATCATGAAAGTCCCTTAATTTTATTTGTGTTCCTAATTAAGGATATATAAGTTCATTCTATAGGCAAGCAAGCGTAAAAAATACTTATACAGTACGCCAATGTGTTTTTATTAAATTTACTGGTGCGGTCTAGTGGATTCGAACCACCGACCCCCAACAAGTCAAGGTACTGGTTTTCAAAGACGCTGGCCAAAGAGCCGCAGCAACAGGAGACGTGGGTATTGAAGTTGGAATATGACTGACGCTTAATCCATGCAAAAGAATTTTGGAGCTAATACTTTAATCGACCGTTTAAAATAACCGTATGAAAATAATTTAAAAATAAACTGGTCGGATGAGTTGAAGGTGCTATAATTTGAATTGCAGCTTAGCTGTAAGAACAGGGGCGCGCCAACGCCCCTTCAGTTAAACATCATGCTGGTGCACGTTGCTATAACCAACGAATGAATAGTAGCGCACCTTGCATAATTTTGCGAGGGCCAAATATGGCTAAGGTAATAAAAGGTTTAGGTAGTGAATCGGGATCTGGAAATGACGCATACAAGGATGGTCGCGGCAGAGTTGTAACGCGGCCAAAAATGGTAAAGGAAGTTGAGCTAGGAAGGCACCCTGATTACCACATCGTTGAGATTGGTGGGACTAAATATGTCAGGGGCAACCCTGACAGCAACCCAGGCAATAATATAAACGATTAAACCTAGGCACCTCCGGGTGCCTATTCTTATATGACACCTCATAATTCTTCTTTAAACAACCTTTAACGTTTTCTTCCCACTTAGCGCCATCTTGCCGGTGGCTGCTTCTTCGATGTGGTTACTCCACCATTCCATTAACTTGGTCCTGCGCTCAAGGTAAGTTGCCCGGTTATACGCCGACCGCACCTGGTTAGTATCCTGGTGAGCCAATGCTGCCTCAATAACATCATGATCAAAGCCTTGTTCATTCAGAGTAGTACTGGCCAGCGCGCGTAAACCATGCGATACCAACACTCCGGTGTAACCCATACGCTGCAGTGCCCGGTTGGCGGTTTCAGAATGAGTGGGTAAGCCTGGGTTACGGTCTGATGCAAAAATATAGGGAGAACGGCCGGTTATAGGTTTCATAAATTCCAACAGCGCGGCTGTCTGCTGTGTAAGTGGCACCTGATGCTCGCGCTTCTGCTTCATTCGCTCAGCAGGTATAACCCAGAGCATCTTATCCAGTTGTATTTCGTCCCAGCGCGCACCGGCGGCTTCTGAAGGCCGCACCATAGTATGCAATTGCCACTCTATAAGGCAGCGTGTCATTATCCGGATCTGCGCATAGCTTAACGCCTTCATCAGTTCCGGTAACTGTTCTGGTTTTATGGTCGGCATCTTTGTAGCTTTAGCGCTGGCAAACGCCGCTTTAATACCGGCTAGCGGGTTGTGCTGCAAAATACCTGTATTAACGCACCAGGTCATTAACTCGTTGAGGCGCTGGCACAGCCTTGTAATGGTTTCGCTCTTGCCAGCCGCCTCCAGCGGCTTCAGCTCTTCAATTACAACCGGAGCTGTCAGTTCGTTAACAGGCCAGCTGCCAAGGGCAGGGAATAAGTGCGTGTCAAAAGACCGGCGAATAGTAAAAGCATGGCGATCGCTGACATGGGTAAATTTAACGGCAAACCATTTTTCCGCAACGTCAGCCAACGTTGTACTGATCTCGCGCCGGCGTTTGTCGCTTTGTGCGTCCAGCCACTTTTTTGGATCAATATCTTTTGCCAGCAGTTCGCGGTATTCCACACGCGATTTTCTGGCCGCGGCTAATGAAGTTTCAGGGTAGCTGCCGATCTTTAAATAATTAGGCGTTTTAACATGCGGTCGGGTGTAGCGAAACAGCCATGATTTGTTGCCGGCGGCAGTGATCCGCAGCTCTAAACCGTCGCCATCATACAGCGAATAAAGCTTATCTTTCGGCTTTGCAGAGCGCACTTCCGTGTCGCTTAAAGGTGTTGTTTTTCTTGCCATTTCCCCGCCCATAATACTACAACTTTAACACTGCACCGGATGTAGTATTATCCGTAGTATTAAAATTACCTGCTCTTACCGAACCATTCTGAACTAAGTTGAACTAACAGATCAAGTGAGAGTGTTGTATTTACTGGCTTTACTGAACGTAGTAGGACTTTGGTGAACCAATTTAAACCTTGGATTGGCTGCCCCAGCAGGAATCGAACCTGCAACTGCCCCTTAGGAGGGGGCCGTTATATCCATTTAACTATGGGGCAACGGCGCGAAAGTGTAGCAGAGTGCGCCGGTGTTGGGAACCTGAGCCACTAATAACCGGTGCTTTTTCGCACACTTACCACATCGCCGGGTTGGATATGCTGTAGCAGTTGCTGCTCTGTGCTGACTGCAGTGGCGTGACGCTCATTAAGCCCGCTAACCTGCAGCTTAACCGGGCTTTGCAGCAGGCGTTTTACCTGCGGAGTGCCGGGGTTACGCTGTAACTGAAACAGCTGCAGCTCGTCGTCTTGCTGCAGGCCATGTATTTTGCCCAGTGCCAGTGTGATCTGATTGTTTTTTACCTGTATTACCGTGCTAAGCAGGGGTTCGCATTGCAGTTGTTGCTGTACATCTTCAGCCACAGCTTGCAACACCTGGTCAATTTTTTGGCCATAGGGCATTTGCCAAAAAGCCTGGCTGTGGCTAAGCGGCGTATTTTTGCGTTTATAAGGCCAGGAAGCGCTGGTGCGATATTCCTGTTGGTGCACTAAGCTTTGCTCAAATAAATCGTACAGTGTTATTTCTATCGCAAAAAAACGCTCTTTCTGATCTTGTTGCCAGAAACGGCTGGTAGTTTGCCCCAGCGATAAATCATTGATGCTGGCACTGAGCACATAGCGGTGACCTTCGCTGAATAAGCGCTCGGTATCGGGATACACCAGTTGTTGTGGCGTGATACTTTGCGTATAGGTGGTGACCAGTGCTGTTGGGCTGTAATCACGTAAATGATGCTCTAACTGCGTTGTGGCATCTTTACCCAATTCAAACAACTGGCCGTAGATGGCATCTTGCCGCGCTTGTAGCTGGACCTGGCCCAGTAACAGAGGCTTGCGGTAGGTATTACCGATACACCCGGACAGCTGAGGCTCTATATCTACCCGCACGGTGACGCTGATCACATTACCGCTGCGGCTCTCTGACAGCAGTTGCAGTTGTTTAATTTCGCCGTTACTGACCACGCCGAGCTGCTCTGCCTGCAGCACGCCGTTAAGCATTTGCCGGGTGCTGCTGAGACTGGCGCCGGCAAACAGGGCGGCACGCTTTACCGCGTCGTCAATAGCAGCTTGTCTGGCAGCTTCGGTATTGCCTTGCTCAATCATGGCCTGGCCGGTGGCTTCATACCAATCTGCGCTCAGGTTAGCACTGAATAGCATACAGGCGAGGACACTAAGCTTTAGATGATTATTCATAACACCCTTATTAACAGCTGACACTTTTGTACTTACCGGTGAATAAGCAAAATACATGCCTTAATGCTGGCGTGAATTTTGCTATTACTTTGCCTAACAGTGTCAATTAAAACTCACCCCGGGGATAAATATGAAGCTCTTGTTGAGTGCCAGTGTAGTTGCGGCCTTATTGGTTGCAGGTTGTTCACCTTTGTACAACCGCCACGTTGAGTATGCAGATGTTAAGCCGGAAGCCTTTCCGCTGGTGCGTGCGGTAGGCTATGCGCCAATCAGTGCTCAGTTAGGCGCCAATACCGAACATAAAATGCTGCAAGCGATGAAAGCGTCGAAGCTGGATGCCTATCGTGAGTTAACCGAAATTGTTTACGGCCAAAAAATTGACGCCAGTAATCAGCTGCAGAAAATGGTGTTGGCGGATGAAAAACTGTCGGCGTCAGTAAAAGGTGTGATCACCGGCGCCAGGGTAGTAAAAACCTACGCGGTAGATGACGTCTATATTACTGAGCTGGAGTTGGATTTTGAACAGGTGTATCAGCTGTATCAGAACACCAAACCGAGGCAGACCATTAAGAGTGTGCGCTACTATTATTAAGGCGGGGGGTACTGAAACCGGACAATTTCAGCTGCGCCGGCTCAGGCTTTAATGCCTTTACCTTTGTTTTCTACCGCAGGCTTGCCTTTGCTGGTGTAGGTTAAGCCTGACTTACCTCTGCTGGACAGTAATTCGGTTTTAAACCGTGCCAGAGTCAGTTGGCTTTGTTCCAGAGTTTGTTGGTTAATGTCGTTTTGACGTTTACATTCTTCCAGTTGCAGATCCAGCGCTGCCACTTTTTGCTTAAACCAATCTTGTTGTTTGCACTGTTCCAGCTCTGCCGCTGCGGCAAGCTCACTATCGGTCTGTTGCAGTTGGCTCAGCATCGCAGATTTAGTCTGGGTAAGTTGTTCCAGCGCAACAATGTCACGGTCGGCGAGGGCGGCAAGTTCTTGCCGTAACAACAACAGCAACTCATCCAGATGTTGCTGTTGTTGGTTTAACAGGATGATGATGGCACTGGCAGCGTCGGTCATTTTTTACCGAATATTTCGCTTTCAAACTGCACAATACGTCGTGCCAGTTGGTCAACATTAATTTTGTACTTACCTTCAGCAATAGCTTGCTTAATTTTATCGACCTTTTCCTGGTCAATACCCGTGCTGTTGCCGGCTTTCTCGGTTAGTTTGGCAAACTGCTGAGCTTGCGGCGTAATAGAGACTGAATCCTGTTTCTGGTTAGCAGTCTGGCTGGCATTTTGCTGCACAGTAGCCTGCTGACGCTGAACATTTTGTTCAACCTTGTCAGTTTTTACTTGCGGTGTATTTTGCAAGTTGTTGATATTAATAGCCATGCTCGGACCTCATCACCTTAATACAGTTCCTTATGTTCAGGTTAACGGCGTTAAACAGCAAAACTTTAGTAAAATAATCAAAATTTAATACTGACACGGTTTACTGCGGTTACTTCTGCGCTGATCGTTCGTTTGGACTGCCGATTCAGCACGCTGATGGTGTCACCCAGGCTGCCGTCGTGTTGCGCTATGCCGGTAGCGGCTACCTGTAATCCGTTGTCGCTAACTGATATTGTAACAACATCTCCCTTACAGACAAGGCAAAGATCCTGCAAGGTGATAATTTGGCCTAACGACAGCGATTTTTTACTTTTAGCGCCAATAATCAGGCTCTCATCGCTCACCAGGCTACCACGCACAAAACGCCGCTCGCGGCTGTCTGTTGTCAACATATCGGCGCTGATCAGCGTTCCTGTAGTAATATTTTGTGTCATCACCACAGTGCGGACAATCTCGTCTATTCTTACCGGAACATACAGCAGCCAGCCTGGCTCAGCACTGCAACGCAGTTGAATAGTATTTTGCCGTTGTGTAATGTCCTGCGACAAACTCAGCTGCGGCGCAGTAACGCAATATTTGTCGCCAATGCGGTTATCCAGCGGCGTGACGTTAATTTGCAGCTCACCGCTGCTGGCGTCAACCTGTTGTTCCAACCATTGCCCCGCAAGTTCCGTCAGTTGCGCCGGCGTATAGCTTTGCGGCTCTGCCTGCACAAAGCTATTAAAGCTTAGCAGCGCGACAGTAGCTGTAAGTGTTTGTTTAAATAAATTTTCGTACTTTTTCATAAGGTTTCGGCTATGCTTTACGAACCAGGGGTTATAACATAGCGCAGAAAATTGACGCTATATGTAGATAACCGCTTTGTGTCCTGACACTAAGCAAGAATCGATCCTGAACGTATAAAGAGGAGTTGCCGATGGCGAGTATTTTGGACTCGGTAAACCAGCGCACCCGGTTAGTCGGACAAAACCGGCTGGAGTTGCTGTTGTTTAAACTGGTTGGCCGCCAGCGCTATGGTATTAATGTGTTTAAGGTACGCGAAGTGCTGCAGTGTCCGCCATTAACCGCTATTCCAAGGCAAAACAAGTTTGTGCGCGGCATTGCCCATATTCGTGGCCAAACTATTTCTGTGATCGATTTAAGCCTGGCTACCGGTGGTAAGGCTATTGAGAACACCAAAGACAGTTTTATTGTTATTGCCGAATACAACCGTTCTGTGCAGGGCTTTTTGGTTAACTCAGTAGAGCGCATTATTAATATCAACTGGGAAGCCATCATGCCGCCGCCAAAAGGTACCGCCGGTAAACAAAGCTATCTGACAGCGGTAACCGAGATTGACAAAGAACTGGTTGAAATTCTCGACGTGGAAAAGATTCTGGAGGAGATTTCGCCGTCACCTACTGCTATTACCAAACAGCTGGACACGCAAAGTATTACCGCTGACCTGGGCGACAGGGTTATTCTGATTGCCGATGACTCGGCAGTAGCGCGCAACCAGGTAAAACGTGCGCTTGAAGTGTTAGGTGTAAAGATGCATTTGGTTAATAATGGCCGCGAAGCGCTGGAGTATCTGCAGCAGGTAGCAAAAGAGTGCAATGAGTCGGTAACGGAAAAAATCGGCTTATTAATTTCTGATATCGAGATGCCGGAAATGGACGGCTATACCCTGACTGCCGAGATTAAGCTGGAACCGAAATTAAAGAAATTACACGTGATTTTACATACTTCGCTCAGCGGTGTATTTAATCAGCAGATGGTACAAAAGGTTGGCGCAGATGATTTTATTGCTAAATTTAATCCGGACGAGCTGGCCGGTTCTGTG
Organism: Rheinheimera sp.; assembly: GCF_030690345.1. Lineage (GTDB taxonomy): Bacteria > Pseudomonadota > Gammaproteobacteria > Enterobacterales > Alteromonadaceae > Alishewanella. The sequence continues at coordinate 308,242 of NZ_JAUYGV010000007.1, forward strand.
GAAAAGTGGCTGCATGCTGATTAATCGTTAAGGATAACCGGTGCCGAATAAAGACCTGCTAGATAAAGAATATGTATTGTTCCGTGATTTTCTGGAGCAACAGTGCGGTATTGTGTTGGGTGAAAACAAACAGTACCTGGTAAAAAGCCGGCTTGGTCCGCTGATGCAACGTTTTTCTGTCGCGTCACTGTCTGAGCTGGTAAGTAAGACGCTAAGCCCGTTTGAACGTCAGTTAAGATCGGCCGTTATTGATGCCATGACGACGAATGAAACCTTATGGTTTCGTGATACCTACCCGTACGAGCTGTTAAAAAAACAAATTTTGCCGGAGCTGGAAAAAACTTGCCGCACCGTCAAAATTTGGTCGGCGGCCAGTTCCAGTGGCCAGGAGCCTTACTCTATTGCAATGACCGCGATGGAATACCAGCAAACACGGCCCGGCGCCTTTAGTCTCGGCGTCAATATACTCGGTACTGATATCTCCAATACTATGCTGGAGCACTGTCAACGCGGTGAATACGACGGCCTGGCGTTGTCGCGCGGTTTGTCGCCGGAGCGTCGCAGTAAGTTTTTTGAAGACAGCGGCAAAGGCATGATGCGGGTAAAAGATCCGGTGCGTAAAAATGTTAGTTTTCGCCATCTTAACTTGCTGGACAGCTACACCTTACTGGGAAAATTCGACATTATTTTTTGCCGCAATGTGCTTATTTACTTCTCTGCTGATGTAAAAGCAAAAATTATCCGCCAATTCGCGCAATCGCTTAATCCAAAGGGCTATTTATTCCTCGGCGCGTCAGAGTCGCTATCCAGTGTGAACAGTGATTTTGAGATGATCCGCTGTAATCCCGGCATTATTTACCGCAAGAAGACATAGTAGTTCCCCATTTTTAATATTTGGCCTGAGTTTTGCATTTGTTTTGCCATCGGTAATTCAGAGGTGGCAAAAAAATGGCAATCAGTTTTGAAAAAGCATTTGGTATGCACCCTGAAGCCATGCTGGTTCGTGATCGGCGGGCTCAGGTGTTGGCAGAAAACATCGCTAATGCAGATACGCCAGGCTATAAAGCAAAAGACGTGGATTTTCAGCAAGCGCTGAATAATGCCAAAGCACGTCAATCCGGCGCTATGGCGCGAACCCACGAAAAGCACTTTCATATTTCTACCGCCGCACGGCACGAAACCCAATTTCGCAACCCGGATCAACCCGACACCGGTGATGGCAACAGCGTAGACATTCATCGCGAGCGTAACGCCGTGATGCAAAACAGTCTGGAATACCAAACCAGTATGAGCTTTCTTAATTCCCGTATCAGTGGCCTGAAAAAAGCCATTACCGGCGGAGGACAATAACCATGAGTGCATTCAATATTTTTGATATCAGTGGCAGTGGCATGACAGCCCAGTCGGTACGGATGAACACCACCGCCAGTAACATTGCCAATGCTAACAGTGTCAGCAGCAGTGTGGAACAAACCTACCGTGGCCGCCATCCGGTATTTGCCGCTGAGCTGTCAGAAGCCAAAAGGCAACAGGGCGACGCCAGCGTTGGTGTAAAGGTGTTGGGTATTGTTGAATCTGACGCGCCGTTAAATGTGGAGTACGCGCCAAATCATCCGCTGGCGGATGAAAACGGCTACATCTACAAACCCAATATCAACATTATGGAAGAGATGGCCAACATGATGTCGGCCTCGCAGTCTTATGAAACCAACGTGCAAACCGCCGAAGCGGCAAAGCAAATGGTCATGCGCACCTTGCGCTTAGGCCAGGCAAACTAAGGGCAGAATCATGACCACTAACGTAAATAACAATACTGCCCTTGACGGCATGTATTGGGATAACAAAGACAAAACACCGGAGAAAAATAACGGTGCTTTAACGCAGTCAGATTTCTTTGCTTTGCTAACGCAGCAACTGGCGTTTCAGGATCCGACCAAGCCGGTAGAAAACGATCAGATGATTGCCCAAATGACCAACTTTACCATGGCCGACGGTATAGGATCTTTGAACGAGAGCTTTAAAGGCTTCGCCGAGAGCATGTCGTCAAACCAGGCGTTGCAGGCCTCGTCTTTGGTTGGCCGCAGTGTGTTGACACAATCAGATGAAATTGTGTTTACCGGTGAAAGCTTAGCCCGCGGCAATATCGAGTTGGATAAGCCGGCGACCAGGATGAAAATCAGTATCGAAAATGAAGCTGGCGAGCTGGTACAAACATTCAGTGTAGAAAACCCAAAAGTGGGTAAAAACGAATTTGTTTGGGATGGTACCCATACCGGCTCCGGCGCGTCATCTGGTGGCAGCAATGCAGAAGGTGATGAGATACCTGCTGATGGCGATGATGAGGAGGTTATCGACAGGGTAAACGCCGGTGTCTATAAAATTAAAGTAGATGTCAGTTATGCCGACGGCACCAATGCCAGTTTGCCGGTGAATGTCTATACCCCGGTAGGCAGCGTTAGCATGAACGGTACCGGTGGCGGAATTATGTTAAACCTGATTGGCCTTGGCGCCGTGAAATTAGGTGATGTGTTAGAAGTTTCTTACGGTTAACAGTGAGCTGAGGTGAATTATGAGTTTTAATATCGCACTAAGCGGCCTTGCCGCAGCACAGAAAGATTTGGATACTACGGCGAATAATATTGCCAACGTTAATACCACCGGCTTTAAAGAGTCGCGGGCTGAATTTGCCGATGTGTATGCCACATCCATTTTTGCCTCCGGCCGCACTAAAGTAGGTGATGGTGTAACTACCTCTGTGGTGGCGCAGCAGTTTAGCCAGGGCTCGCTGCAATTTACCAATAACTCGCTGGATATGGCGATTACCGGCGAAGGCTTTTTTGCCTTAACCCCGGATCTGCAATCGCGGGATTTAACCTATACCCGGTCCGGTGCGTTTAAATTAAATAAGGACAACTTTATTGTTGATAATAACGGCAACTTTTTGCAGGGCTTTGCCGTTAACTCGTTGACGGGTGATAACCAATCCGTCAGTTTAAGTACTGCACAGCCGATTACCATACCCACCACTGCTGGTGCGCCAAGGGCAACGAACAATATTTTTATCAATATGAATTTGGACTCACGACTGGATCCAACAGATGCTTTGCCGTTTGATGCCACTGATTCCGGAACCTATAACAATTCTACTTCTATAACGGTGTATGACAGCTTGGGTGAGTCTCATACTGCTACCATGTATTTTCGCCGCACAACTACCGTGCCACCGGCAAACTCCGAATGGGAAACCTTTGTGGTATGGGATGATGTAACTGCAGCGCCGTTCCAGGGAGACAACTTAGTCTTCGATTCAAGCGGTAACCTGGTTTTCACGCCGCCGGCACCGACACTAACAATGCCTTTTGCTGTACTGAACGACCCGCTAAACGGTTATCTGGATAACGGTGCGCAGTATCAGGCGGATATAGTGGTTAACTTCCGTGACCCGGCGAATACCAAATTACCGACGCAAGTTGCCGGGGATTTTGACCCTACCAGCTTAAGCCAGGATGGTACTACAGTCGGTAGCTTAACCGGGGTAGATATTGATGCCTTTGGTCGCGTGCTGGCCAGTTACAGTAATGGTGATTCGGCTTATCTGGCCCAGGTAGCTATGGTACGTTTTGCTAATGTGCAGGGTTTAAAGCAGGTAGGTAATACGTCGTGGAAGCAGACTATTACTTCCGGTAAGCCTATCGGCGGCCAGGCCAATACCAATACCTTTGGTGCTATTAATGCCTCGGCACTGGAGCAGTCTAACGTTAACCTGACCACCGAGCTGGTGGATTTAATCAGCGCGCAGCGTAACTTCCAGGCGAACTCAAGGGCACTGGAAGTTAACAGTACCTTACAACAAACCGTACTGCAGATCCGATAATTAAATTTTAATATTTATTTAATTGTCATTTGTTTCTGTTTTGGTTAACCTCCTGTTTCTTTAAATAGGAGGTTTTATGCAATTTATCAGGTACTTAATATTAGTTACTTCTTTTTTATCTGCTTTGGCAGTAAAAGCTGAAGAGATTGTCGATATTGTTAATACTCATAATTACACCTTATATAATAAGGCTGCTACGATAACCAGAGAGTTTAATATTGCCCCGCAGCCGGGTTTTGCTAACCTCACTATTGTTAGTGCTACACCGTCGTCTGATAGTAAGTTCATTATCTGTGAAATACGGGTTTTTCATCCTGATGGCAGGCGGATTAAAGATTTATTCTGTCAAGGCGAGGGGCATGATACCCGTGTTTTATCGCCGTCTGTTGATGCTAGCACCGGACTGAGGGTGGAAGTTGCGCTGCAGTACTTTGATAGCGAGCTGCCGGCTAGCACTGCAAAAAATTACAGCTTCAGCAGCCGGTTTCGTTTTTCAGATACAGTAGATACCGGAGAGGTCGTTGAGCCGGAGGAACCTGAAGAGCCGGTGGAGCCTACTCAGCCTGCCTTTTTATCGGATTATCAGTCTAAGAATAGCTCTATGGGGCCAAGCAGCTATGCGACCCAGTCTTTTATGTTCCGCCGCGATGAAGCTTACCCGGCACTGGTGGGGTTTAAACTCTCAAGTAGTTATACAGCTACTGTGGTTGATTGCTCGTTTCAGGTTAATGGCATAAGGACAGTTGATGGTGTCAGGGTTGCAGAACGGCTGTTGTCGGACAATTGCAGTAACCGTAACCGCAAATTATTTTTGGTAAAAACACCTGATAATCCGACAGATTTTGAACAAGTTAACGTGAGTGTGAGATTTCATAACCGGCATGTAAGAAACTCAGCTTTTACGCAAAGCACGTTTGAGCTTATAAAGGGTGCTGTTGATGATGCTGATGCTGATGGCTTGCCTGCCTGGTACGAAGAATATTTCAATTTATCTGACAATGATTATAACGATGCCTTTATAGATAGTGATGGCGATGGCTATAGTAATATTGATGAGTATTTAGGTGGTTCTGATCCCACATATGCTGCCAGTACTCCTGCGATGTAACTGAAAAACGTGTTTTAACAAGACCTGCACTATGCAGGTCTTTTTTTTGGCCTGTTTATTGCTAGATAAAATACATAGATTTTATCTGCGGAGCACGTGATGGATCGTCTGTTATATATCGCCATGAGCGGTGCCAAAGAAAATATGAACAGTATAGCGGTGCGGGCTAATAACCTGGCCAATACCGGTACTGTTGGCTTTAAAGCCGATTTTGAGCAGGCCAGATCAATGCAGGCCTTTGGTGAAGGTTTGCCCACCCGCGTGTTCTCGTTGACTGAGCAACCAGGTCAAAACTTTGACGCCGGTGCAATTATTATGACTGAGCGCGAGCTGGATGTTGCCATTCAGGGCGATGGTTGGCTGGCTGTGCAGGCACCGGATGGTAACGAAGCCTACACCCGCGGCGGTAATTTACAGATCAGTGCCACCGGTATGTTGGAAACCTCTTCCGGCCTGCCGGTAATGGGCGATGATGGCCCGATCCAGTTGCCGGTGCCGCTGGCAAAAGTGGAGATAGCACTTGATGGCACCATTAGCGTATTGCCACAAGGCGCTCCGGCTGACGCTATTTTGCCGGCCGGCAGAATTAAGTTGGTGCGGCCGCTGAACAGCGAGATGGAAAAAGGCAACGATGGCCTGTTCCGGCGTAAAGACGGCCAGATTGCGGAAGCCGCGGTGGATGTCAGCCTGCTCAAAGGCGCTATTGAGAGCAGCAATGTCAATGCGATAGGCGAGATGACTTATATGATTAGTCTGCAGCGTCAGTTTGAGCTGCAGGTAAAGATGATGAAAAGCGCTGAAGAGATGGATCGTCAGCAAAATCAGTTACTCAGAATAGTCGGCTAATTAGCTGAATAAGCAAAGGGCTCAGGCCCCGGGAGGCACACATGCATCCAGCATTATGGATCAGTAAAACCGGTTTAGACGCCAAACAGCGTGATATTTCGGTTATTTCAAACAACCTGGCCAATGCCAGTACGGTAGGTTTTAAAAAGAGCCGTGCGATATTTGAAGACTTGCTGTATCAAAACGTTAATCAGCCGGGCGGTGCGTCTTCACAGAACTCGGAACTACCCAACGGTTTAATGATTGGTGCCGGTACCAAGGTGGTGGCAACGCAGAAAAACTTTACTCAAGGCAATATGTTAACTACGGATAACAGCCTGGATATGATGGTGCAGGGCCATGGTTTTTTTGAGATCCTGATGCCGGACGGCACCATCTCCTACACCCGTAATGGCCAGTTTACCGTAGATGACGAAGGTAACCTGGTGACTTCGGGGGCCGGCTATCAGGTACAACCAAACATTGTTATTCCGCCGGATGCGCGCAGCATTACGGTATCGCAAGACGGCCAGGTGTCAGTGCAATTACCGGGCGAAGGCGAACCGGCCGTACTGGGCCAGCTTACGGTAACCAACTTTATTAATCCGGCCGGTTTAGAGCCTATAGGGCAGAACTTGTTTAACGAAACCGGTGCCAGTGGTGACCCGGTGCAGGGTATTCCCGGTTTGGAAGGCCTTGGCATTATTGTGCAGGGCGCGCTGGAAACCTCAAACGTGAATGTTACCGAAGAGCTGGTGAGTTTAATTGAGAGCCAACGGGTGTATGAGATGAACTCGAAAGTGATTTCGTCGGTAGACCAAATGCTTGGCTTTGCTATTCAGCAGCTGTAACAGGAGGCTTTATGTTACGCATTATTACCGGATGTTGTGTGCTATTGCTGGCAGGCTGCGCGTCATTGCAGGAGCCACAGGCCGACGATCCTTACTTTGCGCCGTTAATGCCTGAGCCGCCGTCGCGGCCGCTGGTGCAAAACGGCTCGCTGTTTGCGCAAAATCACTCCAACAGCCTGTATTCGGATAATAAAGCGCGGCACGAAGGCGACATTATTACCGTGGTGTTAAAAGAGCGCACCCAAGCCAGCAAAAACGCCAAGACCGAAATGAAAAAAGACAGTTCAGCCTCGTTTGAGCCAATCATAGGCCTTGGTGGGCGAAATGTATCGGCAGCCGGCAACGTACTGCAATTTGGTGCCGACTCGTCATCAGATTACAAAGGCGATGCCAAGGCGGACCAAAGTAACAGCCTGGTCGGTGATATCTCGGTTAACGTATTACAGGTACTGAACAACGGCAACCTGGTGATCCGCGGTGAAAAATGGCTGACATTAAATACCGGTAAAGAATATATCCGCTTAACCGGGGTGATCCGTTCTTCTGACGTCGATGTGAACAACACCGTAGAGTCGACCAAAATTGCCAATGCCCGCATTGAATACAGTGGCACCGGGGCTACACACGGTGGCCAGTCTCCCGGTTGGCTAAGCCGGTTCTTTAACGGCCCGCTGTGGCCTTTCTAGGAGAGATGTAATGAAAGGCATATTGTATCCGTTATTGTCGCTGCTGTTACTACTGGCGCTGAGCCCGGTTAATGCTGCACGTATTAAAGATGTGGCTGACGTTGAGGGCGTGCGCAGTAACCAACTGGTAGGCTATGGCCTGGTAGTGGGGTTACCCGGCACCGGTGAACAAAGCCCGTTTACCGAGCAAAGCTTTCGCACCATGCTAAGCAATTTTGGTATTACTTTGCCGGGCAATATGAAAGCGCAAATTAAAAATGTCGCCGCCGTTGCCGTGCATGCGGAGTTGCCGGCTTTTGCCAAGCCCGGTCAAAGTCTGGATATTACCGTATCCTCCGTCGGCAGCGCCAAAAGCCTGCGTGGTGGCACCTTAATGCAAACTTTTTTAACCGGTTTGGACGGTAATGTTTATGCCGTGGCTCAGGGCAGCCTGATTGTCAGTGGCTTGGGCGCCGAGGGCCTGGACGGCTCACGTATTTTGGTTAATACGCCTACTGTCGGCCGTATTCCTAACGGCGCCATGGTTGAGCGCGAAGTTATTTCGCCCTTTGCTCAGGGCGACTTTATTACCTTTAATTTAAAACGGTCTGACTTTACCACCGCCAAGCGGTTGGCTGAAGCCATCAACAGTTTTATGGGACCGGAAACCGCTTACTCGATGGATGCTACCTCGGTACAGGTCAGGGCGCCGCGCGATATCAACCAGCGCGTGTCTTACTTGTCTACATTGGAGAACCTGAGTTTTGAGCCAGGCGATCACTCCGCCAAAATTATTATTAATTCGCGTACCGGCACTATTGTTATCGGCAAAGAGGTACGTTTGTTTCCTGCAGCGGTAACCCATGGCGGCTTAACGGTAACTATTGCGGAAAACCCGCGTGTAGTGCAGCCGGGGCCTTTAGCCGGTGGCGAGACGGCCATTGAAGAGAACACTATTATTGATGTACGGCCGGATCAATCACGTATGTTTAAGTTTGACCCTGGCGTAACTCTGGATGATTTAGTGCGCACGGTTAATGCCGTAGGCGCCGCGCCCGGTGATTTAATGGCCATCCTGGAAGCGCTGAAAGAAGCCGGTGCTATTCATGGCGAATTGGTGGTGATCTGATATGAGCCTGACGCCCAACAATGTGTCTTATCATGACCTTGCCAGCCTGCAGCAAATCAGCAGCAATTCGGCTAAGGATGAAAAAGCGGCATTACGTCAGGCAGCACAGCAGTTCGAATCGATTTTTTTTGGTATGTTGCTCAGCAGTATGCGCAAAGCCAATGCCGGCTTTGAAGTAGACGGCATGATGAACAGCCAAACCACCAAGTTTTACCGTGATATGCATGACAGCCAAATGGCCACCGATTTAGCGCAAAAAGGCGCTTTGGGCCTGGCCGATTTGCTGGTGCAGCAATTAAGCCCGGCACTGGGTGGCAGTGCAAAACCGGAAGAAAAAGCGGAAAAAACACTGCAGATGCCAACGCATATTCTGCCGGCGCGCAAAGCTAACGCCGTTACAGCGTTAGCAAATACCGTACAGACGGCGCCTGTCGCAGCAGATATATCAGCAGAAGCTGCCGGTGCTGCCGCACAAGAGAGCACCGGCTGGCAAGTGGCCAGCCCAGCCGATTTTGTCAAAAGTTTATTGCCGGCGGCAAGGCAAACCGCCAAAGCGCTGGGGCTGGATCCGTTGGCTCTGGTGGCGCAAGCCGCGTTGGAAACCGGTTGGGGCCAACGTATGATAAAAACGGCGCAGGGCGAAAACAGTTTTAACCTGTTTGGTATTAAGGCCAACAACGGTTGGCAAGGGCAAACGGCGGTGGTTGATACGCTGGAGTACCGCGGTGGTGTGGCGAAAAAAGAGCAAGCCAAATTCCGCGCCTATGATTCACCGGCGCACAGTTTGCAGGACTATGTAGACTTTATCAGTGGCAGTTCGCGCTATCAGGACGCGGTAAAGGTAACGACAGATGCAAAAGCTTATTTTGAGCAACTGCAGGCAGCAGGTTATGCCACCGACCCGGCTTATGCGCAAAAAATTATGGCCGTATATCAAAGTCCTGTGATGCAACAGGTACGCTCAGAGCAAGATGATGCTCAAGAAAGCAGTGTTGGCGCCGATTAATAATTGAATGGGCGCAGCATAGCGGCGCCAGCGGAGAGAGCAATGTCAGACAATTTACTGAGAATAGGCACGTCGGCCATTTTGGCTAACAGCACCTTACTCAACACCACCAGTAATAACATTGCCAACATTAATACTGAAGGCTATGTGCGCCAGCGCACCGAATTTGAATCGCAAATTCTCGGCCTTGGGGTGGGTAAGGGCACTACAGAGCGTCTGGTCAGTGACTTTACGTTAAAACAGCTGCGTCGCGATACGTCTAACTATAGCTATGCGCAACAGTATGTTACCGAAGCCAACCGCGTCGATGCGTTGTTTTCTAACCCGGCTAACAGTATTGCTACCGGCATTAATGACCTGTTTAAGCAATTTCAAATTGCTAACAATGAACCGGCCACCCTGGCCAACCGGCAACTGATTATCGGTAGTTCGCAGGCATTGCTGGATAAATTCTCTACCTTGTCCAGTCTGGTGTTGGATCAGGAAAACTTTGTTAATCAACAACTGGATATCTATACCAGTGAAACCAACGGTTACATTAAGCAAATTGCTGATTTAAACCTCGAAATTGCCTCATTTGGTACCGGCAACAGCCGGCCGGTGCCGCTGGATTTGCTGGATAAACGCGATTTGGCCATTAAAAACCTGGCGGAAATGGTGGAGATCCGCACCCTGGATGCAGACAATGGCGAGAAGCTGGTGTTTCTCGGCACCGGGCAGTCCTTAGTGGTTGAGCGCGGCCAGTTTAATCTGATGACACTGCGCGGCGATCCTGACCCTTCACAGCGCGATCTGAAGCTGCAATTGGCAGGGCGCACCAGTGTTGAACGTGATATCGATATAGAGGCCCTGGGTGGTAAAATCGGTGGCCTGCTGAAATTCAGAGAAGAAATTCTGGTACCAACGCAAAACCGGCTCGGGCAATTGGCGCTGTCGATGACGGATGCCATGAACAGTCAAAACCGTTTGGGCATGAACCTTAACGGTGAAATTGGCGGTAATTTGTTTACCTTGCCGGTAAGCAGTGGCTTTGCCTTATCAAGCAATGCCGGTACCGGTGCTGTTACGGTAGGTATTGAGCAGGGCGAGGGTGAGAGTTTACCACCGAATGATTTTTTGCTTACGGTTGAAGCTGGCCAGGTAAGGATCCAGGCTATTGATATAAAGGGTAATGTTATTACCGGTTCTGATAAAGTGGTGCCGGTAGGCGGCTTCCCTGCCACTATCAGTTCGGCAGATGCCGGTGGCGACTTATACGGGCTGGAAATTACCCTCACCGGCGCACCGGCGGTAGGCGATCAGTTTCAATTAAAACCGCTGAGTACCGCATCCAGAACCCTAAACCTGGCGACAACGCGGCCGGAAGATATCGCCCTGGCTTCGCCGGTACGTACAGAGTTTAGCGTAACAAATTTAGGCAATGCTCAGGTTGAAGGCTTAACGGTAACTGATACTACGCCGGCAACCTTGCCTGATTATGGCTTTGATACACCGTCTGGCTTAATTAACGGCCCCTGGACCATGACGTATACCGGTGGCGATACCTTTGAAATAGTAGATAACCTGGGTAACCCGGTCGCAACGGCAGCTTTTGGTTCAAATCAGTATCAGGATATTTTTGCCCAGGCGGGTATTGATGTCGGTTTTGATTTTTCGGTTACCGGCGTACCGGCTATCGGTGATACCTTTAATATCAGCTTTAACGACGGTGGTTTTAATGATAACCGTAATGGTTTGGCGTTGTCGGCACTGCAAACTGCGCAAACCACGCGGTTAAATCCGTTGTCGGTACCGGGTGGGGTTAACTCGGTCAGTTTTAATCAGTCTTATGGCGACATGGTCAGCTTAATTGGCGAGCGCACTAATCAGGCGCGTAATAACGAAGCAGCCGGCAAGGCCTTGTTGGAGCAAACCACGGCCTGGTATGAATCCTTGTCTGGTGTAAGTTTGGATGAAGAAGCGTCTAATTTAGTGCGGTTTCAGCAAACCTATGCGGCCGCGGCCAGGATCATTTCAACGTCGCAAACGGTGTTTGACACCTTATTAGCGGCAGTGAGGTAGTGATGAGATTATCTTTTAACATGAAGTTTAATGCCGGCTTAGACGGCATATTAAACACCCAGAGCAAGATGAACCGTGCTCAGGATCAACTGACCAAACAAACGCGTATTTTGACACCGGCGGATGACCCTGCAGCGTCGGCTAAGGTGCTGGGGTTAGATCAAAACCTGGAACAGGTGGCGCAGTTTCAAAACAACAGTGTGCTGTTAAAAAATAATCTGGCACTGGAAGAAACCGTGCTGACTAATATGCGCACCTCAATTGACCGCGCCAGGGTGCTGGCCATCGCATCAGGTAACGGCGCTTATACTGAAAATGACAAAAAGGCTGTGGCGCAGGAGCTGAAAAACATTCAGGTAGAATTGCTGGATTTAATGAATACCCGCAATGCTGAAGGCGGCTATATTTTTTCCGGCTTTCAGGACAAAAAACAAAGTTACAGTTTTAATCAGGCTACCGGCATTTATGAGTTTCAGGGTGATGATGGCCAAAAAGCACTGCAAATATCACCTACCATAGCGCTGCCCGGCAATGACAGTGGCAAAATGGTGTTCGAAAATGTCGATGCCAGGTTTAAAACAACAGCAGCCGTTATCAGTGCCGGTGGCGCCACTGCAGCTGAAGTTTCAGTTGCAGACCAAAGTCAGTTTGATGCCTTTTACAAACAAGCTTACGACAGTCTGACGCCAGCCAATAATGATTTCAGCGTGGCGCTGACAGCACCGTCAAATTATGAAATTCTGCAAAACGGTGTTGCTCTGGTGCCACCGGTAACCGGCGCTTTTGTTGCCGATGCGCCGATACAATTTAACGGTTTAACCATCACGGTAAGTGGTGCGGCTGCCGTGCCCGGCCAGATAGACTTTTCGCTGCAAGCGCCGGAAAAGAAAAATATTCTTACGACCATAGGTGAGTTTATTACCGCGCTGGAAACTCCGGGCCTGACAAATTTTGAGTTTAACGAAGCCATCAGTGACACTATTACCCAGGTTACGTCCTCGGCGTCGAATATTGATAGTTTCTTGTCAACTATTGGTGGTCGGGTAAATGTGCTGGACAGTGTGTTTGGTACCAATGAAGACTTGACGATTAACAATAAGTCTTACCGCGCGGATTTATCAGAGGTCGATTACGCCGCCGCCTTGACCGAAATCACCAAGCAGGAAATAGCATTGGAAGCCATTTCCAATACCTTTGTTAAGGTGTCCGGGGTAAGTTTGTTCGATTATATCCGCTAAGCAAGCAGCGCCGGGTAAGGCCTCCGGCGCTACTAATATAAAATTCTGCAAAAAATATTCAAGTTTCCGCTGCCGGTTCCGATACATAAGTATCAGGTGATAAACCCGAACAACAAACGGGTTTATCCGACAGAACAACAGTTGGGAGCACTATCATGGCTTTATACGTAAACACTAATACTTCTTCATTAAATGCCCAGCGTCAGCTGTTCAATTCAGGTAATTCACTGGATACGGCATTTAAACGTTTGTCATCCGGTTTTCGTATTAACAGCGCTGCTGATGATGCCGCCGGCTTACAAATTTCTAACCGCTTAACCAGCCAGATCAATGGTTTGGACCAGGCTGCGCGTAACGCTAACGATGGTATTTCGCTGGCCCAGGTGGCAGAGGGCGCGATGGAAGAGATCACCAACTCTTTACAGCGTATCCGTACCTTGGCTATCCAGTCGCAAAACGGTATCAACAGCTCGACAGACCGTGCTGCACTGCAAAAAGAAGTCACGGCGTTAAAAGCCGAAATGAGCCGGGTGGCAACCACTACCCAATTTGGTACGCAGAACCTGTTGGCCGGTGGCTTCTCTGCTACTTTCCTGGTGGGCGCCAATGCCGGACAGAATATCGATATTAAACTGTCACGTACCGGTGGCTACGGTACTAATGCGCTGGGTTTAAGTGCACTGAGCGTATCGTCAGTGGGTGGCGCTTCAGCTGCCTTAGCACTGATTGACACCGCTATCGGTGTCATTGATGGTACCCGTGCAGATTTGGGTGCGGTACAAAACCGCTTCCAGGCCACTATCCGTAACTTAACCAATATTTCTGAAAACGTTTCCGGCGCCCGCAGCCGGATCCGTGACACTGATTTTGCTAAAGAAACTGCAGAGTTAACCCGTACACAGATATTGCAGCAAACCAGTACCACGGTATTGGCGCAGGCTAACCAGCGGCCTCAGGCAGCATTAAGCTTACTGCAAGGTTAATTCATAACCTGTTAAAAAGCCACCTGAAGGTGGCTTTTTTAGTTTTGATGTGTTTTTTATAGTTAAGTATTTATTTATATAAATTATCTAAAGTTTTCTGTTTATTTTCCGATACATAAATAGCACGAAGATATAGCAAAAATCATCATTAAGGTGGCTTCTGTTAGTGTTTAATCAGGTATCAGGAGAGTTAACATGGCTTTGTATGTAAATACCAATACTTCATCACTAAATGCCCAGCGGCAGCTGTTTAATTCCGGCAATTCGCTGGATACGGCATTTAAACGTTTATCATCCGGTTTTCGTATTAACAGCGCTGCTGACGATGCGGCCGGCTTACAAATTTCTAACCGCTTAACCAGCCAGATCAATGGTTTGGACCAAGCTGCGCGTAATGCTAACGATGGTATTTCGCTGGCCCAGGTGGCAGAAGGCGCAATGGAAGAGATCACCAACTCTTTACAGCGCATCCGTACCCTGGCTATCCAGTCGCAAAACGGCATCAACAGCTCGACAGACCGCGCTGCGCTGCAAAAAGAAGTGACGGCGTTAAAAGCCGAAATGAGTCGTGTTGCGTCAACCACTCAGTTTGGCGTAACCAATCTGTTAGCCGGCGGTTTCTCTGCGTCATTTTTGGTCGGCGCCAATGCCGGACAAAATATCGATATTAAACTGTCACGCACCGGTGGCTACGGTACTAATGCGTTGGGTTTAAGTGCATTGAGTGTATCGTCAGTAGGTGGTGCCTCAGCGGCCTTAGCACTGATTGATACCGCTATCGGTGTCATTGACGGTACCCGTGCTGATCTGGGTGCGATTCAAAACCGCTTCCAGGCGACTATCCGTAACTTAACCAATATTTCTGAAAACGTCTCCGGCGCCCGCAGCCGTATCCGTGATACCGACTTTGCCAAAGAAACTGCAGAGTTAACCCGTACACAGATATTGCAGCAAACCAGTACCACGGTATTGGCGCAGGCTAACCAGCGGCCACAAGCCGCGTTGAGTTTACTGCAGTAATTTTGATTAACAGGATAAAGCCGCCTTTTGGCGGCTTATCTATTTGATATTAGTTAAAAAACTAAAGAAAAGACTTTTCCCGCCGATACAGAATTAAGTCAGAAACTTTACCTTAATGCACAGCTGTTATTACTGTGCCAGGAACCGTGCTATGCCTTTAGTCGTCAATACTAATCAGTCTTCACTGGCATCCCAGCGCTTGCTTAGCAACGCAACAGGTGGCTTAAGTACCAGCTTTGAGCGTCTTACATCCGGCTTTCGCATTAACCGCGCGGCGGATGATGCAGCCGGGCTGGTAATTTCCAACGTGTTGACCAGCCAGGTGAATGGTTTGGACCAGGCGGTGCGTAATGCTAATGATGCGGTGTCACTGGTGCAGGTTACTGAAGGTGCGATGGACGAAATTGCCACCAGCCTGCAACGTATGCGGGTGCTGACTATTCAATCTGAAAATGGCATTAATACCGCGGCTGACATTTCAGCAATTCAGCAGGAATATGATGAGCTGGCGGCCTCCATTCAGAATATTGCCGATAATACCGAATTTGGTGGTATTAAACTGCTGGACGGCAGCACGCCTTCGGTAATTTTTCAGATTGGTGCTAACGCCGGTCAAAAAATTGAAATTGATTTATCCGCCGGCTACGGCAGCGGTGTTACCGGGTTGAATGTGGCGGCAGTGCAGTTAGGGGTTGATGATGCGGCTGACTCACTGTTAGCGCTGGACCAGGCTATTTTAGCTATCGATGTCGGACGCACAGACTTAGGAGCCTGGCAAAATGTACTGACTACCACTATCCGTAATTTGAGCAATATCAGCGAAAATGTCTCTGCATCACGCGGCCGAATTCGCGATACCGACTATGCCAGAGAAACTACTGAACTTACGCGGACGCAAATAATTCAGCAAAGCAGTACCACGGTATTAGCGCAGGCAAATCAGCGACCACAAGCGGCATTAAGTGTACTGGGTAATTAAAAAACATCCGGAATTGCGACAAAATTATTTTTTATATCGCTGATATTTAATATCTTTTTATTTAAAATTAAAAAAACACAAAAAATTTAATTATTTCGCTAAAGTCACCGAAGTTACGGCCGATAAACTGGTTAAGCCAAGTTGCAGCTTGGCTCAATTAACGGGATAACCGTATTTTTAATCATAGTCGTACGTAGCTTGCTACCGAAGACTAAGGAGTGACTCATGGCTTTATACGTAAACACCAATACGTCGTCACTGAACGCACAGCGTCAGTTGTTTAATTCAGGCAATAATCTGGATACCGCTTTTAAGCGTTTATCTTCAGGTTTTCGCATTAACAGCGCAGCTGACGACGCGGCTGGCTTACAAATCTCTAACCGCTTAACCAGCCAGGTAAATGGCTTGGATCAAGCAGCCCGTAATGCCAACGATGGTATTTCAGTAGCTCAGGTTGCTGAAGGCGCGATGGAAGAGATCACTAACTCTTTGCAACGTGTTCGTACGCTGGCAATCCAGTCGCAAAACGGTATCAACAGTTCAACGGACCGTGCTGCACTGCAAAAAGAAGTAACAGCACTAAAAGCGGAAATGAGCCGTGTTGCTTCTGTAACTCAGTTTGGTACGCAAAATCTGTTAAACGGTACTTATTCAGCGTCTTTCCTGGTAGGTGCAAACGCCGGCCAGAACATTGATATTAAGTTATCGCGTACCGGAGGCTACGGCACTAATGCATTGGGCTTAAGTGCTCTGAGCGTATCGTCAGTAGGTGGTGCTTCAGCAGCTCTGGCGTTGATCGATACCGCTATTGGTGTAATTGACGGTACCCGTGCTGACCTGGGTGCGATCCAAAACCGCTTCCAGTCAACTATCCGTAACTTAACCAATATTTCAGAGAACGTATCAGGCGCCCGCAGCCGGATCCGTGACACTGATTTCGCCCGTGAAACTGCAGAATTAACGCGTCAGCAGATCCTGCAACAAACCAGTACTACAGTATTGGCACAGGCTAACCAGCGGCCACAGGCAGCTTTGTCCTTATTGGGTTAAACTAATACGCGTAGTGGTGAATGCTTTAATTAAAGCTTTCACCCTGCGCGCCGATAAAGGAACAGACTATGAGTAGCATTAACGCTAATAATTCGTCAGCGCTGACTTATCCGTTAAATGCGGAAAAGCCGGCAAAAGTAGCTACAGCGTCGGAGCAAGACCCCGTAGCTACCGTTACGCCAATACAGCAGAGTAAGCCGGAAGCCGCAGTAAGCCGTACCGAATTGCAAAATGCAGTGGATGTGGTAAATCAGGCAGTTGCTCTGGAGCAACGCTCATTAAGCTTTTCGATAGATGATGTATCGGGCCGTTCGGTGATCAAAGTGGTAGACTTTGAGACTGATGAGCTGATAAAACAAATTCCGTCAGAAGAGTTGTTAAAAGTAGCGCAGGATATTAAGCGGTTGCAGGAAGAAATGGGACAGTCCATTGGCTTGTTAATCGATAGCAAAGTGTAGAGGTTTATTATGTCGGGTATTAATTTTTTAGGTTCAGCTTCCGGTTTACCGCTGGAAGAGCTTGTCAGTACGCTGGTAAAGGTAGAGCGCGACAGTAAACTGGGCCGTATTGATACCACGAAAAAGACCTTAGATGCCTCGCTCTCCGGCGTAGGGCAGCTGAAATCTGCACTTTCAGCTTTTCAGGATGCGATAAAAAAATTAGGCGGCAATAATTTAAACGCCCGCGTTGCTACAGTTACGCAACCCACCGAGGATAAAACCTATATTGAAGCATCGGCCTCCAGCTCTGCTGTAGCCGCCAGTTTTGATATAAAGGTAAACCAGCTGGCATCAGGTAGCCGGCTGGAAAGTGCCGATTTGGCCTATGGCTCTGCCGATGACGTTATTTCCACCACCGATGGCACCTTGACACTCACTGCGGGCAGCAAGAGCTTTGACGTTGAAGTTACCGCCGGCATGACGCTTAACCAGTTACGCCAACAAATTAATGCGCAGACAGATAATTTTGGCATCAACGCCAATATTATTAATGCCGGTGGCAGCGTCGGTACCAAGCTGGTGTTAACATCCAATGAAACCGGCGCCGGCAATGATTTGGTGATTACCAATAACAATGCTGAGCTGGATGCCATCTCAACAGTACCTACCGGCGCGACAGCTGGTTTGACAGCCAGCCAGCTGGCGCAGGATGCCATTATAGAAATTGACGGCATCATTGCTACTAACAGCAGCAATACCTTTACCAACGCTATTCAGGATGTCAGCCTGACGGTGAAAGCCGTTACGCCGGATGGCAATAATGCCACTGTCGATATCGCCACCGATAAAGAAGCGGCTGAAGAGAATATTCAAAATTTTATTAATAATTACAATGTACTGGTTGATCAAATTGCTGACCTGACTAAAAGCCGTACTTTAGGCTCAGACGGTAAGACGGTAACGGCTGAGGGCGGTGCTTTGGCTGCAGATTCGTTGCCACGCTCTATTATGAATCAGCTCAAAGGCATGCTGGGTGGTGTGGTAGGCGAGTCAGGCTCTGAACTGGCGACACTGTATTCTATGGGCATTACGTTTGATAAAGACGGCAAGCTGGAAATTGCCGCCACCTCTGCTTTTGGCGGCGATTCCGGCCGTGTCCGGTTTGATAAGGCCTTAACTGAGAATTATGACGGTGTGGCGGCTATTTTTGGTGGTGATACCGGCCTGAGCGCTAAATTAGACCAATTCGTGTCACAATTTACCGAAGCCGGCGGCATTATTGCCAGCAAAGAGAGTTCACTGAAAATACAATTAGATAAAAACACTAAAGATTTGGAAGCTGCTAACCGATATATAGATAGCTTTGAGCAAACGTTGCGCAAAAGGTATACCGCCCTGGATTCATTATTGGGCTCGATGCAGAATATGGCATCAACAGTGACCTCGCAGTTGGCAAGTTTGCCCGGATTTGGAACCAATAAATCGAATTAGTGGAGCATCTTATGAGTTACGGAATTAAAGCCTATAAAGCGGTTGGTATTAAAGATGATTTGGCGGTAGCCGATCCACATCGCGTTATTCAGCTGCTGATGCAAGGCGCGCTGGAAAATATGGCCAAAGCGAAAGGCTGTATTGACCGTAAAGACTTCGCAGGTAAGTCAGAAGCCATTTCTAAAGCTATCAATATCATTTCTGCTTTGCAGGGGTGTTTGGATATGAGCGCCGGCGAAATCTCAGACAACCTGTTTTCCCTGTACGACTTTATGCTTAATCACCTTATTCAGGCCAGCCGGGATAAAAGCATCAGCAAGCTGGATGAAGTGATGGAAATTTTATTAACGATTAAAGGTGCCTGGGATCAAATTCCGGTAAGCGATCGCGAAAAAGGCTATCAGCTGCAAGCGCAGAAAAATCAGCAGTTAGCTGTTGGTGCCTGATGCCGGCAACTGAAACCGTTAAACAACAGTGCGCAGCCCTGCGCGCCGACATTGATAGCCTGATACGGCAACCCGACTATGATGTAGCCAGGGTTGCTGATTTGGTTGAGCAATTAAATCAGCATTTATGCCAAACTGTTCCCCCGCAGGACAAAGTTGAGTCTTTTGCCGTGTTTCTGCAGCAAAACCTTGACTGGCTACAGGCAACAATGGCAAAACTGTCAGCAGATAAAGATGCTGTAGCCGGCAATATGTTAGAAATAAAAAAGGGCCAGCGCGCCCGGCATAGCTACGGCCAACATAACCAACAATAAAATCAGGCTCTTGCATGCTGAAGTACATTAATTATCAGCTGGACTCAGACGACGCTGCTCAGGCGGCGTCTGAGCAAAAAGTCGCTGCCGGCATCAAGCAGCGTTTTAACAACAATCTTCAGGCGTTATCGCAGTACATTCCTTCCGTGGTACCAATAATTCAGCAACATAGTATGCAGCAGTATTCGGTATTCTGTACCCGCGCTGCAGAGCTGAATATTGTCGACTTTGCAACCGGCCGTGTGTGGTACAGCGAAACGCCCTTTGCTGAAGTATCACGCGAAGTCGACAGCTTTTGCCGTAATGCACCCTATGTTGAACTTGATACATCTGCCTCGCCAACGCAGGCTGACCAGCCATGGCCTGTTGAGGCTTTACCGCCGCAGCCTGATGTGGTTGTTATGCTGGGGTTGGGGCTGGGTTATCAGATAAACGCTCTGCTGCAAAAAGCCGGGGTTAAGTACCTTATTGTGTACGAACCCAATGTAGATGCGCTGATTTGCTCGGTGCAGGCTAATGATTGGCGGCAACTGTTTACCGTGGCAGAAGCTGCGGGCACACAGATTTTTTTGCAATTGGAAAATGACGGCAGCTCGGTTGCAGAAGACCTGGCAGAGCTGCGCAGCGTGGCCGGTTTTAGCCGTGTTTATGTATACCGGCATTACTGCCATCCGGTGATGGATAAAGTAGCTGAATATTTATTTGCTCACAGCGGCCAGCCGGAGCAGTTGCTGGGCAGCACTGCACAGTTTGTCGCCTACGAAGACTTTAACGATTACGTTGCCGAGCGCAGCGCTAACGTGCTGGGTAACCAACAACCGCATGCCGCGGCGCCGGCAGATGAGTTGTACCGGCGCAATATGGCGGCGCTGCAAAAGTTTTACCCCAAAGTACATGATGAAATTAATAAGCACCAAAGCCGGCATTGGCAAGCGGTAACCGATGACAATGGCAAAAGCAATTTATACCATCCGCAGCGTAAAGCATTTTTTTATCAGGACCTTGATGCGGAATCGGCCCGTTTGCTGGAGTATTTTACCCGGCAGCCGTATAAAGATGATGTGTTGTTAGGCCAGACCTCTGTTGATAAATTCAGCCACTACATTCATTACTCGCATATTGCGCAGACACAGCCGCTGATTAATAAACAACTGCAACAGAAAATTCAGTTGCCGCAAGAGGTCGACTCACTGATTATCTTCGGTGTGGGTTTGGGTAAACATATTCAGTTACTGACCGAACAGTATCAGATCAGCAATCTGTATATTTGTGAGCCCAATTTAGATTTTTTTGCTGCCAGTCTTAAGGTAACGGATTGGGCCGCTATATTTGACCGTGCCGAGCAAAATGGCCTGCGGATATACCTGAACCTGGGCGGCGACGGCTCAACCTATTTTTACGATCTGATGGCGCAATTTTACCAGGTTGGTGCTTATTCCATCGCCAATACCTATATGTTTTGCTCTTACTTCAACCAAAAGATGCACAAAGCGATTGCCGACTTACGCGCCGAATTAAAGGTCGTACTGGCGCTGGGCGAATATTATGATCATTGTCGTTATGGTATTGCACATACTTATAACAGCGTGGCTAAGCAGCATAAGTTTTTACAGTATGACAACAGCAGTTACCGCAATTTGCCGGCATTAAACCTGCCGGTGTTTGTGGTGGGTAATGGGCCGTCGTTAGACAGCAGCTTCGGCTATTTGCAGGAGCATCGCGACAAGGTGGTGTTAATCAGTTGCGGTACCGCTTTGTATTCACTGTACAAAAAAGGCATTAAGCCGGACTTTCACGCCGAGGTGGAACAAAATCGCTCTACGTTCTGCTGGATAGGGCAGGTGAAAGATGCTGATTATTTAAAGGATATCCGGCTGATCAGTGTGAACGGTATTCATCCGGATACAGCCGATCTGTTTAAAGAAACCTTGTTGTGTTTTAAAGACGGTGAGTCATCGACTAATTTTTTTGACTCGCGGTTAAAAAAACAAGGCGTGCAGGTAGCGTCACTTAGTTATGCTTACCCAACAGTTACTAATCTGGTATTAAATTACGCATTACGGTTGGGCTTTAAAGTATTTTATCTGTTTGGGGTTGATCTTGGTTACGCTGATGTGCGCCAACACCACTCTCAGGCTTCGGCTTATTACCGTAACGACGGCACAGAAGTGTATGACTACCAGCAAACTCATGGCGGCGGCATGCCGGCAAAGGGTAACTTTTTACCTTATGTGTTTACCAAGCCTGAATTTGATATGTCGCGAAAATTGCTGGAACAGGCTATCAGCAAAGCCGGACGCAAAGTAGAGATCTACAACTGCAGCAATGGCGTGAAGATTGATGGTGCTGTGCCGCTGCAGCCGGATAACATTTTATTCAGTGACTTACCCAAACACAAAGAGTTGATATTACAACAGCTGATCGATACGGCGTACTATGCCGATTTATCAGGTTATGCCAAGCCGATATTGGCCCAAATCGACTTTACTGCTTTTCGTCGTACAATTGACGCCTGGTTGGCAATGTTTGATGCTGAGATTAGCAATGCGGAGCAGGCCAAAGCCTTTATTGCCGGGCAATGGCGCTTGCTGCAAACTGCTGCGCGCGACCCGTCAGATCCAACCTTCTATTTGTTCTACGGCAGCACCAATTACTTCGGCGGCCTGATGACCAAGGTTGCATCTTGTATCAGTGACGATACGCCGGAGATCTTGCCTGTGTTTAACCAGGTTATGCAGGTATGGCGTGATTATGTGCAAAGCGCCGGCGAGCAGTTTGAACAACAGCCGTTAAAGTTTGACGATGTGGATGTACAACACTTGTTTGCCAAAAGCTGACGCGTTAGTTTTTTGACATTTTATCGGTGTAAAACCAGTAATATTCTGCATATAGCCTACAGAGTCAGGTTATTTTATCCTGTGCAAAATATGGCGTTATCTTTGCATGCTCAAGTGCACTATAGTTTGGTTATTGCGCTGAATGGAAAGGGATAAATGACGATTGCAGATATTAAGCAAACCGCTGTCATCTTAATTGATTGCCAGGATAGCGTTGGCGATGATGCGTACTTTAATACTGTGGCCCCGGGCAATGTGCTGGTGTTTAACTGCAGCACCAGAGGCTATATAGAGCCTTTATTGTCTGCGCTGCGGGCTCATTATGTAAAGTTTAACGCCGTAAGCTTTGTTACTAATAACGCGGGCATACATACTGAGTTAACCCGGTTCTTTCCCGAGTTGTTCCGCGGCATCCGTTTTATAGATCAACTGCCATTACCACTGACAGAAACTGACATGACAGAGTTGATGTCAGTTGCTACGACCCTTCCGCCTTTTGAATTGGTGCCGGCTGAACCGCTGGTATCGACAGAATTTAATCAGTTAAAGAATTTCTTTCTATTAGATGAACGACTTACCGATATTGCTGAGCATGAATCAATAAGCCAGCTTACCGCTGCGTTTATTGCCGGGTTACAAAGCCAAAAATGCGCATTTTCTGCCTATGTACAGATTCGGTTGCTGAATTTTTATGCCAATAGATTAAACAAATATGGTGAGGTCTATTTCAAAAGTCTGTCATTAAAACTGGGTGACACTAATGTCAGTATTTTACATTTGTGGCAATTGGTGTCGGATAGTCGCTTTACACTTAGTCAGCGCTACTTTATCTATAACCAACTTCTGTCGATGGAGTTTAGCGGAGCGTTAAAAAACAAGTCTGATTTTAATACCCGTTTTACCGCATATAGCCATGTGGTGCGGGAGTTTGCTTTGCAATTGGGCCCCCCCGGCGCTTTTATTGATAAAGAACAGCGAAATCCTGATATCGTGTTTGTTTTTATTGCACAGTTTCTCAGCCCCAGGCATGCCCCGAGTAAAATTGTATTAGAAACCATTAAAGCGCTGTGTTTATCTGCAAATAAGCAGGTTGTATTAATAGACACCTGCGAGCTATTGCCCACGAGCGGCGCTTTGCCTTGGTACGATGCCGCATACGGTAGCAGGGGGCAATACAATGCTGAAACGCTGACTTATGAGGGGGCGCGTTTTAATTATCTGCAACTCTCTGCCGGCATGCCTAATCTTGTCGAGATAAACGGTGTGATCGAGTTGATTAAAACGTATAAGCCGTATTTCACCATAACAGTGGGCGAGAGTATTACTGCCGATATCATCAGCCAACTTGTGCCCAATGTGGTGGTACCAACAGTGTCACGGTTGCCTCATACCTTAAGCCAATACAGGGTTTTCAATAAGCGTTTTATTACAAATGCCGACGAAGTGCCGGAGTGTTTGCAGCCAGGGATCTTGTCTGTTGACATGTTACCTGAGCGCGCTTTGGCGCAGTCAGAGCTTACACGTGATCAATTTGGTATACCCCGCGATAAAGTTATATTGGCCGTGCCGGGTAACCGGCTTGATGCGGAAATAGACGATAGCTTTATTTCTATGCTGTTATGTATTTCCAGCGATAGATATTTTGTGGTCTTTGCAGGCGTTTTTAATGACTATGAAGATTACTGTAAAAGATTTCCTGTCCTGCGCAATATCTCTGTTTTCGTGGGCTATCAGGAAGACTTTCCGGCATTTATAAAGCTGGTTGATATATATGTCACGCCACAACGTGTTGGTGGTGGTTTAACGGCATTGTGTGCATTGAGTATGTCCGTACCGGTTTTAACGTTGAAATACGGTGATACTTATTCGTTTGCCGGTGACCTTTTTGCTTTTAACACTTTGTCCGAAATGGGCAATTTAATCAGTACTGTCTGCAATGACTTTGCGTCGTTAGATGCGTTGAAACGTAACGCTTTGCAACGGTTTGTTGAGCTTGAGGCTCTTAGTGATAAATATACAGACCTGTTTGACAACGTGGTGAATGGGCCATTGTTTAATGTAGCGTCTGTGGTAGCAAGGAGAGACTGAATGAAGCGTGTAGCTATTACTCAGTCAAATTACATACCGTGGCGTGGCTATTTTGACCTGATTGCATCGGTGGATGAATTCATCTTGTATGATGATATGCAATATACCCGCCGGGATTGGCGCAACAGAAATAAGATAAAGACCGGGCAGGGAACTTGTTGGTTAACGATTCCTGTTGAGGTAAAAGGTAAATATTTTCAGAAAATTAAAGATACCAAAGTATCAGATAGCCATTGGTATAAATCACACTGGCAAACGCTTTCGCAAAACTACAAGAAAGCCAGACATTACGCCGGGATTGCTGCTTGGCTTGAGCCTCTGTACCTGGCTGAAAATCAGGACATGCTGTCAAATATAAACTACACCTTTATTGTGGCGATATGCCGCTACTTAGGTATCAACACGACTATTTCACTGTCTTCTCAATACCAACTGATTGACGGTAAAACTGAACGCTTGGTCGATATTTGCCGGCAGGCAGGCGCGGGGCTTTATGTATCAGGCCCGGCGGCGAAAGATTATCTCGATGTAGCCTTGTTTGAACAAGAGGGTATTGATGTCGGGTGGGCTGATTACGACGGTTATCCGGCGTATCCCCAACAATGGGGTGGGTTTGAGCCTTTCGTCAGTATATTAGATCTGTTGTTTAACTGCGGTCCTGAGTCACTTCTCTATATGAAAAAGCCAACGGATTCGCTGATCAAATATGAGGGCAAAGCATGAAAGACAATAGTGGCATTATTAGTCAGGTATCTGATTATTACTCAAATAAGCTTTGTGAGCATGGCACAACCCCGCAGGGCGTGGATTGGAATGGCGCTGAGGGACAATTTCTGCGCTTTGAGCAATTGAACAAGGTTATTTGCAACAGCGGAAAGTTTACGCTAAACGATATTGGCTGTGGCTATGGTGCTTTCTATGATTTCCTGCGGACAAAATACAGCTCTTTTGATTATGTCGGCGTTGATGTTGCTGCCAATATGATTTCAGCCGCCCGGCAGCGCTATATTGGTTCAGCTAATGCAAAATTTCTCTGTGGTACCGTACCGGAAGTCGCGGCAGACTTTACTGTGGCCAGTGGTATTTTCAATGTCAAATTGGAAAATTCAATACATGATTGGAAGAGTTATGTGCTTGAGACTATTGCCATTATTGATAAATTCAGCACGAAGGGGTTCGCCTTTAATTGCCTGACGTCGTACTCGGATGCAGAGAGAATGAAAGACGGGCTTTTTTATGCTGATCCCTGTGAATTGTTTAACCATTGCAAAATACATTACGGCCGGAATGTTGCTTTATTGCATGACTATAATCTGTTTGAGTTTACGATTATTGTGAGGAAGTCATGAAAAATAAATTAGTTATATTTGGTTCGGGCGATATCGCACAATTAGCACACTACTATTTCAGCAATGACAGCCTCTATGATGTAGTGGCCTTTACTGTCGACAGCGAATACAAGACGGTTGAGGAGTTTTGCGGTTTACCTGTAATCGCATTTTCTGAGCTGAAGGCGTTTTTTTCACCACAGGACGTCAGCGTGTTTGTGGCGTTGAGTTACTCAAAATTAAATGCTGTAAGAAAACAGAAATACCTTGCAGTTAAAGCTATGGGATATACCCTGGCGAGTTATATCAGCAGCAAGGCGACAGTGTTGAACCAGCAGGACATCGGAGAGAACTGCTTTATTCTTGAAGATAACACCATCCAACCTTTTGTTAAAATTGGTAATAACGTGACCTTATGGAGCGGCAATCATATCGGCCATCACTCGATAATACGGGATCACACTTTTATTGCCTCACATATCGTTGTATCCGGCGGTGTAGATATTGGCGAGCAATGTTTTATCGGCGTTAATGCCACATTGCGTGATCATATCCGGATTGGCGACCGCTGTGTTATTGGTGCCGGTGTATTATTGCTGGCTGATGCAGAAGCTGATGGCTTATATAAAGGTACCGCTACTGAGCGGTCTGCATTACCCAGTTCAGGGTTGCGCAAAATATGACATTTCAACCTGAATGGAAAAAATTGGGCTTGCTGTATAGTCCGCAAGGCAAAAACCGTCACGCTAAACTGGCTACACATGCGGCCAACCCCTTAGCGTTGCATATGGCTGATGATGTCTTTCGGGTATATTACAGTGGCAGAGACGAGCAAAACCGCTCTTCTGTCGGGGCGGTAGATATCGATATTGTTCGCGGCGAAGTGGTTAAAGATCATTTTGAACCCTTTTTGATACATGGCGCTGCCGGCAGTTTTTTTGCTGACGGCATCAGTATTGGTAATCACTATCAGGTTAACGGTTCAACCTTTATTCTGTTTATGGGTTGGCAAACCCCGTCGGAGGGACATTGGCGGGGGGATATTGGCCGGATAACCGTGGCTGAGGATTTGACGTTGCAAGTGACAGACAGGCAACCCTATTTAGCTTTGGACGCGGATGATCCTATCAGTCTGTCTTATCCCTGGGTTATGCAAACCGCACCTCAGCGCTACGACATGTGGTACGGTTCAACTCTTACATGGGAAGCAGAGAACGGGGAGATGGTTCATATCATCAAGCATGCGCAGTCTGCCGATGGCGTTAGCTGGCACAAGACTGATTCAGCAGTACCCTATCAGCTAAACTATGCTCAGGTGTTTTCCAGACCTTCAGTCATTAAAAGTTCTGAGCATAGGCTGGATATGTGGTTTTCTTACCGTTGCGGTACAGGGCAGAAATACCGTATCGGCTATGCATATAACACTGGTGAGGGTTGGCAACTGGCGTTGAACAACAGTGGTATCGATGTCTCAGAATCTGGTTGGGATTCAGAGATGATCGAGTATCCGTTTGTGTTTCAGCATAAAAGCAAAACCTACATGCTTTACAGCGGTAATGGGTATGGGCGTACTGGTTTTGGTCTGGCGGTTCTGAACACGCCGTAAATACGCATCTGAAGGTCCTTAAACTATGGATGAAGGCAAAATTCCAACGCAGAGCTATGGCATTCTTGAGCAGAAGCAGGTGCTCACTGACATTGAAGAAATAAGGGAGCAATTTTTAACCAACGGCTATGCTATTTTGGATGCTGGCTTGTCCGGTGAAGACATTGCCACTATACAAGCGGATTTTGACACTCTGTCCAGGCGTTATATCACGCATTATGGCAGCGACAAGTTGAAAAGTTGTGATGAATATCACACGGTAAGAGCTCCGCTATTGTTTGAGAACAGCGATACGTTTTTACGCTTAGCGTTAAACCCTGTACTGCTTGAATTCGTCAGTAGTGTTATTGCAGGGAGTTTTATCCTTAACCAGCAAAATGCAATTACGAATCCTTCAAGGCAACCTTATAATCAGGGAAAATGGCATCGGGATTTGCCTTATCAACACTTTGTAAGTTCACGGCCTATCGCGGTAAATGCGCTGTACTGTGTCGATGATTTTACCAGTGATAATGGTTCTACCTATGTTTTACCTTTTTCTCATCTGCGCGAAGAAATGCCCTCAACGCGATACATAAAAAATCATGCTGTGCAGGTATGTGCAAAAGCAGGCCGGTTTATAGTGATTAACTGTATGACTTTCCACACCGGCGGCTTCAACCTTTCACCTTTAGATCGTCGCGCAGTCAATCACTTGTTCAATATTCCTTTTTTTAAGCAGCAGATAAAAATACCCGGTAATTTGTCTGAAGAGGGTTTAACTGAGCAGCAGAAAAAGATTCTCGGTTTCGGCTTCGACGAAATACAGTCTATTGATGCTTTTGTCGCACAGCGGCTAAGGCGTGTTTGATGGTCAAATGCAGGGATCACAGCATGCAAATTCCTTTTAACAAACCTTATATGACAGGTAAAGAGATCCAGTATATTGCCAGGGCACACAAGCTTGGTAAGCTTGCCGGAGATGGTGACTTTACCGCTAAATGTCACGGCTGGATTGAGCAGCATACCGGTTGCAATAAGGCGCTGTTAACCCATTCTTGTACTGCCGCACTGGAAATGGCCGCTATTCTGTTAGATTTGCAGCCGGGTGATGAAGTAATAATGCCTTCCTATACTTTTGTTTCCACCGCCAATGCCTTTGTCTTGCGCGGTGCTGTGCCTGTTTTCGTTGATATCAGACCCGACACACTGAATATCGATGAAAAGCTGATTGAAGCTGCCGTTACGGCGCGAACCCGTGCGATAGTGCCTGTGCACTATGCCGGTGTGGCATGTGAGATGAGTGAGATTTTGCGCATTGCAAAAAAACACAATTTGTCAGTGGTAGAAGACGCTGCACAGGGCGTTATGTCGACATACAAAGGCAAGCCACTGGGAACTATAGGTGATATAGGAGCCTATAGTTTTCATGAAACAAAGAATGTCATTTCAGGCGAAGGTGGTGCCCTGTTAGTAAACCGGCCTGATTTAGCTGTAAGAGCCGAAATTATCCGTGAGAAAGGTACCGACAGAGCACGGTTCTTCCGCGGCGTTGTAGACAAGTATACCTGGCAGGATATTGGTTCCTCATTTTTACCGGGTGAGATTATTGCAGCATTTCTGCTGGCTCAGCTGGAAGACGCTCAGAATATAACTGCACTGAGGCTTGCGCGCTGGGATTATTATCATACTTTACTTGAGAAAGCAGAAAATGAAGGTTTGCTCACAAGACCGTCAGTGCCTGCGCATTGTGGCCATAATGCTCATATGTACTATGTGTTACTGCCGGCGCAACTCGGGCGGCAGGTAATTATGGATAAACTTAAAGAAAAATTAATCAGTACAGTGTTTCATTACATACCATTGCACAGCTCTCCCGCGGGGCAACATTTTGGTCGTGCTGCGACTACGATGGCAGTAACAGATGATGCGTCTGCACGGATTTTAAGATTGCCATTGTGGGTCGAGCTTACCGGTGAGCAACAGGAGTATATCGTTAGCGCTCTACTGGAAAGTATCAATGAACTGATTCATCGGAAGAATTATGAACTCTCCGAAGCTTCACAGGCATAGTATTGAATGTCTGCAGAAGCCCGGAGGGATGCTGGCGGATATCAAACGAAACTGATATTGGCTCTTTGTTTGCCATAAATAACTTTGGCAGATGAGATAAATTGATACGGCAATTCTACATAGGCGACGTCAGAGTTTGAGATAGCTATATCAACGGCCTGAATCATCGGGGAACCCTTTCTGACCAGGATTACGTCAGACCAGTCAGTATTGGTAAGTGCAAGCGGGATAAAATCTGTACGCTTCATAAAGCTTGTCAACGCTTCCAGAACGCCAAGATTCTGTTTAGTACCGGCGTCACTGTGACAGCAGTCATTCAGTATCATAAAGCCGTTTGGTGCCAGTAATTCTTTGTAGTACATCAGATCCCGTAAAACATATTCGTACTGATGACTGGCATCGACATATATCAGATCGAACTTATCTATGCCGGTAGCGGGGCGTATTTTACTGATTGCTTTAATTGTATCGTCGCGGATCATGGTGACATTGCTAAAGTCGCTAAATTTAACTAAACATTCTTCGTATATTTTGTCAAAAGTTGACTGTTCGTTCAGAGAGCCACCAAAGTAGTAGGAATAGGTCTCAACCGGGTTTATCCAGGGTGGCAAAGTGTCAAAAGGGCTATATGTTTTTGTAATATCTTTACTCCAACTATCAATCAGCACCATGTGCTCAGGAGATAAAATATTATACATATTTAGTGCATTCTCGCCTCTTAGTACGCCAAGCTCAGCAATCAAAGGTTTCTTACCGTAAGCGTTAAATACAGCGCTGACGACATGTAAGAAAAATTCTCTGTTAGCGTTGCAAACTTTCATATAGCCACCCGTTAATTAAAAAAATCACAGATAACCAGCAATTTTTATGCCGCTATTTATATATACTGGCTGTAGATCTTACTTATGCCGTAAGACGTGTATCAGACGTGTAGCGGAGCACCCTGTCGTTTATAAACAGCTAAAATTAGTCTGGTTTTTTTATTCCCGATGTCATCTGATTGACTATGGGGTGTATGATAACAGTACTAAGCCGCTGGCCGGATTTTACTGTACGACTACAGAGGAAGAAAAATGAAAACCGATCGCACTTTCGAGTTAAAACAGGCGTTGTTAACTAAATACCACTCCGCAATAGACAGTGCGGCGGATACTGCCGGAAAAAGCGGCTTTGTTGATTTAACAGCTGATCAATCAAGCAGTGACAAGCTAAACAAAGCAATGTACGACAATTCACAGTCTGTTGAGATATACAGAAATTTTCTTAACTGGCTGTTTGGTACTTTTAACGTAGAGGAAATGGACTTTCGCAGAGACTGCTTTGCACGACTGGGGAATATCACGGGTAAAAAAATACTGATCACCAGCTGCGGACTTGGCGAAGATATTAAGGTCGCGGCAATGTTGGTGGGCAAAGATGGATTTGTGCATGCACAAGACCTCAGCAGGCATTTCATTTCTCTGGCGGCAGACAAGTATTCTGCGGAAAATATTGTTCTTACTGTTTCCAACGCCTTGGATCTGCCGTACAAAGATGGCTATTTTGACGCCGTTTTCCACTTTGGTGGGATAAACCTTTTTGGCGATATCGGGCTGGCCATATCGGAAATGAATCGGGTTTGTAAAGTTGGCGGAACCATTCTATTTGGTGATGAATCTGTCGCTGAGCATTTAAGAGCAGATGATTACGGCAAGATGTTTATGGAAAATAATGCCCTTTGGCAAGAAAAAGTTCCACTTGAACATCTGCCATTATGTGCATCTGACATAAGCCTGAGTTACGTTTTAGGCAATTGTTTTTATCTTATTAAGTTCACTAAATCTGACCAATTGCCTTATGCCGATATTGATATAGAGCATGTGGGTTATCGGGGCGGCTCTGTGCGCAAGCGGTATTTTGGAAAGATTGAAGGTATTGCTCCGGATTTGAAAAATTCACTCTACGAGCTGGCTAAGAAAGAAGGCAAATCTGTCAGCCGGATTATCGAGGAACTAATCAAAACCAGATTGTAATGAAGATGTCCGGAAACAGCCCGGTGCCGTTATGAAAAAGCGCCACTTGCACAGAGAGTTTTATAGCCGTGATTTAGAAATAATATTCTCTGACAAGTAGTCTTTATAACTGCAGTCGGGCATCGTTTGCATTTGCCTTAATACCTCTTCACGTGATAGCCAGCCGTTCAGATGAGCAATTTCCTCCAGACAGGCAATTTGATAGCCTTGCCGCTTCTCGATGGTTTCGACAAAGGTAGATGCTTCCGACAAGCTCTCATGTGTACCGGTATCCAGCCATGCAAAACCACGGCCGAGCAATTCAATTTGCAGTTGTTTCTGCGCCAGATAGGCCTGATTAACACCGGTAATTTCCAACTCACCACGCTTTGAAGGGCGCAGATTTTTGGTGATATCAACAACATTATTATCGTAAAAATACAGCCCGGTAACGGCATATTTGCTTTGCGGTTGTGCCGGCTTTTCTTCTATAGATTGCACTTTAAAGTCGGCGTCGAACTTTACTACGCCAAAACGTTCCGGGTCTTTTACCTGGTAGCCAAAAATCACTGCGCCCGGCAGGCGGCTGCGCGCTCTATGTAATTTAGGAGTAAAGCCTTCGCCATAAAAAATATTGTCGCCCAGCACCAGACAAACATCGTTATTGCCAATAAACTGCTCTGCAATTAAGAACGCCTGAGCAATACCTTCAGGTTTATGCTGCACGGCGTACTGCAGATGAATGCCAAATTTGCTGCCATCGCCGAGCAGGCGCTGAAACGCTGCCTGTTGCTCTGCAGTAGTAATTAACAAAATATCGCGTACGCCTGCCAGCATCAGCACCGATAAGGAGTAGTAAATCATTGGCTTGTTATGAATAGGCAATAACTGTTTGGAAATGCCCAAAGTAATAGGGTAAAGCCGGCTGCCGGTGCCACCGGCCAGAAGAATTCCTTTCATAAAACATCCTGTTGCAGCGTAATGTGAATATTAGCCTGGTGTCTGGTATTCATAATACATAATGCCATTGTGCGTGTTTTGATAGGTTAATCCGGCATGTTGTGCAACCTTTATCGACGCTGTATTGCCGGGCAAAATTTCAGCGACTATTTTTCCTGTTAGTTGGCTTAGCAACAATTTAACCATAGCTTTAGCTAAGCCTTTGCCGCGACACTCCGCAGCCACTGTCCAGGAGATACGATGACAGTCTGCTGTCGAATCCACTCTGACAGTGCCGACAGGCTGATTGGCATATTCTGCGATAAACAGCTTGCGCTGCGGATTATTCAGGCTTTGTTGTAGCCAGCGCATATGCTGCTGCTCAGTAATCTGCTCTGCGTTAAGGCTGAATCGTCGCGTGTCGGCGTCATTACGCCAGTGCAACAGGCGCTCAGCGTCGGCCATAGTAGCAAAGCGAAGCCGGACAGACGCAGTCATGCCTTAGAGTAACTCCCAACTTAGCGGGGTGCCCATCGGCACATCCTGTTTCACTTTACGGCCGAGAAACTGTGGCAGGTACTTTGGTGCCAGGCCAAGCCCGGGGCGCACTGAGCGCAGGTTTTCTGCAGTAAATATATCTCCGGCTTGCATATCTTTGGCAATATAAAGTGAGCGGCGGTGTATCCGTGAAGCAATTTCTTTATCGGTACAGCCGTAATGCACTTTACCTAAGGCATCTTTAGCTTTACGACATTCCGATACCAGTAAACTGAACTCGTCCGGCTCCATAGAAAAGGCTGAATCAATGCCGCCTTCACTGCGGTCCAGCACAAAGTGCTTTTCAATCACAGTTGCGCCCAACGCCACTGCAGCGACGCTGACACCAATACCGGCGGTGTGATCAGATAAACCGACCTGGCAGCCAAACAGCGCGGCCAGGTGTGGAATAGTATTTAAGTTGGCGTCGATGGGGCGCGCCGGGTAATTGCTGGTACATTTTAACAAGATAATGTCGTGGCAACCGTTACGTTGCAGTACCTCAACAGCTTCAGCCAGTTCGGTTTGTGTCGCCATACCGGTAGACACAATAACCGGCTTACCGGTGCGGGCAACGGCGGCGATTAAACCATGATCGATATTTTCAAATGAGGCAATTTTATAGCAGGGCACATCCAGCTGTTCCAGATAGTCTACCGCAGTTAAATCAAACGGTGAGCTAAAGGCCAACATGCCTAACTCTTTTGCGCGGTCAAACAGTGGCTTGTGCCACTCCCACGGTGTCATTGCTTGCTGATACAGGCTGTACAGTGAGCTGCCGTGCCAAAGGCTGTCGGGGTTATCAATAAAAAATTCGTTCTGGTGCAGGTTCAGCGTAATGGTATCCGGGGTATAGGTTTGCAGCTTTATCGCGTCAGCACCACATTTTGCGGCGGCCTCAACCATCAACAATGCTTTGTCCAGGCTTTGATCATGGTTACCGGATAATTCGGCAATAATAAACGGCGCCTGGTCCGGCCCCACCGCGTGTTTGCCAAGCATAATTACAGCCATTGCTTATCCTCGTTACGGATGCCCGTTATTCAGTGTATTCATTATAGTTTCAACTACCAGAGGTGTGCCTGCGGCAGCCGGTATCAGACCGGCTGCCGTTTGGCCCATACTATCAAGCAGTGCCGGTTGCGACAGGTAATAGCACAGTTGCTCTGCAAAGAACTCTGCTGACATATCTGCAGCCTGTCCCAACCACACACAGGCGCCAAGCTGGTCAAGATAAGCCGTTGCCGCCTGCTGATTTTCGGCAACGGTAACAACCAAACCCGGCAGAGCACTAATACACCTTTCCCAATGGCTGGCACCACCACCACCAAGCATGAGTCGCGCTTGATGCATTAACTTCGCCATATAGTTACATTGCACATGTAACGTCATATCGGGCAGGCTTGCAGTAAGTTGCTTAATGTCTGCATGCCACGGATTATTCGCTCCAATTACTATATCGGCAGAAATGCCGGGAAGCTTTAGTTTATCTACAGCCTCTATCGCCAGAGCGGTTAAATTTTGCTCGTCACTGCCGCCAAAGCCAATCAGAATGCGGTTGCTGTTAATGTTGCGGTCGCGTGGCGTTGCGTTCTGGTAAAACTCTTCACGCAGCAAGGCATAACGCGGTCCCAGCAGCGGCTGGCAATGCGTTGGCAGCCATTTGCTGTAACGCTGCTCTGCGTTGGCTACCAGGTTTTGATCCAGCAGCAGGTCGCAGTCATAGCTGCGGTTGGCCAGGTCATCTATCTGCAGAATAAACCGGCATCTGGTCCGCAGCATCCGGCAGTAATCAGCTGCCAGCGCGTAGTGATCCACCACCAGCAGGGCATAATTCTGCGTTAGCTGTGCCAGTGTTGCTGTTGCATCTGCAGTTTGACTGCTAAGAGCATCCGGTAGTGGCAGTACGTTAAAGCCCTGGCTGCGGATAACATCTGCCAAATGGCCTGATGTTATCCGGCAGGCAAAATCACAGCTGGCACCAAGCTTTCGCAAAGCCTGTGCCAGCGTCAGGCAACGCATAACATGGCCTGAACCCAGGGTTACGGAAGCATCTGTGCGAAACAGCACCTTCACTGCGCAGGTGCCTGCAGCAGTTGGTACAACAGTTCGGCGCGCTGCCAATCCTCGGCCGTATCGATATCCTGCACTAAATGCGCAGGTAGCAGCAGCATTCTGGAACCGGTGCCGAATACGGCTTTGCCGGTATCCAGCCAGGTATCAGCTGTTGCCCAATACAACTGGCCGGCGTCATGGAAGGTTTCTGCCAGATCTTGCGAGCGCTGCATAATACTGGCCGGATCAAACGGCACTACACCACCTGCTGCAGTTTGCAGCAGGGCGCGCTGAACAGGAAAAGAGAAACGGGCCGCGCTAAAGACATAATCCGCTTTGCTGCTTAACAGCAGCTGGTATGCCGCGGCAATGCGCTCACTGTTTAACAAAGGGGTAGTAGCGTAAATACAGGCACAGCTGCTGAGCGGCCAGCCCAGTTGCTGCAGCTCAGTAACGGCGTTGCGGATAACCTCTGTGGTGCCGGTAAAGTCATCCGCCAGCTCTGCCTTGCGCATAAAAGGTGTTTCGGCACCGTAGTGCCGTGCTATAGCGGCTATTTCTGCGTCATCGGTGGAGACCACCACTTTATCCACCACGCCGCTGTTTAGCGCTGCCTGGATCGGATAAGCCAGCATAGGCTGACCGCAAAAGGTTTTAATGTTTTTGCGTGGTATGCGTTTACTGCCGCCACGTGCCGGAATAATGGCCACTCTCATTGCAACAGCTCTGCCAGTTTATCGGCAATATATTGTTGTTGCTCGCCGCTTAGCTCGGGAAACATCGGCAGGCTGATAATGCGCTCATAAAAATCTTCCGCCAGCGGAAAATCGCCCCAGTCAAAGCCCAGTTGCTGATAATACGGCTGGGTATGAATGGGAATATAATGCACATTCACGCCAATGCCGGCAGCGCGCAGGCCGTCAAATACCGCCTTGCGTTTGGTTTTGTCATCCAGCCGGATAATGTATAAATGCCAGGCGCTGATATTCACATCATCTAATGCCGGCAAGCCAACAGGCAGCTCTGCCAGCAAGCGGTTATAGTTTGCCGCCAGCAACTGGCGTTTTTGAATTATCGGCAACAGACGCAGACTCTGGCTTAAACCCAGCGCGGCCTGCAGATCTGTCATGCGGTAATTAAAACCCAGCAGCAATTGCTGATAATACCAGGCGCCATGTGCGGGCTCTGTCATCAGGCTTTCGTCGCGGCAGATACCATGGCTTCTGAGCAAGCGCATTTTATCCGCCAACTCAGTATTGTTAGTCAGTGCCAGGCCGCCTTCGGCAGTGGTAATAATTTTTACCGGATGAAAACTGAATACGGTAATGTCGCTGTAGCGGCAGTTGCCTACCGGCTCATCCTGATAACCAGCGCCCACCGCATGCGATGCATCTTCAATAATGCTGAAACCAAACTCATTAGCCAGATAATGTATTTGCTGCATATCACAGCTGGCACCGGCCAGATGCACCGGTATTACTACTTGTGGCAGCGTATCATTGCTGCGTGCTTGCTCCAGCTTTTGCCGCAGTTTGTCTACCGCCATATTACCGGTGTCGGGCTCTATATCGACAAAATCAACCGCAGCGCCGCAATAACGCGCACAATTGGCCGAGGCAACAAAGCTGACGGGCGAGGTCCAAACGCGGCTGCCAGGGCCCACGCCCAGTGCCAGACAAGCAATATGCAAAGCCGAGGTGGCGCTGTTTACCGCTACTGCATGCTGCGAGGTAGTCAGCTCACACAAACGTTGCTCAAACGCCGGTACGGCAGGGCCCTGGGTTAAAAAGTCGCTTTGCAGTACGTCGGTAACTGCTTCTATATCAGCCTGAGTAATATGCTGACGGCCGTAGGGGATCACGACATCGCTTCCTGATTAAACTGACGCATTTGTTCCACACTGAGAAAATCCGGATTGCTGTCGGACACATACTCAAAGCCCGGTTGCACCAGCTTGCCGTTTTCATTTAAGGCATTACTGGAAAAATCATTGCTGCGGTTAAAAAACTTAATCGCCGGCGCAATCACAAAGTGATCGTCAAATTCAAAGGTGTGATACGACATGTCGCCCGGGCACATCATTTCGTGCAGCTTTTCGCCCGGGCGAATACCCACTTCTTTAATCGGTAGAGCCGGTGCCATGGCTTTGGCTAAATCGACAATCCGAATGGACGGGATTTTCGGCACAAAAATTTCGCCGCCGAGCATGCGCTCAAAGTTCTTTAACACAAAATCGACGCCTTGTTGCAGGCTGATCCAAAACCGGGTCATCTCCAGATGGGTAACCGGAATATGGTCAGTGCCCTGTGCCATCAGTTGTTGAAAAAACGGCACTACTGAGCCGCGCGAGCCGACAACATTACCGTAGCGCACCACAGAAAAGCGCGGTTTTGCGCCGCCGGAGATATTGTTAGCGGCAATAAACAGCTTGTCTGATGCCAGCTTGGTTGCACCGTACAAATTCACCGGGTTAGCGGCTTTATCGGTAGATAAAGCAATCACTTTTTCCACACTGTTCTCAATGGCGGCGTTGATCACATGCTCGGCGCCATTGATATTGGTTTTAATGCACTCCATCGGGTTGTATTCGGCAGCCGGCACCTGTTTTAATGCCGCCGCATGGATCACATAATCCACGCCATGCATTGCACGCACCAGACGGTGTTCATCGCGCACATCACCAATAAAGTAACGCATGCAGCTTTGATTAAATTTTTGCTGCATTTCGTACTGCTTTAATTCGTCGCGGGAATAGATAATGATTTTTTTCGGCTTATAGCGGGTAAGCAGGGTTTCAGTGTACTTATGGCCGAATGAGCCGGTACCGCCGGTGATTAAAATTGTTTTGCCGTTAAACATAAGTTGCCCTCAGGAACCACGCATTTTAGCGAATTGCTGTTTCGCCCGACTTTAGCATAAACTGTGCCGCTGCTTCTAACATATTCAGATTAAACAGTTTTAATACTAATACATTGTTAAGATTTGTGCCGGGATTTAATTAATAGCGCTTTATTGTCGCTTTGACTAAACTTATAAGCAGTTTTCAACAAAGTGGTGCCAAGATGAAAATTAATACTCCCGGCAGTTTGAATACGTTAAATCAAGCGCAGTTGCAACAGGAAAGCCTGTTGAAAAAGCAGGCTACGGCAAAGCGCATTAACAGTGCAGCCGATGACGCGGCCGGTTTGCAGATAGCCAATCAGCTTAGCAGCAGTATTAACGGCAAAGGCCAGGGCGAGCGCAACCTGTATGATGGCGTGTCTTTGGCGCGGGTATATGAGCAGGGCTTGCAAGGCATCAATGATAACCTGGGCGAATTAAACCGGCTGGCGGTGGCTGCCGGCAATGGCATCTACGGTGAGCAGGAGCGTGCAGCCTTGCAGGCCGAGGCCGACCAGTATACTGCCAATATTCAACAAACCATTGATAACACAGAATTTGCTGGTAAAAAGCTGTTTGATCAAGACGGCGCCTTAAGCTTTGGTACCGGCTCCGGCAGTTTAAGCTTCAGTACGGTAGATGTGGCGGCCGGCCTTAATGCGCAGAATATTTTCAGCATCGATTTAAGCTCTGCCGGCAGTGCAGAGGCGTCGCTGAGTAATATTCAGCAGTCACTGGATTATATCGGCGGCCTGCAGGCGGATGCCGGAGCGTCCATCAACAGTTTCAGCTCTGCGGCCAGCAATTTAAACGGCCAACAAATTGCCGAATCGGCCGCGCGCAGCCGGATTGAAGATTTGGATTTTGCCCGTGCCAGCAGCGATAAAGCAGCAGCAGACATCTTAGCTAACACCTCTGTTAGTGTGGCAATGCAAGCCAGGCTGCAGCCTCAGCAGGCGTTAAACTTATTAGCCTGATGGCTTTTTAGTCACGCTATTTTTTTGACACTGCGTCAAAAAAATAGCGTATTACCTTGCATGCTGTTTTGTGCACAGTACAATACAGTTAAAAGCATAATAAAAGCAGCGGCATGTCGAATAGTCTTTCACTTTATATCGTTGATGAACACAGTAACCGCAGTAGCCGGTTAAGCACGGTACTGAGTTTTATTAATGAACCGCACCAATTACTGGATTTTGCTGTACTGCAGCAGAAACTGCAGCAGCAAGGCCCGGGTGTGGTGTTGTTAGGTGCTTTAGCCAATCAGCAGCATGCTCAGTTACTGCAAAGCTTTCCGGCCACCGCCTTTTTACTGCTTGGCGAAACCCTGCAGCCGTTATTGCAATATGCTAATGCCGTGGGCTTGTTAAGCGAGCCTTTTGCTTACGCTTCATTAACCCAACTCCTGCGCGACAGCCAGCAATATCACCGTTTGTTACCGGCACAGCGACAGCAAGAAGCAGCGGTAAAATTTGATGGCATGGTGGGCAATGCCGCCAGCATGCAGCAGGTACGTTTTCTTATTCAGCAAGTGGCCAAAACCGATGCCAATGTGTTGGTACTGGGGCCATCGGGCACCGGTAAAGAAGTGGTGGCGCGCAATATCCATTTATTATCGCATCGCGCCGCCGGGCCCTTTGTGCCGATTAACTGCGGTGCTATTCCGGCGGAGCTGCTGGAAAGTGAATTATTCGGCCACGAAAAAGGTGCTTTTACCGGCGCGATTTCTACCCGTAAAGGCCGTTTTGAACTGGCGCAGGGCGGTACGCTATTTTTAGACGAAATCGGCGATATGCCGCTGCCGATGCAGGTAAAACTGCTGCGCGTATTACAGGAGCGCACATACGAGCGGGTGGGCGGCACTGTGCCGATTAAAGCCGATGTGCGTATTGTGGCGGCCACCCATCGTAATTTAGAACATATGATTAGCGACGGCAGTTTTCGTGAAGATTTATTCTACCGCCTTAATGTGTTCCCGATAGAAACACCGTCATTGCAGCAGCGCGCTGAAGACTTACCGCTGCTGGTGCAGGAGTTAATGCGCCGGCTGGAGCAAAGCCACCAAGCGCGGGTTAAGTTTACCGAACGCGCTATTGAAAGCCTGCAGTTACACAGCTGGCCGGGCAATGTGCGCGAGTTGGCAAACTTGCTGGAGCGGATGGTGATTATGTATCCGGACCAGGTGGCGGATGTGGCCGAGCTGCCGGAAAAATACCGCCATCTTGATGTCGACAGCTATGTGCCGCAATACCCGGAAAGTTTGCAGGAGCGGGATCTGCTTAATGAGCTGTTTCAGGCCGACGACGAAGATGACACAGACGACAGCGGTACGGCATTTTTCAGCACAGATAGCGACCCACAGCATTTGCCTGAGCAGGGGCTGGATTTAAAAGAGTATCTGGCAGAGCTGGAAATCCGCTTTATTTCTCAGGCGTTAGAGCGGCATGAATTCGTGGTGGCCCGCGCCGCAGAAGTACTGGGGCTGCGCCGCACCACCCTGGTGGAAAAAATGCGTAAATATAACCTCGGTAAAGACGAGTAATTAACGCTGTCAGAGAATTGACAGTATTAACTTACTAAAAAATAAGCATTTATAGCTGGCATAATGCCTGCATTACTCCCCTTAGATTAAGCTGTCGCAGGGGAAACTAATGACAACGGCAAATGCATACGATTTTACGCCATCCAACCTGAGCCGCCGGCCAAACAGTGCGCGGCCCGGGCTACAGTTACTGTCATCAGAATTACAAGACCCTATTTTACAGGCATTGCCGGCGGCAGTGATCCTGCTGGATCAGCGCGGGCTGGTGTATCAGGCTAATCCTGCGGCGGTGGCTATGTTGGGCGAGCCGTTAGTGGGGCAGCGCTGGTTTGCAGTGATCAGCCGGTGTTTTCGCCCGCGTAGTGATGATGGCCTGGAAGTCTCGTTAAAAGACGGCCGTCTGGTAAAACTTGAGATCAGCGCCTTACTCAGCCGCACCGAATACACTGAACCGGGCCAGCTGATTATGCTAACCGACTTAACTCAAACCCGGCAACTACAGGGCCGGCTCAGCCAAATGCAGCGGCTGTCTACGCTGGGCAAAATGATGGCCTCGCTGGCACATCAGATCCGCACGCCTTTATCCGCCGCCATGTTATATGCGCAGAACCTTGGCAACCCGAGGGCGACACTGCAGGTGCAGCAGCAGTTTCAGCAAAAGCTGTTATCAAGGCTGCAGGATTTGGAGCAGCAACTAAATGACATGCTGCTGTTTGCCCGCAGTGGCAGTGCGCAGGCGGTGGCACCTGTTAGTTGTAAAGCGTTAGCAGAGCAGGTGGTTACCGCTACCGAAGCTGTGCTGCAGCAAGGCGCTGCGTTGTTTACCGTCACCGTGGCCGAACCTGATGTTACCGTGTTGGGTAACCTGAGCGCCCTAAGCGGTGCGGTGCAGAATTTAATTTATAACAGCGTACAGGCGCTGGCCGATATTACACCGGCGCAGGCGGATGCTGCCAGGGTGCAGCTGAATATTGCCCCTTCTGCATCAGACCCGGCCATGTTGTCCATTCAGGTAACCGACAATGGCCCCGGCGTAGCTGCACATTTACTGAACCGTTTGTTTGAACCCTTTGTTACCGGCCGTGCTGATGGCACAGGCTTAGGTTTGGCAGTGGTGCAGGCGGTGGCCGCAGCGCACAACGGCACTGTGCAGTATCACAATAGTGCCACCGGCGGCGCTTGCTTTGAGCTGTTGCTGCCATACCACACGGCGTTAACGCAGCAAGGGAGTGAGCCATTATGAGCCAGTGCATTTTATTGGTAGAAGATGACGCCGGCCTGCGCGAAGCGCTTAGCGATACGCTGCAGCTGGCCAATTATCAGCTGGTTGCTGTCAGCAGTGCAGAAGAAGCGTTGCTGCAGTTAAAGCAGCACAGCGTGCAACTGGTGATAAGCGACGTACAAATGGGCGCCGTGTCTGGTTTTACCTTGTTAAAGACACTGCGCAGCCAGTATCCGCAAATTCCGGTATTAATGATGACCGCCTATGCTACGGTGCAGGCGGCTGTTGAAGCCATCCGGCTGGGTGCCATTGATTACCTGGCCAAGCCGTTTTCGCCGGAGGTGTTGCTCAGCACCGTTAGCCGCTATGTGGCGCCGGAAGCCGTCGCTAATATTGAACCTGTCGTTGCAGCGCCGGCCAGTAAGCAGTTGCTGGCGCTATGTGCCAGAGTGGCGCGCACTGACGCCAGTGTGATGATCAGTGGCCCCAGCGGTTCGGGTAAGGAAGTGTTGGCGCGCTATATTCATCAGTTATCGGCACGCAGCAGCGGGCCTTTTATTGCGATAAATTGCGCCGCCATTCCGGAGAACATGTTGGAATCTACCTTGTTTGGCTATGAGAAAGGCGCTTTTACCGGCGCGGTAAACGCCTGCCCCGGCAAGTTTGAACAGGCACAGCAGGGCACCTTGCTGCTGGATGAAATTACCGAGATGGACCTTAACCTGCAGGCCAAGCTGTTGCGCGTATTGCAGGAGCGGGAAGTAGAGCGGCTGGGCGGGCGTAAAACCATTAAGTTGGATGTGCGCATTCTGGCTACCAGCAACCGCAACTTAAAACAGGCGGTGGCGCAGGGCGAATTTCGTG
This sequence comes from Rheinheimera sp., assembly GCF_030690345.1. Lineage (GTDB taxonomy): Bacteria > Pseudomonadota > Gammaproteobacteria > Enterobacterales > Alteromonadaceae > Alishewanella. The sequence continues at coordinate 350,663 of NZ_JAUYGV010000007.1, forward strand.
AAGATTTATTCTACCGGTTGAATGTGTTTCCGCTGGTGTGGCCGGCATTAGCTGAACGGCCGGAAGATATAGTACCGCTGGCGCAGCATTTACTGCAGCGCCATTGCCAGCACAGTGGCCGCAGCCAGGCGGTGTTAACCGCGGCGGCTGAGCAGCTTTTGCAGCGCTACAGCTGGCCCGGCAATGTGCGTGAGCTGGATAACGTTATGCAACGGGCATTGATCATTGCTGCCGGCGATGAGATTGGCACCGACGACATTATGCTGGAACAGGTGGATATGTTGCCGTCCGGCCGCGAGCCGGCTTTAGCAACAGCTGCCCTGTTTGCGGCTGACTGCCATATAGAACAGTGCACTGAAGATGACAATGAAGAAGGCGGTGGCGCTTTTAAAGCCTCAGTACATGAGCAGGAGCACCGCATTATTTTGGCCACCATGAAAGCCTGTGCTAACCGGCGCAAAGACGTGGCAGAAAAGCTGGGTATCAGCGACCGTACTCTGCGTTATAAGTTAGCGCGCATGCGTGACCATGGTATCGACCTGCCGGCGTAAGCCGCAAAAGCCCTCAAAAAGAGGGTTTTTTCTTTTATAATTCAGTTGATTAAAATATGGCACAACTCCTGCTTTAGCTGGTGTAACGGTAACAGCAGCAAATTTTTGACAGGTGTCGCTATGAATATCAAAGGTCAGGCCCTTTACGCCGAAATGCAGTCGATGGTGAATCAGACCAGAGCTATCGGCAATGAGCTGAAACTGCAAAATGCGGCAGAAGTAAATCCAAGCCAAAGCGACTTCAGCAGCATGCTGACCAGCGCGCTGAGTAAGGTCAATAACCTTGCACAGGAAACCGGCCAAATGCGTACTGCCTTTGAAATGGGCGACAAAAGCGTATCACTGGCACAGGTAATGATTGCCAGCCAGAAATCCTCTTTAGCCTTTGAAGCCACAGTGCAGGTACGCAATAAATTAGTTGAAGCCTACAAAGACATAATGTCGATGCCGGTATAACGGAGGGATAAGCAGTGGCTGAGAATCAATCCACCGAGCTGGCGCTGTCAGGCAACGACTACAACAGCGGCGAGCAACAGGAACAAAAACCGGGCTTTGTCGGCTCATTGGGCGGCATGGACCTGGTGCGGCAAATTACGCTTATCGTCGCGCTGACTATCTGTCTGGCCATCGCTATCTTAATTATCATGTGGGCGCGGCAACCGGAAATGCGTCCGCTGGGAACCTTCCCCACTGAAGAGCTGATCCAAACGCTGGATCATTTAGATGCGCAGAAAATTGATTACAAGCTCGAAGGCAATGTGATCATGGTTGCCGAAGATCAGTTCCAGAATATTAAACTGTCGTTATCCCGTGCCGGTTTGGCGAAAGAGCCCTCCAGCGGTACCGAGTTTTTGCTGCAGGACAGCGGCTTCGGCGTTAGCCAACGGTTGGAAATGGAGCGGTTAAAACACAGCCGTGAACAACAACTGGCGCGCACCATTGAAGAATTACAAAGCATCGCGCGGGCGCGGGTGTTACTGGCTATTCCAAAAGAAAACGTCTTTGCCAGGGTAGAAAAACTGCCGTCGGCTACGGTGCTGGTTACCGCCCGTGGCGGCACTATGGTGCGTGACAGCGAAGTGGATGCCATCGTCGATATCGTGGCTTCTGCTGTGCAGGGCTTATCGCCGTCCAGAGTGACAGTAACTGATCAGAACGGCCGCTTATTAAACAGCGGTTCTCAGGATGCCAGCTCAGCCCGTACCCGTAAAGAGTACGAGCTGCAGCGCACCCGTGAAGAAGAATACCGCCAGAAAGTCGACTCTATTCTAATGCCGGTACTGGGCTATGGTAACTATACTGCTCAGGTCGATTTACACATGGACTTTACCGCTACCGAGCAAACGCAAAAGCGCTTTAACCCTGATTTACCTGCCGTACGCAGTGAAATGACCATTGAAGAAAACAGTGTTGGTGGTGTAAGCGGCGGTATTCCGGGCGCACTGTCTAACCAACCGCCGTTAAATTCCAATATTCCGGAGCAGGCTAGCGGCGGTAACGCCCAGCCGGTGGTGCCTGGCCGCAACCATAAAGAAGCCACCCGCAATTACGAGCTGGATACCACTATCAGCCATATTTCCCAGCAAAGCGGCGTGATCCGCCGGCTAAGTGTGTCGGTGGCGATTGACTATGTTGCCGGCGAGAACGGCGAACAGCAACCGCGTGCTCAGGCCGAGCTGGCCAATATCCGCCGCTTGTTGCAAGGCGGTGTCGGTTTTGATGCCCAGCGCGGCGACATGATAGAAGTGATCTCCGTGCCCTTTATGAAAGATGCGGTGGTAGAAGAGCCTGTACCGGCATTTTATGAAGAAGACTGGTTCCTGCGCGTGGTGCGTCTGGCCATAGGCGGCCTGATCATTATCGTGCTGATTTTGGCCATAGTGCGGCCGATGCTGAAAAAACTGATTTACCCTGAAGATACCAAAGATGCTTATGATGAAAATGCGCTGAGCAGCGGGCTGGATTTAGGGGATGATACTATCGACATGCTAAGCTCATCTTTTGATGAGAACGCTGTGGGCTTTGCCGCAGATGGCACTCTGATGTTGCCGGACCTGCATGGTGATGATGACTTGTTACGCGCAGTTCGGGCTCTGGTAGCAAATGAGCCGGAATTATCCTCTCTGGTAGTGAAAAACTGGTTGGCTGAAGATGAGTAGCATAGAAGCAACAAAACCTGCCTTTGACGTAGGTAAACTGGACGGTGTTGAAAAAGCCGCCATCTTACTGCTGAGCTTGTCAGAAGAAGATGCTGCGCAAATTTTAAAACACCTGGAGCCCAAGCAAGTGCAGAAAGTGGGTTTGGCCATGGCGCAGATGACCGATCTGAATCAGGCGAAAATCTCTGCCGTGCACCGCTTGTTTATTGAACAGATCCAGAATTTCAGCACCATCGGCTTCCAGAGCGAAGAGTTTATCAAGCGTGCTTTAACTGCAGCGCTGGGTGAAGAAAAAGCCGCTAACCTGATTGATCAGATTGTATTGGGTGGTGGCGCCAAAGGTCTGGATTCACTGAAGTGGATGGACTCGAAGCAGGTTGCCAATATTATCCGCAACGAGCACCCGCAGATACAGACCATTGTATTGTCTTATCTGGAGCCGGAGCAATCGGCGGAAATTCTGTCGCAGTTCCCGGAAAAAGTGCGGCTGGATCTGACCATGCGTATTGCCAACCTGGAAGAAGTACAGCCGGCTGCATTGCAGGAGTTAAACGAAATTATGGAGAAACAGTTTGCCGGTCAGGCCGGTACTCAAACGGCGAAAATGGGCGGCTTAAAAGCGGCAGCCGATATCCTCAACTATATGGATACCAATATTGAAGGCCAGCTGATGGATTCTATCCGTGAGCATGACGAAGAAATGGCGCAGCAAATTCAGGATCTGATGTTTGTATTTGAAAACCTGGTGGATGTGGATGACCGTGGCATTCAAACCTTACTGCGTGAAATTCAGCAGGACGTGCTGATGAAAGCGCTTAAAGGCACGGATGAAAACTTAAAAGAGAAGATCCTGAAAAACATGTCGAAACGGGCCGCTGAATTGTTAACGGATGACCTGGAAGCCATGGGGCCGGTAAGGGTCAGTGACGTTGAAGCGGCACAAAAAGAAATTCTGTCCACAGCACGGCGCTTGTCTGATGCCGGTGAAATTATGTTGGGCAGCGGCGGTGGCGATGACTTCCTCTAAGTTAAATGAGCCGTACTATGAGTGATGATGCCTTTAAATATAAGCGACCGTTTTCGCCGGATGAAGCCACCGATGAGCAGCTGAAGCAATGGCAAACGCCGGAGCTGACATCTGACAAGCGGGTAGATCCGCTGCGCACCAATGCGCTGAATAAAACCCGGCCGGTTGCCAAAGCGGCGCGGCATGAAGAAGACGAAGAGCTGGTTGTCAAACCTTTGACAGCAGAAGATATGGAGCAAATGCGTCAGGCCGCTTACGATGAAGGCTTTGCCGTGGGCAAGGATGATGGCTTCAGTAAAGGCTATGCTGAAGGGCGTGAACAAGGCCAGCAAGATGGTTTGGCTCAGGGCGTAGCCGAAGGTAAAAAGCAGGGCCTGGCTCAGGGCGAAACCGAACTGCAGGAAAAGCTGCAACAGTTGACCGCCTTGCTGGACCAACTGCAGCAGCCGCTGGCCAATGTCGATGAACAGGTACAACAGCAATTGCTGCAACTGAGCCTTGCCATGGCCCAAGCGGTTATTGCGGTTGAAGTAAAAACCAATTCGCAGGTGATATTGCAGGCGTTGGCAGAGGCCACGGCAGCGCTGCCGTTAGACGCTACGCAATTGCTGATCAAACTCAACCCGGCCGATATCGCCATTATAGAGCAGCACTACAGCAAAGAAGATATACAGCAGCGCGGCTGGCAACTGCGCGCTGAACCTGCTGTAGAGCAGGGCGGTTGTTTAGTGCAAAGCAGCCAGTCCAGTGTTGACCGTTCGTTAAGCCAGCGGCTGCAAAGCAGCCTTGAGCATTTCTTACAGCTGCAGCAACACGCCGGGCAGCCGGATGTTGAGGAATAACGCATGGCCAGCAGCGACACCTTAAGCCGTTTTTTGCAACAACAGCACAGCTATGTCCATAGCTCAAAGCCGGCAGTGGCCGGGCATTTGGTACGGGTGGTAGGGTTAACTCTGGAAGCCACCGGCTGCAGCGCCGCCATTGGCCAGGCTTGCAGTGTCGAAACCGCCCGCGGCGCCATTATGGCGGAGGTGGTGGGTTTTGCTAACGAGCGGATTTACCTGATGCCCAAAGATGATGTGTCCGGGGTGGTGCCTGGCGCTAAGGTAACGCCGCTGCTGAATTTTAAAGGCGTACCGCTGAGTATGAGTTTACTCGGCCGCGTGATTGACGGCATGGGCACACCGCTTGATGGTAAAGGCCCTATTGCTGCACAGCAGTATGGCGGTGCTAAAGGCAAACCGATTAATCCGCTGCAGCGCCGGCCGATTAAACAGCCGCTGGATGTGGGCGTACGCTCTATCAACAGCATGCTTACCGTTGGCAAAGGCCAACGCATGGGCTTGTTTGCCGGCTCCGGCGTAGGTAAAAGCGTGCTGTTGGGCATGATGACCCGCGGTACCAGCGCCGATGTCATAGTGGTTGGCCTGGTGGGCGAGCGTGGTCGCGAAGTGAAAGAATTTATTGATGAAATCTTAGGCGACGAGGGTAAAGCCCGTTCGGTGGTTATCGCAGCCCCGGCCGATGTCTCGCCGCTGATGCGGTTAAAAGGCTGCGAAACAGCAGTACAGGTGGCTGAGTATTTCCGTGACCAGGGCCTGGATGTACTGCTGTTGATTGACTCTATTACCCGCTATGCTCAGGCGCAACGCGAAATTGCGCTGGCCGTAGGGGAGCCGCCGGCCACCAAAGGGTATCCGCCCTCGGTGTTTGCCAAATTACCGGCACTGGTAGAGCGTGCAGGTAACGGCAGTGGCAGCCAGGGCTCTATTACGGCGTTTTATACGGTGTTGTCAGAAGGCGACGACTTACAAGACCCCATCGCCGATGCGTCGCGTGCGATTCTGGATGGCCATATAGTGTTATCGCGCGCGTTAGCCGACGCCGGCCACTTTCCGGCGGTAGACGTGGAAAAATCCATCAGCCGGGTTATGCCGGCAGTTACCAGCCTTGAGCATCAGCAAATGGCCCGCACCTTAAAGCAGTTGTATTCCGGTTTTCAGCAAAGCAAAGACTTAATCGCCATTGGTGCCTATGTGCGTGGCAGTGATCCGCAGTTGGATAAAGCCATTGGCATGATGCCGAACATTAATCGCTTTTTACAGCAAGGTATGCATGAAGTAGTTGGCTATGATGACAGCTTGCAGGGCCTGGCACGGTTGGTGCCGTTAACCGGGAATAACGGCTTATGATAAACCACCGCTTTACTATGCTGATTAAAATTCAGCAGGACAGAGAAGAGAAATTACAGGCGCACTTTGTTAAGGCGCAGCAGTTTTATCAGCAGGCGCAAATGAAATATCAGGGCTTGGCCAACTACCGTACTGAATATATTCAACAAAGCCAGCAGCAGGGCAGCGCCGGGTTACAAAGCCGGCAGTATAACCAGTTTGTCAGCTTTATCGGCAAACTGGATCAGGCGATACAACAACAAGGCCGGGCGGTACAGCAAGCCAAAGCCGCTGCAGAGCAGCGCAAACAAAGCTGGTTAGCTATGCAGAAAAAGCGTAAAGCACTGGAGCTGTTAGTGCAGCGCAATGACGCTGCAGAGTTACAAAAACAGCTGCAACAAGAGCAGCGCAATGCCGATGAATATGCCAGCCAGCAGTTTATGCGTCGCCTTGCCGCTGAGCGGTTACAGTAGCGCTGTTATATTCTGGCCTGAATTTTGAATGTAACCGGCTATCACCTTGTGGTTAAGGTAGTACAACATAAATCCGGCACAGTGTTGCCGGTAAACGGGAGAGTGGTATGGCACAGGGCTTACAATTATCTACGCTGATGAGCGGTGCTGATCAGGCACTGCGCTTTGATGCTGCTGCGGCTGAGGCCGGGGCTGAGTCAGGCGGCGGTAACGCTTTTGGCGAATTGCTCAGTGGCATGGCGCCCTCCACCGGCGACAAAGCATCGACGCCCGGCGGCAAAATGCAAAGCGGGGCTATGCGGCAACTTCCTGCCGGCATCAGTTTATTGTCGGGTATCAGCCAGGCGCTGGCAGCTGCTAAAGCCGCCGATGCCGGTACTGAGCCGCTAACCGATGACACCGGTCTGCCACTTGGCGGCCAGTCCGGCGACATTGCCCTTGAAGATGCCGATGCAGAGACAATATTACTTACGGCCAGTCTGCTGGGGCAAATTGCTCTGAAAGACAAAGTACCGGCTGATAGCGACAGCAAAGCTAACGATGCGCAGCTTAGTGCTCTGTTGCAAACGCAAAGCGAAAATACCACCACCGGTGCTGACGGTGAAACAGAAACAAATGCAGAAACAGATGGTGGTATAGCGGCAACCTTAAGCGCAAAACAACAAGCAGCGGTATCTGCAGTAGCGGAAGAGGCAAAACCGCAAAGCTCTGCGACAGAGGCAGATCCGGATGCTGACGCAGCACAAAGCGCTGCGGCTACCCGGGCAGAGCCGGAAGCTGATTCAGCACAAAGCGCTGCTGATAAAGCCGGCAACCCTGCAGCTATACTGAACGCTGGCGCAGCAACCGCGGACAGTGCAGCAGACACCGGCACGGCGGCAGGGGCCAAAGCTATGCCGCCGGAGCTTAGTGCCAACGCCGTTACTGAGCAAAGCACTCAGCAACCAGCTCAGCACAGCTCGCAGCAAAGCAATGACCAAAGCAAGGCACAAGATAATGAACAAAGCGCCGGCTTTAATACTGCAGCGCAACAACAGGCCGCAGCATTAAAGCCGGAAGCGGTAGTTGGCGATAAGGTAAAAGCCGACGCGGCAGTTAACCCGGCAGATAAAAACAATTTAACCGGGAAAGACGCCGCCACTGCTGCTGGTGCAGAAGGGGGCGCTAAACCACAAACCGGCAGCGGAGCTGACAAACACAATACAGAGCAACAGCATCAGCAGCGTAACCCTGCGGCGCAGGCCGTTACTGATAGCCAGTTGTTGGCGCAAGATAACAATATGGCGCTAAAAGCTGTACCGGAGCAAGCGGGGGCCCAGCGCAGCGAAGCAGCCTTTAGCCATACCTTGCAGGCTGCAGAGCAGCGGCAACAGGCTACACTGCAAAAAACGGCAGCCAAAGCGCCGGCAGAGCAGTTAAAACAAAGCCTGAATTTATTGCAGCAAGATGCCGCAGGCCAATTGCGGGAGCGGGTTAGCCTGATGGTACGGCAAAATATTCAGGTGGCAGAAATTCGCCTTGACCCGGCCGGGCTTGGCCAAATGCAGATCAAAATAGACATGCAGCAAGATCAGGCGTCTGTGCAATTTATCGTGCAACAGCCGCAAGCTAAGGAGCTGTTAGAGCAGCAGTTGCCGCGTTTACGTGAGATGTTGCAGCAGCAAGGCATAGCGCTTAGCGAGGGCAATGTGCAACAGCAAACGCAACAGCAGCAGGAGCGTCAGTTAGCCAGGGACAATAATAGTGGCGGCGGGGCACAGCAGGGCGCAGCAGATGAGGGCGGGCCAATGGCCGGTGCCGTGGAGGTAACGGCGGTGGTCAGTGAGCGTCTGGTGGATTATTACGCATAATGCGTGCTAACGGCGCAAATTCGCCGGCGGTGATTTACATTGCCGGCGACAGATGAGCATAATAATGCCAAATAAACTCACAGGTAGCATGACATGGCCGCAGAAAAAGATTTAGTTATTGCCGATGGTGGCAAAAAGAAAAAAATATTGTTTATAGCCGGCGGTGCAGTGCTTGTTATCGTGTTGGCGGTAGTGGGGTTTATGCTGTTTTCCGGCGGTAGCGATACCGGCACTGCAGCCGGTAGTGACAATGGCGGCCAGACTGCCGCAGCCGGTGGTACAGAGCAGAGCAAAGGCAGTGCGCTGTATGTGCCGATGCCGCGGCCTTTTGTGTTTAATGTACCGGGCGCTTCGCGTGATCGCATGGTGCAAATTAAAGTGCAGCTAATGGTACGGGGCAGCAATAATGAAACTATCGCTATGCGGCATATTCCGCTGATAGAAGGCAGTTTGCTGCAAACGTTCAGTTCGGCCAATGCCGATGAGCTGGTTACTGTAGCTGGGCGTGATGCACTGAAAAATAAAGCGTTAAGTGATTTACAACAAGCCATGATTGAAGTGGTGGGCTCGGTGGTAGTGGATGAAGTACTTTTCACCGGTTTTGTAATGCAATAAGAGTGAGCAGCCGTGACCGATTTACTGTCACAAGACGAAATTGATGCGCTGTTACATGGTGTTGATGACGTTGAAGAAGAAGAAATAGACGACTCCGGCGGTGGCCGGGGTCGCTCTGCCATGGAATACGATTTCTCATCGCAGGATCGTATTGTGCGTGGCCGTATGCCAACGCTGGAGATGGTAAACGAGCGTTTTGCCCGGCATATGCGCATTAGTTTGTTTAATATGATGCGCCGTACTGCAGAAGTGTCGATTAACGGCGTACAGATGATTAAGTTCGGTGAGTACGTGCATACGCTGTTTGTGCCCACCAGCCTCAACATGGTGCGGTTCCGGCCGCTAAAAGGCACCGGCCTTATTACCATGGAAGCGCGGCTGGTGTTTATTCTGGTGGATAACTTCTTCGGCGGTGATGGCCGTTATCATGCCAAAATTGAAGGCCGTGAGTTTACACCCACCGAGCGGCGTATTATTCAGATGCTGCTGAAATTGATTTTTGAAGATTACAAAGAAGCCTGGGCTCCGGTAATGGATGTGTCTTTTGAGTATCTGGACTCAGAAGTAAACCCGGCCATGGCCAATATTGTCAGCCCGACCGAAGTGGTGGTAATAAGCTCGTTTCACATTGAGCTGGACGGCGGTGGCGGTGACTTCCACGTTGCCCTGCCGTACTCCATGCTGGAGCCGATCCGTGAATTGCTCGACGCCGGCGTGCAAAGCGATAAAGAAGATACCGACTTGCGTTGGAGTAAGGCGCTGCGCGACGAAATTATGGATGTAAAGGTAGACTTAACTACCAAAATGATGGATTTCGACCTGTCGCTGCGCCAGATTATGGAGTTACAGGCCGGCGATATTATACCAATTGAAATGCCGGACCATATTACGGTGTTAGTGGAAGACTTGCCAACCTACAGAGCAAAACTGGGGCGCTCACGCGAGCATGCGGCGCTGAAAATTATTGAAAAAATTAAGCGGCCTGAATCAGTGAAATCTGAGATGCATGTGTTCACTAAAGGCGGGCGTCGGCTGGACAGCGATGCCGATATTTCGGAATTAGAGGCCGATCTGAACTTGTCAGATCGCGATAGAAGGTAAGTAACATGGCTGATGATAAAGATACGATGGACGAATGGGCTGCAGCAATGGCTGAAGCCGAAGGCGGGGACGACGGTGCAGAGGCCGTTGAGCTGGAAGAGTTACGTGACGAAAAAGCCGATATTACGGTAGATGAGAAGCGTAAGCTGGATACCATCTTAGATATTCCGGTTACCATTTCGATGGAAGTGGGCCGCGCTAAAATCAGTATTCGTAACTTACTGCAGCTGAACCAGGGCTCGGTGGTGGAGTTAGAGCGGGTAGCAGGCGAGCCGTTGGATGTGCTGGTTAACGGCACCCTGATTGCGCATGGTGAAGTAGTAGTGGTGAACGATAAGTTTGGTATTCGCCTGACTGACGTAATAAGCCAGATTGAACGGATTAAGAAGTTACGTTAATGCGAATATTCTATGTTTTAACGCTATTGTGGTTGATGTTGCCAGGCGCGGTAGCGGCCGATAACACAGCGCCGGCGGCACAACAGCAGCAGGCACAAGCTGAGCAACAAGCAGAACCGGAAACTAAATCCGAAGCTCAACCCGAAACGGCGACGCAAACTGAGGTCGCGGTGCAAGCCGCAGCGCAGCCGGATAGCACAGCTGCGCCGGCAAAGCCGGCAGACGGCGGCACGCAGAACAACATACCGGCGCTTAGCGCTAAAGCGTCGCCTGGCGACGAGCGTCCCGCTGCCGGGTTAGGCTTAGGTAAAATGGCGCTGTCGCTGGCCATAGTGGTTGCTATTGTGATTGCGCTGGGTTGGGCGTTCAAAAAATTGACGCTGCGCCTGCCGGGTAGTCGGCATATAAAAATTATTTCCAGCATGCCGCTTGGGCCAAAAGAGCGCCTGTTAGTTATTGAAATGCAAGGAAAACAGCGGGTTTTAGGTGTTACGGCACACAGCATAAATTTACTGTTTGAACTGGAAAATTCCCTGCCTGAAGAAAAGTTGGCATCAGACTTTCATACACAGTTGCAATCTTTACTCAAAAAATAGTGTGAACTATGTTGCGACTGTTGTTCGTGGTGCTGGCCCTGCTGCTGAGCCCCGATGTTCTGGCTGATAACGGTGCCTTATCAGCCGTTACCGTAACCACCGCTGCCGACGGCAGTCAGCAATACAGCGTAACGCTGCAAGTGCTGGCGATGATGACAGCACTGAGCTTTATTCCTGCCATGGTCATTATGATGACCAGCTTTACCCGGATTATCGTGGTGTTGGCTATTTTGCGCCAGGCCATAGGTTTGCAACAATCACCGTCGAATCAGGTGTTAATCGGTATTACGCTGTTTCTGACCTTTTTTATTATGGCGCCGGTATTTAAAACCGTTAACGACACGGCCATTCAGCCCTACCTGAGTGAAGAGATTTCGCCGGTACAAGCGCTGGACGCGGCAATTGCGCCGGTTAAAGCCTTTATGCTGCATCAAACCCGTACCAAGGATCTGGATACCTTTGCTCAGATTGCCGGCCATGAAGTGGCGGCATCGCCGCAGGATTACCCCATTACCATCGTTATTCCGGCTTTTATTACCAGTGAGCTGAAAACCGCTTTTCAAATTGGCTTTATGCTGTTTATCCCGTTTTTGATTATCGACCTGGTGGTTGCCAGCGTACTGATGGCCATGGGTATGATGATGCTGTCGCCGATGATTATCTCCCTGCCGTTTAAGCTGATGATGTTTGTATTGGTTGACGGCTGGCTGTTGGTGATGGGCACCATGGCCACCAGTTACGGAGTAGGCACATGAGCCCTGAGGTGTTTGTTGACGTACTGCGTGATGCGCTTTATCTGGTGATTTTGCTGGTTAGTGCCATTATTTTGCCGTCGTTATTTGTCGGTTTAATTGTGGCCGTGTTTCAGGCGGCAACCTCGATTAACGAACAAACCTTAAGCTTTTTGCCGCGCTTAATTGTTACCTTGCTGGCACTTATTTTCGGTGGACACTGGTTTACCCGGGTGATTATGGAATACACCCATGAGCTGATCCTGAGCATACCAACTGTGGTAGGGTAACTGCGATGGACTTTCCGCTGCAGTTGTTAATGCAAACCATCGCGGACTATTTACTGCCATTGTGCCGCGTTACCGGTATGTTTTTAATTATGGCCGGTATTGGTGTGCGCAATGTGCCGATGCGGATTAAAACCGGGCTGGTGGTGATGATTACACTAATTATTATGCCAACGCTGCCGCCGGTAGCTAATCCTGACCTGATGTCCGGCCAGATGTTTTTAGAAGTGCTGTTGCAACTGCTGATTGGTTTTGCGCTGGGCTTTATCTCACTGATGTTTATTACCACTTTTGTGCTGGCGGGGCAGTTGCTGGCCACCCAGACCGGTTTGGGTTTTGCTTCGATGGTAGACCCGGCCAGCGGTGTCAATGTGCCGGCTATCGGTCAGTTTTATCTGATTTTGGCTACCTTATTGTTTTGGATCTTCGATGGCCATTTAATCATGATCCAAATGCTGGTATTCAGCTTTGACACCCTGCCGATTAACGGCCAGTGGTGGGATGTAACCAGTTACTGGACAGTAATAGAGTTTGGCGGCTGGATGTTTGCTACTGCCCTGGCGATAGCGCTGGCACCGATAGTATCAATGCTGACGGTAAACCTGTCGTTTGGCATTATGACGCGGGCGGCGCCGCAGCTGAATATATTCTCCATTGGTTTTCCAATTACCATGTTGGCCGGTTTAGTGATTTTATGGCTGACGCTGGATACCTTTTTATTCCATTACGACAAACAGTGGCAGTACAGCATTGAGTACAGCTGCCGGCTGATTGGCTGTTAAACACAGGGCGTTGCTATGGCAGATGAAAGCACCGAAAAGACCGAACAGCCCACGCCCAAGAAGCTGCAAGACGCAGCGGAAAAGGGCCAGATAGCGCGTTCGAAGGATTTAGGCACGGCATTTGTGTTAATCGGCAGTGCTGCGGCAATTCTGGTGTTTGGCAAAATGCTGGCCGTAGGAATATTAGATGTTGGTCAGCGTATGTTGCAGCTGAACCCGAAAGATATTTTTGAAACCAATTCAATGTTTACGGCGTGGGGCGCAGTGGGCGAGCGACTTGCACCGCCGCTGGCCGGTATTTTTCTGATCATTTTAATCGCCGCTTTTATCGGCAATACTCTGCTGGGCGGTTTTAATTTCAGCTGGCAGGCCGCGGGACCCAAGCTGAGTAAAATGGATCCGATGAAAGGCTTTAAACGGATGTTTGGCTTACAGGCATTCGTAGAGCTGTTAAAAAGTATTCTCAAAGTGATAGTGGTAGTGGGCATTGCCTATCTGCTGCTGAAAATGTATTTCTTCGACATTATGGCGCTGTCTTTGATGAGCGAGCCGAATAATATTGAATCGGCGTTGTATTTTTTGGCTTGGTTGTTTTTGGGCTTGTGTGCCAGCGTATCAGTGATAGCCGTGGTGGATGCACCGTACCAAAAGTGGAATCATATTAAGCAGCTGAAAATGTCGCTGCAGGAAATTAAAGACGAGCATAAAAACTCCGAAGGCGATCCGCAAATAAAAGCCCGTATTCGCCGCACCCAAATGCAGATGTCGATGAAACGCATGATGCAGGAAGTGCCCAAAGCCGATGTTATCGTGACCAACCCGACCCACTATGCGGTGGCGCTGAAATATGACCAAGGCAAGTTCCGCGCGCCGGTTGTCGTGGCTAAAGGCGTGGATGAAGTGGCGATGCATATCCGTAAGATAGGCAATGAGCATAAAGTGCCGGTAATTGAATCACCGGGCCTGGCGCGCTCCATTTTTTACACCACCCAGCTGGATCATCCTATTCCGGAGCAGTTATTCGCCGCAGTGGCCCAGGTGCTGGCCTATGTGTATCAGCTGAAGATGTATAAAAAAGGCAAAGGCAGCCGGCCGAAAACTCTGGCTAAAGAGCTGCCGATCCCGGACGATTACCGCCACTAATTCTGCCTGCTGCGTTAAACAAAACGTGCAGTTACGCAATGGCTTGCACGTTTTGGAACACTTCTTGCTGACTCCCTGTATTGCGCCAATTTACTGTCAGGGTTGTTATGCAGTTAGCCGGTTATTTCACTAAGTTCGATCGCTCCCGTTTTGCTTTTGCAAAAGGCCTGGGTACGCCGCTATTTATCCTCGCTGCGCTGGCGATGGTGGTACTGCCACTGCCGCCGATGCTGCTGGATATGCTGTTCTCCTTCAATATTGCGCTGGCGCTTATTGTGTTGCTGGTTACGGTATACACCATGCGGCCGCTGGACTTCGGCGCTTTCCCCGCTATTTTGCTGGTCGCAACCATTATGCGCTTAGCGCTGAACGTGGCCAGTACCCGGGTGGTATTGCTTGAAGGTCACAACGGCGGCGACGCTGCCGGTAAGGTTATCGAAGCCTTCGGCTCTGTGGTTATCGGCGGTAACTATGCCGTGGGTATAGTAGTGTTCTTAATTTTAATCATCATCAACTTTGTGGTGGTAACCAAAGGCGCCGGCCGTATTGCAGAGGTTTCTGCCCGCTTTACGTTAGATGCGATGCCCGGTAAACAGATGGCGATTGATGCCGATTTAAACTCCGGTCTGATTACTCAGGAAGATGCGCGTAAACGCCGTGATGAAGTCACCAGCGAAGCCGACTTTTACGGCTCGATGGACGGTGCGAGTAAATTTGTTAAAGGTGATGCCATCGCCGGTATCGTTATTTTGGTGATCAACCTGGTAGGCGGTTTGTTTATCGGCATGATCCAGCATGGCTTATCGTTTGGCAATGCGATGGAAATTTATACCCTGCTGACCATTGGTGATGGCCTGGTGGCACAAATACCGGCACTGCTGCTGTCTATCGGTACTGCCATTATCGTGACGCGGCAAAACAAGTCGGAAAATATGGGCGAGCAAATGACCGCTCAGCTGGGTAACAAACAAGTGCTGTTTGTCGCCACCGGCGTACTGACCTTAATGGGTATAGTGCCCGGCATGCCGCATTTTGCTTTTTTAACCTTAGCTGCCGTAGTAGGCGGCATGGCTTATCTGATGCACAAACGTGCGCAGCAAAGCCAGGCCGAGCTGGTCAGCCGCAATACTGCAGAATTAACGCCGGTAGAGTCGGGAGTGGTAAAAGAGATTGGCTGGGATGATGTACAGGGCGTTGACACCATTGGCCTTGAAGTGGGTTACCGCTTGATCCCGCTGGTAGATAAAGCCCAGGGCGGCGAACTGTTAAGCCGTATCAAAGGTGTACGGAAAAAACTGTCGCAAGAGCTGGGCTTTCTTATTCCGGCTGTGCATATTCGCGATAATCTGGACCTGGAGCCGAACAGCTACCGCATGACCTTAATGGGCGTAACCAGTGGTGAAGGCGAGCTGCGGCATGATAACGAACTGGCGATTAACCCCGGCCAGGTATTTGGTACGGTAAAAGGCGTTGCTACCAAAGACCCGGCCTTTGGCCTGGACGCGGTATGGATAGCCAAAGATCAGCGCGAGCATGCACAAACACTGGGTTACACCGTGGTGGATGCCGCCACCGTGGTAGCGACACACTTAAGCCAGATTTTGACCAATCATGCTGCCAGCTTGTTGGGGCATGAAGAAGTGCAGAACCTGCTGGATATGTTGGCAAAACATTCACCCAAACTGGTGGAGGGCCTGGTGCCGGACACGCTGGCATTAACCACCGTCGTGAAAGTGCTGCAAAATCTGTTACAGGAAGGCGTGCCTATCCGTGATATGCGCACCATAGTGCAAACCCTGGTGGAATACGGTGCCAAGAGCCAGGATGTGGATGTGTTAACTGCCGCCTGTCGTATTGCGCTGCGCCGCTTGATCGTGCAGGAAGTGGGTGGCAGCCGTAAAGAAATCCCGGTTATTACCTTTGCGCCGGAACTGGAGCAAATGCTGCATCAGTCGATGCAGGCCGCCGGAAACGATGGCGCCGGTATTGAACCGGGTCTGGCCGACCGTATTCAGCAATCGTTGCAGGACGCACATCAGAACCAGGAACTTAGCGGTGACAGCGCCGTATTGTTAACGTCAGGAATTTTACGCTCAGTTATGGCACGATTCGTGAAGTACACCATTCCAGGGTTGCGGGTATTGTCCTATCAGGAAATCCCCGATGATAAACAAATTCGTATTGTCAGCGTTATTGGCCAGGCAAACTAGGAGTTAACTGATGAAAATCAAACGCTTTGTGGCAAAAGATATGCGTACTGCCTTAACCGAGGTAAAAGAGTTCCTTGGTCCTGACGCCATTATTTTGTCAAATAAAAAAGTGGCCGGTGGCGTGGAAATTGTTGCGGCGATTGATCATGATGCCGCAGCTGCCGTTAAAGCAGCGCCGGCAGTAGCAAAACGTGCGGAACCGCGCTTTGCCGTAACGGTGGCAGATGACGATAACCAGCTTAATACTGCTGAGCCGGAGAGCACTGCCGAAGCACCGGCCGACTCACTAAAAGCTCTGCTGGCACGGCAGATGATTAAGCAGCAGGTGAATTCCCAGACTGCAGCCAAGCCACAAGCACAGCAACAAGCGCCGCGCAGCGCGCAGTTTGAGCGTCAAACTTCCGGCGTGCCGCAGGGCGTTAGCAGCGTGCAGCTGACCGAGATCAGTAAGCAGCAAGAGCAACAAGCCAAATTAGTGCAGCAACAAATGGATGCAATGCGCAACGAGATGCTGTCGATGCGGCAACTGCTGCAGCATCAGGTGTCCGGTTTAATGTGGCAAGATCTGGCACGACGCGAACCGGTACGGGCTTTGGTAATCGAAAACCTGCAACAACTGGGGTTGTCTGAGCAGGTAGCCGATCAGCTGGCGTGTTTTATGCCGGAAGAGCTGAACAGCGCAGATGCGTGGGATGCGGCATTGGAATTACTGGCGGGGCAGCTTAGCACTACTAATGACGATATTTTACGCCGTGGCGGCCTGATTGCGCTGGTAGGACCTACCGGGGTGGGTAAAACCACGACTGTAGCCAAATTAGCGGCAGAGTTTGCCAAGCGGCACGGCGCTGACCAAGTCGCGCTTATCACCACTGACAGCTACCGTATCGGTGCTTATGAGCAATTGGCTACGTTTGGCCGTATTATTGGTTGTCCGGTGAAGCAAGCCAAAGACAGTGACGAGTTAGCGTTGTTAATTAATCAGTTACAACAACGTAAACTGATATTAATCGACACGGCCGGTATGAGCCAACGTGATGTACGTTTAGCGGAAAAACTTGCCGGTCTGGTGCATAATAGTCGTGTCAAAATAAAAAGTTATCTGGTATTGTCTGCCACAGCGCAGGCTAGGGTTATGCAGGAAAGCGTGACACATTTCAAACGTATACCTTTGTCTGGTTGTATTTTCACCAAACTTGATGAATGCTTAAGCTTAGGTGAAGTCATCAATGTTGCTATTCAGAATGCGTTACCTGTCAGTTACCTGACCAACGGCCAACGCGTACCTGAAGATATAGCAGTTGCCGATGCCCGTGTTATGGTGCAGCAGGCAGAAAAATTACGAATCGCACACAGTAGTACGGGTCATCAGTGGTATAACGATGAGATGAGCCGCGCGGACGGAACCTATGCATAGTCATGACAATATCGACGATCAAGCCAATGGCCTGAGAAAAATGAATAAGCAGATGGTAAAAGTAATATCAATTACCGGTGGCAAGGGCGGCGTGGGTAAAACCAACGTTACGCTGAATCTTGCCATGGCACTGGCGCAGATGGGTAAAAGAGTGCTGGTGCTGGATGCCGACCTTGGTCTGGCCAATTGTGACGTTATGTTAGGCTTGCGGGTCGAAAAAAACCTGTCGCATGTACTGGCAGGTGATGTCGGGCTTGACGACATTATTATCGACGGTCCCTTCGGCATCAAAATTATTCCCGCTACATCCGGCTCGCAAAATATGACTGAGCTGGCACCGGCAGAACATGCCGGCCTTATCCGTGCTTTCAGCGAACTAAAAACCCCGGTAGACGTATTACTGGTGGATACGGCCGCCGGCATCTCCGACATGGTATTAAGCTTTTCCCGTGCATCTCAGGATGTAATGGTGGTGGTATGTGATGAGCCGTCATCGATTACCGATGCTTATGCACTGATGAAAATTCTCAGTCGCGATCATGGGGTGGAAAAATTCAAAATTGTCGCCAATATGGTGCGCAGTTTAAAAGAAGGCCAGGAGCTGTTTGCCAAATTAACCCGCGTAACCGATCGTTTTCTTGATATAAGTCTGGAATTGGTCGCTACTATCCCGTACGACGAAAACGTACGTAAAGCTGCGCGCAAGCAAAAAGGCTTTGTCGAAGCGTTTCCGAAGACACCGGCCAGCATGGCGATAAAAAGCCTGGCGTTAAAAGCCGGCAAGTGGCCGTTACCGGCAACGGCATCCGGCCATTTGGAGTTTTTTCTGGAGCAACTGGTGCAACCTCAGGTTGATCGGGGGATCGCGTGAACAGTAAAGTTGCAGCTTATGGCGGTGTTGACCATATGCAGCAGTTGGTCGAACGTCACGCGCCTTTGGTTAAGCGTATCGCTTACCATTTAATGGCAAGGTTACCCGCCAGCGTGTTGGTCGACGATCTTATTCAGTCCGGTATGATCGGTCTGATTGAAGCGGCAAAGAATTTCGACGGCAGCAAAGGGGCCAGCTTTGAAACCTTCGCCGGTATTCGTATCCGCGGTGCCATGCTCGATGAAATGCGCCGTGGCGATTGGACACCACGCTCGGTGCACCGTAATGCCAGATTGATAGCGGAAACCATCGCCGGGCTGGAAGCTGAATATGGTCGTGATATTAAAGATACAGAAGTTGCTGAAAAACTTGATATATCTATAGATGAATACCATCATATGCTTAACGATATCAGTAGCGGCAGAGTTATTGGTATTGAAGACCTCGGGATTTCGGCAGATGTATTGGTAACATCCGGTGATACAGACAGTGATCATTTGTATGAAACCCAGGCAAATGAAACTTTCCACCAGGATTTAGCGAAAACAATCAGTAATTTACCTGAGCGTGAAGCATTAGTACTTTCGCTGTATTATAATGACGAGCTAAACTTGAAAGAGATCGGGGCGGTACTGAATGTCAGTGAGTCCAGGATTAGTCAAATTCATAGTCAGGCATTAATCAGGTTAAAAGCCAGAATGCAGGATTGGTTGTAACCTATTCTGAGATAACAATAATATCTCGTCGGAGGGGATTTTGGATAAAAACATGAAGATTCTTGTGGTAGATGATTTTTCAACCATGAGACGAATTATAAAAAACCTGTTGCGTGACCTTGGCTTTACGAACGTGTCTGAAGCAGATGATGGCAGTACTGCCTTGCCTATGCTACAAAACGGCGACTTTGATTTTGTGGTAACAGACTGGAATATGCCCGGTATGCAGGGGATAGACTTGTTACGTGCTATCCGCGCTGATGCCAAGTTAAAGCACATCCCGGTGCTGATGGTAACGGCAGAAGCCAAGAAAGAACAAATCATCGCTGCGGCTCAGGCCGGCGTAAATGGTTATATCGTCAAACCCTTTACTGCAGCCACGCTGCAAGAGAAGTTAGCTAAAGTATTTGAACGCATCGGCTAACCGTAACTGACAAAGGAGCATAGCCATGTCTGCAATTACGGCGCCTTTAATTTCTCTGGACCAGGCCCGGGAGCTGGTACAGCTGCTGGAAATGGGGGAGCATGACTCTGCCAACGAATTGGTGCAGCAATTGGCTGTGCCGGGTTCATCAGAGTTGTTTGCTGAAGTAGGTAAGTTAACACGCCAGCTGCACGACTCGTTAAAAAATTTCCAGATAGACCCCTCACTGAACAACCTGCTTGAAGAAGATATTCCTGACGCGAAAAAGCGGCTTAATCATGTTATCGATATGACCGAGCAGGCTGCCAACCGTACTATGGACGCGGTAGAGTCGTGCTTACCCATTGCGGACCAAATTAGCCAAAAACTGGGCAGTATTCAGCCGCAGTGGCAAAAGCTGATGCAACGGCAAATGCAGTTAGGCGAGTTTAAATCGTTATGTCATAACCTCGATGCGTTTTTTCAGCAAGCCAGTGGTGATTCCAATACGCTGAACTCGTTGCTAACTGACGTATTAATGGCGCAAGACTATCAGGATTTAACCGGTCAGATTTTGCGCAGGGTTATTGAGTTGGTGCGGGAAGTAGAAGAAAGTCTGATTGGTTTATTAACCGCGTTTGGCCAATCAAGTTTGATGGCGCCTGCTGCCGAGGCGAAGCCTGCAAAAAGTAAGCCCAAAGCACACGAAGCAGAAGGGCCTATTATTGATGCAGCAGAGCGTGATGATGTGGTCAGCGGTCAGGATGACGTCGATGATTTGTTATCCAGTTTAGGTTTTTAACAGAGGTGTCATTGCATGAGCTTTGATATGGACGAAGATATACTGCAGGACTTTCTGGTTGAAGCCGGTGAAATCCTCGAATTACTGCAAGAGCAGTTGGTAGAGCTGGAGAATAATCCGGACGACGCCAATTTACTCAATGCAATTTTCCGTGGTTTCCATACAGTAAAAGGCGGCGCCGGTTTCCTGTCATTAACTGAGTTGGTTGATGCCTGCCATGGTGCAGAGAACGTGTTCGACATTCTGCGCACCGGTAAGCGCCGTGTTACGCCTGAGCTGATGGACGTTATTCTGCAGTCACTCGACAGCATTAATGAAATGTTTGTTGAAGTGCAAAATCGTCAACCGTTAACACCTGCCTCTCCTGCCATACTTGAAGCTTTGCACCATTACAGCGAACCGGAGTCGGCTTCAAACCCGGCACCTGTTGTCGCTAAAGCTGCACCTGCGCCGGCAGAGCCTGAGCCGGTTGCGCCGTCGTCCGGTGGCAGTGTAGACGATATTACCGAAGAAGAATTTGAACGCATGATGGATGAGCTGCACGGCAAAAAAGGCGTCGCAGCCGCCAGCCCTGCACCCGCCGCAGCGGTAGCGAGCTCCTCCGGTAGTGAAGATATTACTGACGATGAGTTTGAATCTATTCTTGATCAGCTGCATGGCAAGGGCTCCTTTATTCCGGATAGCGCCGCTGCAGCAGAGAAAGCGGCTCCCGCACCTGCAGCAACGTCCGGCGCGGCAGCGAAGAAATCAGATGACGAAATAGACGATGCTGAATTTGAGGCCTTACTGGACCAATTACACGGTAAAGGTAAGGCCCCGGTAGAAGTGGCTAAACCGGCCGCAGCATCAGCGCCGGCTGCAGCAGCTGCCGCTCCGGCTAAAGCCGCGGTTGCCGAAACTAAGGTTGCACCGGCAGCTCCGGTAGCAGCAGATAAAGCTGCTGCCGCACAACAAGCTGCTCAGGTAGAGACCACAGTGCGGGTTGATACCAAACGTTTAGATCAGATCATGAACATGGTTGGTGAGCTGGTGCTGGTGCGTAACCGCCTGGTCAGCTTATCCACCACAGCGCAAAATGAAGAAATGAGTAAAGCCATTTCTAATCTGGATGTGGTTACTGCCGATATCCAGGGCGCGGTGATGAAAACGCGGATGCAACCGATTAAAAAAGTATTTGGTCGTTTCCCGCGGGTAGTACGCGACTTAGCGCGTTCGCTGCATAAAGATATTGAGCTGGTATTAGAAGGCGAAGAAACCGATCTGGATAAAAACCTGGTAGAAGCGCTGGCTGATCCTTTAGTGCATTTGGTGCGCAACTCGGTAGACCATGGTATTGAAATGCCGGATGTTCGGCAAAAAGCCGGTAAAAACCGTACCGGTACAGTTAAATTGGCTGCAGCTCAGGCCGGTGACCATATTTTGCTGACTATCCATGATGATGGTGCCGGTATGGATCCGGAAAAACTCAAAGGTATCGCCATTAAGCGCGGCATCCTTGATACCGACGCGGCAGCCAGAATGTCGGATACAGAAGCCTTTAACCTGATTTTCGCGCCCGGGTTTTCTACTAAGGAGCAAATTTCTGACATCTCCGGCCGCGGTGTCGGCATGGATGTGGTAAAAACCAAGATCACCCAATTAAACGGTACTGTGCATATTCACTCCAAGATGGGTGAGGGCACCTTACTGGAAATTAAAGTACCGCTGACTTTGGCTATATTGCCAACCCTGATGGTTATTGTCGGCAAGCAAACCTTTGCTTTACCGCTGGCAGGTGTTAGCGAAATATTCCATCTGGACTTAAACAAAACCAATGTCGTTGATGGTCAGTTAACTGTGGTGGTGCGTAATAAAGCCATACCGCTGTTCTTCCTCGAGCACTGGCTGGTGAAAGGGTCAGACAAAAAACGCCGCCGCGAACAAGGCCATGTGGTCATAGTGCAAATTGGCACCCAGCAAGTTGGTTTTGTGGTTGACTCGTTGATTGGCCAGGAAGAAGTTGTAATTAAACCGCTGGATGCCTTATTGCAGGGCACGCCGGGGATGGCCGGCGCAACGATAACGTCTGACGGTGGTATAGCGCTGATCCTTGATGTGCCTAACCTGCTGAAACATTATGCGAAGAAATCAAAGATCAAATTTGATCGCTTCAATAAAATTAATGCCTAAAGAGAGATAATTATGGCGATTAAGGTGTTAGTGGTCGACGATTCAAGCTTTTTTCGTCGCCGCCTGACAGAAATCCTGGCAAAGGATGGCGATATTGAAGTTATCGACACAGCCAATAATGGCAGGGAAGCTGTAGATAAAGCCTTAGCGCTGAAGCCTGATGTTATTACCATGGATGTGGAAATGCCGGTATTAGACGGCATTTCGGCTGTGCGCGAAATTATGCAACAGCAGCGTATTCCTATTCTGATGTTCTCTTCATTAACACATGAAGGAGCAAAAGCCACCTTTGATGCACTTGAAGCCGGCGCGGTAGATTTTTTACCGAAAAAGTTTGAAGACATTGCCCGTGACAAAGATGAAGCCGGGCAATTACTACGCGACAGGGTTAAAGCCGTAGCGCGTAAACGCCAGCCGGGCAGAACCACCTTTAGCAGCAGCTCTGCTGCGCGTACTGAAACCCCTGCACCGCGTTTAAGCGAGCGTCCGGCGTTAACCCGTACGGCATTTGAACGGCCAAAGTTAAGCGACAGAGTCGCCGCGCCGACGCGTAGCGCTAATTTCCAGGCCAGCGGTAAGAGTTATAAGCTGGTGGCAATAGGCACCTCAACCGGCGGACCGGTAGCATTACAGCGCATTATTACCGCACTACCGGCGAACTTCCCGTTGCCAATTGTATTAATTCAGCATATGCCGGCTGCTTTTACCGGTGCTTTCGCTCAGCGCTTAAACTCGTTGGCCAAAATTGAAGTGCGCGAAGCCGCTGACAATGATGTGCTGCGACCAGGCGTAGCCTATCTGGCACCCGGTGGTAAACAAATGCTGATCGAGGGTAATGAGCGCGAGGCGCGGTTACGTATAAAAGAAGATGACTCACCGCGGATAACTTTTAAACCCAGCGTCGATATTACCTTTGCCACCGCCGCCAAAGTGTACAGCGATAAAGTACTGGCAATAGTATTAACCGGCATGGGCGCCGACGGCCGTGAAGGTGCGCGGCTGTTAAAGCAAGCCGGGGCACGGATTTGGGCTCAGGATGAAGCCAGTTGTGTAGTGTACGGCATGCCACAGGCAATAGCTGCTGCCGGCTTAATGGACCTGGAAGTTAGCCTGAACGAAGTGGCAACACGCCTTATCACGGAAGTGACCCATGGATAAACTGGCAATCAGCGGCTTTTTACTGGCAGTATTGGCGGTAGCAGGTGGCTTTGTCATGGAAGGTGGTGCTTTGTCCACCTTGTTGCACTTTCCGGCATTTTTAATTGTAGTTGGCGGCACAGTAGGTGCAGTTATGCTGCAAACCCCGTTTAATCAATTCCGGCTGGGACTGAGTATGTTGCCCTGGGTGATCCGCCCGGCGCAATTGCCTTTGGAACACACGGCAGAGCGTATTGTACAGTGGGGCACAGCGGCCCGTGGCAGTGGCTTTCTTGCGCTGGAAAACGACGCCCTGGCAGAGCATGATGCTTTCTTACACCGTGGCCTGAATTTGTTAGTTGACGGCGTGGAACCTGCGGTATTGCAAGACACCCTTGATGCGGAATTGACGCTGGAGCGTGAGCGTCTGCTACGCGGTGCGCGTATTTTTGATGCCATGGGCGGTTATAGCCCGACTATTGGTATTGTCGGCGCAGTATTGGGTCTTATTCAGGCGATGTCGAATATTTCTGAACCGGAATTACTCGGTCTGGGTATTGCTACGGCTTTTGTTGCCACCATTTATGGTGTTGGTTTTGCTAACCTGGTGTTTATTCCGGTAGGCAATAAACTCAAAAGTTTAGTGCAGCAACGCACACTGTACCATGAGCTGATTGTCGAAGGTCTGGTATCGATTGCTCATGGTGAGAACCCACGTAATATCGAGCGTAAGCTGGCCGCTTACCACCCCGGTTAAACAGCATGTACCGGCATAAACAGAAGCATCAGCACGTAGAGCAGGAACAGCTTGACCGTTGGCTGGTATCCTATGCTGACTATATGACACTGATGTTTGCGCTGTTTGTGGTGTTGTATGCCATGTCGATTGTTAAAGAAGAACAATACAATGTGCTGGCCGACTCTATCACCCGAATGTTTGAAAAGCCGGAGCAATCCGGCAGCGGTGTGCCCGGCAGCTCGGTGCTAACCGAGCCGGCACCGCAAAGTGAATTGGAGTTATACGGCACTTCACTGGAAGACGCCAAAGGGCCATCGCTGGTTGCTGATGCGAAACAGTTATCAGAGGTGTCGGCCAAACAGTTAGGCAGCCCGTTGCAGTCTGTTGAGCAGCAGCTAACCCGGGCTCTGGCAAACTTGCTGGAGCAGGGATTGGCAAAAATACAGCAAGATGAAAACTGGCTGAGCATTGAACTGAGTAGTGGTTTGCTGTTTGCCAGTGGCAGTGCTACTGCAACGTCATCAGCGCAAACCTTGCTGGGTGAAATAACCAAAGTAATTAATCCAATTGATAATTTTATCCGTGTGCGCGGTTACACTGATAACCAGCCGATTAACAATGAGCTGTTCGCGTCTAACTGGGAGTTGTCAGTCAGCCGGGCTACCTCAGTGCTGCGGATGCTGGAGCGGCTGGGTACAGCACCGCAGCGTATGGCCATTGAAGGGTTCGGCCAGTATTATCCGTTTAGTGCTAATGACAGCGCTCAGGGGCGTGCCGCTAACCGCAAAGTGGTTATTGCGATTTCGCGCTATGGTTATGCAGCACAGAGCGAAAAAACAGACAACAGTGAGAACGCTGAAAACGATGCGCTACAGCGCCAGTTGGAACAAATTTCGCAAGAAGACGGCAGTATCAGAGTGATAGCCTTACCGGGCGGTGGTATTCGTATCACCACGCGGCAGGACAATCCGGATGCGCAGCCGCCGGAACAACAGGAACCCTGAAGTGGTAATTTGGACGGTAGCAAATCAAAAGGGCGGTGTAGGTAAAACCACCACTACGGTAACCCTCGGCGGCTTGTTAGCGCAACGCGGTTACAAAGTGCTGTTGGTTGATACGGATCCGCATGCGTCCCTGACATACTACTTCGGCATTGACGCCGAAGAGTTGGAAGTCAGCGTGTATGATATGTTTATCCGTGGCAAAGACATTACCAGTGAAGAAATCATGCAGTCACTGTGCCCCAGTGGTGTCGCGAATCTGGATATTCTGCCATCATCCATGGCGCTGGCAACCTTAGACCGCTCCATGGGTAACAAAGGCGGCATGGGCCTGATGCTGAAAAAAGCCCTGCAAAAAGTCAAAACAGAATACGATTATGTGCTGATAGACTGCCCGCCGGTAATGGGCGTGTTGATGGTGAACGCTATTGCCGCCTGCGACCGTATTCTAATCCCGGTGCAAACTGAGTTTTTGGCGTTAAAAGGCCTGGAACGGATGATTGCCACCATGGCGTTAATGCGCACGTCGCAGAAAAAAGATTACGCCTACACTATTATTCCTACCATGTACGATAAGCGCACTAAAGCCTCACTGGAGGCTTACAAAGAGCTTAAAACCAAGTATCAGGACCGCGTCTGGTCAGCGGTTATTCCGGTAGACACTAAATTCCGTGATGCCAGCCTGGCACAAACACCACCGAGCGAGTATGCATCGGCGTCACGCGGCGTATTTGCTTACAACACCTTGCTGACCTATTTACTGCAACTGGCGCCGGAGTAAGGTATGAGTAATTTAATTGCCAGTCAAAAAGTGATGCAACATTATTTGTCAGCCTTGCTGACAGAAGACGACACTGAAACCCTGGCGCTGGCGGAAGAAAAAAAACAGCAACTTAATGCCTTATTATCGCAAGCTGTGGTTGCTGCGCCTGTAGCAAAAGCGGTAGTTAAAACAGATACGGCCGTCACAGCAGATACTGCGGCGCTGGCAACATTAAAAGCCAAATTTGCTGCCGCCGAACAAGCACAGAGCCTGGCGCAGCGTGATATTCCGGTAGCCGAGCGCATTGCCCCTGTGGTGAAAGCTGCAGTGCCTGCAGCAGCACCGGTTGTCGTGAAGGATTACCGCCAGGGCCGTTTTCAGGCGTTGTTTTTTGATGTTGCCGGGTTAAAAGTGGCGGTGCCGTTAAAAGAGCTGGGCGGCATTCATCAGCTGGGTAATGTCAGCAGCCTGATCGGCAAACCCAACTGGTTTAAAGGTGTTATGCTGTACCGCGAGCAAAAAATAAATATTGTTGATACTGCGCGTTGGGTAATGCCGGAAAAATATGATCAAACTTTGCAGCAAAAGCTAAACTATCAATATGTTATTATGCTGGGCAACAGTAACTGGGGCCTTTGCTGCGAAACCCTGATCAACACCTACGTGCTGGAGCAGGACGATGTAAAATGGCGTGAGGCAGAAGGCAAGCGCCCGTGGATGGCGGGTTTGATCAAACAGCATATGTGCGTATTGATTGATGTTGACGCTATGATTGATTTATTAAACCGGGGTCTGGATATCAGTGCTTAACCGGAAAAGCTATTTATACAGGAGCTGTGCATGAGCAATTTAACCAAGCAGTCTGCCAACAAAAACGTAGCAGCCGACATCGTGTTGCAGTGGGTAACGTTTAAGCTGCAGGAAGAGACTTACGGCATTAATGTTATGCAGGTGCAGGAAGTGCTGCGCTATACCGAAATTGCCCCCGTGCCGGGTTCACCCGACTATGTGCTGGGCATTATTAACCTGCGTGGCAACGTGGTAACGGTAATAGATACCCGTTCACGCTTTGGCCTGGCTCCGGCTGATGTCACCGATAACAGCCGTATCGTGATCATTGAAGCGGAAAAGCAAGTGCTCGGCATTATGGTCGACAGTGTGGCTGAAGTGGTGTACTTAAAATCGTCAGAAATTGATACTGCACCGAATGTCGGCACCGATGAAAGTGCGCGCTTTATCCAGGGCGTATCGAACCGCGAAGGCGAATTATTGATCCTCGTTGATCTGAATAAGTTGCTTAGCGAAGAAGAATGGGAAGAAGTGAACTCGATCTAGGAACCCTTATGTGGCTTGGTGTAGCAATTCAAACCGGCCTGTTAGTGCTGTTTGCCGTCGGTATTTACCTGTGGGTTAGCCGGCAGCAGCGGCATATGCAGCTGCAGCAAACCACGCTGGAAAAACAGCTGGAATATGCCGCAAAGCAATGGGCCGGCAGCCAGCATGAAGTAGAAGAGTTGCGTGCCGGCGTTATTGGTGTAGGCCAGCGGGTGCTGCAACTCGATACCGGATTAAACCAGCTGAGCGAGCAGTTAACGGCGCAGTTGCAATTACTGGCGGACAAACAACAGGCACTGGAGTTGACCGACCCGGAATCGAAGATTTACAGCCGCGCCATGAAGATGGTGCAACTGGGGGCCGATCTCGATGAAATTATCCGTGAATGTGAATTACCGCGCGCAGAAGCAGAGCTGCTGTTTAATTTGCATCAGCAAAAAAAGCAAGGCTAACTTTTAATATCAATCCGCTGGTGGATATTATGCCAGTTCTCCGGAAATTTGCCCTGCAGTACATACGAAAAGGCGATAAGCTCTGCAATAACGATATACAGTTGTGCAGGGATCTGTTCGCCCAATTGCAGTTGGTTCAATAACTTACTTAATTCATCATCCTGATGCACCAGCACACCATGCTCGCGTGCCAACGCAATCATATCTTCTGCCAGCTGGCCATGACCTTTTGCCGTAACGGTGGGCGCTTTTTTACCTTCATACTGCAAGGCGGTGGCGGTTTTTTCTTTCTTGTTGTGTTCACTGTCGCTCATATCTGTCCTTATACCTTAACGGCAAGTAAGCTGTTGGCGCGCGGTAATAAGCTGTCGGGTATTTTCCCTAACACACACTCAGCTTGTTTCACCTGGAGCCCCTGTGCTTCGCAGCGGTCTTTGAGCAGCGGTAAAAACTGCTCGGCCAACTGTTTGGCACGCTGCTGCTCAGTGTAAAACTGCAGCTGCAATTGCTGTTGTTGCAGTTTGGCGACCACCAATAGCTGGCCTAACTGCTGCAAATCAAACTTCATTGTCAGCTGCCATTGCGTTTGTTTTTCACCGCCTTTTTTGCCATCGGCTTCACGTTGCTCTAACTGCAGCTGGCTGAACACCGACTGGCCGGCCAGTTGCAGCGGCAGTTGCAGCAGCAGTTGTTGCTGGGCGTTATTATTGCTGTCTAAGGTGGCAAGCTGGCTTTGTTGCAAGGTGCTGCTATGGCCGGCCAATTGCCGTAACAGGTTACTGGCTTGGGCCGGCTCTAATTGATTAACCAGCTGCGCCAGACGTTGGTTGGCCGGCAAATTTGCCAGCGCCGGTGGCCGCTGCAGCAGGTTGCCCAACAACAGTTGGATAGCTGCTGCCAAAGCACCGCCACTGTTTTGCACCGTTGCCGCCGGTTGCAGCGGTTGAAACTGCAATAGCGCGGCCAGTTGCTGCGTAAGCTGCAGCGGCGTTTGCATCCTGGCACCATCCGGTTGGCTTTGGCGTAATAATTGTAATATCTGTTGTACCGGTTGCGGCAATTCTGCCAGGCTGGCCAGGGGATCTGCAGTGGCCGGCAGTAACGGTAACAGATGCCGCCATGCTTGCTGCACGGCTTGTTGCGCCGTCTGTTGTGCTGTTTGCAAGGCTGCAGAGGTCTGCGGGGCAGTTAACGGTGTTTTTTCGCCACTGCTTTGGTTTGGGCCGGCGATAAACTGCAGCGGCCGGCTGATATCGTCCTGCTGTACACTGACTTTACTGCTGAGTTGCGCTGTGCTCAGCTGCAGTTGCCATTGTCCGGCATGTTGTTGCAGTTGCAGCTTATACTGTGCCGGCATGGCGGCAGGCGCTGCGGACAACGCAGACTGCAATACGGATTGCAGCACAGGGTTTAGTTTAGTGGTGTCGGCCGCGCCGGCTTGCTGATTGAACAGTCTTACCAATTGCTGCACTATCGCGGTTTGTTCTGTTTTTTGTAATACCACGCTGTTGCTCTGCGTATTGCTACTACCTTGGGTGGGGTGTGTTACCGTCGCGATTAAGCGCAATTGCAAGTCTTTCGCGTTAGTGTCCAGTCTTAACAATAACTGTGTCGTTGCAGCGGACAACGCCGGCAGCATAGCGCTCAGCGCTTGCTGTGTTTGTGTTGATAGTGGTACCGGGCTAAAGCCGGGCAGCGCCAGAGTAACGGCAGCGGAGGATGGTAGCAGGTTGGCGGCTATTGTTGCCGGTGCGGCCGTGTTGCCTGATACCGGTATTGCCAATAGCTGCTGCACTTGAGTCAGTGACAACGGAATGCTCAGGCTGTTGGCAGCACTTTGCAGTGTCAGTTGCAGCTGGCCGTTGGCCAGTGGTTGAAATTGTAATTGCAGCTGTTGCAAAGCACCCTGCAAGCTTGCTGGCGCGGCCGGTAACATGGCTTGTATTGCGGCGCTGGCCGATGCCGGTAAGCTAATGTGTACTGCGCCTTGCGGCGAGGGCAACTGTAAGCGAAAGCGGCCGTCGGTTAACTGCTGTACCTGGCTTTGATACACTTCTGCCAGCATCAGCTTAATAGCCGGGCTATCAAGCTTGGTGCCTGCGCTTAGTTGCAGCAGTTTATCCGGATTGATCTGGTTCATGTTTTTACCTGTTTTGCGTTGGTCCGCCTTGCTGCTGCATTCGTATTATGACGCCAATATGGTAATATGCGCCCAATTTTAACCGTCGTCGATAGTCAGAGGTTAGACATTAAACCACAGCCTTTTCCCGTATTAACCGGTCAGCCTCTGCTTGAAGGCCGTGCTCTGTGCTGTATCCGTCAGGACCGTGTGTTGTTTGAACAACAAAGCCTTACAGTGCATGCCGGTGAGCTGTTACAGGTGGCCGGTAAAAATGGCGCCGGCAAAAGCTCGCTGTTACGTATTTTGGCAGGTCTTGCCCAGCCGGACGACGGCGCTGTGTATTACCGACAGCAAACCTTATCACAGGCAGCAACCGGTTATGCGGCAGATTTATGTTATATCGGCCATCAAAGCGGAATTCATGAGCAGCTTACTGCGTTGGAAAATATCAGTTTTTGGCGCACCGCATCCGGCGTGGCCGCTGCTGATGATTTTGCGCTGTTGGCGCAGTTAGGTCTGGCCGGGTTGGAAGATATCCCTTGCCGGATGTTGTCGGCCGGGCAACAGCGTCGGGTGGCACTGGCCAGATTATGGTTTGTAAAGCGGCAACTGTGGATTTTAGATGAGCCTTTTACTGCGCTGGACCAAAGCGCCATCAGCATGTTGCAGCAGCACTTTTTGCAGCATTTACAGTTGGGTGGCGCCATAGTGCTAACGACGCATCAAGCGCTGCAGATGACACATCAGGCTTTAACAACGCTGGAGCTGGCTTACCGATGGTAACCTTATACCGTTTTACTCAGCGTGAGCTTTGCTTACTGGCGCGGCAAAAAGCCGACTGGCTTAATCCGCTGCTGTTTTTTGTTATCGTGCTTAGCCTGTTTCCGCTGGGCGTAGGGCCGGAGCCGAATTTACTGCGCATTATGGCGCCAGGTATAGTTTGGATAGCTGCCTTGCTTAGCGTGTTGCTGGCGGCAGAGCGCTTATTTAAAGATGATTACCGCAACGGCGTAATAGAGCAGTTAGTGGCAGCGAAACAACCGTTGCTGAGTTTTGTGTTGGCAAAGTTGATTACTAACTGGCTGAGTACCGGCTTACCGTTGGTGCTGTTGTCGCCGTTGGTAGCGCTGCTGCTTAATATTGATCAAGCCAGCCTGGTGGCCATGGTATTCACCTTGCTGCTTGGTACACCACTGCTGAGCCTGCTCAGTGTAATGGGCGCAGCGCTTACGGTATCGGCCGATAAAGGCGGTATTTTACTGGCGCTGCTGATACTGCCGCTGTATATTCCGCTGTTAATTTTTGCCAGTGCAGCAATGGAAGCCGCAGCGATGGCATTACCTTACTATGGCCAGTTGGCAATAATGCTGGCAATGTTGTTGTTTGCAATGGCGTTGATCCCGTTAGCGGTGATCAGTGCATTAAAACTGAATGTGAGCTGATATGTTTAACTGGTTGCATCCTTTTGCCAAGCCTGAGACCGTTTATCATTTATGCGGCCGGCTGTATCCATGGTTAATGGCGTTAGCCGTGTTGTTGTTACTGTTGGGTAATATCTGGGGCCTGGCTTTTACGCCGCCGGATTATCAGCAGGGCGACAGCTACCGCATTATTCATATTCATGTGCCTTCGGCCATTATGTCGATGGGTACCTACTCGGCGATGGCGATTGCCGCTTTTATTGCTCTGGTGTGGCAGGTGAAGATAGCGCAGTGGTCAGTACTGGCCTTAGCCCCGGTGGGCGCAGTCTATACCGCTATAGCATTAATTACCGGTATGGCCTGGGGTAAGCCGATGTGGGGCACCTGGTGGGTGTGGGATGCCAGGTTAACCTCAGAGCTTATTTTATTATTTCTGTATTTAGGTGTTATTGCGCTCAGCGGTGCCTTTTCAGACCGGCAGACCGGTGCTAAAGCCGCCTCTTTGCTGGCGGTGATCGGCGTGATTAATTTGCCGGTGATCCATTTTTCTGTCGAATGGTGGAACACTTTGCATCAGGGCGCGTCTATAACCAAGTTTGCCAAACCGTCAATTGACCCCAGCATGCTATGGCCGTTATTAATCAGCATCCTGGCATTTAAAGTATTAATGTTGGCTTTGCTGTGTCTGCGACTACGCAATGCCATTTTGCTGAATGAGCAGCACCGGCCCTGGGTAAAAACACTGGCGGGAGGACACTAAATGCATTTTCAGTCGTGGGCAGAATTTTGGGCCATGGGCGGTTACGGCCTGTTTGTCTGGCTGTCGTTTGGCATAACATATTTACTGTTGGCCGGGTTGGTGGCGTACAGCCATTACCAGCATAAGCAGTTTAAGTATCAGCTGGCTGCCAGGCTGGCACGTGAGCAGCGGGTTAAGCAGTATCAGGAGCAAACAGACTAATGCAACCAAGACGTCAGAAACGCTTATTCGCCGTATTACTGGTAATAGGGCTGTTAACCGGCGCCGTCGCTGCCATGTTGTACGCATTGCAGCAAAATATTGATTTGTTTTACACACCATCACAGTTGGTTGACGGCTTGGGTAAAGATAAAGTTAAACCACAGCCGGGCCAGCGTCTGCGTATTGGCGGTATGGTGGTAAAAGGTTCAGTAAAGCGCGACCCCGACTCACTGAAAGTGAGCTTCGATTTAGTCGACACCGGCCCGCTGGTTACCGTGATTTATGAAGGTATCTTGCCGGATTTATTTCGCGAAGGTCAGGGTATAGTCGCCCAGGGCGTAATGCTCGATGCCACCACCATAGCGGCGACTGAAGTGCTGGCCAAACACGATGAAGAATATATGCCGCCTGAAGTGGCCGAAGCATTAAAAGGTATTCGCCATGTGCCGCCGTCACAACAGCAATCGTCAGCGCAGCAAAGCGGTACAGAGGCTAAGCCAGCAGAAGGACGTTATTAAATGGTAGTTGAAGCCGGTCAGTTGGCGCTTACGTTTGCTTTTGCGTTATCGGTGTTGTTGGCAATAGTACCGTTATACGGCAGCTTTGTGGCTAACCAGCGCATGTTA
This sequence comes from Rheinheimera sp., assembly GCF_030690345.1. Taxonomy (GTDB): domain Bacteria; phylum Pseudomonadota; class Gammaproteobacteria; order Enterobacterales; family Alteromonadaceae; genus Alishewanella. The sequence continues at coordinate 383,689 of NZ_JAUYGV010000007.1, forward strand.
TTGTTGGCTAAACCGCTGGCATTGGGCCAGTTTGTGTTTTGTTTGCTTGCAATGCTGGCACTTATCTACGCCTTTCGCACCAGCGATTTTACTGTAATTAACGTAGCGCAAAACTCCAGCTCTACCTTGCCCTGGTATTATCAAATCACCGCCAGCTTTGGCTCGCATGAAGGCTCTATGCTGTTGTGGGTGCTGATGTTGGCCGGCTGGACCGCACTGGTGGCACAGTTCTCTAAAGCACTGCCGTTGCTGTTGCAAGGCCGTATTCTGGCCATTCTCGGCATTATTTGTGTTGGCTTTATCGCTTTTTCGCTGTTTATGTCTAACCCGTTTGCGCGCAGCCTGCCGTTTTACCCGGTGGAAGGGCGCGACCTTAACCCGTTGCTGCAAGACTTCGGCATGATTTTACATCCGCCCACCCTGTATATGGGCTATGTCGGTTTTGCCGTGGCGTTTGCTTTTGCTATTGCGGCGTTAATGAGTGGTCGTTTTGACAGTGTTTGGGCACGTTGGGTAAGGCCCTGGGCATTAGCCGCCTGGTTGTTTTTAACCCTCGGTATTATGCTGGGCAGTTGGTGGGCTTACAACGAACTGGGTTGGGGCGGTTGGTGGTTCTGGGATCCGGTAGAAAATGCCTCCTTTATGCCCTGGTTGGCCGGTACGGCGTTAATTCACAGCCTGGCTGTTACCGAAAAGCGCGGTACCTTTAAAAGCTGGACTGTGTTGTTAGCACTGGCTGCCTTTGCGCTCAGTTTAGTCGGTGCCTTTTTAGTCCGCTCCGGTGTATTGGTATCGGTGCACTCCTTTGCCACTGATCCCGGCCGCGGTATGTATTTGTTGGTGTTTTTGCTGCTGGTGGTGGGCGGTTCTTTATTGCTGTATGCCCGGCGGATGAACTCTGTACGCAGCCAGGCTCGTTATCAGTTGTTCTCCCGCGAAATGCTGCTGTGGGGCAATAATATTTTCCTGCTTACCGCTTGTTTAATTGTGTTTCTCGGTACCTTATTCCCGTTATTTCACAAAGAACTGGGTTTAGGGTCAATCTCTATCGGCGAGCCGTTTTTTAACCAGATGTTTTATTATCTGACTATTCCTTTTGCTTTAATGCTGGGTTTAGGCCCCTGGGTGCGCTGGAAGCAGCAGCAGGTTGCGCCATTAATTAAGCCGTTTAGTTTATTGGTACTGGCGGCGTTAACGCTGGCGCTGGGTGTAATGGCAACCATGCAAAGTGTGCAAGCTAATCTGGCGCTGATAGGCCTGTTGCTGGGGGCTTGGGTGGGCATTTCTGCGCTGGCAGAAGTGGCACTGCGTATCCGCCAATTTGGCTCTGTCAGTAAGGGCATTACTAAATTAAACGCCAGCCACTATGGTATGACATTGGCGCATATCGGCTTTGCCGTGCTGGTAGTTGGCGTGGCGATGACCAAAACCTACACCACAGAGCGCGATGTACGGATGCAGGAAGGCGATACTGCCAACGTGGCCGGTTATGACTTTACCCTGACCGACGTGTATGAGTTAGACGGCGCCAACTTTGGCGGCCAGGCTGCCGAGCTTGATGTGCGCAAAGATGGACAGTATGTCACGCATTTGCATGCCGAAAAGCGCTTTTACCGTATTCAGCGCACCATTATGACCGAGTCTGCGGTACATGCCCGTTTAAGCCGCGATTTATATGTGTCGCTGGGCGAAGAATTACCGGGCGATGCCTGGGCGATGCGTATTCAGGTGAAGCCTTTCGTACGCTGGATTTGGCTTGGCGGCCTGTTAATGTCGTTTGGCGCCTTATTGGCATTAGCGGATAAACGCTACCGGCGTAAAGTAATGCCCACGCTGCAAACAGGAGAAGCTGATGCGTAAAGTGCTGTTTTATGCACCGCTGGCATTGTTTTTAGTGTTGGCGCTGTTTTTACTCAGTGGCCTGTTTTCTGATCCGCGTGAGCGCGAGTCGGCCAGCTTAAATAAAGCCTTACCGGATTTTGCGCTGGCCGACTTAATGCAACCACAGCATATCTGGACAGCAGAGCAGCTCAAAGGGCAAACCTTTTTACTGAATGTCTGGGGTACCTGGTGCCCAACCTGTAATGCTGAGTTGGGCTATCTGAGTGAGCTGCGTGCTATGGGCGTTAAAATTGTTGGCCTGTACTACGAACTGCCACGCGACCCGGCGTTTGACGCGCCGTTTGACTTAGCTGTACTGCAACAGGACGTGACGCAAAAGTTGGCGCAGCATGGCGACCCGTACCAGTTTAATATTCTCGATCTTGAGCGCAGTTTAGCCCTGGATTTAGGCGTAAGCGGTGCACCGGAAACCTTTATTGTCGATGCCGACGGCATAGTGCGGGCGCACCATATCGGCGATATTAACCCGCAAGTGTGGCGCACTAAGCTGGCGCCGCTGTATCAGCAATGGAGCCAACCATGAAGCAGCTGATAACAAGCATACTGAGCTTGCTGCTGTTGTTTGGCGCGACGCTGTTACAGGCAGATGAAATCCTCAGTTTTGATAATGAAGCCGAACGTCAGCTGTATCAACAGTTAACGGCCGAGCTGCGTTGTCCGCAGTGTCAGAATCAGAATATTGCAGACTCCAACGCTATTGTCGCGGTAGATATGCGGCAAAAAACCTATCAATTGGTACGCGAAGGCCATGACAGGGCGCAGGTGCTGGATTATATGAAAAACCGCTATGGCGATTTTGTCCATTATCAACCGCCATTCAACCGTTATACCCTGTGGCTATGGTTAGCGCCGCTGTTGTTATTAACCGGCCTGGCTGGCGTTGGTTTGTACCGGCGCAAGCAGCAGTTGCCGCTGGCAAATGATACACAGCAGCAGGGGCTGGATACCGAACTGGATCAGCTGATTGAGCGTTACCGGAGTAAAAAACCATGATGTGGCCGTTATTTATTGCTGCTTTAACCATGCTGCTGTTAACGGCACTGTGTTTGTTTTGGCCGCGGCGCAGTGCACAGTTGCCGCTGCAAACCCCGGCACAGTTGTTTGAAGAACGGCTGCAATTGTTGGCGTTAGCCCGCGATGCCGGCGAGTTGGCAGAGCAGGATTTTGACAGCGCGGCACAAGAGCTGAAAAGCCAGTTTTTACTGCAGCAGCACAACCTTGTGCAGCAAGATAACCGCGCGCGTTGGCCATTGCCGGCGCTGTTGCTTGCGCTGGTAGCTATAGTCGTCAGCGGCGTGTACGCACTGAACGGCCATTACCGGCAGTTGCAGGATTGGCAACAGGCGCAGCAAAATTTACAGCAGTATGGTGAACGGGCCTTGTTAAATCAGGGCGAGCCGTTATCAGAGCAGGAAGTAGAATTATTTGCGCTGGCGCTGCGCACCCGGTTGGCGAATGAAGGTGATGACGCTGTCGCCTGGATGTTGTTAGGGCGGATCCGCATGTCGCAAGGCGCGGTAGAGCAGGCTATTGATGCCTTTGAACGCGCTTTGCAACTGACGCCGGAGCGCTCACCCTTGCTACTGAGTTATGCCCAGGCGCTGATCCTGCTGGGTGATGACAACAGCCTGGCGCGGGCCGGTCGCGCCGTGGCCAGGGTGCTGAGCCGTGAAGCGCAAAACAGCGATGCCTTGTCATTAATGGCGCTGATAGCTTACGAAAAAGGCGATATGGCCGAGGCTATTACGGCCTGGCAAATGCTGTTAAAGCAATTGCCGGCAGAGGATCCGCGTTATGCTGCGGTACAGCAGCGCCTGGCTGAACTGGGGGCGGCAGAGCCCGTGGCCGGGCGGCAGATCAAGGTGAATTTGTATGTGGCGCCACAGCTGCAGCAAGCTAACCCGGATGCCAGTTTGTTCCTGTTTGCCCGTGCTGTTGGCGGCGCGGCCCTGCCATTAGCGGTACAACGTATTCCGCTGCCGCAGGGGGAAGTGCAATTGGTACTCACCGAACAAATGGCGATGCAAAGCGGTTGGAGCCTCGCCAATGCTGACCAGGTAGAAGTAGTTGCGCGTATGTCGTTATCCGGTACGGTAGAGCAACGGCCGGGTGATATTCAGACTGTGTCTGACGTATTAAGCTTCGGCGGCGATGCTCTGTCAATAACATTAAAACTGGAACCTTAGTATGCGATCTTTTTCTGTGCGGTATCTTGTATTGACTGCGGCGCTGATAGTGTTATCCGGCTGTGCTGCTAAACCCGTAGCACCGGAGCAGGCCGCAGCCCAAAGCAGCGCGCCCGCCGGTTATACCGACCCGCGCGACCCGCTGGAAACCATCAACCGGCCATTGTGGGATTTTAACTACGACATTCTCGATGCGTACCTGTTACGCCCTGCCACCGTCGGTTATATGACAGTAGTGCCCAAACCGGCGCGCAAAGGCCTGGTTAATGCCGCAAATAACCTCAGTGAGCCGGCCAGCTTTTTAAATGGCATGTTACAAGCCAAGCCATCCCGCTCTGCGGTGAGTGCCGGGCGCTTTCTGGTGAACAGTACTTTGGGCTTATTTGGCTTATTCGACGTGGCCACTAAAATTGGCCTGGTTGAACAGCAGGAAGATTTCAGCCAAACATTGGCGGTGTGGGGCGTGGGTGATGGCCCTTATCTGATGCTACCGGCGCTGGGGCCAACCACAGTGCGCGGCACCGGCGGTGGTCTGGTGGATAATTTGTATTTTCCGCTGGGCCTGCTTAATACGCCGCTAACGCTGACCCGGGCCTTAATTGGGGCACTGGACAGCCGTGAGCAGCTAATGTCGATGGAAAGTTTGCTGGAAGAGTCACTTGACCCTTACGCCTTTATCAAAGAGTCTTATTATCAGCGTCAGCAGTTTAAAATTTACGATGGCAACCCGCCACAGCAGGAAGAGCCGGAAGTAGATGAAGATATTTTCGACGATCTGCTGGATGATCTGTAACAATCATGGCACTAAACGCAGGTTTAGTGCCGCTTAAAGCCAATTCGAAAACCACCCCAGTGCCGGCCGTTAACATAAACCGGCACTGACAAGTCGTGTAAAATCTCGCCGGTGTCACGCTTATAGGTTTGCAGCAACATCGTTTCGGTGTGGCTGCCGCAGCGGCTGCCGGTGCGGTCGCTGAAAATACGCTTGGTGCGGTTTTGCAGTAAATCTTTGTCATAATTGCCGGTTAATGGCTGGCAGAACTTTTTATTATGTGTCGGAAAATAGCCTTTTCTGTCTACCGCACCGGCATACAATACATTGCTATGGCGTGCTAAAACCGGCTCCTGAATCGCCGGAAACTGCTGATCGGTAAAGTTGTCGTATCCGGTATGGTATTTCGGCGGATTACTGCCACTGATCTGCTGGTATTTTTCAGCAAAAACGGCGTCTGCTGTCAGCTTGCCATCGGCAATCGCCTGGCTGAACAGCTGGCCAATCTGTGCCGCAGCCTGCTGCGCTTCCTGTAAAATATCGCTGTAAAAACTGTGGCTGCTAAGGCTGCTCAGTTCGCGGTAAATGCTTTCAGTCTCTTCGGATAAGCTGATGGCCTGGCCGGCAACAGACTGGCCCTTATCAGTGATACTTTGCAAGGTACTACTGATATTGTCGACCGATTGCGCCAGCGCCACACTGGTGCGGTTCAGCTCGCTGCTGGCTTGTTCAATTTGGCCGAAGGTGTCGGATGATTGCGCAATTTGCCGGTTAATGTCGGCAAAGCCGGCCGCCACCCCGGTTAATTCCTGCTGTACCACAGTGCCACTTTGCTGCAGGTTTTGCATCTGGCTGGCGGTATGCTGGCTTTGCTGGCGGATATCGGCCAGCATAGCGGCAATATCCTGAGTGGCGGCGGCAGTTTTGCCGGCCAGCGCCCGCACTTCTTCTGCTACTACGGCAAAACCACGGCCTTGTTCTCCGGCCCGTGCTGCTTCTATGGCCGCGTTTAATGCCAGTAAATTCGTTTGCCCGGCGACAGTATTAATCACTTCGGTAATGTGTTGAATATTGTCGCTGCTGCTGCGCAGTTGCTCTAAATCTTGTGCCGCCTGGCTTACGGCCTGCACCAGATTGTTGATATTTTTCACCGAGTTGCTCAGCAAAGTATCTGCCTGCGCCGAGGCATTGGCGGTATGTTGTAAGGTGGCGCCGATAGATTGTAACGAGTGCGTCAGCTCTGTGCTGGTGCTGGCCAGCATATTACTGACATCGGCAATTTTGCCGCTGTCTTCACTGCTGTGCTGTATATCTTTAATCAGGCCATCAATATAAAACGACACTTCTGCTGAGCCAATCGCCATCCTGGAGGTGGCGGCAGTAATTTTATCTGCCGTGTCAGCCAGCGCCGTTTTACTGTCGGACAGAGAAGCATCTGCGCCGGTTGCGGCTGCGCTGCCGGCTACCGGCCAATACAGGTACAGCAGTAACAGCACCGCACCCAGCAGCAGGGGCCATACGGCAGAGCTACTCAGTGCAAATGCTGCTGTTTGCAGCAGAGCAAATGCCAATACCAACAGCACAGGTTTAAGTTTGATGTTTTGCATAAGCGTCTCTTATCGCAACAAAAACAACTACAGATGCTGCAGTGTTGGGAAAAAGCCGGCAGCTGTCAATTCAGCCGCTGCCGGATGAGACTAAAGTCTGATAAGCGTTTGCGCTGTGTTATTCGTAACGCAGTGCATCTATCGGCTGCAATCCGGCGGCTTTGGTGGCCGGATAGTAGCCGAAAAAAATGCCAATCAGGCAGGAGAAGCCAACACTCATCAGTACCACATAGAGTTCAATAATAGCGGTAAAACCGGCAAAGTACTGCAATGACAGGCTAACTGCTACCGCCAGCGCCAAACCTATGGCACCGCCGAGGCCGCATAACAGCACTGCTTCGATTAAAAATTGTTTCATGATCACTTTGGGCTCGGCGCCCACCGCCATGCGCAGGCCAATTTCGCGCGTCCGCTCGGTTACCGACACCAGCATAATGTTCATAATGCCAATGCCGCCCACCAGCAAAGATACCGACGCCACCGCGGCCAGCAAACCATTGAAGATTTGCATGGTTTCTGAGCGGGTGGCAATCATTTCTGACAAATTGCGGATCCGAAACGGCGGTTCGCTGTCACTGCTGCGCAAGCGCTGGCGTAACAGGCTGTCCATTTGCTGCTCTACGTCTGCCATATCACGCTCATCTTCTACCTGCACAATAATAGCGCGAATGGCTTTAGGGCTGGATAAGGTCATGCCGGCAATGCGTTTGCGCACGGTGTCCAGCGGCATAAAAATCAGATCATCCTGGTCGTTGCCCTGAGTATTTTGGCCTTTACTGTTCAGCACACCAATGATGGTTACCGGCATTTTGTTTACCCGCACCGTTTGGCCCAGGGCGTCGCCGGCACCAAACAGCTCGCGTTTTACCGTCTGGCCTATTACTGCCACTCTGGCCGCAGTATTTAGCTCGGTGTCGCTAAAGGTTCTGCCCTCAACAACTTGCCAGCTTTGCGCAGCATAGATGCGGTTATCCACACCATGAATTTCCGGCGCCCAGTTCAGGTTGCCGTAAATCAACTGGCCACTGGCGCGCAATGTGGGCGCTGCCACATTCACCTGCGGAATTTGCTGTTCAATCGCCAGTGCATCCATTTCGGTTAAGCCCTGGCTGCTGCCACTGGCTTCACGGGCGCCGCCCATAAAACGGCCGCGGGCAAACACCACAAACACATTGCCACCGAGGCTTTTAATTTGTTGGTCTACGTCATAGCGCGCGCCGGCGCCCAATGCCAGCATAATAATGACCGCCGCCACGCCGATAATGATGCCCAGCATGGTTAAAATGCTGCGCAACAAATTCACCCGCAGCGCTACGGCCGCCACGTTAAGCAGGGTTAAGCTATTCATGTTGCCGTCTCCGCCAGCCGTTGTTGACGAAAGTGTTGCAATGCCGCTGCTGCGCTTTGTGGTTGTGAGCCTTTGTCGCCGATCAGCTCACCATCGCGAAACATCAGCTGACGGCTGGCAAAGGCGGCAATATCCGGCTCGTGCGTTACCAGCACTATGGTTTTACCCTGCTGATGCAACTGCTGAAACAGCTGCATTATTTCCAGCCCGGTTTCAGTGTCCAGTGCGCCGGTGGGTTCATCGGCCAACAGCAACGCCGGTTGGTTTACCAGCGCCCGCGCTATAGCAACCCGCTGTTGCTGGCCGCCGGACAGCTGCGACGGATGGTGATCCATACGCTGTGCCAGGCCAACTAATTGCAGGCATTCAGTGGCACGACTTATCGCCTGGTGTTTTGGCGTCGTGCTGTACAGCAGTGGCAGCATTACGTTGTCTAATGCAGTGGTGCGCGGCAGTAAATTAAACTGCTGAAACACAAAACCGATATATTTGTTGCGCACCCGCGCCAGCTGCGCTGCGCTTAAAGTGGTGACATCTTCGCCCTGTAACAAAATTTGCCCAAGGCTGGGCGAATCCAGACAGCCCAGCAGGTTCATAAAGGTGGATTTGCCCGAGCCGGAAGGGCCCATTACCGCAACAAATTCCCCGGCGGCGATACTGACATCAATACCTTTGAGCGCGCGTAAATGCTGGCCGCCCATTTGGTAATGTTTTTCCAGCGCCCGGGTGGCAATAACAGCTGTAGCCATGCTTAGTCCACCCTTACTGCACGTACTATCAACGCATCACCGTCTTTGACAGCACCGCTGAGCACCTCGCTGTACTCATCATTGCTAAGGCCAACACGGATATTCACCGGTTGCGGCTGACCGTTGCTATCCAGCCGCCAAACCTGAGCGGCAGTACCGGTGTTGGCCTGGCGGCGCTCTTCGCGGCGGGTATTGCTCAGCTGTTGGTATTGTTGATACTCCTGCTCCGATAACAGCAGTTGCAATTCGTTTTGCAGTTTTTGCCGCTCACGGGCGAACAGCGCTCGCGCGTCAGCCATCGGGTTGTCAGCACCTTGCGCCCGCGCTTGCTGCAGCTTATCTCTGAGCGTGTCATACAGCTGGCGTACCTTAGCGGCTTTATCGCCGTTTAACTGCAGTTGTTTAATCAGCTCCTCAGCCTGATCCGGCTGTTCGCCGGCGGCTGGGTTATTACTGCTGCCGGCCGGTTTAAAGCGCAGCGCAGCATTGGGCACCCGCAATACCTGTGTTTGTTGGCCGCGCACGATATTTAAATTAGCAGTCATGCCGGGCAGCAACAGTTGCTGCTGATTCGGCGCATTTATAATCACCTTGTAGGTCACCACGTTATTAGTATTGGTCGCCGCTTTGCGCACCTGGGCCACGTCGCCGCGAAACTGTCGTTCAGGGTAGGCATCCACCTGAAACCGCACCTGCTGGCCCTGTTGCACTTTACCAATGTCAGCTTCATCGACATCGGCTTCAATCTGCATCTGTGACAAGTCCTGCGCTATGGTAAATAAGGTTGGCGCCGATAAGCTGGCCGCTACGGTTTGGCCAATATCTACCTGGCGGTCAATCACGGTACCGTTTACCGGTGAGCGGATAGTGGTGCGGTCTAAATCCAGTTGCGCTTGTTCTAACTGAGCATTGCGTTGCAACAGCTGAGCCTGCGCACTTTGAATTTGTGCATTGGCCAGCAAAATTTGCGCCTGTGCAGTTTCAAATACCGCTTGCGCTTCATCCAGTTCACTTTGATTAGTCAGTTTTTGCTGCACCAGCTGTTGCTGGCGGGTAAAAGCGCGTTCAGCCCGTGCTAATTCGGTGTTTGATTTACTCAGCGTTGCCTGCTGCTGCGCCAGGTTGGCTTGTGCCATTACCACATCGGCCTGAGCCTGTTGTAAGCGGGCCACGTAGCTGCGGTCATCCAGTTTGGCAATGGCTTGGCCCTGGCTTACGTCGTCATTAAAATCGACGTACAGCTCGGTGATCAGGCCTGACACTTCAGTGCCTACCTCTACGGTTACCACTGCACGGGTGGTGCCGGCGGTATTTACCACACTTTCAATATCGCCCCTGGCCAAAACCTGAGTTTGATATTGCACCTGTTGCGGCTCTGCTCCGGCAAACAGCCACAGACCGGCAGCAACAACAATTACAACAACGGCTGACATCAGATAACGCACTACTTTTACTCCATAAAGTTGTTACTGCTTACTATAACCAGCCGCGCCGGCCGGACAAAGTCAACGGGGGTAAAGGTTTTGTAAAGGTGCGGCTAAAGGTACGGCTAAAGGTACGGCGGAAAAAAATTGCGCAGGTTTAACCCCTTAGTTGTTTCTCAAACGTCTTATCAGTAATTAACAACAATAAGGAATGGCTATGCTGCTGACTCACTCTGATTTTGTTTCATCTAATCCGGTTGCCAAACTGGCTGCCAGTGGCGGAGCTGCCTTACTGATCACCGCGCTGTTGTTTAGCCTGATGCAGCAGTTGGTTAAGCCCGCAACCGGGCCGCGGCTGGTACCGCCGCCGGCAATTCCGGTAGAGCTGTCGGTGGCGGCGCAAGACAGCGATATTATTGTCCGGCCGCAGCCACCGGTTAAGCCCGAGCCGGTGATACGTAATATTGAACCGGTGCAACCGCCAATAGACGTGCCGGACAGGATCAGTATTGGCCCGGTGGACATTGTCGCGCCGGTGTTGCCGCGTAGCAAAGGTTTGCCGGGCGGTGGCCAGCAAGGTAACCGCGGTGCTACACCTCTGGTCAGGGTTGAGCCGCGTTTCCCAGTGGATGCAGCGCGGCAGGGTATTTCCGGCTGGGTAAAACTGAGCTTTAGTATTGATGAGGCCGGCGCGGTGACAGATGTCACTGTATTGGCTGCCGAGCCTGGTAATATCTTTAACCGTGAAGCGATACGGGCATTGCGGCGCTGGAAGTATCAGCCGCAAGTAGTTGACGGCAAAGCAATAAAGCAAACTAATTTGCAGGTGCAGCTTGATTTTAGCTTACACAGCGACCAGGCTGAAAATTAAGCTTAAGCACAAGGAGTGGTTGTATGGCATTGAGCTTTTTCCTACCCCGCAGCAGTGCGCCGGAATACAGTGCTGAGCAGTTGTTCAGCCTGTATCGTGACAGTGCTAATCCGTGTTATCTGGAGCAACTAATCGCGTTGCACGGTAACGATTTGTACTACTTCTTATTGCAGCAGTCGGATGCCGCTTTGGCCGGCGATATCAGCCAGCAATGCTGGTTAACCCTGGTGGAGCAACGTGGCAATTTTCTTGGCCTGAGCAGCTTTAAAACCTGGTTGTTCAGTATCGGCCGTAACCGGTTATTAGACGAGCTGCGCCGGTTACAACGCTGGCAGTACCAACAGTCTGAAGAGGAACCGCTGGCAGAGCTGCTGTGTCCGGCGCAGCAGTTGGAGCAGCAGCAACAACAATTGCAATTTAACCAACAGTTGCTGTTATTGCCGTTTTTACAACGCGAAGCACTGATGTTGCAGTTGGAAGGCTTTTCGCTGGCTGAAATCAGCCAAATTACGCAGCAACCGGCGCAAACCATTAAAAGCAGGCTGCGCTACGCTAAGCAAGCGTTGCAGCAGTTATCCGGAGTTAATAATGACAACACCTGAGCGCTTTGAACAGCAATTACAGCAGCAATACCAGCATAACAAAGCTAAGCATCCGCTGCCGGGCGCTGTGCTTAATGCTATCGCTGTGCGCGCTAAGCAGCGCACTAAACCTGCTCTGCCGGGCCTATGGCGTAATATGCAACTGGCAATGAGTGTTTGTGGAGTGCTGTTGCTTGGTGTGATGTTGCAGCGCGAGCCAACAGCGCAAGCCGGATATTACCATATAGTGCAGATACAACAGCAGGAGCAACAGTATCAGGAGCCGCAGTATAAAGAGATGCAGCGCCACAGTTTATCAGCACAAGCAGAGCAGGGCGTTGTCAGCTCTGCCGACCGCGTCGATGGTTATGGCATGGCTGATTATTTTACCGCCAGGGCGCAGAGCGATAATTTCCACTATCAAACCGGGTTGTTGCGCCGGCAGCAGCAAGACTGGGAGATCAGTGTCTGTGATGATTTACTGCTGAGTATTGACCATAACCTGCTGGCAAAAATTGCCATAATCAACCTTGACTCCACAGCAGTTAACGATGGTCAATGGGTAGAGTTTGTCAGTAACAACAAGGGCCAGCTGGTGGCGATTAGTCCGGCGAAACAGCCTTTGCAATGCCGGCAAGGTTGAGGCAACAGATTAATCTGCCAACAGACTTTGTACAAACAGTTGCTCTTTTTCACGGATAATGCCGTACTATAGCAAGAGCCACGTGCTGCTTAGCGCAATAAGGGGAATGCTATGGTCAGGTCTGTTGTCAGTAAATTATCAGCTGTTTTGCTGTTATCTGCCGGAGCTTGTCAGCTGCACGCTGCTGAGCAACGCCTTATTCTTACCTTTGAGCCACAGGTTGCTGCCAGCCGTGCTGATTTGCAACAGGTGCAGGCTACCTCTGCGCGCGGTGCTGCACAGACAAAGTTGCATTATTTTAGCCATTTCCCGCAACTGGCGGTGGTTGCGTTATCAGCCGATACCGATATTGATGCCGCTATAGCGCAATATAGTGTATTGCCCGGCATCACAGCGGTAGAGCGCGATCATCGGGTGTATAAAACTGCTGAACCGAATGACCCCGACTTTGCAGAACAATGGCATTTAAAAGCCGGCAGCGGTATTAATGCTGTAGATGCATGGGATCTGACGACCGGGGATAATCAGTTAGTGGTGGCGGTAATTGATACCGGCGTTGATTACACTCATGCTGATCTGGTTGACAATATTTGGCAAAACCCCGGTGAAACAGCAGCTGATGGTATCGATAATGACGGCAACGGTTATATTGATGATATCCGTGGGATAAATCCGGCTGATAACAGCGTTGACCCTATGGACGAAGATGGTCACGGTACTATAGTTGCCGGCATTATTGCAGCATCAGGTAATAACGATTTAGGTATTGCCGGCGTTAACTGGCAGCTGAAACTGCTGCCTTGCCGCTTTATGGACATTAATGGTTCGGGCTTTGTCAGCGATGCCATAAAATGTCTGGACTACGTGCTGGATTTAAAACTAAACCATGGCATAAATATTATTGCTACCAATAACTCCTGGGGCAGTAGTTCTGAGTCTCAGGCTTTGTATAACGCTATTGCTGAGCACAACGCCGCCGGTATTTTATTTGTTGCCAGTGCCGGTAATGATAATTCACAAGCGAAGTTTTACCCGGCTGCCTTCGATTTACCCAACGTTATCAGCGTAGCGGCGCATGATGAGCAGGGCGTAAAAGCCGATTTTTCTAACTATGGCCGCGATTGGGTGGATATTTCAGCGCCCGGGGTGGAAATTTTATCTACCACTTTAGCTGATGAATTTGCCCTGGCTTCCGGCACGTCTATGGCATCACCTATGGTGACAGCTGTGGCCGCCTTATTAAAAGCAGCAGAGCCTGCGCTGAATATGCAACAACTACGCGGGCGTATTTTAGCCTCCGGGGTGCCGGCGACAGATGCCTTGCTGGCAGCACAAACGGCCAGCGGCAGTCTGCTGTTAGCCAGTGGCCCTGGCCAAAGCGGCGCATTAAACTGCGTTAATCAGCAACTGCAGCGGCGTATGTTGCCGGCAGCGGATGCGCTGTATGTTGCTGCCAACAGCAGTATTCGCATTGAGGTGCTAAGTATTGATTGTGACGGTAACAGCATAGCTGCCGCGCTGACCTCCGGTGTTGCAGCAACACCTGTAAGCATTACAGACAATGGTATAACCCCTGATATCCATGCCGCAGACGGTACTTACAGCGGTAACTGGACTTTTGACGGCACGGCCACCACGCTGAATTTCCCCGATGGCGTAGTGCAGGTTTTCCCCCGCAATAATAGTTACTGTACTGACAATAATGTCAGTGAAATTCCGCTGGCTGAATGCAATGCGCTGGTGCAGCTGTATTACGATACTCAGGGTCAAAATTGGCAGCGTCGGGACAACTGGTTAACAACAAACCTACCCTGCGCCTGGTATGGTATTACGTGTAATGGTGGCAGTGTTACCGGTATTGATTTACGCGAAAACCGCTTATTTGGTAATATTGCTGCCGGTTTTAGCCAGTTAAGCGAGCTGGAAAGCCTTAACCTGAGATTTAACAGTTTAACCGGCACCTTCCCGCAAGCCATACTGCAACTGAGCAAACTGCAAACTTTAGATCTGTGGAGTAATGCGCTGGAGGGGACTATTCCTGCAGCACTGGGTAACCTGTCAGCCCTGGTTAATCTGGATTTATCATTTAACCGTTTTAGTGGTGAACTGCCGCCGGCGCTCGCCAATCTGAGTGCTTTGCAACAACTATTTGTTGAAGATAACCAGTTGTCCGGTGCCATACCATCCGGGTTAGGCCAGCTGTCGCAGCTGCGTATATTGTGGCTGGCAAATAATAATTTTTCCGGCACCTTGCCACAAACTCTTACCGGGTTATCACAGCTGTTGGCATTTAGCTTTGCCGGTACAGAGCTTTGTGCGCCGGTAAATCAACAGTTTGGCGATTGGCTGGCAGGGTTAGAAGAGCTGGAGGTTAACACTGATTGTACTAACACGGCACCGCTAGTGTCTGCCGGGGCGGCGCAGCAGGTGGTCAGTGGTGCCAGCGTGCAGTTGCAAGCCACGGCAACCGATACGGACTTTAACCCGCTGACTTATCAATGGCAGCAAACCGACGGGCCTGCTGTTACGCTTAGCAGTACTGACACCCTTAGCAGCGGCTTTACCGCACCAACCGTCAGTAGTGTCACTATTTTACGTTTCAGCTTTACTGCCGATGACGGCATTACCAGCAGCACCGGTACCGTTACGGTAACGGTAAATCCGCTTAACAGTGGTGGCAATAATGGTGGTGATGGCGGCAGCAGCGGTGGCGGTAGCAACAGTGCCTTGTGGTTAATGGCACTTGGCTTACTAAGCTGGCGCCGGCTTGGCAAGCAGGGCTAAAGCCCCTACAATGCCTGGCCCGGTTGCTACAGGTGTAACCTATAACAATGGATAATAATACAGGGTGAAACAGTTTTTTCTTGCCATTTTATGCTGCTGTTGCAGCCTTGCGGCGGCTGCCGATAACGCAGTAAGCAATGCTTATATGGCACCGTTAATTGCTGATTTTGATCAGCACTTTGCCAGCCAGTTAACGCAGCATGATATTCCTGGCGGCGTGTACGCCATAGTGCAGGGCAATAAAATCATTGCCACTGCCGGGTTTGGTGTGCGCCAGCAAGGCAGCGCCGAACCGGTAGACCCTTATACTGTATTTCGTATTGCCTCAGTGTCTAAAACCTTTGCCGGCGGCCTGGCCGGTATTCTGGCAGCAGAAGGGCATTTCAGTTGGGACGACAAGCTGGTGGATTATCTGCCGGGTTTTTCGTTTAAAACCAAGCGCTACAACAAGCAATTAAAGCTGGGGCATTTATTGTCGCAAAGCACCGGCGTTATGCCCAATGCCTACGATAACCTGATAGAAGCTAACCTGCCGCTGGAGCGTATACTGCCGCAGTTCAGTAAAATTGACCCCCTGTGTCCGCCCGGCCAATGTTATGGCTACCAAAATGTACTGTTCAGCTTAATTGAACCGGTTATCGAGCAATCCACCGGTAAAAGCTATGCGCAATTAATGCAGGAACGCATATTTACACCACTGCAGTTGCCCACGGCGTCAGTTGGGCTGGATGGTTTTTTCAGTACGGAAAACCGTGCTATGCCGCATGTCAGAGCACGCGGTAAATGGCATGAAGTTGAAGTGGCTGAAAGCTATTATCGCTTTGGCCCGGCAGCCGGTATCAATGCCAGTGCAATAGATTTAGGCTACTGGTTAATTGCGCAACTGGGCCATAACCCTGCGGTATTCCCGGATGAATTACTGCAACAACTGACCGGCAAACGGGTTAAAACCCGCCGCGACCTGCGCCGCAAAGAGTGGCGCCGCTACTTAACCGACGCGCACTATGCGCTGGGCTGGCGGGTATATCAATTTGGCCAGGATGAGCTGGTTTATCATGGTGGTTGGGTAAAGGGTTATCGCGCCGAAATAGCCTATTCGCGCGAGCACCAACTGGGGTTGGTAATGTTGATGAATGCTGAATCCAATATGATTAACGAGCTTGGCACCTACTTTTGGTCCGGTATGCTCACCGCCATTCGTCAGCAACAAACGGCTGATACCAACGATACCGACCTCTCCACAGTGCAGGATTAAGCCTGCACTTTATTCTGTATATCTTCGCCCGGGCACTTAGCTGACCAGTTTGGCTGAATACGTATTCAGCTTGAGACATTGTGCTGCAACGTCTATTGATGTTAATCGATACAGAGCGATAACACGACTGATGTTGAAATGACTGATGTTTAAACAACAGGGGAGCGGTATGCAACACCAACTCACTTTATTGCAGCGCTGGCGCCGGCTGGTGTTGCTTGCCACGGCGGTTACGTTGCTTTGCGCTTGCAGCAATGCGCAAAAACTAACAGGCAACACTTATCAGCCACAAGCTTATGTGCAGGTAGCACACCCGCAGTGGAGCAAAAATGCGGTTATTTATCAGATAAACACCCGTCAGTTTACACCTGAGGGCAGCTTTGCTGCCGCGCAGCTGCAACTGCCACGCCTAAAGGCGCTGGGGGTGGATATTCTCTGGCTGATGCCGGTGCAGCCAATAGGCGCGGTTAACCGTAAAGGCAGCCTTGGCAGCCCATACTCGGTTAAAGATTACTATGGTGTAAACGCGGAGTTTGGCAGCATGGCGGATTTAAAAGCCTTTATTAACGCCGCTCATGCCCTGGACATTTACGTGATTCTGGATTGGGTAGCTAACCATAGCGCCTGGGACAATAACCTGGTGACAGAGCACCCGGACTGGTATATCCGTGACTGGAAAGGTGATTTTCGCCCCACGCCCTGGTGGGACTGGAGCGACATTATCGAGCTGGACTACAACCAACCCGGGCTGCGCAAGTATATGACAGACGCCATGAAGTATTGGGTAGAGGAAGTTGGCTTTGACGGCTTTCGGGCCGATGTTGCCGGCTTTGTACCGTTGGATTTTTGGAACACAGTGCGCAAAGAACTGGATAGCATAAAGCCGGTATTTATGCTGGCCGAGTTTGAAGGCCGCGACTTTCACGCCAGGGCGTTCGATATGACTTACGGCTGGACCTGGCATCAGGCCGTGCACGCTATAGCGCAGGGCCATGCCGACGTAAATAAACTCTATGTGTATTACTCATGGAACGAAAAATATTACCCGCAGAACATTATGCGCATGCTGGGGGTAAGTAATCATGATCAAAATGCCTGGGAAGGTACGGAATTTGAGATGTTCGGCGATGCCTTGCCGGCCGTAATGGCCTTGTCGGTAGTGGGTGAGGGTATGCCGATGATCTACAACGGCCAGGAAGTGGGCAACAGCCGGCGGTTGGCGTTCTTCGAGCGTGATCCTATTGTTTGGCACGATGAAAACGGCGACTTTATCCGGCACGACAACGGCGTGTTATACCAAAAGCTGTTTGCGCTGAAAAAGGCCAACACTGCGCTGTGGAATGCCAATTGGGGCGCGCGGATGATCCCGGTACATAACAGCAAAGCAGCGCAGGTATTAAGCTTTGTGCGGCAAAATGATAACGATAAAGTGTTTGCCGTATTTAACTTTACCGCTCAGCAGCAAAGCGTCAGCTTTAAGCAGTCGCTGCATCATGGTGTTTATACTGAGTACCTCAGCGCTGAGGCAGCAGAATTTGCCGATGATACGCAGCTGACACTGCCGCCCTGGGGCTATCGTATTTATGTGGCAAACTAAGGTTGAGGCGCTAACGGGCATCTCAGCCCGTTAGCGCTTAAATAAGTTTGCAAACAATTGGCGCAGCCGGTTTAGGGCCTTACCGCTATCACTTCAATTTCCACTAACATACCCTCAGCCACTAAGCCGGCTATTTGAAAAGCAGAGCGGGCCGGCAAATTGGGCTGCTGTTTGGTGCCGAAAAATTGCGTATAGCCGCGCATAAAACCGGCAAAATCCATCTTACCGTCCAGCGCCGGGTCACCCACCAGAAATACTGTCATTTTCACCACATCCGCCATGCTCAGCTGTTTGCTTTTCAGGCTGGCTTCAATTTGTGCCAGTACATTAACGGTTTGTTGTTCGGTATTGCCCCAATAAGCGGCAGAGTTTTTTTCTGCTTTGCTGTCCAGCGGCGCCGGTACCTTGCCGCTCTCGTAAATCACCGCTTTGCCGGCTGGCACCTCTACTGCCGCAGCTATCGGAAAACTGCTGTTGTTCGGCAAAGGATAGCGGGTAATGTCGGCGGCCTGGCTGCAGCTGCTGACGGCCAATAGCGCAGCGGCGGTATAAAAACTCAGTTTCATTTGCGTGTCCTTATTGTTTTGCGGGAGAAGCTAAGCTGTCAATATAGGCTACAACATCGTCGATAGCCTGGTCGTCCGCCAGGCTTTGCGCAAAGCGGCGCATAGTCTGGCCATAGTCGTCATTCGTTTGGTTACCGCGCCAACCATTTTTAAAAGCACTAAGCTGCTGCGCCAGATACCAGCGCTGCTGCCCGGCCAGCGGCGGCGCTTTAAGTTGGGCATTACCCTCACCACGGCTGCCATGGCAGGCCTGACATGTTTGATACAACTGCCGGCCATGTTGTAAGTCGGCTGTTATGCCCTCTGTTTGTGGTTGTGCTGCCGGTTTCAGGCTACGGATAAAGGCAATGGCCTGTTGTATTTCTGCATCACTCATGTTGCCGGCAACGGCCTGCATTTCTTTGCCGTGGATATCTTCGGCGGCATTGCCGCGCCAGTTATTACGAAACGCAGTAAATTGCTGCTGCAGATACCAGCCCGGCAGCATACTCAGGTTTGGCGCCTTGATTGCTGCATTGCCCTGAGCCGCCGAGCCGTGGCATACCAGGCAATACTGCGCGTTGGGCTGCTGCGATTGTGCTGCCACGCTATGGCTAAGCAACAGCAGCAAGCCTGGCAATGCGGTCCGCCATAACATAAGTAGCCTGGCTTTGTTCATGCCATTACTCCTGTGCTGTATTTTTTGCTGCGAGTCGCTTCACGCCGTTCAATATCTGCCAGCGCGTGCCAGGCCGAGCGTACAGCTCCTTCCTGCCAGCCCGGATGCATGCTGAGCTGATCACCAATTAAATAATGGTTACCGGCCGGCGCCTGCAATAAAGCAAAGCCGGTTTTGTGCAGTGCCTCTGACCATACGGCGCCGCAACCAAGCATATGGTTCATCCGCTGCCAGCAAACACTGACGCCGCTTTCAATATGCTGTGCATAATCGGTATGCACTTTAGTGCCCTGAGCAATGGCCGTTGCCAGCCGCTGCGGGTGTGTCATGGCGGCAAAGCGGTCAGATATTTCCGGTACCCAGCTGTAGGCGCCAAGCAAAATGCCTTTGGCCTTAAACGCATCATGCTGCGGGTACCAAATTTGCGTAATGTCCTGATTGGTCCAGCTGATACCGCTGTAGATATCTTCCTGCTCCCAAAAACGCTGCTTTGCCTGCAAGCCTATTTTGGTCAGTTTGCCCCGGCCCAGTTGCCGCATTATGGCGAGGTAATTGGCCGGTAAATTGCTTTCTATACCGCTAACCAATTGTGCCGGGATACAGTTCAGGCAATAGTCTGCCTGCTCGGTGTAGCGCTCGCCTTGCTGCAGATAAGTTACCGCCACACCTTGTGGCAGCAACTGAATATTACTGACCTGACAGTTAAGCTGAATATCGCTTGTCAGTTGGCGCAAAAATGCCCGCACTATGCTGTCCATGCCGCCGGTGGGGGTCATCAGTGCTGGTGCCTGGTCGGCAATTTCGGCAAAATGCATAGCTCCGGCGGCAAAATCGCTGCGCAGTAAATCGGCCAGCGGCCTGGGTGTTTTCAACACGCCGGGCGCAGTAATACCGCCGCTGGCATAGCCGGCCCGCTCTGAACCGCGGTAGCGCAGGTCATCCGTTAAATCGCCGTAGGCTTTGGCAAAGCTGACCAATTTTTCCAGGTCTTCAGCATTAAAAGGTAACTCTGCTTTAGCATCAGCGCCGGCAGATTTCGCCAGTAATTCGCCGATAAAACCGCGTACATCGGCTTCGTACTCGCGAATGCGCAGCGGCTTGCCGCCAAATATCGCATCATCCTGGGTATAACAGTTTTTATTGTGGTTGCAAAACAACTGCAGCTCGACACCGAGCAAGCGGCAATAGTGCAAAATACCGCTGTGGTGCGCCGGAATACGTGCGGCACCGGCGTTAAAATACAGGTTGGGGGCATCGTCAAACGGGCAAATTTGCGGCGCGCCCAGCTCGTCAATAAAATCGCCGTGGCGCAATGTCATTACTCTGCCGCCGATCCGGTGTGAGGCTTCAATAATACGGCAGCTGTAGCCTGCCCGTTCCAACTCATAAGCCGCGGTAAGGCCGCTGATACCGGCGCCCAAAATTAATACCGTGCGCTTTTTACCCATTAAGGGTTTAAGCGATACCGGGCTGGCCGCAGCCGGTGTTGCTGTCAGGCCAAACAGGCCGGCGGCGTGCAATACGGCTGAACTACCGCCGGCTTTTGCCAGCAGGTTCAGGCACTGGCGTCTGGTAATGGGTGTTTTAAGGTAGTTGCTCATACAGGGCAAATTCCGCAGTAAAAACGGCACTAAGCTGCTGTCAGCTTAGTGCGCGAACGGTATTTCTGCCGCACCCGGGCAGGCTTACGCTGCCTGCAAAGATGCGGCGGCTGCGTCAGAACTGGTAAACAGCGCGCACGTAGTACATACCGCCGTTAAAACCGTAAGGTGTGGTAGTAGGGTATTTAGCCCCGGCTACGCCACCATAGGGGTTTTCATCCGGGTATTTGTTAAAGGCGTTTTGCGCGCCTAATACCAACTCAAGTTCCGCTGTTACCTTATAGCCCAGTTCCAGATCAACGGTAACGGCTGAGCCCTCATCAATGCCCAGGCTGCCGTCATCCAGATGCGCTTCCCAGAATGAACCGAAGTAATTAAGCCGCGCCAGTGCGCGCCAACGGTCTTCTTCGTGGGTAAACGACAGGCTGCCGCGGGTGTTGGGTAAGTTGTCTTCTAACTGGCGCACTTTGGTTTCGCCGACATTGGTGGTTAGCGGGTCCAGGGTTACTTCGGTATCGTTCCAGTTAAACACCAGGTTCAGCTTGCTGCGGCCACGGCCTAAATCCAGATCCTGGCTTACCACTAAGTCAACACCCTGGGTGCGGGTGTCAAAGTCGTTGGTAAAGAACAAAATGCTGGAGTAGCTGCTGGCGTCAGTTACGCCCATTGCCAGTAGCTCTGCGATATCGTCTTCGGTTAACGTTAGCGGCGAAGTTTGGCTTAAGCGGTCGGTTACTTTAATGTTGTAATAATCCAGCGACACATGCGTAGTACCGAGGTTTAATACAGCACCAAACGAGAAGTTTTCCGATTCTTCCGGCTTTAACGGCTTGCCGCCTTTTTGAATCGAAATCGGGTTGTCCGGCGGCAAGGTGGCCTGATCTTCCAGACCGTTCGGGCCAAAGGCAGTAGTAACGTTGATTACCTTACTTTGGCCTATAGTAGGTGCCCGAAAACCGGTACCGGCTGCTGCACGCAGTGACAGGCTGTCAGTCAGGTTATACAACGCTGATACTTTCCAGTTGGTGGTATCACCAAAGTCGGTAAAGTCTTCATAGCGCAGGGCAGCGTTCAACATTAAATCGTCAGTAACCCAAGCCGAGGCATC
The DNA here is from genome assembly GCF_030690345.1 of Rheinheimera sp. Lineage (GTDB taxonomy): Bacteria > Pseudomonadota > Gammaproteobacteria > Enterobacterales > Alteromonadaceae > Alishewanella. The sequence continues at coordinate 405,341 of NZ_JAUYGV010000007.1, forward strand.
GGTATAAAACGACAGGTTACGCCGTGTAAACACCCCGGCAGCTTCCGGTTTAAAGCCCGGAAAACCGTTAGAGCCTATGCCAAAGCCTTGGCTGGCCAGCGGGCCAACGGTAAAAGAGGGCACATCACCGGCTTTTACCTCGAAGATATCCTCACGCCATTCCACACCACCGGCCAGGATTAACGGCTCAGCAAATCCGGCGTCAAATTCGCGGAACATATCCAGGTTCAGACCAATCTCGGTTTGCACATAAGTACCCGGGTCAAATGATGTCGGCGTTTCCGGCCCCATCGACGGGTTAATGGTGTTCTTGATACTAAAATCTGCCTGGCTGCGGCCATAAGACGCGCTCAGGTCAAACATAATATCGTTCATCCATTCGCCTTTAACGCCGCCGGCAATAGAGGCATCATACACAGTGCCGCCAAAGCGCGGCGTAAAGCCGCCCGGCAGCATTTCGGTGAAGGCCCAACAGTTTTCATCCGCTGTTATTGCGGCCAGATCGGCAGCTATAGGAATACCGTTTTCATCCAGGCGCAGAGCCGGACAACTGACACCATCATCCGGGGTCAAATCTCCCACCAATACTGTGTCGTATTCCACATTATCTACTGTAACCGGCGTGCCTTCATATACGCCGCTGCGGTTGGTTGGGTTGCGGTAGTAAAAACCGCCTTCCACTTCGCGCTTGGCATAGTTACCAAAGGCGTAGGCTTCTTTGTCGTTACCTAAATCCAGCTCAATATTGGCAAACAGTTTTAAGTCATCTTTAATTTGTGGCGAGCCCCAAATTTGCGCCGGATTGGCTACTTCGGTATTACCGGCAGCAATTAGCCCGGCGGCATCATCCCGTTGCACACTGCGGCTGGTGGCATCGGCAGTGCGATACTCAAAACTGAAGTTGGCCGAGCCGTTATCAGTAAACGGCAGGCCAATATTACCGGCAAATTGATCGCTGGCACCGCCATCGTAATATTCACCCCATTTTGCTTCTAACATGCCGCCTTCATTGGCGTTTTTCAGTTGAAAGTTTAACACCCCGGCAATAGCATCCGAGCCGTACTGGGCGGCGGCGCCGTCGCGCAGTACTTCAACCTGGCGAATCGCAATCGCCGGGATCACAGAAATATCCGGGCCCTGGGCGCCGTCAGACAGGCCGCCACCTAAAAAGGCGATAACGGCAGCACGGTGGCGACGTTTACCATTTACCAGCACCAGGGTTTGATCCGGCCCCAAACCGCGCAGGTTAGCAGGGCGGATCAATGTTGCTGCATCGCTTATCGGCTGGGCATTAATATTAAAACTGGGCACCATAGTGCTCAGTAAGTTCAGCATGTCGGAGTTGCCCTGGTTGGTAAACTCTTCCCCGCCGATAATGTCGATAGGTACCGGAGATTCGCCCACCGACCGTGGTGCGGATCTGGAGCCGACTACTGCTATTTTTTCTACCTGTTCAGCGCCGTCAGGCGCTGCCTCTTCTGCCCACGCTTGCGGTTGAGAAAGCATCGCCATTGCGACTGTGCCAAAAAGCGCAACTTTGATGCAGTGTGCTACTGAGTTTTTATTATATTTCATCTGTGTTCCCATATTCGTTAATCTTTAATTAAAACTGATTAATATCAAATTGTTGAAAGATGAAAACGCCACAATTTTTTGCGCTTCAGTAGCATTAATGCAAAGACTGTGCGCAAAGTTTGCGCGAATTGACTAAGGGCAGCCGGTAGGACCAAACGCCGGTTAACGTTTGTATAGATAATTAATTAACAATGTCGGGTGTAGCGCTTACATCCAAAGGGGACAGAGACAGGTGCAGCTGTTAATAACGCCGCCGGAAATGGCCGGAATTTTTTTTCGGCCAGCCGTTATATAAGTAAAATAGATGATAAATCAAGCTGGGTAATCACCCCATAACGGGGCAAAATGCGCAGTGTTGGTGCGCAAAAAATGTGCAGTATTATTACCCGGTTTTTAGCGGCGCATGCTGATACACATCGAGCAGGAAATCGACGTCGATTTGCGGTAATGTCGCGGCAAACTGCTGTTTTTGCTCTGCACTGAATTTCCACGCCAGCGGCACCATCTGTACCAGTGCCAACACGTCGGCCGGCTGGTTAAAATTCAGTTGAAATTGCAGCCGCTGCCTGCTCCGGTGGCTAAAGCCGGCTATAGCCTCTACATCGTCGCTGTGTAGCCGCACATTGTCGTACACCGCTTGTTTTATTTGTAACAGGTGCTGCGGGCCCGGGGTTACGGTAAGTAAATAGCCGCCCGGTTTAAGTAAGCGTTGCAGCTCCTGCGGTTTAGATGGTGCGTAAATGCGCACTATGATGTCAAAACAATGCTCAGCAAACGGCAGCTGGTACGCACTGGCAACACTAAACTGAATGTTGCTGTTGGCTTTAGCGGCAAATTTAACCGCTGCTTTGGAAATATCCACACCATATACTGCCGCCGTTGGCAGTGCCTGCTTAAACTGTGCCGTGTAGTAACCTTCACCACAGCCTAAATCCAGCACGTTTTCGGGTGCCAGCGTACTTAAGGTATTGCATACAGCTTGTGCCAGCGGCGCGTACCAGCCGGCGTGCAAAAAAGCGCGCCTGGCTAACATCATATCTTTGTTATCGCCCGGATCTTTCGAGTTTTTTTGCTGCACCGGTAACAGGTTCACATAGCCTTCGCGGGCAATATCAAAGCTGTGGCGGTTGACACACTGGTATTGTTTCTCAGCAAGCGTCAGCGGGTTTTGGCACAGCGGACACAGGTACATAGCAAATTCCGGCCGGAAAAAAGGCCGACAGTGTAGCAGCACAGCAGTGTTTTCGGCAAAGGCTTGCTATACTGGCGGCATTGTTAATTTAGCATCGTGTTGGGTTGTGAAAGCTCGCACGATTAAGCTGGCCGGTTAGAACCTGCAGCGCACAGCCAAAGAGTGTCTGAGTGAGCGCGCAAGCGTGAGCGAGTTGCTTTGGCGAGCACAGCAGTGTTGTAACGCAAGGCCGGCGATTACACTGATGTTGATACCGGAGCATTAATGCAAGATTTAGAATTGTGGACGCTGGACGAGTTATGTGACCACGCGTTTGATATTTTTGAAGAACTGGCGTCAGAAAACCTGAGTGCAGAAGACTACACCCTGTACCAGCAACACTATGAAGCGCGTGGCTATGTCGACTTAGCTATCCCGGGCGAAGACTGGGTAGAAATGATGATGCAGGACCTGGAACCGGAGCTGCACTACGAAGCACAAATTGGCTTAACCGGGGAAAATGGCGCCGCCGATATGGTGTTAGCGCGCATTCTGTTAAGCCGCGAAAAGCATGAAGCCTTATGTCATGCGCAGTGGCGTGGCTAATAGAAGCAGGCGGCGTGGCCAGTAAATTATCTTTACATCACCTCAAATAAAAAGGGTCGGCAGTGCCGACCCTTTTTGCGTTAATGCACGCCGTGCATGCGCTTTCTCAACCAGGGGCTGAGGAACAACATAAAGACACCAAAACCTACACCGACATAACACAGGAAGCTGAATAACTCAGTGTATCCTGCCAGCGCAGTGCTTACTTCAACCACTTCACCGGCCGGTACATCTATAGCTGCCAGTTTCGCCAGTTGAGTGGCTAGCAGTTCTGAATATGCCGTCGCCAGGAACCAGGCTCCCATCATTACGCCAACCACTTTAGGTACCGCCAACTTGGTTACCGCGGATAAACCCACCGGTGATAAACACAGCTCGCCCATGGTATGCAGTGCATAGGCCAGAATCATCCACCAGGCGGCGACATAGCCGGCCTCATTCGGAAACTGCGCACCCAACACTAAAGCACCAAAGCCCAAACCGGCCTGAATAATACCCAGGGCAAATTTTACCGGTGTACCGGGTTCTAAATTGCGCTTTGCCAGGAAAATCCACAACCAGGCAAACAGCGGTGCCAGGGTAATAATAAAGAAGGCGTTTAATGAGCCAAACTGGCCGGCGGTGGCGTCATAGCCCAGCACATTGCGGTCCATTACACGATCGGCGTACAACGTCATTGATGATGCTGATTGCTCAAACAGCGCCCAAAACACCACGGTCGACATAGTCAGTACAATCAGCACTATCATGCGGTCGCGCTCTTCCCTGGTGCACTGGGTGGTAATAAACCAAATAATGCCAACCAACACAATAAAAGACATAGCCAACAAAGTGCTGTGCACCACAGCGTTGTACTGCACCAGTTGCCACACTACTGCCAGTGCCGGCAGTGTTGCCAGATAAATCAGCCATTCGCGGTTAATGCCGGCAAACACTTTTTCTTTTAACAGCGCCGGGTTAGACGGTTCTGCATAGCCGTACAGGTATTTTTGTCCGGCTAAAAAGATAATTAAACCCACTACCATACCTATGCCGGCTAAACCAAAGCCGTAGCCCCAGCCGTAGGTTTCACCCAGGTAGGTCACACTTAAGGTAGCGATAAAAGAGCCCAGGTTAATGCCCATATAAAAGATGGTGAAACCGGAGTCGCGCCGGGCATCTTCTTTGCCATACAGCTGGCCCACTATGGTAGAAATGTTCGGCTTTAAAAAGCCCACGCCCATAATGATTAACGCCAGCGAGAAGTAAAATACCTGAATAGCGCCGCTATCCTGTACTACCACGCCGTCTTGTACGTAAGCCTGAAAGCCTTCATAGGCAAGGCCTAAATGGCCCAGACAAAGTAAAATAGCACCAAAGGTTACGGCCTTGCGCATACCTAAGTAGCGGTCGGCCAGCATGCCACCGATAACCGGCATCGCATACACTAAACCGGCATAGCTGCCCAGTACGTCAAGGCCGCCGGCATCGCTGAATAAGTGATATTTTGTTAAATATAACAACAGCAGATACTTCATGCCGTAGAACGAAAAGCGTTCCCACATCTCTGTGAGAAAGCACACGTAAAGCCCGACCGGATGGCCGAGAAATTGCGGCTGATTAGCGTTCGCCACCGCAATAGTGTCAGTTGTAGTCATGGGATCCCCGGAATTATTAGAATTATCTGCTTCGTTTGTTATTGCTGAAGCTCAGCGGATTATGCAGATGTTGGCGGGTCTTGTCATCTCCCGGCGCAGTACTAACGGATAAAACGCATAAAAATGCGGTTTTGTTGCTCTGAGCCGCCGTCAGGACGGAAACAGCTGCCGGCGCACGGCAGCAAAGTTTTTGCGGCACAGGGCAAAGGTTAGCGGTCGGGTTATGGCAGGGTAGGCTACCAACAGCAACACAATATAGCCGGCAATGGCCCAGCCATCGGCACGGGCAATCAGTAAAAACAGCGGCACCAGCACCAGTAACTTGATAATATTCAGTGTAATTTTGGTCGGAACCGGCAGGTTGTCGGCGGCTTTGCGGATCACCTCCATACGCTGGGAAAAACTTAACCCGGCAAGTTCGGGTATTTTTTGACTGTTCAGGTATAACATCTTCAGATCCTTATTATTGCCGTCGCTAGTTTAGCGGTTGTTACTATCGCTTTAAAAGCGCTTTTGGTAAGCTTTACGCCAATAGCACAATCAGGGATCTTTGATGATAAAAGTACTCAGCGTATTTGGCACCCGGCCGGAAGCCATTAAAATGGCGCCATTGGTTAATCTGCTGAAACAACAAAGCGGTATCGACAGCCGGGTTTGTGTAACAGGCCAACACCGTGAAATGCTGGATCAGGTGCTGCAATTATTTGATATTAAACCAGAATATGACCTGGCTATTATGAAGGCCGGCCAGGATTTATACGACGTTACCACCAGCATACTGCTGAACATCAAACCGGTACTGCGCGAATTTAAACCGGATGTCGTCTTAGTACATGGCGATACCAGCACCACCTTTGCAGCGGCACTGGCGTGCTACTACGAAAAAATCGCTGTCGGCCATGTAGAGGCCGGTTTACGTACCGGCAATATATACAGCCCCTGGCCGGAAGAAGCCAACCGCAAACTTACCGGCGCCATTACACGGTTTCATTTTGCGCCTACCGATACTTCAAAACAGAACTTGCTGAATGAACAGGTTAACCCGGCGCATATCGTGGTAACCGGTAATACGGTTATTGATGCGCTGCTGCAGGTAGTGAAAAAAATCGACAGCGACAGCGCTTTAAGTGCCGGTTTTGCTAAGCAGTTTCCGTACGGCCAACATGGTCGCCGGCTGGTGCTGGTTACCGGGCATCGGCGTGAAAGCTTTGGTGCCGGTTTTGACAATATTTGCGCCGCACTGAAGCAAATCGCAGTGCAATTCCCGGATTGCGATATCGTCTATCCGGTGCATTTAAACCCCAATGTGCGCGAGCCGGTATTTCGTTTATTGTCTGATGCGCCAAACGTGCATTTAATAGAACCGCAAGATTACCTGCCGTTTGTTTACCTGATGAGCCGCAGCACCCTGGTGTTAACAGACTCCGGCGGTATTCAGGAAGAAGCACCGTCGCTGGGTAAACCGGTGCTGGTAATGCGTGATACCACAGAGCGGCCCGAGGCCGTGGCTGCCGGTACGGTTAAACTGGTTGGCACCAACCAGGCGCGTATTGTAGAGGAAGTCAGCAAGTTGCTGAACGACAAGTCATACTATGACAGCATGAGCTTTGCGCATAACCCTTATGGTGATGGCAACGGCTGTCAACGTATTATTGATGCCATTAAATCACAGGTCAGCCCGGCGTAAACCGGTGCAAAAAAGAGACATTAATGCAAACATTACTTACAACGCCGCATAAATGGCTGGTAACAGGTTGTGCCGGCTTTATCGGCTCTAACTTGCTGGAAACCTTGCTAAAAGCCGGCCAGCACGTAGTGGGGCTGGATAACTTTGCCACCGGCCATCAGCGTAATTTGGATGAAGTAAAAAACCTGGTTACAGAAGCGCAATGGGCTAATTTTCAGTTTATTAACGGCGATATCCGTAATCTCAGCAGCTGCCAACAGGCCTGTGCCGGTGTCGACTATGTGCTGCATCAGGCAGCTTTGGGTTCGGTGCCACGCTCTATTAACGACCCCATTACCACTAACGAGACTAATATCAGCGGCTTTTTAAATATGCTGGTCGCAGCAAGAGATGCCGGGGTAAAGCGTTTTGTTTATGCGGCGTCCAGCTCTACTTATGGCGACCATCCGGCACTGCCCAAGGTAGAAGACGTTATTGGTAAGCCGTTATCGCCTTATGCCATTACCAAGTACGTTAATGAGCTGTACGCTGATGTGTTTTCCCGCAGCTATGGCTTTCACAGCATAGGCTTGCGCTATTTTAATGTGTTTGGCCCACGCCAGGACCCCAACGGTGCCTATGCCGCCGTGATCCCGAAATGGACCGCCGCAATGATAGCCGGGCAAGATGTGGTGATTAACGGCGATGGTGAAACCAGCCGCGATTTTTGCTTTGTTGCCAATGCCGTACAAGCCAATATTAAAGCGGCGCTGGCTGACATCACGCAAAGCGAAGTATTTAATGTAGCAGTGGGCGATCGCACCAGCCTGAATACCTTATTTAATGCTATAGCCGCGGCATTGGCAGAAAATGGTCTGCAATACAGCAAAACACCGGTGTATGCTGCGTTTCGCGCCGGTGATGTGCGCCACTCGCAGGCCGATATCAGCAAAGCCAATACTATGCTGGGATATCAGCCGCAATACCGTATTCTGGATGGCTTAAAGCTGGCTATGCCCTGGTATATGCAACAAACATAATTTTTTTGTTTCATTAATTTAAAATAGATAGACTTACACAGGATTTTAGTATGAAAGATATCGCACACAGTCAAATAGCTATTATCGGTTTGGGCTATGTTGGCCTGCCGCTGGCGGTTGAATTTGGTAAACATTACCCAACTCTGGGTTTTGATATTAATAAAGCCCGCGTTGCAGAGCTGCAACAAGGCGTGGACCATACGCTGGAAGTCAGCAGCGCAGAGTTAGCTGAAGCCGGCAAGCTCAGCTACAGCTGCGAGCTGGAAGAGCTGCGCCGTGCCAATGTGTTTATTGTTACTGTACCCACACCGATAGACGAGCATCGCCAGCCGGATTTAACGCCACTGATTAAAGCCTCAGAAACCTTAGGCAAAGTAATCAAAGCCGGTGATGTGGTTATTTATGAATCTACCGTATATCCTGGCGCGACCGAAGAAGACTGTATTCCGGTTATCGAACGTGTATCCGGCTTAAAGTACAATGTTGATTTCTTCGCCGGCTATAGCCCGGAGCGGATAAACCCCGGCGATAAAGAGCACCGCGTTACCACCATTAAAAAAGTGACTTCCGGCTCTACGCCAGAGATAGCGGAATTTGTCGACAGCCTGTATCGCAGCATTATTACCGCCGGTACCTATAAAGCCAGCTCCATTCGGGTAGCCGAAGCGGCCAAAGTGATTGAAAACACTCAGCGCGATTTAAATATCGCACTGATAAACGAGCTGGCGGTGATATTTAATAAGCTGGGCATTGATACTGAAGAAGTATTATTAGCCGCCGGCACCAAATGGAACTTCTTACCATTCCGGCCGGGCTTAGTCGGCGGCCACTGTATTGGTGTAGACCCGTATTATTTAACCCATAAAGCTCAGGCAATCGGTTATCACCCTGAGGTTATCCTCGCCGGAAGACGCATTAACGACAGCATGGGTCGCTATGTGGTCAGCGAGCTGGTTAAAGCCATGGTAAAACGCCGCATTCATGTTGCCGGCGCCAAAGTGCTGGTACTGGGCTTAACCTTTAAAGAAAACTGCCCCGATATCCGTAACACTAAGGTAGTGGATATTCTGGCCGAGTTAAAAGAATACGGCGTAGAAGCCGATGTGTTCGACCCCTGGGTCGATGCGGCAGAAGCGCAGCATGAGTATGGCCTGCAGCTGATTAAACAGCCGCAGCAAGGTACTTACGATGCCGTTATTCTGGCAGTGGGCCACAACGAGTTTCGCCAGTTGGGCGCTGCCGGTATTAAAGCCTTAACCAATGCCAGTGGTATTGTATACGACTTAAAATATGTACTCAGTGCTGCCGACAGCGACTTACGCCTGTAAGTCGCCGCTGCGCTACTGTGATCATGGTGCGTCGCTGCGCTATAGTCTGTGCTTATTTAGTTAACATTCGTAGCTGATGAATATAACCCCAACCAAATTAGCCGGCGGTTTGCTGTTTGAACTGCCGCGCTTTAGCGATCAGCGCGGCTTTTTCCAGGAAAACTTTCGTGCTTCTGCTTATCAGGCTGCGGGTATTACAGAGCCGCTGCTGCAGGATAACTGGTCGCGCTCGGTAAAAGGCGTGCTGCGCGGTATGCATTTTCAGCGCACACAGCCGCAAGGCAAGTTAATCAGCGTACTGCGCGGTGAAATTTTTGACGTCGCGGTAGATATCCGCCGCACCTCGCCTGCTTTTGGTCAGTGGCAGGGCATAGTGCTGTCAGAGCACAAAGCGCAGCAGCTATGGCTACCGCCCGGCTTTGCCCATGGCTTCCTGGTGTTATCCGACATTGCCGATGTGCTGTATAAAACCAGTAGCTACTACAACAGTGCCGATGAGGGCAGTTTTTGCTGGAACGACAGCGACCTGGCCATAGCCTGGCCGCAGCAACCAACACAGCTGTCAGCTAAAGATGCCGCTGCGCCATCTTTTGCACAGGCACTGGCATGAAACTGCTATTACTGGGTAGCAATGGCCAGTTAGGCCAGGCCCTACTGCAACAGCTACACCAGCCGCAACAATCGCAACAAGAGCGGCCACAATTTCAAAGCCTGGCGTTAAGCCACACACAGCTGGATATTACCGATAGCGCAGCCCTTGCTGCGCAAATGGCTGCTTACCGGCCGGATATTGTGCTTAACTGTGCTGCCTGGACCAACGTGGATAAAGCTGAACAGCAAAGCGACAGCTGTTTTGCCGTTAATGCCATGGCAGCAGGCCAACTGGCCACGTTGTGTCAGCAGCACAACAGCCTGTTGGTGCAGTTTTCTACCGACTATGTGTTTGACGGTACAAACAACATGCCTTATACCGAGCGACACAGCACCACACCGCTGAATGTTTATGGCCGCAGCAAGCTGGCAGCAGAGCAGCTGATACAGGCCAATTGCAGCAAATACCTGATTTTGCGCAGCAGTTGGTTGTTTAGTGAATATGGCCATAACTTCTACCGCACTATGTTAAGGCTGGCACAGCAGCAGCTTAAGCTGGCAGAGCCGTTATCAGTGGTGAATGATCAATTTGGTTGCCCTACCTATGCCGGCGATTTGGCGGCCATAGTGCTGCAACTGCTGCAGCGTTACCAACAGCAGGGTAGCGTAGCCTATGGTCTATATCACCTGGCCGGGCAACCGGCGGTAAGCTGGTATCAGTTTGCGCAAGCTATTTTCGCAGTGCAGCAAGTACCGGTTAGCGTTATGCCGCTTAGCAGTGCGCAATATGCCGGTGCAGCAACCCGGCCGGCTAACTCAGCGCTTGACTGCAGTAAATTTTGCGATACCTTTGGTATTGTTTTGCCACAGTGGCAAGCGGCATTAAATCAGTTAAAACAGGTAATTATATGACAATTTTGATCACCGGAGGCTGCGGCTTTATCGGCTCTGCGTTAATTCGTTACCTGCTGCAACACACTGAACATCAGATTATTAACCTCGACAAACTAACTTATGCCGCTAACCCTGCAGCTTTGGCAGCGGTTGCCGCTAACCCCCGTTACCATTTTAAGCAACTGGATATCTGCGATGCCGCTGCGCTGCAGCAAATATTTACACAGTACCAGCCGCAGGCTGTTATGCACCTGGCGGCAGAGAGCCATGTTGACCGTTCAATCGCCGGTGCTGCCGGTTTTATCGAGACTAATATTAACGGTACTTTTCAGCTGTTAGAAGTAAGCCGTCACTACCAGCAACAGCTGCCGGAACTGCAAAGACAACAGTTTCGCTTTTTGCATATTTCTACCGACGAAGTGTACGGCGATCTGGCCACAGCGGACGCGCCGGCATTTACCGAGCAAACCCATTATGCGCCCAGCAGCCCTTACGCTGCCAGTAAAGCGGCCAGCGATCATCTGGTACGCGCTTGGCACCGCACCTATGGTTTACCGGTCATTATTACTAATTGCTCAAACAATTACGGCCCCTGGCAGCATGCGGAAAAGCTGATCCCCAATACCATCAGCAAGGCGCTAAGCGGGCAGCCAATACCGGTATATGGCAATGGCAAACAAATCCGCGATTGGCTGTATGTAGAAGATCATGTACGGGCGTTATGGCAGGTACTAAACCGGGGAGAAGTTGGCCAAAGTTATAATATCGGCGGCAATAGCGAACAACAAAATATAGAAGTGGTTAAGACCATCTGCGAACTACTGGATGAACTAGCCCCGATGCATAAACGCGGTTACCCACTAAACACCAAACACTCATCACTCATCACTTACGTAACGGATCGCCCCGGCCACGATCTGCGCTATGCGATAAACAGCAGTAAAATTCAAACTGCGCTACAGTGGCAGCCACAACATAACTTTGCAGTTGGGCTGCGTAATACTGTGCTGTGGTACTTACAACATGCGGGTTCGTTGTGAATTCAGCCGACAACCAATGGTACTTGCTGTACTGCAAACCCCGGCAGGAGCTACGGGCACAACAGCAGTTGGCCAATCAGGGCTACAACTCATTTTTACCGCAAATATCACTGCAAAAACTGCGTGGCAATAAATGGCAGCAGGTTACTGAGCCCCTGTTTCCGCGTTATCTGTTTTTATATCTGCCGCCAGGGCAGGAGCTGAATATCAGCGTCATTCGTTCAACCCGTGGCATTAGCGACTTTGTCCGCTTTGGCGCGCAGTTGGCCCGGGTGCCTTCTGAGCTGATCCAATTGCTGACAGAACAACAAATAGCACTAAAGCAACATCCAAAAGACAACCGGCTGAAAAAAGGCGATGAAGTAAGCATAATTAATGGCCCGTTCAGTGGGCTACAGGCATTGTTCGATACCGCTGAGGGCAACAAGCGCAGCATTGTTCTGATCAGTATGCTGGGGCAGTGGGTAGAAGCTGTGGTAGACAACAAGCAAATTATGGCGAAAAAAAATGCAAACACTTAGCCCGCTGTGACAAAAGCGCAATAGTATTCGATTAATCAGTGAAAAAACGGTAACATTCTGCAGTTTTTTCGTGTAAGTGTCGCATTAAAGTGGCTATAGCAGCCGCAACAAATAACAAGGTTTCACACAATCAGGCATTAGGGTGCTGTAACCTAATGGCGGTAGCGTGCTTAAACGGCCATTTCAACGTCGATATAAACGAATAATAAAGCTGTTTGGATCACTAACAACACTGGAGTTTGCGGGTGCTTAAATTTGTAAAACGTCTCTTACTAACGCTAACGGTCAGCATGGCTGCCCTGGCACCTTTAGCGGCAGTTGCTCAGGCCATATCGCCGGCAATGCTGGAGCAATTCAAATCATTACCGCGCGCAGAGCAAGAGCGTTTGGCAAAACAGTACGGCTACACTTTGCCACGCTCCTCCGGTAGCGGTAGCAGCAGTGCGGATGCCGGAGCAACAGAGGCAGAACAGGACAAACTGGAACCGCTGGTGCCACCTGAACAAACCGATGAAGTTAGGTTTAATGCAGAAGAGCCAACCAAACCAAACCGCTTTGGTTTAGCTATGTTTAGCAGCAACAGCAGTAATTTCTCTCAGCTTAGCAATACCCCTGTACCGGCCGATTATAAACTGGGCGCGGCCGACAGCTTATTATTACAACTATACGGCAAAGAAAGCACAGACTATGAGCTGGTTATTGCTAACGATGGCAGCCTGGCAATACCGGATATCGGCCCTTTGCAACTGGCCGGCCTTACGTTCGACAAAGCGGCTAACCTAATCCGTGAGCGGGTAAAAGCCGCTAAAATTGGTGTTGATGCAGCAGTTAGTATGGGCAAGCTGCGCACTATAAACGTCATTATTGCCGGTGAGGCGAAACGGCCCGGCATTTATACCGTATCAGCCTTAACCACAGTAACCCAGGCATTATTTATCGCCGGCGGTGTATCTGATATCGGCAGTTTGCGTGACATCAGCGTTAATCGCGCCGGTAAAAACGCGGCACGCTTCGATTTGTATCAGTTATTACTCAAAGGGGATGCCAGTGGCGATATTAATCTGCGTCACGGCGATGTGGTGTTTGTTGCACCTGTTACAGCTATGGCAGAAGTAAAAGGTGAAGTGCAACGCCCGGCTATTTATGAATTGGCAACAGGTGAAACCTTGTTGTCACTGTTACAAATGGCCGGTGGCGCCAAAGCCGGCGCTTATCCTAAATCTGCTGTGCTGGAGCGGTTTAACCAGCAGAATCTGCGTGATTTACAAAATCTTGACCTGACACAACCGACAGCGCAGCAACTTGAGGTACGTAATGGCGATGTGCTGACTGTGGCGGCAACATCCCCGCGCATCGAAAATGTTATCACTGTGGCGGGTGTTGTTGTGCGTCCGGGCCAATATGCCTGGCATGCGGGTATCAAAGTGTCGGACATCTTGCCATCAATATGGTCGGCTTTGCATTTAGCAGCAGATTTGGAATACGCCATTATTGTGCGAGAAACCAGTAACAGCGGTAATATTGAGGTTATTCAGTTTAATTTGGCAGACGCCATCACATCCCCGGACAGCGCAGCTAATCACCGGCTGGCACCGCGCGATATGCTGATTGTTTTTCCGCACGGTGATAACAGCTATCAGCGCGAGCTGTTATATACCGAGCTGAAAAAGAAGACCGAAATCAGTGTATTTGATGAACAAGCCACAGCGCTTAAAGAGACAATATTTGGCTTTGTTACGCCGGAGCAGGAAAAGCAAATTGGCTATCATCTGCAGCAGACAGTAGATAATGCTTATATCAATAAAGAGCTGTTACCATTAACAGTGCATTTTAGCCGTGAAGAGTTGCTAAAACCGATAATTCAGCAGTTAGAGCAACAAGCCCGCTATAACAAGCAACCGCAAGTAGCTACTGTCAGTGGTAATGTTAAAGTGCCTGGCATTTATCCACTGGCGGCAAATGCCACCGTATCCTCATTAATCAATGCAGCTGGGGGCTTGGCGCAATCGGCGTTTGCCAGCCATGCCGAATTAACCCGTGCCGAACCGGACAGCAGTGGCAACGTACAAACCCGGCATTTGGCTATTAATCTGAACGAAGTGTTCAGCAATAATAACGATATGCTGTTGCAAAGCCGCGATAACCTTAATGTATTTGAAACGCCGGATTGGAATGTTGAGCGCACTATTACCTTGAAAGGCGAAGTGCGCTTTCCTGGGGTGTATAGCATTCAGCAAAATGAATCGCTGAACGACATTATAACGCGCGCCGGTGGTTTAACCGAGCAGGCTTTTGTTAAAGGTGTAGTTTATACGCGGTTGGGTGTGCAGGAACAAGAAGCCGAGCAGCAGAAAAAACTGATTGAGCAGTTAAGAGCAGACATCGCCGGCCGCGCGCTGTCTGCACAGGGCTCACCAACAGCACCGGCAGACGTTATAACGATGATCAAAGAACTGGAAAAACAAAAGCCGGTTGGCCGCTTAGTTATCGATCTTGAGGCTATTATCAGTGGTAATCCGCTGCACCATATCCAGGTACAAAATGGCGATGAACTGCTTATCCCCAGGCGCAATAATACCATCTCTATTTTGGGCGAAGTGCAGCATGCCAGCAGCCACCGCTTCGATGCTAAATTGTCATTGGACGATTACTTAAAACTGGCCGGCGGCATGCGTAAACGTGCCGACGATGAGCGGGTCTATGTTATCCGTGCCGACGGCTCGGTAATGGTGCCTGAAAGCAAGTGGTTTGCCGTATCAAAATCCAGCCTGCAGCCTGGTGATACCATCATAGTGCCGCTGGATACTGAATATAAAGACAACATTACCTTGTGGGCGCAAATTACGCAGATTTTCTACCAGTCTGCTGTGACCATAGCCGCGCTTAATGCAATTTAATCAGAAGCGGTGACGAGCTGCTCAAGCAGCAGTAACGAGTTACTCGTCACCAGTTACCGCTTCCACAGGAAGCTAGTGACTGCCGTTAAAAAGTTACCGTTGCCGCAGGCAACTAGTGACCGCCGGTTATACCGGCTGGTTACCGCTCGCAAAGCGAGCTAGTCACCTCAAAGGATGTATATGTCTCAACAACATGTTGCCCAACCCCGGCAGCCAGCCGATGACGAAATAGACTTACGAGATCTGTTCGCTGTTATCTGGCAGGGGAAATGGATTATTATCGCTACAACTTTTGTATTTGCTGTAGCGTCAGTGTTTTATGCCTTAAGCCTGCCAAATATTTATAAAAGCGAAGCGTTGCTGGCACCCGCAGCTGAGCAAAAAAGTGGAGGTTTATCTGGCCAGTTAGGTGGTTTAGCTGCCTTGGCTGGCGTAAGCTTAGGCGGTGGGGCCAGCGTGGATAAAACTGCATTGGCTCTTGAAGTGATAAAGTCGCGCGATTTTTTAGGCCGTTTTATCGAAACGCGTATTCAACTTCATGATCTAATGGCAGCAGAAAACTGGGATCTGAACAGCAACAGAATTCACTACAACGAAGAAATTTACGATCCGCAGACGCAGCAATGGCAGCGCGATGCTAAGCCTCCAAAGCAGGCCAAGCCTTCAATTCAGGAAGCGTATAAGGTCTTATCTGAAAAGCTGAATGTGAGCAAAGATGCAACAACAGGAATGGTTAAGATAAGTTTCGAGCATGTATCGCCATTTGTTGCAAGAAGTTGGGTACAAATGCTTATAGCTGACCTAAACGTGGAAATGAAAAACCGTGACATTGAAGAAGCTGAAAAAAGTATTTCTTACCTACAAAAGCAAATAAGTCAGACCAATATTGCCGATTTGCGAACAGCACTTTTCTCGCTAATAGAAGAACAAACGAAAACGCTGATGCTTGCTAATGTTCGTGATGAATATGCATTTAAGACTATTGATCGTGCTATTGTTCCTGAAGAGAAATCATCTCCCCAAAGGGCTCTTATAGTCCTACTAATTACTTTCGTCGGAGGTTTTATGGCAACTATTTTTGTCTTGGTATCAAATATCTTTAAAAGAAATTCAGGGGCAACTAAGAATGTCTGACATATTACCGCTGATCGGTAGAGAATTGGCACTGTTCAGTAATGATATGAGTGTATATGAAACGAGATTGCTAACAATAGTTGCTGAGTCTAGATTTCTTGTCCTTGGTGGAGCTGGATCTATAGGTCAGGCGGTGACTAAAGAGATATTCAAGCGCAACCCGAAAAAGCTCCATGTTGTCGATATCAGCGAAAACAACATGGTTGAGCTGGTGCGTGATATTCGCAGTTCCTTCGGCTATATCAATGGTGATTTTCAAACCTTTGCACTGGACATTGGTTCTGTTGAGTATGATGCCTTTATTGCAGCTGATGGCGAGTTTGACTACGTCCTGAACCTGTCTGCATTAAAGCATGTTCGTAGCGAAAAAGATGCTTTTACGTTGATGCGGATGATCGATGTTAATGTGTTTAATACCGACAAAACCATTGCCCAATCTGTTGCTAAAGGGGCGAAGAAGTACTTTTGCGTGTCTACCGATAAAGCAGCTAACCCGGTCAATATGATGGGCGCTTCGAAGCGTATTATGGAAATGTTCCTGATGCGCCGCAGTAAAGACATTGCTATTTCCACTGCGCGTTTTGCCAACGTCGCTTTTTCCGATGGGTCTTTATTGCACGGTTTTAACCAGCGTATTCAGAAACGTCAGCCAATAGTTGCGCCTAATGACATCAAACGCTATTTTGTCACGCCGCAAGAGTCCGGAGAGCTTTGCCTGATGTCATGCATTTTTGGTGAGAACCGTGATATTTTCTTTCCGAAACTCAGCGAAGCGCTGCATTTAATTACCTTTGCCGATATTGCCGTAAAGTATTTACAGCAATTAGGCTACGAACCTCATCTGTGTAGCAGCGAAGATGAAGCCCGTGAGTTGGTAAAAACTTTGCCGGAGCAGGGCAAATGGCCATGCTTGTTTACCTCAAGTGATACTACCGGCGAAAAAGACTTTGAAGAATTTTTTACCGACAATGAAGTGCTGGATATGGCCAGGTTTGAAAACCTCGGCGTCATTAAAAACGAAGCGCTGTACCAGCAGGAATTACTTAGCTTGTTTGAGCAGGAAATCAGCCAAATGAAGCAATTAAGAGCCTGGACCAAACCTCAACTGGTCGAGCTGTTCCACAAGATGATCCCTGACTTTGGCCACAAAGAAACAGGCAAATACTTAGACAGTAAGATGTAGGCCAGATTATGAGTGCAACCCTTGTTAGTTTTATCCGTGAGCTATACCAAAGTAATGAATTTATTCCCTTGCATGCGCCAACATTTGCCGGCAATGAACTTAAGTACGTCAGCGAAACCATCGAAAGCACCTTCGTCTCCAGCGTAGGCAAGTTTGTCGATGAGTTTGAGCGCAAGATGGAAGGCTTTACCGGTGCAGCAAAAGCGGTTGCCACGGTAAATGGCACCGCAGCGCTGCATACGGCGCTGTATATGGCGGGGGTGAAACACGGCGATTATGTGATTACTCAGGCGTTGACGTTTGTGGCAACGTGTAATGCGTTACATCATATGGGCGCAGAGCCGATATTCGTTGATGTGTCTAAAGTCAGCTTGTCGTTGTGCCCGGTGGCGTTAGAGCGTTATTTAACTGACAATGCTTATAGTAATGAAACAGGCTGTTTTTATAAAACCAATAATCGGCGGATCAGTGCGGTAGTGCCGATGCATACCTTTGGCCATCCTGCAGAGCTGGATGAGTTGGTTGCGGTGTGCCAAAAATGGCAGGTTAGCTTGGTGGAAGATGCCGCAGAAAGTTTAGGTTCTTATTATAAAGGTAAACATACCGGCACTATAGGCGAGCTGGGTGCGCTGAGCTTTAACGGCAATAAAATTATCACCACCGGTGGCGGTGGTATGGTGTTATGCCATAATCCGGCGCTGGGTGCCCGCACCAAGCACGTTACAACAACGGCCAAGGTACCTCATCCTTATGAGTTTTTTCATGACGAACCGGGCTTCAACTACCGCTTACCCAATCTGAATGCAGCACTGGGTTGTGCGCAAATGGAAGTGTTGCCAACGTTTCTACAGCAAAAACGCAGAATTGCTGAGCAATATCAGCAGTTCTTTGCCAATTCAGAATTTAATTTTGTCACAGAGCCAGAGTATGCGCAGTCAAACTACTGGTTAAATGCGGTGATTTGTCCGGATTTACCAAGCCGCGACCAACTGCTGAAAGTAACTAATGAGAGCGGAGTAATGACGCGGCCAATCTGGAAATTGATGCACCGCCTGCCGATGTTTCAACATGCTTTAAGAGATAGCCTGGTGGTATCAGAATGGTTGGAAGGCCATCTGGTTAATTTACCCAGTTCGCCGGTAGCGCAGCATGACTAAAAAAATTGCAGTATTTACCGGTACCCGGGCTGAATACGGCTTGTTGTACTGGTTGCTGAAAGATATTCAGGCGGATGCAGACTTATCCTTACAGCTGTTGGTATCCGGCATGCATTTGTCGCCGGAGTTTGGCCTGACTTACCAACAGATAGAGCAGGATGGTTTCTGTATTGATGAGAAAATAGAAATCTTACTGTCGTCAGACTCTGCTGTTGGCACTGCCAAAAGCATCGGGTTGGGAGTGTTGGGTTTTGCTGATGCCCTGGCACGGTTAAAGCCGGATGTATTGGTTATTCTCGGCGATCGTTTTGAAGCGCTGGCTGCGGCACAAACCGCAATGATTTTACGTATTCCGGTATTGCATTTACATGGTGGTGAGATTACCGAAGGAGCTTATGATGACGCGATTCGTCATGCTATTACTAAACTCAGTTATTTGCATTGTACTTCTACTGAAGCGTACCGGCTGCGAGTGATTCAGCTTGGTGAATCGCCTGAAAGAGTTAAGAATGTAGGTGCGATTGGGCTTGATCATCTTAAGCGGGCTCAGTTTATGGATCTGCATATGCTGTCTGTGTCTCTTCAGTTTGAGTTGCATCAACCCTACTTCTTAGTAACTTACCATCCCGTCACTTTGGGTGAAGAAGAACCTGAAGCCGGTTTTCAAGCTATATTAGACGCCTTAGACGATTATCCTGATCACCAGGTGATACTTACGTATCCAAATGCCGATGATGGGGGGCGTCGCATCATACCGTTATTGGAAGCTTATGCGGCGCAAAATCCATCTAGAGTGATAGCTATACCTTCTTTGGGACAAGTGCGTTACTTGAGTGCAGTTAAGTATGCGAATGCAGTCATTGGTAACTCCTCTAGTGGAATTATTGAAGTACCTGCATTTGATGTTCCGACAGTCAATGTTGGTTTACGCCAGCAAGGTCGTTTATCTGCGAGAAGCGTACTGCATTGTAAAGCGATTAAAGCTGAAATAGTATCAGCTATGAATGCCGCAGTGACAAGGAGCTATAAAGCAGATGGCGAGGTAATTAAAAACCCTTATGGCCAAGGGAATGCTAGTCGTCAGGTAATTGATATGCTTAAAAAAATGGAATTTCATCCCTGTAAAAAATTTTATGATTTGTAAGTAGGTATTATGACTTTAATTATTGCCGAGGCCGGTGTAAACCACAATGGAAGTAAAGAGCTTGCGTACAAACTTGTTGATGCGGCTAAAAATGCTGGTGCAGACATCGTTAAGTTTCAAACCTTTAAAGCAAAAAATTTAGCATCAAAGGAAGCTCATCAGGCTGAGTACCAAGTAGAAAACACTCAAAGGAAAGAATCGCAATTAGCGATGCTAAAACGTTTGGAGTTACCTTACGAATTTCATCATGAGCTCATCAAATATTGTAATGATGTGGGAATTGAGTTTCTTTCGACTGCGTTTGATTCTGAAAGCCTCGCTTTTTTAGTCAATGATTTAGGTCTTAAGAAACTGAAGATACCTTCTGGGGAAATAACCAATGCCCCTTTAGTGTTAGAACATGCGCAAACAGGGTGCAATTTGATCCTTTCAACTGGGATGGCAACTTTAGCAGAGATTGAAGATGTTTTGGGCGTGATTGCATTTGGCTATTTAGGTTTAACAAACCCAAGCTTCGATGCTTTCAGAGAAGCCTATGCTTCCGCCAAAGGGCAGGAATTACTTAAGAAAAAGGTTACGATCCTGCATTGCACGACTGAGTATCCAGCTCCGATGGATGAAATAAATTTGAAAGCAATGGATACTTTAGCTCATGCTTTTAAGTTACCCGTTGGCTACTCTGATCATAGTGAAGGTATTACCGTGCCTATCGCAGCTGTGGCTCGAGGCGCCATTGTAATCGAGAAACACTTTACTCTAGATAAAAACATGGATGGTCCTGATCATAAAGCCTCATTAGAACCTGGTGAGCTTAAGACAATGGTTTCTGCCATTAGAAACGTTGAGTTAGCATTAGGCCTTGGTGTAAAAGCACCAACCGCTTCGGAAATAAAAAATAAAGTTGTAGCTCGTAAGAGTTTGGTTGCTGCAACAGATATTAATAAAGGCGAGGCTTTTTCACGGCATAACTTAGCAATTAAAAGGCCTGGTGCAGGAATTAGTCCATTTTATTACTGGGATACTCTTGGCAAAATATCAACTGAGTCTTATAAAGAAGATGAGATTATAAAATGAGAATTGGGTATTTTGCTGATGGTCCTTGGTCTCATCGTGCCTTAGAGCTTATTTCTAAAACCAATGGTTTAAATGTTGTATTCATTGTTCCGCGATATGACACTCAAGATCCTGAGCTTAAGAAAATGGCAGAGGAGATGGCTATTCCTTTCATACCTGTTGAAAATGTCAATACTGAACGGTTTTTGAACTTAATGGATGAGTATAAGCCAGACTTGTTAGTTTCAATGTCATTCAATCAAATACTGAGAAGAAGTATTATCGATTACGCGCCACTCGGGTTCATAAATTGTCATGCTGGTGCTTTACCATTTTATCGTGGCAGAAATCCTTTAAATTGGGTGTTGATAAATGGTGAGTCAAACTTCGGCATTACAGTACATTATGTTGAAGAGGGGATTGATACGGGAGATATTGTAGAACAACGGCTTTACCCGATATCACTAGATGACAATTATGGCTCACTTCTGCATCGGGCAATTAAAGAGTGCGCGAATGTGCTTCATTCAGCAATATTAAAAATTGCAAAAGGGGAAGTTGAGATAATAAAGCAGACAGATTTACACCCTGTTGGCACTTATTTCGGCATCAGAACCATTGGTGATGAATGGGTCGATTTTAACTGGCCTGCGGAGCGAGTGCATAACTTCGTTCGAGCTATCAGTAAGCCTGGCCCATGTGCGAGATTTATCTTCAACGCTGTAGAGTATGCCATTGAAAGGACTGAGCTGATTGAGAACGCTCCTAATTATATCGCCACTGTCGGCGAGGTAGTCGGTAAAAGCGATAAAGGCATAATTGTTAAAGTTGGTGACAGCACTTTACTGCTTACTTTAGTTGGAAGAGTTCTCGATGGCGCCATCGTCGACAGTAAAACGCCAAATTTTAGAATAGGGTCAAGATTTAATAATCAATGCGCAAAAGCGAGCGTATGAGTATCGACTGGTGCTCAATCACAGGGGTGGAGCTGCGGTAACCAAGATACCAACGGATACAAAACGCTGTATGCCGCAAAGCGTTTTAACGTTAAGGGATTTTTTGATGAGTTACAACTGGAAAAATACAGTATTAACACCTTCCGATTCAATTAAAGATGCGCTGAAAATTATTGATGCTGAAGCGCTGCGTATAGCTTTGGTTGTTGACGACGATATGAGTTTGCTTGGCGTTGTGACTGACGGCGATATAAGACGAGGATTGCTTAGAAATGCGTCTTTGGATAGTTCCGTTTCGAGTGTAATGAATAAAACGCCTATAACCGCTGAGGTGGGCACATTAAGAAAAGACCTTGTCAAATTGATGACAGACAAAAGTCTATTAGCTATTCCCTTAGTTAATAAAGGGCTCATTGTAGGTCTTGAAACACTACAGAAATTTGGTGGGCGCCGGTACGAGAATCCTGTATTTATTATGGCAGGAGGCTTTGGTACCCGACTGAGGCCGCTTACAGATAACTGCCCAAAACCAATGTTAAAAGTGGGGGATAAGCCCATATTGGAAACGGTGGTTTCAAGTTTTATAAAAGCAGGTTTTGTTAACTTTTATATTTCCACGCATTACATGCCTGAGGTTATTCGGGAATATTTTGGTGATGGTAGTAAATGGAATGTTTCTATTCACTATGTGCACGAAGCACAGCCGCTTGGTACTGGAGGAGCCTTAGGATTATTGCCTGATGACTTACCTGATTTGCCTTTGATTTTGATGAATGGGGATGTACTTACCAACGTAGATTTCGAGCGAGTTCTGGAATTCCATCATAAAAATAAAGCAACTGCCACAATGTGTGTACGAGATTATGAATTTCAAATACCTTTTGGCGTGATTAATGGAGAAGGTAACCGCATTGTTTCTATGGTGGAGAAACCAGTCCAACGTTATTTTGTCAACGCCGGTATTTATGTTATCAGTCCTGCTTTACGAAAATCAGTACAGAAAAACCAGCGGTTGGATATGCCGACCTTGTTAGAACAAGCTATTGCAAATAATAACGATGTATTAATGTTTCCGATACATGAATACTGGTTAGATATTGGACGTATTGCGGATTACCAACGAGCACAAATAGATATTAGAAATTTAGAATTTTGAAAATAACAACGGAACTCCTCTATGTTCGAAGGAAAAAGAATTCTGGCTTTAATTCCAGCCAGAGGGGGTAGCAAAAGATTACCCCGAAAAAACGTACTTTCTTTTAGTGGAAAACCATTAATTGCACATACTATTGATGCATGTAAAAAGAGTAAATATGTAGATAGAGTAATTGTTACAACAGATGATGCAGAGGTTTTTGAAATTGCAAATAGGTTTGGTGCTGAAGTTCCATTTATAAGACCTACTCATTTATCCACGGATTCAGCAACCACAAATGATGTAGTTATGCATGCGCTTAATATGTTATCTGAAAAGCCAGACATCTTGCTAGTGCTTCAACCTACATCTCCGCTAAGAGACGAATATGATATAGACAGCAGTATAGAAATGCTTTTTGAAAAAAAAGCTGATGGTATTGTTTCTGTGTGTAAATGTGAGCATAGTCCGCTGTGGACAAATGTTCTTCCTGCCGATCATAGTTTGCGAGATTTTATTAAGCCAGCTTCCCAATTAGAAGCTCAAAAACTAAAAGAATACTACAGATTGAATGGTGCTATATACTGCTTTAATGTCAGCTTTTTAAGTGAAAATTTTGGTATTAGTTACAACGGTCTTGTATATGCTTATATTATGGGACGTAATAAATCTGTTGATATAGATACTATAGATGACTTAGAGTATGCTGAATTTCTTTTGAAAAACTGCTGATGATAATGAAAAAAATTATAAAATATTTAATTAGAAAATTTTACACGTCTAAAGCTAAACGCATCGTAGCACAATATGGCGAGAGCTTACGAGTGAATAGAAATTCAATATTTACATTTAACACCATTATAGGAAATAACTGCCATTTTAACGGTATGAATGTTCTAGGTGGGGGGAAAGTCCTATTTGGTGACAATTTTCATTCAGGCCCTGGTTGTATGATAATAACCTCTTATCATAATTATCACGGAGATTCAATTCCTTATGATGCAACGTTTATCAATAAAGATGTGTTGATTGGTGATAATGTATGGATTGGTGCTCGAGTAATAATTCTCGGTGGAGTTACTATCGGGGAAGGTGCAATTGTTCAAGCTGGAAGCGTCGTAGTTAACGATATTCCCGCACTAAGCATAGCAGGAGGGCACCCAGCGAAGGTTTTTTCACATAGAGATCCTGAGCATTATTCAGAGAAAAAATCATTGAAAAAGTTTCATTAAGGA
Source organism: Rheinheimera sp. (assembly GCF_030690345.1). Classification (GTDB taxonomy): domain Bacteria; phylum Pseudomonadota; class Gammaproteobacteria; order Enterobacterales; family Alteromonadaceae; genus Alishewanella. Next base: position 429,304 of record NZ_JAUYGV010000007.1, read on the forward strand.
TCATAATGTGACAGCTATTTATTATGTTTCTTCGCCGTTTCAGTTAATGTCTGCGTTGGGAATTGCAAAAAGTCGGAATGCAACTGAGGATAATATATTTGTAGTTTTACAAGGAAGTAAAAAGCGGGAAAAAAATAACAAACATTTTGAAGTTTTGATTGAAGAATCTTCACTCTATGCTTCTCTGCATGTAATAAGCTTCAACAACATTATTGAATTGGAGTTCAAGCTCATTTTCATGTTTTTTAAAATTAAGTTTTCTTTTTCAGAAGTGAATGAAATATTGGTTGGTGATTTTAGAGATTTATATTCTCAGTTGTTACTTCGACGCATAAAATCTAAGAAGCGTGTTATTATGGATGATGGAGCAGCAACTATAAATATATTATCTAATTACATCAGTAAAGGCATTACATATCCTCAAGTTAAAGGTGTTTATAATGGTCTGCGTTTTGGGGTCTATAGATTGCTGGGAATGCGTTTCGATAACGATATAGAGTTAGTGACTGAATCCATCTTTAATGGAGAGAAAATAAGAAAAAGTAATTTAGAAAGTAAAATAGAGGACTTTTATTTTATTGGTTCAAAATACTCTGAGGCTGGTATTATCCCATTGGCTTTGGAAGTAAGCTTAATTACTCATATTTCTACTTTGTATGAAGTTGATATGAAATACATTCCTCATAGAGATGACAACGAAGTTAAGCTTAGTATGCTTAAAAATGCTGGTATAAATGTATATCATTTATCAACTCCCGTAGAGCACTTCATGGAAACAGTAAGTAATAAACAGTCGATAGCTTTAGGTGGCTTTTGGACAACTGCGCTCTATTCGCTCGGGAGGGAGTTTTGTTTTGCCAAGGTGACTTCTTATGATATTTGCGACTTTCTTAAATCAGAAAGTCGCCGGCAAGATGCTGGGAATGTGTACTCATACTTTAAAGATGCTGGCATCTTTGTGGTAGATTTGAAGGCAGAAATATGAAGTTATTTTATCTTGTTGGATTTGATGTGCATAAGTCAGGCGGAAAATCTAGGGCAACTAGACAAAAGATGAATGTTCTTTCTTCAATGGGTGGAGATGTTGAAGTTCTTAATTTCTTTCCCTATAAAAATATTCCTATTTTTTTATCTCTACCATTATTAGAGATCTATGTTTTCCTTCTTATATTTATAAAGCGGCCTTCCGGAATTATATCAAGAGGATGTGTTGGATTTCTTCCACTTTTAGCATGTAGATTGCTGGGTATCTCCTATTTTAGAGAAGTTCATGCAGATATTAAGGATGAGGTTTCTCTAATAAGAAAAGGAAAGTTTCTTTTGGGTATATACAAAGTTGTTGCAGAGTTTACGCATTTTCTCGACGTTAATTCTGAATCGATTTTGTTTAATCACCCGTTACTTCTTGAGAAATATTGCAAAAAGTACAGTTACTCTGGAAATTCTTTTTATTCTTACAATGGCTATGATACGAATTTCAGTGTGGTGGAAGACTTAAATAATTTAAGAAATAAATACAATATTCCAGAAGGCAGAGTAATTTTGTCTTTTACTGGGTCTGTATCCGAATGGCATGGTATTGACTACATTTATGAAATCAGTAAATTTTTACAAAATATAGCTCCAGAGATATTGATTTTGGTTGCTGGTGGAAAATTGCCAGATAATCTTAGGCGGGAGAATATTCTTAATATTTCTCCATTAGACTCTACTGGCTGTGATGAAATAATCCAGATTTCTCATGCTTGTTTGCTTCCGGTAAAGAACAATAGAGTAAGTCCAGGAAGCCCACTTAAACTATATGACTATATCAAGTATAAAGCATTCGTTTTTGCACAAGAACATACCCTTGGTTATTCTGACGAGGTTTTGTTATATGGAAATGGAATACTTTTAGATTTCTCTGACACAGAATCTGCTGCTAGAGTAATAGCTGCTCGCTGTAAATCTGCATTTCTGAAAAAAGATATAGATATAATTAGATTTTCTTGGCAAGCAAGAATGTTGGCATGGATTAAATTTATAGAGCAAAGCAATGAATGCTAGTAGTAAATTTTATTCGAATGTTTTTATCTACTTAGCGTCTAACATTGTCTACTTTTCTATTCCATTTTTTTTGTTGCCTCTTCTCACGCGGATATTAACTATAGAAGAATACGGTACTTTAGGTCTCTTTCAGACTTTGTCAGTTTTGTTTGTGCATTTTGTCAGTTTAGGAACGCAGTCATATATAATACGCGCTTATTTCGATGACATAGAAAGTAGAGCTGTCATAGTTAAGTCGAATTACCTTATTTATATTTCGATGCTAGCTGTAGTTGGTGCAATCGTATTAATTCTTTATAATTTTGATATCTGGATATTTCCTATTGAGCTTAAATATGTCTTGTTGGCTATTTTATGTTCGTTTTTTACTTGTGTGCTCAATATTAGACTGTTCATATTTCAAGCTGAGCAAAGTGCTTTTTCTTATGGTAAGGTGCAAGTTGCCGGCAGCGCACTCAACGTTGTGATGACGTTGTTTTTTGTATTTTCGATATTTCCAAGCTTGGACGGGCGAGTGTATGCTGTAACGCTATCTCTTTTTCTAATATCAGTTTATTGCACATTCACGTTGAAGAAGCAACTTATTCTAGCTGGCGAGTCTGCTGATATACAAATTGGTATTAAAAGGTCTTTGGTATTTGGTTTGCCTTTGATGCCGCATTTGCTAGGTGCGTTTCTTATCAGTTACTTTGACCGTTTCTTTATAGAGGATAAATTTTCTTTAGCGGATGTCGGGATCTATGTTTTTTCAGTTCAAGTAGCGTCTATAGCAGGCTTCTTATTTGATTCTATTCAAAAAGCATATATTCCTTTTCTTTTCTCATTTCTTAAAAATAATGGTGTAGCAACAGTTCTTGTTAGAAAGTTCTATTTTTATTTAGCGCTTGTCTTTTCTTTTCCGTTTTTGTTCTTTTTTTTTGGAGAGGGCTTCGTTAGGGTTTATGCAGGTGAGAAGTATTTAGCCGCTGTCGATATAATTTTTATTTTACTATTGGGTCAATCGTTACGAGGTTTGTATTTAGTGTTTAGTGGTTTCTTATCATATTATAAAAAGAATTTTTTACAATCTTGTATTACGATTAGTTGTGGTGTTTTAAGTGTTATATTGATAATTGTGCTGTCTCGATACTTCGGGTTGTATGGCGTGGCTTTGTCGAACTTTTTCGCTATGTTGTCATTTTTTCTGATGACCGGTTTATTTTCAATTTTAACTATCAGGCGGAGAGGTTAAATGTTGTATGGTTAATTTTTTTCTTTTTTTTTCTTTTTCACTGCTTTTTTATATCGTATTTTTACGAAGACGCTTCTTCGACTTTTTTACTATCTTTGTGCTTTTCTTTTTATATAATTATTGTGTGGTCACTTTTGACGTTGTCGATTTTGGTGGATTCTCTTATACCTCTTTAGCAATTGCGGTGCCATTTTGGCTAAAGCTCTATATTTTGATTTTCAGTTTGTCCTTGAGCATTTTGATATTGGTTTATGACTTTTTAGTCTGTAAACGGTTTGGAAGAGATCGTCTCAACGAAGAATCTAGTAGTAACGGAAAAGAGAAAGTAGCCGTAAAGTTCTTTTTGATTCCCCTTGTGCTTCTCTTGATTTATCTGGTTTTATTTAATGGTGGCGATCTGCTTGGTTCTAAGATGGATGTAAAGTTTCAACAAGGTGGAGTTATTGCATTAATAGCCGGTTTTTCTCAAGTTGTTTTTTTTCTATCTCTGAGGCGTAATTTTATTCCAGGACTATTAGTTTCATTTTTTGTTGTGGTTATTTTTTTGATTATTGGCAGTCGAGCGAATATACTTTTTTTTATATTGATATTCGTTCTTCATAGTTTTAATGGTAAGATGGTTAGAGTTCTTTCTTTAAAGCATTCCGCGACGATCTTTACAACAGGAGTAGTATTGTCATTATTGTTGAGTGTAAAGCTGTTCTATAAAAATATAAAGTCTGGTGAAATTGGCACAGTGCTAACGGTTCTTCAAAGTGTTGACTTTAGCCTGTTATTTGATTTGCTTTTGGTCGAGCCCAAAGCAGTAGTTATGAATTTTATAACTTTAGTTGAAAATGTTGATTATGGTGGCAACGTGGGTTATCTGTTTTTCGCTCCCATTCCATTTTTAAGTGATTTGTATCGTAGAGCATTTTCCGTAGATGTTATTAATACGTCGACTTATTTGAAAGATAATTTTTACTTGGTAGATTTCGGTTTGGCGTCTTCTATTTTCGGCGAGGTTTATGCTTTTTTTGGGGCTGGAGGTTTATTTTTTTTTACTGTTTTTGTTTTTGTTTTACTTGCGGTTTCTTCTTGGATGTGGATTGGCTGTAGGAATTTGTACTTCTTAATTCATGTCCCTACCTTAATAATTTTATTTTCCTATATGCATAGGACCGCTTTGTTTAATTTTTTGTCTAGCTTTAAAGTTCCTTTATTGCTCTGTTCTTTATTAGCTTTTTGGATTCTTTTAGCTAGAACGACGTCACAGAAGTAATTTTATAGCGCTGAACCCAATTTCGTCTTGCACGTGCCAATAAGATTTTTAAGCAGGGATTGATGCTGAGCCAGTACCTTATGTTGTATCGTTTTTTTGTTATATTAGTATTGTGATGATTTTTCGCGGTAGCAATTCAGCACGATCATTATAGTAGTACGATACAGCATTATAGCTAGAAGAGAGCTAATATAGCATGAAAAAAAAGTTACTTTTTGTCGTTAATGTTGACTGGTTTTTTCTTTCGCACCGTTTACCCATTGCATTAGCTGCACAAGCCGCAGGTTACGAGGTGAATATTGCTTGTCAGTTAACTGCAAAAGGTGAAGCCATAAAAGGCTATGGTTTTATTTTGCATAACTTGCCGTTAGAACGCAGCGGCACTTCGGTTTTTAAAGAGTTTAAAACGCTTGTAGCAATTAAGCGTGTAATTAAGCTAAGCAGGCCGGATATTATTCATGCTGTCACCATTAAACCCGTACTTTACACCGGACTTGCGACTCTTTTTTCTAAGATCCCTAAAGTTTCATCTATTTCGGGTCTTGGTTTCGTATTTATTTCTGAGGGTTTAAAAGCTAGGCTGGTGCGTGTGTTCATAAGTTTTTTATACAGGTTAGCGCTACGTCATCGCAAATCCAGAGTGATTTTTCAAAACCCGACCGACAGAGATTTATTTATCTCTGCAGGTATCATTTCAGCTAATCAGGCAATTATGATAAGAGGCTCGGGGGTTAACTTTGCAGAGTATCCGTTTAGTGAAGAGCCTCAAGGTAAACCAGTAGCTATGCTGTTAGCTCGCTTATTGACAGATAAAGGCGTTTTGGAGTTTGTTGAAGCTGCAAAGTTACTTAGAGCAAGTAATATATCATGCCGTTTAGTTTTGGTTGGCGATGTTGATGAAAATCCAAAATCTGTTAGTCAGGCTCAGCTCAATTCTTGGGTGGGACAACAACTGATAGAATATTGGGGATTCAGTAGTGATGTGGCTGCAAGCTATCGGCAAGCAAATATAGTTGTATTGCCCAGTTATCGCGAAGGGTTACCAAAGTCACTTATTGAGGCTGCGGCTTGTGGCCGTGCCGTTATTACAACTGATGTGCCTGGCTGTCGTGATGCCATCACGCCGGATGTAACAGGTTTATTAGTGCCGGTTAAAGATTCAGCGGCGTTAGCGGGTGCTATTGAGAAGCTGGTCAATGATAGTGATTTACGGTTAAGTTTTGGCGTTGCGGGGCGTAGACTAGCTGAACGTGAGTTCGATATAAATTCTGTGGTGAACAAACATTTTGCTATTTATGAAGAGTTGCTAAAGGGTAATGTTGTTGAACAATAAAATTTTAATTACAGGCTTTAGTGGTTTCGTTGGTTCCAGGTTGTTATCAGTGCTTAGCACCAGAGTTTTAGTGCTATTGGGTAGAAAAAAGCCAGAAAATGTATCGTTGCCGTTCTATCAGTCGGAGTTTAATGCTGATAGTGACTACTCCTCAGCTTTAGCGGGTGTTGATGTGGTTATACACAGTGCAGCCAGAGTGCATATGATGAATGAGCAGACAACAGATCCTTTAGCAGCATTTCGTGACGTGAACACTTTTGGCACTGTTAATTTGGCCCGGCAGGCTGCCGCAGCCGGCGTTAAGCGCTTTATTTTTATCAGTAGCATTAAAGTAAATGGTGAATCAACACGTAACGACAAGCCGTTCAGGCATGACGATAAGCCGCTGCCTGATGATGCCTATGGCATATCTAAGGCTGAAGCTGAAATCGGGTTGAAACAGATAGCAGTACAGACCGGCATGGAGGTGGTAATTATTCGTCCGCCGCTGGTTTACGGCCTTGGAGTTAAAGCTAACTTTGCCGCTATGATGAAGCTGGCCAGAAAAAACTTGCCGTTACCCTTAGGGGCTATCCATAACAAACGCAGCCTGGTGGCACTGGATAACCTGGTCGATTTAATTGTTACTTGCATTGAACATCCAAAGGCGGCGAACCAAACCTTTTTGGTGAGTGATGAGCACGATGTTTCCACTACTGAACTGTTGCAAATGATGACACGTGCTGCCGGGAAAAAGCCAAGGTTGTTACCGGTGCCGATGAGTTGGCTGAAACTGGCCGGTAAGCTGACGGGGAAATCTGCGGTAATAGACCGGCTTTGCGGTAATTTACAAGTAGATATATCGCATACTAAAGACACGCTGGGTTGGCGGCCGCCGGTGACGGTGGAAGAGGGGATTGCTCGCTGCTTTGCCGCGAAGGGTTGAGAGATAAATGTTGAGTGTTTAGTGCTGAGTGCTGAGTGCTGAGTGCTGAGTGTTGAGTTTTTAGTTGTGAGTGTTTAGTTGTCGCTGGCAAATTTTAGAGGAATTATGTTGATACGCTTATTGGATATTATTTTTGCCTTTTGTGGCTTGGTGTTTGGTTTTCCGGTGCTGGTTATTTTAACCCTGATTGGTTTATTTGATACTGGTTCGCCGATATTTCGCCAGCAGCGGGTAGGGCGGCATAAAAAGCCGTTTACGCTGGTAAAGTTTCGTACCATGAGGCCGGATACTGCTCATGTGGCCAGCCATTTAGCCAGCGCCAGTGCAATAACACCCTTTGGTGGCTTTTTACGTAAGAGCAAGCTGGATGAACTGCCGCAGCTGTGGAATGTATTAAAAGGCGAAATGAGCCTGGTAGGCCCGCGGCCTTGCCTGTTTAACCAGCAAGAATTAATTAACGAGCGCGAACAGCGCGGTGTGTTAAATGCCAGGCCGGGCATTACCGGGCTGGCGCAGGTTAATGATATTGATATGTCGACGCCGGTATTACTGGCCGAGACAGACGCAAAAATGCTGGCACAGCTTACGGTGGCTAACTACTTTAAGTATATTTTTATGACGGTGGCCGGGAAGGGCAGTGGGGATAGGGTTCGGTAGTTTTGAGTGGTGAATTGTTAGTTGTGAGTGCTGAGTTTTGATTGGTTGGTGTTTATTATTTGTAAAATTTATGGTTTGGGCTATAGGTAGTATAGGATTTTGATTGGTTGGGGCTTTGGATGCCTGCTGAATCGAATAATGTATTGGCCAAGGCTTTTGAGTTTGCGGTTCGGGTTGTCAGGCTTTATCAGTATTTGGTAAAAGAGCATAAAGAATTTGTGCTGTCTAAGCAGTTAGTGCGCTGTGGTACTTCTATCGGTGCCAATATCAACGAGGCGCAGGCGGGGCAATCTAAAGCTGATTTTATTGCTAAAATGAGTATTGCCAGTAAAGAATCAAGAGAAGCAAAGTATTGGCTGGAGCTGCTATGTATAACTGGCTACCTCGATGATACTCAACCGCATGTAGCCAGCTTACTTAACCAAAGCGAAGAGCTGATTAAAATACTAACCAGCATAGTAAAAACCGCCCAACGCAACACTAAAAACTAACTCAACACTAAAAACTCAAAACTAAACATTCACCCCTCACCACTAACAAGGAGACAGGATGTCGACTGTGTATAACACCCCCCAATTTATCCACCATGGCGCGGTAGATGGTGTTACCGGCTCTTGTCATGAATACCGGCTGGCCGATGACTACGGCGTACTTATTGATTGTGGCTTGTTTCAGGGCGCAGAGCTGTCTGCTTCGGGTTCTGCTGCTGCGCCGCAGATTGCTTTTGCCATTGACCATATTAAAGCGCTGATTGTTACCCACGTGCATATTGACCATGTTGGGCGGATTCCGTATTTACTCGCTGCCGGTTTTAACGGGCCTATCTATTGCACTACCGCCTCGGCCACGTTATTGCCGCTGGTGTTGGAAGATGCATTAAAGGTAGGGGTTACCCGCGATGAAGAGTTAATTAATGCTTTTTTGGCCAGGGTGCGCCGTCAGTTGGTCGCTTGTGATTTTAAACAATGGCTGCCATTGCCGGCATTTGACGGTGCGGCGTCGACCCTGGGCAGCGCCGGGCCAGAGCTACGGTTTCAGCCGGCCGGGCATATTCTGGGCTCGGCCTATGTTGAGCTGCGGCATAATACCGAAGCTAAAAAAAGCTACAAAACCGTATTTTCCGGCGATTTGGGCGCGCCCTATGCGCCTTTGCTACCAGCACCCAAACCACCTAATACGGCAGATGTGGTGGTAATAGAAAGTACCTATGGTGATCGCGAACACGAAAATCGTCGTGCGCGGATAAAACGGCTGGAGCAGGTGTTGCTGCATTCGCTCAAAGATAACGGTACTGTGTTATTTCCGGCTTTCAGTATCGGCCGCACCCAAGAGCTGTTATATGAACTGGAAGCCATTATTCACCGTTTGCGCGGGCAAAAAATTCACCAACAGTTACGTTGGGATGAACTGCAAATTATTGTTGATTCGCCATTGGCAGCAAAATTTACCAGTGCTTATGACGAGCTGAAACATTGCTGGGACAATGAAGCCAAACAACGGCTGAAACAAGGCCGGCACCCGCTGAGCTTTGCGCAATTACATACCATAGACAGCCATAGCCAACATTTAGATCTGGTGCAGTTTTTAGCCCGCAGCAAACAGCCGGCTATTGTTATTGCTGCCAGCGGCATGTGTGAAGGTGGCCGGGTGGTCAATTATTTAAAAGCGTTATTACCGGATGCGGCGCATCAGGTGGTGTTTGTTGGTTATCAGGCACGCGGTACCCTGGGCGCAGCAATACAGCGCTTTGGTCCGCAAGGCGGTTATGTCGATATAGACGGCGAGCGCATTATTATCGGCGCCGAAATTATTACATTAAGCGGCTATTCAGCCCATGCTGATAAAACTGGTTTAGTAAGTTTTATTAGCCGGATGCGGCGAAAACCGCAACAGGTACGCATAGTGCATGGTGATGATGGCGCGAAAACAGCACTACAACAGGCTTTTTCCAGCTTAGGGATCAATGCTATTATTGCCAGCCAGGATTGAGTGTTTAGTGTTTAGTGGCGAGTGTTGAGTGTTGAGTTTTTAACTCACAACTCACAACTCACAACTCACAACTCACCTCTTACCACTCACAACTTTTAATTCACAACTTAAAACTCAAAAAAGGGATGTTATGTCGGGTTTAAAAATTGCCATTGCCGGCACCGGTTATGTAGGGTTGTCTAATGCCATGTTACTGGCGCAGCACAATCACGTGGTTGCGCTGGATATAGTACCGGAAAAGGTGGCGTTGCTAAACGAGAAAAAATCACCGATAGAAGATAAAGAAATCTCCGACTTTTTGGCAAATAAAGCGCTGAATTTCACGGCTACTCTGGATAAGCAGTTGGCTTTTGCCAATGCGAACTTTGTTATTATTGCTACGCCAACCGATTACGATCCGCAAACCAACTATTTTAATACCAGCAGTGTAGAAGCGGTGATCCGCGATGTATTAGCGGTTAACCCCAAGGCGGTAATGGTAATTAAATCTACCGTGCCGGTGGGCTTTACTGTTGCAGCGCGACAAAAGTTTGCTACCGACAACCTGATATTTTCACCGGAGTTTTTGCGTGAAGGCCGTGCCTTATACGATAACCTGTATCCGTCGCGTATTATTGTTGGTGAGCAAAGTGAGCGTGCTGCGCGTTTTGCCGCCTTGTTACAACAGGGCGCGATAAAGCAAGACGTGCCGCTGCTGTTTACCGACAGCACCGAGGCTGAAGCCATTAAACTGTTTTCTAATACTTACCTGGCGATGCGGGTGGCGTATTTTAACGAGCTGGACAGCTATGCTGAAAGCCATGGCTTAAATGCGCGGCAAATTATTCAAGGTGTTGGACTGGACCCGCGCATTGGTAACCATTATAACAACCCCAGCTTTGGCTACGGTGGTTACTGTCTGCCCAAAGATACTAAGCAACTATTAGCTAATTATCAGAATGTGCCGAACAATATAATGCAAGCAATAGTAGATGCTAACCGCACTCGCAAAGACTTTGTGGCTGAGTCCATATTGTCCCGTAACCCTCAGGTAGTGGGTGTTTTTCGCCTGGTAATGAAAACGGGTTCAGATAATTTTCGTGCCTCGGCTATCCAGGGCATTATGAAGCGTATTAAAGCTAAAGGTATCGAAGTGGTGGTGTATGAGCCGGAGTTGCAGCAGGACGAGTTTTTCCGCTCGCGGGTAATTAAAGATTTAGCGGAGTTTAAACGCATATCTGATGTAATAGTAGCAAACCGCCGCAGTGACGCTTTGGCTGATGTTGAAGAAAAAGTGTATACCCGTGATTTGTTTGGTAGCGACTAATTATTAGTTTTGAGTTTTGAGTTGTGAATTTTAAGTTGTTAACTCAACACTAAACATTCACCACTAAACACTAAGTATCGGAGTTTAGATGAAAGTACTAAAAGCGGTTATCCCGGTAGCGGGTCTGGGCACACGAATGCTGCCAGCAACCAAGGCTATTCCGAAAGAAATGCTGCCGGTAGTGGATAAGCCGCTTATTCAGTATGTGGTAAATGAATGTATTGCCGCCGGTATTAAGCAAATTGTGCTGGTAACCCATTCTTCGAAAAACTCGATTGAAAACCACTTTGATAAGAGCTTTGAGCTGGAGTCGATGCTGGAAAAACGTGTGAAACGTCAGTTATTGGATGAAGTGCAGGCAATATGCCCTAAAGACGTCACCATTATGCATGTGCGCCAAGCGGAAGCTAAAGGTTTGGGCCATGCTGTACTGTGCGCCTTACCGTTGGTAGGCGATGCACCTTTTGCTGTGGTATTGCCGGATGTGTTGGTAGATAGTTACGACAGTGATTTACGCCGTGAAAACCTGGCAAAAATGGTGCAATTGTTTGAGCAAAGCGGTGTTAGCCAGGTGATGGTTGAGCCGGTGCCACATCAGTTAGTCAGCAGCTATGGTGTTGTCGATGTAAGTGGTCAGCAACTGGCTGCCGGAGAGTCAGCAAAAATGACCGCCATAGTGGAAAAGCCGGCGATAGATGAAGCACCATCTGATTTAGCTGTAGTGGGCCGTTATGTATTTAGCAGCCATATTTGGCAATGGTTAAAGCGTACCCCGGTAGGCGCCGGTGATGAAATACAGCTAACCGATGCTATTGCGATGCTGATGCAGCAAGAAGCGGTTAATGCCTACCATATTGTTGGTCGCAGCCATGATTGCGGTAATAAACTGGGCTATATGCAGGCCTTTGTTGAGCATGGGCTGCGTGATAAACATCTGGGCCCGCAGTTTGCTTCCTGGTTGCAGAAGCTGTTGGCGCGGCAGTAGCGCTGCGTTTTTGATAATAATAAATGCTATACTTTTTAAATTTTAAATATCAGCACTGTGTTAATTAGCAAACAAGTGTTATGAGGTATTAGATGCTGACTTGGTTATTGGGCTTACCGCGTTCGGTAAAACGACTCGTCTCTGTATGTGCAGATATGTTTTTTTTGATTACGTCGTTGTTTGCCGCTTATTTTCTAACACAGAATGATGTGCATACTAATGTGCCGCAAATAGCGTTGGCATTTTCTATTACCCTGCCGGTTACCTTATTTATCTTTACCAAGCTGGGTTTATACCGCGCGGTAATCCGTTATATTGGTCAACATGCTTTGGGCGCGGTATTGGCCGGTATTGTCAGCAGTGCCTTTGTTTTGGCGCTGTTATTTGGCGTGTTTAATGTGCATGACAAAGGCAATCTGATTTTTGTTTATGCCATTTTGGCGCTGGTTACTTCCGGTGGTGTGCGTTTGCTGGCGCGGATGTTTTTGGTGCAGCGTAATAACGGCCATAAAGAGCGGGTACTAATATACGGCGCCGGCTCGTCGGGCCGGCAATTGGCTCACGCCCTGATGAATGGCGAGCAGTATCACCCTGTAATTTTTGTTGATGACGACACCACCTTACAGCGCTCAACCATTCTTGGTATTCCTGTCGGGGCGCCGGCGCAAATTACTGCTTTATTAAAAAATTACAATATCAGCCGTATTTTACTGGCGTTACCTTCAGCCAGCCGCGCCAGACGGCGTGAGGTATTAGATGCATTAGAAGAGTTGCCTATTCCGGTGCAGTCGATTCCGGGGATGAGTGATCTGGTAGACGGCTCGATGCGGATTGACGAGCTGCAGGATGTAAAGATAGAAGACTTACTAGGCCGCGACCCGGTAGCGCCGAAAGTAAAACTGATGCAAGCCAATATTCAGCACAAGGTGGTAATGGTAACCGGTGCCGGCGGCTCTATCGGCTCGGAACTATGCCGGCAAATTATTAATTGTGAACCCGCGGTTCTGGTGCTGTTTGAGCTATCCGAATTTGGTTTGTATAGCATAGAGCAGGAACTGGCTAATACCATTAGCCAGCGCGAGCTTGATATAAAGTTAATTCCGGTAATGGGCACTGTGCAGCGTAAAAACCGGCTGGAAACGGTAATGCAGGCGTTTAACGTGCAAACGGTTTACCACGCTGCGGCTTATAAACATGTGCCTTTGGTGGAATACAATGTGGTTGAAGGCGTGCGTAATAATGTGTTTGGTACCTGGTATGCTGCTGAGGCAGCAATTAACACCGGTGTTGAAACCTTTGTATTAATTTCTACCGATAAAGCGGTACGGCCAACCAATGTAATGGGCGCGTCGAAACGGCTGGCCGAGCTGGTATTACAGGCGCTGTCGCAAAGGCAAAATACCACGCGGTTTTGCATGGTGCGATTTGGTAATGTATTGGGCTCCAGCGGTTCGGTAGTGCCGCTGTTTCGCGAACAAATTCGCCGCGGTGGCCCGATAACGGTAACGCATAAAGATATTATCCGTTATTTTATGACGATTCCGGAGGCGGCGCAGTTAGTAATTCAGGCCGGTGCTATGGGGCAGGGCGGTGATGTATTTGTACTGGATATGGGCGAACCGGTTAAAATTGCTGACCTGGCCAAGCGGATGGTCCACTTGATGGGGTTGGAAGTAAAAGACGATATACACCCCAACGGGGATATTGAAGTGCATTATTCCGGCTTAAGGCCAGGCGAAAAGCTATATGAAGAATTGCTGATTGGTGAAAGTGTGCGTGAGACCGCCCACCCGCGCATTATGGCCGCGGATGAAATATGCCTGAGCTGGGCCGAAATGGAAAGTTTGTTATTACGGCTGGATACACTGTGTGACAGTTTTGCGGTAGAGCAGATTATTGAGTTGATGCGTGCAGCACCAACCGGCTTTAGTTACAGCTGCGCCAGTAGTGACCTCGTGGTTAAAGCCGGTTGCGATAGCGGCGCCGATTCACCGCTGCTGGTGGTGCATACAGACCCTGTGCCGGCAAAAAAATATATTGCCTGACAAGTATTTATCGTTGAGGGTGGCGTAGCTGGTATTTTATTTATTTATTAGCTGTAAAAAAGTTATGTTTTTGTCGCTTTTCAGGTTGAGCTGAGCTTTTTTTTAGTTTAAGCTGCGTACAAGTCTGAATTCAGGTTTCTTAATGAGGGAAATAGTATGAAAAAATTAATTATTGCCGCTGCTGTACTGGCGTTGAGTGCCGGTGTTAATGCGCAAGAAAAAGAAGGTGGTTCAGGTACTATTGGTGGTGTAGCCACTACTACTGTAGCTGCCGGTGTTGTTGGTGTTGCGGTAGCTGCTGCGGTTATTTCTAATAACCGTGGTTCTTCTGTAACACCTCCGGAAGAAGTGCCTACCTGCGCCGATGGCCAGACTGGCCCGGTAAATGGCGTTTGTACCGGCACTACGGTTACTGGTACAGGCACTACCACATCAACAGTAACTTTTACCGCTCCAGCTATCGGCGGTTAAGTTTGTTGCAATAAAAAAGCCGCCTGCTGGCGGCTTTTTTATTGCTGTTTGTTTATTTGACTTAATATTCAGCAGGCATACATCTTTGATGCTATTCGTTAGATCTGTTTTGGGCGGCCTGGTGCTGCTAACCCTTACCGGCTGCGCCGGTACTTATCACTCCTATATTGATAATTTGCAGTTAGCCTTTGCTAAAGCTGAAGACGCGGACCTGAGTCTGGAAGAGGTTATCAACGCGCCGTCAGATTTACTATATGTGCAACACGGCGAGCGGCCTGTTGCCGCTATGGCGTTATTTAAAGTAGAGGCCGGCCAGCATAAGTGGGTGTCGGCAGATAAAGCGATGCTGATAATGCAACAGGGGCGCTTGGTGCGTACTCTGGGCTTTAGCAATGATTTGTTGTACCTGACGAATACTGTAAGCGACCCCGTTCAAAAGCATAATACGATTCGACCTGACAGTAGTTGGTTGCGATTAGCGGATTGGCAAAGCGGTGAATACGGCTATGCGTTGCGTTCACGGTTTGAAGTGCTACCGGCACAAGAGGTAAGTTTCTTTCAGCAAAAGCTAACCACGACGCTGGTAGTAGAGTATGTGCAGTACGAAGACGATGCCAATTATTTGCGCTTTGACAATAGCTGGAAAAATTACTTCTGGTTTGATACTGCATCCGGCACTTTAATTAGAAGTGAACAGACTCTGGCGCCATTTGGCGCGCCAATAACCATGACTTATATCAGCCGGATTGCCCGCTTAGTGTCGGCTGGGGATCAAACTACTGCTCAGGTGTACAGTGATGAGAAGTAAAATGAAATTCAGTACAGCACTGTTATGTAGTGGTTTGCTATTAACCGCTGCCGCAGAATCAGCTGTTAGTGTCATTATTAATGACACCAGCTATCAGTTCGCAACCAACCCAAGATTAAGTGAGGTGTTGGCGCCGGCTGCGTTAACATCAGTGTGGTATTGGCCTGCCTCGGCGCTGTTTAAGCTTGACAGCAATAAACCTGAGCAATTACGCCAGCAGTTATTACAACAGATAGCAGAGTTAAAACTGCACAATGCGACCGACAGTGATTTAGTGTTTACGTTGCAGTCGTTGGAGCGTCAGTTAGTATCATGGCGTTTAGCGCAACGTATTTTATTGCCAATAGACTATGACTTTGCCAGAACACGACCGGAGTTAAACCCGCGTTTTGACGATGGCGCTTATTTATTACAGTTAAAGCTACGGCCAAACCATGTGCATATATTTGGTGCCGTTAGCTCTGGCACCAGGGTGCCACATCGTGGTGCCGTTGCAGCTGCCGAGTATATGGTATCGGTAGAGCCGACACCTTTAGCCAAGGTAGATGAGGTGATGTTGGTGCAGCCGGATGGCAAAGTACAAACAGTTGGGGTGAGCTACTGGAACCGCACTCATATTGAAGCTATGCCCGGTGCACAAATTTTTATACCACTGCAAAGTAGATTATTTAATTCGCAGCTGGAAATACTAAATCAGCGGTTGCTTGAGCTTGCGATTCACAGGGTGTTGTCATGACTGCAGTGCGTATTGCGTTTTTATTATCTTTAATTAGTTTTGGGCTACAACCGGCGATAGCAAAGGCGGCTGACAGCAACAGCTGGCAGCAGGCGCCATCTGGAGTATCGCAAATGGCACACGGTGGAGTCGGTTTAATTCAGACGCCTACTGCGCGCATGGCGCCGGCCGGTGATTTATCGATTAATTACACCGACAACGAGGAATATCGCTTGTGGTCGGTGAGTATTCAGTTATTTGACTGGATGGAATCAACGGTGCGTTATACCGATGTGCGCACCAGGCTGTATAGCGATGATCCGAATTTTAGCGGTGACCAGACACTAAAAGATAAAGGTATAGACGTTAAGTTTCGTTTGCTGCAAGAGAGTACCTATTTGCCGCAAGTGTCGGTGGGCTTCAGAGACTTTGGCGGCACCGGTTTTTTTGAAAGCGAATTTATTGCGTTAAGTAAGCAATGGGGCAACTTTGACTTTCACCTTGGGATGGGCTGGGGCTATTTAGGCAACGGTGCCAATACCAGTAACCCGTTTTGTGAAATTAAAGACAGTTTTTGTGATAGACCTCAAGGGACGTTGGGCCGAGGTGGTAAGATCAGCTACACAAAGTTTTTTAAGGGCCCGGCCTCATTATTTGGTGGTGTGGAATACCAAACTCCCTGGCAGCCACTACGCTTAAAGCTGGAGTACGAAGGCAATGATTACCAAAACGACAGAGCCGGTGATTTGCTGCAGGACAGCAACTGGAATATCGGCGCGGTGTACCGTTGGGGCAATTTTAACTTTGATGTGAACTACCAGCGTGGTAACACCTTGGGTTTTGGTGTGCATTATGCAATGAATTTACATAGCGCCACACAGCTAAAAATTAAGCCGCCGCTGCGGGAGATTCCGCAGCAGCTCGATAGTGTTAAGCAGATCACTGACCGGGATGCTTTACCCCGGGCGCTTTATCGCGAAGCGGGTTTTGCTTTATTAACGTCACATATGACTGACGATGAGTTTGTACTTTATGGCCAGCAAGTGGCGTATCGCGATCACGATGAGGCGATTGAGCGTATCGGCCGGATTTTAGTTACCGAAGTACCCGCCAATATTAAGACATACCGTATTGTGACCTACTCCGGCAATTTGCCAATGGTAGAAACTGTGGTGCATGCTGAACAGTTTATTGCGGCAGCCCGTTATGACTCGTTACGTAGTGATATAACATCCACCTATGTGCGTCAGCAGCCGGAGCCGCGCACGCTGGGTTTTACCAGTATGCCGGCACAAAGTGGTTTCTACACAGGGGCAGAAACATTTTGGATCCAAACCTTTGGTAACCCTGAAGCGTTTTATATGTACCAGGGAGGGGTATTTGCCAATGTCGGCTACCGGTTAAACAGTAGTCTCAGTGTTAACGGTACAGCTAAGATTACGTTGTTGGAAAACTTTGATAAGTTTAATTTTAAAGTGGACAACCAGGCGACACCTTTGCCAAGGGTGAGAACTTATATCCGCGAGTATGTAACCGGCAATACTTTATCGATGGAAAACTTGTATTTGCAATGGCAGGATCAGATAGCGCCGGATATTTATGCCCAAGCCTATGGCGGTTATCTGGAGACGATGTTTGGTGGTGTTGGTGGCGAAATGCTGTACCGTCCGGTGGACTCCGATTTTGCTATTGGTTTTGATCTGAACTACGTGCAACAGCGCTCGTACGAGAACGATTTTGACTTTTTTGATTATAAGACCTTTACCGGCCACGTTAATGTGTATTGGAAACCGGCGTTTTTACCTGACACTCAGTTGACCTTTAATATTGGCCAGTTTTTGGCGAAGGATAAAGGCGTAAACGTGGATTTTGCCAAACGCTTTGACAGCGGTATTGTAGTGGGGGCTTATGCTGCTATTACTGATGTTTCGTCGTCAGACTATGGTGAAGGTAGTTTTACCAAAGGGTTTTATTTATCGATCCCATTTGACTTATTCTCGTTACGGCCATCCAAAGGCAGGGGACGTTTGCCTTGGATCCCGATTGCGCGTGATGGTGGTCAGCCACTGAACCGACCTGCAACGTTAATTGATGCAACCGAGCAACGCTCACCGTTCTACGATTAACCGATCTGCAAAATGAAAAAGGGCAGCTTATTAGCTGCCCTTTTTTTCGCATGGCATAAGCTGATTTCTGCCGCTATCTTTGGCTTTATACAACGCACTGTCGGCAGCTTGAATGAGTTGCTCTGCACTGCTGTTTTTATCCGGTATTTGGCTGCAATAACCAATACTAAGTGTTAGCAGTTTACTGACGCCGGAATGCTGATGCCGGATAGCCAAGGCGTTTAGCTGCTGTTGGATTTTCTCTGCGATCTGCTGACAAGCTGCTTCATCACTGCCCGGTAAGATAACCGCAAACTCCTCACCGCCGTAGCGGGCGGCAAGTTCACCCTGACGCTTTAACAGCCCGGGCAGTAGCTGCGCCACTTGCTGTAGCGCCTGATCGCCGGCCTGGTGGCCGTAGTGGTCGTTGTAGGCTTTAAAGTGGTCAATATCCAGCAACAATAAGCCCAGCGATATTTGATGCCGTGCGCAGCGCTGTAGCTCTTGCTGCAGTTTGGTATCAAAGTTACGCCGGTTGGCGATGCCGGTTAAGCCATCCTGCAACGCTTGCTGCTGCAATTCGGCATTGGCCTGTTGCAGTTGCAGTTGTATTTGCTGCAGTGAACGGCGGTAACTGACGTTTTGCAGCGTATTAGCCAGCATTTCGCCCACCAGTTTTAACCGGCGCAGGTCGTTACTGGTCCAGTTACGCTGGCGCGATACCATGTCACAACCGACAAAGCCGATAAGTGCATCGCCGGCCAGCATGGCACAACACAGCACAGACTGAATATCTTCAGCATTAAATTCCTGTTGCTCTGCTGCAGCTTCCGTTGGCAGTTCGGCGACGTTATTCACTGCAAACACCAGGTTTTGCTGGATTTCGCGGTAGAAATACGGCAACGCCTGGCGCGGGATCTGTTGTAAAGACGCTTTGTGGCTGCTGATACCGCTACGCACCCATTCATGGGTATTGCTCATCTCAGTGATCTTGGCGTTAAACTGAAATACGTAGCTGCGGTCGGCGTGGCAAAATTCGCCGACAGCTGCCAGTGCATCTTCAATATGCTGGTCCAGTTCGTCATCCTGCACGTTGATTAATTCAGTTGAGATCAGTGATATTAGTTTGTCGAATGCCAGGGCTTCTTCTAATTCACTGATGTCCGGCGCAGGGTAGTTGTTATCCGGCAGCACAGCAGGGCTGTTGCTGTTGTCGGTTTCCAGAGTGATAAGCACGCTGGTGTGCAGGGTAAAGGACAGCGAGATTAACCTGCTGCGCAGCAACATATTTTGTGCCGGCTCGCCGGCCAGCAGCAGGGGCTGTGTAAGTTCAGTGCCGCTTAATGCCAGCAGCAAAGGGTTGTGCAGCAAATCGTATGGGGTTTGCGTGTCGCGGCTAAGCAGTCGCAGTTGCTGGACGTCAGATAAGGTTAACGCATGCTCTGTCAGCGGCGGGTTAAACAACTGCAAAGCGGCGCGGTTGGCCAAAATACGGCTTCGGGCGTGCTCTTTATACAGCACAGCTATGGGCAGGGCGTCGATAATGGCCCAGAAATGCGGCAGGGCAACAGCGTTATCTGACATAGTGCTCTCAGGTTAGTGATGAGCTTTTACTATAACGGATTTGGCCGTATTGGCAAAAAAGCGGCTTAAGCCCAGAGTGATTTACTCAGCGCGGCTATGTTGTCCGGTGTGTCTTGCAGTAACCAGTCACAAATGGCGCTGGCCACATTAGGGTATTGTACGGTATTAGTATTGGCCGGCGCACTGAGCCAATTAGCAATAATATTGCTGCTGAGCTGATTGCTGCGGCTGGCCAGTTGCAACTGCTGCAGTGCCAGGGCGTTGGACTCCTGCTCCATCTGGCCATGCAGCGGCTTTACCATGATCTGCTTTTGCAACTGCAGCGCTTCGCTTATCAGCTCGAACCCGGCGTTGCTGAGCACATGGCTGCAACTGGCCAAATCGGCTTTAAACGGTGCCAGTGCCGGTGGATGAGTGTGGATATGACCAAGCTCAGCTTTGCTTAAACCCGGGCCGTACAGATGAAAGCGGTATTCACTAAGCGGGGTGAGCATAGCGATAACCTGTTGCTGATCTTCAAAGGGTAAGTACACCAGCACTTTATTCGCTGCAACTTCCGTGTTGTGTTCAGCTTCGTCGATAATGGGCGGCAGGATAGGTTGGTTAAAATGATGCCAATGCAGGCCCAGCTGATACTGCGCCGGAGCAAAGTGCTTAAACACCAGCTTGCTCATCAGGTTGGCGTGTTCCATCGGGATATCGTGTAAAAAAGCGTACTGATGGCCGATGGCAATGCTGTGCTTATTCTGCTGTTTGGCTGCCTGAGCGGTTACAGGTTCAAAATCGGTGAGTACCAGGTCGTAACCGGTTAAGTCCAGCGCCTTGATATCCTGTTGCAGGGTACGGATTTGCGCCTGCCAAAAGCTTTGCCAGTAGTTAACCCTGCCGTTTTGCGTGACAAAAGTTAAGCCGCGTTTTAGCTGATAGTTGCCAAACTGCTGCATATCAAACAGTTGGTCGCCGGGGCGGCCGGAGAAGAGGTAATCTACCTGCACGCCGGCTTTCGCCAGATACTTCCCCATGGCGCGGGCCCGGCTGATATGTCCATTTCCTGTTGCCTGCACACCATAGAGAATTTTCATTTGTTACTCCGTTTGTTTATCCTGCCAAACCAGTGCTTTAAAATGCTCGCGACACATAGAGACATAACTTTCATTGCCACCTATTTGCACTTGCGAGCCGGTAGTGGCTGCGTTGCCGTGTTCATCCAGCCTGACCACAAAGTTAGCTTTGCGGCCACAGTGGCAGATGGTTTTCAGTTCGACTAATTTATCCGCCCAGGCTAACAGCGCTTCGCTGCCGGCGAAGGTTTCCCCTAAAAAGTCGGTGCGCAGGCCAAAGGCCAACACCGGTATATTTAATTTATCTACTACATCGGTTAGCTGGCGCACCTGGCCTTTGGATAAAAACTGTGCTTCGTCTATTAGTACGCAATCCAGCCGCCCTTGCGTTTTAAGCTGCTGCACATGATTGATAAAGTTAAAGCTGTTATCAAAAATATGCGCATCCATTGCCAAACCGATACGCGAGCTTACCTTACCCAAGCCAAAACGGTTATCCAGTGCGGCGGTGTAAATAGCCACTGTCATACCTCTTTCCTGATAGTTATACGCACTTTGCAGTAAGGAGGTTGATTTACCGGCGTTCATTGCCGAGTAGTAAAAATATAATTGCGCCATAGTATCGCTCTGCAAAAAAATACGACGCAGTATAACAACATCACTGGCTGAAATATAAAGGCCTGACATGACAAAATTAAGACACTGGCATCTTTGGCCGCGCTGCATTAAGCTCTGAGCGGATTAAATCAGGAGAATAAAATGGAAAAAATGATTTTGCTGCCGGTGTTTGTGCAAATATTGCTCACCAGCGTGGTAATGGTGCTGATGGGGCGCCGCCGTATTCGCGCTGCAAAAAATAAAGAAATAAGCGTAGCAGCATTTAAAACCATGAACCTGACCGGTGCTAATGAACAGGTAATTGCCACCAGCCGTAACTTTGATAACCAATTCCAGATGCCGATGTTGTATTTATTCAGCGTGCTGTTCACCTTGCAATTGGGGTTGGCAGATCTGGCTTATGTAGTGTTAGGCGCAGCCTATGTATTGCTGCGGATACTGCATACTGCCGTGCATATTGGCAGTAATACGGTGCGCTTGCGTTTTAATGTGTTTTTACTCAGCTGTGTGGTGTTGTGGGCTATTTGGCTGCGTTTAGTGTGGCAGGTGCTGGCTGGCTGATAAATGTTAGCGTATTTCACTCTGTTTTGTAGCGGCCTGTTGGCCGCTACGTTGTTTCCGGCGTCCAGTGAAGTGTTGCTGCTGGCCTTGCTGCAGCAAGGCTACAACCCGTTGTGGTTGTTTATTGCGGCCACTGCCGGTAATACGCTGGGGTCATGTGTTAACTGGTACCTGGGGCTGAAACTGTTGCAGTTTCAGCATAAGCGCTGGTTTCCCTGTTCAGCGGCGGTGCTTGACAAAGCGCAGCGGCAATTTCAGCGTTTTGGCAGTTGGAGTTTGCTCTTTGCCTGGCTGCCGCTGGTGGGCGATCCGCTTACGCTGATCGCCGGGGTGCTGAAGGTGCGGTTTGGCCTGTTTTTGCTGTTGGTGTCGCTTGGCAAGGCCGGCCGTTATGCGCTGCTGATTTGGTTTGGTAATGCCTGGCTGGTGTAATTATTATTGGTAAAAGGCCGCGTGATCCGTCATCATTAGCGGTATTATTGATTTGCTTAACAGGAACATCTTATGGAATACCAATTAACCGCTGACGAGATCAAACGCATTACCGCTTTAGATGCGGAGCAGCGTTACACTTATTTTATTCAGGCAGTGGCTGATCTGGAAAAAATCTGGATATTAACCGACGAAGAAGGCTTTGTACTGGTAAGCGCTGAAGATGAGCGTTGTATTCCGGTATGGCCACATGCCGAGCTGGCAGAGCAATGGATTGAAGGCGAATGGCAACATTGTACTGCTCAGGCAGTGGATGTTGATACCTGGTTGGATAAGTGGACTTCAGGCTTAAACGGCGACGAGTTAGCCATAGCCGTATTACCTGATGCTGATGGCCCTGGCGTAGTGGTAATGCCGGAAGAGTTGGCAGAAACACTGATTAACGAAATGCAGGAAGACTAACGCAGTAAGCGGCTGGCCTTTCACTGAAAAGCAGCCTGATGGCTGCTTTTTTTAATTCACTAATTCATTGCCGCTGGTGGTATTGCTGGCAAAAACCAGCAGGTTGTCGCTGGTTACCTGACAAATCTCCTGCAGCGCCTCCCGGGTAAAAAACGCCTGGTGGCCGGTGATCAATACATTGGGGAAGGTAAGGAGGCGTTTAAATACCTCGTCATCTATTACCTGTTCTGACAAGTTTTCAAAAAACAAATCCGCCTCCTGCTCGTACACATCCAGGCCTAAATAACCAATTTTGCGCTGTTTTAGGCCGGCAATGACCGCTTTACTGTCGATTAACGCGCCGCGGCTGGTGTTAATCAGCATTACGCCATCTTTCATGCTGCCAATGCTGTAGTGATTGATCAGGTGCTTAGTGTCGGGTGTTAGCGGACAATGCAGGCTGATAATGTCGCTTTGCGCGTAAAGCTCTGCCAGTGGCACGTAGCGAGCGCCCAGTTCAGTGAGCACGCTACTTGGGGCGATATCATGACACAACAGCTGACAACCAAAGCCATGCAGTATTCTGGCAGTAGCCTGGCCAATACGGCCGGTGCCGATTAAGCCAACGGTTTTGCCAAACAGGTTAAAGCCCAGCAGGCCGTCCAGCGCAAAGTTATCATCGCGCACACGGTTATAGGCTTTGTGCAGTTTACGGTTAAGGCACAGCATCATACCTATGGTATGTTCGGCCACGGCCTCTGGTGAATAAGCCGGTACCCGTGCAATGCGGATCCCCAGCGCTTTGGCTGCAGCTAAATCGACATTATTAAAACCGGCGCAGCGCAGCGCTACCATTTCAATACCCAGCTCTGACAGTTGTTGTAATACCTCAGCATTGAGCTCGTCATTAACAAATACGCACACAGCATGGCAACCGGCAGCGAGTTTAACGCTGTCTTTATTTAGTCTGGTTTCGTGGTAGCTAAATTGCATACTGGCATCAGCCCATTGGCTGAAACCATCGCGGTCATACTTTTTCGCACTGAATACGGCAACTTTCATGGCATCTCTCCCATCTGTTGCCGTACAGCTTAGCTTAACCAGCGCTAAAGTATTTAGCGCTGGATCAAAGTTACAGCAATTCTTCTATTGATTGGGCAATACTGGCGGGCTTGGTACGCGGTGCATAACGCTTGACCACATCACCATCTTTGTTGACTAAAAACTTAGTAAAATTCCACTTAATAGCGCGGGTTTTCATCAAACCACGGGCGCTGTCTTTTAAGTGTTCAAACAACGGCGACGCTTCCGGCCCGTTTACCATCAGTTTGGACATAACAGGGAAGCTAAGGCCGTAATTAATTTGGCAAAATTGCTGGATTTCAGTATCTGAGCCCGGCTCCTGACCACCAAACTGATTACAGGGAAAGGCCAGGATCACTAAACCTTTGTCATGATACTTTTGGTACAGCTGTTCCAGCTCTTTATATTGTGGTGTAAAGCCGCACTGGCTGGCGGTATTCACTATCAGCAGCACTTTGCCCCGGTATTGGCTTAAATCTACCTCATTGCCCTGTGCGTCTTTTACCTTGTGCTGATGAACATTTGCCATAACCTTTCCTTCTTTAAATGCTTTCAATCAGAGCAATATCTTTGTAAGCTCAGCGCCACAGTATGTCACAGTTTTAAGTCAGTAATATGTCAAATAATAGTGAGAACAAAGTGGCCTTTATCGGCCTGGGTGTAATGGGTTACCCGATGGCGGGTTACCTGCAACAAAAAGGTTATCAGGTAACCGTGTATAACCGCACAGCGGCTAAAGCAGAAAAGTGGGCAGCGCAGTATGGTGGTACTTATGCCGAAACTCCGGCTAAAGCCGCACAAGGTGCGACGCTGGTGTTTATCTGTGTTGGCAATGATAACGATGTGCGCTCAGTAGTGTATGGCGAACAGGGCGTGCTGGCCGGTATGGCAGCTGGCGCAGTATTGATAGACCACACTACCGCATCAGCTAATTTAGCCCGCGAGCTGGCACAAGCAGCAAAGCAACAGGGCATCGGCTTTTTGGATGCGCCGGTATCGGGTGGCCAGGCCGGTGCTGAGAACGGGGTGTTAACGGTAATGACCGGTGGTGAGGCGACAGACTTTGCTAAAGCCGAAGCGGCTATTATGAGTTATTCACGCTGCGCTAAATTACTTGGTCCGGCAGGTAGTGGCCAACTGGCAAAGATGGTAAACCAGATTTGTATCGCCGGGGTGGTGCAGGGCCTGGCAGAAGCGCTGAATTTTGCTCAGAACGCGGGTTTAGACGCTGCAGCGGTGGTAGAAGTGATATCACAAGGTGCAGCTTCATCCTGGCAGATGCAAAACCGCTCGCTAACTATGCTCGAAGGTAAATACGATTTTGGCTTTGCGGTGGATTGGATGCGCAAAGACTTAGGCATAGCGCTGACAGAAGCACGTGAAAATGGCAGCCATTTGCCGCTTACGGCCCTGGTGGATCAATTCTACAGCGAAGTGCAGCAAATGGGCGGCAGCCGCTGGGATACCTCCAGCTTGCTGGCGCGGTTAAAGCGTTAAGCGCAAAGAGGGGCATGGCGCTAAAGGTTGGATAAACTTACTCTCTAACTGAATACACCATGCTCCAAGCGGCCGATTAAGTCTAATACTTGTTGCGTTTCAGTTTCACTATTAAGCATATCCACAGGAGCTTTATCGCCAAGGCTGTATGCAGGTTCGTTCAGCCATTTATGAGTGGCAGCCATGTCGCCATCAAATAAGTTGCTCGCAGCGAATTGCACAGCCTTGTAGTTACGCAACTCTGCTTTGCTAGTTTCGTTTTTTACTTGTTTAGTCATAGTGTTTGCATCGATCTTTTATCAGTTCTAAGCCTATAACCAGATTTTAATTTGGTCAAAAAAATAGCGCCAAGATCATCACAATCTGAGCGCTATTCAGAGGTTAAAGCGGCAACTTAGCTAAACACCATCTCCGGTATATCGCCTTCAACAACCAGCTTACCAGCGGTTTTTTGCTGAATTTCTTCAACTGAAATACCCGGTGCGCGCTCCAATAGGTGGAAAGCGCCGTTGCGTACTTCGAGCACGGCTAAGTCGGTCACGATTTTCTTTACGCAGCCTACGCCGGTAAGTGGCAGGGTGCAGTCGGTTAGCAGCTTGCTGTTGCCGTATTTGTCGGCGTGGGTCATGGTAACGACAATATTTTGTGCACCGGCGACTAAGTCCATCGCGCCGCCCATGCCTTTAACCAGTTTGCCTGGGATCATCCAACTGGCGATATTGCCGTTTTGATCCACTTCAAATGCGCCCAGCACGGTTAGATCGACATGGCCACCGCGGATCATGGCAAAGCTTTCAGCTGAGCTGAAAATCGCCGCGCCTTTAATGGCGGTGACGGTTTCTTTGCCGGCGTTAATCATATCGGCGTCGATTTCGTCTTCTGTCGGGTAGGGACCCATACCCAGCAGGCCGTTTTCTGATTGCAGCATTACTTCAATGCCTGCCGGCACATAGTTAGCCACCAAGGTCGGAATACCGATACCTAAGTTGACGTAGTAACCGTCTTGCAGCTCTTGCGCCACGCGCATGGCAACCTGTTCACGAGATAAAGCCATTGTTGCCTCCTTAACCTTGACGGACCATACGACGTTCAATGCGTTTTTCAAAGCTGCCTTTGATAACGCGCTGCACGTAAATACCCGGGGTGTGAATTTGTGACGGCTCCAGCTCGCCAGGCTCGACAATTTCTTCTACTTCAGCCACGGTAATTTTACCGGCGGTGGCCGCCATCGGGTTGAAGTTCATTGAGGTGTGGCGAAACACCAGGTTGCCGTAGCGGTCGGCCTTCCAGGCGCGCACTATGGAAAAATCACCGGTAATTGCAGGTTCCAGTACATAATGACGGCCGTTAATCTCGCGGGTTTCTTTGCCCTCAGCTACCGGAGTGCCGTAGCCGGTGGCAGTGAAAAACGCCGGTATGCCAGCTCCGCCGGCACGCATTTTCTCGGCTAGCGTGCCTTGTGGTGTGAGTTCTACTTCCAGCTCGCCGCTCAGCAGTTGTTTTTCAAACAGGGCGTTTTCGCCCACGTAAGAGGCAACCATTTTTTTAATTTGCCGATCTTCCAGCAAAATGCCCAGGCCAAAGCCGTCAACACCGCAGTTGTTTGACACCACAGTTAAGTCTTTGGTCTGCATTTTTTTGATTTGGGCAATTAAGCCTTCCGGAATACCGCATAAGCCAAAGCCACCGGCAATAACGGTCATGCCGTCCTGCAGGCCTGCCATGGCGTCTTCGTAGCTATGTACGACTTTATTAAACCCTGCCATTTGTTGTCCTCTGTTCTTTGCTGAACTATCTGTTGCGAACTGCTCTTCGATTACGCGGCTGCTGCGTGAAGTTTTTTCTGCGACACGCCATAAACCATCCATGGGGCTCGATTCCGGCCATCCATGGCCTCCAACGGTCGCCGAAAAAATCACATCCGCATCCGCTGGCATCTGTGCCGAGGTAAGCGCGCAGTACACTTTGACCGGAACCGTGTTTTTCATGGATGAAAAACAGGAGCCTACAGGGACGTATTTACGGCGTGTTCCGGCAAAGTTGTACGGAGTGATTACCGTGTTCGAAGAACCTTAGTTGTTGCTGTTAACTAATTACCAGTCTGACTGCACTTGGCCCTTAGCGCCAATCCTACTTTAGAACTAGGCTGCTTCCCCAGCTTGTCGGTAATAAACCAGCCGGCTTTGGCCAGTGCAGTTAAATCGATGCCGTGTGAAATGCCAAGGCCGTTCAGTAAATACACCACATCTTCAGTGGCAACATTGCCTGACGCCCCGGCAGCATAAGGGCAACCGCCAAGGCCGGCCACCGCGCTGTCAATAACACTGATGCCGCGGTTTAGCGCCACGTAAATATTGGTTAACGCCTGGCCGTAGGTGTCATGAAAATGCACGGCCAGTTTATCTACCGGCACCATAGCGAGCACCGCATCCAGCATCGCATTAACTTTATCCGGCGTGCCAAAGCCGATGGTATCGCCCAGCGATATCTCATAGCAGCCCATCTCCAGCAAAGCTTTGGCTACCAATGCTACTTCGGTAGGGGCAACATCACCCTGATACGGGCATCCGACCACACAAGACACATAGCCGCGTACTTTAATGCCATCAGCTTTGGCGACTTCTACTACAGGGGCAAAACGTTCCATGCTTTCGGCGATGCTGCAGTTAATGTTCTTCTGGCTAAAGGCTTCAGATGCCGCACCAAAAATCGCCACTTCAGTGGCACCGGCGGCTTTGGCGGCTTCATAGCCTTTTAAATTTGGCGTAAGCGCCGCGTAGGTAACCCCGCTTTTACGCTGGATACCGGCAAACACCTCTGAAGAATCCGCCATTTGCGGCACCCACTTCGGTGAGACAAAGGCACCGCTTTCTATGTAGTTGTGGCCAGCGGCGCTAAGCATATCAATCAGCGCGATTTTGTCATTGGTGGCTACCGCGGCTTCGTTTTGCAGGCCATCGCGCGGGCCTACTTCAACAATGCGCACTTGTTTGGGAAAACTCATGCTTCCTCCGGCGTAAAGTCAACCAGCTCAGCGCCGTCTTTTACCAGGTCACCGGCGGCATAGAACACTTCATTTACCACACCGTTTTTCGGCGCTTTAATGCTGTATTCCATTTTCATCGCTTCCATAATCACCAGGGTGTCACCGGCGTTAACACTGCTGCCGGCTTTGGCCATAACCGCCACTATAGTGCCATTCATTGGTGCGGTTAAGCTGCCGGCATGATCGGCGCCTTCCACTTCAGTGGTTACTTCGGTCTGGTAGCTAAAATCATAACGTTGATGCTTAATAAACACACTAATGGTGTCAGCATACCTGCTTACCCGCACCTTGGTGCGATGATCGCCTAATACCGCGCTAAGTTCATCGCCGTTCAGCTCAGCGCTGCAGCAAAGCTGCTGACCTTCAACATCAACCAGATAATGCTGCTGCAGTTGCTGTACTTTTAACAGCGTTTTGTGCTCGCCGTGTTGCAGGGCAATTTCTACTGTTGGCGTTTCGTTAATACGCCAGCCATGGCTGAATTGCCAGGGGCTGAAGCTGTTACACGAGCTTTGCGGCGCTTTTTGCTGCTGCAAAATAAACAGCGCAGCTAATACCAGTGCCTGATTATTTTCTTTATTGGCTGGTGCAAATAAGCTTTGCTGATGCTTGTTGATAAAGTTGGTATCAAGCTCGGCCGCTTTAAACGCCGGATGCTCGGTTAAGCTGGTTAAAAAGCTTAAGTTAGTGGTAACACCGGCAATGCGGTAATCGTCCAACGCACGTAACATGCGGGCGATAGCGCGGTCGCGGCTTTCATCCCAAACAATCAGCTTGGCAATCATCGGATCATAGAACGGCGACACTTCATCGTTTTCTACCACGCCGGTATCCACCCGCACATGGCGGTTAGCTTCAGGCTGGCGTAAATACGTCAGCTTGCCGGTTTGTGGCAGAAAATCGTTATCCGGATCTTCGGCATACACCCGCACTTCAATGGCGTGGCCATCGAGTTGAATATCATCCTGCGCCAGTGGCAGTGTCTCGCCAGCGGCGACCAATAGCTGCCATTTGACCAGATCCTGGCCGGTGATCATCTCGGTAACCGGGTGCTCTACCTGCAGCCGGGTGTTCATTTCCATAAAGTAGAAAGAGCCGTCTTCGTCGAATAAAAACTCCACCGTACCGGCACCGCGATAATCGATGGCTTTAGCAGCTTTCACTGCCGCCTCGCCCATGGCTTTGCGCTGTTCGCTGCTAAAGTTCGGCGCCGGCGCTTCTTCAATCACTTTTTGGTGGCGGCGCTGTATCGAGCAGTCGCGCTCGGCCAAATACACGGCATTGCCATGGTTGTCGGCAAATACCTGAATTTCAATATGGCGTGGCTTGGTTAAATAGCGCTCAATCAGCATTTTATCGTTGCCAAAACCGGCTTTGGCTTCACGCCGCGCGCTGGCTAAGGCATCAACAAACTCTGCTTTTTCCCATACCACACGCATGCCTTTACCGCCGCCACCGTAGGCCGCTTTTAGCAGTTGCGGGTAGCCGATACGCTCTGATTCTTTACTTAACAGCGCATCGCTTTGATCGTCACCATGATAGCCCGGCACCAGAGGCACACCGGCTTTGGCCATAATATCTTTGGCGGCGCTTTTCGAGCCCATGGCGGTAATAGCACCCACCGGTGGGCCGATAAACACCACGCCGGCTTCCTCGCAGGCTTGGGCAAACTCTTCATTTTCCGATAAAAAGCCGTAACCAGGGTGAATAGCCTGGGCGCCGCTTTGTTTGGCGATGGCGATAATTTTATCTGCACGTAAGTAAGAGTCTTTGCTCGGGGCCGGGCCCAGCAAATAAGCTTCGTCGGCCATGCGCACATGGCGGGCATTGGCGTCTGCTTCGGAATACACCGCCACGCAGCGGATGCCGAGCTTATGCGCGGTGTCGATAACGCGACAGGCAATTTCGCCGCGGTTGGCGATTAATATTTTACGAAACATTATGCGTCTTCCTTGCCAAGCCAGGCCGGTTTACGTTTTTCTAAGAATGCTGTTAAGCCTTCCTGACCTTCCGGCGATACCCGTATTTCAGCAATCGCTTGCTCGGTATGAGCAATCACATTGTTGCTGATCTTACGGTTATAAATATTATGGATCAGCGATTTCGCTGCGGTGAGTGCTGCCGGGCTGTTTTGCAGCAGAGTATTAACGAAGCTTTCCAGGCTGTCGCTTAGCTCACCTTCGCTAACCACTTCATGCAGCAGGCCGAGCTTTTTCGCTGTTGGTGCCATAAAACGCTCGGCGGTTAAAAAATAACGCCGGCTTTCGCGCTCGCCAATGGCGCGCATCACATAAGGGCTGATCACCGCCGGTATTAAACCAATGCGCACTTCGCTTAAACAGAAGCTGGCGTTCTCTTCGGCGATGGCGATATCACAGCAGGCGACTAAGCCCAGGGCGCCGCCAAAAGCAGCGCCTTTTACCAATGCGATGGTGGGCTTGGGGAATTTATCCAGCCGGTGCATTAGGGTGGCAAGCTCGGCAGCGTCATTCAAGTTTTGCTGATAGTCTTTTTGCGCCATTGAGCGCATCCAGTTTAAGTCGGCACCGGCAGAGAAGTTTTTGCCGTTGGCGGTCAGTACTAACACCCGCACGCTGTCGTTATTGGCTAAGTCTTTCAGCACGGCGATAAGCTCGGCTATCATCGCATCGTCAAAGGCGTTGTGCACCTCGGGGCGGTTTAGCTTTAGGGTGGCTACGCCGCGCGGGTCGATACTGACTTCTGTGTAAACCTGGTTCATATTCTTCCCCTGTTACATCCGGAACACGCCAAAACGGCTCTCTTCAATCGGTGCATTCAGCGCAGCGGCCAGCGCCAGGCCTACTGTCATCCGCGTTTGTGCTGGGTCGATAATACCGTCATCCCACAAACGGCCGCTGGCATAATACGGATGGCCCTGTTTTTCATACTGCTCAATAATCGGTTGCTTCAGTGCTTTCTCTGCTTCTGCCGACAGGGTTTCGCCTTTACGCGCTAAACCATCTTTGGTTACTTGTGCCATAACACCGGCGGCTTGTTCGCCACCCATTACCGAAATACGCGCATTGGGCCACATCCACATCATGGTAGGGTCATAGGCGCGGCCACACATGCCGTAGTTGCCGGCACCGTAGCTGCCGCCAATCAGCACGGTAAATTTCGGCACCTTGGCACAGCTTACTGCCATCACCATCTTAGCGCCGTGCTTGGCAATGCCTTCGGCTTCGTATTTTTTACCGACCATAAAGCCGGTAATGTTTTGCAAAAACAGCAACGGGATTTTGCGCTGAGCACACAGCTCAATAAAGTGCGCGCCTTTTTGTGCGGACTCCGAAAAAAGTATTCCGTTATTGGCTACAATGCCTACCGGATAGCCGAAGATGCGCGCAAAGCCGCACACCAGGGTAGCGCCGTAGTATTGTTTAAATTCATCAAAGTCTGAGCCGTCGACAATGCGGGCTATCACTTCTTTGACATCAAATGGCTTGCGCAAGTCAGTGCCCACTATGCCGTACAGCTCTTTGGCGTCATACAACGGCTCTTGCGGCGCTTTTACATCCATCGCTTGCGGGGCAGGGCGGTTTAATCGCGACACCGCATTACGAGCAAGTTGCAGTGCATGTTCATCGTTTAGCGCATAGTGATCGGCCACACCAGAGATTTTACAGTGCACATCGGCACCGCCCAGTTCTTCAGCGGATACTTCTTCGCCGGTAGCGGCTTTAACCAGCGGCGGGCCGGCTAAAAAGATAGTGCCTTGTTCTTTAACAATAATGCTTTCATCGGCCATTGCCGGTACATAGGCGCCACCGGCTGTACAGAGGCCCATTACCACGGCAATTTGCGGAATGCCTTTGGCAGACATATTGGCCTGGTTAAAGAAGAT
This sequence comes from Rheinheimera sp., assembly GCF_030690345.1. Lineage (GTDB taxonomy): Bacteria > Pseudomonadota > Gammaproteobacteria > Enterobacterales > Alteromonadaceae > Alishewanella. Next base: position 461,369 of record NZ_JAUYGV010000007.1, read on the forward strand.
ACGGCCAAAGTGCAGTTTGTCGGGGAATACATCATCCTGGCGGGGCAGGTTGGCACCGCCGGAGTCGACCAGATAAATACATGGCAGGTGGCAGCGCTCGGCAATTTCCTGGGCGCGCAGGTGTTTTTTCACAGTAAGCGGGTAGTAAGTGCCGCCTTTTACCGTGGCATCGTTGGCGACTATCATGCACTCAACACCGCTAACGCGGCCGATACCGGCAACGACACCTGCGCTGGGTACGTAATCGTCGTAGCATTCCCAACCGGCGAACTGGCCAACTTCTAAAAACGGTGAGCCCGGGTCGAGTAATTTTTGAATACGGTCACGCACAAAAAGTTTACCACGGGCGGTATGGCGGGCAATTAAGGCTTCGCCGCCACCGAGTTTAATTTGCTGTACTTTACTGTTCAGATCATCGACCACGGCCTGCATGGCGGTGGCGTTTTTCTGGAAGTCCTCAGAGCGAGGATTGATTTTGGAGGTAATTCTGGTCACTTAAGTTACCTTTTGTGCCACAAGTGAGAGCCAACGGCTTCGCTGCTTCCGCACATTTAACACGCTCGCCCGCTCGCTAAGTTAAATCTGCTCCGCGCTTCGCCTCGTCCGTATTTCAAACACTCGCCGGAGTATCCGACCGGCGCGGAACCGGAACAACTAAGCAGACGATCAAGAGCGAATTTGGGAGAAATTCGCGGGTCTGCGTGTTGTTACGGTGGAAGCGCAGGCTTACACCGTAGTCCGGTCTGAAGTGCTGTTTATGCTAGTTTGATTCGGTAAACAATTCCCGGCCAATCAGCATACGGCGGATTTCCGAGGTACCGGCGCCAATTTCGTACAGCTTGGCGTCGCGCAGTAAGCGCCCGGTAGGGTACTCGTTAATGTAGCCATTACCACCAAGCAACTGAATCGCATCCAGCGCCATCTTAGTAGCCAGCTCTGCCGAGTACAGAATAACCGCTGCCGCATCTTTACGTGTGGTTTCACCACGGTCACAGGCCTTGGCTACAGTGTAAACGTAAGATTTCGCTGCATTCATTTGGGTGTACATATCAGCCAGTTTGCCCTGTACCAGCTGGAATTCACCAATCGCCTGGCCAAACTGCTTACGGTCATGAATATACGGCACTACCACGTCCATACAAGCCTGCATAATGCCGAGCGGACCGGCGGCCAGTACTACACGCTCGTAATCCAGGCCACTCATTAATACTTTAACGCCACCGCCAACCTGGCCCAGTACGTTTTCTGCCGGTACTTCGCAATCTTCAAACACCAGCTCACAAGTGTTAGAGCCGCGCATACCCAGCTTGTCCAACTTCTGCGCGGTGCTAAAACCTTTAGTGCCACGCTCTACAATAAAAGCAGTAATGCCCTTAGAGCCGGCGTTAATGTCGGTTTTGGCGTAAATTACATAAGTGTGTGCATCCGGGCCATTGGTGATCCACATTTTATTGCCGTTTAAAATGTACTTATCGCCTTGCTTCTCAGCGCGCAGCTTCATGCTGACCACGTCTGAACCGGCGTTCGGCTCACTCATCGCCAGGGCACCAATATGCTCGCCAGAGCACAGTTTAGGCAGATATTTCATCTTCTGCGCTTCAGTGCCGTTGCGGAAAATCTGGTTTACACACAGGTTTGAATGCGCACCGTACGATAAGCCAACAGAGGCTGACGCGCGGCTGATTTCTTCCAGTGCTACCACATGCTCTAAATAGCCTAAGCCTGAGCCGCCGTATTTTTCATCTACGGTAATACCCAGCAGGCCCAAGTCGCCGAATTTACGCCATAACTCATTCGGGAACTCGTTTTTCTCGTCAATATGGGCAGCGCGCGGCGCGATTTCTTCGCGGGCGAAGGCGTTAACCTGCTCACGAATCATATCTACCGTTTCGCCTAAATCGAAATTAAGCCCTTTATAACTACTAATCATGTTGATCCCCGTTTGCTATGTCTTCTGACCGCTTAAGCGGTTTTATGTTGTTTGGCGTCGGCTAAGGTATCGCGGCAACGTTTTTCAACGGTGACCAGTTCCATCAGCACAACTTTGATATCGTCCAATTGCTGATGCAGCTCGGCTTTTTTCAGCTCTATCAGCTTCAGCATGGTATTTAATTGGGTGACGCTGCTTTTATCTGCGTCGTACAGTTCAAACAGCTGGCCGGTTTCGGCCAGGCTAAAACCGAGGCGTTTGCCGCGTAAAATCAGCTTCAACCGTACCCGGTCGCGCTTGCTGTAAATACGGGTTTGGCCGTTACGTAAAGGCAGGATCAGCCCCTGATCTTCATAAAAGCGGATACTACGGGTAGTAATATCAAACTCTTTGGCCAGTTCGCTGATGCTATATGTTTTTTCTTCTTTTTCTGTCATATCCGCCTTCCCCGAAAACGCAGTCAATATAAGTGAAGTTTACGTAAAGGTAAAGCTGGCAGCTTGGTGCTAAGTTGGCAAAATGGCCATTTTTACCGTGTTTGTAAAGCTAAAATGCCAGTTTGTACTGGTCAGACTGTACACTTTGCTGAACCAAAAGCGCCGCACACTACCATAGTGTTAGGTAGTTGACGTTGGCGTAAACGTAAATTTGGTGTAGGCTCTGGAACAACTTTTTAGCCGACAGCTTTTTTGGAGATCTTTATGGCTACCGACAATATTGTAATCGTTGCTGCTACACGCACCGCTATGGGCGGTTTTATGGGCGGCTTAAACGACGTTGATGCTACTGTGCTGGGCGCCACTGCGATTAAAGCTGCATTAGATCAGGCCGGTATCAGCGGCGACAAGGTTAGTGAAGTGATTATGGGTAATGTGCTGCCGGCCGGTTTAGGCCAGGCACCGGCACGGCAGGCGACATTAAAAGCCGGCTTACCTTTAAGCGCTGGGGCTACCACTATTAATAAAGTATGTGGTTCAGGTTTAAAGGCGGTAATGCTGGCCAGCGATCTGTTAAAGGCCGGTAGCGCCGATGTGGTGGTAGCCGGTGGTATGGAGTCGATGAGCAACGCACCTTACCTGCTGCCTAAAGCGCGCGGCGGTTACCGTATGGGCCACGGCGAAATTAAAGATCATATGATGTTAGACGGCCTGGAAAATGCCTACGATGGTAAAGCCATGGGCTGTTTTGCTCAGGGCACAGCAGATGAGAAAGGCATTAGCCGCGAGCAGATGGATGCCTTCGCGGTGCAATCTACCACCCGTGCCCAACAAGCTATTGCCAGCGGTGCCTTTAAAAACGAAATTACCCCGGTCACTTTTCAAACCCGTAAAGGTGAAATGACCTTTGCGGTAGATGAGCAACCGGGCAATGCCAAAATTGACAAAATTCCTTCTCTGCGCCCGGCATTTGCCAAAGACGGTACTATTACAGCGGCTAACTCCAGCTCGATTTCTGACGGCGCTGCTGCGCTGGTCTTAATGCGCGAATCTGACGCCAAAGCACAGGGCGCTAAGCCACTGGCGCGCGTGGTGGCCCATGCCACTAACTCGATGGAGCCGGCACTGTTTACTGTAGCACCAGTTGGCGCTATGCAAAAAGTGCTGCAAAAAGCCGGCTGGGATAAACAGCAGGTAGATCTGTGGGAAATTAACGAAGCTTTTGCCATGGTAACCATGCTGGCGATTAACGAGCTGGGCCTGGATGAGAGCAAAGTAAACGTAAACGGCGGCGCCTGTGCGCTGGGCCATCCTATTGGTGCTTCTGGTGCGCGTATTCTGGTTACCCTTATTCATGCGCTGCGTAACCGCGGTTTAAGCAAAGGCGTGGCCTCACTGTGTATCGGTGGCGGTGAAGCCGTAGCACTGGCCGTAGAAGTACTGTAACGAACATTTAAAGCTGCCGGCGCAATTACACACATAACAGGCCGGCGGCATACCCAAACAATCGGGAGAAGCAACATGACACAACAGGTTAAGCATTTTATCGACGGCGAGTTCGTCACCCCTACAGGTGACAAACTGATCGCTGTTACCAACCCGGCAACACAAGAAGTGATTGCTCAGGTGGCATGTGCCACAGCGGCAGAAATGGAACGCGCTATCGAGTCGGCTAAAGCGGCTTTTTTAACGTGGAAAGAAGTGCCGGTATCAGAGCGCGCCCGTTTAATGATGCGTTTTGCGCATTTATTAAAAGAGCATCAGGGCGAGATTGCCGACATTATCTGCCGCGAACTGGGTAAAACAGTAGAAGACGCCAAGGGCGATGTCTGGCGTGGTATTGAAGTGGTTGAACAGGCGGCGAATATTCCGTCATTAATGATGGGCGAAACGGTAGAAAACGTGGCGCGTAGCATTGACACTTACAGCTACATTCAGCCACTGGGCGTTTGTGCCGGTATTACGCCGTTTAACTTCCCGGCGATGATCCCACTGTGGATGTTCCCGATGGCGATTGCCTGCGGTAATACCTTTATCTTAAAACCGTCAGAGCAAGATCCGATGACGGTAAACAAAATTGCCGAGCTGTTTGTTAAAGCCGGTGCACCAAAAGGCGTATTACAAGTTGTGCACGGCGCCAAAGAGCAGGTTGATGCCATTTTGCACCACCCGGATATTAAAGCCATTTCCTTTGTCGGTTCAGTTAACGTGGGCCAGTATATTTACAAAACCGGTACCGACAATTTAAAACGCGTACAGGCCTTCGCCGGTGCGAAGAACCATATGGTTATTATGCCGGATGCGAACAAGCAGCAGGTGGTTAATGCCTTGGTGGGAGCTTCAGTTGGCGCCGCCGGCCAGCGCTGTATGGCAATATCTGTAGCGGTATTTGTTGGCGCTGCAGCAGATTGGATCCCGGAAGTAGCCGCTGCCATTGGCAAGGTACGTCCTGGTGTGTACACCGACCCTAACGCCGCTTATGGCCCGCAAATTAGCCCGCAGGCGCGTACCCGGGTGTTATCGTTAATTGAGCAGGGTAAAAAAGAAGGCGCGACCTGCGTGCTGGATGGCTCAGACTGCAAAGTGGAAGGCTACCCGAACGGTAACTGGGTAGGCCCAACGGTGTTTAGCAACGTAACTACCGAGATGGAAATTTATAAGCAGGAAATTTTCGGCCCGGTGTTAACCACTATGCAGGTGGGCTCGCTGGCTGAAGCATTAAAAGTGGTGAATGACAGCCCGTACGGTAACGGTACTTCTATCTTTACCGCCAGCGGCGCAGCAGCACGTAAGTATCAGCATGAAGTGGAAGTAGGTCAGGTAGGTATTAACATACCTATTCCGGTGCCACTGCCGTTTTTCTCCTTCACCGGCTGGAAAGGCTCGTTCTATGGTGACCAGCATGCTTATGGTAAGCAGGCGGTACGTTTTTACACTGAGACGAAGACCATTACAGCGCGCTGGTTTGACGACGATATTCCGGTTTCCGGCCCGAATATGTCGATTAATTTACGTTAAGAGCAATGTGGAGCCTGATTTTAGTCAGGCTCAGGCCTGCACACTTTACACGCCGACACGCCATAAACCGTCCGTGGGGCTCGATTTATGAATTTCATCCGTGAAATTCACCCCCAGGGGCCAGCGAAGCTGGTCAAATTCGTTCCTGACGAATTTGTCAGCATCCATGGCCTCCAACGGTCGGCTAAGTAAAGTCTGCAGTCCTTCTCTGATGCAGGTTCAAAACGGTTGACGAGGCGAAGTGCGGAGTAGATTTAACTTAGCGAGCGATCAAGAGTGAGCCGGGGAGCGGCGAACGGGCGAGAGTGTTAAATGTACGGAAGCAGCGAAGCCGATTGAAGAAACAGGATTAACTATGAATTTCAATTTAACAGAAGACCAACAAGCCTTTGTCGATGTGGCCAAACAGTTTGCCGAACAAGAGCTGGCGCCACACGCAGCGCAGTGGGATCGTGATCATCACTTTCCTAAAGACGTGATCCAAAAAGCCGGTGAGCTGGGTTTTTGCTCATTGTATACGCCCGAAGAAGACGGTGGCATGGGGCTGTCACGCTTAGACTCCTCCATTATTTTCGAACAGCTGTCGATGGGCTGTACCGCCACTACGGCTATGCTGACCATTCACAATATGGCCACCTGGATGATAGCCAACTGGGGTACCAGTGATGCCAAGACAGAATGGATGGAGCATCTGGTCACCGGTCAGAAATTGGCCTCTTACTGCTTAACCGAGCCAGGCTCTGGCTCAGACGCAGCCGGCCTGCGTACCAGTGCGAAAAAAGATGGCAACGAATACGTGTTAAACGGCTCTAAGATGTTTATCTCCGGCGCCGGTGAAACTGAAGTATTGGTAGTAATGGCGCGCACCGGCGAAGCTGGGCCCAAAGGCATTTCAGCCTTTATTGTACCGGCCGATGCCAAAGGTGTGATTTACGGCAAAGCTGAAGAGAAAATGGGCTGGAACGCCCAGCCAACCCGCCTGATTACCTTTGAAGATGTACGTATACCGGCGCATTACCTGCTGGGCAACGAAGGCGAAGGCTTTGGCTTTGCTATGAAAGGCTTAGACGGCGGCCGTATTAATATCGCCACCTGCTCTATTGGTACTGCGCAGCAGGCGCTGAATACCGCGCGTAACTATATGTTAGAGCGCCAGCAGTTTGGCAAGCCATTGGCAGCATTTCAGGCACTACAGTTTAAACTGGCGGATATGGCCACCGAGCTGGTGGCTGCACGGCAGTTAGTGCGCTTAGCGGCGTTTAAGCTGGACCAGAAAGATGGTGAAGCCACCGCCTATTGCGCTATGGCCAAGCGGTTTGCTACCGATGTCGGTTTTCAGGTTTGCGACCAGGCGCTGCAGTTACACGGCGGCTACGGCTACATTAAAGAATACCCGTTGGAGCGGCATTTCCGCGATGTGCGCGTGCACCAGATTTTGGAAGGTACCAACGAAATTATGCGGCTGATTATCGGCCGGCGTTTATTGGATGAAGCCGCTGGTGACATTCTTTAACTAGCAGATGAACTCAAGCTGGGGGAACAGGATTGTTCTAAACCGACCGTTGGAGGCCATGGATGGCCGGAGTCGAGCCCCAGGGACGGTTTATGGCGTGTCGGTGTGGACAAACCTGTTTCACCTAAGCACGTAGCATGAACTACGCCCAAATCAGGAGACAACAATGGCTCAACTAAAACTCGAAAAACGCGGTCACACGGCGCTTATCACTATGTCTAACCCGCCGGCCAATACCTGGACCCGTGACACTTTAACCCAGCTGCGCGACGCGGTAAAAAGCCTGGATCAGGATAAAAATATCTATGCGCTGGTGATCACCGGCGAAGGCGATAAATTCTTCTCTGCCGGCGCTGATTTAAAGCTGTTTGCTGATGGTGATAAAGCCATTGCCAGCGATATGGCGCGTATTTTCGGCGAAGCCTTTGAAACCTTAAGCGCCTTTAGCGGCGTGTCTATTGCTGCTATTAACGGCTATGCCATGGGCGGCGGTTTAGAAGTGGCACTGGCTTGTGATATCCGTATTGCTGAGCAACAAGCGCAAATGGCGCTACCGGAAGCCAAAGTAGGCTTATTGCCTTGTGCCGGTGGCACACAAAACCTGGCCTGGTTGGTAGGTGAGGGCTGGGCCAAACGGATGATTTTATGCGGCGAGCGTTTAGGTGCTGAAAAAGCGCTGCAAATTGGTTTAGTAGAAGAAGTGGTCGCCACCGGTATGGCGCTGGAAAGTGCACTGGCGATGGCTGATAAAGTAGCCGAACAAAGCCCGTCATCGGTTACTGCCTGTAAGAAGCTTATTCAGCAAGGCCGCAGCGGTACTATGCAAAGCGCGCTGCCGCTGGAGCGTGAGCTGTTTGTCGGTCTGTTCGACACTAAAGATCAGGTAGAAGGTGTGCAGGCGTTTTTAGACAAACGCAAAGCTAACTGGGTGAACGGCTAATGAGCGGCGCAAACGACGTAGTGCTGTACCAAGAACTGACAGCACACAACGGTAAAAAAATTGGCGTTGCTACACTGAATTCAGAAAAGTCGCTTAATGCACTAAGTTTGCCGATGGTGGAGTCGTTACTGCCTAAGCTTCAGGCTTGGCAGGCGGACAACAGCATTAGCATGGTATTGCTGCAGGGCGCTGGCGATAAAGCCTTTTGTGCCGGTGGCGATATCCGTGATTTATATAAAGCCATGCTGGATAAGCCGGGTGAATATGCGCCTTATGTTGAAGAGTTTTTCACCAAAGAATATACGTTGGATTATTTAATCCACACCTTTGGCAAGCCGGTGTTGGTGTGGGGCAATGGCATAGTAATGGGCGGCGGCTTAGGTTTAATGGCCGGCGCCTCGCACCGCGTTGTTACTGCAACCAGCCGTATTGCGATGCCGGAGATGGCAATTGGTTTGTATCCCGATGTTGGCGCCAGCTGGTTTTTAAACCGTATGCCCGCCGGTTGTGGCCTGTTTTTAGGTTTAACCGGTGCTTCTATTAATGCTGCCGATGCCAAATTTATTGGCCTGGCCGATAACTTCTTGCTGCATGAGCGTAAAGCCGCGTTACTGGAAAAGCTACTGGCAGTAAAGTGGGGTGATACTGTTGCCCTGAATCATCAAAAGCTCAGCGATGTACTGCGTAGCGAAGAAGATCAATGCCGTACCCAGATGCCGCTGAGTAATATCCGGCCACACCAGGGGGCCATTGAAACGCTGGCGAACCTGAAGAGTTTGCCTGCTGTTATTGCCAGCGTTAACGCTATGCAAGGGGAGGATAAATGGCTGCAAAAAGCCAAAGAGTCGCTGGCCTATGGCAGCCCCATTACAGCACATATCGTATTTGAGCTGTTAAAACTGGGCCAGAGCAAAATACTGGCTGACAGCTTCCGGCTGGAGCTGGATTTAAGCGTACAGTGCGGCAAGCTGGGTGAGTTTACCGAAGGTGTCCGCGCGCTGTTAATGGATAAAGATTTACAACCGAAGTGGCAATACAAAACAGTAAGCGACGTGCCGCAAAGCGTGATTGACGAGCTGTTTCGCTCGCCGTGGGCTGCTCACGAGCATCCGCTGCGCGAACTGGGTCAACCGGATAACTGATTAGGAGCAAACATGGCTAAGGTTGCATTTATAGGGTTAGGCAATATGGGTGGCCCTATGGCCATCAATCTGGTGAAAGCCGGGCACGCAGTTACTGCCTTTGATTTATCGGCAGCGGCACTGGCACAGGTAAACGCCGAAGGCGCAGCCGTGGCTGCTACAGCGGCAGAGGCTGTAACCGGCGCGGAGTTTGTTATCTCAATGCTGCCGGCCGGTAAGCATGTACTGGGCTTGTATTTAGGCGAACAGGGCATTGCCGGCAATATCAGCAAGGAGGCGTTGGTAATTGACTGCTCTACCATAGATGCTGACAGCGCGCGTAAGGTCGGCGTTGGTTTAGCTGCCCAAGGAATTGCCTTTATTGATGCACCGGTGTCCGGTGGTGTCGGTGGTGCTAAGGCTGGTACCTTAACCTTTATTGTTGGCGGTGATGAAGCGCACTTTGAGCGCGCGAAAACCGTGCTTGGCAATATGGGTAAAAATCTGTTTCATGCAGGTGCCGTAGGCGCCGGCCAGGTTGCGAAAATCTGTAACAATATGCTGTTAAGTATTTTAATGGTAGGCACCTCAGAAGCGCTGCAAATGGGTGTGGACAACGGCCTGGACCCGAAAGTGCTGTCTGACATTATGCTGAAAAGCTCAGGCCGTAACTGGACGTTAGAACTGTATAACCCGTGCCCGGATGTAATGCCAAATGTGCCATCATCAAATGGTTATCAGGGCGGCTTTATGGTGGATTTGATGGCAAAAGATTTAGGCCTGGCACTGGAAGCGGCATTGCAAAGCCAAAGCAGCACACCAATGGGCGCACTGGCGCGCAGCTTGTACGTGGCGCACCAGCGGGCCGGCAATGGCAAGCTGGATTTTTCCAGTATTTTTCAACTGTTTGCTAAAGCCAATTAATTTGAAATAACACGCAAGTACTCCGAATATTTTCTCCGGGACACGCCGTAAATACGTCCCTGTAGGCTCGTGTTTTTCGTCCCTGAAAAACACGGTCCCGGCAGAAAAATTCTACGCACTTGCTCATATCGCAGTAATCGCGATGTCGGAGAAAGAAATGAACCTGCAAAACAAAACCATCGTTATCACGGGCGGGGCACAAGGTTTGGGCCTGGAAATGGCCCGCATGTGCGCGGCTGAAGGCGCCAAACTGGCCTTAATCGATATGAATGCCGACCAGTTAGCGGCAGCCAAGGCTGAGCTTGGCGCAACAACCACAGTAAACACTTACATTGCTAACGTGGCGAATGAAGAACAGGTAGAAACCACCTTTGCGCAGATCGACAGCGACTTTAACGGCATTGACGGCCTGATTAACAACGCCGGTATTTTGCGTGATGGTTTGCTGTTGAAATACAAAGACGGCGAGCTGCAAAGCAAGATGTCACTGGCACAGTTTCAGTCGGTAATTGATGTCAACTTAACCGGCGTATTTCTGTGTGGCCGCGAAGCAGCAGCTGCCATGGTAAAACGCGGCACCAAGGGCGTGATCATTAATATGTCCAGCGTCGCCCGTGGCGGCAATATGGGCCAGACCAACTATGCTGCCTCAAAAGCCGGTGTAGTGGCGATGACAGTAACCTGGGCGCGTGAATTAGGGCGTTTTGGCATTCGCGTGGGGGCTATAGCACCTGGCGTTATCCGCACCGCGATGACCGATGCGATGAAGCCGGAAGCGCGTGATCGTTTAGAGAAAATGAAACCGGTAGGGCGTTTGGGCGAAGCCAGCGAAATTGCTCACACGGCTAAGTACATTTTTGAAAACGATTTTTTTACCGGCCGGGTAGTTGAAATTGACGGCGGCATTAGCATGTAATTTGCCGGCTATGATATAAAAAGGCGCCGCGGCGCCTTTTTTATGCTCAGCTGCTTACTTTAAGCTTTGCTTGAGCAGAGGTCGGTACTATAACGGTGCTGCGCTGCCCCAGCCACACCCCAAGTAATACCAGCGCCATACCGGCACTTTGCAGTAATGTCAGTTTTTGTTGCAGCACCAAAGCACCCAGCACGGTAGCACTTAGCGGGCTAAGCAGGCTAAGTGTCGTTACTGCGGCTGCCGGCATTTTCATTACCCCGCGCAGCCAAAACACATAGGTTAAACCGGTGCCAATTAACCCCAGCCAGATATAGCCGAAAACGTTAGCCTGGCTAAGTTGGGTCGGCAAGGTTTCAAACAGCAAAGCCAGCGGTAATAAAAACAGGCCACCGGCTGTCAGCTGCCAACTGGTTAATACCATAGCGCTGGCTGGCGGCAGCCATTTTTTTGTCAGTAAAGTACCGCAAGCCATGGCAAAGGCACCTGCAGCCGCAGCGGCTACGCCGATAAAGTCCAGTTTCGCGGCCGGCCCCAATACCAACATAGCCACTCCGGCTAAACCACACAGCGCGGCAATCCAGCTTAGCATGCTGGTTTTGGCATTCAGCACCGCCCAGCCCAGCAGTACCACTACCAAAGGTTGGATAGCACCGACTGTTGCGGCCACGCCGCCGGGTAAGCGATAGGCCGCCACAAACAACAGCGCTTGAAAGATGCCAATGTTCAGCATGCCCAGCAGAAAAATTTTGCCCCACCAGCCTTTAGCCGGCAGTTGGCGCAGACACAACAGCATTAGCAAGCCAACCGGCAGGGTACGCAGTGTGGCAGACAGCAACGGTACATCGGGCGGCAGAAACTCTGTGGTAACCAGATAAGTACTGCCCCAAATCAGTGGTGCTGCAGCGGTTAAACAAATATCAAACCAGCGGGCTTGTGGTGCGGCTGAACTCATTGAACAACTCCTGAAATAAGCGGATTAAGAAAACTAAGCTAAGCGCTTGTTGTAAAACGCAGGCACTGTAAAAGCTCAATCTAACTTAAGGTCAATAGTTTAATTGACGGGCATGCTTTATATATTGCGTTAGTAGCTAAAATTGTTACTCTGAAGCAAGCAAAAACAACATCTTGGAACCTCTGATGAAAAAAATCCTAATCGTTATGTCACTGCTGTTTTGTACTATGCCGGCCCTGGCCGATGACAAAGCCGAACTTACGGCACTGTTAAGCGAATTTTTAGACGGCGCTACCCGCAACGATGCGGCTATTCACAATAAATACTGGGCTGACGAGCTTATTTACACCAGCTCCGGCGGCACGCGCTTTGGCAAGGCTGAACTGATGCAAGGCGTAACCAGCCGCGGCATGTTAAAAGCAGACGAAATTGATACGGTGTATAGCAGCGAAGATGTGCGCATTATGCAATATGGCGATACCGCAGTGGTGGCCTTTGTATTGGTGGGTAAATCAGCTAATGAAACCAAACGCTATTTAAACAGCGGTACTTTTATCCGTAAGAACGGCCAATGGCAGGCAGTAAACTGGCAAGCCACGATTAAAGCGGAATAACCCAAACGCACGGGACAGCCGGCTAACGGAGATGCTGTGAAACACTTTGTATTGATATACGACACTGCGCCAGATTATCTGCAACGGCGAGCTGAATTTCGTTCTGCCCATCTGGCAGTAGCGTGGCAGTCTGCCGGGCGCGGGGAGTTACTGCTGGGCGGTGCTGTTGGTGATCCGGCAGACAGCGCACTGCTGCTGTTTCGCTGCGAATCAGCCGATATTCCGGCCGCTTTTGCCAAAGCCGACCCTTATGTAGTAAACGGTTTGGTAAAAAGCTGGCAGGTAAAACCCTGGCATACGGTAGTGGGTGAGGACGCAGCTAACCCGGTACAGCCCTAAGTTTCTGGCTGTTAACAAAAATAACTTTAGCTACAGTAGTATCAAAGCATTAGCTGTTTGAATCAGTATACAAACACACGGAATTAGTCGGTTTTCCTGCCTGCTAAATGCGGTTTTGGTAGCATGGTTTGGTTTAACACCGCAAAAACTACTATGCCACCGGGTTTTACAGCGTAATAAACAACATGTTCGTGATGTGCAAAGCTGTAGGCCGCTTTTTTAACATCTGGTCTGATTTTTCCCATTAATGGATTTTCAGTCAGTAGCTGAACTGTTTTATGTAGACTTTCAAGATATTTTACTGACTGCGCTTTACCCCATTGTTCCAGCGTATATCTTTGAATATCAATTAGATCTGCAGTGGCTGCCGGTGTCAGCTTATACATTGTTAATGTATTTTCCTGCCATGAGTTCGTTAAAGAAGGTGTTACCGTCAACTAATGACGGTTCGTTATCAACCTCTGCCGCTCTTAACTTCAGCATACTGAGTTTTAGCTTGTCTATAGCGTCATACTCATCCATTGATATCATCACAGCAACAGCCTTACCGTTGCGGCTGATCTGTACCGGCTCTTTTTGTGCTTTGAGCAACAGTTCGCCAAAATGTGTTTTCGCTTCATTCGCGGTGAGCGATTTCATCTGTACTAACCTCTGTAAAGTGTGACCTGTCACACCTGAGCCAATATAGCCTAATCGTTCGATTCAATCAAAATACAAATATTGCGATGGCACTTTAAAGCAGGATTGACGAGCGAAGCCAAACAGGCTTCAATCGTAGCCAATTTTGCTTTAACTACGCTAAGTGGTTGTATTTTTAGCTGACAAGGGGCCGTAATGCGCGTAAAAGGAAAAATTACCCAGTGGGATGATGCTAAAGGCTTTGGTTTTATCCAGCCGATGTTAAAAGGCGAGCGGGTATTTGTGCATGTAAAAGCCGTGCAAAATCGCACACGCCGGCCGGTGATTGGCGAAGTGATAACGTATTCGGTGGGTAAAGATGACAAAGGTAGGGTGCAAGCCAATGCGGTAACCTTTGCCGGTGAAAAGCTTATTGTTAAGGCCGCCAGAACCTCATCGCGCTGGCCGTTATTCGTGTTATTTGCCTTTATCGCAGTGCTCTTATTGGCGTTCGCTTTGGATAAATTACCGCTATACGTTATTGCCGCCTACGCCGTTATTAGTCTGTTTACTTTTATCAGCTACTGGCTGGATAAGCGCAAGGCCCGGGCTGGCCGCTGGCGCATACCGGAGGCAAATTTACAGTTGTTATCACTAATTGGTGGCTGGCCAGGTGCGTTGCTGGCGCAAAGCTATTTACGGCATAAATCACAAAAGCGGGCCTTTCTTGCGGTGTTCTGGCTTACCGTACTGGTTAATCTGGCCGCGCTTAGCTGGTTAACCTGGCAGGGCGGCCAGCTATTTCAGGCATTTGCTCTGCAGTAGTTTACTGTTATTTCCTAAGTGCGCTAGCGAACCGACTACGCAGCTTTTGCGGCGTAGTTTAAAGGTTCATCCTGAATTCCATATCTCGTGGCGATTCAGCCCTTTTCCGGTACTTATTCGGTACTTACTTAGTACTTAATCAACAATGCTGCCGGTGAAGAAAAGCTGTGATGAAGCGGTTATACCGGACATTGTGTCCGGCAAACACATTCAATTCGACGGAGATTTATATGAAAAAGCTAAATTCGCTGGTTTTTTACGCACTGGTTACCCCGGCTATCGCCCTGGGTACCGGTTCTGTGTTGGCGCAACAAACCACAGATAAGAATGCACAAAATGATCAAAACCAACCGCGCACCATGCAGTCTGATGCGCAACGGGATGTTGAACGCAAAAATATGCAGGGTAAATCCCGCATGCAAAACGGCGATTATTTAGGCTCCGTGCCGGCCAATGGCGCGCACGCCAGCCACCTGATTGGCGCTGATGTGCAAACCGCTAACAACGAAGACATAGGCGATGTAAGCGATCTGATTATTGGCAGCAATGGCCAGGTGATGGCTATTGTTGTCAGTGTTGGAGGCTTCCTTGGTATGGGCGAGAAAGACGTCGCCATTGGCTGGGATCATGTAAAACGCTCCGGCACGGCTGATGATGTGGAACTACGGGTAGATGTCACCCGTGATGAGTTAAAAGCTGCCCCCGGGTTTGCGAAACGGGATTAACACTTGCCAACGTCATAGCGTCACCCTGCATCTTAATCCGTTAAAGATAAGAGGCAGATACCTGGTGTAATAAATATTTGGAGCACAACTTATGAACAAGAATCAACCTAACAAAGGCAGTTCAAACGACGACAAAAGACATGGCAAGGATGTTACTGAAAAAGTGACTGACGACAAAAAAGCGCATAAGAAGGACAAAGCTGAGAAGAATGACGGCAGAAACGGTGCCGTGTTAGGCGAAATTAATAATCCTACCGGGAAGAAAAACAAATGAGCACTATCATGACGCAACCGAACGGCGGCCTTAATGGCACAGGCGCCTTACTCAGTGCAGGCAGTATTACCGGCGATGAAGTCTGTAATATGCAGGATGAAAAGCTGGGTAAGATCCAGGAGATTATGCTGGATATGGCAGAGGGCAAAATCCGTTATGTCGTGCTATCGGCCGGCGGCTTTCTCGGCATCGGCGATCGCCTGTTTGCTGTGCCGTGGAAAGCGCTGACGCTGGACAGGGAGAACCAGCGTTTTATGCTTGATGTCGATGTCGAGCGCTTAAAGAACGCCCCTGGCTTCGATAAAGATCAATGGCCGGATATGGCTGATGCCAGTTGGAACTCGAGCGTTGAGTCTTACTACGCCAGATAGCGCCGGCAGATAGCAAGCCGGTGACAAGGACAGTTTTATCAGTCCGCATCATATAACGCTGGCCCCGGCCGGCGTTACCTTTATACAACAGAACACAGGTTTTATTCACCGGAAGGAGATTAACATGATAAATAACAGAATCCTGGCTATCGTATTACTTGTTGTAGGGGGGCTGCTGCTTTTCTTTGCATATCAGGCATCTGAAAGCTTAGGCGAGCAGGTGACAGAAGCCGTTACCGGCCGTTTTACTGATTCCACCACCTGGTTTCTGATCCTCGGTGCTGCATCGGCAATGGCAGGTGTTTGGCTGCTGCTGATGGGGAAATCCGCCCACAACTAACGCCGAAATTTGCCCGGCCCCATACTCTGGCAGAATTGCAGGCTGTGGGGTTGGCGCCAGCGCAGTGCAATTTGGTCATAGTACAATTTGGCTATGGTTAAACCTGGCTATACTTAGTGGCATCCGGGTTCAGTTGCGGCAGATCTGAACCTCAGCCGGCGTCGTAAAAGCAATGTAATCGCAGTAATAACGTTGCAGACATAACGCCAACCTGAAAACAGGAGCCTAAGCATGCCTTACCATCGTGCCAATCATTTAAATCATCAGGATGTACGCATTAATGAACTGACCATTCATTCGTTTGAAATGGGCGTTTATCTGGCAGAGGCCGACTACGACGGCCGCAAAGCATTTTTAGTTGATGAAGACAACAAGCCTCAGCAGTTTCACAGCATAGATGAAGTGAAGCTGGCGCTTAACCGTTGCACTATTTACCAGGCGTATTTAGTGCATCAGTCAGCCTATGATGAAATGTGCGGCGGCGCTGAAAAAGTAGATAACACCTTAAAAGTGCCGCTGTTTGTGCCCGGTGTTAGTTAATGCACACTAGCCGATAGCCTGATACAGCCGCTGCCACATGGCGGCATTTTGCTGCTTCAGGCCTGCCGCTTTGAGCTTTACCTCAGCTGCCAGGCTGGCTTTATTGTCCAGCAACTGCTGCAGCGCGCTAAGCAGGCTTTGCTCGCTTAGCTCTGTTACACAGTAATCTGCCATGCCAAAGTCGGTCATCATGGCGTGGTACTTGTGGCTCCAACTGGTGGCAATGCAGGGCACACCCTGGCTTAGCGCATTTACCGCGCCGTGAAACCGTGAGCTTATCGCCAGTTCCGCCTTGCCGATAAAAGCTTTTACCGCCAACGGGTCGTCAATGTGCACTATCTGACATGGCGCTTTGGCGGCAATTTCTGCACACAATTGCGCATCTTCTTTACCTTCATGATTTACCAGTACGCACTGCAACCCTTCGGCTGCGAGTTTGTTGGCGGCAGCGGCAAAGGCGGCGATATAGTCGTTACGTTGCTGCTCAGCACCGGCGTGGTTAAAGCTGGATACCACCTTGTTATTCGGAATAAGTGCAGCGTAAGGGCCGTTTACAGTCGGTATTTCATCATTGGCACGCGCAGTTAAACCAACAGTGAAGTCCGGTGTTAATACTACCGAGTCCGGCAAGTTGGGCACACAGCTTTGCAAGTGTTGCAATGACACCGGATCGCGGACAAAAATTAACCTGGCGTGTTGGATAATATCGCGCATCGCCGCTTTACTGGCGTCGGTTTTAAACGGGCCAAAGGCCTGTGGCATAAACACAAAAGGTTTACCTGCTTTGGCAAAACGCACCACTTCTTTGGCAGTATTTTGTAAAAAGCGCAGCGGCCACTGATCGCCATAAGCAAAACCGCTGGCTTCCAGCACAAGGTCAACTTGCTGCTCGCTTACCATGCCGTAGCGGTTAAACAGCCGCTGTACTGCGCCCGGCAACTTGCCGATTAACGGTGTTAAATCCAGGCCACCGCGGCGAAACGACAGCTTTTGCCAGGCACCTAAGCGGGCGCGTTCCACATAAGGCAGGTTTGGTCCCGGGGACAGCACCAGCTCTACCTGTTGTTTAATGCCTTTTAGCCCTTCCAGACTGGCCAATAACATTAAATAAGCGCCTTTATTGCGAAACTGCACGCCTTTAATTTCAACGAAAAGTGGTTTGCTCATAGAAAAACCTTGTTAGTGAGTGTCTGTGCGGCGCACAGTAATAAGTTGCCATAGCTGGGCGCGGGTGCTTTTTGCCAGCAACAGGAAAAACAACGACGCATAGGCATAAGATATTAATGTGGCCCACGCCGCGCCAACAATACCCATGGTTGGAATAAGCCATAAATTTAAACCGACATTAAGGATGGCGCCGATACCGTGGCTTAGCAGCGACAACGGTTCCTGCTCGGTAATAAGTAAATGCTGACTGATCAAATAACGCACAAAGATAAAACAACCGGCCCAGATATGAATGCGCAGCACGTCAACGGCGGCGGCAAAGCTGTCGCCAAATAACAGGCTGATAATCCACGGCGCGGCCAGCGACATCAGTACCGCTATAGTAAAGGCTGCGCTGAAAAACAGCAGCGCAAAGCGGCGTAACTTTAAGTAGTAGGTGGTTTTGCCCAGTTGATAGGCTTTTAGCATATCCGGGTAGTAGCGTGCGGCTAAGGTAGCCGGAAACACATACCACAGTTCAGATAAACGGCTGGCGGCGGCATAAATACCGGCCTGTTCGGTGCCGGCGATAGAGCCTATCATCACAATATCAATTTTCAGGTAAATTACCGACACTATGCCGGACAACCACAACCAGGACGAGCGGCGCAGCAGCTGTTTGGCCTGTTGCCAGTTAAACCAGCGCGGATGATAGCCCGGCCAGCGTGCGTCATCTTTGCTAAACGGCTGAAGTTTGCGCCGGTAAATAACATACTGTGCCATGCCGACCAGAAAAAACTCGATACCGGTTAGCAGCAGCAGGCTGGCAATACCAAAGCCGCTGTACAGCAGGGTGAGTTTAACGCCGAAGCTCAGCAGCGATATTGCCGATTTAACATAGGCCAGCGTGCGAAACGTACCCTGATAATTTAAGTAGAATTCAAACAGTAAAAAGCCGAAAAACGCCTGCAACAAGAACAGTACCGGGATGGCAACAGCGGTATTGCCGGCAAACATGGCCGGATACAGCAGATAAAATGCCATCAACATCAGGCTGCCACCTGCTATGCCAAGGCCCAGCCGGATACTGATGGCGCTGTACAGCATGGTCATGGCATCGTGGCCGCTGTCGTGTTTTACCATCTGGCGCACTACTATATTGTTCAGCCCCATGCTGGTTATCGGCACCAAAAAGGCACTCCACGCCATCACAATGGAATAAACACCCAGCTCGCTCGCACCCAGCATGCGGGCAACAAATACCGTTAGTACCGCACCGGCAGCCAGCTTAACCATTTTGTCACCCAGCATCGCCGTGGCGCGGGCCTGCAACAGCTTTTTTATGATTTTCACTACTTAACTGTCCTTATTTAATGACGGCTACTTAACTGGCGTTACTTCACCGCCCCAGGCTGGCGGTTGTGCAGTCGCTTATGGCGAAAGTGCGAGATAATACGCCAGATATGTTGTAGCAGATACAGGTAAGAGGCAAACAGCGCGATAAACAGCGCTAACATTAGCGGCTCCGGTAGCAGCAGGTATTCGCCGATAATGCCGATACAGGCACAAATACAGGCCAGCGCGGTAATAAGCGCCAGCGACTCGCGTGAGCTTAAACCCAAACGCAGTGAAATATGGTGCAGGTGTTCGCGGTCGGCCTGAAACGGCGACTGGCCCTTGCGGATGCGGCGCACCATAATGGCAATCATGTCCATCAGCGGAATAGCGATGATCCACAATGCGGTAACCGGGCGAAAGCTGGCGCTCTCACTTTGGGTGCCGATAATCAGCAGCCAAATCACGCTCAGGCCAATTAACATGCTGCCGGCATCGCCCATAAAAATACGCCGGCCCGGTACCAAATTCAGGTTGCACGCCAGGTAGGGCAGTAGCGCCAGTGCCAACGCCAGCGCAAAACCGGCATATAACTGCTGGCCCCATAACGCCATAAAAATAGCGATGCTGACAAAACTAACCAGGCTGAGCATACCGGCCAGGCCGTCTATGCCGTCGGTCATATTAAAGGCGTTAATCGCGGCGATAACGGCAATCAGGGTAACCGGTAGCCCCAGCACACCAAGCTCTATTACGCCAAAACCAAACAGATTACCCAGGCTGGCCAAGTGCAAATTCAGGCTGTAAGTCATGGCCAGGCCCACTAACGTTTGTACCGCCAGGCGCAGCTTTACACTTAAATCGAAGTAGTCATCAAATACGCCTAATACCAGAATAACGCCGCTGCAGGCCAGATAATAAAACGGTTGTATGTTGCTGTCGGCAAACAGCAGCATGGCAATGGCCAGGCCGCAGTACGTGGCAATACCGCCGATCAACGGCACAGCGCCCTGGTGCTGCTTGCGACCGCGCGGTATATCTACCAGGCCAACGCGCACCGACAACGGATATAATACCGCGATGGCAGCGATGGCGGCGAACAAAGCAGTAAGATAAAGGCTAATATATTCAGACATTTAACTATCCTGGTTACGTCAGGGTGAACAGTTATTCAGCCGGGCGTCAGCTACAATCGGTTTTACTGGCGCTATTCCGGTTGTAGCGCAATGCGCTATAAACTAAGTGTTTTTCCGGCTGACAACAAGTATTGTACACAGTCCGCCAGCGGTTCAGGGTGATATTTCAGCGTGCAGGCAGCAAAGAGTAACATTTTAATTATCAGTAATATGGGCCCCAAGCCATCATCACCGTTTCAGGGCAAGTTTGTCCACAATCAGGTATGGGCGCTGGCAGCGCTTAATCCTGCGTATCATTATATGCGCTGGCACAGTGACTCTTTGCTGAACAAGTGGTTGAAATATCCCGTTTTTGCGCTCGATTTTCTCTGGCGCTTTATTATAAGCCGGCGCCGTTTTGATATTGTGCATGTGCATTATTTTTACCCCACTATCTGGCTCGCGCTGCTGTATAAAGCCTTGCGTAACCCGAAAGTGAAAATTGTCGTTACCTGCCACGGCAGTGATATTTATCTGTATCAGCCGCCCGGTAAAGCTTATCGCTGGTGCGCGGCAAAGGTAGACCAATGGATTTTTGCCAGTAAAGCGCTGGCGCGGCAGTTTAGCTTGCCGCTAAAGCGCGCCACAGTATTGCCGGCCGGTATCAGCGAGCTGTTTGGCCAGGCACAGCAGCTGAGCTGGCAGGATAAAAGCATCGATATCTTGTATGTCGGCAGCCTGGATCATAACAAAGGCATGGACCGCTTACTGGCCTTGCTGCCGCAGTTGCAGGATAAAAAACTGGTTATCGCCGGCTCCGGCCCCTGGCTGGATAAACTGCACTCTGCCGCCAGGCGTTTTCCCAATGTACTGGTAGTAGGGCCGAAAGACAGCCAGGCGTTAAAACAGTTATACAGCCAGGCGCGCTGTTTTATCAGCCTGTCACGCCATGAAGCCTTTGGTTTGGTGATGGCAGAAGCCATGGCCTGTTACACCCCGGTTATTGCTACCCATACCGACGGTGCAGCAGAGCAGATTAACCACGGCGACAATGGTATTCTTATCAGCCAGCAGGGCACAGAGCAGCAACTGCATACTGCGCTGGAACATACCCTGGCACAGTTTTTTGCCCAATCTGAAGAGCAATACCGGCAAATGCAGCACTCTGCCCGCAGCAGCGCAGAGCAATATCTGCTGAGTCGGGTGATCACCGAATTACAACAGCTTTATCAGGATGTTTTACGATGAATGCAAGCAACGCCAATAGCATGACGCCGGACAATTCAGTTACCACGGCACCGCCGCCACAGGTGAGCATAGGGCCGGTGCAGGTATCGGCCTTTGCCGGTATGACCCAGTTACTGGCCTATATAGTACGCGAGGATGGCAGCGTGTATGCCGGCTCGGCCATTGCCATTAACCCGGAAAAAGTATTAACCGCAATGCGTGAACCGCAAATTGCTGCTGTTATTGCCGCGGCCGATATTCGCTATGCAGATGGGATTGGCGTGGTAAAGGTGATGCGCAAACGCTTGAAACAAGCAGTGCAGCGCATCCCGGGTTGTGAGTTGTGGCAGCAGTTGATGCTGCGCGCGGCCCACTATAAGGTGCCGGTATTTATTGTTGGTGCCACCCCGGAAGTTAACCGGCAAACGGCAACTAAGCTGCTGCAACAAAAAACCAATCTGGTGGGCGCGGTGGATGGTTACTTTAAAGATGAAGCGGCGCTGATTGCGCAAATTAAGCAAAGCGGCGCCCGTATTGTCAGTGTGGCCATGGGTTCACCGAAGCAGGAGCTGCTGATCCAGCGTATTCGGGCGCAGCATCCGGACTGTTTTTATATGGGCGTGGGCGGCACTTATGATGTGTTTACCGGTAATGTAAAACGGGCACCGCCGCTTTGGTGTAAGCTGAACCTGGAATGGGCCTATCGCTTGTTATCACAACCCAGCCGTATTGGCCGGCAACTGGGCTTGCTGCGCTACGTCTGGTGGTACTGGACCGGTAAAATTTAACGCTATGGAAGCTAACAACATGAGCACGCAACCGTTACCGCTGATCAGTGTTTATATGCCGACCTTTAACCGTGTGCAGATGGCAATACGTGCCATTGAATCGGTACTGGCACAGGATTACGCCAATATTGAATTGCTGGTGGTCGATGATGCCTCTACCGATGATACCTGGGCGGTGTTGACCAACAAATATATTAATGATGAGCGCATCCGATTTTTCCGCCAAGCCAGCGGCCAGGGCGCCTGTGCGGCGCGTAACCGCGCCATTAGCGAAGCCAAAGGCGAGTTTGTTACCGGCATTGATGATGACGACGAGTTTTTACCCTGGCGCTTAAGCAGTTTGTATAACGCTTATAACGACAAATACAGTTGTGTCTGCTCCGGCTATATCTGGGATTACGGTACGGTACAAAAAAAGCTGTTTGCCGAGCGCCGCGTGGTCAATCTTACCGAACTGCTCGATTTACACACGCTGTCTAATCAGGCACTGGTGCGGCGCGAGCGCATGTTGCAGTTGGGCGGCTTTGATACCGGCCTGGCGGCGTTTCAGGATTACGATATGTGGGTAAGGGTAGTGCAGGCTTTCGGCCCGGCGCTGCGTATTGCTGATGCCAGTTACAAGGTAAATGTCGGCCATGAGCTGGGGCGCATAACTAATTCGCCGAAACGGCTGGATGCGCACAAACAGTTTGTTGCCAAACACCGTGTGCATATGAGCGAGCGTAACCTGCAAAACCAGATGTTTTACCGCCAAAGCATGGAGCAAATTCCGCTGACGCTGTCACAATTACTCAGCAGCAGCCGTTATGGCTTGGTGCAGTTAAAGTGGCGTTACTATATTAAGCACAAGCTGGGCGTGCTCAGCCGCTGGCGCATTAAAGTGTTTAGTAAGGGCCTGGCAGGGTTGTTTAAAAAATAATGCCGCCGCTGTTGCTGACCACAAGGCTGCAAAGCAGCATTGATAAACTACTGTGCTATCTGATCCCGCTGTTTTTAGCGGTTGATTGCTTAAATGGCGCTTTGCTGCAATGGCATGGCAGCAGTTACGGCTTATCCATTGGCTATAAGTTTGTTGTGCTGCTGTTGATGGCGCTGACATTGCTGCTGCAACAACCCCGATTGGTGTTTGCTCTGCTGGCGCTGTTACTGCTGCTGTTGGCAGGCCCGGCAATGCACTGGTCTGGTATTGCTACACGCTGGATGCTGGCCGACATTCAACTGGCGGTTAAAGTGCTTAGCCCGTTGCTGGCATTAGCATTTTTGCTGTCGTTGCAACAGCGCCAACCCGCCTTGGCAAAACGTTTGTTAAAACAAACGCTGTATATCAGTGCCCTGGTATTGTTGCTAAATGTGCTGGCCGGTGCTGCCGGGTTGGGCTTTACTGCCTATCAGCCGCTGGATGGCGTGGCGCAGTCGTTTTTGGGCATTAAAGGCTTTTTTTACTCCACCAACGAATTATCCGCCGTACTGCTGGTAATTAGTTGTGGCTTGCTGGTGCTGAGCTGGCCGCAACATAAAGCCGCCTATGCCCTAATCAGTGCCTGTGCGCTGGTGTTGGCAGTGCTGTTGCTGACCAAAACCGGTTTATTTGGTGTGCTGGTGCTGGTTATGTTGGTGCCACTGCTGATGCAGCCGGCGGCATTTTGGCAGCGGCAACGCCGTGTTATCGCAATAATGGCAGCGCTATTGCTGCTGTTATTAATACTGCTGCTGTTAAACGGTGAGAATCTGCTAAGGCTGCTTGGTATTTACGACAAGCTGAGCTTTGTTTATCAGCAGCGCGGTATCAGCGGTATCTTGCTGTCGTCGCGTGACTATTATGCCGGCCGCATCTGGCAAACTGCAGCAGAGCACTACAGCGACTGGCAGCGCTTCGGCGGGGTAGGTCAGGGCGGTATAGCGCTGTATTTGAAAAAATACTTTGCCGAGCTGGATTGGTTTGACTTACTGGTGTTTCACGGTATTGCCGGTTTACTGTTGTTTATTCTGGTGTTCACTGTCTTTATCCGTCATAGCTGGCAGTTGCGCGCCAGCGGTGCCGGGCGAAGCTTGTTACTGTTAAACCTGTTGTTGCTGCTGGTGTCGTCGCTGGCGGGGCATATTCTGACCTCCGGCATGCTGTGGCTGCCCTGGGCCTTATGTAACGCCTTGTTGTGGCAAAGCGCAGCCGGCAAGAGGAGTGCTGATGAAAGACATTCTTGAACCCTTAATGTTTCCGCATAATCTTATGCTGTACGGGCTGTTGCTGGCTTGCTTGTGCTACCGTAAAAAAGGCCTGTGGTTGTTGTTGGCGTTTTATTATCTGGCCGGTAACAGTTTTGTGGCGAATCAGGTGCGGGCCTGGTACGGCAGTTATAACGCCGCGTACACCTTAAGTGCAGACAGTAATGTAGTGGTGCTGGGTTGCGGCGGCTCTGACAGCGCCTTACCGGCCTGTGCCAAAGCGCGCCTGCAGCAACTGTCCGCGTTGATGCCGCACGGCGGCAGCGTAATTATTACCACCCGTTACTGCCGGCCTTATGTCGATTACTTGCTGACTATGCCCGGTGATTTTGCCATCAATTGTTTTTTCGGCGGTGATAATACTTATAAAGAATTTAACAGCTTAGCGGCCAGACCACAGCTTAAGCCGGATTATATTCTTACCAGCGACTTTCATGCCTGGCGGGTAACACAGCTGACAGCGCACCATGGTTTCAGTGCCAAAGTGGTGGCGACCTCAAGCCAAACCTTCCGCCGTGTTAATTGTGGTATAAATTGTGCGGTTACGGTTAACCTGACCAACTTTGATTTTTACAGCAAGCTAATGGCAGAGTTTGCCAGCTATAGCGTATTTGTGCTCAGCCGTAGTTGGACAGATTGGTATCAACCGGACAACACGTTATAAGGCTTAACGGCGCCGGGTTTAGCTGCTGTGCCCAGCGCCATGGCAGAGCCGAGCCATTTTTCAATCTTGCCGTCAGTGTCGTACACGGCAACCGCCTTAACCAGATGCCAGACATAATGCCCGTCCAACCGGCGCATACGAAACTCAATACTGTAAGCATCGCCGCTTTTTACGCAGTGCAGCCAGTGTGCCATAACGGCGTCACGGTCTTCTGCGTGCACCACGTCCAGCCAGTTGTCTGACAGCTCCTGCTCTGTTTTGCCGCAAAATGCTGTCAGTGTTTGGTTAACAAAAGTAACGCTACCGCTGCTGTCTGCGGTCCAGACAAAAATGGGCATGCTGTCGGCCCATTGCTTAAACCGCTGTTGCTGCTGCGCCAGCCGCATACTGATCTGATGGGCGGAATTAATGTCCTGTACTATGCCATGCATGCTGGTGCCGCCGTCTGTAGCGGGGTAGCCGACGATACGCAGCCAATGTGTTTTGTCGCCGTCCAGCCGGCACGCACACTCAATATCAAAGGCTTGCTTCAGATCGATACAGTCGCTGAGCAACTGTTGCACTGCCGACTGGTAAGGGCTGTGAAACAACGCGCTAAACTGACTCAGTGTCAGCTTACTGCGGCTGCCGGCCGGTAACAGTGCTTTGGCTTCAGCCGACAGCATCAGCATATGATTGTGCGGGTCCAGCGTCCAGCGGCCGAAATGTGTCAGTTGGTTGATCAGCTGCAATTGTTGCTGCTGGCGCAGTAAATTGGCTTGTTGCCGCGCTTGCTGTAACTGTAGCGCTATGGCGGCACGCATCTGCAGATAAATCAGCGCTAAGCAAATACAGGCACCAATACGGTTGGCCAAAACATAACCAAAGGCAAAGCCTTGCGGTGCGGCAGGTGAGATAAAAATGCCAAGTATAATCAGCAGTAAGGCGCTATAGAAGCAGGTGTTTAGTAAGCGAATTTTATTCGCCAGGCTGGCTAACAGCAGCAGCGGTGCATACAAAAAGCCGTGTGCAAAGCCCAGTTGGGTTTGGCTATCGGCGGCGAATATCAGCAGCAGTAACAGATAAACCAGATACTGGCTGTTGTCGCTATCCCTTAGCTGCTGGATCCACTGGCTCATTAAAGGTTGTACCGGTCAGTCTGTTTCGGTAATTATGGTACAACAGTTGTTAATGTAAAAATTTAATATTGAATTAATTGTGGATGAAAGTGGCCTGTTGTTAAACCGCGCGCTGCGGTTGGTTGTTATGGTAAGCCAGATGGCTAAGTGCCAGAATGCTGACAAATAACAACGCATTAGCCGGTGCCTGCAGGTTGAAGTCTACGGTATTGTGCAGCAACATATGCAGGTTGGCCATCATGGCACCAAAGGCAACCCCCTTATACAAGCGGGTATTTCGCTTACGCATGGTCTGGATACATAACCACAGCGCATACAATTGCCAGGCACCTAACAACAGCGTAAGCGGTATACCCAGTTCTACGCTGAACTGCAGATATTCATTGTGGGCATGGTCGTAAAACCCGGTATATACGCCTTGCTGCTGTGCCGGAAACACGGTGTAAAAACTGCCGGCGCCACTGCCGGTTAACCAGTGCTGTTGCAGCAGTGGTAGGCTGTGTAATACCACTTCGTCGCGTGTTTCGCCGGCGAAGCTGGTTTCGGCCAATCGCTGTTTTACTTTTTCTACACCAAACATGGCGCCGACTATCAGTAGATCAAGCACAAAAATACTTAACACTAATGGCTTGAGTAGCCGTGGCGGCTTTTTGTAACAAAAAATCGCCAATAGCGCCGTTACGCCCAGTCCAACAAAAAATGCGCTGTTGCCCATACGCGAGCGGCTTAAAATTAAGCCGATAATCATCACTATCACGGCAAGACGCAGCAGCATTTTAGCGCTGAGTAAGGTGCTGACAGCTTCGCGTAATTTGGCTTTACGGCTGCCGCTGACTTTCTCTACATTCAGCTCACTGATCATCCAGCCAATAGCCATGCTGAGGCACAGTGCGAGATAATTGGCATAGTGGTTCTGATAGACAAAGCTGCCGCGGGCTTTGTCGGCCTCAACTACACCGAACAGTGGCGATTGCTCCAATCCGGCTAA
The DNA here is from genome assembly GCF_030690345.1 of Rheinheimera sp. Classification (GTDB taxonomy): domain Bacteria; phylum Pseudomonadota; class Gammaproteobacteria; order Enterobacterales; family Alteromonadaceae; genus Alishewanella. The sequence goes on from NZ_JAUYGV010000007.1 coordinate 488,370, forward strand.
ATTAATCATGCTGCCGTAACAGGCCTGAATGCAGCCTGCGCTAACAATGGCAATTAATACGGCTTTCATCCGTGTTACCGAATCGGTGTATTGGCACAACAGCCATAAAAACAGCAGCAGGTAAAAGGTGCGTTGTGCCAGCATAGCGGTGTGATAAGCATCAAAGGTGGACAGGCCGGGAATAACATCCAGCCATTGCAGCCACATATACAGGGCAGTAAAGGCCGGCACAGCAAGAAAGCGGCCTATCCAGCGCTCGCGCCACAAAGGCTGACGCTGTTGAAATGCCACTATACAGTGCAGTAATACCGCAACGGCAATTAAGCTGTGTAACACAGACCAGGCCCAAATACGGTTAGAGCCAAGCGGTATTGGGGCCCAAATAATAATGAAGCCCAACAGTAGGGGGATTAACCGGCTTAAAGTGCTGTGCTGTATTTTCATGTCAGAGACTACGTAACATCCGTATCAAAAGAATCCTGCGCAAAGAAAAAGGGCCAAAGGCCCTTTTTTATGCAACAAACTGAGGCTTAGTTACCTGAAATGGTACCACCGCCACCGCCGCCGCCGCCGCCGAAGCCTGGCGCACCAGGCGCTGGCAGAGCAACCGGGGCAACTGCAGCAACTGCTTGCAGACCGGCAGCTGGTGCAACCGGAGCTGCAGCAGTTTGTGTATCAGCAACAACCTGAGCCACTAAGCTTGGGTCAACGCCGGCACTTACTGCAGAAGCCAGGATAACGTCGGCTTCAACACCGGCATCTGCAGCTGCAGCTAAAATAGCTTCAATTGCGGCTTCATCACCGTTGGCAGCAGTAATCGCATCAGCAATTAATTGCGCAGCATTTTCAGGTGCAGCAGCTAATTGAGCGGCAAAGTCAGCAGTAGTCTGAACAGCAGTAACAGTTACAGGGGTTTCCTGAACTACAGCAACATCAGTCGTTTGTGCAATGTCCTGTGCAAATACCGCGCCTGAACACAACATCATTGTGCAAGCGGTACCCAGCACCAGAGCTTTACGAAGCATCATAGGTATCTCCTTTGGGGTTAAAAACTTGTTTCAAAGTATATTGCATTTTAGTTTTATTGACATCTTCTTTTTTGCTCAAAAAGGTAAAATTTATGATCTCACCTAAAACAAATCCCTGAAATCCATCTATATTCAGTAATTTACAGGCATTCAGGCTATCGATGCTTTCAAGGTGTGTGGCCAAAACTTTAATGCCGACACTGTGACAAATTTGTGTCAATGTCATAATAAAGAAGCGGCTGCTTTCTTGTTCCAAATCACTGCTAAATCCGGCATCCAGCTTAACGTAGTCAATATTTAAGTGTTGAATATGCCGCAGTGAGGTTAAATTGGCACCGAAACGCTCAATAACCACTTTTATATTCAATTGTTGCAATTTGGTTATAAATTCAGCAGCCTGTTGCGGGTGTTGCAGAATGCTGTGTTCGGCAATTTCTACCAGTAATGGCGGCAGTTGGGTTGAACGTTGGGTAAGTTGCAGTAACAACCATTGGCGTAAATCATCAGAGCACAATACCGCTTCGCTGATATTAATAGCCACGGCGCCGCCGGCTAATTGCGGCAGTGAGTGTAAAATAAACTGCAACATTTGCCGCTCTAACGTATCTGCGCGGTTTAGCCTGGCAGCCATCGCCAGCACTTCAGCGGTAGACAGCGGTTTATCGTCAACCACAAAGCGCAGTAAACATTCGGCATAAAGCAGCTTGTGTTGTTGATCGGCAACCGGCTGCAGTAGCAGCTCCATATTGGCGTCGCTGCTGTCGTTGTGGTGCAACAACCGGTCAATCAGTTGTTGCCACTGCAGGCGACCCGGTGCGCATAAGTCGGCTTCAGTTGCTGTACTGCCACTTAGCAGCTGCACGCTGTCTTGTGCCTGCAATGTATCGAGCCTGGCCAGAATGTTACTAAAAGGCTCTGCAGCTTGCGCCAGTACACTTACCGCGCGACCAAAACCCTGGTTGTAGCTCTGGCTGTGCTCTTGCTCCAGCGCCAGTGTCAGCTTGTTGTCCAACTCTGCAGCACCGGCTTTATCTGCCGCGCCAATAATGGCAAACTCAGAACCCGACAGCCGGAACAGCTGTAGCCCGGGGTATTGTTGCTTTAGCTGCTGCAACAAGGCGGCTGCTTTTTGCACGTATTCATCACCGCTGGCGTAGCCTTGTTCGTCGTTAGTTTGCTGCAGCGAGCTTAGGGTAATCATCGCCACATAAAGCGCATTGTGATTAATTTGGGCGTCTTGCTGCAAATTACTCAGTTGCTGCTGCAGCGCACGGCGGTTTGGCAGGCCGGTTAACGGATCTAAAAAGGCTTGCTGCATTAATTGCTCGGCGTAGCGGCTTTGCTCGCTGAATACCTTGCTGATATTCAGCACCATGCTGTTTAACGCCCCCAGCACCAGGTTTAACTCGCGAGTGGCAGTGCGGGTAGGATTTTGCCGGAATTCTTTGCGGCTTACGGCTTCTGCCTGTTGTACTATTTGCCGCAGCGGTTTGAGCAGAGCGCGCAAAATAACATGAATAACCAATGCCGCCAGCGCAAACAGCAGTGCACTGCTAAGCAAGTTACGGGTGGTTTGTTGCCACAGGCTGCGCTCAGCCAGCACAGTGTTAGATTGCACTGTTAAGGTGCCCAGTACTAACCAGCCATCGCTTATTTCACTTTGCATTATCGGTGCCTGCAACGCAAAGACATCGCTGAACCAGCGCGGAACGGCAGCATTGTTATCGTGACTCAGATTAACCAGTTCGCGTTCTTCATTATCCACAAAACGGATTTGCTGATAATAGCCGGAGTCGAACAAGGTGCTGGCCAGAGTTTGAATAAGTACCTTGTCGGCACCACCGCTGCTGCTGATCGCCAGGCCCAGGTTATGGGCTGCATCTTGCGCGTGCGACCCTAATTGACTGTTAAGATAATCGCGCAGCGTCAGCGTGCTGCTAAGCAAGCTGCCGGCAAAAGCGACAAAGGTCATTACAATGATCAGCGCATAAAACTGCGTACTTAAACTGATTCCTTTCTTCAACACGCTTGTTGTCCCTTCAATATGTACAAATTGTTAATTACCATGTTCTATCCGTTCAAGCAACTGTTGCCATTGTGCTACGCCGGCGCTGTTTTCCACCTTATTGCCCAGGCCCTGCGCTTTTGCCATCCACAAGCCACTGGCATTGAAGGCGTATACCGGACGCAAATCGGTGCGTTTATTTGCCGGCAGAATTTTCGGGTTTATATTGTCCAGTACCAGTGGATACTGGCCGGGTTTTTCGGTGTAAGTCAGTACCATATGTGGTTCATTCTGTGTCAGAGCGCGTACATACATTAACCGCAGTTTGTTTTCCTCCACGCCCATAGCGCGCAGCATAAAGTATTTCAGGATCACGTAATCTTCACAGTCGCCGGCGCCGGTTTGCAGGGATTCCAGCGGCGTAGCCCAGTAATCGCTTCTGCCCCAATGCGCTTCATCGCTGGCGTAGCTTACTTCGCGGTTGGCAAAGTCGTTAGCCTTGTGCAGTTTGTTCCAGTCGTTATTACCGCGGCTGTTGTTAATTAATGCTTGCCAGCGCAATACCCGTTGCAATGGAATATCGCCATAACGCTGTTCGGTTTGTTGCAGCAATGTATCGCTTAATGCGAAAGGTTCTACCCGGGTAAACACCTGAAAACTGAGTGATATGCTAACAAAAAGTAACATGAAATAGCTAAAACGCCGACAAAAACGGCGAAAACTTTCGGTAAAATACCACGGGCAGGAGATCTGCGGGCTAGAGGGCAATATGTAACACACCAGCGTTATCAGTAAGTTATTGCCAGACTATAGCGGCTGTGGCTAAGCGCTGCAATTACCGTTATGGCAATTTGCCATCAGAGCGTCATAAATAGCAATTAAAATACTTTGACTTTACAATTTGTGTACGTAAAATTGCGACGCTCGACAGGATGTAACATTTCAGCCATGGACGATTTCCGCACCAGCATCGCGCTTTTGCCGCTTATTATCGCTTTTATCCGTGCCCGCTTTGTCTATTTGAACAGAATGTTGTAATGTTGTGTCGATTTTTGTTAATTAATTGTCATTCATCACAAGGACCGGTACTATGCCTTCATCGTTATCTGCAGTTAAAACCTCTGCCATCACTAAGGCTGTTATTCCGGTAGCGGGTTTGGGTACCCGCATGTTGCCCGCCACTAAGGCGATGGCAAAAGAAATGTTACCGGTAGTAGACCGGCCACTTATTCAGTATGTAGTACAAGAAGCGGTAGCCGCCGGTATTACTGAAATTGTGTTAGTAACGCACTCGTCGAAAAACAGCATTGAAAACCACTTTGACACCAGCTTTGAGCTTGAAGCCACGTTGGAAAAGCGTGTTAAGCGGCAGTTATTGGAAGAAGTACGCGCCATAGTGCCGAAAAACGTTACCATTATTTCTGTGCGCCAACCGGTGGCACTGGGCTTGGGCCACGCTATTTTATGTGCCAGACCAGTAGTAGGCGATAACGCCTTTGCTGTATTGCTGCCGGATGTATTAATAGACCAGTACCACAGCAACCTGAAAAAAGACAACCTGGCGGCAATGATAGCGCGCTACAAAGAAAACAACGCCAGCCAGATCATGGTAGAGCCGGTGCCGCACGATATGGTAAACCAATACGGTGTGGTTGATTTAAACGGCATCGATTTAGGCGCCGGTTGTGCCGCTAAAATTTACGACATGGTAGAAAAACCGGATCTGGACGAGGCACCAAGCAACTACGCCATTACCGGCCGTTATGTATTATCCTCCGCTATTTGGGATCTGCTGGAATTTACCCCGCCAGGCGCCGGTGACGAAATTCAGTTAACCGACGCACTGCACCAACTGCGTTTACTCGAACAACTGGAAGCCTACCGCATAGTGGGCAAAAGCCACGACTGCGGCACCAAGCTGGGCCTGTTAACCGCCAATATGGAATACGGCCTGCGCCACCCCACGCTGGGAGCACCGTTAAAAGCGCAGATGCAAAAGCTGATTAACGAGCCACTGAAAAGAGCCGAATTGGAACTGGCGATAGCGCAGTCTTAATTAGAGAGAAAAAATGAAGAAAATACTGGTGGTTTTTGGTACAAGGCCGGAAGCTATAAAAATGGCGCCGTTAGTACACACCTTAAAAGCAGATCCACGTTTTATTACCCATACTTGTGTAACAGGGCAGCATCGTGAAATGTTGGATCAGGTTTTAGACCTGTTTGAAATCGCCCCGGAATATGACTTGAATATTATGGCTCCGGGGCAAAGCTTAAGCCAGGTTACATCGCGAATCTTAGTGGGTATGGAGCAAGTACTCGCCAATTTTAAGCCTGACTTGGTTTTGGTGCATGGTGATACCGCTACAACTTTTTCTGCCTCATTGGCTGCTTATTACCAACAAATTCCGGTAGGCCATGTTGAAGCCGGCCTACGTACAGGTAACATTTATTCACCCTGGCCGGAAGAAGCTAACCGCAAACTTACAGGGTGTCTGACTCGCTACCACTTTGCACCCACAGCTACCTCAGCTGATAACTTAGCAGCTGAAGGCTATGCTAAAAATACTATTTTTATTACAGGCAATACCGTAATTGATGCTTTGTTTTTAATACGCGATAAATTAAATAAAAATACTGAGCTTGCAGCAGAATTGGCGGCGCAATTTCCTATGCTGCAGGAAAATAAAAAACTTATTTTAGTTACCGGGCATCGGCGCGAAAGCTTTGGTGACGGTTTTGAACGCATTTGTAAAGCGCTGCAACTTACAGCAAAGCAACACCCCGATAGTCAGATCTTGTATCCGGTGCATTTAAACCCGAATGTTCAGGACCCGGTTAATCGGTTACTGGCGAACATTCCTAACATTAGTCTGATAGCTCCTCAGCAGTATTTGCCTTTTGTCTATTTAATGACCCGGGCTCATGTAATTCTAACTGACTCTGGCGGCATACAAGAGGAAGCGCCTTCTTTAGGCAAGCCTGTGTTAGTAATGCGTGATACTACGGAGAGACCGGAAGCTGTAGCAGCTGGCACAGTTAAGCTGGTGGGCACTGATATAGATAAAATTTGTAGTGAATTGAGTGCTTTGTTAAGTAATGCTCAGTACTACCAACATATGAGCGAAGCTCATAATCCATATGGCGACGGCGCCGCGTGTAGTCGAATAGCCGATATTATTGCGTCTGGTTTATAACAATTTATCACAGGTATGTTTATGCAGTTTTCAAAGGTTTCTGTAATTGGTTTGGGTTATATCGGTTTGCCGACAGCAGCGGTAATAGCTTCTCGTGGTATTGAGGTGATAGGAGTTGACGTAAATCAAACAGCCGTAGATACAATTAACGCCGGTAATATTCATATTGTAGAGCCTGATCTGGACATCGTAGTTCGCAGTACAGTAATGACGGGAAAACTAAGAGCAACTACCACGCCTGAGGCCGCTGAAGTATTTATTGTCGCGGTACCTACGCCGTTTAAAGGTGATAACCACGAACCAGATTTAAGCTATATCGAAAAAGCCAGTCTAGCCATTGCTCCTGTATTGAAAAAAGGTGATTTGGTTATCTTGGAAAGTACGTCCCCGGTTGGTGCTACAGAACAAATGGCTACTTGGTTAGCTGCTGCCCGGCCCGATTTGAGTTTTCCGCAAGACAAAGGCGAACAAGCAGACATTAATGTTGCGCACTGCCCTGAACGGGTATTGCCAGGCTATGTATTACAAGAACTGGTGAGTAACGACAGAGTAATAGGTGGCATGAGTCCTGTTTGCAGCGACCGCGCAGTGGCATTATACAAAACCTTTGTTCGCGGGGACTGTATTGTTACCAACGCCCGCACCGCTGAAATGGCAAAACTAACTGAAAACAGTTTTCGCGATGTGAATATTGCTTTTGCAAACGAGTTATCATTGATTTGCGACAAATTAAAAATTAACGTTTGGGAGCTGATCAAGCTGGCAAATCGCCATCCCAGAGTCAGTATTTTAAACCCCGGACCGGGAGTAGGAGGCCACTGCATAGCGGTAGATCCTTGGTTTATTGTCAACAGTTGTCCGGAACAGGCCAAACTGATTAAACAGGCTCGTTTAGTCAACGATTACAAACCTCATTATGTACTGGAGCAAATTGTCGCAGCTGCCGATCAGTTTAAACGTCCGGTTATAGCCTGTTTAGGTTTGGCGTTTAAAGCCGATATCGACGACCTGCGCGAAAGCCCGGCGTTGGATATTGTTAAAGCTCTGGCTGCGAAAAATATTGGTACAGTGCTGGCTGTAGAGCCAAATATTAAAGAGCTGCCACAGAGTTTGGCTGGTGGCAGTGTGCAATTAAGCACTTTTGCTAATGCAATGGAGCAAGCCAATGTTGTAGTGGTGTTGGTAGACCATAAGCAGTTTAAAGTGGCAGACAAGGCCGAGTTTGCGCGCAAGGTGGTTATTGATACACGTGGAGTAGTATAATACCTTGACTAAGATTAAAGTATTACATATAGCTACAGATTATCCAGGTTCAATATCAAATGCACCAACTCAAGCTTTAAAGAATCTTGTTGAGGGTGCAGTCGATCTTGATAGTATCGTTGTAGTTGTATCTAGAGTTAGAAAAATTATTTTTTCAGTAAAATTAGAAGGCAATGTAATTCATTTGCAGATTCCAAAACTGCCATTTGGCCTTCTGTCTGAACCGATTTTTTACTTCGCTGCAAAAAAGCTAAGAGAATTTATTGACGAGAAAAAGTATATTTTCAACGTAATCCATGCACATAAACTAACGCTTGACGGAGTGATTGCATATTTTCTTTCAAAGGATATAAAAGTTCCGCTAGTGGTAAGTGTTAGAGGTGATACTGATAGAAGGTTTGTCAAATATAAGCTTCTTTCTCGGTGTTTATATAGAAATATTGTGAAGCAGGCTTCATGCATTTTCTGGGTTTCACCTTGGGCCAGAAAATTTATAGAAGACAAACTGAGAGTGTCTTGTGGAAATAATCACAATTTACCGAATATATGCGACTATGAATTTTCAGAAGCTATTGCTGTCAACAATTCTAGTAAGTTGATTTTTGTTGGTCGATTAGATTCAGCAAAAGATAAAGGATTATTTGATATTTTGCAGGCTATGACTTCTTTTAAAAATTGCTCATTGGATATTTTTGGAAGGGGAACTGAACAAGAGGTTGGGCATTTAGTTAATTTGATAGCAAACTATCGCTTAGAACAAAGAGTTTCGTATAAAGGGAATGTTGCAAAATCCGAACTGCTTAAAAATTACTCTTGTTATGCAGGGCTGCTGATGCCAAGCAAACATGAAACCTTTGGTATGGTTTACGTTGAAGCATTGAAAAGCGGCCTGCCAATTCTCATGTGTAAGGGGACTGGTATAAATGGTTTTGTCGAAGAAAAAGATTATATTTTTAAAGTTTCTTATGGTGACATCAATGCTATAAAAAGCGCTTTGTTTGAATTGATTAATGAACAGGTAGAGTTAAAAATAAAACTTAATAATGACTTAAATAACGGTGACTACATTTTGTTTGAAAGTGAAGAGATAATTTCAAGCTACCAATCTGTTTTGGTTTCATTGAGTAATGAGGTTTAGCGGTTTTGAAAAATCTCAAATCAAAAATTGAAAATTTATCTCTTATGGTAGAGCAGATCTTAAGTTCGGCATTTAATTTTTTCATGGTCGTAATAATATCAAAGACACAGCCAGGACATGTGTCTGACTATGGTCTTGTTTTATCTTTTTCGCTAGTTATTTTAGGTTATTTAAGAAATTCTGTTATAACACCATACATACTATCAGGAAGCGGTGGCTTCAAAGTTATCATTTTTTCATTGATTTCGTCTTGCAAGCAATTATATTTTCTTATTACAGTATTATTCTGTTTTGCATACTGCTTTTACTCAGAGGTAGAATTTGAATTTGTTTCTGTGTTTATTTTTTTCTGCTTATTGGAAATATTAAAAACCTTTCACATTGTTTCATACAAGTCATCTGTTTTTCTAATGTTGGTTGCCCCAATTTACATCTTCTCGGCCATATATGCGTGGTATTTTGGATATGCGCAAGCTTTTCTATTAAGTGGAATATTTCTTATTATAGTAGCAGGGATCTACAGCATAACTGATTCAAGCACTCTAAAATCAATCGATGTCACCAGTTCAAGAAACTCATTCGTTCTTTCTTCAGCATTTTCTATATACACCCACGGTCCATTGTGGTTTTTATATCTATTCAGGCCGGAGTTTGCTGGGTTATATGTTCAGGTTCGCAGTTTCTTTCAACCAGTTCATGTATTTTCGCGTGCTGCTGACCTGATCGAAAAGAGAAACGCCGTAGTTGCCGGTGCCGACTTATTTGGCAGGGTACGTAGTTTAATAAAAACTTACTTTGTTTTCGGTTCAGCAGTCTTAGCTATTTTGACATGGGCTGCTGCCTATCTATTTCCAATGTTGTATGGCGTTGATATTACTTCGGAACTGTCATTCGCCTTGATTGTTTTTTCACTTATATCGCTATGTATTATGATATCAAAACCTATCGAAACAGTGTATTTTAAACTTGGTGCTGTAAATAAAATGTCTGTAAATAGACTGATATCAACAGCACTATTTATTACTTTGATAGTTTCTTTTGGCACTTATGAATTCTTAGGGTTTACTCAGTTTATAACAGTTTTATTGATTAGCTTTATTTCATGGTTATTCATGCTGAGTACAAGCTACTTTGGCTTGCGGAGGTTAAGTGTTTAATTTAACGGCTTTTGCTAACCACCCATTTGTCAGAATGCTATCTATATTCGTTTTATTTATGTGCTTTTTCACTATTGACTCCTCCTTTAGGTCGCGGGATTTTGATGAGAAAACTTTAGATTTTCAAGTGCTAATAAAACTTTTTATACTGTTTTTTTCATTAGTATTAGGGTCTATAAGTTTGCTTAAGTTTGATTTTTATCAACGATTTTTTTTAGTTTTAGTCTTCGTTTTATATATATTGATAACCGCGCTCTGGTCTGAAAATTCATTATATACATTATCAATATTTTTATCATTTATATCTATTCTGCTCTTTATAACATTTTTTTTAGACTTTTATGGCAGAGAGCTTTTTATAAAAATAGTCTGTTTGTCATTGTTGTTTTTTTTGTTTTTATCAGTCCTTACTTATTTTCTGAACCCAGAATTAGGTCGTTTCCATATTTGGGAAAATGGCAGTTATGTCACGACTATGCGAATGAGTGGTTTAACTACAAGTGCAAACAACTTTGCCAGAATATGTGCGGTTTATATTTTGTTTTTGTATTTCTATAATGATTTGGTTCGTAAGGTATTTAAGAATAATTTAGTTTTACTTCAATGGATGTTTGCCATTGCTTGTTTAGGGATGAGTGGTAGTAGAACAACACTAGCAATTATTACAGTTTGTTTTTCTATTGCCTATTTCATTAGATCAGGAAGTGGTGGTAGGATTTTATATCTAGGGCTCTCTGGTTTGGGCATATCTCTACTTCTTGCTTTCTTTCCCTTCTTAATAGATTTTTTCAGCCGGGATGGTGGAGAAGACTTAACTTCATTTACTGGGAGAATGTTTATATGGGATGTTGTTCTCTATTACATTTCTTATAGTCCTATTTTTGGGCATGGTTTTGGTTCTTCTATATATCTCTTGCCTGAGCTTTCAGATGACATTGGTTTCCTAGCGCCTCATGCCCATAATATGTATCTTCAAATACTTTTGTCTGGAGGGATATTTGGTTTATTATTTTTTATAATAAACTGTATCTTTGTTTTTTTCTATAGTGTGTTTAATAGAAGTGTTTTTTCATTTACTTCCCTGCTTTTTATTTTGCTGGTTGGTTTCTTTGAGTCGGCAGCAGTGTCTTTGGTTGCAAATATGATGACAGTTCTATTGTTTGTTTCAATTTATGAATCTAGAAAAAGATTTGTCTGAATTTTATTTTTCAAGGCGTTTTGTATGACAAAATTTTCATTTTTTAATGTTTTAATGGATTCGTCGCGTATGTCGGATACAGTTGCGGAAATAGAGAAAAGAATTAATGATTCTATATTTACTCAGCACGTCGTAGTTAATGTCGCTAAGATTGTTAATATGCAGCACGACAAAGAATTAGCTTCCTCAATTGCAGAGTGTCATATAGTGAATATTGACGGGATGGGGGTTGTTTGGGGGGCTCGGTTTTTGGGGCACGATGTACCAGAAAGGGTTGCTGGGGTAGATTTATTCCATAACTTACTGGCACTGAGCGCTAAGCGCGGTTTTCCGGTTTTCTTGCTTGGTGCTACCGATGAAGTGGTACAAACAACGGCAGATAAAGTGGAGGTTTTGTATCCTGGTTTAAATGTTGCGGGCTATCACCACGGTTATTTCTGGGACGATGAGCAAACCGTTGTCGAAAAAATTAGAGCCTCCGGAGCACGTCTGCTGTTTGTAGCTATTACCTCGCCGAAAAAAGAAAACTTTATTAACAAATGGCGTGATCAACTCGGTGTTGATTTTGTTATGGGCGTTGGTGGTACTTTTGATGTTGTTGCAGGCAAGGTAAAACGTGCGCCAGTTTGGATGCAAAAAGCTGGATTAGAGTGGTTTTATCGCGTGTTGCAAGAACCCCGGCGTATGTGGAAACGTTACTTGGTAACTAATACGAAATTTGCATTTATGTTGCTAGGTGAGAAATTTAAGTGAACTTTATGGGTTGTTTCATTTCTCAGTTTCAAGTTTTCTGAGTGAATTGAGGTTTATCTGTGCGTGTACTGTTTGTTTTTTTTGGTTTTTTTTCTAATTTTGGGGCTTTCTCTGCGGATATCTGTCAGTTTGGTAATTTAAACCAGATTTTCAAAATGGATGCTGGCGACTATACCGAGGGTCTAAGAAGTAAAGAGGCTTTCGAGGAGAAAGCGATTTTCTCTGTACAAGATCCTATCGATGCAGATGACACCGTTGTGAAACTGAAAATCACACCCGAATATGTAGTTCATAACGGAAATAGAACTGAGCTGACTGTTTCTGATTACCATGAAGGTGCTTACGTATTCCACTACAGTTTCAAGTTTATGTTACCCAATAGCTACGTATCCGATGGCGATTGGCAAATCTTCGCGCAATGGCATGATCAGCCAGATGTTGCTGAAGGTGAAACTTGGTCAACTTTGCCGAGGCGGCCTCCGCCTGTTTCTTTGCTATATAACGAAGACGTTGTTTACATTAATTTCAGGCCTCAGCCAAGAAAAGTAATACAGAGCAATAAAGTCAAAGTAAAGAGGGACTTGTGGCACTCCGTGTCATTTAAAATTCGCTGGGCTGAAGATAGTTTAGGAGAAATCCAAGTAAAATTGGATGGTGAACCATTCGTCGGACCAAAAGGTAGCGAGATTTTCAGCGGGCCAAATATGTATAACAAAGCAGGTAACTACTTTAAGTTCGGCATTTATCGGGGCCCTGGAGCAGAGCATAGCAATACAATATATTTCAAAGATTTAGAGATACATTCTGAATGTATCAAAGGCAAGAGCTAAGGCAAATATTTGCGAGTATTAGAGTTTATTGCGGTTTGTGTTGTTGCATTGCTTCTGGGGATTATTTTCGCCAAGTACTTTTATCACCAAGCTGCTTGGTTGGTGACTTTTGAGCATTTTCTTGGTGGTGACGCAATGCTGCATTTTTTTGTGGGTTTTCTGCTAACCTTTTCATTGGCTGTGTTTTTGCGGTTACAGAGGCTTTTAGTGCGTTGGCAACTGGTATATTTTGTTACCGTAGCTTTGCTTTATGGCGCAGACGAATTTTTGCAAATTTGGGTGCCACACCGAATAGTTAGCTGGCACGATCTAATATACTCTATGTTGGGTTGGTTGACAGCTTTGATATTGTGGTTTGTGGTTACAGGGTTGCGGCGGCATGTGATTAAAAGCAAGCTGTCGAATGCTACATAAACTTCTCTGGCCACATTCTTAACTTCAGTTCGGCTACGATAAAAGCCCCGCATAGCGGGGCTCTGTCGTAAGAGTAAGCCGTAGTTAAACAGCAGCTTTTTTGCGATACAGGCGTAACGCCAACAAGCCCACTCCTAACAGCGCAATAGATGCTGGTTCCGGTATGCTGCTTATAGCAGCGTCTTGCGGGCGGAAGTTATTTACTGCGCCATTTACGGTCAATTGGTACGGTAAAGCGCGGTACAGCGTTGCATTGTCGTAACTTGCGAAACTGTTCCACTGCATGCCGTCAGTAATATCGCTGGCATTAAAGTTACAGCAACTGCCCACGGCTAACAGATAATTGCCGGCAGAGAAATTAACGTTTAAATAAGCATCCAGTCCGCTGATGCTGCCATCGGTAAAGCCGCGGCCACTCAGAGACCAAAAGTCATCATTATATGTAATTAAATCTGACAGACCTAAATCGCCATCATCTTAAAACAACCATAACATGCTGTCCAGGTAGCTGCCTTGATAACCCCAGGCCCGCATATCAAAGCTGGCGACACCGCCGGCTGACGAAAACTGATAGAAATCAACGGTACGGTAATAGCCTTGATTGCCCTGAACGTCTTGCAAGGAAGAGTTGATAACAATTGGTGTGGCATGGGTTTTAACAGCAAAGGCAGATACTGCACAGGCTAATACAAACAGCAGCTTAGTGGTGGTCTTCATTTTTACTCCGGGTGGCTACAACAAAATTCAGCTATACCGGTAAATAGCACTATTTATGCCACTGTTTAAGTTTTTGATTTATTTTGATATTTCAATGAAAGCCTTATTGCGGTGTAAAAAGTACTGACATTAAAGCACAGTGACGAAAAAAGCCCCGCCGAAGCAGGGCAAACAGCGGTTTTTCGAACTAAAGCGGTTGTTGCTTTCTGCGGCGAATACCAATGCCCGCTAATGCCAAACCAAACAGCGCTAAGCTGGCCGGCTCTGCTACGGCGGCAGGGTCGCGTACTGAGAAAAAGGTGTTGTTTACCGTATTGCTTGCACCTTCGAAGCTTGATACCGCCAACCAGTCGCCACTTAACCAGCTATTGTCAGTAAGGAAGCCGCGTACATCACCGGTCCAAAAATCGACTCCGGTAAGTTGTGGGTCGGCTTGCCAGGTTTCTACCTGATCCCAGCTGATAAAGGCGTACCAGGAGGTGACTTGCTGCCAGTCATCAAGCAGCGTATCGAAGTAGTAAAACTCTGTGAACCACTCCAATTGATCCAGATCCCAACCCAATGCCGGATCGCCGTTATCGCTGTTACGATCCAGTGCACTCAGGTCCAGCCGGCTGCCGATACGGATATCGTCCATTGCGTCAAACAGATTTTGCGGTTGAATTAATGACCCCGGGCTGTAAGGGGTAGGGAAACCACCTACATCACCGGCACCCGGCGCCAGATAGCTGCTGCTGCCCGGCGCAGTGTCGGTAGCAGACACCTGAATTAGCGCTGCATGGCTACTCAGGCTAAAACACAGTGCAGTGGCAGATAAAACCTTAGTTAACGTATTTTTCATATTGCATCACCTTTTTTTGATACTCAAAATTTACAATGCAATAATTGTTCCTAATTTTAAGTTGCTAAAAAGTAAGGTTTTTATTTTTTATAATTTTATAACTGTAAGATTTTATGACATATTTTAAAATTGATGTTGGTAGTTATTTTGGTGCTTATTTGTTTACATTTTACTGGCGAAATAGCGCTAATTTGCAGGACTCGTAGTATTTTTGTAATAAATTTGTGTTTTAATCAGGCGGTGTGGAACAGAACTTGTATCTGTAAAGAGTCATTTTTAGTGACGTTGTTTTTAAGTTACTGAAAATATTTAATTAATTCAAATTGTATAAATGCAGCTTACAGTGAGATTTTTACCGATATGCACTGTATTAGGGAGTATTGCTGTAATTTGGTGATATTTTAACCATTATGGTCGTTATTTAATCTAATTGTTTCAGTGATAACTATATGTAAATTTATAGTTTACATATGTGAGCTTTTTTGCTTGCATTGAGCACGCGATGTGATAAATTGTCGGCGTTTTAAGTACAGCACGCAGTACAAATCATCTCGTAGACAGTAGTACAAGCTCAGCTTGCACGGCAGTATTTGTTAAAAATAGACATTCAGAGCAGAAGCGGTTTGCTTTATCCGCACTGAATGTATAACGGCATACTTTTTCTCTGCGGCATCGCACCTTGCCATGTCAGGTGCCAATGCTTTACGACAGTTAAATGGAGTTAACACAGTGAACAAGCAAACCTTCCGCTACACCGGCCATGCATCTTCCATTATTTACCGGCTGATAGATTTACTGATCCTTGCTGCTGTGTTTGTCTTGGGGGCAGCCCTTTACGATGTGACGTTAAACAGTAAGTACGGCCTGCTGCTGTGTGGTTACCTGGTCTGCTATTCCTATTTGGCTGAGTCGGTGCAGTTGTACCGTTCATGGCGGGTGGGTCGCTTCTCACGCATGCTGGTTCTGTTGGCGGTAGCACATACCCTGGCGTTTTTGTTAGTACTGGCAGCACTATTCCTGTTTAAACAATCCGAAGCTTTCTCGCGCGCAGTATTAGTGGGCTGGTATGTCGCTTCTTTAGTTACTCTGGCGCTGTGGCGTATTGGCGCCAGAGTGACCAAAACCATGCAACGCCGCCGCGGTTTGGCGATGCAAAAAGTGGCGATTATCGGCGCCACCGGCAGCGGCCTGAATTTACTTAATGAAATAGCTAATCACCCTGAGCTGGGCTTTGAATGTATTGGTTTTTTTGACGACAGAACCACAGACCGGCTACCGGTTGAAACGCAGCGTCATTTGCGTGGCGATATTGAGCAAGCGGTGGCGTTGGCACGCAGCGGCGAATTGGTAAAACTGTATATTTGTTTACCGATGCTGGCCGAGCAGCGTGTTGCTGACATGATTACGGCCCTGGGCGATAGCACGGTAGATGTGTTACTGGTGCCGGATTTTCTGATGAAAAACCTGATGCACGGCCGTATTGGTAATGTTGGTGATGTTGATACCATCAGTGTCTTTGAATCACCGGGTTTTGGTATCCAGAACTTTTACAAGCGTAGTTTTGATGTTGCTTTCAGCGCCAGCGTGCTGTTGGCTATAGCGCCGTTGCTGCTGTTAATCGGCGCTGCAGTTAAATTTACGTCCAAAGGTCCGGTACTGTTTAAGCAAGATCGCTATGGCCTGGATGGCCGCCGTATCGGTGTGTACAAATTCCGCTCTATGCGCACCATGGAAAATGGCGGCAAGGTAATACAGGCCAAGCGCAATGATAGCCGCATAACACCGGTTGGCGCCTTTTTGCGCCGCACATCATTGGACGAGTTACCGCAGTTTTTCAATGTGTTAATGGGTGATATGTCAGTAGTAGGCCCACGTCCGCATGCGGTGGCGCACAACGAAGAGTACCGTAAGCAGGTTGCCTTTTATATGTTACGTCACAAAATGCGCCCCGGCATTACCGGCTGGGCCCAGGTAAACGGTTGGCGCGGCGAAACGGACACCCTGGAAAAGATGGAGATGCGGGTAAAGTTCGATCTGGATTACATCCGCAACTGGTCACTGCTGTTTGACATAAAAATTATCCTTAACACCTTGCTCAAAGGTTTTATCAACAAAAACGCTTATTAATAAGGACGTTCAATGTTTAAAATTTCACGCATTACGCTGGCTATCGCTGCTGTAAGTTTGTCGGCAAATCTCTCTGCTAACGAATTGACTGCCGCCGCTATTACTACAGAAAGCGGCATCGACTTCACGCCTATGGTGCAAGCTCGTTTAGCCCATAACGACAATATTGCCAGTACCAGCGCTAACGAAGAATCCAGTTGGATTTTTGCGGTAACGCCAAGCCTGCGTGCTTTGCTGCAAGATGGCGCTAATGTTTATACCTCTACGCTAAGCGTGGCCAGCGGCACTTATTTCTCCAGCTCAGATGATAACTATCTGGACTTTTATGCCGATGCTTTGGCAAAAGTAGAACTGAATCAAAGCAACCGTTTTGAAGCTGGCGTGGAATATGTGTCCGGCCATGAAGATCGTGGTACCGGGGTATCGGAAGGCTTAGGTAACCTGCAGGATGAACCGGCTGAATTTGATACATGGAACCTTAAAGGCCACTACGAGTACGGTGCTATGTCTACCCCGGCACGGCTGCGCGTAATGGCCGGTTATTTTGATAAAGAATTTACTAATTATGAAGCGCTGACCAGCGTACGTAATTTTGATAACTTCTCTTACGGTGCGGCGTTTTACTATGACACTCAGGCTACCACCAGTGTGGTTGCAGAGATTATCCGCGAAGATATCGCTTATGACCAGGTAGACCCTACCGGTAAACGTGACAGTATTACTACCAAATACCGTGTGGGTATGGAGTGGGAAGCCACAGCGTTAACCTCAGGTAGCTTCCGCATTGGTTACCAGGACAAAAACTTCGACAGCGCAACGCGTAAAGACTTCAGTGGCCTGACGTGGGAAGCCGCAGTGGCTTATGCACCGCTAAGCTACTCTGTCTTCCAACTGACTACCGGCCGTCAGGCGAAAGATCCTAATGTAGCAGGTGATTACGTGAAAGAAACGCTGCACGGCGTAAGCTGGACGCACGATTGGTCAGAGTTACTATCCAGCACGGCCGGTTTTAACTACAGCCATGAAGATTACTCCGGTGCTGATCGCACGGATAAAACAAAAACGCTGAGTTTGGCGGCTAATTACCTGCTGCGCACTAACATAATGTTAACTGCCGGTACCGATCTGACACGTAAGTCTTCTACTGTGCAGAATATCCGTTTTGACAAAAACGTATTCTATGTTGGTGTACAAGCAGGTTTCTGATGTTAACAATGAAGCAGTTGTGGTTAATAGGCGGGCTGGCATTTGCCAGCCTGAACGTTTTGGCAGATGACAGCTATCTGCTTGGCGCCGGCGACAAAATCAGTATTAAGGTGTTTGGCCAGGATGACATGGAACTGCAAACCCAATTAACGGACAGTGGCACCATTAACTATCCGTTTTTGGGCAGCATTAAAGCCAGCGGCAGAACATTAAAAGAACTGGAACAATTAATTTATCAGGGCCTCAAAGGCGACTATCTGATAGAGCCCAATGTGTATGTTGGCATTGACGAGTACCGGCCGTTTTATATTCATGGCGAAGTGAAAAAGCCCGGCGCCTACCCGTATCAACCCGGCATGACAGTAAACCAGGCTGTGGCGTTAGCCGGCGGCCTGACAGAGCGCGCCTCACGCGATCGCATTGTTATTGCCCGCGAAGCGAAAAAAGCGGAAACCGAAAACGGCACACTAAACAGCCGTGTGCTGGCCGGTGATACCGTCACTATTTTACAGAGATTCTTTTAATGCATGTTGAAACAGCACGCGCTGACGGGGACGGTCAGGCGGTACAGGTTATTGATTTAAAGAAAACCTTTAATGTGATCTATCGCGCCAAGTGGCGCATTATGGCCTTTACTTTGCTATGCGGTGTGCTGGCCACCTTTGTGTTGCTGAACATGTCGCCGGTGTATCGTGCCACCTCAACCTTATTGCTGGAAGCGGCCCAGGCGCGGGCAATAAAAATTGAGGAGGTGTATGGTTTTAACTCGTCACAGCAGGAATACTACCTGACGCAATTTGAAGTGCTAAAATCGCGCTCTATTGCTGAGCAGGTGTTTGTTAGCCTGGATGTGGCAAACCATGCCGAATATCAGCCTACTGCCGGCTTAAAGCAGCAACTGATGGCCTTACTGCCGTTTTTACCGCAAACCGATGCCAATGAAGACCCGGAATATGCTGCTTTTTTGCTGCGTAAAACCCAGTTAGATGCCTTTGTTGAAAATATCGGCATAGAACCGGTGCGCCGTACCCAGTTGGTTAAGCTGAGCTTTAGCTCCGAAGACCCTAAACTGGCGCAAGCTGTAGCCAATGCGCTGGGCGACGCTTATATTAACAGTCAGTTAGATGCCAGGTTAGGTATAACGAAAAAGGCCAACAGCTGGCTGGGTGGGCGCGTGGCCGAGCTGCGTGAGCGGCTGGAACAAAGCGAGTTAAAGCTGGAGCTGTTTCGCGCAGAAAATAATTTAGTCGATGTGGCAGGTGTTACCTCGCTGGATCAACAAGAGCTGGAGCGGCTGAATGAACAGCTGTCGGTGGCCCGCGCCCGTAAGGCTGAAACCGAAGGGTTTTTAACCCTGGTAAAACGCTTTGGCCGCGACGATATTCACCGGCTGGAAAGCTTACCGGAGATAACCTCGCATATTTCTGTGCAAAACGTCAAAAGCGAAGTGCTGCTGGCAGAGCGTAAAGTATCGGAGTTTGGTAAAGTATATGGCCCCAAACACCCGAAAATGATTTCGGCGCAGGCAGAGCTGGCGTCGGTGCAGCAAAGCCTGACGCAACAAATTTTACGCTTAATTGACGGTGTAGAAAAAGAAGCCGAAGCCGCTGCCGAGCGTCTGGCTGCACTGGAAGTACGTTTTGAGCAGGCCAGAAGCCGCTTCTCCGGTATGGGCTCGTTAGAGTCTGATTATCGCCGCATTAAGCGCGAAGTGGAAACTAACCGCTTATTGTTTGATAACTTTATGGCACGGCAAAAAGAAACCGAAGTAACCGGTGATTTTGATGCGCCGATAGCCCGGTTTACTGACCTCGCCGAGCTGCCTACTGAAGCGGTTAAACCAAAGAAAAAGCTGATTTTACTGCTGGTGCTGATTGCTGCCGGCGGTTTGGCCACGGTAATGGCGTTGGTGTTTGATGCACTGAACGATACAGTAAAACACCTGACTGACGTTGAAAAACTGCTGAATCAACGCGCGCTGGGTTTCTTGCCCAAAGGCGGCAAAAAAACCGGTGAAACCGATCGGGCGCGGGCCTTTTTTGACCGCTCGCAGCGCCAGCATATTGAAGCGGTGTCTAACATTCGCACCGGTTTGTCACTGTTATCCATTGATAAGCCTTTAAAGGTAATAGAAATTACCTCGTCATACCCCGGTGAAGGTAAAACCTCTACCAGCTTAAATCTGGCTTTTGCCTTTGGCGCTCTGGAGCGGGTACTGCTGATAGATGCCGATATGCGTAAACCTACCCTGGGTACTAAACTGGGTTTACCCGGGTATCAGCCTGGCTTGGCCAATGTGCTGTCCGGCACTGAAACCGTAGCCGACTGCATTGTTAAAGACGAGCAAAGCGGCGTAGATATATTGACTGCCGGTGCAGTGCCGTTAAATCCGTTAGAGTTGTTGGCCGGCGGTGCTTTTGAGCGTTTGCTGCAGCAGTTAAAAGCTGATTACGACAAAATTATTGTGGATACGCCACCGGTGCAAATGGTCAGTGATGGCTTGCTGTTGGCGCCAATGAGCGATGCGGTACTGCTGATTGTCAAAGCCGACCATACCCGCAGCCCGGCAGTGAAAAACTCAATTGCGAAGATTAACCAGGCACACGGCAATTTGTACGGTGTTATTTTAAACCAAATGGATACCGAAAAGGCGGCCAGCTATTATGGTTCCTACGGCTCTTATGGTTACTACGGCGCAGAGCAGAGCTAAGCGTGATTGACTTACATTGCCATATTTTACCCGGTATAGATGATGGCGCGGCCGATATGGCCGAGTCATTAGCACTGCTGCGCTTAGCGCAGCAACAGGGTATCAGCCATATGGTGGCAACACCGCATGTGCAAAGTGGTTATTATGACAATACCGTGCAAAGCATTGGCGCGGCGCTGCAAAGCCTGCGTGCGTCCGCGGCAAGCGAGGGCATTAACGTGCAACTGGCTGCCGCGGCCGAGCTCAGGGTAGAACCGCAGTTAATTCAGCTGGCCGAGCGCAAAGCGCTGCCACTGCTGGGGCACTATCAGGGCGATAAGCTGCTGTTACTGGAATTCCCACACAGTCACATTCCGCCTGGCAGCGATAAGCTTATCAAGTACCTGGCGAAATTGGGCTATCGCATTATGGTGGCGCACCCGGAGCGTAACCGCGAATTGCAACAAGATCCCGCTAAAATTATTCAGTTACAACGGCTGGATTGTTTGTTTCAGTTAACTGCATCTTCCGTACTGGGAGCAATGGGCGATATGCCCTTACAGGTAGCAAAGCAGTATTTAGCCGACGGTGTTTTCAGTGTGGTGGCAACGGATTGCCATTCGCTTAAACGCCGGCCACCTTTATTGGCACAAGCCATGGCGCAAATCAGCAGTTGGACCTCGCCTGAAATGGCACAGCAACTGGTGCAGGATACACCGCAGCAGATCAGCCAGTCATTGTTTAACGCCGGCGGCATGATGGTGGCGGCGTAATGCAAAGCCGTTGGCTGTATCCGCTATTGGCATTGTTAATGCTGGCCGGTATCACCCTGGCCATGCGGCAGGGCATAGCCAGCGCTTTTCACTTTAAATCGGTGTTTTACCTTGATAGCTGGCATGAAGGTAAAATTGCCACTGCACAGTCTTATCAGGATGCTAAGGCCGCTGCAGAGCACGCGGTAAAGCTTGATAGTGCTAACCCGCATTATCGCTTAATGTTAGCCCGAACGCTGGAATGGGGGCATTATCAACAACTGGAGCCAATCGATACTGCCCGGTTACAGGCGTTGTATAATACGGCACTGGCACAACGGCCCGCCTGGGGCGATGGTTATACCGCTTACGCTTACGCGCTGGCCTGGGTGCTGAACCAACCCGCTGCAGCAGCAGAGCAAATATTATTGGCTGATGCCCATGGCCCCTATATGCCGCGGCCTTTATTGCTAAGCGTGCGGTTGGCCAACGACTTTTGGCCGCAATTGCCGGCAGAATTTAAAGCGCAGTATTTCCGCAACCAGTTAAAACTGGCTAAAGCCTATTACCCGGTGTACCGCGAATTTGTCTCCTTATCCCGCAACAGCCCGCTGCAAGCTGTGCAATGCGCCTACTTGCACCAACAAGCGCTGAGCAGTGCTGAGTTTAGCCGCCTGCAACGTGACCTGTGCCGGCACTGGCCGAAAATTACCGGCTAACTTGTACGGTTAACAAATGTCCCTTTATGTTAGGGCTTTGCTACGGAAGTTTTTCGTTTTCAGGCTTATACTTGCCACAGGTTCTTATCTCTGTTAGTTATCTAATCTATTGTATCGCTTAGATACTGCATGTTATGCCGTAACAGGAAGACTATGCTGCTGAAACATTTCAATGTGCTGGTGGTCGACGATGTAATTTTAATGTGTGATTTTTTACATGGTGTGGCCAACAAGGTACCTGGCTGTAGTGCTTTTAAAGCGCTGGATAGCAAAACTGCGGCCGATATTTTACAAACTGAACATATAGATTTACTGATCACCGATATTGAAATGAAAGCACCAACCGGATTGGAACTGGTGTTTCAGCTGCGCAGTGGCAGGTTTGACGCTACATCACATGATATTCCGGTAATTATCTTTTCCGGCAATACCTATCTTGAACTGATCCAGCAATGCAAAAGCTATGATGTGAATGACTTTTTAGCCAAACCCATTAGTTTTGACGTGCTGACACGTAAAATTCAGCATCATTTGCAAACCGAAAAGCCGATCAGAAGCCCACAGCACTATGCTGCGCTGGGCCATCAATTTGTCAAAGCCGCAGTAGTGCCGGATGACGGGCCGCGTAAAATCAGTGTGGCCATAGTGCGCGACCAGGAGCACAAAGCCGATGCCGGTGCAGAAGAGGCACCAGCCGGTGAGAAGCCGGAAAAGAAAGATTTTTTATTCTGGCCACAGCATGCCACTACCGGTTATTTTCAGCTGGACCGCCGGTTACGCAACTTTGCTTTTAATGTCAGCTGTTTTCACAATGTGTTTGTCGGCAATTGCAAACCGGTGGCGATTGAGAGTGAACGCAAACGTGCCAGTGAAGCGATAGATTATTTGTTTCATATTGCCAATAACATGAAGCAAAAACAGCGACGCTATGATTTCTGGCTGCTGTTTAATCAACGGCTGGAAAAGCTGAAGCCGCTGGCAGCCGAATTAGCTGAAGTGAATGTTAAACATCATACTCAGGTGTTGGCACTGCTGAAAAAACTGTCCTATTGGTGGATGCAAACCTGCAACCGGCCGATTATTCAGCTGAATGATGACGAGCAAGGAGCCGGCCATGACTGATGCGGCCGTGTTACCGGTGCTGGACCTTAACGTGCTGATTGCCATGTACGGTGATGACAGCGCCGACACTATTACCCTGGCGTTATCCGGTTTTCGCCGTGAAGCCACTAAGTATGTGCAAAAGTTGCAAAGCGCGGCACAGCAAGATGCGACGGCTGATATAGCCCGTGTATGTCACAGTTTAAAGAGTATGTGTGGTTTGGTAGGAGCAACCAGGCTGATGCAACTTTGCCTGACGCTGGAGCAGGCTGCCAGACAACAAGATCTGGCTGTGTTGCAGGCTCAGTTACCTGCGTTAGCCGGCGTGTGGTTGACGCTGTTGGCAGAGCTGAACCGTACTTTATTGCAGCATGGCTATATTGATGTGTAACGTCCTGTTTATTGACGACGATGCTTTTATTCTCAGCGCCTATCAGCGCATGTTACGCGGTACTGTGTATCAGGGCTTTTATTTACAGCAACCTGAGCAGTTGTGGCAGCAAGACTATTTAAATTTATTGCAGAATTCACTGCAGATAGTGCTGGTTGATCAACATATGCCGCGTATCAGCGGTACAGAGTTACTGCTGCAGTTGCAGCACGATTACCCCGGCATTAAGCGCGTTTTAATCAGCGGCGATCTGCAATCCGCATTACGCCAACAGCCAACCGTGCTGATATTAGATGCCACTTTAGCAAAGCCCTGCAGCAAAGTTGCACTGCTTGAATGTTTACAACGCCTCGGCGGGGAGCTTACAGCACACACATGATAAACAGCGGATTTCGCATCAGCAGTGTCATAGGGCTGAGTGTCTTTTACAGTAGCTGCCTTATTGTGCTGTTTGGCGCTGTGTTGTCGCTATCTGGTTGGCTGTTGCATTATGATGCGTTGGTTGAACGCTTTGTTATGTTGCCGGATACGGCTTTCGCGCTTATCGCCGCGGTAGTGATGTTGTGGGGCCTTGTCAGTAAGAAGCGCTCCCTGGTGTTGCAGGCTAATTTGGTTATCGGCTTGATCGCGTTGGCAGGTTTGCTGTGGTACCAGGCAGACGTTACCGCAGCAACCATCAGCTGGCACAGTGCGCAGGCCAGAGTGCCGTTGTTGCAAAGTCTGGCGCTGTTGCTGCTGTGTCTGAGCCCGTTCAGTTGGCTCAGTCGTCGAAACGCTGTGCGCTGGCCGCTGTTTATTCTGTTCAGGCTGTTATGTAATCTGCTGTTAGCCGGCTTTAGTATCAGTGTATTGCTGGCGCAGCATGGCTTTTTGCCTGCGATGGAATTTAGCATCAGTGCCTCAGCGTCTGTCCATACCGCGCTTTATTTACTGCTGCTGGCGGTTGCCGGCTTAAGTGCCCCTTATGTTAAAACACGGCCATCGCTGCAGCAATTGCGCAGCAGCGGCTGGTTACTGGTGTGCTTTATTGCTCTGGCATCCACCTTATTATGGTTTAATTTTGCCCATCAGTTACAACACCGGGTAGAACAGGTTGCTGAGCAGATTGCACAGAAGCTGCAGTTTAATGTTGAGCAGATGATGTCGGAGCAACGTGGCCTGATGTATCGCTTTGCGGAGCGAATTAACGTGGCAGAGGAGCCGCTGACCACGCCTTACCTTGGCACCGAAGTTCAGAGTTATTTGCGCGATTATGCTTATATTGACTACCTGGCCGTGCTGGGCGAAGAGGGGGCCGTGCTGTATGGCGGTGCGCGTGATGATAAAAGGCTGGCCTGGTTTAACCGTTATGTCCGGCAAAGCACGGATTTACAGCCGCAACAGCCGTTAGCAGATAATACTGAGCCTGAATTAACGCTGCATTACGATACCGACACCGATCATGCCTTTATTCTGGCAAGGGTGCCGTCCGGCAATCAGGCCGGAGTGGCACAAATTGTTGCCAGCGTTGATTTTGTTAAAGCGTTGCGTTTGGTTTTACCGCAATTAGTTGCCAGGGGCTATTTTGTCCGCTTGCAACACAGCGAAGATAGCCAGTTGTATCACTCTGCGGTTAATCAGACGGATGTCAGCACGGCAGGGCAATTTGTTATTGATGTGATGCCGGAAATGTCGTGGCAATTAACGGTGTATACCCGGCTTAATAACGATACCAAAGCGATATTGCTGACGGCAGAGGTGGTGTTGCTGGCCGGATGGTTAGCTACACTGTTGGTGATGTTAAGTCAGAAATACTATCAGCAAAGCCAGCGACACCGGATACGCCTGTTGGCAGGTAACGACAGGCTGCGCCAAAGCCTGAACAGCTTGCAGCAGTTACAATTGCAGCAGCAACAAATTATGGAAAACTCTGCCGATGTGATCTGTATTGTTGATGACAGCGGCCGTTATATTGAACTGAGTCAATCCTGCGAAACCGTATTTGGTTATCCACGGCAAGAGCTGCTGCAGCGGCGCTACATCGATTTTGTTCATCCGGATGACAAAGTACGCACTGAGGCCGAAGCGCAGCGCATGCTGCCGGGCGGGCAAAACAGTAACTTTCGTAATCGCCATCTGCGTAAGGATGGCTCTACGGTGCATTTAATGTGGTCCTCCCGCTATGTGGCCGGTGTAAAAACACTGTACGCCATAGCCAGAGACATTACTGAGTTAGTAAAAGCTGAGCAATATCAACAGGCGCAGCAAGACATACTGAAAATGATCTCAACCGAGCAGCCCCTGCCACAGATATTGCAGCGCATTTGCCTGATGGCAGAGCAGCAAAGCACTACAGTGCGCGCGGCGGTGATGTTAAAGCAGGGCGAACAACTGCAACTGGCCGCGGCGCCCTCTTTTAATGCCGGTTTTAGCGCGGCACTTAGCACGTTACCGGTGTCGGACAATGCCGGCTGCTGTGGTAGTGCTGCCTATCAGAAGAGCCTGGTGATGGTAGTGTCGATTGCCGGCGATGAACACTGTCGTGCTTATGCTGCTGCCGCGCAGGCGCAAGGAGTATTGGCGTGCTGGTCTATGCCGATGGTATCGGCGCAGGATGAGGTTGCGGGTACTTTTGCGCTGTATTGCAGCGAAGCCAGAGCGGCGCATAAAGACGAGCTGGAACTGATGATCAACTGTAGTCGTTTTGCTGCTTTGGCAATAGAGCGCGCCAGCCATAAACGGTTGTTGCAGCAAAGTGAGCAGCGTTTTCGCTCACTTTATGAGTTGAACCCCGACCCGGTGTATATCATTAACCCCGAAGGCTACTTTATCGATATGAACCAGGCAGGCTGTCAGCTGTTGCAGTACAGCTGTGCTGAAATTACCACCATGCACTATAACCGGGTGATGTTGCCTGAGCATTTGCCTTTGGTTAACCGGTATTTTGCCAACGTGCTCGCCGGCAATGGTGAGCGCTTTGAAGCCAGTATCGTTACCCGCAGTGGCCAGCAGCTGGAGCTGGATATTTCAATAGTACCCAGTTGGCAAGATGGTAAGGTTATTGGTGTTATCGGCATATCAAAAGACATTTCAGAACGGGTGCAGGCGCAGAAGCAACTGCGGCTGTTTAAACGGGCGGTTGATGCTACCTCAAATGGGGTGATTATCTCGGATATTCTGCAAGCTGATATGCCAATCATTTATGTTAACAGTGCGTTTGAGAAACTTACCGGTTATAGCTCCACTGAGGTTGTCGGGCGTAACTGCAGGTTTTTACAGGGACAAGAACGGGATTTGTTGGCGGCAAAACAAATACGTGATGCCATTTCCCAACGCCGGGAATTTTCCGTTGTATTAAGAAACTTCCGCAAAGACAACAGTGCGTTTTGGAATAAGCTGTTTTTGGCGCCGGTGCCGGATGACTATGGTGCTATTACCCATTACATCGGTATTCAGGCCGATATTACCGCGCAAAAAAACTATGAGCAGGAGCTGGCGTACAATGCCTCGCATGACCTGCTCACCGGCTTACCTAACCGCGCATTGTTAAAAGACCGGCTGACACAAAGCTATCAAATCAGCAAACGTAACCAACAGAAAGTAGCCATTCTGTTTATTGACCTCGATGGTTTTAAGCTGATTAACGACAGCCTGGGCCACTTAAGCGGCGATGATGTGTTAAAGCAAAGCAGTGCGCGCATCAGTGCCTGCATCCGGCCGGGCGATACCCTGGCCAGAATAGGCGGCGATGAGTTTGTGTTAATGCTTACCGACCTGAGTTCTGGCGATGAAGTGCTACCGGTAACAGAACGCATCCTGGCAGCAGTTGCGCAGCCGCTTAACATTGCCGGCCATGAGCTGCACATTACGGCCAGTATCGGCATCAGTTTGTCCGATAATGAACAATCCGAACCGATGCAGATGGTACAACAGGCCGACCTGGCGATGTACCGCGCCAAGCAGCTGGGGCGCAATAATTGCCAGTGGTACAGCACCGATTTAGATGTCGCGCTGAGCAAGCAATTGAATTTGCGGGCAAAGCTGAAAAAAGCCATCAGCAATGAAGAATTTGAGCTGTATTATCAGCCACAAATTGATGCAGTCAGTGGTGATATCGTCGGGCTGGAAGCGCTGCTGCGCTGGCCTGATCAGCAGGGCTTTATCAGTCCGGAGGAGTTTATTCCGCTGGCCGAGAAAACCGGTGAAATAGTGCCGCTGAGCAACTGGGTGCTGGATAACGCCAGCCGCTATAACCAGTCATTGATAGAGCGCGGTATCGCATCTGTAGTGATGGCGGTAAATGTGTCATCCATCCAGTTTCAACGCAGCAATTTTGTTGAACACCTGCAACATACCTTACAGGCAAACAGCCTTGAGCCGCGCCGGTTTGAGGTTGAGCTGACAGAGTCAGTGTTGTTTGATAATACTGAACAGGTGATCTTCAAGCTGCAGCAAATAAAGCAGTTGGGGGTAAAGGTATCGATTGACGATTTTGGTACCGGCTATTCCAGTTTAAATTATCTCAAACGCTTACCAATGGATAAGCTGAAGATTGACCGCAGTTTTATCCGTGACATTGTCACCGACAAACGCGATGCAGCCATCAGCCGGGCCATTATTGCCATGGCGCACCATTTGGATATCAGGGTAATTGCGGAGGGCGTGGAAAACGAAGCCCAGGTGGCGCTACTGCGTAAAAGCCTGTGTGACGAATATCAGGGCTATTATTTTGCCAAACCTATGCCCGCCGACCAGCTTGAAGAGTTTATCCTGCAATACCCGCAACAGCGGCTGATCCGGCCGGAGTCGGTCAGTAATCAGCAAACTATTCTGCTGGTGGATGATGAAGATAATATTCTCAGTGCGCTGAAGCGGGTACTGCGCCGCGATAATTATCGGGTACTGACCTGCACCGGCGCGAAGCAGGCGTTTGATATTCTGGCGCTGAATCAGGTGCAGGTGATCCTGTCAGATCAGCGCATGCCGGGTGTCAGTGGTACTGAGTTTTTCAGTCAGGTCAAAGATATGTACCCCGACACCATTCGTATTGTGCTGTCCGGCTATACCGATTTGCGCTCGGTTACCGAGGCGATAAACAAAGGCGCTATTTATAAATTTATGACCAAACCCTGGCAGGACGACGAATTGCGCAGCGAGATCAAGCAAGCCTTTGCGCAGTATCAGCAGCAGATCAACAGCAAAGCAGGCGAATGATGAGTCAAAACGATAACAGCAAAGATAAACAAATAGCGCGACTGGAAGCACAGTTGCTAATGTTAAAAGAGCAATTGCTGCAATCCGAAAAACTGGCATCTCTGGGCCAGCTGGCTGCCGGAGTGGCACACGAAATTAATAACCCTATTGGTTATGTGTCGTCGAATATGAAAATGCTGGCAGAGTATTCCGACAGTTTAATTAATCTGGTGAAGCTGCTGAGCCAGCAGGTTGATGAAGCAAAGCGCCTGCCACTGTTGGCGCAGTTCGATTTTGATTATGTCTGTGCCGACTTACCCAAGCTGGTGCAGGAGTCGGAGCAGGGCCTGAACCGGGTGGTGGATATTATTCACGACTTAAAAGACTTCTCTCATCTTGAGGAGGTCGAATTTGTCGATGCAGACTTGCACCAGGGCATTCAGTCAACGCTGAATATTGTCAGCAATGAATTAAAGTACAAAGCTGGGGTAGTAAAAGATTTTGCCGCGTTGCCGCCGGTACGTTGTATTCCGTCTCAGTTGAACCAGGTATTGCTTAATTTGCTGGTGAATGCCGCTCATGCCATTGAGCAACATGGTACTATCCGTATCAGTACCGGCTTTGATGACAACTGGGTCTGGTTTAGCGTTAGCGATGATGGTAAAGGCATGGACGAGGTGCAGTTAGGCCGCATTTTTGAGCCGTTTTACACCACTAAACCCAAAGGCCAGGGTACCGGTTTGGGCTTGCCGTTGTCGCGCAGCATCGTTGAGAAACATCAGGGTGTGCTGGATGTAAGCAGTACGCCTGGCGTGGGTAACTGCTTTACTGTTAAATTGCCGCGCCAGCCCCAACGTTAACCACTAATACAATGTTAACTACTAAGAACAGGTTATGACTGATAAAACCCCGCATCCCGCTGTACCATCCAACGTAGCAGTGTCAGCAGAAATAGCACTATCCCCACAAATAGCTGTGCTGCCCTGGTTGGGCAGTTTTTTACGCCCTTACCGCAACCGTGTAATGCTGGCTGTGTTGTTTTTACTGGTAGGTTCGCTTAGCTGGCTGGCATTGGGCCAGGGCGTACGGCTGTTGGTAGACGATGGCTTTGTTGCCGGCAACGCCGCCAGGTTAAACCAAATTACGTTGGCTATTTTGCTGGTGTGTGCGCTGGCCGCTGCTGCGGTATTTTGCCGCTTTTATTTAATGACCTGGCTGGGTGAGCGGGTAAGTGCTGATATCCGTAACCGCGTGTACCAACATATGCTGAAGCTGTCGCCGGCGTTTTACAGCCAGATGCGCACCGGCGAGGTGATTTCGCGCTTTACCGCCGATACCACCTTATTGCAAAGTGTGGTGGGCTCCAGCCTGTCGATGGCGCTGCGTTCAGCCGTCACCGCTATCGGCGGTTTGCTGATGATGGCGCTAACCAGCTTTAAAATGACCGGCTTAGTAATGCTGGCAGTACCACTGGTGCTGTTGCCGATTATTGTGCTGGGGCGCAAGGTCCGTAAGTTGTCGCGTGCCAGCCAGGACAGGTTGGCCGATGTCGGCGCCTATGTGGATGAAAGCCTGCATGAAATTCACACCGTACAGGCATACGGTCATGAAGCGCATGATCAACAGCTGTTTGCCGATCGTATTGAGCAGGTAATGCAGGCAGCGAAACAGCGTATTTTTTACCGCTCGTTGCTGATTGCCGCGGTAATGCTGCTTAGCATCAGCGCCATGGTGCTGATCAGCTGGGTTGGTGCGCGTGATGTGATGGCAGGCAACGTCAGTGCCGGCGAGCTGACGGCCTTTATGTTTTATGCCGTGATGGTAGCCGGCAGCGCCGCCACCATCAGCGAGGTAATCGGCGATATTCAGCGCGCAGCCGGTGCCACCGAGCGCTTAATTGAGCTGGCCACTGCGCCGGTAGACATAGGCTCACCGGCTACGCCGTTAGCGCTGCCACTGCCGGTTGCCGGTGCGTTGAGCATCCGGCAGCTTAGTTTTGCTTACCCGCTGGCGCCGGATAAAACCGTGCTTGCGCAATTGGATATCGATATTAAACCCGGCGAGCGCATTGCACTGGTGGGCCCCAGTGGTGGCGGTAAAACTACCTTGTTCCAGTTGCTGCAACGTTTTTATCAACCCACAGCAGGGCAGATCATGCTGGATGGTGTCGATATCAGCGCGCTGGATTTAGCCGCACTGCGCGCCCGCTTTGCGTTGGTGCCGCAGGAGTCGGTGATTTTTGCCACCTCTGTGCTGGAGAATGTACGTTACGGCCGGCCTGATGCAACAGAGCAAGAAGTGATAAACGCCTGCATAGCGGCGCGGGCCGATGGCTTTATCCGCGAGTTTACCGACGGCTACGCTACCCAGTTGGGCGAGCGCGGCGTACGCTTATCCGGTGGCCAAAAGCAACGTATTGCCATTGCCCGCGCCATTTTAGCTGACCGGCCGGTGCTGCTGCTGGATGAGGCCACCAGCGCGCTGGATGCCGTAAATGAGCAGCAGGTGCAACAGGCATTGGATTATTTAATGCAGGACAAAACCACACTGATTATTGCCCACCGCTTAGCCACGGTAATAAATGCCGACCGTATCTTACTGCTGGAGCAGGGCCGCTTAATCGCCAGTGGCACCCATCAGCAACTGCTGCAAAGCAGCCCTCTTTATCAGCAATTAGCCCAGCTACAGCTGTTAAGCTGATACTGGCAGTGTTATATACCGGCAGAGCTATCCGCACCTTTGTGGCCGTTAGCTGCGCGATTTTTCGCGCAGTGCGGCTTCGAGCTTTTTCGTCGCACTGATATCCACCAGGGTGATCACCACGCCGTCTATCACATTATCCAGTCGCCGGTACGGCATAATACGTACCGAAAACCAGCGCTCGTCGGTAGTGGGAATTTGTTTTTCGCTGAATTTCAGTGTGCGCAAGGTATCCAGCGCATCCTCATGCAAGGAGGGGTACTGCAGACTGCTGGTTAGGTCGCTCAGTGGCCGGCCCAGATCGCTTTCACGCAGGTTAATAATATTCGCCGCGCGGTCGGTATAGCGGCGCACGTTTAATTGCTGATCTAAAAACAAAATGGCAATTTCAACGCTGTTAAGCGTATTTTGCAAATCGCTCTGCGCCAGAGCCAGGTCGTCCAGCTTAGCCTGTAATTCGGTATTAATGGTTTGCAGCTCTTCATTCATCGACTGCATTTCTTCTTTTGAGGTGGTCAGCTCTTCATTAGTGGATTGCAGCTCTTCATTGGTCGATTGCAACTCTTCATTACTCGACTGCAGCTCTTCTTTGGAGCTGCGGGTTTCTTCACGTAAAGTTTGAATTTCATCCAGGTATTGTTGCTGTATGGCCGCCAGTGAAAAATCCATGCCGCTTGTTGCGTCTGTCTGCTGCGGTGCGGCGACATCGCGAAACACCACCATGGTCATGCCCTGCAGCGCGGCCGGTTCCTGCAGCGCCTGTACAGTAACATCAACCTGCATACTGTTGTCGGCGTCAAGCGGCAAGCGGTGTAATTGCAGCGGCGCTGCTTTGCTTTGGGCCTGTTGCAATGCTAAAGCCAGCGGCGCACGCAGCCCTTCGCGAACCATAGCATGGAAATTCCAGTTTGCTTTGCCGGCGGCCGGCTCCAGATATTTACCGGTGCGGCCACTGATATAGACAATATCACCGGCGCTGTTGAGTACCACTGCCGCCGGGGCATACACCTGCAGCAGGACCTGATCGGCTGCCGTTTGCAGATTGTCTGACGGTGGCGAAGGTGTTTTGTGAGTGGGCACCGGATGCTCCTTAGCAAGGATTGATAAAGGCGGAAACGAGTGTACCGGCAGGTTGCGCACGCTATGTGCAAGCGGATCCTTACGCGAGTACAGCCGTAACTTTGCCTGTAGCGGTTGAAATAAATTCTGGCTGCGGCCAATGGTTTCTGAGCTGCCCAGCAACAAGATGCCATTGCGGCGCAGGCTGTAATGCAACAGCGGCAGTAACCTGCGCTGCAGCAGGGTATCAAAATAGATCAGCAGGTTGCGACAAATAATTAAATCCTGCCGCGTGAAGGGCGGGTCGAGTATCACATCATGTTGCGCAAACAATACCATGTCGCGGATATGCTGCTTAATTTGGTAGTAGCTGTCATGGCGGATAAAAAACTGCTGCAACTGCTCTGCACTAACATGCTCACTTATCGTCAGCGGGTATTGGCCACGCCGTGCCCGGGCGATAGCATCCGGGCTGAGATCAGAGGCGAAAATTTTTAAACTGAAACGGCGCAGTTGTGGTTGTTGCTGCAGCAACTGGCAAAATGTGATGGCCAGTGAATAAGCCTCTTCACCGGTAGAGCAGCCAATACACCAGGCACGCAGGGCTGTTTCACTGCTGTGTTGCAGCAGTGCCGGCAGGGCGCTGTCGGTCAGATAGTCCCACACCGCAGTGTCACGGAAAAATTGCGTTACGCCAATCAGCAGCTCTTTAAACAGCAACTCATTTTCCTGCGGGTTGTCGGCGAGAAAATCGGCATAGTGCTGCATGCTATCAAGATTGTGAATAGCCATGCGCCGCTCAATGCGTCGCTGCATGGTGCTGGTTTTATACAGCGAAAAATCATGTCGGGTATGGCTTTGCAGCCGGGTGATGATCTGCTGTAGCGCACTGTCAGGCGCCAACTGCTGCGGCGCGTTTTCTATTTGCTGCGCTGCGGGTGCCATCTGCGCCGCTAACGGCTGCACTGTATTAAGCTGCATTTGCGCGATTGCAGATAATATCCGTGCCGGCAGTTGCGCCGCCTCTGCAATAATATCAACACAGCCGCTGGCAATAGCACCTTGCGGCATCGAATCAAATTGCGCTGACTCCGGTTGTTGCACAGCAACCAGGCCGCCGGCAGCTTTAATGGCCTGAGCCCCCAAAGTGCCGTCGCTACCCATACCCGATAAAATAACGCCGATAGCATTGTCAGCCAGGGTATCGGCAAGTGATTGGAACAAGATATTTACCGGCAGGCGCAAACCGCGCGCCTCTTTTGGTGTAGTCAGTTTTAAGGCGCCATTATGTACTCTGAGCTCGGTATTGGGCGGGATCACATAAACCTGATTGGCGCTGAGGGGCATGCCTTGTGTCGCCTGTTGCACTTTCATGCCGGTGGCGCGCTGCAACAGCTCTGCCAGCATGGCTTTTTGCGTCGGATCCAGATGCTGCACTATTATCCACGCCAGCCCGGTGTCCACCGGCGTGTGTGATAAAAACTGTTCCAGCGCCTGCAAACCGCCGGCGGAGGCGCCAATGCCGGCTATGGCTTTGGGGGTAGTAGCGGCTGCGGCTTTTGCTGTGCTGGCAGTGTTCACGTTAGCATAATCAAAATAGCTTTATGATCCGGGCTCAGCTGTGCGCTCAGGCGCAAAGTCTGTGCTGTTGCCGCGTCTGTACTTACCATCAGCGTCGCGCTTTGTTGGTTGCGTTGCACCCGGGTAAGGGTAGCGCTAAGCATTGGCCGGCATGCTGCACTAAACAACGACAACAGTGCGCGGCCACACAGTTGCTCCGGCCTGTTCTGTGCCTCGTTAGCAAATAAACGCACAGCAGCGGCATTGCAGGCGGTGATCAGGCCGTCAAGGCTAAGTATAAAATAGCCAGCCGGCGCCAGCTCAAAGAACTGCCGGTAGCAAGCAAGTTCATGGTTACACTCGCGCTCATTCTGTTGCAGTTGCTCTAACTGCAAATCCAGCTCTACCTGATGAATTTGCAATTCATGCAGTAACTTCAGGCCGTCACCGGCAGTATTGGCCGCGCTGCTAAGCCGGTAAAGCACGCCCAGCGCATCGGCGCTTGCGGTAAAAGCATTGCTTAACTGCGCCGTACCTGAGCGAAGCTGCTGTTCAGCTTGTTGGCGCAGCGGCGCGTCCGGGTGCGGCGGAATGATCGGATCAGACATGCAAACCTGCATTAACGTTATAGTGTGCTGCAGTATAGGCCTATTAGCGCACGGTAGACACTGAATACCTGCGCTGGCTTACTGAAAATCTGCGGTTTCCAGGTACAGTTGCGTAGCGTGAATGCCCCTGGCGCTTAGCTGTTGCAACACGGTTGTACCGTCGGTAACAGCTAGTGTCAGTGGTGCCGCCAGCGGCTGCTCCAGCTGTAATATCTGATCGAAGCCAGGTGCTGCAGCAATGCAGTCTGGCGGCTATAGTTAAACTATGTCAGCAAGAGTTAAGCTATACCACGCAGTCAGTGTGCACAGACATAATTGAAGGAATGCAGCATGGCGCATTTTACCAGCCAGCCAAACACCGGAGCGGATGACAGCGTAATGGTGTTTGCCGCAGATGTTGAGGTTGCCGATGAACCGCAGGCCAGCTGGACGGTGCTGATTGTCGATGATGACGTTGAGATCCATCAGATCACTAAGCTGGCGCTGCGCGATTTTAACTTTCAACAGCACAAGCTTAACTTTATCAGTGCTTACAGTGCCGCTGAGGCAAGGGATATTCTGGCGGCACAGCATGATATCGCGCTGATACTGCTGGATGTGGTGATGGAAACCGACGACGCCGGCCTGACGTTAGTGCGCTATATTCGCGAAACGTTACACAACGATCTGGTGCGGATTATTTTGCGCACCGGCCAGCCGGGGCAGGCGCCCGAGCAGCGCGTGGTGCAGGATTACGATATTAACGATTATCGCGCCAAAACCGAGCTGACAGTGCAGCGGCTTAACACGTCGGTGGTGTCGGCACTGCGCTCTTATGTGGCGATTGAACAATTAGCACAGTTAAACGCCAGCCTGGAGCAGCAGGTGCAGGCCAGAACGGCAGAGCTGCAACAAAGTAATCAGCAGTTGCAGCACACCCTGGCTGAACTGGAAGCCGGTGAGCGTGCCGGCAAGCAGGTGCAGTTTAAAATGTTGCCGCCAGCGGATTTCAATGTGGCACAGTTTCAGTTTAGCCATGCCTTGTATCCGTCGGAATTTATGAGCGGCGACTTTGTTGACTACTTTGCTGCCGACGAGCACAAAGTGGTGTTTTATATTGCCGATGTGTCAGGCCATGGTGTGGCGTCGGCCTTTGTTACGGTGTACTTAAAACGCTTTATCAGCGCCAACCTGGAGCGCTACCGCCGCGGCAGTTCAGCGATGCTGACCGACCCCGCGGCGCTGCTGGCGGCACTGAACAGCGAATTACTGCTGGAGAAAATCGGCAAATATATCGCGCTGTTTTACGCCGTGCTGGATACTCAGAGCGGCGAAATAACCTACGCCAATGCCGGTGCTTTTCCCTGGCCGTTGTTGTTGCAGGGGCAGGATAGCGGTTATCTGTCGTTAAAAAGTACCCCGGTGGGGATGTTTGACTTTGCCGGTTACGCTAATCAAAGCATGCAACTGCAACCTGACAGCAGCTTGTTATTATTTTCTGACGGTATGTTAGATTTACTGCCGCAACAAAGCACTGAACAAAAACTGCAACATTTGCTGCATGTTAGCCGGCAGCACAGCGACATAGCAGCATTGTTGCTGGCGTTGGATATTGATCCAACAGCGCCATTGCCGGATGACTTAACTATACTCAAACTTTCACGGCATTAGCTGAGGCGACTATGGCAGAGCACGAACAGATTTTGTTTGCCTGTATTGATAACTGCTGTTATTTCAAACTCAGCGGTGAGCTGCGCTACACCAATGCTACCGGTATGGACGATCTGGTCGAGCGGCTGTTCCATCAGCAAATGGGCTGTAACCGCGTAGTGGTGGATTTAAACGAAGCCAGCTTTATGGACAGCACCTATATTGGCCTGCTGGCCAGCCTGGCACGTTATTGCCAGCAGCAACAATTGCCGCGTCCCACCTTGTTTTCAACCCATACTGAAGTCAACGAGCTGCTGTTTGGCCTTTGTTTGGAACAGGCGTTTGACATTATTCAACAGCCTACTCAGCATGCTGTCGATATGGCAACGGTATCTGCGCAGCACTATAGCGATCAGCAACAAGGCCAAATGATCCTGCGTGCGCACGAAGCTTTGATTGCGTTGAATGAGAAGAATAAATCGGCATTTGCGCCGGTGGTCGATTTACTAAAGCAGCAGTTAAAATGAGCCGGCAAGCCCTTTGTCGCCAGCTATACTAAAACCGCTTTAAATTTCACAGCAACTACAGTAAGGAGACGAAAATGTCTAAGCCTCAGGCTATTCCGGCAGGTTATGCAGCGGTACTGCCTTATCTGGTGATCAAAAAC
The DNA here is from genome assembly GCF_030690345.1 of Rheinheimera sp. Taxonomy (GTDB): domain Bacteria; phylum Pseudomonadota; class Gammaproteobacteria; order Enterobacterales; family Alteromonadaceae; genus Alishewanella. The sequence continues at coordinate 525,288 of NZ_JAUYGV010000007.1, forward strand.
GCGGCAGCGGCGCTGGAGTTTTATCAAAACGCCTTTGGCGCAGAAACCATTATGCGGATGGATATGCCCGGCGGCGCGGTAATGCACGCCGAGATGCGTATAAGCAGTGCAGTATTTATGCTCAGTGAGCAAAGCGATGACTGGGGCAATAAAAGCCCGGATATGCTGGGTGACAGCCCGGTAACGTTGATGATCTACGTGCCCGATGTCGATGCCTTTGTTCAGCGCGCAGTTGCTGCTGGTGCTAAATTAACCATGGCGGTAGCCGATCAGTTCTGGGGCGATCGCAGTGGTTGTTTGCAAGATCCGTTTGGCCACCGCTGGATGATTTCGACGCATATTGAAGATGTGTCTGAGCAGGAAATGGCAAAACGCGCGGCGCAGATGTTTGGTCAGTGATACAGTGTAAAGCAGGACTTTGGGCGGCGGAGCAAAGATGAAAAAGCAAATTTGGGCACTGGTATCATTGTTGGCAATAACGGTTATGGCACTGACGGCCTGCGTCAGTAACGACACTGCTGCCCCGCAGGCAAACAGTGTAGCTCAACTGCTGCGATTGGACTATGTCAGCAGTATCGACAACAGCGCCCGGCAGTATTTTGTTTATTTACCGGCCGGTTATCAGCAAAACAGTAGCAAAAAATGGCCGGTGATGCTGTTTTTACATGGTAATGGCGAACGGGGTAATGGCCAGGATGAGCTGGATTACACCTTAATCCATGGCCCGTTATACGAAGCTTGGGTGCAAAAGCGTGACCTGCCGTTTATTATCGTGGTGCCGCAGCTGCAGATGTTTGATATGGCTAAGCTGCCGTATATTGCTAACCGCTCGGCCGCGGATATTCCCAAACGCTTAACGGATGGCGTGCCACCACGGCCGGATATGTTTCCCTCCACCAGACCCATTGCACCGGCTGAACCGGTAAGCGATATGAGCACAATAACGCCGTTGTTGCCCGATGGCTGGGAGCGCGCAGAGCAAGACCTGCTGGCAATGCTGCAAAACGTGCAGGCAAGCTACAATACCGACGTCAGCCGTTTATATTTAACCGGCATCAGTTATGGCGGCTTTGGCAGCTGGTTTATGGCCAGTAAGCACCCGCAGTTATTTGCCGCTGTTGCGCCGGTAGTCGGCTGGGGCCACCCGGATTTAATGCCACCTATTGCACAAGCGAAAACCCCGCTGTGGGTATTTGCCGCCGGGCGGGATTCGGCTGTCAACAAAGATTACTTCTATCCGGGTATAGAAACGCTGCGCCAGCTGGGCCACAGCAAGGTACGTTTTAGCATGTTGGAGCAGGCCGAACATGATGCCTGGCGCCAGGTATATGCCGGCCAGGACTTGTATAACTGGCTGCTGGCACAACAAAAACCAACCGCTGATGTTGCTGTTACCGTATTCGATCAGGTGCATGTATTACCGATGGACTCAGATCAGTTGCTGAGTAATCAGCGCGTACTGGTGCAGGGCGACCGTATAGTTGCCGTTGGGCCGGTAGCAGAACTGGCAATACCACAAGGCGCCACTGTGATAGATGGTGCAGGGCGTTATCTGATGCCCGGCCTGGCAGAGATGCACGGCCATGTGCCGCCATTGGCCGATTTCAGTGGTATACCGGCGCGTTATTTAGACGATGTATTAACTCTGTATCTGGCCGGTGGCGTGACTACAGTGCGCGGTATGCTGGGGCATGATCAGCAATTGCGCTTAAAAGAGGATATTGCCACCGGCAAGCGCCTCGGGCCAACGTTGTACCTGGCCGGGCCCAGCTTTAATCAGCATACGGTAACCTCAGCTGAGCAAGCACGTGAGCGGGTGCGCCAGCATAAGCGAGAGGGTTGGGATTTACTGAAAATTCATCCGGGTTTAAGCCTGCAGCACTATCAGGCGATAGCCGATGAAGCTAACAAGCAAGGCATCGATTTTGCCGGCCATGTACCGGAGGCTGTAGGCATTGAGCAGGCAATTTTGCTCGGTAGCCGTACCATCGATCATCTGGATGGTTATATGGCAGCGCTGGGCGGTTTTGATAAAGCGCTGACTGCTGCCGATATGGCACCACTGGTGGCGCTGACTAAGAGCAACAATGTGGCCGTAGTGCCCACTCAGGCGCTATGGCAAACCATTATCGGCGCCTCTGATCCGGCACAGTTGCAAAACTATGATGAGCTGAAATATATGCCGGCGCGGGTACTGGCCGGCTGGCAGCGTTATTTGCAGCAACCCGCTGGCGCTTACTACAGCGGTGATACAGCAGCCTTGCATGCAGAAAACCGCCAGCGCTTGTTGCGGGCGCTAAATGACGCCGGTGTCACTATCTTAATGGGCACCGATGCACCACAGCTATACAGTGTGCCCGGCCTGTCGCTGCGCCGTGAAATACCGCAAATGGCCGCCGCCGGTATCAGCAACTACGACATTTTACGCAGTGGCACCGTGCTGGTAGGGGAGTATTTTGCCGATAAAGACCGCTTTGGCCAGGTTAAAGCCGGCCAGCGCGCCGATTTACTGTTGCTGGAGGGCAATCCGCTACAGGATTTATCCGTGCTGTATCAGCCGGCCGGGGTAATGGTGCGCGGCCAGTGGCTAAGCCGGGCCACGCTGGATAGCAAATTGGCAGATATAGCGGCAGCGCGGCGGGCAGAAAATTAATACTAAGGAAGCTAACGTAAGATGATTCAAAACGACACCTACTCTGAATTTACCGCTATAGTGCTTAGTCCGGCGCTGCCGGGTGATGCTCTGTTGCAGGCTTTTGTGCTGTTGCCGAAAGAGGCCAGTGAAAAACTACCCCGGCGCGGCAGAACATCGGTAACCGGCCATATAAACGGCGTGGCGTTTCAGGCCACACTGGAACCGGATGGCCAGCTAAGCCATTGGTTAGGCTTGAGCGAACAGTTGCTTAACGCCGCCGGCGCCGATATTGGCAGTGTTGCCAACTTTGATATTAAGGCGGTAGAGCAAGAGCCGGAACCTGAACTACCAGCCGATTTGCAGCAGGCGCTGGCCGCCTCCGCTGAAGCCAGCGCTGTCTGGCATGACACCACCACTATTGCCAGGCTGGATTGGATCCACTGGATAACCTCTGCCAAACAGGCGAAAACCCGCGCCAAGCGGGTTAGCGATGCCTGTAATATGCTGGCAGAGGGCAAGCGGCGGGTGTGTTGTTTTGACCCATCCGGCTTTTACAGCAAAGCCTTTAGTGCGCCCAAAGCGGCTGATTATTAGCCTTGAGAGGGCATTTAGGGGAAATAGCAGCGCCGAAATGCCGCCAGGCCTTTCGCAGTAAAGCGAATGGCGCGCGAGTCCGGTTCGCGGCTGGCCCAATTTTTACTGAACACATCAGCTAAAATCCATTGTCCCAAAGCACCGGCCAGATGGCTGCGGCGCTCGCTCCAGTCCAGGCAGGATTTGCACAGCGGTCTTTTAGTCGCGTTAAGGCGGGGTAAGTCGGCGCCGATTTGCTGAAAAAAGCTTTCTCCCTTAACCGTCAACGCGGGATCATGGCGTTGTTCGGTGATAAGTTGCTGTACCAACAGGCTGTCATATAACATAACGGCTGTTTCACCGGCCAGATGATCATAACAAACCCGGGCTTGTCGCAGCCCACTATCAGCAGGGCCAGTGACAACAGTAGGCATACTAGCAGCGCTGATACTCAGCAGTTGCTCCAGTAATGCTGCTACCGCATGGTCTTTTAACTGAAAATACTTATGCCGGCCTTGTTTACGCACACAGACTAAATCGCCGCTCAGCATTTTTGCCAAATGGCTACTGGCAGTGGGCGGCATAATATCCGCTTCCAGAGCCAGCTCGGTTGCCGTCAGGGCTTTGCCGCCCAGCAGTGCAGTGAGCATTTTAGCGCGGGCATTGTCACCAATCAGGTTAGCGACCACAGCAATATTCGGTTGCATATCAGTTATACCGTTCAGTTCGATGCTCATCGAAGCATATCAATATTGTTCCGTTACACTGCCTTGCAGCAAACAGGAGGAAATGTTGATGAGCATAACATGTTTTATTGAGTACCGGCTTGACCCGTTTAAACTGGATTTATTTGCACAGTACGCGCAAAACTGGGGGGAAATTATACCGGCCTGTGGTGGTGAGCTGTTGGGCTATTTTTTACCGCACGAGGGCTGTAACGACAAAGCATTTGGCTTAATCAGTTTTAACAGCCTGGCAAATTACGAGACATATCGGGCGAGGTTGAAGCAAGATAGTGCTGCCAAGCAAAACTTTGCCTTTGCGCAACAGCAACAGTTTATTTTGCAGGAGCAACGCACGTTTTTAACCGTGATGCCGGCAACCTTTAACCAGGCTGCAAAGGTGTCGCTATGATAGCAGTGATATTTGAAGTAACCCCGACCAGCGCGGGTAAAGACAGCTATTTTGTCCTGGCCGCTGAGTTGGCCCCGATCCTTAACAGCATTGACGGTTTTATTTCGGTAGAGCGTTTTGAAAGCATGGTTAACCCTGGCAGTTATTTGTCATTGTCTTTCTGGCGGGACGAGGCGGCCGTGCTAGCCTGGCGGCAACAATTTCAGCATCAGGCTGCGCAGCAGCAAGGCCGCAGCGGCTTATTTGCCCACTACCGGTTAAGGGTTGCTACTGTGGTGCGCGACTATGGCTTAAGCGATCGCAGGCAAGCGCCTGAGTTTATTTCTCTGTAACGGCAAGCCAGTCATTCACGCTAAATGTTGCAGGGCGCGTATCGGCGCGTCCTGTGTTTTGCTTTCCTGCTTGTTAGTCAAATAGCGCAATAGTTGGTTTAACTCCGCGTAGTTGGGTGCTGCATTGGTATTGCCAGTACAACTAAACAGATATATATCAATTGCATAGAGCTATGGCGTGCTCTTTGCAAAGTCCATCCTTTTCCTCAGCTATTGGATGGTTAACTAATGAAAAAATACGTCTTAGTGTTATTGTTGTGTCTGTTAACGCTGTTTATCTACTTTTTGCCACGGCAGGCTGCGTTAAGTGACAGTGCGCTAGGCACTGATAATTTTATTACTGCGCTGATGCGGGAAGCGGCCATTCCGGGGCTTGCTGTAGCCAAAATCAATGCCGGTGAGCTGGTTTACCGGCAAACTTTTGGTTATGCCGATATTGCACAGGGCGTTCCGGTGCGGGATAACACCATGTTTAATATTGCCTCCATTAGTAAACCGGTAATGGGGTTGATATTGTTGCAATTAGTGCAGCAGGAACAGCTGGCATTGGATGAGGATATTAATCACTATCTGCCGTTTAAGCTTGATAACCCGCATACCGACGGTGAAGTCATCACACTGAGACACTTGGCCAGCCATTCCTCTGCTATCGCCGTAAGCAGTTACGCCGAAAACAAAGACGCTGACAGCAGTTTACATGCTCATCTGTTGGCTTTATTAACACCCGGTGGCAGTAAATATGGCCAGGGCCAATATTTTTTAGCGCAAATGCCGGGCGATGCGCGAACCTACAGCAATCTGGCAGCCGGGTTGGCAGGCTATCTGGTTGAAGCGACAACCGGTGTGTCATTGGCGCAATACAGTAAAGCAACACTGTTTGGGCCATTGGGGATGCAACACAGCAGTTGGTTGTTGCACGATTTAGATTTGGCTAAGGTCGCGGTACCATATGAAGTAGAGCAGTGTGTGCCTTATCTACCCCTTTGTACCGACACTGAATCGCCCCGGCTAAATCAGTTTATAGGCCACTATATTAACCCTGATTACGCCTTTAAACACTTTCGGCCTTATCCGCATTTTGGTAATCCGCAATATCCCGATGGTGGCATGCGCAGCAGCATTCACGACATGAGTGTTTTGTTAACCGCGGTGCTGCGTAATAAAGACCTGCATGGCGAGCCGCTGTTGTCTGATGCGCTGTATCAGGAAATGCTGGCATTGCAGTTGCCGGATGTTTCACAGAGCCAACGCTTTTTCTGGCGCGACAACAGCAAAGGTTGGACCGGCCATATGGGCTCGGATTTAGGCGTTTTCACAGCGTTGTATTTTGACCACGCCAGCGGTGATGGTTTTATTATTCTGATGAACCGCAGTGCCGATGCTTCAACCGAAGTGGCAATGAAAAAATTGGCCGATCGGTTGATGATGCTCTAGTCGGCCGTTAACAAAGGTTTAAGCCGTCTTCAGCTAACGCAGCGCAGCTGCTGCCGGGCGGTGGCGGTAATTTGTTGGCGTAACTGCGCCATTAACGGGCTTTCGCTTTGCCAATAGTGCCAGTACAGCGGGGTATCCAGATGATAATTTGGCGTTAAATCAACCAGCTGCTTAGTTTCCAGATAAGGCTGCATCTGTAATTCCGGCAGCAGGCCAAAACCCAGCCCGGCCAGAGCCGCGCGTAAAAAACCTTCGGACGATGGGCATAAATGGGTTTGTTGCGGTGGCTTACCACAGACATCCTGCAGATACTGATGCTGCAGTTGATCATCCTGATTAAACACCAAACACGGCGCCTGCGGCAGTTGTGTCAGCACGTCCTGATCTAAGCGGTAACGGCGGATAAAGTCCGGGCTGGCCACAGCGCGGTAACGCAGTGCGCCCAGCGCCTGTACCTTAGCACCATTGACCGGCTGGCTGCCGGCACACAGACAGGCCATCACATCGCCCTGTTTCATCCGTTTAAGCCCTACTGACTGATCCTCCACCACAAAATCAAAACACAGCTGCGGGTAGTCCGGTAATACCAATGCTTGTGGCAGCCAGGTCGCCAGCGAGTCGGCATTGACCGCCAATCTTATGGTAGTAACACTGGTAGCTTCCAACCCCAGTGTGGCTTCCATTTGCCGTACCTGCTGCAGATGGTTCAGCAGCCGCTGCCCGGTCGGCGTGGCAACCGGCGGCGTCGTGCGCAGCAATACCGGCTGGCCGGCGAGGGCTTCCAGCTGCTTAATACGGTGGCTAACCGCCGATTGCGTCAGGTACAGCAGTTTTGCCGCCCGTTCAAAACCACCTTGTTCCACTACGGCGGACAGAGCTTGCAGTAAGCGGTAATCAATCATTAATTTAATTCATCTGTACTTAAAATAATTCTTTGGATTAATAGTAGTCTGAAAGGGTATGTTCTGCAGCAGATTTTTCTGCACAGGGGAAGCAGCATGGCGTTTTTACTGGGGTTTGGTGTCGGCTTAAGTTTAATAGTCGCCATAGGCGCACAAAATATCTGGGTGTTAAGCCAGAGCATGGCCGGGGCCAACCGGCTGGTAATTGCCGCTGTTTGTATACTCTGCGACTGCCTGCTGATTATGCTGGGCGTATTTGCCGTGCAGCAAATGCAGCTATGGGTGCCGCCATTGGTGCCGCTGCTTACCTGGCTGGGTGTGGCCTTACTGTTATGGTTGGCCTGGCAAGCGGCCAGCCGCGCCCGGGCTGGTGGCAAAGGCTTGCAAACCGATAGCGCAACTCAGGTGATGAGCAACAGCAAAACCGCGTTAACCGCTTTGGCGATTACCTTATTAAACCCGCATGTGTATCTGGACACGGTATTTTTAATTGGCGGCGTGGCGAGCCAGCAAGCCGCACCGCTATGGTTTATGGCCGGTGCTTGTATCGCCTCGTTAGTGTGGTTTTCCTCACTAACCGCTTTGGCTCCCAGGCTGAAAGTCTGGCTTAACTCGGCCAAACGCTGGCAGCTGTTTGACAGCGCCATCGCCGTGTTGCTGGGCGGTATCGCGCTTAATCTGGCGCTGCAGTAGCTCAGTGCAGTTCTGTTGACCAATTTTAACGGTCCCTTTATCTGTTTTATAAAGTTCAACATAGTAAGGAAACGCATTTATTGCTTTTTTCTTTATAGGAAACTAATATGTTTCTTTGTGATGCAAAAGCAATATATGTGACTACTGATATGGCCTCTATTCTGCAACAAATAAAACAGCGCCGGCTGACACTGGGTTTAAAACAGAACGATATGCTGCTGCGTGTCGGCGTATCACGTCAGCAGTACCAGCGCCTTGAAGCCAAGGGTAACCCCAGATTGAACACTCTTGAGCTGATAGCGCAGGGGTTAAACAGCGAGTTGCTGCTGATCCCGAAAGAAAAACTCAGTGCAGTAGTCGCGCTACTGGAACAAGAGCCCTTACTGCAACAATCCGCTAAATCCACAACTGAAAATGCGCAGAAAAGTCTGGCCGATGACCCATGGCAGGACTTATTGGGAGATGACCAATGAGTAGTGACCTCGCGGACGAAATAAGTGTTTTAAAGTTAACCTTGCATAACAGGTTAGTGGGCTACCTGGCCGGATTTCAAAGTGGTAAAAATGTACTGAGCTTTGCCGGGGAATTTAAGCAGGATCCTAATCGTCCTACCTTTAGCCTGATAACCCACCCGGCGTTTCCCAGAGCTGAAAAATTAATGGCTGAACTCTGGTCAAGAAACCAAAGGTTGCACCCTATACTATCCAATCTGCTGCCGGAAGGTGCGTTAAGGGAGTTAATAGCACAAGGTCTTAAAGTGCATGTCGACAACGAATTCCATATTCTTTCCTATTTGGGCGCGGATTTGCCCGGCGCTCTGGTAGCTGAGCCTATGGAACCAGAAGACGTGCCAGACACTGTGCTAAGCGCACACCGCAACGCCAGAGCCGTTAAATTTAACAAAATAGCCGCAGAGAACAAGTTTTCGTTGGCGGGTGTGCAGATGAAGTTTTCCATGAAGGAAAAGGATGGACGCTACAACCTGGCCAAAGGTGATGTGTTGGGAGACTGGATAATCAAAACACCGTCGACCAAACATAAAGATGTACCGCTGAACGAGTATACTGCAATGACACTTGCGGCACTCATTGGCATCGACATTCCCGACATCAAGCTGGTTGAACTGAATAAACTGGACAACCTTCCGCCGATAAATCTGCCTGATGAAAAGCTGGCCTTTGCGATAAAACGGTTTGATCGCAACGATAATATCCGCATTCACATGGAAGATTTTGCTCAGGTATTAGTGAAGTATCCGCATGAAAAATATCAATCGGCAAACTATGAGCAAATTGGCAAGATTATCTATGATTTTTCGGGAGACGGTCTGGCTGACGCGCAACAATTTGCCAGACGGCTGTTGGTTAATATCCTGCTCGCGAACGGCGATGCGCACCTGAAGAATTGGAGCTTGCTCTATGCTGATCAAGTCACGCCACGGCTGTCACCGGCTTACGACATCGTCACAACCAGTGTATATATTGACGGCGAAAGGCATTTCGCACTTAATTTAGGCAAAACCAAACAGTGGTACGACGTTTCGCTGGCAAACTTTCAGTTGTGGACTGACCGCGCCGGCATCCCATGGCGAGCCATTAAACCTCATCTGGATGATGCTATGACAAAAGCCAGAAGCCTTTGGCCAGAGGCCATCAACAACCTGCCGATGCATGAAGATCACAAACATAAGTTAAAGCAGCACTGGCGCAATTTGACAGAAGATTTTCAGATAAAATGAAATGGTCAGTTGCTCTGCGTAACGCAATGTCAAACAGGCTAATTGCACAATGTTGTACTGTCACCATGCCGCATCGTTTACCGCGAAGCAGGCGAGTAGGTGCTAATACTGCACATCATGAGCGATGAACAGCAACCACGGGCTTTTATGTTGCAGCCGGCAAACTAGCAACTCTTCAATACATCGCCAAGCACCACTCTACTTAACCATCAATGCCAACCAGCGTTATCCAGCCATCTAAGCACATGCCATTTAAATGCTTGACCCAGTTTTGTTTTTCGGTAAATGTAACAACTGGTTTAAGGTTTACTCAATTATTTTTTAGCTTTAAGGTATGTCAAAAAGCAAGACCTGACCCTGAAGGATCCCCAAGACCTGACCCTGAAGGATCCCTTGCGGTCATCGCCTATGTTTGCTTCAAGTTTCTCTGATGAGTACGAGTATGATTCAAGTAAAAATACCTCAAAATTTGTCCCTTACTAATGCGCTAAATTTTTGCAATAGATTGTGGGATTTGGAACATTCTGATGAGTACGAATTTGATTTTGTGAATCTCGGTCTGGTGGAGCCGTTTACCATGGCCTATGTGGCTAATGAACTGAAGAGGTTCAGAGAAACGAGACCACACAGCAGATTTAGAGCTGCCAATCATAAAGATAAGTCATATGCTGCGCATATGGGATTTTTTAGGGCTTTTGGATTGAAGTTTGGAAATGAGCCCGGCGAAGCAAGCGGCAGTAGTACCTATCTTCCTCTAACAATATTGAATGTTGCCGACTTACAGAGCGAAGCCGGTAAATCAGGTGAGCATGTCGGTACTATAATTGAGTCAAAATCTGAACAAATCGCCAAAATATTAACGAGGCAGCAAACAGGCGACTTGGTCGATACTCTTACATTTTCAATTAGAGAAATAATGAGGAATGTTGTTGAGCATTCTAATTCTGAGGTTATCGAATATTGCGCTCAATATTGGCCGACTAAAAGCTTAGTTGAATTTGCTGTTCTGGATACTGGACAGGGGATTATGCGAGGTTTGTCAACCAACCCATATTTGAACATTAATGATGAACGTGATGCATTGCACCTTGCTTTGCTGCCAGGAATCTCTGGAAAGATGTATAAAGGTGTTAGAAAAAGAATGCATGACGAGTGGCAGAATTCTGGGTTTGGTCTTTATATGACTAGTAGAATTTGTAGAAATGGTGGTAATTTTTTTATTGCAAGTAACGACAAAAGCATTTTTTTAGATAGCACATCGAAGCAGGATTTAGAGTGCAAATATAAAGGTACGGCTTTGAGACTTCGTATCGATACTAGTCGAATATCTTCATGTAGTGAAATGCTTGCTAGATATCGTAATGAAGGCTACCAAGCTGCAAAGAGGTTTGCTGGCGATGATGCAATTGAACCCTCTATTGCATCTACAATGTTGGCGAGAGATTTTCAAGAGTCTTAACATGGCCATTAAGTCTGCCCACTGCGGCCCCAGAGAGAATGATGTCTGAAAATAACATAAAACCTGAAAAGATCACCAAACCTATTCAGTTATTAGCTGCATGGCTAGCTGGACTTTTTTCAATTGATAGCTGTTTTTTAATCGGGGCAGCAAATTTAGAACAAGGCTCATTTGAATCAATTGCACTTGTAGTTGCTGCAATAGTAAATGTACCTATTTTCCTAGCAGCTGTTTTTCTTCTACAAACAAAGTTCCGGCCAGAGCTACAAGAAGACTCTTATTATTCAACCTATCTTAGTCAAAAAACCAACCAAACTGTGAAGGTCACAAAACCTGAGGCACAGGCCATAGAGTTTAGTCATCGCATAAGCGCTATAGAAAAATTAATCGAGGAAAAAACATCGTCTCAGGAGGAACAAAGTGGAGAACTCTTCGGGCTACTGGTTGGAGTTAACGACTTTCTATCAGACAGAGAAAAAATCAAGCAATTACTAGCAGCACATGGTGCTTCTGGAATTTCATCATTTGAAGGTAAAGACCCTCCGAAGGGACGTGTTGTTGCAATTGCAGAATCCCTAAGTAATGCGAAAACACACCGTATTATACAGTTAGCAAAAGAGATTGGTTTTACCCATTACAGCAGATTCGATAATTGGGCTGAGCAAACAAAAGAAGTAGTATTGTTTGGTAGCTACGGTGAACCTGATTATGAGATTATTTAAAGGCCAACAAGTCAAGTCAGCATCGCCACTTCGTGGCTGGACGCGCTGAAACGCGCCGCGGTTTGCGGCGTTGACGTCCGTTTTTCGCTCATAACTGCTGTTCAAGGTTTACCACCTGCTTGGAAGCAATTAAACAAACATCGCTACCGGTATACCAAACCGCTTGGATAAAGCGCGGATATGGCCGAGTGTTAACGAGCGCTTGCCGCTTAGCATTTGCGATACCAGCGATTTTCCGCCTATCTCCTCACTTTGCGTAAGGCCGTGTTGATCTATCAACAGCCGCAGCATGGCTATACCAGGTTCTAAATCTTCTATCCGCTGATTAAACACCTTAAACCGCTCTGCGGTTTCTTCGTACTCTTGCAGCACCGGAAACAGCAGGTCTATCAGCAGCTGATTAGCATCATAGTCTTCGACCAGTTCATCCATTAACGCTAACAGTTCGTCATATTGCTGATCAGAATTAATGCCCTGCAGCCACGGCATAACCTTGATTAATTGCTGCGATAAGGACTTTACTGGCTGAATATCTAACCTAATCGGCTCCTACTTACTGCTTTAGTTACGTTATGGCGGCGAAATTGCCTGGGGGTTACAAATAGCAAATCGGCATGACTCCAGTATTCGAGTGCAGATTTATTCTATTTGACGGTATTAAAAAAAAATTTTATTTAAATCAGTGACAAAACAATTAGTAAGCACTTTTAGCTGAAGTTGGCAACTAAAAACAACGTGCCATTTATTGAATTTTTAAAAAGGCATGCTAATACATAACGACTGCTCTAAATATTTAACTACCCAGTAAGCTGGTTTAAATGATGAGGAAATAACATGGATGTTCAATGCCTGTCTGTTGGGCCTATTGTTGGCCATACAACTTCTCACTATGTTCGGATTTTTGGTCGCGCTGAGTTTTCTATTGATGGTGGTAGGCCGAGAAAAGCTCATGGCGTTGTCAGGTATAGAAAATCAGGTAGTCAGAATTACTCTAAGCCTATGTATTTTAAAATGAATCCAAACTTTGACATGACAGGTGTAATTGTTATCTCCGGGCTGAAAGAAAACTCTAAATATGAATACCAAGTAGGCTGGTTTTATTCCGACGTTGATACCGTCGATATCAATGTAGACAAGGTACTTGAATGGAAACAAATTGAGGTTGTTGAATTTAAAACTGCTTCTTCAAGCCAGGCTGAGCCCAGAACGCTCGTGTTCGGCTCATGTCGATATGTGCTGCGCCTGTTTGGCGGGCTTTGGTGGGATGACCGGGGCGACAAGGTTTTCAAGTCAATCCTTGAGCAAGTAAAAACTGGTGAAACTATTGATCAGTTAATCATGTGCGGCGATCAAATATATGCAGATGATTTGAACGTGTTAGGCGCAGACGAGTGTGTAGATGAATACAATAAGAGATATCAGAAGATTTTAACAACGCCATATCTTCGCAAGCTTATGTCTCAAGTTCCAACGTACATGATGCTGGATGATCATGAAATTGAAGATAATTGGCCTGAATCTGCAGATTCCCGCGATTGGGTTAAAAAATTTCCCGCCGCGATTCAATCATTTGCAACTTACCAATCGAGTCATAGTCCGCTATTCGATCTTAAGGGTAGTCGTATTAGCGGAACGCCAACCCACCTTTGGTATCAGTATACCGATGGGTGCTGTGAGTTCTTTGTAACTGATTGCCGTACGGAAAGAAACCTGAATTCAAATAGCCTTGAAATGATAGGTCCGAGGCAAAAGCGTGAGCTTTTTAAGTGGCTTACCAATGAGAGCGGTTTGGTAAAGGTCATAGTAACAAGCGTCCCGTTATACGAATCAGAATCTTCTGATAAGTGGCATGGATTTATCAGTCAAAGAGATGAACTTTTAGAATGCATCCGCACAAACTCGGTATCAAGAGTTGTGTTTTTGTCCGGTGATGTTCATGCCTGCATGGCTTCTCAACTCGATTTAGGTAATGGAGTGAAAGTAACCTCTATAGTGTCATCCGCTTTTTTCTGGCCATATCCACATCCGAATAGAAAAGATTTCAAGCTGAGTGGAAATATTAAAACATCTACCAGTAATAAATATAAGGTTATCAATGCCAGTGATGTATACCCTAAAGATGCATTCACTAAACTCGATGTGTCAGTTAATAAAATCGGTATTAATTTCATTTGCAGGAAAGGCATTCAGCTTAGAAGTTTGAGTTTGAGCTTTTAAATTTCTGTTGAATCTTGATTTGAATGAAACTAATGATATCAAGGTATTATTAAAGAAAAGAAACCAATTGGTTGGCTTTTTTAGGTGTGACACAGTGCCGGTAATAGAAGCTGATTAACGTATTTCATTTTTGACATCAAGAAATTCGGAGAGAAGCTTGGGCTGTAACATATATAGCGTCTATTCAAGCCGATGTTGGAGATTCTTGGTATGTATCAAAAACCGTCAGTAATTCGCATGTAAATAATAGTTTTGATGAGCAGGAAAGTTGACTATGACGACACGGCTAATTTCTTGCCAGATGACAGGTTGTAACTTTGTTGGAGAAGCGTAAGTGACTGAAAAAAAAGAAGTTTTGATAGAGCTTTGGAAGTTTACAATTCTAGTATTTTCAATTCTTGCTGCGTTGACTATCGGGAGGTATTCGCTTGGATTGACATTTGGTCCGATATCAGAAATTAGCAAAGATGGGGTGAAATTCAGTCAAGAGGCAAAAGGTGAACTAACAGATCTGGCTAGCAGGTTGAACGGAGCTCTTGCGGCAATTGACGAACTCAAAAAAATTACCCCAGATGCGCAGACAAACCTTAGCAAAATTCAAGCCGCTGTTGTTGAGGCCGAGCAAACAGTGTCTGAGCAAAGCGCTCAACTATCTACGCTGGCCGTCAGTGCAAACGATGGAAATTCAAGACAAGGCTATATCTTTATAGGAAATTACTCTGGTTCATGGAGTTCCGTAAAACTTGCTTCAACACAAACCGGGCAGCCAATAACAATTCATCCCGACCAGCTTTTACCCGGAACAAGCTATAGCGTTCTCGGTAATATGGTTGTGCGCGATGGTTTACCCGCAAATGACGTTTCTTATTATCGAGGCCGTAAAAGTTTAGGGACAATCCCACTAGGAACTGAAGTAAGAGTCCTTAGCCGTCCAACGGGGATTGATCGGGAATTTGCTGTTCAGTACTGGGCAAAAGTAGAAGTTCTGTAGAAGTTGCTAAAGTTAGAATTATATTTTGCCAAAGATGGTTTACCATGAGTTCTAGGGGCCTAAAAAATTAGGCTTAATTTTGTGGCCACTCAGATTTGGTTGCTATGTTTCTAAATCCTGCTAGCTCAACGCTAGCCGACCCCCCGTTAATCCAACGCCACTGCTTTAATCTGGGCATATATCGGCTGGCCAATTTTTAAGCACAAGCGTTCTACCGATTGCTTGGTTAGCAATGCCTGCAGCGGTTGGCCTGCCAGTGTTAGCTGCACCAGGGTTTCGGCCGGATGGGGGGCGCTGTTAAAGCCGCTGATGCTGACTTGTAACTGATTACTGACCGAGCTGTCGCTAAGTGGCTTCAGGCTTAGCGCCACATCGCGCGCCTGAATACGTAAACGGTAGCAAGTGGGTGAGTAACTTGCTGTGTCGCCATGCTGCGGCGCGGGCAGTTGTAACTGCTGCTTGCCAATGCTGAGATGCTGCAGGTGGTTAACGCTGCCATGGCTTTTTGCATGCAATAGCGACATAGCGCCGATAGCGGCCAGCTCGGGTTGCAGTAACTGCTGTGCCAGCGGGCCCTGGCTGATAATGCGGCCATCCTGCATCAGCACCAGCTGATCGGCTAATTTCACCACATCATCCAACTGATGGCTTACCAACAGCATCGGAATACCGGTTTGGCTGGCGATACGCTGTAAAAACGGCAAAATCTCACTGCGGCTTTGCTGATCCAACGATGCTAACGGCTCATCCAGCAACAGTAACTGCGGCTGACTTAGCAGGGCGCGGCCCAAAGCCACGCGCTGGCGCTGGCCGCCGGATAATTGCTCTGGCGCTTGTTGCAATAAAGGCGTCAGCTCCAGCAACTGGATCACCTGCTCTGGTTGTAGCTGTATCAAAGTATCTTTTGCCAGCCGGTTAAAGCCATACAGCAGGTTTTGCGCAACGGTTAGGTGCGGCAATAAACTGCTTTCCTGAAATACCATGCCAATACGGCGCTGATGCACCGGAACAAAGCGGCTGCTTTGCTGCCATATTGCGGCGCCACATTGCACTTCAGCATCAGCATGGCAGTCCAGGCCGGCAATGGCGCGCAGCAGGGTGGTTTTGCCACAGCCGGAGCGGCCAAATAATGCGGTTACGCCCTGTAGCGGCAAGCTGTTGTTAATCTGCAGAGAAAAAGCACCGCGCTGCAGCGTCAGCTGCACTGATAAGGTCACAGCAGTGCCTCGCGCTCAAAGCGCCGGTTTAGGCCATAAACAATAAACAGCACAACAAAGGCGCTGATAACTAAACCCAGCGATAACTGCTGTGCCTGGGCGTAGTTCATCGCTTCGGTGTGGTCGTAAATCAGCACCGACAACACCTGAGTTTCGCCGGGGATACTGCCGCCGAGCATTAAGATCACGCCAAATTCGCCCAGCGTATGGGCAAAGGTTAAGGTGGCGGCGATGATAAAGCTGCCACGGCAGAGCGGCAGTACTACGCTAAACAGCTGATCCAGCTTGCCGGCACCTAAGGTCGCGGCGACTTCCAGCGGCCTTGGGCCCATGCGCCTAAAGCTTTCCAGCAGCGGCTGCACGGTAAAGGGCAGCGAGTAAATCACCGAGCCAATTAAAATGCCGCTAAAGCTAAACGCCAGATGCGATAAACCCAGTTGCTCAAGTGTGCCACCGACAGCGCCATGCGGCCCCAGCAGTAACAATAAATAAAACCCCAGCACCGTTGGCGGTAACACCAACGGCAGCGCCACTATCGCCTGAATAGCCGTGCGCAGTTTGCTCTGGCTCAGTGATAACCACCAGGCCAGTGGTGTGCCCAGCAGCAATAAAATAACCGTGGTGTAAAAACACAGTTTTAACGTAAGCCGGATGGCTTGCCAGTCCTGCGGGCTAAGTGTGGCGAAAAGCTCGGGCATAACGTTACTCCTGCCTGCCTTGCGGTTGACTGGTCGGAAGTTCAAAACCCGGCCTTTCAAAACCAAAACGCTGCATCATGCTTAGCACTTCAGCGCTGGCCATAAAGGCGCTAAACAGCCTGGCGTTGTGGTTATCGGCGCCATGGCGGGTTATCACATACGCTTGCAGCAGCGGTTGATGCAGCTCTGCCGGTATCAGCTGGTAGCCCTGGCTGGCCAGTTGTGGAAGCTTAGCCAGCGCGGGAAACTTGGCCAGCGATAGCGCAATAATGGCGATATCGGCGCCACCGCTTTGTGCCAGTTGCGCGGTTTGGACAATATTCTCGCCATACACCAGTCTTGGTTCGACTGTCGGCCAGACGCCAGCAGCCTGCAGTGCTTGTTTGGCGCGCTGGCCATAGGGTGCATGGGCCGGTTGGGCAATGGCGAGGCGGTTAAAATCAAACTCTGTCAGTTGGCTCAGCGCAATGCCGGCCATATTTTGCTTTGGGCTCCACAGCACTAAATGCCCCAGTGCATAAGGCTGTGGCGCTGTTGCTGCCAGGCCATCCTGATACAGCTGTGCCGGGAACTGGCTGTCGGCCGAGAAAAACATGTCATAGGGCGCACCATGGCGGATTTGCGTGCTGAGTTTGCCGCTGGCACCATAGACAATCTTTAGCGCAAGTGTGGGGTGCTGCCGGCGAAACAGCGTGCTGATTTCATCCAGCGCATAGCGTAAGTCAGAGGCGGCCGCTATCGTCAGCTTGTCGCTGGCATCGGCGGTTAAAGCGCTGAGAAAGCAAACTATTAGCAGCAACTGACGTAGCAGCAATTGACGCATTGGCTACTCCCAGCGCGCCAGCGCTTGCTGGTCGCTGTCTTTGGCGGCAACCCAGTAATCACCGCTGGCGGTATGTTCTTTTTTCCACAGCGGTGCGCGGTTTTTCAGGTAATCCATAATAAATTCGCAGGCGGCAAAGGCCGCTGCGCGGTGCGCGCTGGCAATGCCGACAAACACAATCTGCTCATTCTGTTTTAGGGTGCCAACGCGGTGAATAATATGTACTGCGCCAAGCTGCCAACGGCTTTGTGCCTGCTGAGCAATAGCGATAAGGGCTTGTTCGGTCATGCCGGGGTAGTGCTCTAGTGTCATACTGTGCAGGGTGTTGTCGCTTAGCTCGCGCACCAGGCCGCTAAAAGTGACGACAGCGCCACAGGCTGAGTGGCGGCGAAGCTTGTCGTATTCACTGGCCAGGCAAAAATCATCGCTTTGTACTGCGATAAAGATACTCATACTAACCACCGGTAACCGGTGGAAAAAACGCCAGCTCATCGCCATCCTGCACGCTGGCCGTTAACGGTACCAGCTGCTGGTTTAGCGCGCAGAGTAAATCGCTGCGGCTAAGTTCCTGCTGCCAGGTATGGCAACGGCTTTGCAGTTGCTGCAGTACATCGGCTACCTGCAACATTTTGCCCTCGCAACTAAGCAGGTATTGTTCGCAATCAAGCCGCTCGCGCAGGGCGGCGAAAAACAGAATTTTAATCATTGGTCTGTTCCTTAAAAGTCTCTATCGATAACGGTTGAACCCGGGGTAAATTGGAATACCTTTGGCCATTTGTTTAGCCGAAACGCCGGTTGCAACAACCTTCCGGGCTCGCCACAGCAACTCGCTCGCTGCTGGCGCGCTCACTCAGACACTCTGTGTCGACCCAAAAGGTGTTCCAACCTCCGCTTAATATCAACGATCATCCCGTTGCTGATAGTTGTAATGCCCGGACTTGCCGCCGGTTTTCTCCAGCAGGCGGATATCGCTGATAATCATCGCCTTATCCACCGCCTTACACATATCGTAAATGGTTAAGGCGGCAACTGAGGCGGCAGTGAGTGCCTCCATTTCTACGCCGGTGCTGCCGCTGAGCACACAGCAGCTTTCTATCTGAATTTGGCCTTGCTCCGGCAGCAACTGAAAATCGACTGATACTTTGCTTAGCAGCAGCGGGTGGCACAGTGGAATAAGCTCGCTGGTTTTTTTCGCCGCCATAATGCCGGCAATGCGGGCGGTGGCCAGTACATCGCCTTTTTTCAGCAATGCCCGGGCAATTAAATCAATCACCTGTGGCGTGGTTTGCACCAGGGCGCCAGCGCGGGCCAGCCGGGTGGTGTTTGGCTTGGCGCTGACATCGACCATAGCCGCAGCGCCGCTCTGATCAATATGAGTAAGATCTATATGGGTAAGGGTTGCTGTCATCTTAAGCTCCACAGCTTTGGCTTGGGCTGTTTTTTACATGGGCAACAAAGTTACTTTTTATATGTGCAACAAAGTTGCACGGCCCGGTTCTGCTATCTAACTGCGGTAAAATCAGTTGCTGCATCGCAAGGGTGCAGGCTGAGCCTGAGCTTGGCATGGCAAAGATCAGGGTGCCGTTGGCCAGGCCTGCCAGAGCGCCGGATTGCAGCGCGGCTGAGCCCAGCTGGTTAAACGATAACAGGCGAAACAGCTCACCAAAACCCGGTACCGGGCTGTCGAGCAGCGGCGTTAGCGCTTCTACTGCGCAGTTAGTGTGATGAAAACCGGTGCCGCCATTAATCAGCACCACCTGAATGGTATCGCTGGCGATCCACTGGCTTAGCGTAGCGCGCAGCTGGTACTTGTTATTTGGCAGTAATGCCCGGTCAACTAACTGATGATCGGCACTTTGCAAAAGCGTACACAGCAAATCGCCGCTGCTGTCACTTGTGTTGTAGTTGCCGCTGCTGCGGCTGTCCGATACTGTTAGTACGGCAATTTGCAGCGGATAAAACCGGCTTAAATCAGGCTTGGGCATACAGGCTCCCGTGATTAACTAATGCAAGACATTGCTGCCAGTCTGTTGGCGTATTGGTATTGAGTAATTCTGTTATTGGCGCTGGCAGGGCTACTGCATTAAGGCTGCTTAGCAGCGCTTTTACCGAGCGCTGACCGCTTTGCAGTTGCGCACTAATTAGGGCGCTAAGTCCCGTATTTACCGGCAACACGCAAGGCAGTGGGCTATTTGCAAAGTAACCGGCGGCGCCATTGGCGTGTTGCAATAACTGCCGCAGGCTAGCTGGGTTTAACAGCGGTGTATCAATAGGCAGTACCAGTAACTGTGTGCTGCTGCAGTGTTGCAGCGCCGCTAAAATACCGGTTAAAGGTCCTTGTGCCTGCGTTGACTCATCGTCGGCAATAAAGCCCGGTTGGTTGCGGCTAATCAGCACTTCAGCTGCACCGCTATCCAGTGCCAGTTGCTGCATATGCTCAAGTAAGCTTTTGCCATTAAGTTGCAGCAGCGCTTTATCCTGGCCCATACGGCTGGATTGACCGCCGGCTAAAATCAGTGCGCTAAATGGCATATTGCTACTCATGTTAGCCACCTGTTATCCACCGATCTGGGCCAAATGCCGGGTGCTGCCGCTATAATCCTGCGCCAGCTGATGGCTGAAGGCTTTGCCTTGCACCGCTTGTTGTAAAAAGCGCATCAAAGGCGCGCTATCATCGCTTTGCAGCAGGCTGCGCAAGTCCTGATGGCTGTCGGTAAACAGGCATAAATACAGCGCGCCGGTGCTGGATACCCGCAGCCGGTTGCAATCGGCACAGAAGTCTTTGCTGTAGGGCATAATCAGGCCGAGCTGGCCCTGATAATCCGGGTGCGAATACTCCAGCGCCGGGCCGTCGGTTTTCGCTTTGGCGTTTAGCTGCCAGCCCTGTGCCAGTAGCTGTTGCTGAATGCCGGCGCCACTTAAATGCTGGCGTTGGTAAAAGCCGGCATTGTCACCGGTGCGCATCAGCTCGATAAAGCGCAGCGCGATATCCTGCTGCTGAATAAACTTAAGAAAATCCGGCAGCGCCAACGCATTGTGTTGCTTTAACAGCACGGTATTAATTTTCACCTGCTTAATACCAATGGCTTTAGCGTGCGCTATGCCGTCTAAGATATCGGCAAGTTTGTCCTGACCGGTAACCAGATGAAAAGTATCGGCATCTAAGCTATCGACACTGACATTAACTGCATCCAGCCCGGCTTGCTGCCAGGCCAGCGCATCGCGTTTTAAGCGATAGCCGTTAGTCGTCAGCACCACTTTTTCAATACCGGGCACGGCTTTGCAGGTAGCGATAATTTCAGTTAAGTCTTTACGCAGCGATGGCTCGCCGCCGGTAATACGTACCTTGCGGGTACCCAGTTTGGCAAAGGCGGTGACTAAACGGCGGATTTCAGTCAGGTTAAGCTCGCCGCTACGGCTGTTGCAGTCATTACCATCAGGCAGGCAATAGCTGCAACGAAAATTGCAGCTTTCAGTGACAGACAGCCGTAAATAACTGAATTGCCGTGCATAGCCATCGCTTAGCATCCACGCGGCTCCACCATGCGATCGGGCGATAACCACACCTGGCCATCCCGTAACTGCACAGTAAATACCTGTAATTTCAGTGTGCTGTCGCTTAAGCACTGGCCATCGCTGAGCCGGTACTGCTGCTTGTGTAGTGGCGCGGCGATATAAAAATCGCCACCGCTTTCACCAATCAGGCCATGCGCTATTACTGGTGCGCCTGTCGCAGGGTCGATATGGCTAACGCCATACAACTCGACTGCCTGGCCGGGCAGGTAAAACAGCGCTATCGCATGCTGACCAAAACGCGCCGCCACGCCGGAAAATGGCACTAAATCTTGCTGATGACACAATAAAGCCGGCTGTTGTTGTACGCCGGATTGACTGTCTAAGGCATAGGCAAGCTGGCTCATAGGCTGGTCTCCTTACTGTCGATTTTGAGCTGACGGGTGGGAATAAGCTGGCCGCGTTCCGGCACAAAGCCAAACTCGCTGCGCGCCGGGGCTGCGGCATTAACATAACTGTTAAAGCGGGCGCGCTGCGCCGGGTCATTCAGCACGGTTTGCCATTCGCATTGGTAGTTGCTAATTAACAGCTGCATCTGCGCTTCGAGCTCTGCAGCTAATCCTAAGCTGTCGTTAATAATCACATCGCGCAGATACTCCAGGCCACCTTCGAGGTTATTCATCCAGGTGGCGGTGCGCTGCAGGCGGTCAGCGGTTTTGATATAAAACATCAGCAACCGGTCGATATAGCTCAGCAGTTGTTCGTCGGTTAAGTCGGTAGCAAATAAGTCAGCATGGCGCGGCTTCATGCCGCCATTGCCGCAGACATATAGGTTCCAGCCATTTTCAGTGGCAATAACGCCGACATCTTTGCTTTGGGCTTCAGCGCATTCGCGGGTGCAGCCGGATACGGCCATTTTAATTTTGTGCGGTGCGCGCACGCCCTTGTAGCGGTTCTCCAGCAAAATGGCCATGCTGACGCTGTCTTGCACGCCATAACGACACCAGGTACTGCCAACGCAGGATTTTACCGTGCGTAGCGACTTGCCATAGGCATGGCCGGTTTCAAAGCCGGCATCAATCAGCTGTTGCCAGATCAGCGGCAGCTGATCCAGGGTGGCGCCAAATAAATCGATGCGCTGGCCGCCGGTGATCTTGGTATACAGCTGATATTGCTCCGCCACTTTGCCGATGCTGATCAGCATCGTTGGGGTAATTTCACCGCCCGGAATGCGCGGCACCACCGAGTAGGTGCCGTTTTTCTGCATATTGGCCAGGAACGTATCGTTGGTGTCTTGCAGCGCGACATGCGGTTTGGCCAGCACCGGCTCGTTCCAGCAACTGGCCAGAATAGACGCCACCGCCGGTTTACAGATCTCGCAGCCGTGGCCACGGCCATGGCGCTGTATCAGCTGATTAAAGGTTTTAATACCATCGACCCGAACCAGATGATACAGCTGTTGGCGGCTGTAGCTAAAGTGCTCGCACAGATCGGTGCTTACCGCCACACCGCGGGCCGTCAGTTCGTGCTCGACCACGCTTTTCAGTAGCGCAGCGCAGCCACCACAGCCGGTGGCGGCCTTAGTGCAGCTTTTAATACCGGCTAAGTCCTGCACGCCGCTATCGAGCGCGGCACAAATGGCGCCTTTACTGACATTATGACAAGAGCACAGTGTGGCCGTAGCGGGCAGAGCCGCCGGGCCCAGCAGCGGCTTGCCGCTTGTTTGCGGCAGGATCAGGCTTTGTGGCTCGCCAGGCAAAGCAATACCGTTCAGCGCATATTGCAACAACGTATCGTAGTAGCTGTTATCGCCAACCAGCACCGCACCCAATAGCTGTTTGCCATCAGGGCTTAACACTAATTTACGGTACTCGCCAGCTAAGTCATTGCGATAACGCAGGCTGATGCTACCCGGTGTGCGGCCATGCGCATCGCCGATAGAACCAACATCCACGCCCAGCAGTTTCAGTTTGGTCGACATATCGGCGCCGGTAAAGCTTTGGCTGTTATCGCCAGCCAGCACCGCTGCGGCAGTGCGCGCCATCTGATAACCGGGCGCTACCAGGCCAAATAACTGGCCCTGATACAGCGCACATTCGCCAATGGCATAAATATCGGCATCACTGGTTTGGCACTGGTTGTTGATAACGATGCCGCCGCGTGCACCCAGCTCTAAGCCGGCGTCTTTACCAAGCTGGTCTTGTGGTCGGATACCCGCGGAGAACACAATCAGATCGGTTTGTAGCAGGCTGCCATCGCTAAAATTCAGCTGCAAACGCTGCTCTGTGCCTTCTGTAATACTGCTGGTGGCTTTGTCGGTATGTACGCTAACGCCTAACTGCTCAATTTTATTGCGCAGCAGCTCGCCGCCGTCTTTGTCCAGTTGCACCGGCATTAATTGCGGCGCAAATTCCACTACATGGGCCTCTAAGCCTTGCAGCTTCAGCGCATTGGCCGCTTCGAGGCCCAGCAGGCCGCCGCCGATTACCACGCCGACTTTGGCATCCTTGCTGCTGGCACTGATCGCTTCAAGATCAGCAATGGTGCGGTACACCAGGCAGTGGGCGTTATCGTTACCGGCAATTGGCGGTACAAAGGGGTAAGAGCCGGTGGCCAGTACCAGCTTGTCGTAAAAATAGCGCGCTTTAGCGGTGCTGACCGTTTTGGCGTCGCGGTCAATCGCCAACACCGGCTCGTCCAGCTTTAAGGTGACATTGTTATCGCTATAGAAACTGTCAGCGGCCAGTTGCAGTTTGCCGGCATTGCCATCACTGAAGTAGTCAGATAAATGCACTCTGTCGTAAGCAGGCCTGTCCTCGCCGGCAAATACCGTGAGTTGCCAGTCGCAGTCGTCGTGCTGGTGCGCTGCTTGTTGCGAGAGCCACTGCTCAATAAAATGCTGGCCAACCATACCATTGCCGATTACCAGCAGTTGTTTTGTGATGCTTGTTGTCATAATAGTGCTCCTAGGCCGCGTCTTGTTGTTGTGGTTCGCTGACAGCGGCGGGCGTTGCTGTGCTGTTGATCAGGCCGGGTTCGACTTTGCCAAGCAACAGCGCGCTGCGACAGCCATGATAGGGCTGTTGTTGCTTAATCAGCTGGCTGAGTTGTTGGCTCAGGCCGGTGTCGCCATACAGCACGGCGCCGACTAAATAAGGCCCACGCCACCACAGTCGGCGGTATTCATTAAGCTCAGCATCCAGATAATCGGTGCAGGCATCAAAACTGCCGGCATTGGCACAGAGCGTGGCAATATCGCCACAGGAGCTAAGTGCAATACCGCTGATTTTCAGCTGAGTTGCAGCGTGTTCGCTGCAATAAGCTGCAGGTTTGCCGCACAGTGTTTGCGCCAGCTGTGTCGCCTGCGCGTTAATTGGCGCTACTAAACCAAAGGTTTCGCCGTTAAGCTCAATACATTCGCCCAGCGCATAAATGGCGCTGTCTGAGCTTTGTAAGTTGCGGTTAACGATGATGCCGTGTTTAACGCTAAGACCAGACTGCTGTGCCAGGCCGATATTCGGGCGAATGCCCAGTGCCAGCACCACTAAATCGGCTTTTAACTGCTGACCGCTTTTCAGCGCCACAGACTGCAACTGGCCGCGGCGATAGTTAAGGCTGCTGATTTCGCTGTTGGTGATAATATTTAAGCCACGCTGCATCAGCTGTTGTTGCAATAAACCGGCGGCGCTGGCATCAAGCTGACGGTTTAGCAAATAAGCACCGCGCTGCAACAGGCTAACCTGCATGCCGAGTTTACGCAGGCCTTCGGCGGCTTCCAGACCGAGAAAACCACCGCCTACCACCACGGCATGTTGTAATTGCTGGCCGGCCAGACGCAGCGTGGCTAAATCCTGCCAGTTACGAAAATGACAAATAGCCGGGCGCAAGGTCCGGTTGCTATCGTTGGCATTATTGTTGGCATTATTGTTGGCATTCTTGTTGGCATAACCCGGTGTCAGCGGCAGGGCACCACAAGCCAGCACCAGTTGCCGGTAACGGCGGTAGCGGCCGTGGCGGCTGACCACTAACTTGCGCTCGCGATCGATCAGCACCACCGCATCATCGCAAATCAGCTCGATATTGTGCTCAGCGTACCAATCCGGGCGTACCAGTTCGGCGGCGCTGTCTGGCAGCTCGTTGCTTAGCAGGCTGGACAGCAGCACACGGTTGTAGGCCGGCTTAGCTTCAGCGCCAAAAACCACTATCCTTGCCGGCCGGTTCGGCTGTTGCACTAACTCTGCCAGCAGGCGCTGA
This sequence comes from Rheinheimera sp., assembly GCF_030690345.1. GTDB lineage: Bacteria > Pseudomonadota > Gammaproteobacteria > Enterobacterales > Alteromonadaceae > Alishewanella. The sequence goes on from NZ_JAUYGV010000007.1 coordinate 550,623, forward strand.
CAGGCCATGCCATTGCCGATAATAATCAGCTCTGCTTCTGTCATGCCCGTTTCTCCTCTGCCGCCAGCTTTACCGGGGCTTTGGCAGGCGCTTTTGCCGCAGGTTTTACAGGGCTTTTTGCAGCATCAGCTTTAGGCAATACTTCCACTTTGCGCTGCTTTTCATACAAAAAGCTCAGCACCTGGTGGCGGTAATGGTTGTAGGTGGCGCAATCGGCCAGCGCGATGCGGTTGCGTGGTCGCGGCAGCTCAATCTGCAGTATTTCGCCGATGGTAGCGGCCGGGCCGTTGGTCATCATCACAATGCGGTCCGATAACAGCACCGCTTCATCGACATCGTGGGTGATCATAATCACGGTGTTATTCAGCCTGGCCTGTATTTCCATCAGCGAGTCCTGTAAATGAGCGCGGGTTAGCGCATCCAGGGCACCAAACGGCTCGTCCATCAGCAGTACCTGCGGTTGCATCGCTAAGGCGCGGGCAATACCAACGCGCTGCTTCATACCTCCGGAAATCTCCGCCGGGCGCTTATCGCGGGCATGACTCATTTGCACCAGCGCCAGGTTATGCTCAATCCAGTCGCGCATTTCACTTTTGTTTTTCTGGCCGCGAAACACTTGCTTTACTGCCAGCTCCACATTCTGGTACACGCTAAGCCAGGGCAGCAGCGAGTGGTTTTGAAACACCACAGCGCGCTCCGGCCCGGGCGCATTGACTTCTTTTTGGTTTAAAATCACGCCGCCGGCGCTTGCCTGCAGCAAGCCGGCGACCAGATTCAGTACCGTTGATTTACCGCAACCGGAGTGGCCAATCAGGCTGATAAATTCGCCTTTAGCGATATCCAGATTAACGTTTTGCAGCGCGACAAAAGGCCCTTTGGGCGTGGGGAAGCTGATACCCAGTTGGCTTAGTTCTAAATGTGGTTTTTGCATAGCTGTTTTCCTTGTCCGTTACCTGCTTTCGTTACCTGAGCTGCGCGCTCTTATCCCAGTTCACCCGCTGCTGCAGTTGTAACATCAGCCGATCCAGCGCATAGCCAATTAAGCCAATCACCAGCACGGCGACACAGATGCGGCTGAGCGAGTCGGACGAGCCGTTTTGAAATTCATCCCAGACAAATTTGCCCAGGCCCGGGTTTTGCGCCAGCATCTCAGCGGCGATCAGCACCATCCAGGCAATACCAAGTGATAAGCGCAGGCCGGTAAAGATCATCGGCACCGCCGAGGGCAACACAATGCGCCGCACATGCGTCAGCCAGTTCAGCTGCAACACGCGGCTGACGTTTTGTAAATCGGGCGAGATATTACTGACGCCAACAATGGTGTTAAGCAGAGTGGGCCACAACGAGCACAGCGTAACGGTAAATACCGACACCAAAAACGAGCGCGCAAACAGCGGCTGCTCGCTTTGATACAAGGCGCTGACCAAAATGGTCACCAGTGGCAACCAGGCCAGTGGCGATACCGGCTTAAACAACTGAATAAGCGGATTAAAGGCGCTGTACAGCCTGGGGCTTAGCCCGATAACAATACCGGCCGGTATTGCCAGCATTGATGCCAGCACAAAGCCGGTTAGTACCGTGTACAGGCTGGTAAAAATCTGGCTGAAAAAGGTCGGCCGGCCGTTATAGGGCCGCACACTAACCACCGCTTCGGAGTTAGCGGCCAGGGTGGCGGTATTACGCTCAAGCTGACGTTGAAAAAAGGCAGCTTCCCGCGCTTTTTCTGCCTTATGCTCAGCCACCAGGCCGGACCATTGTTGTGCTACCTGCATCGGCCCGGGAAAACTGCCCAGTGAAGTCGTGATCTGGCTGGCCAGCAGTTGCCACAGCAGCACAAACACGGCAATGCCGGCGGCCGATAACAGGCTTTGTTTCAGCCAACGGGTCAGTTGCTGCTGGCCCGGTAAATAGCTTTGCACCCGCGACCACTGCGTTGGAATAGCGCTCATTGTTAGGCTCCTGTTATCCTTTTGCCGTTGGCAAATCGTTAATCTTTCTGGCCAATAGCAAATTGCTGCAAATAGGCATTTGGCGTTGTGGCATCAAACTGTTTGCCGTCGATAAAGCGGGTGGCATCAACCGGTCTGTAGCCCGTTTCAGCGCTAAAATCGGGAAAGTCAGCCGCAGTAAGCTTGCCCTCGGCAATCAGCGCTTTGGCCGCTCGCTGGTACAGCGCCGGTTGAAACACCTGTTTGGCGATATCCTGGTACCAGCTGTCCGGTTTGGCGTCGCTGATTTGGCCCCAGCGCCGCATCTGGCTTAGATACCAGATAGCATCTGAGTAATAGGGGTAGGTAGCGTGGTAACGGAAGAACACATTAAAGTCCGGCGTTTCGCGGACATCGTCGCGCTCATAGGCAAACACCCCGGTCATGCTGTTGGCAATAACGTTTTCGTCGGCACCGACATAAAACGGCTGCGAAATCAGTTTGGCTGCCGCGGCGCGGTTGGCGTTGTTATCGGCATCCAGCCAATGGCCTGCGCGGATCAGTGCTTTTACCAGATGAAAATGGGTTTCGGGGTAACGCTGTGCCCAGCTTTGGCTGACGCCGAAGATTTTCTCTGCCAGGTTAGTGTGAATATCGTAATTAGTGACTAAGGGCACGCCCAAATCACGCAGTACCGCCTGCTGGTTCCATGGCTCACCAACGCAGTAACCATCGATGGTACCGGCTTCCATTGTCGCCGGCATTTGCGGCGGCGGGGTAACAGAGAGCAACACATCCGCTTTTAGCTGGCCGCTGTTATCGCCGTTTTGCGGTGCATAAAAGCCCGGGTGTACGCCACCGGCGGCCAGCCAGTAACGCAGCTCGTAGTTATGGCTCGATACCGGAAATACCATACCAAACTGCAGTTTTTTACCCTGTTTGGTTTTTGCCGCCAGCGCCGGCTGCAGCGCATCGGCCGCGACCGGATAACGCGGTTTGCCAGCACTATTGCGTGCCACCTGCGGCGCTATTTGCTGCCATACGGCGTTGCTAACGGTGCAGGCATTGCCGTTCAAATCCATGACAAAGGCGGTTTGCATCGCCGCCCGGGTGCCTATGCCGATACTGGCAGCCAGGGCCTGACCGGCCAGCATATGGGCACCATCGAGCTGGCCGTCTATCACGCGGTCCAGCAGTACCTTCCAGTTGGCCTGGGCTTCTAACTGCACATACAGGCCTTCATCTTCAAAGTAACCGCGCTCCAGCGCTACCGCCAGCGGCGCCATATCGGTCAGCTTTATAAAGCCAAGCTTTAAATCCGGTTTTTCCGGTGCGGCCCATGCTTGCAGGCTAAGGCTTAAGCCGAGGGCCAGCAGCAGGCGGCTTGTCTTACGATATGGCTGTGTCATCTATGCTGTCCTTTGTTATTAAACGCTTTATAAAAGCAGGGCGAAAAAAAACGCCATCTGGCTGCACCCAGTTGCGGATACAGCCAGATGGCGCCTTTGCCATTAAGCTCTTTAGTGTTATTTAACCCGGTTGCGTCTTTGCAACCTGTGCGTTAAACAAAGCAGTTAGTGTGCCAGCTTTAAAATGTGTTTATTTTCAATTATTTAATTATTTTCAGTAACGTGCACCAGCAGTGTTCAGGCACAATAACGGTGCAATTTGCACCAGCATGGCTCTTGCTGTCGCTATAACTGCATACCAAACAGCAGGCCATCAATAAAGCGGCTACCGTCACCTTTGCTGCCAACTTCGCCCTCCAGCCGCCAGTCTGCTGAGGGTGCGCTAAAGCCCAGGTTGGCGGCGACCTGGCGGTATAAATCCGGCCGGTATACTTGCTGCAACAGCGGCTGATTAAGCGGCCCTTGCCATTGCTGCAGGTTGCGCATTTGCTGCAAGATAAAAGCACCCTGCGAGCGCCACGGTATATTCAGCGCGGCGCCAAAAAACGCCTGAGGTATCACCGGGTTAAACAGGCGGCTGCTAGTCAGGCCACTGTCTGCCAGGGCTAAATACTGCGGCTGTGCCAGCCAGTGCCATAGCTGTGCCGTTTTATCGCTGTTGCTTTGGATGTCGTGCAGCCAGTAGCATGCTTGTAGCAGTGCAGTAAGCACCGCCAGATAACACTCTGGTTGGTTGTCAGCAAACTGCTGGCTGACGGCAAACACCTTTTCCTGCCAGTTGTGCCACAACTGATCGCAACTGGTAACAATGCGACCGTGGTCGCTTAACTGCGCCAGGCTGCTCCAGGGCTCACCGACACAAAAGCCGTCAATAGTGCCGCTGGCCAGTTGTGCAGCCATGGCTGCCGGGGCTACGCCTATCACTTCTACCTGGCGGGCGCTGATGCCGGCGGTGCTTAACCAGTAATGCAGCTGATAATGATGACAGGAATAAGGTGATACGGTGGCCAGCCGCAGTGGCTGTCGTTGTTGCTGCGATTGTTGTAACAGATACTGCTGCAGCGCCTTGCCGCTGGCCAGCGGGCAGGGCAGTGTGGCCGGATCCAGATCCAGCTGTTGCAGCAGGCGGCTCGATAAGGTTATCGCATTGCCGCCACTGCTTAGCACCAGGGCAGTGGTCATCGGTACGGCTGCGGCGCCCAGGCCTAAACTTGAGGCCAGTGGCAAGGGCGCTATCATCTGCGCGCCGTCTAATACGCCAAAGGCGACTTTATCGCGGATACTGGCCCAGGACGCTTCGCGCTGCAGCGACACATTCAGCCCTTGTGCGGCAAACAGCCCGAGCTCTTTGGCCACTATTAACGGTGCGGCATCCAGTAGCGGCACAAAGCCCAGCGTTAGTGTCTGTTGTCCGACCCGATAAAGCGTGGTCATAGTGCCTCCAGAATAGCAATCACATCTTTGGCGACGTCGGCCATTTTTTGTTGCCGGTCCATCGCCAGCTTACGCAGGGTGCTAAAGGCTTTGGCTTCGTCCATCTGTTGCTTTTTCATCAGTAAACGCTTGGCTTTATCGATTAATTGCTGCTCTGCTAACTGGTTCTGGCTGCTGTGCAGCTGCTGGCGCAATTGTTGAAACTCATTAAAACGCGCCACGGCGACATCAATAATCGGCTTTACCCGCTTTGCCGTTAAGCCATCAACAATATAGGCGCTGACGCCGGCCTGAATCGCCAGCTTAATGCTGTCGGCGCTGTCGGGATTGTCATTCGGCCCGGCAAAAAACACGATAGGCTTGGGGTTATGCTGGCTTATTATCGTCATATGCTCCAGCGTATCGCGATCGGGCGAGTCCATATCAATAATAATAATGTCCGGCTGCACCCGCTCCACATGATAACGCAGCGCAGCGGTGCTGGTTAGCCGGCACACTACCTGATAGCCATGCTGTGCCAATGCCTGCTCTACCAGCAGGGCGCGGTCGGTTTCATCATCTACCAGCATCACTGATAACGGCGTTTTATCCACTGTACTGCTGTCTGCCTTTGCGTTGTTGTAACGGCTATGTAGCAAGAGCTGTTCCAGCGCACTGCATTTAGCGTCATGGCTGGGCTGACGCCGGCATAACTCATTTTGGCGGCATAAATAAAGCGGCTGAATGCCCTTATTTGGTGCAGGCTGCACTGTACTAAGGCGCAACAGGCGGGCGTTGTAACGGTGGTTTTTTAGTAACTTATTGATAATAAATAAAGTTACGGATTGGCATCGTGCTTGCAAATATTTGGGTGCACTAAGATTTAATAATAAAGCATAAGTATATCGAGCAATGGCGCTCGCTATGTTATCCGGTTGTCCGGCTAACATAGCGGGCGTTTTTTTTGCCTGTTCGGAGATGGCCCAAACGCATGAGCAACATTCTAACGATATGCCCCTATTGCGGCGTCGGCTGTGGTATCCGCGCCAGCGCGGCAACTGAGGACCCGCAGCAGTCCATTACTGTGCAGGGCGATAGCAGCCATCCGGCGAATTTCGGCCGGCTTTGTGTTAAAGGCAGTGCGCTGGCGCAAACGCTGGGTGATAGCGGCCGTTTATTGCAGCCGCAGGTTAACGGTGCTGACTGCGACTGGCCAACGGCCATTAACGCTGTGGCACAGGGCTTACAGCAAACCATAGCGGAGCATGGCCCGGGCGCGGTGGCGATGTATTTATCCGGCCAGTTGTTGACCGAAGATTACTATGTCGCCAATAAACTGATGAAAGGCTTTATCGGCAGTGCGCATGTCGATACCAACTCCAGGCTATGTATGGCATCGACCGTGGCCGGGCATAAGCGCGCCTTTGGTGCCGACGTGGTGCCAGGCTGCTATGACGATATTGAACAGGCGCGGCTGTTTGTGCTGGTGGGCGCTAATATGGCGTGGAACCATCCGGTATTATTTGGCCGCATTCAGGCCGTGTTGCAGGCCAACTCAGAGGCTAAGTTAGTAGTGATTGACCCACGGCGCAGTGCCAGCTGTGAAGCTGCACAGCTGCATTTAAAGCTGCGCCCGGGCTCAGACGTGTTGCTGTTTAATGGTTTACTCAGTTTTCTGGCTGAGCAGGGCAAGCTTGATCATCGTTTTATCAATTTACATACCGGGGGTTTTGCCCAAGCGTTAGCCAGTGCGCAGCTGCAAGCGGCAACAGTGGATCAGGTAGCCATTGGTTGCGATTTGCCCTTAGACCAGGTTTTGCAGTTTTACCGCTGGTTTGCTGCAGAACCGCTTAGCCTGACATTATTTTCGCAGGGGGTGAATCAGGCGGTTGATGGCACCGATAAAGTCAATGCCATTATCAACTGCCATCTGGCGACCGGCCGTATCGGCAAACCAGGCTGTGGCCCGTTTTCGCTGACCGGTCAGCCCAATGCTATGGGTGGGCGCGAAGTAGGCGGCCTGGCCAATCAGCTGGCGGCGCATATTGATTACAGCGATAAAGCGCAGCAAGCCTTAGTTGGCGAATTCTGGCAGGCGCCAAAGCTGGTAGCTACGCCCGGCTACAAAGCGGTTGAGCTGTTTGATGCCATTGAGCGCGGTGAGATAAAGGCGCTGTGGGTAATGGCGACCAATCCGCTGGTGAGTATGCCGCAGGCCGACAAAGTAAAAGCGGCGCTGGCCAAGTGCCCCTTGGTTATCGTCAGCGATATTTATCAGCATACCGATACGCTGGATGTCGCCGGCATTAAACTGCCGGCTTTGGGCTGGGGTGAGAAAGATGGCACTGTTACTAATTCTGAGCGGCGTATTTCGCGCCAGCGGGCACTGCATCCAACACCTGGCCAAGCCAAAGCCGACTGGCAGATTATCTGTGAAGTTGCTAAAGCCATGGGCTTTAACCAGGGCTTTAACTTTAGCAGCGTAGCAGAGGTTTTCGCCGAGCATGCCGCGCTGTCCGGTTATCAAAATAACGGTGAACGCGCTTTTAATATCTCGGCGCTGGCCAAGCTTAGCGCCGAGCAATACCAACAACTTACGCCAATTCAATGGCCGGTAACCCGCACCAACCCACAAGGCACAGCGCGGCTGTTTGCCGATGGCAAATTTTTTACCGCTAATGGCCGCGCACAGTTTATCGCGGTGTGCCAGCATGCGTCTAACGAGGCAGCGCCGGCCACCCCCTTATGGCTAAACAGCGGCCGCTTGCGCGATCAATGGCATACCATGACCCGCACTGGTAGCGTGGCCAGCTTAATGCAGCATACGCCGGAGCCTTTTGTTAGCTTGCACCCCTCTGATGCGGCCTTATACGGCATTAGTGAGGGCGAGCTGGTGCAATTGAGTAACGCCAGCGGCCGCTTGCTGCTGCGCGTTGATATCAGCGACAACCAGCGGCCCGGCGAGTTGTTTATACCGATGCACTGGAGCGCACAGTTTGCCAGCCAGGCGCGCGCTGATGTGCTGTTTGCCGCCGATACGGACCCCATCTCCGGCCAGCCGGCATTAAAGCTCAGCCAGGTGGCACTGCGCCGTTTTACGCCAAAATGGCAGGCCTTGCTACTGACTAAACAGCCGTTAACGGCGCAGCAACTGCAGTCATTTAATCAGCACTATCTGGCGCGGGTACCCTTGGCTAATTGCCAAAGTTACCGGCTTGGCTTAACGGATGCGCTTGACCCGCAGCAGCTGCTACAGCAACTGCAATTAACGCCAACCTTGTCGTGCAGTGACAGTCAACAAGGCCTGCAAAGCAAATTGACGGGCTATCGTGCGGCGGCTATCTGCGATAACCAGTTGCAATGGCTGTTGCTGGCCGGCACTGAATTAGCGGCTGCCGATCAGGTGTGGCTGAACCAGCAATTTGTTGCAGCGTTAAGTCTTGATAATCGCCGTCAATTGCTTAGTGCGCAGGCCGGTCAGGGTAAAACTGCCGATAACAGCGCGCTGATTTGCAGCTGCTTTAATGTGCGTAGCAAGGCGATATGCCAGGCCATTAACGATGGCGCTGACAGCACGGCTAAGCTGGGCAAGCAACTGCAGTGCGGTACCAACTGCGGCTCCTGTTTGCCGGAGCTGAGTGCCTTGTTATTGCAGCAAAAAGCTTTAAGCCGCCAACTTAATCAAGCCAATACATTGCAAGGAGCTTAATCATGACTGCAATCAACCGTAAATGTACTTCTGGCGACGTAGCGCTGGTAGGCGCCGGCCCGGGCGCGGCCGATTTACTTACCCTGCGTGCGCTTAGGCTGATTCAGCAAGCCGGTGCTGTGGTATATGACCGCTTGGTAAGCGAAGAGGTGTTGGCGCTTATTCCGGCCGGCTGTCCGTGTTTTGATGTTGGTAAAAGCCGCGGCCGGCACAATGTGTCGCAGGCAGAAATCGGTGCCTTGTTAGTGCAATTGGCGCAACAGGGTTTAAATGTAGTGCGGTTAAAAGGTGGTGACCCGGCTATTTTCGGCCGCTTAGCCGAAGAGCTGGATGCTCTCGATAGCGCCACTATCAGCTGGCAGATCGTACCCGGCATCAGCGCGGCATCCGGCTGTGCAGCGGCTACCGGCATACCGCTGACCGAGCGCGGTATTGCGCAGCAATTGCGTTTTATCAGCGCGGTGGATAAAAACAGCGACACGGCGCAAGACTGGGCCAGCCTGGCCAAGCCCGGCCAAACGCTGGTGTTTTATATGGGGTTAAGTGCGCTTAGCGAAATAAGCCGGCAGCTGATAGCGCATGGCCTGAGTGCCGACTGGCCGATGCTGTTGGTTGAAAACGGCAGCCGGTCCGGGCAGCGCCAGTTGTTAACTACGCTGGCCGATGCCGCCACGGCAGCACAAAGTATGGCATTGCAGTCACCTTGCGTAATCATGGTGGGCGAGGTAGTACGGCGGCAGCGCCAGACGGCAAAGCTGATGGGTAGTGTAAGGGCGCGCTTGGCGGCAGAAATGGCGGCGTAGCGCGGTGTCAGCATAGCTATACACCGGTTTTGCCAGGTGGCTTAACTTCTGTCAGCGGCGGCATGATGTGTTAACCTTAAGGTACGAGTGATACTACAGGAGACACCATGGAAGCGAATCATGTGGAAGTGCGCCACCTTACCCGCAAGGATATGACAGAGCTACGCGAAGCTTCAGAGCAGGTATATCAGGCCGGGCCTCTGCTTACCTGGACCGAGCCGGTGGTAAACACCTTATTAACCAAATTTCCCGACGGTCAGCTTTGCGTTTGTGTCGACGGCAAGGTAGTCGGCTGTGCCTTTTCGCTTATTATCGATTACAGCAAATTCAGTGACGAGCATACCTACGATCAAATCGTTACCGGTTATTCGTTTGCTAATCATGATCCCAACGGCGATGTGTTATACGGCATTGAGGTGTTTATTCACCCGGATTACCGTGGCCTGCGTCTGGCGCGGCGCTTGTACGATGCCCGCAAAGAACTGTGTGAAAACCTGAATTTACGCGCCATTATTGCTGGCGGCCGGATGCCGAATTATAACGAGCATTCCGCTAAGCTCAGTGCTAAACAATATATTGAAAAGGTTAAAGGCAAAGAAGTGCATGACCCGGTGCTGAGCTTTCAGCTGGCTAACGGTTTTCATGTCCGCAAATTACTCAAAGGCTATCTGCGGGGTGACACTGAGTCGCAGGAATATGCCACCTTGATCGAATGGGCCAATATTTATTACACCAAGTCCGTTAAGCTGATCAATGCGCCCAAGGCTGAAGTGCGGCTGGGGCTGGTGCAGTGGCAAATGCGCAGCATGGCCGGTATTGAGCAGCTATTTGAGCAGATGGAATTTTTTGTTGATGCGGTGTCAGATTACAAAAGTGACTTTATTCTGTTTCCCGAGCTGTTTGCCGCGCCGTTAATGGCGCACTATAACCATTTAAGTGTCACCGAGAGCATCCGTCAGCTGGCAAAGTACACTGAAACTATCCGCGATAAGTTTGTTGAATTTGCTATCTCCTACAACATTAATATTATTACCGGCAGCATGCCGTACCTGATAGACGGCAAGCTGTATAACAGCGGCTTTTTATGCCGCCGTGACGGCACCTGGGAGCAATACGATAAGGTACACGTTACCCCGGCAGAAAAACGCAACTGGGCCATGAGCGGCGGTAACCGGGTAGAAGTGTTCGACACCGACTGCGGCAAAATCGGCATTATGATTTGCTACGATGTGGAATTTCCGGAATATGCGCGGCTGTTATCCGACCAGGGCATGAATATTTTGTTTGTGCCGTTTTTAACCGACACGCAAAACGGTTACACCCGGGTACGCCACTGCGCCATGGCTCGCGCCATTGAAAACGAATGTTATGTTGCCATTGCCGGTGCGGTAGGTAACCTGGCGCGGGTGAATAATATGGATATTCAGTATGCGCAGTCGGCACTGTTTACACCGTCTGATTTCGCCTTTCCTACCACCGGTATTAAAGCTGAAGCCACACCCAACTCAGAGATGTTACTGATTGTCGATGTTGACCTGGATGCACTAAAAGAGCTGCACAGCCATGGTAGTGTGCATACCATGAAAGACCGGCGTCATGATGTGTATCAGTTGTCGCTGGTTAAGCCGCTAAATAAAAAATGATGCCGGAACCGCTAAGCCGATATCGGCCACAGCAAAGTGCAGCAAGCGTAGCAGAGTTTGCGCGCGTTAAACGCCGACGTTACTATTAACGCCGCCTGTGTTAAGGCTAAAGTGCCGTTGGTATCGGGCGCGGCTATCCGTTTTGAAGGCCAGGTTGCCAGCTTTAGTATGCAAGGCGGGGGCGCCTGTTATCACTGCTTAAGCCAGCTGTTTGGCGAGCAACAGCTAACCTGCATGGAGGCCGGTATTTTAAGCCCGGTGGTCGGCATTATCGGCAGCATGCAGGCACTGGAAGCAGTAAAAATTCTCGCCGGTGTCGGCACACCGCTATACGGCAAGCTACAGCTGTTTGATGCCTTAACCGGCCAGTGGCGCGAGTTTAGCTTAAATAAAGATCCGCTTTGTAACGTGTGTGGTGCAACCTGATACGATTACTGAATAAACTATTGTAGCTACATTGTCACTGAGGCCTAACCAGCTGTGGCTACCCAACCACGAAACGAAAATGCCGCATAAAACAGTTCGATTTCTGTGAATCCTGCTTCGCTCAGCAGTATTTCTTCCTCAGCAACACTAAGCAGAGGCAATCGGTTGGCCATATTCGTCGCTGAGGCCTTGGCGTTTTGCCAATCAACGCCTGAGCGGCAGGCAAATGCGGCTGAGCGTGCTAACCAGTTATTGGCATCTGCACCCGGCATACTGTGATGGGCGACAACAAGGCGGGCTCCTGGTTTTAATCTGTGTCGGATTTCTTGCAAGGTTTGCAGCCGCTCATTCCGGTTAAGGAAATGTAATGTGAGCAAACAGGTTGCCCCATCGTATAAGGCGATGGGGGCTGCATCAATAGTGCCCTCTATCATCGTAGCCCGATGATTATAGGGTCCGATAGTGCGACGGGCCAGCTCAAGCATGGCTGCGGAGGGGTCGACGCCGGTGAATTCCCACTCCCGCTGGGCGTTTGCCATGGCTTTAATTTCCATACCGCCTCCGGCACCAACGACCAGGATATGCGCCGCTTGTTGTGCGCGTTCGCTAAGCAACAACTGTGTCATCGAATGCAGATCAGCCAGTCCCGGCACTTTTTGTGCTGTCTGCTCTGTATAGTCCGCGACCAAGGTCGGCTGTAAGAAGGGTTCTTGTAATGAGTTCATGATAATTTCCCCGGCGTTTCTGTGGTTAGGCTGTCTTTTTTGCCAGATGGTGTGTTGCTACGATCTTCTACAGGGCCACGTAGAAGAACAAAGACAAACAACAACACCATGACGACAACACCTGCCAGCATGGCCGTTTTCCAGCCTTCGACAAAGGCTTGTTGAGCACTCTGATAAAGCGCGTCGGAGTACGGGAGCCTCTGCTCTGCAATAGCCAAAGCGTTGGCTATGCCCTGACTCGCCAACGCAGCCGCTTCGGCGGGTATCCCGGGAAGGCTTGGGGTAATCGCACGGCTATAGCCAGCGGCAAAGACAGCGCCTAGCAGGGCAACTCCGAGAGATGTACCAAGCTCACGTGTTACATCGTTTAAGGCAGACGCAACGCCCTGTTGATCCCGTGGCAGTGATGAGGTAATAGCTTCTGTCGACGGCGCCATCGCCAGCCCCATGCCTATGCCCATTGCGATCATGCCGGGCAAGACGGAAATATAGCCGCCTTCGACCGATACCAGTAGAGCCATCAGGGCCAAACCAGATCCGCCCAGCAATACACCGGCCGCAATGGTTAAACGTGAGCCAATATGCGCCGCTAAATGCGGCGCAACGCCGGATAAAGCCATCATCAGCAATGCCATCGGCATCAGGCCAACCGTTGCAAGCAGAGCCGACCAGCCGAGAACAGCCTGAAAAAACGGATAAAGTACAATAAAAACACCAGCCTGTACGCCGAACCAGGTAAGAAGCGAGACAGAACCACTGGCCAGGCTACGTTTTGCAAATAATCTGACATTAAGTAAAGGCGCTTTGCAATGGCGTTGCCAGACAACAAAGGCAAGTGCTGAACCGATTGCTACAGCCAGAGCTGTAAGTGTTTCTGTCGCCGTCCAGCCGATCGCGGGCCCCTGATGAAGTGCGAAACTGGCGCCGATAATAGCAGATAGTGATAACGCCGAGCCGGGGAAATCAAATCCGTGCACAGAGGTGATACGGGAATTCGTAATCGACCCTTTGGCCATTAGCACTGCGATTATGACTAACACAACTGGCAGAGCGAAGAGCCAACGCCAGGACAGCAAGTCAACCAATGCCGCAGACAGGAACATGCCAAGTACGCCGCCCGCACCGGCCACGCCGGTCCATATGCCAATAGCTTTGGAGCGTTCCTCGTCAGGAAAGACGGAAGTAATAACAGAGAGTGTAACCGGCATGATCATCGCTGCACCAACCCCACTCATAAAGCGGGCAACAAGCATCATCTCAACACCCGTTGCCAAACCTGATGCAAGATTAGCTATAGCAAAGACAGCAAGGCCAATTAACAGAACCGTCTTGCGGCCCCAGCGGTCACCGACAGCACCAAGTGGCAGTAACAACCCTGCCAGGCTGATTGCATAGATATTAATTATCCACAGCACCTGGCTTTGGGATGCACCCAAGTCAAGCGCGAGATGAGGTTGCGCCACATTCAGGCCCGTTACCGCTGCAATAACCGCCATCAGTGCAATGCATACAGTGATAAGTATGCTTCGCCTTTGCTGAGCATCCTTAATAATATAGTCGCTAGCACGAAAATCAGCGCTAGCGGAAACTTCCGCATTGTTTATGTTAAAGTCATTGGGTGTGGACATAGCATCTCCGGCAGATGTTGCAGGTTCTCAGATGTAGTTACAGCAAATTGATGCAACTCACGTATCATTTAATGATACGTATGGTGTTGCCTGCTGTCAACAGACTAACGAGTCTCTGGTAAGGGTTGCACTCAAGGCATTATTTAAGGTTTAGTAGATGAATAAAGACACCAGACTATCCGACGTCTTACATGTGCTTTTGCACCTGGGGCAGGTTGAAGAACCGGTAACGTCAGACGTTCTCGCCAAATATATGGGCACAAACCCGGCAGTATTCCGGCGTACTATGGCGGGCTTACGAGAAGCCGGATATGTAACGTCAGGCAAAGGGCATGGGGGAGGCTGGCAGTTGGCTGTTCCGTTAAACCAAATCAGTCTGCTGGCTGTTTATAACGCGCTGGGGCAACCTAATCTTTTTGCTATCGGTAACCGCAGTATTCACCCGGATTGTAAAGTCAAAAAAAATGTTAATGCCATCATGGCAGACACCATGAGCCAAGCTGAAGCTCTGTTTGTAAAGCGATTTGGCGAGATAACGCTGGACAGCCTGATGCCGGGAAATCCGTAAGTATGGGCGTTCATATGTCAAAGACGGTATAAAATAAATGAGGTATTGGCCTGGGTTAAAGCCGCTGCCCGAAGTAATGCGGTAAGAGGATGCAATAATGGGAGCACATCAGGCGCAAATGCGGGGCTTTGCCAAATATAACCGTGAGTTTAATGCCAGGTTGTTTAAGCTGGCGGCGGGTTTAAGCGATAACGAGCGCAAAAAAGATCTTGGCGCGTTTTTTGGCTCTGTCCACGGCACGCTTAATCATATTCTGCTGGCCGATCGCATTTGGCTTGGCCGCTTTGCCAACGCCTTTTCTGCCATGGCGTCCCTGCAGCAAGCCGACCTGGTGCAGCAGTTCGGTTCGCTACGCGATGAGCTGTATGCCGACTTTACTGAGCTTAGCACGCAAAGGCTGGCGACCGACGAGGTAATAACGCAGTTTGCTGATGAGTTAACGGATGCACAGCTGGCCAGCACAATGAAATACAGCAATTCGCAGGGCCAGTTACGCGAACATCCCACTTGGGTGGCCTTAGCGCATATGTTTAATCACCAAACCCATCACCGCGGCCAGCTAACCACGCTATTGCACCAGCTTGGCCATGACGTTGGTGTAACCGATTTTGTCGCTTATGTAACTTAAAAGGCGTTGGCAAAGATGACGATACAGCCAGAGATATTCCGTGCTCATTTGCTGTCTGCTATCCCGCTAAAATAGCGCAGTATATTCTGCCATCACTTTTCAGAAGTTTGCTTAATGCACTGTCCGCGAATAATTTTAAACCGGCCTGTCGCCTGCGGCAGATCAAAGTTAACATGGTAAACCGGCTCTATACTAGCGCTTCGCAACCTTAGCTACGCGGAATTACAGAGGTAAAGATGGCGCCGGATACACACAAGCTGCAGTGGGACCCAGAGTTAATTGCCAAGTACAATATTAACGGCCCGCGTTATACCTCTTACCCCACCGCACTGGCACTGACTACCGGTTTTGACCACAGCCTGATCCCCGCTGCAATAAGCCAAAGCAGCGACACGCTTAGTCTTTATTTACATATCCCGTTTTGCCATAAGCTGTGCTACTACTGTGGTTGCAATAAGGTGGTGACACGGCATCAGCATAAGGCCGATATTTACCTTGATGCGTTAGCGCAGGAGATGGCGCTGTACGCGCCGCTGCTGGACAGTAAACGTATTAATCAGCTGCATTTGGGCGGCGGTACCCCCACTTTTCTGACCGAAGTACAACTTAGCCGCTTAATGGCGCTGTTGCATAAATACTTTAGCATTAACCCTGATGCCGAAATCAGCATTGAAATTGACCCACGCAGCTGCAGCGATGACAAGCTGCGTCATCTGCGTAGCCTTGGCTTTAACCGCGTCAGCTTTGGCGTGCAGGATTTAGACGAAAAAGTGCAAATTGCCATTAACCGCGTGCAGGATACGGAGCTTATCCGCCATCAGGTGGCGCTTAGCCGCGAGCTGGGTTATCGCTCAATTAATCTGGACCTTATTTACGGCCTGCCATATCAGCAAGCGGCCAGCTTTGCCGAAACGGTAGCTGAGATTATCCGCCTGAACCCGGATCGGATCTCACTATTTAGCTATGCGCATTTGCCGGAGCGCTTTGCTGCGCAGCGTAAAATAAGCGATAGCAGCCTGCCGGATGCGCCGTTAAAGCTTGAACTGATGCAACTGGCGATTAACCGCTTTGTCGGCGCAGGTTATCAGTTTATTGGTATGGACCATTTTGCCAAAGCGGATGACGCTTTAGCCAAAGCACAGCAAGCCGGTAAGCTGCAGCGCAATTTTCAGGGCTATACCACAGCAGGCCAGGATGCCTTAATTGCGCTGGGGGTTTCCGCCATCAGCCAGGTAAGTGGTGTGTTGTGGCAAAATAGCAAAGATTTACCGGATTACTACCGCGCTATTCACGCCGGGCAATTACCGGTTGAACGCGGTTTTAGCTTAAATACCGATGACAAACTACGGGCGGCACTGATAAGCCAGTTGATCTGCCACTTTGAGCTGGATGTTGAAGCCTTTAGCCGACAGTGGCGCTTAGCCGGCTTCTGGCAATATTTTGCTGAAGCGTTAAAGCGCTTGCAGCCGTTTATGGAAGATGGTTTGGTTGAGGTATACGCTGAACGCATCAAAGTAACCGACGCCGGCCGGCTTTGGGTGCGCAGCATCTGTGCCTGCTTTGATGCCTATTTAAGCCAGGGCCGGCAGCGGTACTCAAAGGTGGTTTAACAGCCTGTGCTATGAACCCTGTGCATAACCAACTCGTTAGCGGCTGCCTGACAACCGCTCTTGCTTTGCTGTCAGGTGAATAATGTTCCCCGCCGCGCTGGTTTCATTTTGCTCAGCTTTAGCCACGTCGCCGTGCAGTATAGCCAGGCGGCGTTTTACGTCTTCGACAGATTTGGCCGGGTTGTTATCGCCTGCTGCTTTCAGTTTCTCTCTGATTTGTGCCAGTTTATCCAGCGGTTTGCCGGCCACGCCG
Source organism: Rheinheimera sp. (assembly GCF_030690345.1). Classification (GTDB taxonomy): domain Bacteria; phylum Pseudomonadota; class Gammaproteobacteria; order Enterobacterales; family Alteromonadaceae; genus Alishewanella. Next base: position 567,366 of record NZ_JAUYGV010000007.1, read on the forward strand.
AGTTTCTCCAGCGTAAGGCCCTCATCGGCCATACGTTGCAGCAGCGTGTCTGAGGGCAGGCGCAAATGTTCACTAAGCAGATTGAGCAAATCCCGTACTTCAACCTGCTGTGACAAGGTCAGCATAGACATAGCGGCATGCAGCTGTTTTTCTGCCAGAAACATGGTTGTCAAATGGGCGCGCAGCACAGTATCTGAACTGTATTGCAATTCAGTGTCACTGTTGTGCGCCGGCTCAAAGGCACTGAGCGACAGGCCTTCAGCGCGCATCTGCGCCAGCAGTGCCGGCGAGGGCACATTCAGCTGCTGAAACACCCATTGAATATTGTGCTTTACCAGCAGTGCTTCGGTGGTGCTGAATGCACTGAACACCTGCTTCAGATTGTCGGTGTCAGACAATATGCGGTACATGGCTTGCTCTCCTGTAGTGCGGGTGTTTACAGCACCCAAACTTCTACCCGGCGGTTGCGTTCACGCCCGGCGTCCGTGTCATTATTTGCCACCGGCAACAGTTCGCCGTAGCTTTCAACTGCCACAACGGCTATACCTCTGGCGTTCAGTTCACGCTCTACTGCTTTAGCGCGGCGCAGGGCCAGCTCCGCATTTTTGGCTATAGCGCCTACAGCGTCAGAAAACCCCATCAGCACCAACCGGCGGCCGCGGTTGTTTTCCATATAGCGGATCAAGCGCTCCAAATCGCGCTTACCTTTGTTGTCCAGCTCATTTTCGCCGTAGTTAAAACGGAAATTCAGTGATAAGCGCTGGCCCTGACGGGCATAGTTGTTGTAGCTTGCCGGGGCACCATCGGCCGGAAACACTTGCTCAACACGGATGTTTTGCGAAATCAGGCCGGTTTGCTCAACCAGTTGCTGGCCTTGCTCTGAGATAGCAAATTGCGCAAAGTCTTTCGCCAGTTGCGACGCCGCCGTGGGCGTGTACAAATATAACCGGCGCGACAAGGCATAGTCTTCTGTGCTTACGGTAAAGCGGGTTGGGTAGATGGGCATACTGTCTGCGCCTTCGGAAATAGCCAACGCTTTGTTGTAAGAAATATAATTTAGCCCGATAAAGCCGATAGCGGTTTCATCTTGCGCCACGCTGACCGACAATTCAGAACTGGATTCAAAGCGCTGTGCCTGGTCGCTTAAGGTTTTACCGTGCTTTTGCAGCACCAGGGTTTTGAACGTATCGTAGGTACCGGACTGATCATCCCGCGCCAGCACGATAATGGGCTGGTCGGCGCCGCCAAGTTGCGACCAGCGGTTTATTTCACCGGCGAATATTTTCGCCAGGGTTTCGGTAGAAATAGCTTTTAACGGATTGTTTTGGTTAACAATAATGGCCAAGCCATCCATAGCAACAATGTGTTCATTGCCAATTTTACTTAAGTCGCCCAGCGCCGGTTGCAGCTTACGCACTTCATCGGCAGTGATGCGCCTTGATGACATACCCACATCGGCTTTGCCGCTGGCCAAATCTTTAAAGGCAGTGCTGGAGCCATGGGCATGCAGTTGCACTGTAGCCGGCTTTTCGGCCTGGGTTAGATTAAGCATATTCTCTACGGCAGAGCCTTGTTGCTGCCAGGCTAACTGCGTAGCCTGTTGTGAGGTAAAAAACGCCTCTAACAGGGCCGGGGCCAGCTTTTCACCCACAGTGTTAGAACCATGCAGCCGCATCAGCATCTCTGCTGCATGAGTGGGTGCCGGTGTAGGTGCTGGTGCGGCTGCAGCCGGCGCTGCTGTTGCTATTGCCGCAGCAGTAGGCTTGGCAGCCGCACTGTTAACCGGAGAGCTGTAAAACCACCAACCGGCAGCAATAGCCAGCAGCGCAACCAGCCCGACCGGAATAAACCAACGGCTGTTTACGGCCAGGGTAGAGTGCTGTGTTGCCGGCAGCGCCGCTGCGGCTAAAGCAGAATGGATAGCCTGCAGCAGTGCGCTAAGCTTTGCGTCTTGCAACTGGCCAAGTTCCTGCAATACCAACTGGCGGTACGCTGCATCATCGCGCATTTTTTCAGCAGAAATCTGAATGTCAAAGTCAGAGCGGCAAAGCTGCTCTAACTGAATAAATAACGGGTCTGTTGCAGGATGTTGCGGCGAATGAGTTGTTTTCACTGTACTTTACTGTCTTACCTCAAAGTGCGCTAAGTGTAAGAAAGGCAGATTGCAGTAACATTACAAACAGTAGCGGGCAACACAATATCAAACCGGAAAAACAAAAAACGCCGCTCAGCGATTACAGTTGAGTGGCGTTTTTGTTTGAATTTGTTGCTGTGTCCCGGCGGACTAAAGCCACACCCTTTTATAGCAGAAATATCGGCTTGTATTATCAGCAGTTCGCTTTACCGAAATGATATAGCCTTCGCTTAGATACCCCGACTAAAGTGCTTAAAAAATAACAACAGCAGGGTAGTTGTGCCTGCAAAAAACTAAGTACATCCGGGGAGGATAAGACATGCTAAAGCTTAACACTATAACCATGGCCATTGTAATGGCTTTTTCATTGCCGCTGGTTGCACAGCAAACTGAGCAGGCTTCGAATGATGCAGCTGAACAAGCATCAGCAAAAAATGACACCGCCATTGAAGTGATTTCGGTTACTGCCACCAAGCGTAAAACCCGCCTAATGGAAACGCCTGTTGCCATATCCGCGCTAAGTGAAGCGCAGCTGCGGCAAAGCGGGGTTAATAACGTAAAAGATATCGCCGACTTAGTGCCGGGGCTGGATATTTCAACCGCGACCGATCAGGCGGCGCCGGTGATTTCTATGCGCGGTGTGCGCTCTACCAACATTACTGAGCTGGGTGATCCTGCTGTTGGTGTGCATTTAGATGGCATTTACTCGCCGCGGATGCAGGGTGCTTTGGCACTGATGTACGATGTTGAGCGGGTAGAGGCACTGCGAGGGCCCCAGGGCACGCTGTTTGGCCGTAACTCCACCGTTGGCAGTATCAACGTTATTTCAGCCAAGCCCGACTTTACCGGTTTTGCCGGCAATATTAATGCTGAAGCCGGCAGATTTAACAGCAAAAATCTCGGCGGTTTTATCAATATTCCGCTAAGCGATGAGTTTGCTGTGCGTATTGCGGCAAAAGGGCTAAAACGCGACTCTTACCTCGAAGGCTATTGGGACCCAAACCAGTACGATACACGTCGCCTCAGCGAAGACGTACTGAACGCGCCGGTGATTTCTGAAGACTCTTACCAGGGCATTGGCGCTACCGTGACACAGCGGGAAAACTGGTGGATAGACGGTGCCGGTACTGACCCTGAAGCGCAGCGGGTGCGGGCGCTTACGCCAGCCGATAAAGCCGATTTTTATAATAATGCTAACGAACACTCGTTTCGCATCAGCACGCTGTGGCAACCGGCACACGGGCTGTTTAGCAACCATACCGTGTTTCAGCAATATGTGAACAACAGTGCCGGCACACTGGACTTAGTTAACTGCGATCAGCTACGTGGCAGACCTGACGAATATGGCGGTGATTGCTCGTCATTTTTACCAAGCGATAATACCTATCAGGCGGTGGTTAACGTACCTGGTGAACTGAAGCTGGATATTACTTATCTGCGCAACACCCTGAACTACAGTATTAATGATGAATTAAGCCTGGTATGGCAGTTGGGCTATGAGGACATGGACAGATCGTCTGCCCAGGACAGCGAGACAGGCTTGGACCCCTGGGATGGCGCTATCTTTTTCCTTAAAGGTACCGGTGCGACATCCTATTCGACAGAAATTCAGCTGCAGTCTGACGAATTTGGCGATCTGGTCTGGATAGCCGGCGTGAATTACTTCCACGAAAAAACCACAACCCTGGGCTATTACGACAACCCGATGGATGACAAAGCCTTTTGGGATCAGCCGGACCGCTCAACCGAAGCCTATGCGCTGTTTGGCCAGGCAACGTACAATATTACGGCTGACTTGCATGCCACCTTTGGCTACCGCTACAGCCACGAGACCAAGCAAGACAAAGGTGGCCGCACTTATCGCTGCTCGAATGCCGATGGCTGCGCGCCCGGCTGGTTAAACCGCAGCGTGCTGAACGAGTTACCGGTGGATTATTTTAATGATCCGGCACTATATGCCTCATATTTTGAAAACGACAATAAAGGCCAGTGGCGTAATCACGACTTCAGAATTGGTCTGGATTATAACCTGAGCCAGGACACCATGTTGTACAGCTATCTGGCATCAGGCTTTAAGGCCGGCGGTATCGGTGATGTATTTGAAGTGGTGAACGACAGAACCGGTGAGGTAAGCCGGTTTGAAACCCGGTTTGACCCGGAAAAAGTGCTGACGCTGGAGCTGGGCGCTAAATCAAGTTTCCTGAATAACTCGCTGAATCTGCAAGCGGCATTTTTCTACACCGACTATACCGATATGCAGTATGCCTCTGTTGGCTCCATCGGTAATGTCGAGCGTTTATCGCCGGTTGAAGACGAAAACGGCACGCCTATTCTGGATGAAAGCGGTATGCCGGTACTGGATTACCAGAACCAGCCGGTGATTGCCTACTATACGCAAAACGTGCCTGGCTCAACCATTAAGGGCATTGAGTTTGAATTTGACTGGAAACCTTATCAAAACGGCCGTATCAGCGGCTATGCCACCTGGACTCAGGCCCGTGTCAGCGAAGATTGGCTCACCAAATGGGATTACGACCCGGAGTATTTGTTTGGCTTGTCGTATGAAGAATCAATCGATCCGGAAAATACCCTGCTGACCACCAATCTTAAAGGCAATGATCTGGCGATGACGCCACGCTTTACTGCCAATGTCAGCTATACCCACAGCTTTGATTTAGGCCGTTTCGGCTATGTGCACAGCTGGTTTAATCTGAGCTGGAAAGATAAATCCTACACCACCATCTGGAACCTGGATAAGCATCTGGATGACATGGACTTTGCGGTAAGCGATGAAGCGGCGCAGTACATTACCGATAAACGTGACGCCTACACCATGGTTAATGCGTCATTAAAATATGAACCGCAAAGCCAGGCCTGGTATGCCGAAGTATTTGTTAATAATGCCACCGATGAAATGGTGCAGTACTGGAATAACACCAGCAAAGGTATCAATAAAGGCAGTTTCGGCATGCCACGTTACTACGGCATCAGAGCAGGTTTTAATTTCTAAGCTAAGCAGCCGCTAACGATGTGCCCAAACCAGTCTGTTGTGTGGCTTGGGCGCAATATCTTGTGTACCGACAGGACATTATGATGAACAGCAACTTTAAGCCCGTGATATTTGCGGTAACCTGCCTTTGCAGTACTACTACTGTGCAGGCAGAGTATTTTAAAGATGATTTTAGCTGGGGCTTTAACAGCAGTTTATGGTCAGCCAGAAGTGGCGGCAATGGCTCGCCTTTTGGTTGTACCTTTACCCCAGGCATGGTTTCACCCAGCTCGCACGGCATTACGCTGGCATTAAGCCAGGGCAGTTGCTCAGAGCTACAAAGCCGCAGCAGTTACGGTTACGGTAAAGTGCAGGGCGCGCTGAAAACCGGTAATACCCCCGGTACTGTCGCGTCTATTTTTACCTATACCTCCTGGTGGGATGCGCCAGGCCGTGCCTGGCAGGAGATTGATATTGAGTTTCTACCCTCGCTTGGCAATGTGGTGCACACCAACGTGATTTATCAGCCACAAGGCGGTACTTATCAAAGCTGGGAGCTGGATATTGATCTTGGCCAGTATGGGCTGAATATTCAGCAAAGCCTGTTGACTATAGGCTTTGACTGGAGTGCAAACCAAATTCGCTGGTATGTATTTGATGCAACGGGTAATGAGCAAACTATCCGAACGGTTTATAAAGATAATGGCGATGGTTATCTGGCCTCTGATGAAATACCTGCCTATGCCTGGCCGGTAGATAACAGCAAAATTATGCTTAACCATTGGCATGGCGACAACTCGCAAGACGGCTTTTATTTTCCGGGCCAGTACTTTGGCGGCAACGCCTGGGCCTATTACGACTTCATTGAATATATTCCCTATTAAACAGCAAGTGTCTGCCGTGGCAATTTTATTGCGTGGTCTGGGCAGACGAAGGAACCCGTTATGTTTTCACTCTCAGATGCAGCGCTTCGCAACACCTTTTTGTTAGGCTCGCTGCTGTTTCCGCTAAGCGGCCTGGCCGCAGATGCAGCCGCAGATACAGTTAGGGTTAGCTGGCCAAAGGCCGACACGGCGTTAAAAACCGACCCGGCGACAGAGCAACAGCTGGATGCCTTGCTGGCAAATATGAGCATAGAGCAGAAGGTGGCGCAAATTGTCCAGCCGGAAATTGGTTATCTGAGTGTCGCCCAAATGCGCAAATATGGCTTTGGCTCTTATCTTAATGGTGGCAACACGGCGCCTTACGGCCAGAAGCAGGCCGATGCCAAAACCTGGCTAAAGTATGCCGATGAAATGTATGCCGCTTCGGTTGATAGCAGTGAGGATGGCAGCAGCATTCCCACCATCTGGGGCACCGATGCTATGCATGGTCACAGCAATGTGTTTGGCGCCACGCTGTTTCCGCACAATATCGGCCTGGGAGCCGCCAGAGATGCTGATTTAATCCACCGCATTGGCCGGGCTACCGCTAAAGAAGTGGCGGCAACCGGTATCGAGTGGATGTTTGCCCCCACCGTCGCTGTGGTAAGAGATGATCGCTGGGGCCGTACCTATGAGAGTTATGCCGAAGATCCTGCTGTGGTTGCCGCCTATGCCGGGCCCATGGTAACCGGGGTGCAAGGGGAAATTGGCGCTGATTTTCTCAGTTTTTACCACCGTATTGCCACCGCCAAGCACTTTATCGGCGATGGCGGCACCGAAAACGGCCTTGACCGTGGCGATACCCTGGCCGACGAGCAAAGCCTGCGTGATATTCATGCCGCCGGTTACTACACCGCTATCAGCGCCGGCGTGCAGTCCGTGATGGCATCCTTTAACAGCTGGAACGGCAAGCGGGTGCATGGTGATCACTACCTGCTGACCGAAGTACTGAAACAGCAAATGGGCTTTGACGGCTTTGTCATCAGCGACTGGAACGCGCATAAATTTGTTGATGGCTGCGATTTAGAGCAATGCGCCGCGGCCTTTAATGCCGGTGTGGATGTGATGATGGTGCCGGAGCACTTTGAAGCCTTTTATCACAATACCGTGCAGCAGGTAAAAGATGGTGTTATTACAACGGCAAGGCTTGATGATGCAGGTCGGCGGTTCTTGCGCGCCAAAATACGCTGGGGCGTATTTAAGCGTGGTAAACCTTCAACCCGGCCGGAATCTTTAAGGCCAGAGTGGTTTAATGCGCCCGAACACCGTGAGTTGGCCAGAGAAGCGGTAAGAAAATCGCTGGTATTGCTGAAAAACAACAATAATATTCTGCCGGTGTCGCCCAAAAGCCGGGTACTGATAGCCGGTGACGGTGCAAACAATATTGCTAAACAGGCCGGTGGCTGGAGCGTGTCCTGGCAGGGCACCGATAACACCAATGCCGATTTTCCTAATGCTACGTCAGTGTATGCCGGTTTACGTCAGCAAATTGAAGCCGCCGGCGGTACGGTAGAACTCAGTGTTGATGGGCAATACAGCCGCAAGCCGGATGTCGCTATTGTGGTGATTGGCGAAGAGCCTTATGCAGAATGGTTTGGCGATATTCAGCTGCTGGAATATCAGCACGGCAATAAGCGCGATTTGGCGCTGCTGCAACGGTTAAAAAAGCAGCATATTCCTGTGGTAACAGTGTTTTTAAGCGGCCGGCCGTTGTGGGTAAATAAAGAGCTTAATGCTTCTGATGCCTTTGTCGCGGCCTGGTTGCCGGGCTCTGAAGGGCAGGGTATTGCTGATGTGCTGCTGAGAGATAGCAAGGGCAATATACAGTACGACTTTAGCGGTAAGCTTAGCTTTTCCTGGCCCAAATTCGATGATCAGTACCGGTTAAATGTCAAAGACGCGCAGTATGAACCGTTGTTTGCTTATGGCTACGGCCTTAACTATGCCGACAACATCAGGCTGGCGCAACTTTCAGAAGTGACCCGCGCAGCAGCAAAACAACGCCGCGGCGAACAGCAGCCGTTGTTTGTCAGAAATCTGGCCGACGGCCTGAGCTGGGCATTATCTGACAACACAACAGGGCAAAAAACGGTTAATGCGTCGTCAGCGGTGAGTGGCGATGGTAAAAGTTTGTCTATGCAGTCCGTTAATTTAGCCTATCAGGAAGATGGTCGTAAGTTTGTCTGGCAAACTGCTGGGGCCAGTGCAAGTGCCACTGCCAGCCTGAGATACACTGCAGCGCAGCCATTAACTACGCTTGGCGACAGTAAATTTATGCAGATGAGTATCCGCCTTGATCAAGCACCCTCTGCAGAGGTAAAAATTGAGCTGATGTGTCAGCAGTCCTCATGCCTGCGCTCAGAATCGCTGCTGCCGCTGTTAACTGGTCTTGAACGTGGGCAATGGCGTACTATCGCTTTACCGCTACACTGCGAGGGCACAAAGGCACCACAAGTAGCAGAAGATGCCCTGCGGCTAGGCACAACACAGCCGTTTAGTCTGGCGCTGGCAGATATTGCGCTGGTTAACAGTGTGGCGCAAACCACACAGCTACTTGACTGCGCGCCGTAAATACAGTGATATCGTGCCGGGTAATAACAGGTCAGGCAAGATATTCAGCGCTAAGCCTAAGGCAGTGAAGTGATAGTAAAGTGAAAGTAAATTGATAAAGTTAGAATCAAAAACACAGCTGTTTTGGTTATGCCAATATTGTGGTTGGGTAGCCTACGCTGTGCTTACCGAACTGATGATTAAAATGCCCGGCCAGGAACCCTGGGCCATTCATCTGCCTCATCTTTTGCTGGATACCTGCTGCGGTTTTTTTATTACTCTGCTGCTAAGGAGGTTATATGCCTGGTTCAGGCAGGAACCGGCCGGTGTAAGCATTTGCTTGCATATTATCTGTTTACTGGCGGCGTCACTGCTATGGACCCAGTTTAAATGGCATAGCTTGCAGTGGTTTTATGGTAGCTGGTGGCAACAGATGACCTGGTTCGACTTTGGCACCTGGACATCGGCGTCGTTAACCATGCTGGCAACCTGGACCGCAGGTTACTATGGTATAAAAATCTATCTGGATAATGCCGAGCAAAAGCATAAAGCGGCTGAAGCGCTGCATCTGGCAAAAGAGTCACAGCTTAAAATGTTGCGCTATCAGCTGAATCCGCATTTTATGTTTAACAGTATCAATGCTATCTGCACGCTGATTTTGAAGCAGCACAACGCCAATGCAGTAACTATGCTGGAAAAACTCTGTGATTTCCTGCGTTACAGCTTATATACCGATCCGCTGGCAAAGATAACGGTGCAGGAAGAGATCGCGCTGTTACAAACCTATATAGATATTGAACAGTGCCGCTTTCAAAGTGAACTTAATGTACAGATCAGTGCAGACAAAGGCTGCAATTCTGCGCTGATGCCATCGCTATTGCTGCAGCCGCTGGTTGAAAATGCCTTGAAACACGGTATTGGCAACAAGAATAATATTGCTATTGTCGTTAATTTTAGCTGTGATGACAGCCGGTTACATATTTGTGTTAGTGATAGCGGTACTGGTTTTAACCTGACAGAGCCGGCCTCGCGTGGCATTGGCATGAAAAATTGCCAGGAAAGACTACAACTGATCTACCCCGGATCGAGTTGTTTTAAGCTGGGCAATGATGAAAAAGGTGGTGCCTGGATCAACATTTCAATCCCGCTGGAAGCCTCAGAGAGCACTGAATGAAGCAGCTGAAAACCTTACTGGTAGATGACGAATACAGTGCTATCGAAGGGCTGGCTATCCGGCTTGCCGCCTTTCCCCGGATCAGCATCATCGGGCATGCGCGCAGTGTTGACGAAGCCATGACATTAATAAGTGCAACTGCGCCGGATTTAATTTTCCTTGATATTGAAATGCCCGGTAAGTCAGGCTTTGAGCTGATTAAACAGCTACAGCCGGAATCGTGCCCGGCGATTATTTTTGTTACTGCTTTTCATCAATATGCAGTTAAGGCGTTTGAAGTACGGGCGCTGGATTATTTACTAAAGCCGGTAAAAAAAGAGCGTCTGGCGGAAGCCATTGCCCGGGTGTCATCCAGGTTGGATAGCCCGGGCAACAAACAGCATATGCTGGAAGTACGCGACATTTTGCTAAATGGCGACACCACCCGTCAGACTGAGCCCGGCGGTGGATATCGGATTGAGCAGGAAAAGCTGGTGATTCAGGACGGGCACCACCCGGCGCAATTGATCCCCTATACCGATATTTTATGGATAGATGCCGCCGGCGACTATATGTGTGTGCACACCCGGGATGATACCTTTGTGATGCGGGCCAGATTAAAAAGCCTGATCAACGACGTGTTGCCCGATGGCTTTTTGCGTATTCACAAATCAACCATTGTTAACCTGCAACATGTCGCTAAGCTCGAACCGTTAATCAATTCAGAGTACAACCTTATTTTAATCAACAGTAAATCGCTGAAAGTCAGCAGAACCTACAGCAGGCAGTTAAAACTCAGCTTGTCAGGCGACAAAGCCGGCTGAATTGATAAAACAAAAACGCCGCTCAAGCTTAATAAGCTGAGCGGCGTTTTTGTTTAAATTTGTTGGTGCGTCCTAGTGGACTCGAACCACCGACCCCCACCATGTCAAGGTGGTGCTCTAACCAGCTGAGCTAAGGACGCACACTTTGTGTTGCTGGCCAAAACTACGCTTGGCAGACAACGGCGGCTATGTTATTGCGCCAGTGGGACAATGGCAAGTGTTTTTCTGCTAACACTGTGTGTTTGGTGCATTTTTCGCCGCATCGGCGGCTTACTGCTGTGCAGTAAGTTTAACCGGGCATTGGTTGTTCAGCGCTTGCCACCACTTTACGTGCTGGCTTAGCTCTGTGCGCATATCCAGGTACGTTTGTTCAAAACGCAATGTGAGCGGGGTGTTCAGGTCGGTGCGTTGATACAGCTGTTGTAATAACGGCCACAGCTGTTGTTGATAGCGGCTTAACTCGCTGGTGTACAGCTGTATTTCGCTGACAAAATACTTACTGAACACATTAGCCAGAATTTGCAGTTGCTCGCTGTCACGCTGCTGTGGGCACAGTGTTGTGGGCGCCACGGCTTCGGTTAGCCGGTTAAGTTGCGCCAACTGATGGTTGGCAGCACGTAAACTGTATTGCAGCCTGGCAACAAAGTTATAGCGATACAGCAGCTGCAGTTGTTGTTCAATATCCACCTGACTGGCAGCTTGCCAGTTTTGCTCAGCGATATACTGCTGTAACCGGTTAAGTTCGGTTAACGCTTGCCAGGTTTCGCTAAAGCCGGACGCAGCTTGCAGCGGCAACGCTTTGCGTATGCCCAGCAGTTCTTTGCGCAGCGTATCGTCGGTTAACAGCATATTATTAAAGGCAATATCAATGCTGTGTTGTTTTTGCTGGTACACCTGCTGTAACTGGTTTAGCAATGCGCTGTTGTCCCAGCTTTGCTGCAGGCAGTGTTGCAACTGGCTTAAAAAGCGCAGCTCATAACTTAGCTGTTTGCTGGCACTGTACACTTTACCCAGGCTGGAGTTGCGCTCGCCAATTAAGGTATCCAGGCTGCAGTGGCGGGTGGCGTAGGCGTCGGTAAGGTCCAGCCGTAGATCCGGCAGCGGGTGTTTTAAATCGCGTGGCTCTGCCAGTGGCGCAGCTGCGGGGAGTGGCGTATTGGCTACTTCCGTGTCCAGCACCCGTTCCAGTCGTTGCTGATAGTTATCCAGCGCTTTTCCACCGTTATTGTCTGAGCAGGCAATAAGGCTAATCAGCAGCAGAGGTAACAGCCAAACCTTCATGTTCAAACCTGTTTAACGTGCGTTTTAAGATAATGGCCAGTAGCACAGCAGCCACGCTAAGCCCGGCAATAATACCAATCCAGAAGCCATGTGCGCCCATCGCCGGTACCAGCCAGTTGGTTAATCCCAGTACGGCACCCAGGCCAAAGCCGATTGGCCAGTAAGCAATAAAGGTTATAAAAAATACCGGTTTGGTCACTTTCATACCGCGCAGCGCACAAGCCGACACCACCTGGATGGCATCAGATACCTGATAAAAACAGGCCAGAATAAGCAAGGATGCCGCCAGCGCAATAACGGTAGCGTCAGGCGAGTACAGCGCTGCTATGCTGCCTCTGAGGATAAAGGTCAGGCTGGCGATCACCAATGACATCAGCACCGCCAGTATGATGGCAGTCGACACGGCTTTTTTCAGCTCCATGATGTTTTGCTGGCCCACCAGATGGCCAACACGGATAGTGGTTGCCATACCCAGGCTAAGTGGCAGCATAAACACTATACCACTGTAGTTTTGCGCGATCTGATGGCCGGCCACCATAATAGGGCCAAGGTGCACTATGGCCAGCGGGATACAGGCAAACAGGGTAACTTCAAAGAAGATGGAAAAGGCAATAGGCGTGCCGATGCAGACAATTTGCCAGATATCTTTGAGGTTAATGCGATAACTGTCGGGGTGCAGCCGGTAGTGCCTGGTGGTGCGGCTAAACCAACCGTAAATTAAAATGGCGATAAACATAGCAAAAAACACCAGCGCAGTGGCGATACCACAGCCAGCGCCGCCCAGCGCCGGCATGCCCAGTTTGCCGTAAATAAACACATAGTTGGCCGGAATATTCACCAGGATCCCAACAAAGCTGATCCACATGCTGGCTTTGGTGTTGCCGATACCTTCAAACATACTGCGCACAACCATGTAACCTGCCGCCGGAAACAAGCCAAAGCTGACGTAATATAAGTAGTCGAGCGATTTTTGTCGCAGCGTTTCATCCATGTTCAGCAAATCTATCGGTACATGCACGTACAGCATCAACACAAACATGGCGGCGGCCAGGGCCATGGCTAAATACATAGCCTGCACGGTGAAGTGGGTAACCGGTTTGATTTGTTTGCTGCCATAGTACTGCGCCACTATCGGTGTGAGCGCCAGTAATAAACCCTGCATGGTCATTACCACCGGAAACCATAAACCGGAGGCGACGGCTATAGCGGCCATATCAACCGCACTGTAGCGTCCGGCCATGACGGTATCGACAAAGTACATCAGGGTTTGTGTCAGCTGTGCCAGCACTATGGGGCCGGAAAGTTTCAGGATGGTTCTGGCTTCAAAGCGGGAAAAAGGTAACATATGCAGGTCTGTTGTATCAGCAGCGTGTAATGGCGCGCAATGTAGCACAAATGGGGGCTTATGTTTACCGGAATAGTTCAAACTAAGGCTGAGTTAACAGCCGTTGCCGATAAAGCGGCATTTCGTCAGTTGACCCTGCAGCCTGGCGCTGTACACCTGCAGAATTTAAGCCGCGGCGCCAGTATTGCCGTTAACGGCGTCTGTTTAACGGTAACCGACTTTGACAGCGAAGCCGGTTGGGTGCGTTTTGATGTAATAGCCGAAACCTTAAGCAAAACTAACCTGGGCCGCTTAAAGGTGGCTGATGCGGTTAACTTTGAGCGCTCGTTAAGCTTTGGCAGTGAATTGGGCGGCCATATTGTCTCCGGCCATATTCAAACCACGGCGACGATAACGGCAGTGGATAAAAGCACAAATAACTGTGCGATGCGGCTGACGCTGGCGCCGGAATATATGCGTTATATTCTCAGCAAAGGCTTTATTGCGGTAGAAGGCTGCAGCTTAACGGTAGGTGAAACCTATGCCGATGGTTTTAGTTTGTATCTAATCCCGGAAACACTGGCTATTACCACCCTTGGGCAAAAGCAGCAGGGCGATACAGTAAATATCGAGCTGGACCAGCAAACGCAAACCATAGTGCAAACGGTAGAGCGTATTATGGCAGAGCGTTTTGCTGCGACGACTATTTAGTAATACTGTTCGTCGTCGGCGTCGATAAACAGCTGCACACTGTGGTGCAGCTCATCTTTATGTACCCGCACATGGATAGGATTGCAGCAGTTGCTGCAGTCCTCGGTGTAATCCTGGTCTTCATCAATAACCTCTACGCTTAAATGCATAGGGTGGCCGCAAAACGGGCATTCAATGGTTTTGTGCAGTATGTCCATACTCCCTCCGCCGGTAAGTGGCGTAGCTTAATATCAGGCCTTATTGCTGCCGCCTAAACTGCGGCCGCCATCTACGGCAATAATTTGCCCGGTGATATAAGGCGCCTGTAATAAAAACAGCAGGGTTTGCGCAATATCGGTGGTGGCTCCCAGCCGTTGTAACGGTATTTGCGCCAGGATCTGAGCTTTATCCTGCTCCGCCAGCGGTGTTGCTGTTGCCGGCGACTCGGGCCACAAAATGGCACCCGGTGCAATACCATTGACTCTGATTGTAGGCGCTAATTCCCGTGCCAGCGACTTTGTCATCATTAACAAGGCGGCTTTGGCCATACAGTAGATGCTGTGGCCCAGCAGCGGCTTTTCGGCGTGAATATCTACCATATTAATAATGGCGCCGTGGTTTTTTGCCAACTGTGGTGCTAAGGCCTGGCTTAAGAAGTAGGGCGCCTGTACATTGCTGCCAAACAGCTCTTGCCATTGTGCAGGTGTTGCGCTGCCAACTGCGGTGGGATAAAACGCCGAGGCATTGTTTACCAATACGTCCAGCCGGTTAAAACACGCCAGAGCCTGCTGCGCTAACTGTGGCAGCGCTGCCATATCGAGTAAGTCGGCCTGCAATACCGCCGCACTGTGTGGCCGAAGCTGGTTTAACTGTTGTGCCAAAGCGTCGGCTTCGCTGCGGGAGCGGTTGCAATGAATAATCACGCGGTATTGCTGCTGATGCAGCGTTTCTATCATTTGCCGGCCAAGGCGTTTGGCGCTGCCGGTAATAAGGACAACAGGTTGAGGGGCGGGAGTGGACATCTGGTATTCTTCCTGAACTACAGGCGGTGTTAGTGCTGTGGCCGGCTGCAGTTTAGTAAAACAGCTGTTTTACCATTTCCTGCGCCTGCACCAGATAAGCACCGCGAAACAAATAGGCATGGTTTAACACATGATACAGATTGTACAGTGCTTTGCGCTGCTCAAAATCGGCATCCAGCGGATAAAACTCATTGTACGCCTGATAAAAGCTCTCATCAAAGCGGCCAAACAGGCTGCTGTAGGCGATGTCGGTTTCTCTGTCACCAAAATAACAGGCGGGATCAAACACCGCCGCGCCGCTTGCCATAAAGCCGACATTACCACGCCATAAGTCGCCGTGCAGCAGGCTGGGCGGTGGTTGGTAATGCTGCAGGCGCTGGCGGCATTGCTCTACCAGGTGATCAATTTTGCCAAAGCCGAAACCCTGCTCCAGCAGCAACTGTAATAGCCAGCCAATACGCTGCTCAGAAAAAAAGCTGCTCCAGTTACTTTGCCATTTATTCGGCTGCACAGTGCGGCCAAGCATATTGTCCCAGTCGAAACCGTACATTGCCTGGTCGTGTTGTTTATGCAGTAAGGCTAATTGCTGCGCCAGTTGGCGCCAGTCGCCACCGTTGTCGTTAATCAGTGGCAAGTATTCCAGTACCAAAAAGGCTTTATCAATAGTTTGGCCGGCACAGACTACATCCGGTACGCGAATGCAGTGGTGCTGGCGCAGTGCCTGCAGGCTTAAAGCTTCGGTTTCAAACTGCTCAAATTGTTCGCGTTGATTAATTTTGACAAAGAAATCCTGTTCAGCGTTACTGATATGCCAGGCCAGATTAATTTCGCCGCCGCTAAGTTGAGTTTTCTGCGTAATATGGAACTGCCCGCCCAACTCACTGTTGATATGATCTGTAACCGCCTGCCACATAATAACCTCCGCGTTGTGCTGTGGTTTGAGTATGGCTGATAAAGCGGAAAAATCACTGATCGTGATCATACTGCTACAACGTACTATGCTTATTGATAATTTACTAATATATACCTCATTACTTCAAGGCTTTTTATGACAACTTCCACCCCACGGTTCCGGTTATCTGCTTATCAGATTATGCTGGCTGTAAATATTCTGCTTTTTATCGTGGCGCTCGGTTTGGCGCTTGTAGCTAATAGCTGGTTAGCCGCTCTGGTAGTTGGCTTACCCACCGCTGTTATCCCATTGTTACTGTATAAAATGCTTGGCGACCATACGCTGGCGCGGGTTAGCTACGGCATTAGTTTTATGTTTTTTGCAGCATTATTTATCCACGAAACCGGCGGTATGTTGGAAATGCACTTTGCTATTTTTGTGCTGTTGGCCGTACTTATCGCCTTTCGGGATTACATCGTTATTATTGCGGCCGCACTGACTATTGCCGTGCACCATTTACTGTTTATGTATTTGCAAATGCAAAACACCGGCGTGTATCTGGTGCCGGAAGAAAGTCTGTCACTTGGTATTATCCTGTTGCACGCCTTATTTGTCGTAGTGGAGTCGGCGGTACTGATTATTATATCCAGGCAAAGTCTGCGTGAAGCGCAGGTAGGCCAAGCCTTGTTTGATGCGACAGACTCCCTGCTGACCAAAGACAATAAAGTTATGCTGACACATCGTTGTGACGATATTAAATCTCAGGTAATTAACAGTTTTAATTCGGTGCTGAATTCGTTGCAACACACGATAAAAACCATTGATAGCGCCAGTAGCACCTTGAAACAAGATGCTAAACAGTTGCTGCAAGATGGCCATGATTTATCTGACAGCATGATCAAAAAGTTGGCTGAGGTAGACAGGATTGCCGCAGCAACTGAGCAAATGTCGCTAAGTATCCGTGAGGTTACCGAGCTGTCAGTTCAGGTACTGGATGCGGCAAAGCTGGCTGAGCAAGCTGCCACCGACGGCAAGCAGTCGGTTGGTCAGACTATTAGCTCGGTATCGGCGCTGGCACGGCAGCTTGCGCAAACCGGTGATAAAGTTAACGATGTGGCCAAAGCTACAGCCGATATTCGTAAAGTGCTGGATGTCATTGAGTCTATTGCCGAGCAAACCAATTTGTTGGCACTAAACGCTGCTATTGAAGCGGCCCGTGCTGGTGAGCAGGGTCGTGGTTTTGCCGTAGTTGCCGATGAAGTTCGCACCCTTGCATCGCGTACCCGTGGCTCTACTGATGAAATTAAAATCATGATTGGGCAATTAGTACAGAACAGCAATGAGTCGGTAACGGTGGTTGAGCGCAGTGTTGAACAGCTTGCCGATACCCGTCAGCATGCTGAGCAAAGCGGAATAATGCTGGAGCAAATACTGCAGCATGCAAGACAGGTTGCCGGTTCTGCAGATGTAATGGCGGATGCCCTGCGACAGCAAAGTACAGCCAGTGCAGAAGTGGCGCAGGGCGCGCAGCACATCAGCAGCATGACATCGGAACAAAATGCTCAGGGCGAGCGGGTGGTGCAAAGCGCGCGGCGCGTGGGTGATATTACACAGGTATTGGCTGCCGAGTCCGGGAAGTTTGTTGTTTGAACTTAAAAACCAGCCGTCTGCAGTTAGCGCTGCTACTGTTCAGCCTATGGATCATTGTAGCGTCGGCAGTGCTGTTTTATTTGGGACAGCGTCACTATGGCGTTTTCGCCCCTGATAAGGTGTGGCATAGCAGCGCTATCGACGTGGCAGCTTTTGGACTACGAGCTGCTGCAGGTTTTCAGGTATTGCATGTTTTTGCTGACAGTTGTGTGTGTAATTCGCGTGCGAAGGCGCATATCCGCCAACTGGATAAACAGCTGCTGTCTGAGCAAGCAGAGCAATATTTTTTTAGCCCTGACCAGATTGCCTCAGCAGGGTTCACAATTCCTGCAACACCTGCTGTGCTGATTTTTTCACAAGGCAAACTGGTTTATGCGGGGCCTTATGCCTCAGGGCCATTATGCGCATTAGACGATAGCCTTATTGCACCTATACTTCAGCGAAAGGTTGTATTGCCCGGCAGGTGGTTAAACGGCGAGGCATATGCTTGTCGTTGTATTGCCCCACAAAGCGGAGAGTTTGATGGTATCTGAAAATGATAACGCAATTGTTAGTGCGCTGGATACGCAAAGCTTGTTTGCTGCCCAGCCTATATTCGACAATAAAAATAACCGCGTAGCAGTTGAGCTACTCTACCGCAGTGACAATGGAATATCGGCGCTTGAGCTGGGGGATAACCATGCAACTACTGAGTTATTGTATAACCTGTGCGGTGGTATTTCCGACCAAATTGCTCAGTACAATGCGCCGGTATTCATCAACGTATGTTCAGATTTTTTGCTGTCAGACAGTTTTTTGCCCCTGGAGGCGGAGAATGTTGTCATTGAACTGGTTGAGCGAATTACGCCTGATCCAAATTTTATAGCTCATGTGGCGGCTTTTAAGCGCAGGGGCTTTCGTTTTGCTTTAGATGATTTTGAATTTATCCCTGACTGGGAACCCTTGATTGCTCTGGCCGATTTTATAAAAGTAGATGTATTGCAGCACAGTTTTGCTGAGATTAAATTGCAGATGCATCGCTTACGCAATTACCCGCTTGAATGGTTAGCTGAGCGGGTAGAAACGCCTGAGCAACTTGAGCAGTGCAAAGCGCTCGGATTCACCTTGTTTCAGGGCTATTTTATGGCGCGTCCTGAGCTGGTAACCGGTAAAGTAGTTTCACCGGCAGCACTTAGAATGGCAGATTTAATCAATAATTTGTTTCATGATGAGCCGGACATTAATAAGCTGTCGTTGCAATTGAATGATGAGCCGGCTCTGGTCATGGGCATGTTGCGCATTGCTAATAGCCCCCTGTACCGTAAAACCCGAGAAGTGAACTCGGTAAAAGAGCTGATTATGCGTTTGGGGTTAGACTTAGCCAGGAAATGGATCCTGATGTTCTCGGTGCTTAACCGTTGTAGTCCTGCCGCTGCCGGTTTGGTATTAAGTCGTGCTTATACCGCTCAGCAGTTAGCTGTCTTATGGCATGTAGACAATGCCAAACAAAGCCAATTTTTCTTAACGGGTTTACTGTCGGGCGTAGATATTCTGTTTGGTATTGCGCCGGCAGAATTTGTAGCTCAGTTAAACCTGTCTGATGATATTAAGAATGCTATTGTCCTGCATAGTGGAGAAGCAGCCAAAGCCGTTGATATCATCAAAAACATCGAAAAAGCTTACTCAATGAAAACTGCAGTTGATCATACAGCAGATGATTACTTTGCTATTTATAACCAACAACAATATTACGTGCAGGATAAATTTGCCGGCTTTAGCCGATGATATTTGCCGATTAGTTCCTGCTAACAGCTTTAAGCCCATCCTGACAACTGCTACTATAGCGGCTGTTTTATCGTTTTCCCCCAGTGGTACAACCTTATGACTTTTCGTGTAAGTCATTAACTGGTTGTGCAGGGTGGTAAAACCTCTCCCAACAAAACTAAACAAGTGACCCTTGGTTTGGGCCACCACTGTATAAGGATTTATCATGCCAGTTATTACTCTGCCAGATGGCAGCCAGCGCGCTTTTGATCATGCTGTTTCAGTTATGGATGTTGCCAAAGACATCGGCCCCGGTTTAGCCAAAGCCACCATCGCCGGTAAGGTGAATGGCCAGTTAGTCGATGCCTGTGACCCTATCACCACAGATGCAACCTTAAGCATTATTACCAGCAAAGATCAGGAAGGCCTGGAAATTATCCGCCACTCCTGTGCGCACTTATTAGGCCATGCTATTAAGCAACTGTGGCCGAATGTAAAAATGGCCATAGGTCCGGTAATTGATAACGGCTTTTACTACGACGTTGATTTAGACCAGCCGATTAGCAGCGACGATTTAGCTAAGCTGGAACAGCGCATGCAGGAATTGGCCAAAACCGAATACGACGTGATTAAGAAAAAGGTGAGCTGGCAAGAAGCGGTAGATACCTTTAAAGCGCGTGGCGAGAGCTACAAGCTGGAAATCCTTGAGCAAAACGTTAGCCGTGACGACGAGCCAGGTTTGTATCACCACGAAGAATATATTGATATGTGCCGTGGCCCGCATGTGCCGAATATGCGTTTTTGCCAGCACTTTAAGATTATGAAAGTGGCCGGTGCCTATTGGCGCGGCGACTCAAAAAACAAAATGCTGCAGCGTGTCTATGGCACTGCCTGGGCTGATAAAAAGCAACTGGCAGCCTATTTACTGCAGTTAGAAGAAGCCGAAAAGCGCGACCACCGTAAAATCGGTAAGGCGCTGGGTTTATTTCACTGGCAGGAAGAAGCGCCTGGCATGGTGTTCTGGCATAACGATGGCTGGACTATCTTCCGTGAGCTGGAAAGCTTTGTGCGTGAAAAGCTGGGCGAGTATGACTACGACGAAGTAAAAGGTCCGTTAATGATGGACCGCGTGCTGTGGGAGAAATCCGGCCACTGGGAAAAGTATGCCGATAATATGTTTACTACCCAGTCAGAGCACCGCGAATATGCCATTAAGCCAATGAACTGCCCGGGCCACGTGCAGATATTCAACCAGGGCTTAAAATCGTACCGCGATTTACCACTGCGGATGGCCGAGTTTGGCTGTTGCCACCGTAACGAGCCATCAGGTGGCTTACACGGTTTAATGCGGGTGCGCGGCTTTACCCAAGACGATGCGCATATCTTCTGTACTGAAGATCAGGTGCAGGCTGAGGTAACCAAATGTATCCAGATGGTATTTGATACCTACAGTACCTTTGGCTTTAAAAACGTGGCAGTAAAACTGTCGACCCGGCCGGCGCAGCGTATCGGTACTGACGAGATGTGGGACAGAGCCGAGCAGGGCTTAACCGAAGCGTTAAAAGCCAATGATATCGCCTATGATTTACAGCCGGGCGAAGGCGCCTTTTACGGCCCTAAAATTGAATTTACCCTGCACGACTGTTTAGGCCGGGCCTGGCAGTGCGGTACTGTGCAGTTAGACTTTGCGTTACCGGGCCGTTTAGGCGCCACTTTTGTTGCTGAAAGCGGCGAAAAGCAAACACCGGTAATGATCCACCGTGCTATTTTGGGTTCAATTGAGCGTTTTATCGGTATTTTAATTGAAGAATATGCCGGTTTATTCCCGGCTTGGTTGGCACCCACTCAGGTGGTGGTGATGAACATTACCGATAATCAGGCCGAATATGTACAGAATTTAGTAAAAACTTTCAAATCTCACGGTATTAGAGTCATAAGTGACTTGAGAAATGAGAAGATAGGCTTTAAAATTCGCGAGCACACGCTTAAGCGCATTCCTTACCTTGTTGTCGTTGGTGATAAAGAAATGGAAGCCGGTGATATTGCACTGAGAACGCGCAAGGGTGAAGATTTGGGTAAAATGTCGGTTGCAGCTTTTGTAGAAAAGCTGACAACAGAAATTAAAACCCGGGTTTGAACCAGATTAAGCGTATAAGATTAATTTTCGGAGGAACATACTATTAAAGTAGGAAAGAAAACATTACCTGCAAACCGTCCTAACAGGATCAATGAAGAAATTAACCTGCCAGAGGTACGGTTAATTGGTGTTGAAGGTGAGCAGCTGGGTGTAGTAAGTATTGCTGAAGCCATTCGTTTGGCCGAGGAAGGCGGCGCAGATTTAGTAGAGATCAGCCCGACAGCCGAACCGCCAGTATGTAAGTTGATGGACTACGGTAAGTTCCTGTTTGAAAAGAGTAAAGCTCTGAAAGAGCAGAAGAAGAAGCAAAAACAGATCCAGATTAAGGAAATAAAATTCCGGCCTGGAACTGATGAAGGCGATTACCAGGTAAAACTACGCAACCTGCGTCGCTTCATTGAAGAGGGTGACAAAGCTAAAGTAACGCTGCGCTATCGTGGTCGTGAAATGGCGCATACTGAGATAGGCATTGAGATGTTAAATCGGATTAAAGAAGATTTATCAGACATTGCTGTGTGCGAATCTTTCCCTTCACGGGTGGAAGGTCGTCAGATGATCATGATGCTGGCCCCAAATAAGAAGTAATAAGTGCTTTCAAGTGTAACCCCACACTGCAAAGGGTGGGGTTGACGCCTTATTATTCGTTGTAACTTAACAATGCGAGTTTTTAACTATGCCAAAGATGAAAACCAATAAAGGTGCTGCCAAGCGTTTCAAAAAAACCGCTTCAGGCAACTTTAAACGTAAGCAATCACACCTTCGCCACATCCTGACGAAGAAGACCTCTAAGCGTAAGCGTCAGTTAGGTCCAAAAACCTTAGTCGCTAAAGTAGACATCGCCGGCTTAGTCCGTTGCATGCCGTACGCATAATTAATTAGGAGTCTGACATGCCAAGAGTTAAACGTGGTGTAACGGCGCGCGCGCGCCATAAGAAGGTGTTAAACCAGGCTAAAGGTTACTACGGTGCCCGCAGTCGTGTTTATCGTGTTGCTTTCCAAGCCGTTATTAAAGCCGGCCAATATGCTTACCGTGACCGTCGTCAACGTAAGCGTCAGTTCCGTCAACTGTGGATCGCGCGTATTAACGCGGCGTCACGTATGAATGGTTTATCTTACAGCCGTTTCATTGATGGCCTGAAAAAAGCCTCTGTGGAAATCGACCGTAAGATTTTAGCTGACATCGCCGTATTCGATAAAGCAGCATTCACTGCTTTAGTGAGCAAAGCGAAACAAGCCTTAGCAGCGTAATTTACGCCGCAACAAAAAAGCCACCGCAAGGTGGCTTTTTTTATATTTGATGCTCAGTGAATAAGCTGTGTGATTACCGGTGGCGGTTAATTTACCGCAGGCTTAAATTGCAGAATAAGCTGGTTATTTTTAAACAGCTGTAATTTATCGCCGTTTACTTCAACTCTGTCGGCAGATTGCAGCGATTGGGTAAACTGCTGCTCTAAATCACTGCTGTCGGCACAAAACTTACGCGTGCTCACCAGCGGTTGCACTGTTAACTGGTTAGAGCGTTGTTTGTAGTTACCATTAAAGTTATTGCAACCGGCAAAGCCATACAGGCGCTCGTTTTGATCAAAGATCACCCTGACATTCAGCTGCTGCGGTACATAGCGGTTAGTCAGCTTTTCTGCGCGCCAGACAATACCCTGCATTTTGCCGGGCTGGATATGATCCGGGCAGATGGCGCCTGGCCAAAACTGTTCAAACTTGTCGATAAACAATGTATTGGCTTGCTCGTCCTGGCCTCTGCGGCCAACCAGGGTAGCTATAACGGCATTGCCGGTAAAGCGCTCATCTTGCTGGTACTGGCGCATAACCGGTAAATGGTGCTGCGTATTTGCCACGCTTAGGGTGTCACCGCTGCGGCAACTGGTAAAGGTCGCCTGATTATTGCTTAACATATATAAGCCCAGCATGGCCTGACGGGTGTCGAGCTTTTTAAATTCCGCTTCGCGCTGCAGCTGATATTGCGGGTTGGCACTGATAGGTTTACCGTTCAAATCCAGCATGGCTAACTGGCTGTTAGACAAAAAATGGAATGCCGGCAGGGTTTGCTGCTGATTGACCAAATGCAGGCTGCGTTTTTCCAGCAACCAGATACCTTTTACGATACTGACCTGATTACGCTCAAGGTATTCCTGACGTGCTTCAAAGCGGCCATCGCGAAACAAGTTGATGTGATAGGCAATACCCGGACAATCAGCGCAGGGTAGAGTGCCGCTGAAGGTCATATCGGCATCGACAAAAATATGCTCAAAATCAGTTGCCATGGCTTCAGCCGTAGTTGAATTTGCTACAACGACTTCTTCCGGCTGTGTTACCGGTGTTTCCTGCGCCGGAGCTATGGCGGTTTTCGTCTCAGCACTGCGCTCAGAGGGTACCTGGCTACAGGCAGACAACAGCAGGGCAGTAACGAGTAAGCACTTTTTCATCTTGGGGTCCGCGGTTAAATTTGCGCTATTATAACGGAAATTGTGCGGCGCATTAACAGCTATTTTAACGGTGAATTCAGGGCGTTAACCGCATGCTGAATATACTGCTTTGCCATAGCCGGTTGTTCCTGCATAAAACAGTGGCCGCCGCTGACTTGTTCAATGCTGACGGCGCTATTGCATTTTTGCCATTTTCTCAGCGCTTTGGCGACAAAGTCGTAACTTCTATCACCGTAGATGACGTGCACCGGCGGGCACGACCGGGCCAGTTGTTGCCATAACTTCTCAGGGTAAGACGAGAAAATATCGGCTTCACGTTGCGGCAGACATTTTAAACTCAGGCCCTGCTCTGTGGGTTTTAGTGCATGGTCAATATAGGCGGCCAGTGCATCAGGGTGCCAGTTAGCGAACATGCCTCTGTTATTAAGATAATTCAGTGCGGTATCTCTGTCCGGCCAGTGCTGACGACGGCGCAGTGCAGCTTTGGCCAGCGGGTTTTTATGATATAAGCGCACTCCCTTTAACGTGCTCATCACCGTTAGCATGCCAGGGGTAAACAGTACCGGGTCAAGCAGGATAGCGGCGGTAAAGGGGCTGGGGCTGCTGGTGTGGATTAGCGCGGTTAAAATGCCACCAAAGCTGTGGCCGACGCCGTATACCGGCACATCTGCATACAAGGTTCTATGTGCCTGCCAGGCTTCTGCCGCCAGCTCAGCGCTTTTATTCCAGCCGACAAAAGCGCCGCCGTGATCACTGTCGCCATGGCCCTGGGCATCAGATAAAAACAAGTCATAATCCGCAGCCAACAGCTGCAGCATAGGTTGATACATCCGGCTGCAGAAACCGTTGCCATGCAACATATGCAATACCGGCTTGCCGCTGGCTTCGCTGCGATAGCCGCGCAGGGTAAAGCCTTGCCGGGTGTGATAAGACCATGGAATTAACTGCATAGTATTGTTGCCCTTGATAATAAATCCGGCGCAGCTGACGATAAAAAGTGCCACGCTTTATACGGTCAAACAAAATCGGGAGTTATTTGGTGCCGAACAGTTTATCGCCGGCATCACCTAAACCCGGCAATATATAGCCGTGCTCGTTCAGACAACGATCAACCGCCGCGGTGTACAGCTCGACATCCGGGTGTGCCTGGCGCAGTGCTGCGATACCTTCGGGCGCGGCGACCAATACCAGGGCTTTAATACGCTGTGCACCATGCTGCTTTAGCAGATTAATAGTTGCTATCAGTGAACCGCCTGTGGCCAGCATAGGGTCTATTACTATCGCCAGGCGTTGGTCGAGATCCGACGCCAGTTTTTGAAAGTACGGTACCGGTTGCAGGGTTTGCTCATCGCGGTAAATGCCCACCACGCTAATGCGGGCGCTGGGTAGCAGTTCCAGCACACCATCGAGCATACCCAGGCCGGCGCGCAGTATCGGCACTATGGTGACTTTTTTGCCCTGAATTTGCTCAATCTCAACCGGGCCACTCCAGCTGTCGATGCTAATTGTTTCGGTGGCTAAATCTTTGGTGGCTTCATAAGTGAGCAGGCTACCCAGTTCAGCGGCCAGTTGGCGAAATTGTTTGGTACTGATATCGGCGGCGCGCAGCAAGCCAATTTTATGTTTTACCAGCGGGTGGCTAACTTCGGTTAGTTTCATCTGTGGAATCCTCTGTTTATCGCAGCTAAGCATAACGCAAGCGGCTTTTTCTTGCAGTTTAGCCTGAAGCATTATACAAACGGCAAGCAAAATTAAATCAAAATCGCAGGGACAATAATGCACGTTAAATTACCACGTTTTGTACTGGCACTGTGTTTACTATTCGGAGGCAGCAATATGGCAGATGCGAAGCAACTGGAGTTAGAGCGCTTATTTGCTGATCCGGCATTAAGCGGCGCCACACCGCGCTCGTTGAGTATGGCTCCGGACGGCAGCAGGGTAACCTATCTGAAGGGCAAAGCAGAAGATGCCAACCGGCTGGATTTATGGCAATACCATATCAAAGACGGCAAACACAGCCTGCTGGTTGACGCTGACAGTTTAATCAGCGGCGCTGAAACCTTATCAGATGAAGAAAAGGCCAGACGTGAGCGCATGCGGTTATTTGCTTCCGGCATTATCAGCTACAGTTGGTCGAAAAACAGTGATGCGCTGTTATTTCCGTTAAACGGTGATTTGTACTACTACCAACTAAGCAGCAAAAGCGCGAAAAAGCTGACCGACACCAGCGAGTTTGAAACCGATGCGACTATCTCGCCCACCGGGCGCTATGTTGCCTTTATCCGTAACCAGAATCTGTTTGTGCTGGAGATTGCCAGCGGCAAAGAAACCCAACTGACTACAGACGGTGGCGGCGAGATTAAAAACGGTATGGCGGAATTTGTTGCCCAGGAAGAGATGGGTCGTATGACCGGCTATTGGTGGGCACCGGACGACAGCAAAATTGCCTTTACCCGTACCGACGAAAGCGGTGTGGCAGAAGTAGTACGCAATGAGATTTATGCCGACGAAATTAAGTTGTTTAACCAGCGTTACCCTTATACCGGCACCGCTAATGCCAAAATTCAACTGGGCGTAGTAACGCTCAAAGATGGTAGCGTGAACTGGATTTCACATGGTGATGACGAAGATATCTACTTACCGCGGGTTGAGTGGACAAAAAGTGCCCGTTACTTAAGTTACCAGTGGCAAAGCCGCAACCAGCAGCAACTGGAATTACGTCTGGTCGATTTAAACAACAACCAGCAAAAAGTACTGCTTAGCGAAAGTAGTAAAACCTGGTTGAACCTGCATGACGATTTGCATTTTCTGGCCAACGAACAGGGTTTTATTTGGGCCTCTGAGCGCGACGGCTACAAGCACCTGTATTATTTTGACTTTAACGGCAAATTACAACGGCAGCTAACCAGCGGTAACTGGGTAGTGGATGAACTGGATGCGGTAAATGAAAAGCAGGGCATGGTGTATTTTACCGGCCGTAAAGATACGCCGCTGGAGCGGCATCTGTATCAGGTCAGTTTAAAAGACGGCAATGTTACCCGGTTAACCGAAGCCGGCTTTGATCATGCGCTGGTAATGGCCAAAGATGGCAGCAGCTTTATCGACAGCTTTTCTAATGTCAGTACGCCTGCTAAAGTGGCGCTGCGTGGTCTGGATGGTAAGGTGCTAACCTGGCTGGAACAAAACGAGCTGAACAGCAGCCATGCGCTAACGCCGTATCACGCTGAACTGATGGCGCCGCGTTTTGGCACGCTTAAGGCAGAAGATGGCCAAACTATGCATTACCGGCTGTTTGCGCCAAAAAACCTGGCGCAGGATAAAAAATATCCGGTAATTGTCAGCGTATACGGTGGCCCACATGCCCAGCGCGTAACCAACAGCTGGAGCCCGCGCGACTTGTACCTGCATTATTTGGTGCAGCAAGGCTATCTGGTATTTCAATTGGATAACCGTGGCTCTTATAACCGCGGCAAAGCCTTTGAAGATCCGATTTATTTAAAATTGGGTGAGGTAGAGTTAAATGACCAAATCCGCGGCGTAGAGTACCTGCGCAGCCTGCCGTATGTCGCTGCGGATAAAATTGCTATTTATGGCCACAGCTATGGCGGCTATATGGCAATAATGGCGATGTTTAAAGCCGCTGATTATTTTGCCGCCGGCGTATCCGGTGCACCGGTAACCGACTGGGCATTGTACGATACCCATTACACCGAGCGTTATTTGGGCCACCCTGAGCAAAACGCTAAGGGTTATACCGACAGTGCAGTGTTCCCTTATGCCGATGGCTTAACAGGTGACTTGCTGATTTATCATGGCATGGCAGATGACAACGTGTTGTTTACCCACAGTACCAAGCTGTATAAACAGCTGCAGGATAAGGGCTTGCTGTTTGATATGATCAATTACCCGGGCAGCAAACACTCGATGTTTGGCCAGCCGGTACAAACCCATCTGCATAAAAGCATTACGCAGTTTTTTGACCGCCATCTGAAGTAATAAAAAAGGCCGGTATTTTACCGGCCTTTTAACTACGGCTTGCCCTGAATATGGTAACTGACCTGTGCCCTGGGGTTCAGATACTCTGCTACCTGTTGCGGTAACGACTGAATTTTAATCACTTTGCTGATACTGAGTTTGTCCGGCTCCAGAGTAATGATCGGTGCTTCCAGTCTTGGTATATCCGCGTCATATATAAGCACGTTAGGGCATAGCAGGCTGTCGCTGTTTACTGACATCACAATGCCCAGCCGCTGATCAGACAATAATACAATGGTGCCGGGTGGATACACGCCCATCATTTTAATCATCACTTTCATTTCACGCTCGGGCAACTTGCCTTTCATACTGCGGTACATATACGACAATGCGTGGTGCGGTGAGCGGGAATTGTTGATATCTAACGGATGGCACAAATTGTCGAACGTATTCACCACCGCAACTATTTTGGCCAATGCATCTATCTGCGGCTCTTTTAAGGCTTTGGGGTAGCCGCTGCCGTCAATATATTCGTGATGTTG
This sequence comes from Rheinheimera sp., assembly GCF_030690345.1. GTDB lineage: Bacteria > Pseudomonadota > Gammaproteobacteria > Enterobacterales > Alteromonadaceae > Alishewanella. Next base: position 595,636 of record NZ_JAUYGV010000007.1, read on the forward strand.
CTCAACAATTGGCCATGCCTCCAACGGAAAGTTATCGGTTAAGCCCACTAACTCGACACCGTATTTGGTATGCATTTTCAGCAGGTTTTGCTCCGGCGTGGTTAAGGCCGTGGTTTTACGTAAAATTTGACTGGGTATTTTAATTTTGCCGATATCATGAAACAAAGCACCAATACCAACGGTTTTAACCTGCGCCGGCGACAGATTAAGGTTTTTCGCCAGCATCATCGATAAGGTGGCGACGTTTAATGAATGATAATACAGGCCTTCCTGCTCTTTTGCGGCGCCGGAAATTAAATGCAGCACCAGTGAGTCAGCACCAAGCAGAATATCTGCCATGGCGCTTATCAGGCTGCCGGCTTCGTCTATGGCATTGAGCGGGCGGCTGTTAATTTTGCTCATCAAGCTTTTTACCTGCAGCAGAGATTGAGCAAAGGCTTTCTCGGTACGCTGTAAATCACGCCGGTGCGCTTTGGCCTGTTCAATGCGCTGCATTTTTTCCTGCTGCATTTTCAGCTGAGCTTCACTGGCCGCCATATTAAACCCAGCCGTGTCCTCGTCGCTTAGCTCTTCCGGTTGCGCAACTTTGACGCTTTTATCCGGGTAAAAATATACATAGTCCAGATTAAGTGAACGAATTATCTGCAGTTGTTGGGCGTTTTCAATAATCATATCGCCGGATAAAAACGGATGTTTCAGCCAGCCGCCCGGTAATTTAATGGCATAGCCTAATTTTAATGCCGCAGGTTTAATTTTTAAAACAGACAAGCACAACTCCGGCGCAGCTTAAACAATGTTAGCCATTAGTTTAAGCAGCAAAGCGCACAATACCAATGACACAGAACAAAAAAAGGCCGGATAATTCCGGCCTTAGCGTTAACTGCAGTTTATCAGAAGCGAATTGTATAGCGAGCAGTCCATAAGCGGCCTATCCAGTCATGTACTGAGCTGGCATAACCATTGGTTGGTGATGACGCATAAGGTGGTTCTTTATCCGTCAGGTTGCGAACGGAAAGCAGCAATGATTGATTGTCTGTAATGTCGTAACCAACACTGCCACTGAACACCAACCAGGCATCGACGGTTTCGTTACCACCAAATTTAAAATCGCCGTCGCCCAGCTCACTGATGTAATGGGCTGACAAGCTGGCTGACCAATTGTTCAGGTTCCAGTCTGTGCCAAAATCGGAGACAAAATCAGGCCGGGCAATTTCATTGGCGCCGCTGAGTTTACCTAACAGGTCTTCTTTGCTGCTATCGGGTGTTACCTGGCGCTCATAACTGAAGGTTTTTGTGCCGGCAGCATACAGCTTAAAAGTACCGAAGTTGGTTGTATCAATGCGGTAATCAATTTTAACGTCAATACCATCGGTTTCCTGGCTACCTACGTTAAAGAAGCCGGTTCTTAAAAACACCAGATCATTACCGCCATCCAGTACACAGCCAAATTCACCGTTTAATGCGGCAATGCTGTCAGTAGCTGGCGCGGTGCCGGCAATGCAGGCTTTTAATGTGGTATTGGCATCGACATCAACAATATCGGTATGCTCATAGCGCCAATAGTCGGCGGTGATCTGCAGATTGTCAGTCAGGTTCCAGGATAAGCCAAGGTTAACCGCTTCGGAGTTCTCCGCATCCAGGCCGCGGTTACCCAGAGTCTCCTGGTCCAGTTCAAGCTCACCGAATGAGGCACCAAAATCACCACACAAGGCGTCAAATGGTTGATCCGCGCCACAGTTGATATAGGCCGTGCCCAGTGACTCGCCGGCGCCCAATTGTGACAAGGAGGGTGCTCTGAAACCGGTACTCCAGGATGCGCGCAAAATTAAATCATCGGTAGCACGGTAACGCAGTGATAATTTCGGGTTAGCGTCACCACCAAAATCGCTGTAATGGTCGTAGCGCAGGGCGGCTATTACATCCAGGCTATCTGTAATGGGTACATTAAACTCGGCATAGGCAGCGTACTGGCTGCGATCGGCTTCGGCATCACTGGCCCCCAGTGCAAATACACCGCCATCTTTGGCTATTTGCGATGGCCGGTCGAAAATATCTTCGCTTCTGAATTCGCCACCAAATACCGCGCTGATATTGCCGGCGGAAAGTTCGATAGGCAGGTCGCCGGCGATATTAAAGTCGACAGAAAATACTTCTGATTCGCCCACTCTCGGTGCCAACTCACGCACTGCGGCGCGAGCTGCTGCGCTGTTATCCCGGCCCAGGTTAAACGGGTCGAACGAGCCGTCGGCAATAGCGTTAAGCACCTTATCCACACCCATATAGCCTTGCACGTGGGTAATTTCGTTTTCTGTTTTGCCGTAAGTAGCCGCTGTTTCCCACGACCAGTCGGCTAATTCACCGCGCAAACCGGCCAGTAAACGGTAACTGTTGGTGTCGTAGTCCTGAATACGGGTTTCAGGGAAGCGTGAGCGAACACGGATTGAATTCACTTCGCCATCCTGCGCATCAAGGTCACGGGCCCAGGCCGGCACCAGCGCTGAGTCGCCGTCAATGTCGATATCAAAAGCAGCGGCAGCGTCATAGGCAGAACCACTGTTTTGTTGATACATGGCTTCGGCAAAGAATTCGTTGCCACCTGCCAAACGATAGTTGTGATGCAAGGTTGCGCCTATCGCAGTGGTGTCGGGTTGAATCGCCCGCTGAATAACATAGTCGTATGAGCAGCGGGTGCCGCCGCTGCTGGTGTTATCACCACACCAGGGTTCGGCATAGTCCACACCATCTATGGTGGTGCGGGTGCTGGATGTTAACGTCACTTCTATTGGCCGGTCACTGTTGAACAGGGCTTCACGATCAAAATAATCGACCACCAGGGTGGTGTTGCTGTTAGCGGTATTAAAGCCGCCAACATAAGTCAGATTAGTGCGGCCAAAGTCGCTGCTGGCAGTGTCATCACCGTAAGATACCGAAATTTCATGGCCTTCTACGTCTTTGCGTAAAATAAAGTTGATTACGCCGGCAATAGCGTCAGAGCCATACACTGATGAGGCGCCATCGGTGAGTATTTCTACCCGTTCCAGCGCTGACATCGGAATGGAGTTGACGTTGACAAAAGAGTCAAAGCCATTGGTAAAGGAATCGACTGCAACGCGGCGGCCATTGACTAACACCAACGTAGAGCTACTGCCAAGGCCGCGTAAACTAACACCGGATGAGCCGGCAGGGGCGCCATCAGCGCCACCAACACCGCCATTTTCCGTGAAGGTACCGGCGCTTGATGCTTGCGGTAAGTCACGTAAAAAAGCGCTAACGGTATCGTAACCGCGGTTAGCCAGATCATCGCGGCTGAAGATTTGCACCGGATTCGCGCCTTCCATGTCCACACCTTTTAAGCGTGAACCGGTTACCTGAATTTTCTCAATTTTTTCCTGTTCGGCGATGGCTTCTTCGGCCGCCTGCACGTTATAGCCGGTTGTTGCTAACAACATGGCCATACTCAGGGTAGATAGCTTCATTTTTGCTTTAATGTACATACACATTCCTCTGGATAATAAACGCCGCCTTGAAAGGCGATCTGATTAAAAAGCAGTAAAAATGCGTCTTAGCAGCGGGATCCCAAATACTATGGCAAACGCAACACGCGATTGTCAGTCAGATCAGGGATTTAAGATCAGTAAAAACCTCTGCCAGACGCAGAGGGAGAACTAATTATTGAACCACTCGGATAAGTAGTGAGGAGAGACGTAATAGCCGCGATGATTAACTACACATTTTTGCATCGTTACGCCTCCTTATACTGAAGAATTGATTAGTTTGCTGCCAGTTAAACTCGCGGATCTGCGTAAAACTGTCAAGCGCTTTTTAACAATTGGCTGAAATGTACCCAAATTGCCGTTATTTTCAGCATTGAGGTTAGACCAGTAATTGATTTGCCGCTTGACAGTTTTCTGATTCAAACGTACATTTCAAACACCTGTTTAAATATTGGTTTGGTAATGACAAGTAAACTCAGTACCCAACATAAAATTCTCGATGCGGCGCAAAGCTTATTTGCCGAAACCGGCTTTAATGACACGTCTTTGCGGCAGATCACCAGCCTGGCAGAAGTGAACCTGGCATCAGTTAATTACCACTTTGGCTCAAAAAAAGAGCTGATCCAGGCTGTATTGCAACGCTATCTGGTGGTGTTAATGCCACGCTTAGATCAGGAATTTACCCGGTTGCTGGCCTCGCAGCAGGCAAACAATTTAAGCCAGGTATTGTCGGTATTTGTTAAGCCGCTGCTGGAGTTGAATAAAGTACATCAGAACGGTACGCGGATTTTTTTGCAGTTGCTCGGCCGTGGCTACACCGATGTGCAGGGCCATTTGCGTTGGTTTTTTAACCACAATTATGGCCGTGTGCTGGATAAGCTGGTGTTATTGGTACAACAGGCGTGCCCCGATTTACCGCCGGGAGAGTTGTTCTGGCGGTTACATTTTTCGCTTGGTACTGTGGTGTTTACCATGGCATCCAACGAAGCGTTAGCTGAGATTGCTGAAGCTGACTTCAATGAAAAAGTTGATATTGAAGGCGTGATCCTGCGGTTACTGCCGTATTTGTCGGCCGCGATAGCGGCGCCGGTGTCCACCGTTACTCCCATTAGTCATACCGCGCCGCTGTTGGCGGGTGAAGGAAGGTAATATGTTAGTGCTGTTAATATTAGTTGTTGCTGTGGCGATTATATTGGGTGTTGGTGATATTCGCCGTAACCTGATAACCAAGCCGGTTTTTGCTATGTTTAAAAAAATCCTGCCACCGCTCTCGGATACCGAGCGTGAAGCGATGGAAGCCGGTGATGTGTGGTGGGATGGCGAACTGTTTAAAGGTAAGCCGGACTGGCACAAGCTGCACAGCTTCCCCAAAGCAGAATTAAATGCCGACGAACAGGCGTTTATGGATAATCAGGTAGAAACCCTGCTACAAATGCTGGATGACTACAAGATTGTGCAGGAACAGCGCGACTTACCCAAAGAAGTATGGGATTTTCTAAAGCGAGAAGGTTTCTTCGCGATGATTATTCCTAAATCCTATGGCGGCCGTGAATTTTCTGCCATCGCTAACTCCACCATTGTATCGCGCATTGCTACCCGCAGTTTAACCGCCGCGGTAACGGTAATGGTGCCTAATTCGTTAGGCCCGGGCGAGCTGTTAATGCACTATGGCACCCAAGAGCAGAAAGATTTCTGGTTGCCAACCTTAGCTAACGGTACCGATGTGCCGTGTTTTGCTCTGACCGGGCCTGAAGCCGGCTCTGACGCCGGCGGTATTCCGGATACCGGCGTGGTGTGTAAAGGTGAGTTTGAAGGTAAAGAAGTTACCGGGATCCGTTTAAACTGGGATAAGCGCTACATTACCCTGGCACCGGTAGCAACCGTATTGGGCCTGGCATTTAAGCTGTATGACCCGGAGCAACTGCTTGGCGATAAAGAAGAGTTGGGTATTACCTGTGCGCTTATTCCTACCAGCCATAAAGGCGTAGAAATTGGTGATCGGCACTTTCCGATGAATATGGCCTTTATGAACGGTACTACCTACGGTAAAGACGTCTTTATTCCGCTGGAGTGGATTATCGGTGGTCCGGATTACGCCGGCCGTGGCTGGCGCATGCTGGTAGAGTGTTTGTCGGCAGGGCGTGGTATCAGCTTGCCGGCATTGGCCACTGCTACAGGGCACTTAGCCGCACGGATGACCGGTGCTTATGGCTATGTGCGCCAACAGTTTGGTATGTCTATCGGCAAGTTTGAAGGCGTGCAGGAGTCGCTGGCGCGTATCGGTGGTTTCACCTATAGCCTGGAAGCAATGCGGGTAATGACCGCCGGTGCTATCGACATGAAGTTAAGCCCAAGCGTGGTAACGGCCATTGCCAAGTACCATATGACAGAGATGTCGCGCACCTTAATGAATGATGCCTTTGATATTCATGCCGGCCGCGCTATTCAGGTTGGGCCGAAGAATTATCTGGCACATGGCTATATGGGGATTCCTATTTCGATCACGGTAGAAGGGGCTAATATTTTAACCCGTAACCTGATGATTTTTGGCCAGGGCGCAACGCGCTGCCACCCCTATGTGTTGGCAGAGCTGGAAGCTGCGGCTAACCCGGATGCAGAGCAGGGCTTAAAGCAGTTTGATAACCTGTTGCTGAAGCATATTGGCTTTGCTATCGGTAATACCTTTGGTGCGCTGTGGCAGGGGTTAACGGCTGCAGCCTTTAACTCTGCCCCGGTATCGGGTGAAACCGCTAAATATTACAAACAGTTAAGCCGTATGAGCCGTGGTTTGGCATTAAGTGCGGATTTCTCCATGCTGATTTTAGGCGGCGAGTTAAAGCGCCGTGAAATGCTGTCGGCCCGCTTAGGTGATGTGCTAAGCCAGTTGTATATTGCCTCAGCAGTGCTGAAATTTTATGAAGACAATGGCCGCCAGCAATGTGACCTGCCGTTTGTGCATTACAGCCTGCAGCGCGCGCTGTTCGATATTGGCCGTGCCTTTGATGGTTTCTTTGCCAACTTCCCGAACCGGGTGGTGGCGCGGTTATTAAAAACGCTGATCTTCCCGTTCGGTATTGGTTACAAGATGCCAAATGATGACACCGCAATTCAAATTTGCGAAGCGCTGTCTAAGCCTGGTGTAGTGCGTGACCGCTTAACCCACCTGTGTTATATCGGCGCAGATGAAAATGACGCCACCGGGTTAATGGAGAGTGCTTTTGTCGCTATGCACGCAGCACAGCCGCTGATGAAGAGAATATACCAGGCTCAGCGCGAAGGTAAACTGGCGCGTAAACAGCCGTTGGTGCAAACCATAGAGCAGGCTTTAGCTGCGCAGGTAATCAGCGCAGCAGAAGCAGAGCAACTGACGAAGATGAACACACTGCGTTTTAGCGCCATCAGTGTTGACAGTTTTAAGCCGGGTGAGTTGGATGCTATGGCGATAGCCTCTGCTGACGCCGCTTAAACAACTTGCTACACTCAAACGCCGGCCGGGTTTTCGCTCTGCCGGCGTTTTTTTGTTTTTAAGGAATAATAATGTCAGCAGATATCACATTACGTTTAGCCACAGAGCAAGATATACCAACCATATTGGCATTTATTCAGGGCCTGGCAGAATATGAAAAACTGGCCGATCAGGTGGTGGCCACGGAAGATAAGCTGCGTGCCAGCTTATTTGGCGCTAAACCCTATGCTGAAGTGGTGATTGCCGAATATCAGCACCAGCCGGCCGGCTTTGCGCTGTTCTTCCATAATTACTCAACCTTTCTTGCTAAACCCGGTATCTATCTGGAAGACTTATTTGTATTGCCGTCTCATCGTGGCCGGGGCTTGGGCAAGTTGCTGCTCAGCTATCTGGCGAAGCTGGCAGTAGAACGTGACTGCGGTCGTTTGGAATGGTCAGTACTGGATTGGAACCAGCCGGCGATCGATTTTTATCAGGCGCAGGGCGCTACTATGCTGCACGACTGGCGTATTAACCGTGTAACAGGGCCGCAATTGCAGCAATTGGCGCAGCAGTATACTGACTGAATTATAGTGTTTGGCTGCTGCCGCTAAAATAAGCGCTATTCGTTGTGGCAACTCACCTAACTCAGTCTAAGCTATGTAGAGTTGATTCTCTCTTACGCTATAGCCTGCAGGTTTACGGGGTGTATTATGAAACGTTTAAAAGCGCTGGCAGATAAGCCTATTATTGGTGGTGTGGTAAAAAAAGCCATGGCATCGCTGGCCAGTAATGATGCAAAGACTATCTCCGAGCACTTTTCGCAGTACCTGAAACCGCAAATTGCCGGCACTGACGAGTTACGGCATGAGGTATACAGGTTGCGTCACAATGTGTACTGTGAAGAGTTGCATTTTGAAGATGTGAAAGAAACCTATGAAGAAAGTGACGAGTTTGATTTAAGGGCAATTCATTGTTTTGTCCGCCATATCAGCTCAAGTAATTTGGCCGGAACTGTACGTCTTATTACCTCGGCGCATAGCGATGAATTATTGCCGATAGAGCAGTTTTGTTCCCATGCGCTTACTGATCCTAATCTGTCACCCGGCGATTTTGGCAGGCATGAAATTTGTGAGATTTCCAGATTGGCAGTGCCTGCTGAATTCAGAAAACGTGAGGTTGATAAATTTGCCGGTGCGGCAACAGGGGTTATTAACGAAAAACGCTATTCCGAAAAAGAGCTACGTTGTTTTCCGTATATTGCGGTATGCCTGTACTTGTCAGCTGCAGCTATGTCATTAAAAACAAAGCGATTTCATGTTTTTGTGATGATGGAGCCACGGTTGGCTCGCAGCCTGTCATTTGTCGGCATTATGTTCCGGCAACTAGGGGCTGCTATTGAGTTTCATGGCAAGCGTGCACCTTATTATGTTGATTCGCGTGAGCTAAAGCGAACTCTTAGCCCTGGCTACCTTAAACTGTTGCATGCGATGGAAAAATCATTGTTTGATAATGTTCCTGCAATGCCTTCTCAGCAACAGCTGCCGCAAGGCAACGTCATAATGGTGCGATAGAGCCGCAGATGAAGACAGCTATTGTTGAAAATATTACAAAGGTATTGAGCAAACACAGCAGTATCATCACCCAAGATGACCGTTTACAAGCGTATCGCGCGAATTGTGAGGGCTTTGATAACCAAACGGGTTGCGTTATCAAAATTGGCTGCACAGATGACATTCGACAGGTGCTGCAGTTGGCAACCCGTTGTGCGGATGACGTTGAACTGGCATTCAGTGTTTGCCCAATCAGTACCGGACAAAATTGGGGCTATGGCTCTGGCGGAGCCAATGCGGCGGACAGCATCGTGCTCGATTTATCCGCCCTGGCAAGTATCACCATAAACAGTGAGACTCTGGGCATTGTAACTGTGCAGCCTGGCGTTACCCAGCAAATGCTATATGATGAATTGCTGCTACGGCAACTGGACTTTATGGTGCCGGTTACCGGAGCAGGGCCCAGTTGCAGTATCCTTGCCAACGCACTGGAGCGTGGTTATGGCATAACTCCTTTTACCGATCATTTTGCCGCAGTAAACAGCATTAAAGGTTATCTTGCAGATGGTTCTTTCTATCAGTCACCGATATCTGAGTTGGATAAATCAGGAACAGATTTTATCGACAAAACCTATAAATATGGCATCGGGCCTTATATTGACGGCTTGTTTACCCAGTCCGGCTTTGCTGTTGTCACCGAAATCACGATCAGACTAAAACGTCGAACCGCTGCATTTGATTCATTTTATGTCCAATTCAGACAAGATGAGGACTTTGAACAGGCACAAGCTGTGGCGTTTAAGATACTGCAATTGCTTGATGGTGTTGTCGGCTCAGTAAATATTATGGATCAAAGGCGTTTGTTATCGATGATGGCAGACAATCCGAATGGCAGGGCAAAACACCTTGCGATGTCTGCGGCACAAGTAGCGGAACTGTCAAAGCGATACGATACACCCGGTTGGATGCTGGTTGGTACTTTATATGGTCAGCCATCTATTGTGAAAGCTGCCAGAAAAGAAATTAAAGGTTTTGTTGGCAGTAGTGCAAAGCGGTTGATCTTTTCCGGGGGGGCTTTGCTGCGTGTAGCCAGGGCTGTACTTTATATCACGCCGGACAGCTGGTTAAGCGGTGTTCGTGCCATGCTGAAATCTTTGGATATGGGCATTGAAATAATGCAGGGTAAACCTAATCAGGTCGCTTTACCGCTGGCTTATTGGCGCAATCCTGAATACAAGCCCGGAACTGCATTGCATCCTGCTAAAGATGGTTGTGGCTTGTTATGGTATGCACCACTGATTCCGATGCACGCCGCTACGATGCGCCAGTTTATCAATATGGTTCGGCAAATATGCCCCAGGTATGGTATTGAACCCATGATCACCTTTACCAGCCTGAAATACGATACGGTAGACAGCACTATACCAATCGTCTTTAACCGGAAAGACCCGACAGCGGTTGAGCAAGCCCGGCAATGTTTAGACGAACTTGTCAGTACCGGGCTAGGTTACGGCTGGGTGCCTTACCGGCTGAATTTACGCCAGCAGCGAGAGCTGTTAAACGCTAACTCTGCATATTGGCAAACGGTGCAGAAACTTAAGCTGGCGATAGATCCAAAAAATATTATTAATCCGGGCCGGTATCAACCGGCTTACTTTAACCATGAACAAAAAAAGCCCCTGTAAGAACAGGGGCTTTGTACTAAAAACTTAATACTATACTTTTATGCTGCTTTTTTCCGCATAACACCTAAACCAACTAATCCGGCACCAAACAGGAACAGAATACCAGGTTCCGGAATAGTATTGGCTAACACACTGCCATTACCGCCACCAGAGAATCTGGAGTTTAAGTTGATGTTTTGAAAGTCGGTACCAAAGAAAGCACTACCGTTATAGCTCATTTGCTGAGGATCGAAGTTGGCTGCGGCCAAGCCACCAATGATATCAAAGGTTGCAGCAACAAAACCTGAACCGATGCCGCCACCAGGAGCTAACGACAGGAATTCAAATGAGGTAAAAGCTAAATCTAACCAGATATTACCGTTAAGCGAAGCAGCAGTCATCGTTGCGGCGTTGCCGGTTGTAACCGGTACGCTGAAATCATTGTTGAAATCGACATAGATCCGCGCCCAGGCATTGGACACATCAAAAGTGAGGTCATCAAACAATTCAATCCCACCGAATGCGTAGGTTAGTTCACAGCCAGGACAAAAGCTGCCGGCATTACCGCCGGTTACGCTATCTACCACAACGTCGTTTGAAGGGTTGTTCAACTGATAAAATTCGCCCGCACCGCTAAGATAGTAGCCGGTAGATGCACCACCGCCACCACCGCCACCACCGGCAGCTAATACTTCGCCCAAGGTAGCAGCTGTTGTTGCGCTGCCAAGAGAGCCTACAGCGTCGCTTGTTGTACTATACCACTGAGTAAAACTATGACGACCGATAAAATCCATTTCGGAAGCCGGCATGCCACCATCTGTCCAATTGGGGTCCCACACAACGCCACCAACATTGATTTCACTTGCTTGTATGGCAAAACTGGACAGTGCGAGTGTGGAAGCACTTACCAGAGTTTTTAAATATTTCATAACGAGCTCCTTGTTATACATATAAAGTTACAACACTATTACTTTAAGCATTATCTATGCCTACTTTTTTAAATGCATAATGTGTTGATTTTCATGTTTATTTTTTTATTGCCTAATAGTTCTTAACAGGTCATGTAAAAAAATCTGACAAGAAAGCCGGTATGAAATTATATTTTCCAAGCGTCTGCTTTTTAAGGGGGCGTAACCTCAGGCCCTTGCCAGTACTGGCAAGGGCCTGAGGTTTATTGCAAGTGAGACTGCAGTTCATTTTTCCGCGCGATCAGTTCAGGATTATCACTGCTTATTGTTGTAAGCAGTGATTTCGCCTGACCATACTGTGCAGTTTTTATCAATAACTCAGCATAGTTTAACTGTACTTCTGCATTTTTCGGACGTAGTGCCAGAGATTGTTCAAACTGTTGTTTTGCTTCGCTATATTTACCGAGAGCCAGCAATATTTTGCCGTAAGTGTCCAAAATATCCGGTTGCCTTGCGTTCAGTTTAACGGCTCTTTCGGCATATACTAATGCTTCCTCCGCTTTCCCTGTTTGCAATAATAGCCAGGCATAATTATTAAGGGAGATAATATTATCCGGCTGCTCACTGGTCAGTTGCTGGTATATAGCCAGGGCTTTGCTGATATCATCTTGCATTAATAAATTAGCGTAAAATGTGCGTAACGCTCTGTTTTCACCATGCTTTTCAATGTGCTCTTCTATGAAGGTAACGGCTTTTCGATAGGACACATCCTTTGAATAGGCTTCGGCTATTGCTATTGCAGTTGTCGCAGAGGGAGTAAGGTTGTACGAGCTTAATAATGTCGTGCGCCCTGGTGTCAGTTGACCGTCTAATAGTTGTATCCTGCCTTTATGGAACAGCATTTCCGCGCTTCCGGCTGATTCCGGTGGTAATTGAGCATAAGTTGCCATTGCCCCTGCATAGTCTTTTTCGTCTGCTTGTGTCAGCATTTTTACTTTGAGCAGTGCAGGGTGATTAGTATGAAATTTAAGAGCATTATCTACTACTCTGATGGATTCGTTAGAGCGATTCGCTGTGGAGAGCAGACTTGCATAAGTCAAAGCCGCTTTGAGGCTTTTATTGTCATCATTGAACCAACGCTGGGCTAAGTTAAGAGCGGGCTCTTCCTGCCGTTGTGTTAAATAAGCATCTATCATCAAACTATAAAATGCCGGAATTAAAGTTTGTTGCGTATCGGCAAGGGGCTCCAGTAGGGATATAACCTCGCCAGAACGTTGATTAGATTGATAAATATTTGCTAACAGTAGTCTTAACTGTAAATTGTCGGGGTAAGCTTTTTGTGATTTCTCGATAAGCGCTATGGCAGTGTCAGGGGTTCCTTTACGGTTTTGCGACGCATAGTAGCTAGCCAGAGCAGGTTGGTAATCAGGCTGAGTATCTATAGCCTTTAGCAAATAGGCTTCAGCTTTATCAGTTTCACCTTCTTTTTGTGCAACAGCAGCCAACATAAAGTGAGTAAAGACATTATTTGCATCAGCAGAGATGGCACTTTCAAGCATTGTTTTACCACTATCAAAATCTTGCTGTATCAGGTAAACAAGTGCTTTCAGGTTGTAACCGGCTGCCCGGGTGTTGTCTTCTTTTAACCACTCGTCGGCAAGCTGCGTTGCCTTATCAAACTGGCGTAAGCGGATATAGTTGCCCGCCAGTATTAAACGTGTGTGGTGGTGCGATGGATCCAACCTGAGAGCTTGTTCCAAAGACGCTATTCCTGCCGCCTCCTGGCCGGTAATGCTAAGTTTTAATCTGCCCAAAGTATGCAGATTATCAGCATCCTCTGACACAATTTGCTGCTCATACTTGCTGATCAGTTCTTCTGCGGCGCTGCTGTTACCTGCTCTTAATAATGCCATTGCCGTTGTAGTAACCAGGTTTAAATCTTGCGCTGTAAACTTAGTGTCGGCCAATGAGTCTGCGGCTTCTGATGCTTCTCCGCTTTTGAGTTTTAATACTGAGTACAGACGATTTACCTCAGGTAGTTGAGGTAAATATTGGCTGATGGCAGACAGATGATTAAGGGCTTGCGCTTCCAGTCCGAGCTGATAATTAATTAATCCGGCAAGGACACGGTTTTGCACGGTATTTAACTTGGCACTGATAGCTTTATCAGAATGTTCTTTTGCAGTCTGATAGTTTTTCTTATCGTACTCTACAACAGCCTGAAGATAATTTGTCAGTCCGTGTTCCGGTACTACTTTAAGCAACAGCTGCAGGTGCTTTTCGGCTGCAACAAGCTCATTTTGTTGTACTAAAGTTTGCGCTGTCAGCAAACGTACTTTTAACGCGTTTGGCATGTGTTCGAGGTAAATATGCAGTTTTTTCAGCGCATCTTCGGGCTGTGCGAGGATTAAAGTGCTGTGGGCATCCATCAGTAAGGCTTCGAAATATACAGGGCTATCGGCAGTAATTTGCTGAAGCTTTACCTGGGCATTGTCATAACGGCGCGCGTGCATTGATAACATTGCCTCAGAGAAAGCTTTGATATCGTTTTGTTCGGCCAGTAATAGTGAATCAAAGATCCCGATTGCCGAATCAATACCGCTAAGCTCTATTTCAGACAACCCTGTATACAACTGAATATAGTTTTTGGTTGGTGCTTCGAGAGCCTGGTGATCATCAGCGAAAGAAAGTATTTTTTGATAATTTTCAGACAGATAAAAAGCACGAACCAATGGTAGTGCCAGTGACTCCGCGTTTGCTCCCAAAGATAAGGCTCTGGACAATTCTTTTTCGGCTGAGACGGCATCGCCAATCTGTAAATACAGTTTGCCCAGTGTGAGACGGTAGTCAGCGTTGTCCGGCATTTGTAAAATGGCAGATTTTAATTCAATCACTGCCGCATTGTACTGCTTAGTCTCAATGTAGTTCAGCGCATCGCCGTAGTGTTCCGTGGCATCTTTGCTGCCGCAGCCGCTGAGTAAAGCCAGTGCAATAGCACCGGCTAATATGGTGGTTTTTTTCATCGTTACACTCCCTGTAGCTGTAAAGTCTCAGTTAGCCAAAAATACCCCTGGTATCAATGACTACCTTGGTTGCAACATCCACCGGATGCAGCGCTTTAAACTGTTTGTGATCAACCAATACCACCAGAATATTGGCGCGCTCCAATGCCTGGGGCAACGGCGTTAACTGCGCAGCATATTCAGCATATTTTGCCGGTAGCTGCTTAATGTTAGGCTCTACCAATAACACTTCGCCGATATTGTCTGCCAGTAATGACATGGCAATATCCAGCGCCGGGCTTTCACGTAAATCATCGATATCGGCTTTAAAGGCTAAGCCTAAGCAGGCGATAACCGGCTTTTTAAATTGATCGGCAGCCTGCCTGATTTTGTCTGCCACATAGTGTGGTTTACTATCATTGATTTCGCGAGCTTTGCGGATGATTTGTGCCTGTTCCGGTGCCGAGTCGACAATAAACCACGGGTCAACCGCAATGCAGTGGCCGCCAACGCCCGGGCCCGGCGAGAGTATATTGACCCGCGGGTGGCGGTTGGCCAGCTTAATCAGCTCCCAGACGTTGATTTTCAGATGATCACAAATCATCGACAGCTCATTGGCAAAAGCGATATTGACGTCGCGAAATGAGTTCTCTGTCAGTTTGGCCATCTCTGCGGTGCGGGCGTTGGTGAGTAAACATTCGCCGCGAACAAACAAGTTATACAGCGACACCGCTTTTTGCGCACAACGGTCGGTAATGCCGCCGATAATACGATCATTACTGACCAGTTCCTGTAACACACGGCCGGGCAGTACCCGTTCCGGACAGTGGGCAATAAAGACATCGGCTTTGTCCGGGTCCTGATGCGGCATAACCAAATCGGGCCGCAGCTCTGCCAGCCATTCAGAGATCTTATCTGTGGTGCCGACGGGGGAGGTGGACTCCAGTACAATCAGATTGCCTTTGGCGATAACCGGCGCAATGTTTTGCAGCGCAGCTTGAATGTAGCTAAGGTCAGGGCTTTTATTGTCTTTAAACGGTGTGGGTACCGCTATCATAAAGGCTTCTGCCGGCTCTGGTGTCAGTGATGCTTTTAGCTTACCGGTAGTAACAGCGGCCTGCACCAACATATCCAGGTCAGGTTCAACAATATGAATTTTGCCCTGATTAATAGTGTTTACCGCATGCTCAGATACATCAACACCCAGCACCTCTACACCACGTGAGGCTATAACTGCGGCTGTGGGTAAGCCGATATAACCTAAACCGATAACTGAAACACGTGAAAAACCAGACATACTGTTTCCTTATAAAGTGGTTGCCGGCCTGACTTGAATTTAATGCTGCGACGGTCAGGCGGCTTGTTTTTGTTCGACAAACTGACTTAAGCGGCCGAAAGTTTCAAACACCTCGGCGGAGATTTCATCGTCGTCAATTTGAATACCCAATTGCTGTTCTAACTCAGTAATTACGGCGATAACGGCCATAGAGTCGAACTCGGCAATGGCACCGAGCAACGGGGTGTCATGGTCAAATTTTTTGTCAATTTGTAGTACGGCGCAGAGGATTTCTGCCAGTAACTGCTGATGAGACATGCTGCTTTTCCTTAAGTAACTGATACGGTTCCCTGATTTGCTTATCCATGTTGCAGTAACTAAATTTGCCCGGCGGCTAAATTACAGTCGGATTTTGTGCAAAACTGTTTTATTATTGCACATAAAGGGATTAAAAGTGAAAGGTCTGAAGGATGCTATGACCAAAAATATCCACGATATTATTACCCAATCCGCTGCGCGTTTTCCCCAGCGTCCAGCGTTGTACTTTAAACAGGCCGTATTAACTTATGCTGAACTGCAAGCTCAGGTTGTAAGCGCGGCGCAGTGTCTGCAACAAGCTGATATAAAACGCTTTGATCGTGTAGCTGTGTACTTGCCAAAACAATTTGAAACGGTGAGCAGCTTGTTCGGTTGCAGTATGGCCGGCGCGGTGTTTGTGCCGGTAAATGCCGGGCTCAAAGCCGCCCAGGTGGGCCATATTCTGCAAGACTGCAATGTACGCTTGTTGATCACCAGTAAAGAGCGCTTGGCGAGTTTGGCCGATGAGCTGCATTTATGCAGTGATTTACATACTGTACTGCTGACAGACGGCAGTGCGGCTGATGTGCAGCCGTTGGCGCATATTCAGATTAAAGCCTTTACCGCACCAGACAACGGCACAGCGCTGCACGTTTATGCGCACAGCACAGACGCTGATATGGCGGCCATTTTGTATACCTCCGGCAGTACCGGCAAACCCAAAGGCGTAGTGTTGTCGCACCGCAATATGTTGGTGGGGGCGCAAAGTGTCGCCGGCTATTTACACAATACGCCGGATGACGTGCTGTTGGCGCTATTACCGCTGAGTTTTGATTATGGCTTAAGCCAGTTAACCACCGCCTTTTTAACCGGCGCATCGGTGGTACTGCTGGATTTCTTCTTTGTGCAGGACGTGGTGCGCACCGTGCAGCAGCATGGCGTAACCGGTATAGCGGCGGTGCCGCCGTTATGGGCGCAGCTGGCTAAGGCAAACTGGCCCGCTGGCAGCACAGACAGTGTGCGTTATCTGACTAACAGCGGCGGCGCTATGCCGCAACCTTTGTTGGCGCAGCTGCAGCAGATTTTTTCACAGGCGCAGCCGTATTTAATGTACGGCCTGACAGAAGCATTCCGCTCAACTTATTTAGCCCCGGCTGAACTGACTAAGCGACCGGGCTCGATGGGTAAAGCCATTCCTAATGCTGAGATTGTCGTGGTGCGGGAAGACGGCAGCTTGTGCGGGCCGAATGAGCCCGGTGAGTTAGTGCATCGCGGCCCGCTGGTTAGTTTGGGGTACTGGAATGCACCGGAAAAAACTGCCGAGCGGTTTAAGTTTGACCCGGTTGCCCCTAAAGGCATTCAACTGCAACAACCGGCAGTGTGGTCCGGTGATACCGTGCGTTATGACGAAGACGGCTTTTTGTACTTTATTGGCCGGCGCGATGAGATGATTAAAACCTCAGGTTATCGCGTCAGCCCGACAGAGGTGGAAGAGGCGGTGTACCGGTTAAGTCCGGCGCTGGTTGATGTTGCAGCTATCGGTGTGGCGCATGCTGAGTTGGGCCAGGCCATTGTAGTGCTTTATGCCGTTAAGGCAGGGCAGGAGCCGGATGCGGCTGATTGGCTGCAGCAATTAAAGCGCGCCTTGCCCGGTTACATGCTGCCCAAAGCAGTGCTGCCGTTGCCGCTGTTACCTAAGAATGCCAACGGCAAAATTGACCGCAAATTGCTGGCAGAGCAGTACCGCGATTATTTCAACGGGGAAACACTATGAGTACTGCAGCAGCCGGTGAAATGACAAGCGCTACAGCGCAGTTACCGCAACATGAACTGATGTCACAGTTTGCGCAGCATAACGGCCAACTGTTAGTCGGTGGCTTTAGCCTGAGCGCCATCAGCCGCATGCTGAATAAAACCGTATTTTATGCGTACGATCGCAACATTATTACGCAGCAGGTACAGCGCTTTCGCCAGGCGCTGCCGGCGCGGATAAAGCTGCACTACGCGGTAAAAGCCAACCCCTATTGGCCGGTAGTGCAACACCTTAAGCCACTGGTCGACGGTTTCGATGTTGCCTCACAAAAAGAAATGCTGCTGGCGGTACAAAGCGGTATGGCGGTACAGGACATCAGCTTTGCCGGGCCTGGCAAAACGGATGCCGAGCTTAGCGCGGCTATTACACTGGGCGTAACGCTGAATGTGGAGTCGGTATCTGAGCTGGCACGTATCTGCCGGCTGGGACAAGAGTGTGGCAGTACGCCGCAGGTGGCGCTGCGGGTTAACCCGGCGTTTGAGCTCAAAGCATCCGGCATGAAAATGGCCGGCGGGGCCAAACCCTTTGGTATAGACGAAGAGCAGGTGTTTGCTGTATTAGCCGATATTGGCGCTATGCCGCTGCGCCTGCGTGGTTTTCATATCTTCTGTGGCTCACAAAACTTAAAAGCCGATGCATTGATTGAAGCGCATCAGCATACCTTTGCTTTGGCGGCAAAATTGGTGGCAGCTTGCCCGTACCGGCCGGATTTAATTAATCTGGGCGGCGGCTTTGGTATACCGTATTTTGCCGGTGAAAAACGGCTGGATTTAACCCCGGTAGGGCAGTCGCTAAATGCGCTGCTGCAGCGGTACCATGATGATTTCAGCGGCATTGAACTGGTGATTGAGCTGGGCCGTTTTCTGGTAGCAGAAGCCGGAGTCTATGCTTGCCAGGTAGTAGATAAAAAAGTGTCGCGTGGTACCACTTATCTGGTGTGTAACGGCGGCTTACATCATCACCTGGCAAATTCCGGCAATTTTGGTCAGGTGATCCGCAAAAACTATCCGGTAGCAATTGGCAATAAAATGCCGCACAGCAATAGCAGCACCACGTTTGAAACCGTTACCGCCGTTGGTCCGCTGTGTACACCGTTAGATATTTTGGCCGATAAAGTCAGTTTGCCGCAGGCAGAACCCGGAGATTGGTTGGTGGTGTACCAGTCCGGTGCCTATGGCCCGACCGCCAGCCCGCAAGATTTTCTCGGTCATGCGGCAGTAACAGAAATACTGCTGTGAGTTTACGTTAACACTTTTGTCCGCTGTCGCATAACAACGCAGGAAGCAAGGGGTATTGCGCCAGGCCAGCCTTCTTCCTGCTGTCAAAGTGAAAGTTATCACTGTCGCTGTTGTCTGCCCCGACAATCATATTGCTGACTATCCGCGCCGGCGGAGCCGTGTCGTGTGCTTTGTACAGTAAGTTGCTGCCGCGGCGTTCCAGAATAAACACATTGTCGGAAATACTGACTGAATTTTCCTTATGTTTGATGCCCTCCAGACCATAACCGATAGCCTGATGATTTGCCGAAAAAGGCCCTTGCTGCAGCACAGATCCGGTAATAGTCAGCTTGCCGCCATTGGAGATATCAACCAGACGACTGTCTTGTGAGCTCAGGCCGGCAATAATACTGTTTTCTATCACCGTTACGGCGCCGCGGCTTTTAATACCATGCCCCTGGCCTCTGGACGCCACCACCATACTGCTGCTGAAATATAAATTAGCGCTGTTGAGATATAACGCATGTGCCCGGCCGGCTTTGCCCAGCAGCTCGAACCGGCTATTGGTAATAAAAATATTGCCGACAGTTTTTGCTGTTTCTAAAATACCTTCTTCGCTGGAGTGGAAATACACATTGTCCAGTGTTAAACCGGCACCTTCCAGCCTGATGCAGGCGCCATTTTTGCTCGGTACACTGATCTGGCGGCACTCCAGGTTATTTACCGTCAGGTTGGTGCCGGTAGCCAGAATAAAGCCTTTGCCGTTTACAGTGCCTTTTTCCAGCACAACATGGCCATAACCGGTAATAGTGATGTCATTTTTGTTCACTCTGAAGGCGGTATTATAAATACCGGCGCCAAGGTGCAGTGTATCGCCGTGTTGCAGCGCTTTAACCGCCTCAGTTAATGATGCGTACTGCTCGCCGTTACGCCAGACGCCCTGTCGCGGCGGGTAGCGTTTATCATTGGGTTGCCACGGGTTAAATGCCTGCGCTATGTCAGCTTTCACCTGATCTGTGGCCGGGGGCTTCTGCTCTGCGGCAGCGCTTTGAACGCCAAATAAAAAATGCAGGGCTTTTTCTTGCAATAAAGGCCGCAGCGTCGGGTCTTTTACCTCCACAACCAACAGCAATAAATGCCCGGCCAATCCGGCGGCGGCAAAATAATACAGCAGGGTTTTCAAAATAGTGTGTTTCATATGCAGGGCGTGCTGTCCTTAGCCGATGCGATGGCAACAAGCCGGCGCATCTATATATAAATTAGCTACAAGTCTAGCTGACATGACTAAAAAGTGTCAGCCGTGTGCCGCTTTGGTTAACTGCTGCAATGCTGCAATACCAGCTGTAAGGTTAATTGTTCAACTTGTTGGCGCCACACCTGACGTGAAAAGGTGTGATCGGCAGCGTCGATATGCTGATGCTGAATCGTGTTCAGCCATGACTGCCACTGCTGATGTTGCCGGCACATGGTTAAAAATTCCTTGGCAGTTAAATCATTCCCGCTGGTAATCAGCATCATGCTTGCGTCAGATACCTGGCAGCCGCTGTGCATATGCTGAATATAATTTTGCTCAGTCACATCGGAAGTCGCATTACCGTGGCGGTTGGCAGTGTTACTGGCTTTAATCGTCGATAATACCTCTTGCAGACTGCGCAGCGGTGATACCGCACCGCCAAATAGCTTCTGCCAAAAATCTTTTTGCATTAACCGCTTCAGGTAATAGTGTTTCAACAATGTTTTAGCATGGCTTTGCGATTGGCGCACCCAGGGGTTTAGCAACATTACCGCGCAAATACGCGGGTCTGGTTTATTTAATGCAATTAAAATAGCACTGGCAGCATCGCACAGGCCCCATAGTACCACCTGCTTAAGCTGTGGGCAGTGCCGGAAGAACGCATTTATGGCTACGGCAATATCATCGCTTTGCCGGTAAAATTCGGCTTTGCTGCCACTGCTGTCACCCATACCGGCGGTGTCCAGCCGCAGTGATGGTATCCCTTGTGCGGCAAGATAACGGCTGACTTTAACAAACTGCCGATGGCTGCCAACACGGTATTGCGGCCCGCCCACCACTAACAATACGCCGGTGTCGGCCGGTGCCTGATGTAACACCGCCGCCAATTGATAGTCTGCTGTTTCAAGGCAGATATAGTGCTCAGTCATGCTGCGCTGCTCCGCTAAACTGTTTTACCGTCAAGGCAAGCAGTTGCTCAGCATTGGCCAGTTCCGTGGTTTGCCAGTAGGGCTCGGCTTTGAGCTGCATAAAGCTTAGCTGGCAGCATTGTTGTAATTTATCGCGCATTTTTTGTACCGGTAAAGCGATATTGTCCAGCTGCGAGGTTTCAAGCCAACATACTGCCGTTTGCGCTAACAGTGGCGGAATAGCGCCTTGCAGCGTTTGCAAACTGGCAAAGAATGCCGGGCTTAGCGGATAACCGGCAATTTCAATTTGCTGTCCGTCCTGCAGTTGCTGCTCCAGCTCTTTCTGGCTAACTTTGTTGCCCGTAGCCATTGTCTCCGCCACTTTTATCCTGACAAACTGTTGCCAGAATTTATCCACGTCAAACAGTGGTTGCCATAACACCAGTTGCTTTACCGGCAGGGGCAGGGCATGCAGGTTAAGTAAATCAAACAACTGCAAAGTACCGAAACGCACGGCAATAAAGCTCAGGCTTTGATAACCCTGTTGTGCCAGTAGCTGTATCAGCTGCAGCAGATCCGCTCGCCACAGCCCGATACTTGCCTGGTCCAAATCGCCTTCGCTATCGCCTGTGCCATAGTGGTCCGGCATAAAACAACTGTAGCCCAATGCAGCCAGTTGGCGCATAACCGCGCTTAGCAGATGACGGGATTTATTCATTTCCTCGGCAAAAGGTGGCAACACCACTATGGCGTTTTGGCCGGCAGCATTACTGTATGTGAGTAAAAAGTTGTTACCGGCGTTCATGCGGATAAAACCGCTGCCCGGTAAACCGGATAAAGTAAGTGGCAGCGCTGTATGCATTAGTTACGCCCTCCAAGCAGCAGCGAAGCAGTTCGTGGAAAAAACCGTACAAGTAAGGGATGCAACCAGGCACACAGTACAACGCTAAACACCGGCGCCAGGAGCCAGAATAGTGGATAAGGCGCGCCGGGCAGCAATGTGCTGTAGGCCAGCCAGCACAGCAGTAATAAAGGGCCATGGGCTAAAAAAGTTAAAAAGCTGCTGTCGGCAAACCGGGTTAACCACAGCACCGGCCGCAGATTAACCAGCAATGACATCGCCGGCCAGATCATAAACGGCGCCAACAGCCGCAGCGGCTCGCGGTTGCTGATATCGAAAACAACGATACACACACAAAACAGTATAAACAGCAGTAACAACGGCACCGCAAAGCGGTCAAGGTATCTGATATCGAGGCGCTGAGTTGCAATAAGTGCACCGAGGTAAAAACTGATAAACATGCTGTTACGCAGCACAAAGGGACCATCCAGATTATAAAAATAAATCAGGGCTACCAGCGCAAATCCGGTATAGGGGGCATATTTCAGCAGTAGGCGGAACAACGGTGCCAGTAAACACAAAGCAAATAAATCACGCAAAAAATTCAGCGGGTAATTTGCCGGCGTATCAAGCAGACCTGTCAGGGCATTTAGCCAGCGTCTGGTTTCTGCCGGGTAAAGCTGCACAGAAAATTCGTGGCCGCTAAGTTGGTAGCGTTGGATGATAAATATCGCCAATACCACCGGGATGTTCCACAGTATCAGCGGCAGCAGCAGAGATTGTACCTTTTTCAGCCAAAGCTTTAGTGGCTCAGCCACCAGGTTAGAGCTGAAGAGCAAATAGCCTGACATCACAGTTAACATCGGTACAGTAGTGCGAAATACCGCGTGTGAGAAGAATGCCTTAATAAACTCAAACGGGGCTAAACCCAGCTCAGCCAATGATTGATAAGGCGGAATGTGCAGTACCACAATGCCAATTACCATAAGGTAACGTGTAAGCCTGATCCGTCTGCTTAATTCCTTGTCCAAAAAACGCTCCTGCGATGTGGTTGGGCTATAACGATATTACCTTGCTATAGGTTACTAACCAAGAGTTACAGTCATGTTTGTTTTACTGATTATCCTTATACTGGCATACTAAAAATCTACGCTTTAATGGATTGAGCTAATGTCAGTGCAATTTTCTACGCCGTTAATGGACGCCAAAAATTTCCCGCCTGCAGTGGTAAAAGCGCAGCCGGCATTGAGTTTTACTGATAGCAGCCTTTGGCATAAAACAGCTCAGCTTGATGATGTAACAACTTTTAGTCGTGCACGCTATGCATTAGTGGCAGCGGCACTATGTTTAAAGCGTGTTGGGCAGAACAACACCGTTTTAATACCTGCATATCATTGCCCTGCATTAGTGGAGCCTTTTATTTATGCTGGTTATGACATCAAGTTCTACTCACAGTTACCTGATTTGAGTACAAACATTGCTGATTTTTCCCGTTTACTTACTCCGGAAGTTAGCCATGTGGTCGCAGTACGTTATTTTGGTTTCTCGCAAAATACGGATGCACTGATGCTGGCGGCAAGTGCGGGCGGTAAAATAGTTATTGAAGATAATGCACACAGCCTTACTCACTTTTGGCGTACGTGTATACATAAGCCGTCGGCAGTATCTGCCTGCGTCAGCAGTATCCCCAAAACATTGGGAACATTAGATGGTGGGGTGCTTTACCTGCCAGGTCAGAAAATTAACATGCCTACCGCAGTTTCTGTTGCTACTGAGCTAAGAGCGCTGATGTCTGGTAGCATGCCCGTGAAAGCCTCAGCTAAACTAAGTACAGAATTGCGTTATTTTCGTCCGGATATGCAAAAGACAGACTGTTTACGCATTAGCCGCTGGCTGCTGCTTCATAGCAACTACGCGGCAATTAGCCGGCAACGTCGGGCAAATTATCAGTACCTTGCTCAGTTGCTGCAACAAAGTAATGCAGGACAACCGCTGTACCCCACACTAGCCGAATATGATGACCCTTATGTGCTGCCTTTTGTGTTAAACGACATCAAGTGGTTCGCTCGCTTACGTGAGAAGGGAATTCAGGTGTTACGGTGGGAGGAGATAGCAGAGTCAGGTTGTGGGGTAAGTGCAGATTTAAAAAACTTACTGGTTCAACTGCCATGTCATCAGGGATTAAACCAAGTGCAACTTAATAAAATTGCCGCGGTGTTGATATGATTGCTTAACACCCCTCCTTGATACACGATGGCTTAACGCAGAAGGGGGATTTTTTTTCTGACCCGGCCGGCATAATCTAATACTGATAGGCATAATCCTTTTGCGCTGTGCTTATTACACAGATGAATACCATACAGAACATGTTTGCCTGACATCCAATCCTGTTTGTAGCTGTCATTACCGGTCAGAAAATCAATATGGTTGACGTTGTCTTCAGTGATGACATGCTCTAGCAAGACTGCCATAAGAACGGTTCCCGGGCTAAAGCGGGTGTAGCTCTCAACATGTGCCAGTTTGAATATATAGGCCGTTTTTTTACAGACAAACCAGATCTGAGCTGCTATTGGCCGCTGCTGGTGATAAATAATGCCAATTCGAAGCTCATTACGATGCCATGCATATTCTGCTACGGCATCAATAAATGCCGGGTAAGGTTCTTTTTGCTTCCAACTGTGATAATAAACATGATGATAATCAATCAGTGCTTGTATCAACTGTGATTGACTGCCGTTGCTGAAAACTTGCGTGGTAAACTCGCCGGCCTTTTGCATTTGTTCACGTTTTCGCTTCAATGTGTTGAGCAAGCGAGGAGGGCGTAGAGCCCAATATTGCTGTATGTCTGTAATATTATTGTGATACCAATTGACAGAGTGTTGATAACGGTGGCCGGTAAAACCTATCTGCTTAAAAGCGTTAAGCCAATCAGTTGCTTGCTGCTCGTAAATTGGTGATATGTTGATGCTGTCATAACCTTTAAGCAGTTCAACTGTATTATCGCAAAGTTCATCTGCGCCAATGGTTTCAGATAATTCACTGTTGACCAAGCCATAAACAGGCGAATAATAGTTACTCATACTTAGTAAACTGCGGATCTGAAAAGCTTTCTGATTATCTGTTGGGCTCAATAAAGGAAGTACTTTGGCCTTAGGCTGCTGTGTCAATGGCAACCAAATGACGGAACTGTCGGTTACGATATGTTGCTCAAAATGTTCAAACCACTGCTGCCGGGTAAAAAATGGTGTGGTGTCTTGAATATCAGATGCTTGCGGTTGTTCAGTTTGCATTTCCATCTAGTCAACGCTCACTTCAGTCTGTTTTCTTTTCATGCGCATTTTCGTGTGTGACAAAAATGACAGCGCTATACCAGGTAAATTTGCGGAGTAGATGCTGGTATTAAACATTGGCCGCTGCTCAGTGGCCCACTCTATTTGTTCGGCAGATGCGTTGGTGTAGAAATCAATTGTGCTGATATCAGTGCGTTCAAATCCCCACCGGATCAGCTCTTTCAGTAGTAAGCGGCCAACCGCATATCTTTTGTATGCTTCATCAAAGGAGGTCTTTAATGCGATTAGAAGACCGTTGTGAAAGCAGCAAAGTCGTGATGCGATAAGCTGTTCACCAATATACATTTCAATAACCAAAGCTGATTGTTGCTGAGCTTGAAGCGTAAGAAACTGGCGGTAGAATTGCCCCTGGTAATTGCTCGGATGTAACGCTGTTCCCTGTTTACCCTTCCAGCCTTTTGATTCCAGCATGCCATAGCGGTCAACCGCATTTTGTACATCCTGTACTGACGTCAGGTGTGAAAAGCGAACTGCGCCTTGTTCTTCCTCAAAGCGATTTTGGTAGCGTTTCACATTTGCTTTAAGCTTTTTCGGTCGCTCACTCCAGTACTGCCCGAAGTCTGAAGTCACGTCTATTCTGATATTTGTTGCTTTGGCGGTAAGGTCTTTCCTGGACTGAAGCGCAATAATATTCTGATGTTCAGCAGGATCCAAACTGATAAAGTCTATGCGATAACAAAGGCCAGGCAATAATTTGAACAATTGTTGAAGTGATAATTGACAGTCGGGTGCGATGACAAGTAATGCCAGTGTAGCTTGGCTGGGTTTAAATATTTGCCATATACCAGTTTGACTCTTTTCCAGCAGTAGCATGGCTGAACTGCGGTGACCATCTTTTGCAACAGCGACAAATAAGTTTGGTTTAACGTACTGACACAATAAAGAAATAAAACTGCTGCTGAGCAATGGATTACCGTTATGCCATTGCTCATTTATGTAATCCCAATCAAACCAGAGGTTTGCGGGATAATCAGCTTGTGAAAAAACCTGCCACTGCATCAAATTAAAACCCGCTGGCATTTTTAATTAGCCGTAAATGAAAATGACCGGCAGTTTTGTCCCAAGGGGTAAAACGCTTTAGCTGATAACGCGATGTATCTGCAGTTGATATACCCCAATCGGTGGTTACCGCGCTGACAAAGCCGTTACTTTCCACCAACTTCACCGTTATATCGTCAAAGTCGGTGTTTTTTGCACCGTTGGGGTAGGCAAAGTGCTGCACGGGGCTGCCCAGCCAGCTTTCCAGTTGTTGTTTTGATTGGTTGATTTCCTGCCGCTGCTGCTGTTCCGGTATTACTTTTAAAATAGGATGATTAACGGTATGGGCACCAATAGTCACGCCGCAATCTGCCAACTGCTTAATTTGCGCCGGCGACATCATTAATGCAGCTTGCTCGTCTGCATTATTTTGCCGGTAAAACTGGTCAATTTTATCCAGCCGTTGCGCTAACGGCAGATATTTCAGCTGTTTCAACCATTGCTGCGCTTTGTTGCGTCTGTCCTGCCAATCGCCCAGTTGCACCTGCTCATCGTCCAGCTGCAATTGTTGCCGGCTTTGCGCAGCAAATAAATGAATTAACCGGTCATTCCACATATTGCGGCCGGTGCTAAAAGCCGTGGCAATGTACACCGTGGCCGGGATGGCATATTTAGCCAATATCGGCTGCGCGACAGTAAGATTATTCAGATAGCCATCATCAAAGGTTACGCAAACCGCATTGGGCGGCAGGGTATTATGCTTAAGGTGATGCAACGCCTGATCCAGCGACAACGGCGTAAAGTACTGTTGTAGCAGGCGCATTTGCCAGTCGAACATCTGCGCCGTTGGTTCAGTCGGCCGCATAGGGTCAAATTCGCTTAGCACCTGATGGTAAATCAGTATACTCAGCTTGCCACGGCTTGTGAGTTGCCCGGCTAATTGCAGCATTTTATGCAACATAAGCACTCTCGTGTTGCTGTAGCCATAACTCTATCACCACGATAATCCACACCAGTTCGCCGTAGTAGCCGGAATGACCACTTTGAAAGGTTGCAATAACCAGTTCGATGAAATCGGTTTGTAAAACTTGCCGTTGCTTAAATTGCTGTAATGCCTGCAGCGCAATCTGTTGCAGTTCGGTGTTTCTTTTCATCCAAACACCAAACGGCAGGCCAAAGCCATGCTTAGTTTTATTTAAGGTGCCATCGGGTAAAAAGCCACGGAAGCTGTTTTTATAAAAGCTGCGCAATGTGCCGCCAGCCAGTTTAAGTTCGGTAGGTACGGTGCAACTAAAGTCGACAACCTCTTTTTCAAACAACGGGTAGCGTACCTCTACACCGGCTTTTTTACACATGCCAGATACTTTAACCAAGTCATTGTCGCAAAGCGTGAATTTCCAGTCGAGATACATCATTTTATCTACCAGATAGTCAGATTTGCATTGCAGGAAACGCTGCTGTTGCTGCTGTAATGGTAGTTCGGGGTTAATGCCGGCATAAAACGCTGTGGTGAACATGTCACTACCGTTGAACCGGTTAAGAAAGTTATAGCTCTCCAGGCGGTCGGGCATTGGCATCTTGGCCTGGTTGATATAGCTGTGGGCTTTTTTCAGTAGCGGCAGCTTTGCTGCCAGCGGGTTGTAAAAGCTTATATCCAGCAATTTTTGCAAGGCATCGGGTAACTGATGATAGCGCTCAAACACTAACTGTTTAACATAGCGCTCGTTACCGGCAAATATTTCATCGCCGCCGTCGCCTGCCAGCATCACCTTGATACCATCTTGTGCAGCGACTTTGGCACAAATATAGGCTGCCATAGCGGAGGAGTTACCAAAGGGTTCGGTAAAACTTGCTGCGACCGAAGAAAAGTTCTCTGCAATATCTGCAGGTTGTAAATAGTGCACTTTATGTTCGGTGTTAAAATGCCGCGCTGTCAGCAGTGCATATTCGGTTTCGTCATAACCCTGCGCATCAAAACCGATGGAGTAGGTTTTGGCTTCTGTACTGTGCCTGGCCAACATTCCGGCTACGGTTGAACTATCAAGACCTCCACTTAAAAAAGCCGCGCAATTAGTGCTGATATTGCGCCGTACTGCAGTTGATATCACTTCACGACAGCGTTGCTGTAATTGTGCTTCAGTGTCGTTAGCTTGCGTAAAGTCGGGCTGGTAGTAGTTTTCAATACGGCCATTACCCGGTTGGCTCAAATCAGCGCAGCTGCCCGGAGGCATTTTCAGTACCTCAGCGTATAGCGACAGGGGAG
Organism: Rheinheimera sp.; assembly: GCF_030690345.1. Lineage (GTDB taxonomy): Bacteria > Pseudomonadota > Gammaproteobacteria > Enterobacterales > Alteromonadaceae > Alishewanella. Next base: position 623,879 of record NZ_JAUYGV010000007.1, read on the forward strand.
ATGGAATGCAGTGAAAATACATATAGTTATATATGGCTTGTGGGCTGATGCTAAGCGCGGCATCTTGCTGACGAATAAGCTGCACATCGTCGCTGATATAGCAGCTTTGGCTGTTATGTTGTTTGATATAGCAGGGCACAGAGCCAACATGATCGTTCACTACCTGCACGGTGCCTTGTTTTTTGTCGAAAATAACCAGCAGAAAAAAGCCGGCTATAGCATTAAAAAATGCAGCCGGTGTTTGCCGGTATTGCGTTAAAAACCACACTGCGCCGTTTTGCTGCAGCTTGTCCTGAAAATAATCTTGCTGATAGGGCCGCAAACGGCCAAGCAGTGCAATAACAGCATTGTCATCCTCTGCCAGATGCCATGTGCTGTCACTGAGCAGTGTTACCTTACGGTTGGCGGTTTCAAGTGTAACTGCAGCACTTGCCTGTGCTGAATCGCTTTGAGCTGCAACAGTTATTTTCCAGGTCATTTACTCATCCGTCCGTGTTTATCAGCTTAAATTTTGCGTCAATTTTAATAACTGCTCTGCCTGATAATCGCGGGAAAATCGGGCAATTTCCTCATCTGCTAAATAGCGGTAACTACTACTTTGCAGATTGCTGATGAGTTTAATTAAAGCGCTCACTATGGCATCGGCATCATTCATCGGCGCCAATTCTGCAACACCGCTTTGCTTGATCAGTGCAGCGGTATCGCCGGCCGCATCTGTCAGGGCCAGCACAGGTTTGCGGGCGCGGATATATTCATAAGCTTTTGCCGGCGTTTGGTAATTGCAATTGTCTGCCTGCATTAACAACAGCGCATCGGCGCTTAACATTTCCTCCAGCGCTTCAACATAATTCAGTGGCGGTGCCAGCTGCACTATATCGCTGATCTGCAGTTGCTCCAGCATAGGCTGGTACAATGCGTCATGACCGCTGCTGCGCAAAATAACCTTTAGTTGGCCGGCACATTCCGGTTGTTGCTGTTTTAACTGCTGTAATGCAGCAAAAAAGGCAGACGGATCACGCTCGTAGGGGTAAATGGTGCCGCTGTGCAACAAGGTAAATTGCGTGGTAGCGGCTTTATCCGGTTGTGGTTTAACCAGGTTAAATAAGGTTTCATCAAAGCCATTGGGCAGTACCTGCCATACGCTGTCGTCTACCTGCGGATACCGTGCCTGATACAGTGCTTTGGCGCCCGGGCTGGTAAAAATAATATGCTTGCAGTGTTGTACGGCTTTTCGTTCAATCCAGCCGAAAACACGCCTTAGGCGCGGCGTAGACGGGTAGTCCTCCTGCAACATAGGGTCGCGAAAATCGGCAATCCAGGCAACGCCGGTTAGTTTGTGTAATAAGTAGCCGATAATGTGTGCCGAAGCTATAGGGTAAGTGCTGATAATAATGTCGGCTTTATGGCGGCGAATATGGCGCCAGCCACGCCACACTGCGCCGAAAATCCAGCTTTGCCAACGGTCAGGCAAGGCCATTGCACTTAAATAGCGACCGCGCACTGAGAAATGCCTGGCAGTGTCGCGTGCATAGGCCCGTAGCACTGTAATATTGTCCGGAATAAGCTTGTGGTTGTCGTGGCTTAATGCGGCGTACGCCGGATAGGTTGCTGTAAGCACCGTCACATCCTGGCCGTGGCTGGCTAAGTAACGGCAAAAGCTTAATGTGCGGTGCACACCGCTGCTTACCTGAATGGGTGGAAAGTGATAAGCGATATAGAGAATTTTTTGTTTCACAAACATTCCGTGTTTGTAGCTTTGTTAATGGTACATTTAAACGTGTTATGCACTGAAGTGCAATATCTCGATCAGATTGCTGCGGCGAAACGCAGATTAAAGCACTGGACGTAGCCGTTTATCGCGGACTACACTAACGCAGTGTTTTAGTAAAGCAAGGAGTGCTTATGAAATCAGTGTATTTGGGAGTTTTAGCCGCAGTACTGTTGTTGTCCTTGCCGGTCCAAGCCCAGCGTAATAATACCACCTGTGGTATTGCGCAGGGGCAGCCGCTGAGTAATGCTTATGGCCCCTGGGACTTCACCAATCCCGGGCACAGCAGAAGACTACCTATCGTTATAAATGCTCACTTTACCGGTAAGGTGGAACAACTGATAGGGGGGGAAAACGGAACTTTGCTGGGTGACATTGATTACACCTTAAGAGCTATTCCAAATTATCACCGTGCGCTGAATGCCATCGGCAAATATTACCGTCTGAACCCTCCAACTGCCGAAAGTGGTGTGCCGTATTACTCTGCTGATTGCTATTTTAAGCGGGCTATTTATTTTCAGCCGGCGGATATCGTGTCGCGCATGCTGTATGGCATGCACCTGCATTTGTCAGGCAAACTTCAAGAAGCAGAGAAAGTCTATTTAACCGCTGTTGCCATGAGCAGCAATTATGCTGAGCTGCATTACAATCTGGGTTTGTTATACGTGGATATGAAAAACCTGGAAAAAGCCGCAGAGCATGCAAAAATTGCTTATGGCTTACAGTACCCGTTAAAAGGTCTGGAAAACAAAATAGTTAAAGCCGGTGGCAAACTATAATTTTACGTAAGACCTGGCGTATTGAGGATCTGCATAACACGTATATCCCAGGTGTTTTGCCGCGCTACAGCCTGACGGGCAGCTACCTGCGCAGGCTCCGGTAAAGCACTGAGCTGTTGCTTAATTGCGCTTTGCCATTCATCAACACTGTTGGCCAATGTTAATACTGATGAAAATGGGATTACCGCATCTAACGGTGCGCTAATCACCGGCTTACCTACAGCAAGATACTCATGCAACTTCAGTGGATAACCTGATATCGCCCAAGTGCTGCTGTCTGCTTTATAAATCATAATGTTAATATCAGCGTGTTGCATATAGGCGGCTATCGCGTTTACCGGTTTTGCGCCGGCAAAGTGCACGTTGTGCAGTGCCGACAGTGCCGACACAGTAGCGCTGCTATCCAGTTTGCCAATGCCACCAATTAAAACAAAATGCACAGTTTCCAGCCGTTTTGCCAGGGTAAGCAATAGCTCCAGGTCAACTTTTCGGTTTATCGAGCCGGTGTAAGCAACACGTGGATGCGGAATGGCATTTAAGTCATCGGGTACTGCCTGAGGGCGGGAGAACAGCTCGTAGTCAACGCCGTTGGGCAGAAAGACAATGTCTTGCCTGCCGGACAAGGTAGCCAGCCGCTGTTGGATCAGCGTAGAGGAGGCAAAAACCACATCGGCTTTGCTAAGCAGCGCCAGTTCTTTCTCTGCCAGCAGGGAGTAATCACCTTGCTTTGAGAAATCATCGTAGGCGTGATAAACCAGCTTTTGGTGGCCAATATCGCTGATATAGTCAGCATATTCCGGGTGAAACAGATACAGGCAGGTGTTTTGCGCCGTGCTGTCGGCTGCAATGGCTCGGGCAAACTGCTTGCGTACCGCCTTGTCAATTAACGGCACTTTAGGCAGGCGCAGCATCAGCTTTGATGGACGGAACACCGTAACATTGTCGGCATAAGTGCGCTGCGAAAACAGTGGCGCTTGCTCAAAGGCATTGCTGTTACGCTGCCAGAAATACAACGGACCTGTCGAGTACGTTACCCGGTGGGTTAAACCTATGCGGCTGAACAATTGTTGCCGGTTCATCCAGGGGCCATGCCAGTGGTTAGGGGCTAAAACGATAAAGTGCATGGTTAGCCGCGCCTCAAGGCTGATTTCAGGCTTTGCATCAGCCGGTACAACACCGGGCTTTGCTCCTCAAAATTATCCATCCAGCGTTGCCGTGAGGATTTAGCGTGGCGTTGAAACAAGGTTGCATCATATTTTCTTGCCTGTTGCTCTGCAGCACTGACAGAAGCAGCCGATTGTAGCGTGATCTGTGTAAGTAATTGCGCCAGTCCGGCGCTGTTGTGCTGCCAGTTAAAGTGTTTTTCAGCGTATTGTCGCGCTTGCATGGCGTATTGAGACATGTTGCCGGCATTATCAACATAGCTTTGCATGGCCGCTGCCAGTGCCGCTATGTTGACTTCACACTGTGGCCAGTAGTAGCCGTCCCAGCGTGCCCAGAGCTTATCTATTGCTACGGTGCGCCCGTTTATATCGGCAGCAACAAACTCGTTCATCGGGCCATAGTCCGGCACGATAACCGGCAACCCGGCTGAAGCGGCTTCAAGGATAGTCAGACCAATACCATCCAGCCTTGACGGGTAGACATACACATCGCCCTTATCGTACAAACCGGGGGCCGCTACGGTACCTTCGTGAATAAACAGCTGTTGTTTGGCCACCAGGTTATCAATGTTGTCGCTGAGCTGCGGAAAGACCGTTTTAAGTGGCACCTGACTATGTAAGTAAAGCTTTGCCTCACCGGTTAACAGCGAAAAGGCTTGCAGCAGCAAGTCGGTACCCTTGCGAAAAGGGCTCATACCGGCGGAGTGAAAAAACGTGACACCGCTGCGGTGCGACGCAGTTTGCGGTTTGGGTAGATAAAGCGATGTATCTGTACCCCAGGGAATAAATAAACACTGCGGATGCCAGGCAAATACACTGCGGTGCTTTTGCGTATTGCAAATTAAAAAGTCATACAACGCAAACATATCAACAGTTTGCTCAGTGTAGTAATCGATGTAGGCGCCGGTTTTGATTTTCAGCTCACGGCATAACATGACCGGTGCCCAGATTTTTTGTTCGTTAAAAATAACCAGCTCAATGTTGTTGCTGATTAACCAACGTTGAAAATCTTCCGGGTTAATGTCAGTAAAGGCAAAGGTAGCGGGTTTTTTTGCCCAGGTTACGTAGTCCAGATCCCAATTGGGATCGCCAATAGCAAACTTCTCCCCGCCGCGGGCATAAATAAAAACATCATGCTCGCTTGCCAGCACATCCCGAAATTGTCTGGACACGTAGGCGGCGCCGCGTTCGAACCAGGTGGTTACAATGCCAATGTTCATTGGTATCAGCCTTAAATTACCAGTTAAATCCAAGTTTTCGTCTGATCCATGCTTTTAGCGAGCCCGGTAGCAGCTTATTAAATGCCGGAGCTACTGCCACAGCAGCGCGTCTCGTAGCAGGAGCAAGCACTAAGCTGTTGTACCAATATGCTGTCAACGCAACTTTTTTGAAGGCAGAGAACGAGGTTTTGCCTGCAAAGCTGTGGCTTAGTGCGTCGTTAAAACAACCGGCATTATTCGCGATGGCCTGTTGCAGCAATTTGTGATCTTTTGCTGGTGGCGGATGTTGCAGCAGATGCAAAATGTCTTCTGCTGATGCTGACAGCGGCAGTACATTTTGCTCACATCCTACACTGGCTAATACACTGCTTAGTTTAGGATCGTAAGACAACGCAACACAGGGTACAGCGGCCAGTATTGCCAGCAGATTAGCATGTAAACGCATAGAAATAAGGCCGTGCAAAGAGGCAATAGTGTCCAGCGTTGCGGTAGTATTTTGCTCACCGGATAGCTGGATATTGTCGCCGAACCGTTGTTTAAGGGCGTGATACAGCGCGATGTCGCTTTTTTCATACGGCATAAAAAGTACAGCATACTGATTGTCAATTAACTGCTCTGTCAGCCGTAACAGGGTTGATTGCTCAAGGCCAGGCCAATGGCGGTAACACAGACCAATAATTTTTTGCTCTGCCTTTTCTGCCAAATGTTGCCCTTGTAAGAAAATACTGTCGTAACCCTGTTTTACCGTGTTGGGCTTTGGCACCAGGTGTTGCTGTATATATTTAACGGAGTAGCTGTCACGGCAATAGATAACGTCATTGGCCTGTAAGAAAAGGTTACTCAGTTTTACACCTTGCGTAGATTTTATCGGCCCGGCACCGACACCAAACGACATTACCGGTTTATTCATTACTTTGGCGATAGAGGCAATAAAAGCACAGTGCTGTATCAGTCGGGTGCTGTGCGCATCCTGCAGTAAGCCACCACCAACAAATACCACACTATCCGCCCGGCGAATCGCGCTGATGAGGTTTGACAGGCCTTTAACGTTAAGAGGCTGCCCGGGGTAATAAGCTTCGACGTAATTATAGTTGTCGCCGATATAGGTTTTGCTGAGTGCCGGTTGGCCTGAGGCGATGGTAATGTGGTTGCTGTACTTTTGGCTGATATGTGCTGCAACAGCAGAGGTAAGAATTTCATCACCGACATTAATACCACCGACATACCCGGCCAACAAAAAGTGCTTAGACGCGTACTCTGTAGCGTCGCTTTGTTGTTTAATCATCCCTGAGAATCCTTTTTCGAACGGCGGGCCATCAATTTGGCCCGTAAAGTGCGAAGCTGTTGCAGCCAAAATTCATTTTTCGTGATGTAACCTAAGTATATTGCAGCAATTGCGAAATAACAGAATGCGCCTGTGGCAACTTTAGCAAGCAACAGCACCGCGACGGAGTGAACCTGTTGCTTGTCTAAAACATAGCCCAGCAGTTTAATTGCCAGCGTCATTAATACTGCGGCAGATATCGGAAAAGCAAACAGCATCAGTGCCTGGCGCAGGGTGAATTTCAGCATCAGGCTGCAGGTCCAGAAACTAAGCGGCAAGGTGACTAAGGACACCGCCAGCACGGTGACCGCAGCGCCAAGTGCTCCATAGTGTGATACCGAGTACAAAAGCAGTGGCACAATTACAATTAAACGGGACAGAGAAATATAGGTGCTGATATGGGGCTTACCTAAAGCCACAAAGACGTTGCCCATATTTTGTACGGCACAGCGGCTTAAACCATAGAACGATAAGATGGATACCATCGGCACTATGTTAAGCCATTTATCACCTAAAAAAAGCGCTACCGCCTCGTGCGCCACGGCGTAAAAGCCAAAACAGATAGGCGCGGCAAAAAACAACACTACACCGGTGATTTTCAGAAACATGTCTCTTAAGGCATTTATATCTGATTTGACCAATGAATATCCGGGAAATATCGCGCGGCTAAGCGGAAAGACCAGCTCTGTGGTTGGCAAATTAGATATTTCGTAACTTACACTGTAATAACCCAGCTCAGTAGTATTTGTTCTGTTGCCGATAATCAGATCTGTTACTTTATGGTTAAGGAAAATCAGTAAGTTATTAAGCAGCAGCCATTTGGAGAAGCGAAATAATTCCGCTGCCTGGTTTAAGCCGAAGGTGGGGCGGTAGGGGTGCATAACATAGCTTAACAGTACCCGCGCAATGGCATTACTGAACATGCCGATCACAAGCGCCCAGTAGTTTTGCCAGTAAAACGCCGCAGCGATGGTGATGGTAAATGACACTAATTTGGTAATAACTTCCAGATTAAACTCTTTTTTCAGATCCAGGTTTTTGCGATATAGCACAAAGCCGATATTTTCTGCGCTTTTGATCAGCGGAATAAAGGCAACAACCTGCACCACCAGGGTTAAACGGGGGTCGTTAAAAAAAGCGCTGATCCAGGGACTGGCGAAAAATAATAGTATGGCGAGCAACAAACCTGACAATAGCTTGCATGTCCAGGCGCTGTTCAGGGTGTCATCAGTAACATTATCCTTTTGGATAATGTTGATATCAAAACTGAAGCTGGTGAATATTTCAAAAAATGCCACCATCGCCATACATGCGGCCATAATGCCGAAATCGGCCGGAAACAGCAGACGGGCAAGAATAATAGTACTGATAAACCCAAGGCCTTTAATGCTAAGCCGGGTTAACACAGACCAGGCCGCGCCTATGGCAATCTTTTTACCCAGACCGCGGTTAGCATTACTCAAGCCTGACTCCGCATTTTAGTAACACCTGTCGCGGGCCGCAGCACCTGCATAGCAACAACCATAGCCAGCACGGCATACAGCAAATCAAAATAGGCTAAGCTAACGTTGGCGCCGGTAATACCGTAGCCAATAATGGATAAATTCAGCGCACTGCTCAAGTGGTACATCCACTGGTGGTCTTCACTGTGTCTACAAAGCTTATTGGTGCGGATATTACTGAAATAAGTGCTGCCCAGCATAGCGAGAAAAATAAACAGCCCGATAAAGCCATGGTCACCCAGTACCTGAAAATAGATATTATGTGCCGCTTTGGGCCGTAAATCTGCCGGGATAGCTGGCGTTTGTATCGGGCCAAAATCGGCGGTATAAGGTGCATAGCTGTTCCAGACAATCGGATTGGTAACCGCACGAAAACCGCCGCCGGAAACAGGGTGATCCAGCGCTATCATGGTAGAGATTTTCCACGCCCACAACCGGCCGATAAAAGAGCCATCTTCGGTTGCTGCAGTGGCTACAGTGGTTTGCCGCTCGCGCCAGTCTTCCGGTGCTTTTTGATACAATACAGGCACAAGCAGAAGTGCGACCAAAGCCAGTGGTATTTTATACTTAGAGCGCCACCAGAAAGCTACACCCAAAATAGCCAGGCCAATAAAGCCACCGCGCGAATAAGTGCCTATTACAGCAACAACATTCAATACGGCAAGCCCTAACAGGCCTAAACGGATTAACTTATGCTTAGAGGTAAAATACAAATAAGCTATCAGTGGCAGCGACATATTAATTGCTACAGCAAAATCGTTGCGGTCTTGAATAACACCGGCACGGCCGACAACTTCATGGCCGCCACCGGAGAGTAAAAATTTTAGCCCTTCCATACCAGCATAGGATGAAACGGATAAAACGATACACCAGACAAAGATATCTAACTGGTAGCGTTTTTTAAGCAGCAGTATGGCAAAGAAAAACAACATGACAACTTTAATAAAGTCAATGAAGTAACCCCATATTTTGGCGCTATCGTAGGTGATGTGAGTCAGTGACGACAAAAATGTCCAGAAACAAAACAGCAACACCAGCCAGCCAATCTTACTCAGATGGACCGACTTATTTTTTTCGGCCACGATATACGCAATAAGGGTGATCAATACAATGCTCAGGTTTAACCGTAAATGAGTTGAAAAGCCAAAAGCCCATAAGGTGGGAGCGGTCAGCGCTATCCATATCCAGGCGCAGACACCGATAAAAGGGCGCTTAAAGGTGAAATAAACGACGATAAAAAAGAAAGCAACCAGTAGTAAATCGCGCATTATTATTCTTCCTGCTTAGTTGCCCAGTAAAACAGGGCAACTAAGGCGCTAATATCAAACAACAAATATAAACTATCTAACATGCTGCTCTCCCTGTGCTGCAGCAGAGTTACCACGTTGCTGTAGTACTTTATCAAATGTTTGTTTTAACAGAATTATCGATTGATCCCAACTGAGTGTGCGGGCATAGGCGCTGACATCTTCGCGTGCCGGCATATTCTGCTTTAGCGTCAACAAGGCATTGAGCAGGGCGTCAACAGAGAAGTCTTTACTGACGATGCCGGCGTGCGGGTGGGCTATAACTTCCGGTGTGCCACCTGCAGGGGTAGTTACTACCGGACAGCCGCACGCCATGGCTTCAAGCAAAACATTAGCCCAGCCTTCGCGGCTTGAAGCCAGTACCAGGCAATCAGCAGCGTTATAATGTTCGCGCAATTTGTGTTGTGGCTGGGGTGCAATAAACCTTACCCGCTCACTAATACCCAGCCTGGCAACACGTCGTTGCAATGCGGCTTTTTCCTCGCCATCACCAATAATAGTCAAGGTAACATCGTTTAATTGCGCCACTATGTCGATAATTTTGTGCTGGCCTTTTAACTGCACCAACCGGCCGACACTAAGCAGTGCATAACCGCTGTAGCCCAGCTCCTGGCGCAGGGTGTCGCGTTTGTCCTGCGGATAAAACAGCTCAAGATCAACGCCGTTGCGAATGGCGATATTGTGTGTCAATGCCGGTTGCAGCCGCTGCATGCGGTTGACCAGATCCTGACAAACGCCAATGGCGGCATCCACTTTAGCCAGGGTACGTTTGATCTGCCAGCGTGGCACGCTGTATTCAGGTAACAGGTGAATATCGCTGCCTCTGGCGGTTGCCACCAGCGGCAGCTTAAACTTTCCGGCCAGCCATTGTGCGGCGACGGCATCGGGGTAGATGTAGTGTGCGTCAATCAGATCAAAGCGCTCGCCCTGAGCTAACAGACGGGTTAGCTGCTGTTTCAGACAATAGTACAGAGTGTAAGGGTTAACATACATGCCCAGCCCCGGCACTGCCAGATAGCTTGGGTGCAACACGCGGATACCGTGTCTGATTTGAGCTTCTGTATCAGCTGTAGTTTTTGTCGTCAGATACCGCCTTGGGCAGGGCGCAATAACGGTGATTTGCAACTGCGGATAGGCTTGTTTTAACTTGCGCATACGGGTTTCAACAAAAATACCGTGTTGCGGTTGCTGCGCGTTGGGATACAAGGTGCTGATAGTCAGTATGTTCATGGTCAATTTGGCCGGCATTGCTCAAACTGTTGCACAATACGCCATGCGTTGTGGTCCCAGGTGAGTTGCTGCTGCGCAATACTGAGTTTGGCGTTGGCGCCCAATTGCGCAATCAGCGCCGGTTGTTCGCACAGCTCGTTTAAACATTGGGTAAAGCTTTGTGGCTGCGCCATATCGAACAATAGCGCATTCTGCCGGTGTTGCAGTAACTCGCGGATGTTGGCGCTGTCCGGTGCGATAATTGCCTTTGCCATATACATGTATTCGAGCATCTTAAGGGGCGAGGCGTAAGGCACTACATCGGGCTGCAGTGCGATATGCATCGGCGCCAGCCAATCGGGCATATCGTTGCGGCTCACCAGACCACTGACAAAAATCTGCTCACTGATATTCAGCTCTGCTGCCTGCTGTTTTAACGCGGCAATGGCAGGGCCGTCACCAATGATAAGGAAAAATAACGCCGGATTTTGCAGTTTGGCCATTAGCGTCAGCACCCGATCCAGCCCATGCCACTCGCGGCAAAAACCAACAAAACCGATGACTATTTTACCCTGAAGCGGCGGTAATTCTGCCGGAGTAACCTGAGGGCGGGAAAATACCGTTTCGTTAATACCATTTGGTATTACCGTAATTGCGGTTTCGTTAACGCCGGCCCGGCGCAGATAATCTGCCAGCACATTGGTGACGGGGAAGCAGCGGTGGGCATTTTTCCAGCAATAGTGCTGCGACCAGCGCGCCAATCTGTCCAGCGCAATACCATGGTACTTTTTCCGCTCTTCGTATATCGGCGCGTTAACTTCAAGCAGCAGTGGTAGCTTGCAACATTTGCCGGCCCAGACTCCCGCCGGTAAAAACAGGTTAAAGCGCTCGTAGATAAAATCAGGTTTGTATTTATAAACAGCCGACACTAATTTGATAAAGGCAATAACTGCGTACAGCAGTTCCAACACTTCGTACAAATGCTGCGGCAGACGTTGTTTCAGCCAGGCTACGATACCGCCTGAGCTGCCAAACTCACTTTGCTCTGTCAGTTTTGGTGCGACGATAAATACCTGGTGGCCGGCTTTACGCAGGGAATTAATGATCTCTTCAACATGCACATATTGGCCGTCTTTTGACGCAATACGGTGATGGTACAAAATTCTGTACTGTTTATTAACGGCGTCCATGGCTTATCCCGGTATAGTTGACTGGCATTCTTTTTCTAAAAATGCGGCAAACATTAATAAGGTCCACAGTGCAGTGCTGTTATCTTTCATGCCACTTTGGTGTTCAGTCAGTAGTTTTCTCAGTTCAAACTCGTTAAAAAAGCCGCTGCCCAGCATCAGGTCTGAGGTCAGCTTTTCCTGCAGTCGTTGCCGCAGCGGACCACGAAACCATTCGGCCAATGGCACGGCAAAGCCCATTTTTTGCCGGTACAGTACATCCTGCGGCAGATGCGGCTCGAGCGCTTTTTTCAGGCCATATTTGCCGGTGCCGCGGTGCAGATTAGCCTCAGACTCTGCAGTAAAGGCCCACTCAACAAACTTGTGGTCTAAAAACGGTACCCGTACTTCCAGTGAATGCGCCATGGATGCGCGATCTACCTTAGTTAAAATATCGCCCACCAGGTAGGTTTTCATATCGAGGTATTGGGCTATTTTCAGTGGATCAAGATGCGCGACTTTGGCGCCGTGCCGCCGGAATACCGCTATGGAGTTATAGCCATTTAAACGTTGTTTGAATTCTGCCGAAAACAGTTTTTCACGCTGATCGTCGCGCAAGATGGCGATAGAATTGTGATAACCGGCAACGGTATCCAACGCCAATGACTGAAACGTGGTTTTTGCCCGCAGAAATTTAGGTGCCCAGTCCAGCTTCGGGTAGCACTTGCCAAGCAGGCCAAACAGCGGCTTTCTGAGCGCCAATGGCAACCAATTGCGTAAACGCTGTTCGTGCATATGCAGTTTGTAACGGCGGTAGCCGGCAAACAGCTCGTCGGCGCCGTCGCCGCTAAGTGCTACGGTAACATTACGCCGCGCCATTTCACATACACGGTAGGTTGGAATAGCTGAGCTGTCAGCATAGGGCTCGTCGTACAAGTCGGCCAGTTTATCCAGCAAGTCAAAATCGTGCTCACTGACAATACTTTCATGATGCGCGGTGTGATAACGGGCGGCGACCTGACGGGCAAATTCGGTTTCATTGTATTTCGGGTTATCAAAGCCGATTGAACAGGTATTGACGGGATCGCTTTGCAGGCCGGCCATCATCGCCACCACAGCGCTGGAGTCGACACCACCGGATAAAAATGCCCCCAGCGGCACCTCTGCCACCAGGCGGATTTTTACTGCTTCGCGTAACCGGCCAATCAGCTCCTGTTGCAGAGCATCGCTGCTCAGATCTTTTGCCCATTGTGTCGGTACATCCCAGTATTGCAGTGGCTGTGGCAAGTTATTCTCGCCATGGCGCAGTAATAAGGTATGGCCGGGTGATAACTTAAAGCTATTTTGGTAAATGGTGTAGGGTTCAGGTACGTAGCCAAAGGTAAAGTAATCTTCTACTGTGCTGTCGCGCAGGGCACGGTCAAACAAAGGATGGTTGCGCAGTACCTTAAGTTCTGAGCCAAATATAAACTCGCCATTGGGTAACAGCGAATAAAACATCGGCTTAATACCAAGCCGGTCGCGTGCCAGAAACAGGCATTGCTGTGCCTGGTCCCAGATAGCAAAAGCAAACATACCGCGCAAATGCCGGACGCAGTCGGTTCCCCATTCCAGCCAGGCATTGAGAATGGTTTCTGTATCGCCATGGCTATTAAACTGATGGCCCAGGGCGCTGAGTTCGGTGCGTAGTTCGGCGAAGTTATAAATTTCGCCGTTAAATACGATACAGGCCTGCTTATTGGCACTTTGCATAGGTTGCGGGCTGCCGGCGATATCGATAATAGATAAACGGCGGTGCGCTAAGCCGATACCAGGTTGATAAAAATAGTCGCCGGCGTCCGGGCCACGATGCCACTGGCTGTCGTTCATCCGTGATAGGATGCTGTGCTCAGGCGTTGCCTGATGGGTTAACTGATAAATTCCGGCAATACCGCACATGGTTAAGTCTGCTTCCTTGTCATTTCGTATAACGTCCTGTATCGCTGTACCATCGTAGCGATACTAAAGTGCTGCTGGCAATGCTTTTTTACTAACAGACCGTCGGCTTCGCGTGCTGGTGGCGACTGAATATATCGTAGCAGCGCTGAGGCTAATGCCTGAACATCAGCAGAGGGTACCAGGTTTGTGCTGTGTAACTCCTGCGGCAGTAACTCCGGATTGCCGCCTACAGCAGTAGCGATAACAGGAGTGCCGCTGGCCATCGCTTCAAGTATGGTATTGGATATGCCCTCGGCTAAAGAGGGCAGTACAAACACATCCAGCCGTTGCATCAGTTGCGCGATGTCCGCCCGATTACCGGCAAAGATAATCCCGGCGCTGAGCTGATGCTGTTCTGTCAGCTGTTGCAGTTCCTGCCGGCAAGGGCCATCGCCAATCAGTAGCAGTTTGCAGCCTTGTTTCAGTTGTGGCTGTTGCCGGCACAATAAGGCAAAAGCATTAATCAGCAACGCCTGATTTTTCACTTTAGCCAGCCGGCCCACAGTGCCGATTAACAGTGGCGGGTTGTTAGCTGCAATAGCAAAAGTGCTGAGATCTGCCGGCTGTGCCAGGCTGAATTTATCAATATCCACGCCATTGCAAATGCGCCGGATTTTATCGTCTGCCAGATGAATATGTTGTTTAAGATAATGCTCTGATTCGGCAGATAAGCAAATGTACTGATGCACAAACACTTTGAGCAGACGGCGCAGCAGGCGGTACTTTTTGTTGCTGCCGCCAACGTCATAACTGTCCCAGCCATGTTCGCCGTGCAGACGCAGCGGCACCTTGCGCCACCAGCCTACAGCTTGCAACTCCAGCGTGGCAAGATTGCGGCTGTGTAATACATCGGGTTGTAATTGCTTTAGTAAGCGGTTCAGTTTGCCCGGCAATGACCAGTCATGGCCTTCACGTTTTTCCAGGTTATAAAGACAAACATTGTTACTTTGAATGCGTTTAACAAACTCAGTATCAAAACCGGTTAATGTCACTATGCTGTGGCGGAATTTGTCTGGCGGCAGCTGATTAATCAAATTAACCAGACCATTTTCCAGCCCGCCGGTGGCAAAGTGCCATACCAAATGCGTGATATGGATCGGTTCTGCAGCTTGCTCAGTCATAATCAGCGCCGGTAACAGCAACTGTTGGTAGGGCAGCCGTCTGTTGTAGTGTCTGAGCAGCACGGCGCAGTAGCTGCACTTCGCCTTCATCTGCTTTGCCGGCTACTGAAACTGCATAGACAGCCGCAACAGAGCTGTCATCAGTAAGAAAAGCTAAAGCCTGATGAAGTTTAGCTTGCGGACTGCTGATTACGCTGTGTTGCCCGATCTGATACCAGTACAACAGGCTCCTGTAGCTACCGTCGCGTGCCTTTAATTGCAAAATAACAGTATTGTCCCGTGCGACTCTGTCTTGCACTTGCCAGCGCTTTGGGTCAAACAAAGCATTTTGCCAACTGATTAATTCACCGACATGCTGCTTGTTTGCATAAAACGCAACAAAATAGCTGATTCCGGCATTATCAGTGCCTTTTCCCAGCGCCTGGCTGTGTGGAAAGCTGATTCCCCAATCTGCTATAGCGTTGGTGTTTGTGGCGAAAGGCAGGGAGACTGATACAGCGCTGTCTGGTGTGGTTTGGGCATGCAGTGACAGAGTAAAGCTAAGCGTAGCTGCCAGGGTGAATAAAGAGCAGATCACAACACTGCTTTGCAGTTGCGGTGTTGCATTACTGCTATTGCTGCGGCTCAGTGCTACCTCTTGGTCGGCAAAGCGGCCACCAAGCCAAAAGCCCGCCAGCAATACAGCACCGAAAAACAGCCAGCCGTAAAGATAATGATCGGCACCAAAGCCGAAGCGCATATTCGACACTTCTCCGATATACACCAGCATAAATGCCCTGACACCATTAGCCAGTACAGAGATTAATGCCATAAAAACTACAAAACTGACGTGTTTCCATATGCGATTAAAAGTGAGGTAACTAAACAACACTGATATAGCAATGGATGCAATTAAAAAACGCAAACCAGAGCAGGCTTCGGCCACTTCAAATAGCCCGGCCGGCGTCGCCAGATATAAGCCTTCGCGATATACCGGTATATTCACCCAGTGCAGCATCATTACGGTCAGATCCGCGGTGATATCTTGCAGAAGCGGTGATAGTTCTTCGCCAAACGGGACGAGAAAAATCAGATAACCTATAGCAAATACATAACGGCGTGCAACGCGGCTACCCAACACCAGCCACAACAGCATCTGCAGTGTTACCACAGCAGCCAGATGCATCAGTAGCGCGATGTCGGCGGCAAAACCTAACAACCAGACAAATTGAGTTGTGATTAAGATTAATAATGGCAGCCAGGCGACGGGGACGGCACTGCTGTTAGTGTTAACGCTGGTTTTTGCACGATAAAAAAAGTACAAACTGATAGGCAGGATCAGATAGCAATGATTATAGGTTGCTGATGAACGCCAGACCCGTTCCATGTCCAGCCATGCATCAGCGTACAGCAAGATATAGCAAATTAACGCCAATAGCAGAAGCAGTAATCTGATTGGCAAAGCATTGACCATTGGTATCACAGCGGATCTCCGGCTATAACATGGCGCAGCGGCGCCAGAGTTTGCTGCCAGGTAAAGTGCTGTATTATCCAGTGCCGATTTTGCGCTGTGGCCTGCGCTGCGCCCAAAGTCTGCAAACAGGCTTGACTAAAGGCTTCAACACCATCGGCAATCAGGGCTCCCTGGCCATGCGGGGCATTAATTCCCTCCATTGCCATAGAGGTACACACCACGGTTTTATCCATTGCCATGGCTTCGAGCACTTTATTCTGAATACCTCTGGCGATAAGCATCGGTGCCACTGCAAAACGGGCGCCACTAATATAAGGACGCACATCCTGTACGCGTCCGGTAACAATAACGCCGGGTTGTTGTGCTAAGGCTTTCACATCCTGGCCCGGATTGCCGCCGACAATCAAAAAGTGCAAATCCGGATGCTGCTGTTTTAATCTTGGCCAAACATGTTGACAGAACCAGCAAACTGCATCGACGTTGGCCCAATAGTCCATGGCACCGGTAAAGACAATGTAGTGCGGCGGCAGCGGTTTTTCCGCCGATGCCGGCGGCACTTCAGGTGAAAAGTATTCGGTATCAACCCCGTTTAGCACGCTGTATACCCGGCTATGTTGCTGCAGTGGCAGCAATGAGCGAAAAGCTTTGGCTTCGTCGTCTGAGACGAACAAACTGCTGTTAAAGTGCTGACATATTTGCATTTCGTATTGTTGCAGTAAGCGTGCTTCCCGCTGATAAAACCAGCGTTTAATGCCGCCGGACTTTTCTGCATATTGTCGCCATTTATCTGAGTCGATATCGACAAAGTCAATCACTCTGCGTAGTGACTGATACTGTTCGTGGTCAACGTACTGCGCCATGGATGACGAGTAAACCAGTACATGATTAATGTCATGTTGCAGCATTTGCTTGTTTACCCAACCGGCCATGGCAGGGTTAAAGTAGTAGGGCAAGGTGATGGCTGAGTTTGACAAAAATCCGCTTAGACCACGCAGTTTTGCCTGCCATTTAATCAGGTCAATGCAGCATACACTGGCACACCATTGCAGTAGTTTATCGCGATACTGCTTGTCGTAAGGGTCATCAATAAAACAGCCAAGGTGAATAGCATAATGTTCACTTAGCGCTTTCATCAGATTAAAAGAGCGGATTTTGTCGCCTTTATTCGGTGGATAAGGAATGCGGTGTACCAACATCAGCAGTGCCGGCTTTTTCGGTGAATTCATCCCAAATACCTCGATAACTTAGGCCCCAGCCATTGGCTGGCTGCCAATGGCAGGCGCTGCCAAAGCTTAATAAACAGCTGATATTTAGGGTTGTTTGGACTGACATCAGGCAAAACATTGGCTTTCACCAGATGATACTGATAGGGCAACTCTACCGGTGTCATACCCCAATGCCGCTTATAATGATAAGCACCGGAGTCAAGTTTGCTTCTGCCAAAGTCGTATGAGCTGCAATTTTTGTTAATGCGGGCATGGCACATCAGCTGATAATACATGTAGTCATTACTTTTTAATGACTTGGCATCAAAGGTGCCACCGCCGTAGTAAGGCAACACTTCATTTTTAAAGTAGAAGCTTAATACTGATGAAACGGCCTTTTGTTGCTGCCTTACCGTGAGTATTTCTGTGTGCTCAGGAAACACCTGGCTGATTTTGCGGAAAAACGCTTTGCTGAACACCGGGGTGCCCAGGTTTCTGACACTTTCGGAATAGGTTTGGTAAAAATCGTCAGTATTGCTGTCCAAAGTAAAATTTAACGGCTCATTCAAAGCCTGACGCACAACGGCACGTTGTTTCTTTTTAATATTGGCCAGTATTTGCTCCGGCGTCTCGGCCAATGAGCTGGCAAAATATGCATGTTGGCTGCGGGTGGTAAAACTATTTTGCTGTGCAGTTTTATAGCGTAGTTCTAAATGGTGCACATTGAGTGATGTTGCCAGCTCAACGGCAGCCTGCTCTAAAAAGCGTTTTACCGCCGGCGAGCCCAAAGCGCCGCCATAGACACAAAATGGTGTAGACACCAGCGCATCACCGAACAATAAGCTTTTTACTCTGGCCAATGGCAATACGCCGACTATGTTGTTTTGTTCGGTCGCATAAAGGTAGTAACAGCGATGGCCGGTGTCGGCAATAACTTGCTGCCAACCGGATAAATGAAAAAAAGTGGCTTCTTCGCAGGAGTTGACAAAGTTGTCCCATGCCACCGCTTGCTCGTCCATGAGCGACAATGTATTCAATTGATACATCAGTTTCCCTTTAATTAAACAAAATACGGCTGGTAAACTTCTCTTACAGTGCGCCACTGATAATCCTGCAGCAGCAATTCCAGCTTAGCACTCATCCGGTGCAGGTTGGTGTAATGACGCAAGCGTGATTTTAACGGGGCGCTGCTAAACCTGGGCTGTTGCGGGTCAATTTCCCACGGATGAAAGTAAAACATATAGGGCGCAGCGCTTTGCTTTAAATAACTGTCTATACCCTTCTTACTTAACCAATACGGCATCAGGCGAAAGTAGCCTCCACCGGCCACCGGCCATTGTTTACCCACTTTATTCAATACCGGCATCGGGCATTCCCATATACCCTCAGGCCTCTTGTAAGGTTGTTGCGGCCAATCGGGGGTGCCGTATAAATCGTGCACTACAGGGTAGGTACTGGAGCTGTACAAATAACCTGCTGCGGCCAGTGTATCAAAGGCCCACTCATTGCTTTTACCAATTGAAAAGCTGGGCGCTCTGTAGCCGGTTATCGCAGTGCCGGTAATATCTTCCAGCAGCGCTTTAGCGCGGCGCACATCAATAGCGAACTCTGTAGCAGATTGCACCGAGGCTTTGGCATGGTTATAGCCGTGGCTGGCTACTTCATGGCCGCCGGCATGTATTTTCCTGACCAGTTGCGGATAACGTTCGGCAACCCAACCCAAAATAAAAAAGGTGGCTTTAGCCTGGTGACGATCAAATTGTTCAAGCAACATTTCGGTATTACGTTCTACCCGTTGCGGCAATGTAGCCCAGCTGTCAGAAGAGACTGTGCTGTCAAATGCCGCCACATGAAAATAATCTTCTACGTCGACTGTCAGGGCGTTACTTCTTACTACGGGTAACGGCATCTGCATTAACGCCCTTTACCAAACAGCACTATTTCAACGGTCCTGATCAGGATCATCAAATCGAGGAACAAGCTGCGGTGCTTAATGTAATACAGGTCAAACTTCAGTTTTTCCTGTGCATCCTCAGCCGTTGAGCCATAAGGGTATTTAAGCTGGGCCCAACCGGTTAAACCGGGTTTAACATTGTGCCTTTGGTTGTAGTAGGGAATATCCTTCACCAACTGATGGACAAACTCCGGACGTTCCGGCCGCGGGCCGACAAAACCCATTTCACCGGCTAATACGTTCATCAATTGCGGTAATTCATCAATGCGGTACTTCCGGATAATACGGCCAACCCTGGTGACCCTGTCATCATTGGTTGTTGCCCAGCGCGCGCCGTTTTTTTCAGCATCGTGGCGCATGCTACGAAATTTAAGAATATAAAACGGCTTGCCATCAAAGCCAACGCGTAATTGCCGGTAAAATATTGGTGCGCCGGTACTGCGACCATCTTCCAGATAGATTAGCAACGCGGTGATCAGCATAATAGGCCAGGTTACTGCTAACATCAGGACGGCGAGGATCAGGTTGAGCTTATAATCGAGATTAGTTTTAAAGCGTTGGTTCAAATCCAGACCATTAGCATAGATAACCCAACTGGGGTAAATCAGGTTTACTGCAATTTGCCCGGTTTCCCGCTCAATAAAGTCAAGTATTTCAATGACATCGATGCCACGGGTTTTACACTTAAATAAATGCTCGACCGGCAGCATATTGCGGCGTTCATCACAAGCAATCACTAACTGATCAATATTGTTTTCAGACACGAATTGAAACAGATCATTCTGGTAGTCGAAGCGGGTAAGGCGATGCTCAGGAATGCCGGCATTTTTGTCGCCTTCAATTGGGGTGAAACCAAAAATTTCGAAATTACGCTTATCTACATTGCGGCGCATACGGCGTTCGATAATAGAGGCGCGCTCACCGGCACCTAAAATTAAAATCCGTCGTCTGCTGATACGGGTAATGTCGTGGTAGTGAAACAGCGCTCTGAAACAAGACAGAAATAAAGCCGCCAATCCGGACGCTATAGCCAGGTAGACAGTGCCGATGTGTAAAAAAGAGAACAGCTGAAACACGATAAATTCGAGTAAAATAGCGTTAAAAGTTAAGGTAATAACAACACGTTTAATAATACCTTTTTGGCCTTCGCGTAGCTTTTGATCATACAGGCCAACCGAAAGGGCGCACAACATCACAGACGCTGCGAATATTAGTGCATTGATTAAACGGTGATCGAGGGAAATTGGGGAGGCATAAAAACTGTAGATATAACTGGCGAGCATACTGGAGAGTGCCAACAGCACCAATTCCCCCAGAAGAAACAGCTTATCTGCAATCGTATTTCTTCCATAACGACTTGCTATACTCATAACGACATCCTTGTGCATCCATTGCGTTTAGGCTGTTGCAGACCTGTGTTGCATATCCATCTGCAAAATTTAGCTCAGTAATTATACTATTTCTACGGCAAAACAGAAATTATATTTTCTTTTTTTGCAGCACAAGCGTAAATTTTTAAGTTATATTGTCAGGGCATCAGTAAAAGGACCAGTACTATGATGGCGTCATCTGCGAAAGGATATTGCGGTTTAGCATTGATTTTAAGTCTGTTTTTATCAGCTTGTTCAGTTAATCCGTTACCGCGGGCAACTGTGCAAAACTCCCTCACTACTTCAGTAGATAATTACCAGTACCTGATAGGTCCGGGTGATTCTGTTTCTATTTTCGTTTGGCGTAACCCCGAATTATCAGGTGCCTTCCTTGTCAGACCGGACGGGAAAATCTCGACGTCACTGGTTGAGGATGTCCCTGTCAGTGGCAAAACGCCAACCCAGTTAGCCAGAGATATGGAAGCTATACTGAGTAAGTATATCCGTGATCCTGTGGTGACGGTTTCCATGACTGGTTTTGTTGGCCCTTATAGCGAGCAGGTCCGGGTGATAGGCGCGGCTGCTAATCCGCGGGCAATCAGTTATCGCGAATATATGACGTTGTTGGATTTGATGATTGCTGTCGGCGGTTTAACCGAATTTGCCGATGGTAACGGCGCTAAATTGGTCAGGGTAAAGGATGGTGAGCAGCAGACATTTGATCTGCAGCTGGATAATCTCATCCGTGAAGGTGAGATCGGTGCCAATGTTGATATATTGCCCGGTGATATCATCATAATACCGGAAGCATGGTTTTAAGCAGCAAGGGTTAGCTGCGTAGGTTCAGGGAGTGATACATGAGAGAGTTACAACAGGCAATTGAGCAGGTTTACACCTATGTCCAGGGCGTATGGATACGCCGGCGCTATGTGGTGATTACCGCTTGGTTAATTTGTCCGGCTGGTTGGTTCTATGTCTATAATATGCCGCCGACCTTTGAGGCAAACGCCAAACTATACGTTGAAACCAGTACTGTACTGCAGCCTTTATTGCAGGGGCTGGCGTTGCGTACCAACAGCGATGATGAAATAAAGCTGATGGCCAGAACTTTGCTAAGCAGGCCTAATTTGGAAAAAATTGCCCGCGCAACAGACCTTGATATTGTGGCAAAAGATGACAAAGCTTTTGAGGCGTTGATCGACGGCTTACAAAAGCAGATCCAGATATCGGCATCCGGGCGCGAAAATATCTACGTCATATCATATAGCAATCCGCAACCTCAAATGGCGTTAAAAGTGGTGCAGGAAACGCTGAATAATTTTGTTGAAGGCCAACTTGGCTCCAGTCGCGCTGATTCGCAAACGGCAGAACGTTTTCTCAACAATCAGATTACCGATTACGAACGGCGCTTAATGGAAGCCGAAATTCGTTTATCTGACTTTAAAAAACAGCGTATGAATATGTTGCCCGGCAATCAAAGCGATTACTACAGCCAAATAAGCAATGAAAAGAGTCGGTTGGAAGAGGCCAGATTAGCGTTGCGTGAACTGGAAACCAGATTAAGCTCGGCAAAAAGTCAATTGGCAGGCGAGGAACCAGTGTTTGGTGTAATGCCTTTTGCCGGCAGTACCAACAGACCTGCGACTGAGTTTGACGAACGGATTAAGAGTCTGCAGTCGCAACTGGACGGTTTATTGATCCGCTACACTGAATTTCATCCGGATGTGCTGGAAACAAAACGCTTGCTGGCGCAACTTGAAACACAGCGCGATGAAGAATTGGAGGCTTTTGCGCAAATTTCATCGGAGAACCCGGCACAGAACGTTAATCTGAATCAGAACGCTGTATATCAGGAATTACGCATCAGTGTCTCCAGATTGGAGACTGAGGTGGCGTCAATCAAAGTGCGGGTCAAGGCCTATGAAAATAACGTGGCGGAACTTGAAAGTAAACTTAATTTGATTCCTGAAATAGAAGCCGAATTTACCGGGTTAAATCGAGATTACGATATTACCAAATCAAAATATGAGGCTTTATTGTCACGCCGTGAATCGGCTGAGTTATCCCGCAGAGCTGACGCGTCTGAGCAGGATGTGCAGTTTAATATCATAGAGCCGCCAAGGGTGCCTTTGACACCGTCTGGCCCAAATCGGGGCCTATTTTATACCTTAGTGTTGTTTGTTGGTGTGGGAGCCGGTGTCTGTTTAGCATTTTTACGCAGTCTGATATCACCGGTGCTGACGCGTGCATCGCAGTTAAAAAGCATCACAGATTTTCCGGTATTCGGTGTGGTATCACATACTGACAAATATGCGATCTTGAAGCAGGTTAGAATGCACTTTGTTTATTTTGCCATGCTCAGTGGTGGTTTACTGCTCTGTTATATCGCGTTATTAAGTAATGAAGTGTTGTTTGGTCGTTCCGCTGAATTGTTATTGAGGGTTATCCGGTGAGTATTATTGAAAAAGCCATCAGCAAACAGGTGCAGCAGTCTGATCCCAAACCATTAAGCACTATTGAACGCACCCAGGCTGCTATTGAGTCCGGAAATGAGCCTGCTGCCGGGCCCGTTGTCACTGCTGTAGCGTCTGATACAGCTGAATTCTCAGATCATAAAGCCTTTATTGAGTTGAATTTACCTGAGTTGGAAAAGAAGAATTTTGTATCCTTGTCCAGTGAGCGCCGTCTGATTAATGAAGAGTATCGGGTGATAAAACGCAAACTGATTAACAACGCTTTTGGTGCACTTAGCGGCACGTTAAAGCATTCGAATCTTATTCTGGTTACCAGCTCCAGACCAGGTGAAGGTAAAACCTTTTCGGCTATTAACCTGGCATTGAGCATCGCTCTGGAACAGGATAAAACAGTATTGCTGGTAGACAGTGATGTATTGCGGCCAAGCGTATCGAAAAGTCTGAACATAAAATACGATATTGGCTTAACGGACTATCTGTTATCAGATGAGATTAAGGTGTCTGATATTATGCTTAGTACTAATGTTGAGCGGTTAAAGATCATTACCGCAGGCCGGCCACATCACTTGTCAACAGAGCTACTGGCCAGTGAGCGTATGCTGATGTTGGCTAATGAATTTGCCTCGCGTTACCATGACCGTATCGTTATTTTTGACGCGCCGCCGTTGCTTGGAGTTAATGAAACTTCCGTAATGGCGTCGATGTGTGGCCAGGCTGTGGTGGTATTAGAAGAAAACCGCACTAAAATAGCTGAGATTGAGCAGGCTGTAGCACTGTTACCAAAAGATATCGCCACCGGTTTTCTGATTAACAAAGCACACCGTAACCAGGGTAAAGGTTATGGCTATGGTTATTACTATGGTGCCGGCTAGCGTGCTGAAGCTGAGTATTGTCAGTCGGAAGGTAGTTGCAGGAATAATTGCTGTGCCGTTTATTACTGTGTCTGCCATTGCGGCAGAAGTGAAGATAAGCCCGGAGTTAGAACTGGGTTCCTATGCTTTTTGGTTACGGGATGATCAACAGTCAGCCGGTTTGGATAAAGGTCTGGCCGCTCTCGTCTCCCCGTCGTTAACCGTTAATGCGACAGGTAGTAACTTGTCTTCGGCACTTTATCTGCAGAATGAGTCGATCTGGTACAAAGATGCACAGCGCTCGCACAAAAGTTTGGCGGAATACAGTTGGCGTAATCTGGCTACGGCTTATGACAAGCGCGTAAGTTTTGGCGTCAGTGCCAACAGTAGTCAGCGGGTGCGTAATTCGCAAAACGGTGTGTTTTCCGATATTATTACAGGTCAAGAAAATCTATCTAAAACAGAAAGTTATACCGCCGATCTTGGTTTTAAAACGCTGAGCACTGCAGATGTAAGGGCACAACTGGCGCTATCTTACCGGGTACTGCGCTCTGAAGCGCCTGAGCTTGATGACGGTGAAGCCAGTTTTAATAATGATGCATATACAGCAACTCTGGGTTTAGGTAGTGCTACGCGGCAATCTACGCTGTTTTGGCAGGCTAATGGTAATTACAGTAAAACAGCACGTGATGCCAGAGGTGACTTTGTCAGCAAAAGTGCCAGTGGCAGTGCCGGCGTCCCTGTAGCACCGGGGTTGTCATTAGTGGGTAGGGGCAGTTACGAGTACAATGACAACACCAGCAGTTTTAATAATGAATTTCGTTCTTACGGTGTAGGGCTGGAGTATCAGTTTGGCAGAGCATCACGAATTAATGTAACGCAAAATCGCTACACCAGCGGTAACAATGACTCTACCCAGGCAGATACCAGTGGCAATTATATTGGTACGGAGATTTTTCTTGCCCCCAGCCGGCGTACTACCTTGTCTTACAATCTGGACCGGCGGTATTTCGGCCGGACGGCAAATTTGCAGGCAAGCTATAATTTACGGTATTTGTCTTTCAGGCTAACGGCAAGCGATTCTGTACAGACTTTGTCGTCATTGGACGAAGTGTTTGAAGACTTGGGCATTTTTGTCTGTCCTGATGGCGCTGCACAGATTAACGAGTGTTTCAGGCCGCCGACAAATAACTATGAGTTGGGCACCGGCGAGTCTTTTCGCCAGTTGTTTGATGTTGAATTTGAAATTAGTGAGGAGATTATTCAGCGGCGTTCTGCAGCGATGACCGTGGGCTACAGTAAAAACCGCCTTGCTTTAAGTGTACAAGCCAGTAAGAGCGAAGATGACTATGTTGAGTCTGCAAGGTTTAATGAGCGTAGTACCTTCTCAATGCAAGCGTCGTGGCAGCTTTCACAACACTCCGGGCTATTACTGAATGCCAGGCACTATGAAATTGACTACGGTTCAGAGCAACGCAGAGACGCTAATATTTCGGTCGAGTTGGGGGTTAATCATAAGCTCAATACCAATGCGGGTATTAGCGCCAGTGTGCGACGGCTCGTACGCAATTCGACGCTGGATAGCTTTGATATTGAAGAAAATCGTATTTGGTTAACCTATAACCATAAGTTCTGAGCCTGATATGCCAGACTCAGCTTAACTGTCTTTCTCATCCCTGCTGCTAAGTAAGTGCTGTTGTCTTTTCAGCAGGGCATCCAGCTCTTTTGCCATTTTTATTTTCTGCTCCAGCTCGCTGTCCAACATCACAGACAGCTCCTTACGTGCATCTTGAGATGTCAGTGCAGATACTGAGCTTGTGGCCGAATGGGCTGTTGCTGGCGCCTGGTTGGCTATTTCTTGTGATATCTCTTCAAGTACGGTGCTAACGTGGTCAACGTTGATTGCTGCGCATTCTTCCAGATAGCCAAACAACAGGATGCGGTCCATCACGGTGTTGATTTTGCGCGGAATACCCCGGCTGTGCTGCTGGATAAGTTCATAACAGCCGTTTTGCAATAGCTGCAGATCACCGCCGGCTTGCTGCAGGCGATATTGAATATAGGCTTTGGTATCTTCCAACTGGAACGCTGACAAATTAGATGAAGCAATAATACGCTGCCGGAACTGTTCCATATCCGGTGCCTGTACTATGGCATTGAGCTCGTTTTGACCGAGTAAAAAGCTCTGCAGCAGTGGTTTGCCATTTAGCTGAAAGTTAGACAGCATGCGCAGCTCCTCGATTGATGCCAGAGGCAGGTTTTGCGCTTCATCGACCAGCAACAGTGCTCTGCGGTGCTGTGCGTGCAGCCGTTTCAGATAACTGTATATGGCGTCGAGGTAGCTGGCTTTGCTGTGGTCCGTGACAACCAGATTAAAGCAGGAAGCAATCATTCTGATCAGGTCATCCGGCTCCAGTTTGGAGGTGACGATCTGTTTAGCAATAATTTCATCCTGGTTCAGCTGGCTCAACAGTTGATTGGCGATAGTAGTTTTACCGGTACCGACATCACCGGTGATAACAATAAAACCTTCGCCCTGGGATAAACCATACTGCAGGTAGGCGAGGGCGCGTTTATGTAACTTACTGGCATAAAACCAATTATGGTTAGGTGTAAGCTGAAAAGGTCGTTCCCTGAACCCGTAGTACTTCTCGTACATAATATCTCATCCTTTTGTTATAACAGCCAGACACATTTTTAACAGTGCGGTTGCTGCTAGTTTATACAAAAATAACGCAGAACACGATGTTCCGTTGCCAAGCAAAAATTTGTTTTTTAATTTTGCCAAAGTGTGATGTTCACAGTAATGCCCTTTGGGGTGCTAAGCTGTTATATAACCAGCCTTTTTCTCTGCTTTTTGCTGATAAATTCAGCATGACGCCTAAAAAATGGCCGAACAAATAAACTGACAGAAAAAACTGTTGACACATTTTCGGTGGCACCCTAGAATGCGCCCCGTGTTCAGCGCTAACGCAAGTTGGCAAAAAACATAAAAGTGTGGGGCTATAGCTCAGCTGGGAGAGCGCTTGCATGGCATGCAAGAGGTCAGCGGTTCGATCCCGCTTAGCTCCACCAAGATTTTTTAGTGCGTCCCCTTCGTCTAGAGGCCTAGGACACCGCCCTTTCACGGCGGTAACAGGGGTTCGAATCCCCTAGGGGACGCCACTTCATCATTCATGCTGCAACTGTTACTGTGTCCCCTTCGTCTAGAGGCCCAGGACACCGCCCTTTCACGGCGGTAACAGGGGTTCGAATCCCCTAGGGGACGCCACTTCGCTTCACAGTCTTTATTTCACTACACACTTGCTAACAAACTCATCCTTGAGTCTTTAGCTATTCTGTTTCAAACTCCGCCAGCAATTTACCAACAAACTCGCTAATTAGCGGCTGCGCTTTACTGTTCGGATGTATGCCATCCTGTAACATCAGCTCGCTGTTAACCGCAATGTCATCCATAAAAAATGGCCATAGGGTTATTTGGTGTGTTTCTGCCAGTTGCGGATAAATATTGCTGAATTGTTGGCCATAACGTGGTCCATAGTTTGGCGGAATGCGTATTTGCATCAGTACGGGTACAGCATTATTCTGTTTTACTAACGTAATGATTTCGCTCAGGTTGGTTTGAACTGATTTAACGGTAAAGCCCCTTAAGCCATCATTGCCACCCAGTTCGATCAACACGGCATCCGGCTTGTGTTGACGCAGTAATTCCGGTAGCCTGGCTAAACCACCGGCAGTGGTTTCACCGCTGATGCTGGCGTTGATAAGTTGCCATTGTTGCTGTTGTTGTTGCAATAAATGCGGCCAGCCCTGATGTTGCTGCATACCATAAGCAGCACTTAAGCTGTCGCCGAGAATAAGTAGTTTTTGCGCAGCGGCGGCCTGACTGAACAATCCAATTAACAGAAGTAAGATAATACGCATGATTAAAGCACCTGAAGTTCATATAAAAGCGACTAAGCTGGCTAAGAGTGTCAAAGTCACTGATGGTTCCTTAACTATCCTGCATGATATCAGTTTGACGATCAATCGTGGCGAGTCGGTTGCAATAGTCGGTGCGTCCGGCTCGGGTAAATCTACATTACTTAGTTTATTGGCAGGGCTCGATACGCCGACGGCCGGCGAAGTGTATCTGGCAGGACAGGCCTTGCATGATTTATCTGAAGATCAGCGTGCGGCGATAAGAGCCAAAGATGTTGGCTTTGTATTTCAGTCGTTTTTACTGCTGCCAGGGTTAACCGCATTGGAAAACGTGACGCTGCCGGCAGAGTTAGCAGCAGATAAGCAAGCGAAGCAGCGTGGCCTGGCGTTGCTGCAGCAGGTTGGCCTGGCTGAGCGGTCAGACTTTTTCCCGGCCCAGTTATCCGGTGGCGAGCAGCAACGGGTAGCCATTGCCAGGGCCTTTATTACCAGCCCGGCGGTGTTATTTGCTGATGAGCCGTCCGCTAATTTGGATGCTGTTACCGGGCAAAAAATTGAAGATTTGCTGTTTAAGTTGAACAGCGAGCAGGGCACCACACTTATTTTGGTTACCCATAACACCGAGTTGGCTGCGCGCTGTCAGCGCCAGTTACGGATGCAGGCCGGACGTTTTGTTTACGACGATGTAAAGGATATCGCTGATGTGGGCTAGTATTGCATGGCGTTTATTTTGGCGTGAGCTAAGCCGTGGTGAACTCTGGGTTATCGCTTTTGCGTTATTTCTGGCAGTTGGCTCTGTTGTCAGTTTAAGTGGCATTACTGAAGGCGTAAAAAGTGCATTGATGCAGCGTAGTGCCCAGTTTAACGCGGCAGATAAAGTACTGCGCTCCAGTCAGCCGTTTGACCCGGCAGTGCTTGAACTTGCGCAGCAAAATGGTCTGAGCACGGCACAGCAAATGCAGTTTGACTCTATGCTGTTTGCCGGGGATGCAATGCAACTGGCAACGATTAAAGCGGTCAGCGACAGTTATCCGCTGCGTGGCAATCTTGAGTTAAAACGCTCAGCCGACCTTGTTTCAGGTGAGGATACACAATTACAGCAAGGCCAGCTGTATTTCGAGGCCAGGTTATTCGATTTGCTCAATGTTGCCCCGGGCGATACTGTTGAGCTTGGCGTCGCCCGTTTTACCGTAGCGGGGGTGATTGTCAAAGAACCGGATGCGCCGTTAAGTGTGTTCGGTGGTGCGCCAAGGGTAATCATGCATTTGGCTGATGTGGCCGCCACGCAAATTGTACAGCCGGGCAGCCGTATTGGTTACCGGTATTTATTTGCCGGCGATACGGCGGCTCTGCAGGCGTTTGAACAACAAATGACACCAAAGCTTACGGTGCATCAGCGCTGGCAGGATATGGACAGAGAATCGGCTATCGGTGGCGCTTTAGAGCGTGCTGAGCGCTTCTTGTTGTTAGCCGGGCTGCTTGGCATAGTGCTGGCCGCTTGCGCCGCCGCAGTAGCAGCCGGACGCTATAGCCAGCGTCATACTCAGGCAGTGGCAATTATCAAGGCGCTGGGCGCCACCAGGGCGCAAATCCGCTTGATTTACGGCAGTCATTTATTGCTGGTGGTGCTGTTTAGCTTACTCTGTGGTGCGCTCGCCGGCCAGTTAGCCATTCAGGCGGTGCAGTGGGGCATTGGTTTTTATTTCGCCGACTACCGGGCGGATTTCAGTTGGCGGCCGTTATGGCTTGGCAGTTTAACCTGCCTGGTCTGCGCCTTATTGTTTGCAGCCCGCCCCATGTGGCGGCTGGCAAATACTGCGGCCATTGATGTACTGAAGCAACCGGCAGTTAATCTGCCGCTGGATAAATTGCAATTGTTATCCGGCAGCGTGGCTATTTGGGGCCTGATGTGGTTATTTAGCGGTGAGCTGATACTCAGTATCGGTCTGTTTTTACTCTGTGCCGCTTTTGCCGGCATATTGTTAGCCGGTGCAGCTTTACTGGTGCGTTTTGCCAAACCGGTGGCGGCCGGGCAAAGCAGTGCCAGACGCCTTGCGCTGGCGAATTTACGCCGCCGGCTTTGGGCCAATAGTTTTCAGTTAATTACCTTCAGTTTGGCGATTTTCCTTGCGTTGTTGCTGTATTTTTTACGCGCCGAGTTAATTGGCCAGTGGCAGCGGCAAATCCCGCTGGGATCGCCCAACCAGTTTCTGGTAAATATCACAGAGCAACAGCGCAGTGTGCTGCAATCCTTTGCCGCTGATAATAATCTGCAGTTAGGCCAATATTATCCTGTGGTACGGGGCCGGCTTACATCCATCAATGATGAGCAACTGCTGCAGGAAGCGACAAAAGAAGATCGCACAGAACAGCGTGTTGGCGTCGGCCGCGAGCTTAACTTAACCTGGTTGTCAGAATTACCGGCAAATAATCAGGTGACGGCAGGCGACTGGCTTAATACCGACGCTGCACAGGTATCGGTGGAAGCCGAAATTGCACAGCGGCTGGATGTAAGCTTAGGTGATACTCTGACATTTTCTATCGGCGGCCAACAGCTCAGTGCTACTGTCAGCAGTATCCGCAAAGTAGACTGGAACAGCTTACAACCTAATTTTTATATGATTTTAAGCCCCGACTTACTGGCAGAATTTCCGGCGACTTATATTACGGCGTTCTACCTGGCACCGGAACGCAACTTGTTGCTGAACCAGCTGGCACGGCTGATGCCAACAGTAAGCGTAATAAGCGTGGATAATATAATTAATCAGGTGAATGACATTATTGCTCAGGTAACGGTGGCACTGAGTTTTATTTTGCTGATTATTTGCCTGGCTGCCGGTTTAGTATTGGTTGCTCAGGTGCAGGCAACGTTGGAGCAACGTGAGCAGGAGCTGGCAATATTACGCACTCTGGGGGCGCAGTATCCGTTTTTGCGCAATGCCTTGCTGCTGGAGTTTACGCTGTTGGGGGCGATGGCCGGGCTGTTTGCCACTATTCTGGCGGAAGCAATGCTACTGATCGTGCAGCAGCGGGTATTTGAGTTACCGTTTCAACTGCATTACAACTTGTGGTGGATGGGGCCTGTTATGGGCATGCTGTTGGTTACCGGCTTAGGTTGGTGGCAATTGCGCCGCTTACTACAAATCCCCGGGGCACAGCTGATGCGTAAAGTGCTGCAAGGCTAAGTTGCCTGCAGCGCTTCCAGTGCCGGTTGCAGAGTGTTGAATTGAAATTCAAAACCGGCTTTGAGTAAATTAGTCGGAATGACGCGTTGGCCGGTTAACAGTAAATCGGCCATTTCACCAAACAATAACCGTAATACAAAGGCCGGCATGGGTAGCAATGCCGGACGGCGCAGCACCGCAGCCAGGGTTTGGCTGAATTCGGCATTAGTGACAGGTTGTGGCGCGGTAGCGTTAAAGGCGCCGTTTAAGGTGGGATGCTGCAGCAAAAAATCAATCAGCCGCAGCATGTCATTAATATGGACCCACGACATAAACTGCTCACCTGTGCCTATTCTTCCGCCCAATCCGGCTTTAAACGGCGGCAGCATTTTTTGCAAAGCACCGCCATTATTGGCCAGCACTATGCCGGTGCGCAGCACACAAACCCGGGTAGCCGGGCTACTTGCGGCTAAGGCTAACTCTTCCCAGCGCTGACACAACTGCTGCGAAAATTCGGCGTGAAAGTGATTGAAGTCTTCACTGATCAGCTGGCTCTGCTGCCGGCCGTAAATGCCGATGGCAGAACCGCTCAGCAGCACCTTGGGCGGTGTTTGTGCTGCCTTTATCGCGTTTACCAGCTGCTCGGTAATGTCCCAACGGCTATGACACAGGTGCAGCTTCTGTGCTTCAGACCAACGTTTACCGACTATCGGTTCGCCGGCCAGATTAACCACTGCATCAACGGTATTAAAATCTACGTCAGACAGCGCAGTAACCGCTTGTACGCGCTCAGAAAATAGTGCTTTTACTTTAGCAGCAGAGCGGGACAGTACGATAAGCTCATGGCTATTATGCCATTGGTTTACCAACGCTGAGCCAATCAGACCGGTACCACCGGTCAGTAAAATCTTCATAGTGATTTACCCGTATCTAAACAGCTGCAATACACACCAGCGCTAAGTATAGAGCTTATTTGTTTATCGACAGTGTCATGGACACCGAATCGGCAAAACGTAAAGCGTGTGGCTTATCAATCTCTACTTCAGCGTAGCGCACCGATGGGTGCTCTGAGGCGATGGCCAGCACGTCTGAAGTCATTTTTTCCAATAACGAGAAGCGTTGGTGTTCAACCAGGGCAATAATCTTCTTGGTGATGGTTCGGTAGTTCAGCGCATTGTCCATATTGTCGCTGTTAGCTGCATCTGTGGCACTGTAATGAATGATGGCGTTAATAATCACGTCTTGTTTGTTGTTAATTTCATCGTCTTTAATGCCGATAAAAGTGCGTAAGCGCAGATTCTTAATTTTAATTACCGCAGGGTTTTTCAGTTCCATTAATAGCATTCCGCAAAAAGTTATGACAAAAGAGTTGTTACTACGCGAGTGAAGAGCGGGGCGATCAGTCGCAGCAGCTTGGGCTGCGACACTGAGGTTATTGAAACAGCAGGCTAAAACGTGCTCCGCCTAATTCACTGTCATCCAGTTTAAGCTGTCCGGAATAAGATTGCACCAATTCAGCCACTATCGCTAAACCCACGCCATGGCCTTCATGGTAAGTATCGAGGCGGGCACCGCGTTCAAACAGTTTTATGCGTTTGTCGGCTGGCACGCCCGGGCCATCATCTTCGATGCACAAGGTAAGCTGATTTTGCTGTGTGATGGTAACTTTGACGTTGTGGCGGCAGGCTTTACAAGCGTTATCCAGCAGGTTGCCGAGAATTTCCATTAAGTCGGTTTCATCGCCACGGAATACGCAGGTTTCAGCGCACTCTACACTGATAGCAACATTTTTATCACGATAGATTTTGCTCAGTGCAGATACCAGCTTATCAAGTAATGGCTTGATATTAATTTGCTTTTTCCAAACATCCTGGCCTGAGCTGGCTGCCCGTTTCAGCTGATGTTCAATCATAGAGGTAATGCGATCTAACTGCTCTTTCAACTCCGGCTGTTGGCTTAATGCCGAGGTTTGCAATACCGCCACCGGGGTCTTTAGCGCATGGGCCAAATCACTTAAATGGTGTCGATAACGCTGCTTTTGCCGGTTCTGGTTGGCCAGTAGCAGGTTCAGGTCTTCCTTGATAATCGACAACTCAGCCGGATAGCGACCGTTAAGCTGCTCCTGACTGCCATTTTCTACGCGACGGATCTCATGGTCGAGTTTGGACAGCGGTTTGGTAGTCCAATAATATGCCAGTAACATTAACAACAGCAGCATCAGACCAATGCCGATAAACCATTGGATCAGCGTAGCGCGAAAGGCTAATTGCGGTGCCTGTAATCGCTCGTCTGTTTGCACGACATGCACAGTGAGCGGCCGGGTGTAGTCTTCTGCATCAAACAGCAGGGCAATCGACAACACCCAAAATTGTCCGCCGGGCTGATTTACCATGCGAAACAAATGTTCACCTTGCGGTAAGGCCGTTAGCGGTGGCGTGAATTGCTGATTAAGTGAGGAATCTGATTGCCACACCAAATCCTGCTCATGGGTAATATAGGCACTGAGGCCGGAGTCCGGCCGGTAGAAGTCAGGAGCGAGGGCGTTGTTCAGTAACTCCACTTTATCTACCGAGACATTTAACTCAGACAAAATGGCGTACATATGTACTTCCAGCTTCTGCTCTGTATTCGTCAGAAGTTGGGTATAGAAAGCTCTGTCGATAGCAACAAAAGAGCTGGGCAGTAACAGTAGCAGCAGAAAAACACTGATCAACAACTGCCTCAGCTTCAGAGATAGCGCCATATCAGGCCACTGACAACGTAAAGCGGTAGCCTCTGCCTCTTAGCGTTTCAATCGGCTTGGTTTCGCCGTCCGGGTCCAGCTTTTTGCGCAAGCGCAGTACAAAAACTTCGATCACATTACTGTCTAAATCGAAATCCTGGTCATAGATGTGCTCGGTCAGCTCAGTTTTAGAGATGACTTTATTAGGGTTCAACATAAAGTACTCCAGCACTTTATATTCATATGCCGTTAAATTGATCTCTGTTTCGCCCAACCAAACCTGCTGTGTGCGGCTGTTAAGTGCAATCGGCCCGGCAGATAGGGTGGGTTCTGGTTGGCCGGCTGCACGGCGGATCAGTGCATTACATCGGGCCAGTAATTCTTCGGTGTGGAAGGGTTTGGTCAGGTAATCATCGGCACCGGCGTCCAGACCTTCTACTTTGTCCTGCCAACTGCCACGGGCGGTCAACACTATAATCGGGGTTTTTAAGGCTTTTTGTCTGGCGTTGCGAATTAACGTTAAGCCATCCATTTTAGGTAAGCCAATATCGATAATCGCTAAATCGTAGGGATACTCAGACAGCTTAAACCAGCCGTCATCACCATCAACGGCGACATCGACACTGAAATTCTGCTGCTGTAATTGTTCTTTAATCTGCTGCGCTAATAAGCTTTCATCTTCAACAACAAGTAAACGCATTAATTTCCATCCCTTTGCACGCGGCCTGACTGGCCATCAACTAACACTGTAACTACGCGGCCATCTGCCTGCAGCACTCTGATGCGATAACGCTGTTGTTCGTTTTGTACTTTAACAATCTTGCCCGGATAACGCTGTTGCGCCAAAGCGGCCGCTTGTTCTCTGCTGATCTGTGGTTTGTCGCTGATGACTTTCGCATCTGATAACACACTGAACAGGAGTGCTGTTGTTAACAGTAGTACCCTTGTGCCTGGCATTGTTCTCTCCATATGATATCAGCGGTACTTTACCGAACTATTAATTCGGCAGCAATCGTCTGTAATAACACTTTTCAAACTAACGTCAGTGTTGAACCTGAGTTACGGCTTTTATTTACGCTTAAAGGGTAGTGCGCTCAGACTTAATTAACGCTGAATAGCAAACAATAAAGATAAATAAAAAGTTAATTTAAATTTGCATATGTAAATATATTGGCTAATTTAAATGAGTTGGCGCAAAAACTCTCCGATACTGATTGTGTGGCTTGCTATTTGGTGCAGCGCCAACCCGATACAGTCAGGCAGTAGTCAAGGCAGTAATCAGGGAACGAGGGCGATATTTTAAGGACGATAAAATGAAAAAAATATGTTTTGCACTGGGTATGACCGCACTGACATTAACCGCAAACCAATGTTTAGCCGATACTAAGCCGGCAATGGAAATCAGCAAAACTGCTGCTGCCAGCAGCATGCAAAAAGTGCCGTTGAATACTGCTACCTTGGAGCAATTAGATGCTATCCCGGGCTTGGGTGAAAAAAAGGCTCAGGCGGTACTGGACTATATTGCTGAGCATGGTCCTATTAAAGACCAGACACAGCTAACTCAGGTGAAAGGCATTGGTGAGAAGCTGGCGGCTAAAATCAGCCCTTATTTAAGTTTTAACTAAGCGCCAATAACCTTTGAATCAAATTACCTTTTAGCACAGTACAGCCCCGGGATTAATCTCCCAGGGCTTTCATTTGCTCATTGGCCCACTGCACCGCGGTATGGTATGCATCCGGTACTTTATCGGCTGGTAGTGTTAAACTATTTATTGCCTGGCTGGCTTCCTGCCACTGTGCTGTTTCATAAAACTGGATCAACGTAATGTAATCTGCCAGCACCCCTTGCTTTTCTACCAGGGCTTCTTTTATTTCTTTTGCCAGCGGTAACTTGTCCATCACTACATCGATAGGTTCATCTAAAATGGCATCCATCAAAGACATTAAACCGGTAAGGAACGCTTTGGCAGTATCTATCTTGCCATGTAATCCGGCAATGCCTTCAGCAAAGCGGGCGCGGGTCATTGACATACGCATCAATTCGGCTGGTTTATCACTGCTGATCTGGGCAGTAAATAACAACGATAGAAAGCGCTTTAGTTCACTTTGCCCCAGTACCACCAAGGCTTGCTTAATGGTTTCAATTTCTGCGCGACGTTTAAACACGGTGGAGTTACTGTAACGCAACAACTTATAGGACAAGTGCACGTCGCGCTCAAACACTTTGGTAATTTTTGCCAGGTCCATATCAGCTTTGGACGTTTCGTACAGTAACTCAGCCAGGGTCATTTGTGCCGGAGACAGTGACTTGCTTTGCATCATCTCAGGCTTGGAAAAAAAATAGCCCTGAAAATAGCTGAAGCCCATATCCATGGCGGTTTGAAACTCTTCGTTGGTCTCGACCTTCTCGGCCAGCAATTTAATGTGCCCGAAAGGCGCCACAGCGGCTTTTATCTCGTTGATAGTGTCGATAGAGGTAGAGCGGAAATCAACTTTGATAATATCAATAAAGGGATAAAAATGGCGCCATACCGGTTGGTGAATATAGTCATCCAGCGCGAGGGTATAGCCTTGTTCTTTCAAATGTTGGCATTCGGCCAGCAGGCGCTTGCCCGGCTGCACCGTTTCTAAAATCTCTATCACCACTTGTTCTTTCGGCAACATGCCGGGATATTTTTTCAACAAGGTGTCGAGCGTAAAGTTAATAAAGCCCGGCTTATCACCAAGAAAATCATCCAGGCCAAAATTGAACTGGCTACCTTCTATCATGCGCGAGGTAGCTTCATCACCGTCTATTTCCGGAAATGCGTTTTGCAAGCCATCACGAAACAGTAACTCATAAGCATAAAGCTGTTTGTTGCGGTCAAGTATCGGTTGGCGGGCGGCATAAAAATACATAGATGTTCTATCCAAAATGAACACTGAAACACTAATTTAGCAAAGAAGCTGATACAGGGGGTACAAGTTTTTTCACCCCTGTATTTCTTTGCGCCGGCCCGGCCGGAACTACGCTTGTTTTAACTTGTGCAACATTTGACTAAACATCTGTTGTACTTCATTTGACGGTGCGCGTCCCAATTTGCTAACCAACACTATCGCAACAGTGCTGACGATAACTCCGGGTACTATTGCATAAACTACACTGTTTAACGTAGCATCATTTTCCAGCAAAGGTGCGTAAATCCAGAATAATACTGTAATGGCACCCGATACTATGCCGCTTAGTGCGCCGGCAAAGGTCATATTTCGCCAGTACAGGCTCAACACTACCAGTGGACCAAAAGCTGCACCAAAACCGGCCCAGGCATTACTCACCTGTTTCAGAATAGAGCTGTCTCTGTCATACGCCAGTACGATAGCGACTAATGCCACTAACAGCACAGATAAACGGCCGATTAACACCAGCTCACCCTGGCTGGCATCACGTTTAACAAAGATTTTATAGAAATCCTCGGTCAATGAACTTGATGTCACCAGCAACTGCGAAGAGATGGTACTCATAATAGCGGCCAAAATTGCGGCTAACAAAAATCCGGAGATCAGCGGATGGAATAAAAATTGCGAAAACACGATGAAAATTGTTTCCGGGTCGCTCAGCGTCATTTTAGTGTTGGCGACATAAGCTACGCCAACCAGACCGGTGGTAACGGCACCTACCAGGGTAATAAACATCCAGCTGATGCCAATGCGGCGTGCGGCTTTTATGTCGCGTATGCTACGGATTGCCATAAAGCGTACAATAATATGCGGCTGACCAAAATAGCCAAAGCCCCAGGACAACAATGAAATAATGCCTAATACCGACAGCGCTGCACCGGTCTCTGCATCTACAAAGGGATTGAGCAGCGCCGGGTCAATACTGTTTACCTGGGTTACAACGGCACTCAAACCTCCCAGATGGTCCAGTGCCACCACCGGCACCAGAACCAGCGATACAAACATAATGCAGCCCTGGACAAAGTCGGTAATGCTAACGGCAAGAAAGCCGCCAAACATGGTATAAGCCACCACCACGCCGGCGGTAACATACAGCCCCAGCTCGTAGCTAAGGCCAAAAGAGCTTTCAAACAGCTTACCGCCGCCGACGACGCCGGACGAGGTATACAGCGTAAAGAAAATAACAATAACCAGCGACGAAATCACACGTAATACACGGGTTTTATCGGCAAAGCGGTTTTCAAAGTAATCCGGGATGGTAATAGAATCGTTGGCAACTTCGGTATATATCCTTAGCCTTGGCGCGACGATAATGTAATTGAAAAAAGCGCCGATTAATAAGCCGACAGCCATCCAGCCACTGCTGATGCCGTTTAAATACATGGCACCCGGAACACCCATTAACATCCAGCCACTCATATCTGAAGCCCCGGCGGACAAGGCGGTTACGCCCGGGCCCAGTTTACGGCCACCGAGCATATAGCCGGAGACGTCACTGGTAGAGGTTCGGTAACCGTAAAGCCCGATACCGAGCATGACAATAAAGTAGATCGCAAGTGAAATAATCGTGCCTGTTTCCAAAACAGTTTCTCCTTGTATAAGCAGCCGGGCTTTGCTTAAGCGCACCCTAAGCAAAAACCGGTATAAAAAAATACCCGACACAGGTCAGGTAGAAAAATATCAGAGTCATGCTAACAAGTTGCGCGGGTGGTTACCAGCGCTTAACGCCGGGTTTGCGCCGGCACCAGCCCAATAGCGGTTGCCGGCGCAACAATACAGTCGTCAAAGCAAGGTTGCTTAAGTAGGGTAGAGTGGTGACAAATCAGCTGCCCGGTTGCTGCCACCGCCGGCCGGTGGGCGTTGCAACCATTTTTGCCAAAAGTCGGCGCCTTGCCAGCTGACATCGGCGTTGGCGTACAGCGCCGCGTTGAGTTGCTCCAGCTCAGGTTGCAGGCCGGCAAAGCCGGGTAAGGCGGCAAGTTCAGTTAATGAACTGCAGCGTTGGTCCAACTGCTGGTGGGCAAAGCGCAGCAGTTCAGCCTTTGCCTGTGCCGCATCGTTGCGCTGACAAGCCTGTTTTAACTGCGTGCTGTTAAACTTTACCCTGCTGCTTGTGGCTACGGCCTGCTGTGGTGCAGGGCGGCGCTGCCATAGCCAATACGCACTTAACAGCGTAGCCAGCCATAATGCCAGCAATAGGCTGCTGATATGGTTCCAGCGCCAGGCATCATTCTTTACCGGCGTGGGTGTAACCGCGGCATCAGCATCAGGCCGCGGTATCGTTGTAGTGCTATTAACCGGCGCGTCTGCAATTGCTTCCACCGTTAGCGTGCGCTCTGGTAATGTGGCCCATGCCAGTTGCCCGGTTTGGCTGTTCCACCAGGGTAGTTTCACTTCCGGCAACACCAGTTCACCACCTTTATTGGCGATAACGGCAGTGGTAAAAATTTTCTGCGCCACCAGCCTGCCGTTACGCTCAGCGCTTTTGGCCTGTGGTTGTTCCTGATACAACCGCAAGCCGTCCGGAAATGCCTGTACCAGCTCCGGCAATTGATTTTCTGCTACGTCCACCGCCGACAGTGTTATGGTGCGCGTAACGGGTTCACCTTGCTTTAAGCTGGTAATGTCCGGGCTCCATTCTTCATTCAGTGTCACAAGGCCGGCTACCAGCCAGCTGCCGGGGAAACTATCCGGTACGGCGCGTACTTCAATATCAATTGGTTCTGCCTGCTGTACCACGGTTTTGGTGCGGGCAAAATAGTTGTAGCGCGCGTTATCGCGGTCAATCATCTCACCGCTGAAGGTAGGTGGCGCTATGGTAAAGTTGCCACTGCGCTGCGGCGTAATGGCATAGCGTCGTGTAATGGTGCGATAGCGGATGCCATTAACTAATTCAGTACCTTCGCTATCCTGACCAACCTGCTGAATACCGGCACCTTCCAGCTGTGGCTCTGATAACGAGCCGCGCTGTAAGTCGCCGTCAAAATAAATGGTAACCTGATAATAGCTTAGCTGCTGCACATACAGTTGTTGCTGGTCGATGCTGGCTTGTAAAAACAGCTCGCGGTTTTTGCCGGCGGTGTTGCTTTGCACCGCATCCAGTACCTGTAACTGAATCGGCTTGGTGCTGAGCCCCTGCAGTGTAAATGCCGGAATAGTGAAGTCGCCGCTGCGTTTTGGCAGCAAGACCACTTTCCAAATCGTGCTTTGGCTGGCTTCGCCATTGATAATACGCGTGCTTTGGCTAACAGAAGGCACCATTACGGTAAAGTCCTGCTCCAGCACACGAAAGTTAATGGCATCGGCGGCCGCTCTGGCATCGGCTTGTAACTCCAGCGTGATCGACTCGCCGCGCAGCGCCGGATTTTTGTCAACACTGGCTGTTAATTGCGTTAGCGCCTGCAGCGGTAAACACAGCAGCAATGTGGCAAGCAGCAGAATACGGGTTACCATTGTTGCTCAGCTCCCTTGGGTAAACGTTGTTGTTGGCGTTTTAAATACTCGAGATACATTTTATTGCGCAGTAATAAGGCCGGATCATCCTGCACTTTACGCAGCAAATTATCCAGTTGTTGCTGCTCTTCGGCCGTGGCATTGGGCCAGGCTTCTTTGATGGCTTGCAATTGTTGCTCTTCAGTCGCGCCGTCTTGCTGCTCAGTCTCTGTCACCGGTTGTGGTGCTTGCTGCTCAGGCTCTGTTGGCTCAGCTTGTTGCTCAGCGGTTTGCTGTTGTTGCGCTTCGCTTTGGCTTTCACTGTCGCTTTGCGCTTCACTGTCACCCGACTCGTCACTTTGCGACTCACTATCCGAATTCTGCTGTTGCTGCTGATCCTGGTTATTTTTCTGCTGGCTGTTTTGTTGCTGTTGTTGTTCCTGCTGTTGCAGCAATTGCTGCATCAGGCCGGCATTTTGTTGGGCGGCACTGAAGTCTTTATCGTGTTGCAGTGCTTGCTGATAAGCATCTAACGCCTCGTCATAGCGCTGTTGTTGCGCCAGGGCATTGCCCAGGTTATGCAAGGCATCGGCGGTTGGGTTCTGCTCTGCCGCCTGGCGAAAGGCTTGTTCGGCAGCGCCATAGTCGCCGCTGCGATATGCCGCATTGCCTTGCCACAGCGGGTCGGTAAATTTTTGTTGTGCCGCGCTGTAGTCGCCGGCGGCATAATCTTGCTTCGCCTGTTGTTGTTTGGTTTGCCACAGGTCGCGCCATTCAACGGCATCGGCATAAGAGGGCAGCAGCAATAATGCCCCGATACTGAGCAAACTACTGTATTTACGCTGCAACAGCAGCAGCGGCAGTAACAACCATACCAGATAAACGGCATTATCCTGCCACTGATCGCCCTGAATTTGCTTTGATTGATCGGCTTGTTGCAATGCTGACAATGCCGGCAAGTTGGCAATATCGGCCAGTACAGCGCCGCTGATGCCGGCTTTATGGTAGATGCCACCGCCCCTGGTTAGCTCCGCCAGTTGCTGATGCGGTACCTTGGGGATCACTACGGCGCCTTGCGCATTCTTTAGCAGTTCACCGCTTTCCAGCTTTATCGGCGCGCCCTCGTCGCTGCCAAATCCCACGATAGACAAGCGGTGCGGCCAGTTATTCAGCACATCCCGGATCTGGCGGTAGCTGTTGCGATCAAAACCGTCGGTAAACACTACCACGTCGCCTTGCGGATACCCGGCCTGGCGCAGCAGTTTGTCGGCTTGTTGCAAAGCTGAGGCTAAGTCTGAGCCTTGGGCCGGCATTATTTCCGGCTTTAAATCGGGGATCAGCAAGCGAATATTATTATGATCCGGCGTAAGCGGCGATATGACAAAAGCATCACCGGCAAAGCTTAGTAGCGCCAGTTCGCCTTCTTTTAATTGTTCAGTAAAATCCAGTGCGGCAAAGCGCAGCTGGGTCAGCCGGTCCGGGGCCATATCCGTTGCCCGCATTGACAGCGACATATCCACTACCAGTACGGTGGCTTTTTTCAGGGCAAAAGCCGGTTGCGGTAATTTTTGCCAGCTGGGGCCGGCCAGTGCCAGCGCAGTGAGCAACCAGCACAGCAGCAACAACGGTAACGCAAAGGGTTGTTTTTTCAGTAGCACATGCCCGCCCAGCAAAACGCCTTGCAGGTGCGGGGCAATAAGGTTATGCCAGGGGCTGTGTTCGCGGCGGTAGTAATACAGCAGCACACTGAATATCAGCACCGGCACTAACGCCAGTAACCATAGCGGTCGTAAAAAATGAAAATCAGCCAGCATGTTTCACCACTTCGCGCCAATGCACCTTGTGTGCAGCCAGAATAAATGACAGCAGCAACGCCAGCGCCAGCGGCCAGTGCAGTAAGCTGCGCTGCGGCCGGTAGGTCAGGCTGTCACGCTCTATGGGTTCAAGTTGATCAATTAACTGATAAATCTGCTCTAACTCAGCCAAATTCCGGGCCCGGAAATAGCGGCCACCGGTATATTCAGCTAACTGTGTCAGCAAGCCTTCGTCCAGGTCTTGCGACGGGTTAACCGTGCGCCGGCCCAATATGCTTTGTTGGATCATTTGCTCGGCACCCACACCTACGGTATGAATTTTCACCCCGGCGGCTTTGGCCAGTTGCAGCGCTTCCAGTGGTTGAATATTGCCGGCGGTGTTAGCACCGTCACTGAGTAAAATCAGCACTTTATTTGAACTCTCATAGGTGTTGAGTCGCTTTACCGCCAAACCGATGGCTTCGCCGATGGCCGTGCGGGTGCCGACTAAACGCAGCACGCTGTCATCGAGCATCTTCTGTACGGTTATTAAGTCAAAGGTTAACGGTGTTTGCTGATACGCCGCATCGGCAAATAAAATCAGCCCGATACGGTCGCCCTGGCGGCGCTTAATAAAGTCGCTTATTACCAGCTTTACCGCATCCAGCCGGTTCATGCTCTGGTTTTGATACTGCATATCGGCAATCTCCATTGAACCGGATAAATCCAGCGCCAACATCAGATCGCGGCCTTGCTGCGGCATAGTTACCGGCTCACCCATCCAGCGCGGTTGGGTGGCGGCGATCACCAGCAGCAGCCAGATCAGCATAGCCAGCGCAGAGTGCAGGCTAAACCAGCTTCGTTGTGTTTGTTGCTCAGATGAGGCCAGTTTGGCCAGCGCCGGCAAGGTAAGGCTTGCATCTGATGCTGCTTGTCGTTTCAGCCGCAGTAATAAGGGGGCCAGTGCCAGTACTGCCAGCCAGGGGTAGCCAAAATCAAGCATTGGCAGCCTCCGGGGTATCTGTTGGTATAGCGGCTTTGCCGCGGTATTGTGCCAGCCAGGCTTTGGCAAACTGGTATAGCAGCTCAGTGGCGTCGCTGTCATTATCGGCACGGTACAGCAGGCTGGTCAAATCCGGCAGCGGGGCGCTGTGCTGAGTGGCCAGCCAATGCTGCCATTGCTGCGTTGGCAGGCTAAGCGCCGGGTGGCCCGGTTGATAATGTTGCAGTACGCGTTTAATTAACTGATTAATTTGTACTGCGGCGCCGGGCCTGGCCCAAAGTTTATCCAGCATTTGCTGCGCCTGGCGTTTGGCGGCGAAATAACGCCGGCGTGAATACGCCCGCAGTAACAGATAAATTATCACAGCCAACAATAAGGCGGCCAACAACCACCACAAGGGCGCTAAGGCAAAACTCAGCTGTAAAGCCGGTTCACTGATGTCGGCCAGTTGCTCCAATGCTGTATCAGCCATACCACTTTCTCTCTAATTGGCTAAGTACCGGCTCGGCAGCGCTGACCGGTAGCCACTTGCAACCAAGCTGGTTGATATGTTGTTTTAATTGCTGTTGCCGGGTTTGCTGCTGCTGCGCGTAACGCTGCCGCAGGCTGCTGCTGCCAAGTTCAATATAACCGGTGTGTTGGCCATCACTGATGGCAGCCAGGCCGCTGCCGGATGCCGGCAACATTAAATCTAACGGATCTGTGATCGGGCAACAGGTGACTTCATTGTGTTGGCGTATAGCGCGGATATGGCGCAGGCCATCATTAGTAAAGCCGGCGAAATCAGACAAAATATACACCAGACTGCCCGGCCGCACTAAACGGCGCAGTTGGCTCAGCGCTTCGTTCAAATTCAGGCCACGGTTAGCCGTTGTGGTGTGCTGCACCT
Organism: Rheinheimera sp.; assembly: GCF_030690345.1. Taxonomy (GTDB): domain Bacteria; phylum Pseudomonadota; class Gammaproteobacteria; order Enterobacterales; family Alteromonadaceae; genus Alishewanella. The sequence continues at coordinate 667,583 of NZ_JAUYGV010000007.1, forward strand.
CGGTCAGGGCATGAAAATAGCGCAGTACACCGTGGCTGCGGCTTTGCGGTTTTAATTCAAAATGCTGTTGTTGGCTGAAGACCAGGCCCCCGAGTTTGTCACCGCGTTGTTTAACATGCCAGGCAATTAACGCGGCTAAATGCGCGGCCTGCACCGACTTAAACAGCAGGGCTGAACCAAACTGCATATTGCTGCCAAGGTCGGTAAGAATAAATACCGGCCGCTCTTTTTCTTCGCGAAACAGCTTGGTGTGGACCTTACCGGTGCGGGCGGTAACGCGCCAGTCGATGGTGCGCACGTCATCACCGCTTTGATAATGCCGTACTTCGTCGAACTCCATGCCGCGACCTTTGCTTTTGGCCAGGTAAGTGCCGGCCAGCTTGCTCTGAATTGGCATCCGCGGGGTTAAATCCAGTACCTTAGTGTAGCGCTGATACCACAGCAGCTCGGCAAGGCCCAGGGTAGTGCCGGTTGCGCCGCATTGTGTCAACCAGCCAGGCCCGAACCGCTCTTTCTCAGGTGACATAGCGTGCATATCAGGCAGAGGGAACCAGGCGCAAAATTTCGCTCAGCACATCATCGGTAGTTATACCTTCGGCTTCTGCTGCATAGGTCAAAATTAAGCGATGGCGCAGCGCATTATGAAACACCGCCTGAATATCGTCCGGTGTAACAAAATCGCGACCGGCTAACCAGGCTTTGGCCCGTGCACAGCGTTCTACCGCAATAGTGGCGCGCGGGCTGGCACCGTAACCAATCCAACTGGCCAGTTTGGCGCTGTAAGCTTGGGCATTACGGGTGGCCATAATCAGTTGCACTATATAGTGCTCAAGGCTGTCGGCCATATGCAGCTGCAAAATGGCTTTGCGGGCGGCAAAAATATCCGCCTGGCTAATCGGGGTTACCGCAGCCTGCGCCCCCGACAGTGCTTCACCACGGGTAAGCTGCAGTATCGCCAGTTCAGTGGCGGCATCCGGGTAGTCTACTTTTAAATGCAGTAAAAACCGATCCAACTGGGCTTCCGGCAGCGGGTAGGTGCCTTCCTGCTCTAGCGGGTTTTGCGTTGCCATCACCAGAAACAGTTCCGGCAGCGGGTAAGTGTTGCGCCCTACGGTCACTTGCTTTTCTGCCATGGCTTCAAGCAGGGCAGACTGTACCTTGGCCGGGGCACGGTTAATTTCATCGGCCAGAATAATATGATGAAACAGCGGGCCGCTTTGAAATTCAAACTGGCCGGTTTCCGGCCGGTAAATGTCGGTACCGGTTAAATCGGCTGGTAGCAGATCCGGCGTAAATTGAATGCGGTGGAACCGGCCTTCAACGCCATGCGCTAACGCATTGACGGCACGGGTTTTGGCTAAACCCGGCGGGCCTTCGACCAATAAGTGGCCGTTTGCCAGTAATGCCAGTAATATACCTTCAGTAAGTTCGGATTGACCCAGTACCTGACTGTCGAGATAGGCTTTTAAGCCACTGAACGCGTTCACCATAATATTATCAGTCTTAATTAGTTGGATTTATTGGTTGTTTTATCGCCATAGACCGTAAAAACGGTCCAGGCTAAGACGTTATAACCTATATAAGGTTCCGTTGGCATTAAAACAAGTGTTTTAATTTTCAGCGACTGTCGTTACAATCGGCCGTAATAATACAGGTCTGACCTGTAATTTTGACAATAAGAGGAACACTATGAGCTCGCCAATTAACCTAACCACCCGCCAGGGCGATCGTATCGCCATTGTCTCCGGCTTGCGCACGCCTTTTGCTAAACAAGCTACTGAATTTCATGGTGTATCGGCGCTGGATTTAGGCAAGCTGGTGGTAAACGAATTGCTGATCAGAAGCGAGCTGGACGCCAAACTGATTGAACAGTTGGTGTATGGCCAGGTAGTACAAATGCCGGAAGCGCCGAATATCGCCCGTGAAATCGTGCTGGGGACCGGTATGAATGTACGCACCGATGCCTACAGCGTTACCCGCGCTTGTGCCACCAGCTTTCAGTCGGTGGTCAGTGTGGCGGAGTCGATGATGGCCGGCATTGTGCAAATTGGTGTTGCCGGTGGTGCCGACTCCAGCTCAGTGTTGCCGATCGGTGTCAGCAAAAGGCTGGCCCGCGCTCTGGTCGATTTAAACAAGGCGCGCACTTTTGGCCAGAAGCTGGCTATTTTCCGCCGCTTAGGTTTAAAAGATTTACTGCCGGTACCACCGGCGGTGGCAGAGTACAGCACCGGGTTATCGATGGGCGATACCGCAGAGCAAATGGCGAAAACCCATGGCATCAGCCGTGCCGACCAGGACGCGCTGGCGCACCGCTCGCACACCCTGGCAACACAGGCGTGGCAAAGCGGTGTAATGCAAAACGAAGTGATGACGGCTCATGTTGAGCCTTACTCGCGCTTTTTAGACATGGACAATAATATCCGCCAGGACTCTAAGTTAGAGTCTTATGCCAAATTAAAGCCGGTATTTGACCGCGTACATGGCAGTGTTACTGCCGCCAATGCCACGCCGCTCACCGATGGCGCTTCAGCAGTATTAATGATGACAGAAAGCCGCGCTAAGGCGCTGGGGTATACGCCGCTGGGCTATATCCGCAGTTACGCTTTTGCCGCGATCGATGTGTACGACGACATGTTAATGGGGCCATCTTACGCTACGCCGATTGCACTGGACCGTGCCGGCATGTCGTTAAACGACTTAACCCTGATTGAAATGCACGAAGCCTTTGCGGCGCAAACGCTGGCCAACGTAAAAATGTTTGCCAGCAAAAAGTTTGCTGAAGAAAAGTTAGGCCGCAGCAGTGCTATCGGCGATATTGATATGGCCAAATTCAACGTGCAGGGCGGTTCTTTAGCATACGGCCATCCGTTTGCTGCTACCGGCACACGCTTAATTGTACAAACATTGAATGAATTAAAACGCCGCGGTGGCGGTATTGGCTTAACTACGGCCTGTGCGGCCGGTGGTTTGGGTGCGGCAATGATAGTGGAGACAGAATAATGACCAGCAAAACCTTTAGTTTACAGGTACGTGACGACCAGGTTGGCGTGATCACTATGGATATCGCCGGCGAGTCGATGAACGTATTAAAAGCCGCTTTTGCTGATGAAATTGCCGCGCTGTTGCTGGAGATTAAAGCCAATACTGCGCTTAAGGGCCTGGTGTTTATCAGTGGCAAGCCGGATTCCTTTATCGCCGGGGCCGATATTTCTATGCTCGATGGCTGTAAAACCGCCGACGAAGCGACGGCTATCGGCCGGATGGGCCAACAAATGTTTGACCAACTGGAGCAACTGCCTATTCCTCTGGTGGCCGCTATTCACGGCCCTTGCCTGGGTGGTGGTTTAGAGCTGGCGATGGCATGTCATGCCCGTGTTGCCAGTTCAGACAATAAAACCGTACTGGGCCTGCCGGAAGTGCAGCTGGGTTTACTGCCTGGCAGCGGCGGTACCCAGCGCTTACCGCGTTTGGTTGGCTTACAAAAAGCGTTAGACATGATCCTCACCGGTAAACAGCTGCGCGCAGCGCAGGCAAAAAAAGCCGGGTTGTTGGATGAAGTCGTACCCAACAGCATTTTGTTAGAGGCCGCAGTAAAGCGGGCGTTAAAAGGCAAGCCACAGCGTGAGCAGCCAAAGTTAAACCTGGTGGGTACAGCTTTGGAGCGCACTGCAGTTGGCCGCAATGTACTGTTTAGCCAGGCGCGTAAGCAAACGCTGAAAAAAACGCACGGTAATTACCCTGCACCACTGAAGATTCTAGATGTGATTAAAACCGGTGTTGATGATGGTATCCGTGCCGGCCTTGAAGCCGAGGCCAAAGCCTTTGGTGAGCTGTGTATGACAAAAAAATCAGCTGCGCTGCGCAGTTTATTCTTTGCCACCACCCAGATGAAAAAAGAAAGCGGCGCCGGTGAAACCAAGCCAAACCGTGTGCGTAAAGCCGCGGTGCTGGGCGGTGGCCTGATGGGCGGCGGCATAGCCAATGTTACTGCCACTAAGGCCGGCATACCGGTACGGATCAAAGATATTAATGCACAAGGTATCAGCAACGCGTTGAAATACAGCTATTCGCTGCTGGAGAAAAAGTTTAAGCGCCGCTTTATCAGTAAAGCAGAAATGCAAAAGCAGTTGTTGTTGATCACCGGCACTACAGACTACAGCGGTTTTCATGATGCCGATATCGTGGTGGAAGCGGTATTTGAAGATTTAGCCTTAAAGCAGCAAATGGTGGCAGATATTGAACAGCATTGCAGTGAGGCTACCGTGTTTGCCAGCAACACCAGCTCATTGCCGATAGGCCAAATTGCAGCTAAAGCCGCACGGCCGCAAAATGTGATTGGCCTGCATTACTTTTCACCGGTGGATAAAATGCCGCTGGTTGAAGTCATAGCGCACGAGACCACATCGGCGCAAACTATCGCCACCACCGTCGCTTTTGCGCGGAAGCAGGGGAAAACACCGATAGTGGTAAAAGACGGTGCCGGTTTCTATGTTAACCGTATTCTGGCGCTGTATATGAATGAAGCGGCCAACATTTTGCTGGAAGGTGAGCCGGTAGAGAAAATAGACAAGGCACTGGTGAAGTTTGGCTTCCCGGTTGGGCCCGTTACGCTGCTGGATGAAGTGGGCATTGACGTTGGCGCTAAAATTTCGCCGGTTTTAGCCACAGAGTTGGGTGAGCGTTTTGTTGCTCCTGCTGCTTTTGACAAGCTGTTAGCTGATGGCCGCAAAGGCAAGAAGACAGAAAAAGGCTTCTATCGCTATGGCAAAAACGTGAAAAAAGGCCAAAAAGTGGTAGATGAAAGCGTCTACACCGTACTGGGGGTAACACCGGCGCCACGGTTAAACCAGGACGAAATCAGCAGCCGCTGCATGGTACAAATGCTGAACGAAGCGGTGCGCTGTCTGGACGAGGGCATTATTGCCTCGGCACGGGATGGTGATATCGGTGCCATTTTTGGTATTGGTTTCCCGCCGTTTCTCGGTGGCCCGTTCCGTTATATTGACCAGTTAGGTGCAGCGAACTTAGTGGCGCAGTTGCGTAACCTGCAAAGCCGCTTTGGCGAGCGCTTTGCACCGGCGACTTTGCTGGTCAGTATGGCAGAGCAACAACAAAAGTTTTATCCCTAGCCAGTTTTTAACCCCGTTGCCGGGTTAAAATTCAACTAACGGTTAACAGTAATCCTTGTCACAGGCCGGTATAATTACCGGCCTTTGTTGTTATTTAAGGAGAGGTTCCGTGTTTGTGTTACCTGTAGTGTGGCTACTGACAGCCGCAGGTATTTATATCGCCGCGCTGCGTTGTGGCATGAAAGCGCTGAAATGGGCGCTGGCAGCGTTATTCACCGGCCCCTTACTGCTGCCGTTATTTAACAGCCACAAGCGTTTACTGCTAAGCCGGGTGCGTGGCCGTAATGCGGTATTATTCCGGCCCTGATAGCTTAGTGCTGCTAATCGGTGCGCTTATTTAGCACTGCTGTGCAGCAAGCTGCGTAACTGCGTAACAATATCGCTGATCCGGTTGCGCTGCGCCGCCTTGGGCAAAGACACGGCAAACAGCTCACGTGTCATTATCGGTGCATCTTTAATTAAGCGTAAACTGTTATCGGCCAGCAAACTGCTTACCATGGTTTCGGGCAAGTAGGCAGAGCCACCGCTTTGCTGCATCAGTTCTAAAGCAATCCGGGCGCTGCCGGTGCGTAAATAGGGCGGGGCTAATTCAGGAAAGCAGCGCGCATGTTGAATATCAAAAGCGGTACCCCAGTCAACCAGGATATATTGCCGGCGCATGGCTTCTGCGGCGCTGCTGTCGCTGAATGTGGTTACCGGTAACAGTTTTATATCACCCAGTTTATCAATTTGCATTTCATCTACTTTGGGTGCATCAAACAGAATAGCCAGGTCCAGATGCCGCTCCAGTACCTGACGGGCTATTTGATCTTTACCCATAGATTCTGCCCGCCATGATAAGCCCGGCAAGGCTTGTTGAATGTTGATAAAGCCCTGCAATAAAAACGCATCCCATACGTTAGCTGTGGCAGCAACAGCCAATTGCACAGCTTGGTCGGCACTAACCGCAACATCTTGTTTGGCGCGTTGTAAGGCTGTTAGCATGGCCTCTGCATGCGGCAGCAGACGCTCTCCGGCCGCCGTCAGCTGAATATTATTACGATAACGGCTAAACAAGTTAACACCAAGTTGCTGCTCCAGCTGACGAATACGAAAGCTTACAGCGGACTGTGTCAGGTAGAGATTTTCGGCTGCTTTACCAAAATGCCTTGTACGCTGAACTTCTATAAAGGTTTTGAGCAGTTCGGTATCCAAATCGAATCCTTGAGTATATTTATGGTGTCGATAAAAAATATTTGTTTTACGACAGGAATTTTGTTAACCATACTCCGCACAGTTTAAACAGGCTGGCTTGATATTCAACGAGATTAGAGGAAAAAAGTGATGCAGCAAAGTTTTGTCGCTATCCGTCGCTTTTTCGATGACCGTAATTTCCCTCGGGGATTTACGCGGTCCGGGCGCTTTACTCTGGCAGAAGGTAATATGCTGGAGAAACATGGGGTGGCAATGCAGGAACTGGAGCAGGGTAGTCGTGCCCCGGTGAATGATGAAGAAAAACGCTTTTTACTGGTGTGTAAAGGTGAAGAGCCTGCTACTACAGCCTATGAGAAAACCTGGCTGAAGTATAAACAACGGTTAGCTGAGAAACGTAAGTTTCATACGGTGTTTGGTAAAAAACGCATTGCCGATGGCAGTGACGATTTCTCTTACGTCGAAACCGATTCGGACTAACCAAAAGCCCCTGCACAGGGGCTTTTTTGTCGCTGGAGTTGGCTGTTTTTGCGTTGCTTACAGCATGGCGGGCACGGCAATCAGTTTAGTGCGCTGTTGTTTTTGCTGCAGTAAAAACTGCTGGAATTGCACAGCTGACAACGGTTTGCTGTAGTAGTATCCCTGCATTACATCGCAGCGCAGCTTACGCAGCATATCCAGTTGCTCCGGTTGCTCAACCCCTTCGGCTACCACATTCAGGCTTAAGTTGTGCGCAATAGTGACTATGGTATCCACCATATTACGGCCACGGGCGGTGTTCATATCATCAATAAAAGCTTTGTCGATTTTTAACGTGTTAAGCGGAAATTGCTTTAAATAGGCCAGCGACGAGTAGCCGGTGCCAAAGTCATCCATTGCCAGATGAATGCCGCGGGCGCGTAGTTTCTTCATCGTTTCAATCGCCAGGGTAGGGCACTGCATAACGGTGCCTTCGGTAATTTCCAACTCCAGATGGTAGGACGGCAATTCGGTTTGCTGTAAGGTGTCGTCTATCTGCTCACATAAAAACGGCAGGCTGAACTGGCGTGACGATAAGTTTACTGCCACCCGGCCCTGAAACAAACCCTGATCTATCCACTGCTTCACATCAAGGCAGGCTTTACGCAGCACTACTTCACCTATCTCGATGATCTGGCCGGTTTCCTCTGCCACCGGAATAAAAATGGCCGGGCTTATCACGCCGCCTTTTGGCGTAATAAAACGCACCAGCGCTTCCATCCCGACCAACTGGCCACTGACGATATCCATTTTCGGCTGATAGTACACGGCAAAATAATCTTCTTTTAAGCCGTGGCGGATCAGGTTCTCTATTTGCAGCCGCTTTACCGCTTGCTTGTTCATCGAGTCATTAAAAAACAGGTAGCGGTTGGCGCCCTGGCTTTTGGCATGATACATCGCCGTGTCGGCATTACGCAGCAGTGCCTGCGGGTCGGCGCCGTCATCGGGAAACAACACTATGCCGATACTGCTGGTTATGGCCAGTTCATGCTGGTTGACCTGCATCGGCTGGTTGATCAGGCCTAACAATTCTTTGGCCAGTGAGGTGATAAAATGCAAATCGTTGGTTTGGTCCAGCAGCACGGCAAATTCATCGCCGCCCAGCCGATACAGCTTGTCGCGGTAGCGGCTGTAGCTGCTCAGGCGCTGTGATAACGCCAGCAGCAAACTGTCGCCCAGTTCATGGCCCAGCGAGTCGTTAATCTTCTTAAAGTTGTCTAAATCGAATACCAGCAGCGCATGCTCGGTTTGGCTCTGTACCAGCTTGGCCAATTGTTGCATAAATACCGCGCGGTTTGGCAGCCCGGTCAGAGTGTCGCTGCTGGCCAGCCGGCTAAGCTCGGCCTCGCGCTGTTTACGTTCGGTAATGTCGGAGAGCACGGCAACATATTGGCTAACGTTACCTTGCTCATCTTTAATCTGATCGAAGGTTAGCCCGGCTTGGTAAATCTCGCCATTGTGGCGTTGTTCGCGGATCTCGCCGCTCCAGTTGCCGTTCTGCTGCAGAGCCCGGCGAATCTCATGCATAAAAGCAAGCGGATACAGTGTCAGTTCAAAGCGTTGTTGCAACATTTGCTGCCGTTGTTTACCGGTTAGGCTGCTAAAGGCGGGGTTTACTTCAATAATGTTGAAGTCGGTGTCGCAAATTACTACCGCGTCGGAGATATTTTGTAAGCAGCGGGCAAACAGTTGCAGTTGTTCTTCAGTTTGCTTCAGTTGCTGAATGTTTTTTAACGTACCGGTCATCCGGCTTGGCTTACCGTTGGAGCCAAAGGCCACGGCTTTGCCGCGATCGAGCACCCAGGTCCAATCGCTGTCGCTGGATTTTAAGCGATAAGTGGCTTCAAAGTGCGTGGTTTTGCCATCGAGGTGATCTTGCAATAACTGCGACACCCGGGCTAAGTCCTGTGGGTGCATCTGTTGTTTGTTCGGCGGAAAATCGGACGATTGCGGCACCGGCGCTAACGGCGTTTGCCATGAGCTGGAACGGTACAACTCGCCGCTGCTGATTTTCCAGTCCCACAGTTCGTCACCACTGCCCCACAGCGACAGGCGTAAACGCTCTTCGCTGTGTTCCAGCCGTAATTGGTAGCGGCGCATTTTTACAATGCTGACATGTGCCAGCATCAGGGCGGCAAATGAGCACAGCAGCACTGCGGTTAGCACATAAGGCTGCAGACTGTTCCAACCGTTAGCGTAAAGGCTGAAAGGTAAAATACCCAAAAGTACAGCGCTGATTATTATTATTATTTTTTGTTTTAGTGTCACTTATAACAGCTACTGAGCAATAAGAAGCATCACGTTATATAACTTTATCGGTACTGTCAAAAGCAATTTCGGTTTGTCGCAGCCGCTGCTTCAGGCTGGCGGCATCGCTGAACTGCAGATGGCTGTGCTGCGGTTTACCGTCGGTGGCGAGAAAAATCGCATCATAGTGTGGCAGCAGCAGCTGTTGCAGGAAGGCAATAAAGTGCTGCAGGGTTAATTGGCGTAAGGCTTCGGCGATTTGCTCATTCAGGGCAAAGTTATAGTCTTGTTGGCCCAGCGCCAGCCAGTAGCGTTTAGCGCGGGCACCCAGGCTGGTATCACGCTCATGTAATTGCGCCAGTAAGCCTTGTTTAATGTCGGCAAACTCTGCCGCGGTTAAGTTTTCGGTGTCGGCGAGAAAACTGCGGAAAAACATTACTGTAGCCTCATATAACTGCTCACAGCCGGCATTGGGTGACTGCACGTAAAACGCTATACCCGGCAGGGTATTAATCGGCACATAGCCGGTGCCAACCAGGTAGCCCAGCTGCTGCTCGGTACGCAGTTGGTGAAAATACTCGGGTGACAACACATGATTGGCTAACATAAACAGCGCCATGTCGTGCGGTGTCGCTTGCTGTGCCGGCAAATAAATAACCAGTGCATGGTCGCTGTGTTCCACATCCAGTTGCAGCCATACCGGGCCTTGTCCCTGCAGTTTAAATGCCGGGTTAGTCAGCTGCGGCCCGGTGCTGTGTAACTGTGTCTGCCAGTTCTGCAGCACTGTGGTCAGTTGCTCTGCATGCGCCGCCGACCAGTTACCCAGCAGCAGGCTTTCAATATGCACCTGTTGCAGTAAATTCTGATGAAACTGCATAAATTGCGCAAAGCTAAGTTGCTCCAGCGCATCGGCCAGTTGGTCAATTTCCGGATTAAGCGGTTGCAACAGCGCAGATAGTTGGCTGAACAGCCGCGCGACCGGTTTGTTTTTACTGCTGTTACGCCAATGCCGGCTTAGCTGGCGCTTCAGCTCAGCAAAGCGCTGCTCACTAAACTGCTGCTGCAGCATCTGTTGCAATAGTTCCTGCAGCAATAACAGTTGGTTGGTTGCCAGGCCGCTGGTATGCACACTGATCCCCTGGCGTTGTACGTGCAGGTTATACATCAGGCCAATAGTGGTAGCGGCGTAAAACTGCTGATTAATATTGTCCTGAAATAACTCAACCCACAGCCTGGTGGCCGCCAGTTGCCGGCAATCACCGATACTGTGCGGCAGGCTCAGCTGGACAAAAATATGGCCTTTGGGGCTGGCAAAGTCGGTATCGGCTTTATGCCAGACGCTTAAGCCGGCATCGTCATATACCCGGCGCGGAGCAGGCATATGCTCTGTGGCTGACAATAAACGAATATCGCCGTCCAGGTAGGGGTTAGGCTGTGGCAGGTAGATCTGCGGTAGTGGTGCGGTATCGTTCAGCTGCTGCAGTAACGCCGGTTGCAGCGGCGTTATACTGTACGGCGTATGATACCAGCGCGCTTCGCGGTCAGTTTTAACCTCGGGTGCTATCAGCATCAGGCGCATATTGTTACTGTCAAAATAGCTCAGTACTTGCTGATACAGGGCTTGTTGCGGCAGCTCCATCCGGTAATCGCCGAAAATCACATCCTGTATCGGGTAGTGCTGCATACTTACCGATAAATGGTTTGCCGTTTGCAGTGCCGTTGATGGCTCCTGATACAAATAAGCCCAGTGTAATAACTTTTGCCGCTCGGCAAACAGGGTTTCAGGCAGCGGCTGGCTTTTTAACCCGGCCAGAGCGCCGAATAACGCCTGTAAAATCACATCGCGCTGCTGCAGGCCGCTGTCGGTTAATTCAAAGGCGATGGTAAAGTCTTTATAGTTGCTGCCATCTATGCCACCGCCGGCACTGAGCTGATTCACCAGGCCTTGTTGTTTCAGATAGCTGAGCAGCGAGCCCGGGCCTTCATCACCCAGCAGATGGGCAATAAAGCTGATCAGTTTATGCTTATACCATTGCTGTATATCCGGCATGGCAAAACTCACCACCAACTTCTGCGTATGGCGGTGCGGTTGAATATTCAGTTGAATGGTCTGGTGTTCGGCTAAATACAACGGCACGGTTAACGGCGTTTTGGCCGGCAAATGCGCCGGCAGGGCAGCAAAATGTTCAGATACCAGCTGCTGTTGCTCTGCCAGGCTTAACGACGACACCAGGGTCAGTGTCATGCGGCTGGCACTGTATTGCTGCGCAAAAAAATCTTGCAGCGCCTGCTGCAGGCTGCCATCGGCCGTGTCGGCCAGAGTGCTGAGGTTACCGACCGAAAATTTGGCAAACGGGTGCGCCGGGTTAATGCTTTCTTTGTGTACCTGATAAATCCGCCGGCCGTCGTCTTTTAATTTCAGCGAAAATTCCGCTTCAATGGCATGGCGCTCTTTTTCGACGTAATCGCTGCTAAACAGCGGCCGGCTGAACATATCGGCAAACCGGGCCAGGGCTTCGGTAAAAAATGCGGTGTCGATGTCAAAGAAAAAGCTGCTGTGCTCAGTGCCGGTCCATGCATTGTGGCTGCCGCCATGGTGATTAATAAATTGCTGGTAGTCACCGGCTTGCGGGTAATTTTCTGAGCCCAAAAACAGCATATGTTCTAAAAAGTGGGCCAAACCTTCACGCGGCAGCGGATCATCAAAGTGTCCGACATTAACGGTCAGAGCCGCAGCACTTTTTTCACTGTCAGCCTGATGTACTAATAGCACTGCCAGCCCGTTCGCCAGGGTCAGATATTGATACTGTCGATGATCGTTAGGGCTTTGCAAAATTTGACTATTTTCCAATCTGATTACCTTTTTTGGCTATGGTTAAGCGGGAAGACAACAGCAGTGTCATAGCGATAAGTAATAAACAGCTTATGTGTTATGCGTTATTGGCAGTTACTCTTAGCGGCAACTTTCATTATCATAGCGCACAATTTTTACCCAGCGTAATGTTATCTGCCCACATCAGTTAACAGGGAAGCTTGAGCAGTATGGTGTCTATTAAATGGTAAATCTCGTTATCATGCGTCACGGTGAAGCGGAGCCGATGTCAGCCCGGGACAGTCAGCGTCAGCTTACCGCCAGAGGCCGGCATGAAGTAAACCAGATGGCGCTGTGGCTACAACAACATTATGCAGCCTTCGACCTGGTATGGGTAAGCCCCTATTTGCGTACCCGGCAAACGGCTGAGCTAATGTTAGCCAGGCAAGCGCCGTTTAGCCAGTTAGAGATTATATCTGAGCTGGTGCCGGACGGAGATGCCGCCTTATTTAAGTCTTATTTTGATGCCCGCATCAGTGAAAAACCGGATGCCAGGGTGCTATTGGTCTCGCATATGCCATTGGTGAGTTTTTTGGTGGAAGCCTTCACTGTGCCTGGCCAGGCGCCGGTGTTCAGCACGGCACAGTTGGCGTGTATCGACTACCGGCCACAGCAGGGGGGCCGTTTGTTAGAGCGGTTATCACCGCAAGAGCTGGCGCTGCTGAGTTTTTAACGTCAGCTGGCGGTTTTCAGCAATAATAATAAAGCGCCGTGCTTGCCCCAGCTTTTCGGCGCGGTATGAAACGCCCGTACATTCGGGTGCTGAATAAGCCAGTTAGGCACTTTTTTTGCCAAAATACCCAGGCCCTTACCATGTACCACACAAGCACAGTTGAATTGCTGTTTTTCGCAGTAGGCCAGTAAGCCGGCTAATTCAATTTTAGCCTGTTGGGTGGTCATGCCATGTAAGTCCAACACCACTGCCGGTTGCACTTCGCCGCGGCGTAAGCGCCCGGCCAAATGCGGATCGTCACCGCTTTGTACCCAGCTCAGGCTGGTGCCTTGCGGCAGATAACCTTCGAATTCATCCGAGAACCAGAACAAATTTTCATCAAGCTGTTTGCTTGAGACGTCTGTACGTCTTTTTTTCTTGCGGGGGGGCGCAACTGGCGGTATCTTGTCCTGCGCAATAGGCCGTGCGCCCGTTATCGACTGGCGAAACAGCTGGCTGTCTTCGGCACTGATGCCGGTTGATGCTACACTAACTTTCTTTTGCATGGCGCAAGTCTACTTAAACTGACCGGTTATTACAAAAAGAGCTTAAATCCATCATGTCCGACACTGGCGAAAATCTGTTTACCTCTGAGCTGATCAGCGACGCCCTCGCTGAACTCTTTACTGTGCATGACTGGCTGCGTTTTGCCGTCAGCAAACTTAACCAGGCGCAGGTGTATCTTGGCCATGGCACTGATAACCCGTGGGATGAAGCGGCGGCGTTACTGTGCCATGTGCTGCATTTACCACCGCTGAGTGATGAAAAGCTGTTTACTGTCAGGCTAACCGCTGCTGAGCGGCAGGATTTTATCAGCTTGTTGCAACAGCGTATTGAGCAGCGCCTGCCAGCGGCGTATTTAACGCATCAGGCCTATTTTGCCGGCCTGCCGTTTTATGTTGATGAGCGTGTGTTAGTGCCGCGCTCGCCCATTGCTGAGCTTATCGGCGCTAAATTTAGCCGTCAGCTGGGCGGCAAAACCCCGCAGCATATTCTGGATTTGTGCACCGGCTCGGGCTGTATTGCCATTGCCTGTGCTTATGCGTTTGATAACGCTGAAGTCGACGCCGTGGATATCAGTGAGGATGCCTTAGAAGTGGCGCAGCTGAACATTGAAAGCCATGGCCTGGAACACCGGGTGTTTCCGATATTATCAGACGGCTACAGTGGCTTAGCCGGCGCGCAGTACGATTTAATTGTGACCAACCCGCCGTACGTTGATGCTGAAGATATGGCCGATTTACCGGACGAATACCGCCACGAGCCCGAGCTGGGCTTAGCCTCCGGCGACGATGGCCTGGCACTGACGCGGCGTATTTTACGCGAAGCAGCAAGCCATTTAACCGACGGTGGTGTGCTGGTATGTGAAGTAGGCAACAGCATGCTGCAATTGCAGCAGGATTTCCCCGACGTGGCGTTTGACTGGCTGGAATTTGAGCACGGCGGTTTGGGCGTTTTTGCCCTTGGTAAAGCCGAGCTTGAACGCTGCCAGCATTTATTTAAAGACTAATGGTATTAAGGAGTAGCTATGGCCGGTAACAGCATAGGGCAATTGTTTAAAGTCACCACTTTTGGCGAAAGCCATGGCCCGGCCATTGGTGGTATTGTTGATGGTTGCCCGCCCGGCATGGCATTAACCGCTGACGATTTACAGTTGGACTTAGACCGACGTAAACCCGGTACCTCGCGCTACACCACAGCGCGACGCGAAGAAGACGCGGTAAAAATTCTCTCCGGGGTGTTTGAAAATACCACTACCGGTGCCAGCATAGGCTTGCTGATTGAAAACACCGATCAGCGCTCGCAGGACTACTCTGAGATTAAAGAGCAGTTTCGCCCGGGCCATGCCGATTACACCTACTGGCATAAATTCGGCATTCGCGATTACCGTGGCGGTGGCCGCTCGTCAGCGCGGGAAACTGCCGTGCGGGTAGCTGCCGGTGCCATTGCCAAAAAATACCTGTTTGAGCAATGCGGCATTGAAGTTCGCGGCTATTTAGCCCAGTTAGGCCCGGTAAAAGCTGAGCTGGTAAGCTGGGACGAAGTGCATAACAACCCGTTTTTCTGCCCTGATCCATCCAAGCTTGAAGCACTGGATGAGTATATGCGCCAGCTGAAAAAAGACGGCGACTCTGTCGGTGCCCGGGTAAATGTGGTGGCAACCAATATGCCGGTAGGTTGGGGCGAGCCGGTGTTTGACCGGCTGGATGCCGATATTGCCCATGCCATGATGAGCATTAACGCGGTAAAAGCGGTAGAAATTGGTGATGGTTTTGCCGTGGTAGAGCAGCGTGGTTCAACCCACCGCGATGAATTAACGCCGCAGGGCTTTAGTGCTAACCATGCCGGTGGCACCCTGGGCGGTATTTCTTCCGGTCAGGATTTACTGGTCAGTATGGCACTTAAGCCCACCTCCAGTATCAGCATTCCGGGTAAAAGCATTAATACCCGTGGTGAAGTAATAGATATTGTCACCAAAGGTCGGCACGACCCCTGTGTCGGCATTCGCGCTGTGCCGATTGCCGAAGCCATGCTGGCGATAGTGCTGATGGACCATTATTTGCGCCACCGCGCGCAAAATATGCATGTGCAGGTAGCCACACCTGATATTGCCCGCAACAGCAGAGACTAACCCGCCGTATGTTTAGTATGTCCGCCCGGCCAGCCTTAGTGCTGGCTTATTTTACTTACTTTGGTGTACTGGGCATCTTTGTGCCGTATTTCGGCCTGTTTCTCGATGGCCGCGGTTTAAACTCGGCCGATATCGGCTTGCTGCTGGCCATCGTTACCGCCAGCCGGATTGTCGGGCCGTCTGTATGGGCTTTAGTCGCAGAGCGTAGCGGTAAACCGCTCACGGTAATGCGCGCCGGTGCGCTGCTGGCAGCCATCGGCTGGCTCAGCAGCTTTGCCGATCACGGCTTTTGGCCATTGCTGGCCGGTTTTGCCTTGTTCAGTTTTTTCTGGACCGCCATTTTGCCGCAGCTGGAAGTGGCCACCTTTGCCTTTGTAAATGACGATACCCGCGCCTACGGCCGTATCCGCACTGCCGGCAGTGTCGGTTATATTGTATTGGTGATGTTGGGCGGCTGGCTGTTTGAGCGTTATGGCAGCGAATTTTTGCCGTTATCAGCGTTGCTGTTTTTGTTGCTGCTGTTAGCCAGCTTATTTCTGTTACCCAAGGTAACGGTAAGCGCTGAATTGAGCAGTGCGACAGTGCCGTTTAGCAAATTGATAAAAAACAGCGTATTGCTGCGTTTTATGTTAGCGGCCTTATTGCTGCAAATGAGCTTTGCGCCTTTTTATGGCTTTTTTACCCTGTACAGCCGTGATCTGGGTTACAGCGGTACCCAAACCGGGCTGTTTATCGGTCTGGCAGTGGCGGCCGAAATTGTCGCCTTTTATTTTGCCGGCAGTTTAATGCGTAACCGCAGTTACCGCCTGCTGTTAACAGTGTGCTACGGCTTAACGGTATTGCGCTGGTTTTTGCTGGCCGGCATGGCAGACAATGTCTGGTGGTTATGTTTCAGCATGTTGCTGCACGCCGGCAGCTTTGCCATTGCTCATAGCTGCGCCATGCAGTTTATTCAGCAGTTTTTCCCGAAAAAACTACGCAGCCGCGGCCAGGCCATGTACGCAGGGGTGATCTTTGGCGGTGGCGGGGCTATAGGCGCTTATTGTTCCGGCGTGTTATGGCAAAACGGCAACGGTGCGGTCTTAACTTTCAGTATTGCTGCTTTGCTGGCGCTGGCCGCAACCGTGCTGGCACTTTCGTTACCGGGCACCAGGCCTGTCAACGGCACTACCAACTGAAGGTTTTACTGACAGTAAGTAGTAATGCCGCATTGCCCCAGCGGTCTTGCAGGCTGGTATCATGGTAACCAAAGGCGATATCTAAACCGCGGTACTGTGTTTGCAGCATTAGTTGCCAGTGTTCAAAGCTGCTGTCGCCTTCCCAGTTGTATTTGTCGGTATCGGTCGAGGTGGAGCGATCAACACCCAGCAATAACGACCAGTTATCGCTGAGCGTTATGGTTTTGTTCAGCATAATGACATAGTGGCCGCCGCCAAAACCAAAGTAATCGTAGCTGTACCACAGGTTAAGGTTAAAGCCTGAATGGGTCAGCTTTAAATACAGTTCGGGGAAATTCAGTTTATTGCTGTTGCTCATGCCGTGGTAGGTGTATTGAGCAAAGCCGGCATCAATGCCCAGGCCGTTTGCCAGCTCAGTGTAGTAGCCAATATAAGCATCCCATTCCAGTTTGGTACCTTCGCCAAAATCAACGTTTGATGCCCAGCTGCCGGCATAAAAGCCGTTGCCGGCGTCCCAGTTCAGCCCGGGTTGCAAGGCCGGATTTTTATCGGTTTGGCTAACGCCGTTAAACAAATAGTTGCTGGCCCCGGTCAGGGTAAAGCTCCAGCTGCTGTCGGCCACCGCATTGCCGCTTAGCAGCAATAGTGGCAGGATAAATTTATGCATTGCCGGCTCCTTCAGGGGTTAGTCACAACGTAATTTACTTAACTGGCCGTCAATGCGTGCAGTCACGGTATCAATGGCGCTGCTGATTTGCAGGTTTTGCTGTGCCAGAGTTTCCAGCTCACGAGTGGCGTCGCCGATGGCGGTGATATTGCGGTTTATCTCTTCACTGACCTGGTTTTGCTGCTCTGCCGCTGCAGCAACCTGAAAGGCGTTGTCGGCAATGGTCGACATACCGGCGGTAGCATGTGACAGCTTGTCGTAGGCCACCTCAGCTTCGGTTACCGTTTTATCTACACTGGCGGTGCTGACACTGATTTGCGCCACCGTGTCTTTCACCTGACGCTGCAGGCTGTCAATCAGCTTTTTAATTTGATCGGTTGAACTGTGGGTGCGGGCCGCCAGCGAGCGTACTTCGTCTGCCACTACAGCAAAACCGCGGCCTTGCTCTCCGGCGCGGGCGGCTTCTATGGCGGCATTTAACGCCAGTAAATTGGTTTGCTCGGCAATGGCCTGGATAACTTCAGTGATCTGGTTAATTTCCTGGCTGCTGCTGGCAACGGCCGCCACTTTCTGGCTGCTGCTGTCAAAGTCCCGTGCTACGCCTTTAAATTCCTCCACGGTGTTTTGCAACAGGCGGTTGGCTTCATCCAGTGCCGCTATCGACTCCTGGGCACCGCTGGCGGTGCTGCTGGCCAGGTTGGCAACTTCATTGGCGGTGGCGCTCATCTGGTGCATCGCCGTTACCACATTTTGAATTTCACTGGCTTGTATCGAGGTAGACTGGCTGGTTTTATCAATAGTATTAACAAGTTGTCGGCTTTGCTGTTGCAATTCACCTGAGGCGCCTTTTAATGAGCGGATCATGTCCCGCAACTTGGCGGCAAAGGCATTAAAACCGTCGGCCATCAGATTCAGCTCACTGTGACTGTTGGCAGAAAGCTGTACGGTTAAATCGCCCTCGGCGCCGGCCAGTTGATGCATCAGTTTGCTCATACTGCCGATGGGCCGCGTGGCGACATTTAGCCAAATGGCCAGCAGTGCCATCACTACCAGCAGCAGCAGTACACCAAAGCCAACCATAGTAAGGGTGGTACTGCGGCCGTCTGCGGCCAGTTGTGCTGATAACTCGTCGGCTGCTTGCAGTGCCAATGTTTTCGGTACTGCAATCACGCTGAACCATTCTGAGCCAGAGGCTTCGATACGGATCGGGCTTTTTATTATCAGCTGTTGTTCAAATTCAAACACATCGCTGCCGGCTTGCTGCAAACGCTGATATAACGCGTTATCCAGTGTTGGCATTGCACTGCCGATTTTATCGGCAAAGCGGTTGCTGGCCAGTAACATACCGCGGCCGGTAAGCAGATAAAGTTGCGCTTTGCCGTCGTACAGCGTTTTAGCTTGTTGCATCAGGCCTTGTTGCAATACCGGCAGGTTCATATCTACCCCGGCAACACCGCGGAAACGGCCGTTGCTTACAACCGGATACACCAGCGAAGTAAGCAGCGCACTGTTGCCAGGCTCAATTTCAAAGATGTACGGCTCCATCAGGCAGGGTTTAAGCGTATCGCGGCTGCACAGGTACCATTCAGCTTCGCGCAGACCCAGCTCGTTGCGCTTATCCAGGTACTTAATACCGGGGTCTTCCGTTTGAATAAACTTCAGGCCGGACGCTTCACGGATCCAATACACTTCCAGGGTGCCGTCTTTTGAGCTGTGTGGGTTGGCGGCACTAAATTCGCTGTCGCGGTTGTCATAACCGTTTACTTCGTATTG
Source organism: Rheinheimera sp. (assembly GCF_030690345.1). GTDB lineage: Bacteria > Pseudomonadota > Gammaproteobacteria > Enterobacterales > Alteromonadaceae > Alishewanella. The sequence goes on from NZ_JAUYGV010000007.1 coordinate 686,503, forward strand.
GGTGTAAATCGACGATACGCCCGGGTTAGCTTGCAGCAAATGTCCGGCTAATGCCTGCACCTGCTCGCGATTATAGGGTGCTTGGCCACTGCCGGCGGCGGTATTGGCCATCAGGCTGGCGAGGTTTTTTGCCACATCATAGTTGCGGTTCAGTAACGCTGCGGTTTCCAGTGCAGTTACGCGCGCTTCAGCAGTTAAGATGGTTTGTGCAGTTTGCCCCAGCGACTGGCGTACATTATTCACGGCAGACTCGCCGGAACTGCTCATCGAGTACCAGCCTATCAGTGTCATACTGCCGATACTGATAGCAATAAGCATTGCTACCCCGGCAGTTAGTTTAAATCTTAGGGAATTCAATAACATCGTTATACCTCTGCTGAAAAACACACAGTGCCGGTTATGTTAATGAGTAAAGCTGACGGTTTCGGCTTACGCAATTTTGTTGTTGAAATATCGCCGTTTCACAGCGTTTTATGCCGGCATTAACGGCGCAGGGCTGGGAAAGCCCGGGGGAAGGCATTACAATGACGGCCATTTTTTCAGGTGATGGAACGGCAGTATGGCGAATTTGTTCCGGCTTGGGCTGATCATTAACCCGCTGGCCGGCCTGGGTGGCAGTGTGGGGTTAAAAGGTTCCGACGGCCAGGCAGCGCAAGCGTTGGCACTGGGCGCCACGCCCCAGGCGATGAACCGCGCCAAAACGGCGCTGACAGAATTGCTGGCGCAGCGCGGGCAGTTTGAAGTTTTTACCGTAGCCGGTGATATGGGTGAGAGTGTCTGTGCACAGCTTGGCTTGCAGTATCAGCTGCTGTACCGGGCCGCAGGCACACCATCCACGCCACAGGACACCGAAACCGCCGCCAAACTGTTGGCTGAGCATGGCGTTGATTTACTGCTGTTTGCCGGTGGCGATGGCACAGCGCGTAATATCTGCGCCGCGGTAGGTGAGCAAACCACAGTGTTGGGTATTCCGGCTGGGGTGAAAATTCATTCCGGTGTGTATGCTATATCGCCGCAGGCGGCCGGTAAGCTGGTGGCAAAGTTAATAGCCGGTGAGCTGGTGTCGCTGGCAGAAGCGGCGGTAATGGATATCGACGAGCAGGCATTTCGCGACGGTGTGGTAAAAGCGCGCCGCTTTGGTGAAATGCGCATTCCGGCGCAATTGCGTTATGTGCAAAGCGTGAAAATGGCCGGGCGCGAGTCTGAAGAGCTGGTACTGGCCGATTTAGCCGCTTACGTTGCCGCGCAAATGGAAGATAACGTGCGCTACGTAATGGGCTCCGGTTCTACCGTGGCGGCGGTAATGGCTGAGCTGGGGTTGGACAACACCCTGCTGGGTGTTGATGTGGTGGAAAATGGTGAACTGATCGCCAAAGATGTTACCGCCGCACAGTTACTGGCGTTGGTAGAAGGTTATCCCAGCAAATTGGTGATCACTTTAATTGGCGGCCAGGGCCATGTGTTTGGCCGCGGTAATCAGCAGTTATCACCGGCGGTGATCCGCGCGGTTGGCCGCGACAACATTATTTTGCTGGCCGGCAAAGCCAAATTGCAACAGCTGAACGGCCGGCCGTTACTGGCCGACACCGGCGACAGCGCGCTGGACAAGCAGCTTACCGGGTTAATCAATATAGTCACCGGCTATAACGACTACGTAATGTACCGTTTAGGCTATGACGACGAGGAATAATATGACAGCAGTATCAGTACCGGACAGCTTTATCGACGCCGTAGCCGGCTTGTTTGATGCTTTAGTGCCGGTAGCCACCGATGATGAACTGTTCGCTTCGGGCTATTTACGCGGCCATTTCGATTTAGCCGTCGGCACTTTGGAAGTGGCCGCTGAGCCGTTCAGCGCCGCCGATGTGGTAGCACAGGTTAGCAGCACCCTTACGCAAGCCATTGAAAATGGCGAGCTGGGCGAGCAAGATCAGCAACACGTTAATGCCATCTGGTTGCGGGTACAGCAACTGGCCGCCTGAGGTGGCAAGACATTCGCGCGTTTTTGCGCTAGCATAAGCGCACTTTTAACCAGAAGCGATGGGGAACGCAACACCATTCGCTTCGTCAGCATAAGTGGAACTCATGTCAGATAAATACACAACGCTTGAACAGCACGCCAGCTATGGTATTGGTTTACAAATGGGCCAGCAACTGGCCGACAACCCGTTTGACGGTTTAGATATTGATGCCGTTGCTGCCGGTGTTATCGCTGCCTATACCGAACAAGAGCCTGCGGTTACCGATGAGCAAATTCGTGCCGCCTTTGGTGTGATTAGCGAGCGTATGCAAGCTGAGCAGGCTGAAAAAGCCGAATTATTAGCCGGTGCCGGTGAAGCCTTCCTGGCAGAAAACGCTAAGCGTGCTGAAGTTACCGTAACTGCTTCAGGTTTACAGTACGAAGTGCTGGTAGGCGCTGAAGGTGAAAAACCATCACGCGACTCAACCGTACGCACGCACTACCACGGCACCTTAATTGACGGCACCGTGTTTGACAGCTCTTATCAGCGTGGTGAGCCGGCAGAATTCCCGGTATCAGGTGTTATCGCCGGCTGGACTGAAGCGCTGCAACTGATGTCACCGGGCAGCAAACTGCGTTTATATATCCCGCACAACCTGGCCTACGGCGAGCGCGGTGCCGGTAATGCTATCGCACCGTTCAGTGCACTGATTTTCGATGTAGAACTGTTAGCTATCCTGTAACAGCAGCTGCTAAGTTAACTAAAGCCCTGCATTGCAGGGCTTTGTTGTTTTATAGTTGTGCAAAACATCCGGCAAAGCATACTGTGCGGTAAGCATGTAGCGTAGCCGGTAATAACAGGTGACCTATGTATCAAATTCGTCCTTATCAACCCGGCGAAGAGCCGCTGCTGCGCGAGCTGTTTTATAATACCGTGCATAATGTTAACCAACGCGATTACAGTCTGGAGCAACGTGAGGCCTGGGCGCCGCAGCGTTACGATGCCAATGTTTGGGCGGCACGCCTGGCGCAAAGCGAGCCTGTTGTTGCTCTGCACAATAATGAGATTGTCGGCTTTGCCGATGTGCAAAGTGATGGCTATATCGACTTTTTCTTTTGCCACCAGGCGCATCAGGGCAAGGGTGTGGGCAAAGCCTTAATGAAACACCTGTTAAAAACCGGCAAGCGCTATGGCGTAAAACGCTTTTATGCCGATGTCAGTATTACCGCTAAGCCGTTTTTTCAGCATTATGGCTTTGAGGTGGTAAGGCAACAGCAAAAGGAAGTGCGCGGCGCAGTACTAACCAACTTTCTGATGGAAAAACGCCAGGGGTAAAGAGCAGATGTAATGCCTGAGCTTTGTCGGCAAAGCCTGCATAACCAAGCCGCCTAACCCGACGTTCGACCTGTTTGCGCCTTTAATATATGCAACAAATAAAGCCTTGACCGCGTTTGATTTTTCGGTAAATGTAACAGGCAGTTTAAATTCAGCTAACCTATTTCCCGCTAACGGTAAGTCAGAAGTAACACCTGATGCCGTGCCCGGATCCATACACGGAGGTAACAATGAACGTTGGTTTTCTTACTTTAGCGCTGCTGTTTTCAACGGCCGTCATCTCGTTCAAAGGATACACAGCCCAGCCGGCGTTATACTTACAAAACATTAAAAGTATAAAACACCAATATAGTTGCTTTAGTGCTGAATTTTCGTCATATGACTCCTGGCTGGAATTTGTCCGCTCCAGAAAAGAAGCGCAGCTTAAGCGCCAAGGCGTTGAAAATATTGCTGAAGAAATAAAAAACTTCGAGACTTATTTTACAACAACGTTTCAAAGGGCAAGTTTTGACTCGGCGAAAGAGAATCTTGACTGTAGATTTTTGACCTATGTAGTCGACGGACAAGAAATACATGGCGTATTGATTGTGCCGAAAAATAGCCTTAAGCAAGAGCAAAAGATCCCGGTCATCATTTACAACAGAGGGGGCACGCGCAACCTCGGCAGTTTAGTTTTTGGCCATGTGGCATACGAGTTGTTCCCGATAGCGCAGCAAGGTTTTGCCATAATTGCCAGCAACTATCGCAAAGATGAGCAATATGGCGCAGATAATATTAATGAAATAACAGCATTATTTAGCATCATTGAAAGTATTCCTGCGCTCAGATCAGATAAAGTCGGGGTTTATGGCGTCAGTCGCGGTGGGCTGACAACCTGGCAACTTGCTAAAGAGCGGCCACAAAAAATTGCTGCCATAGCGACAGTGAACGGCGTTACAGACAGCAGGCTTTGGGCCGGCAACAGAGCCGGAATACAAAACAATATTTCTTTGATTGATGGCTACAAAGACAACCCGGATGAGGTATTTAACAGGCTTTCACCGGTTAAATGGGTAGAGCAAATATCAACAGCGCCGATACTGCTGATGCACAGCCGGGATGATAAAACGGTTAACGTTATGCATTCAATGAAGTTTTCTGAACAGCTGATCAACAACAACAGGTTTTTCAGGATGAGAATTTTTGAAGACGGCGACCACGATTTAGTCGGCCGCAAAGATGAAGCAAGAGAAGAGCTGATCCAGTGGTTTTCGCGCTACATCAAGTAGTTTATTGCAGCAATTTTTGATGAAACGGCAACAGCTGGTTAATCAGGGATTGCACTTTTTGCGCAGTTAGCTTTGCGTCGAATTCAACCAAAAGCTCTGTTGTCCTTTGCTATATTGGTACAGGAAATACAACATTGGCATGGTGAAGATCACACTAAATGCTGTAAAAACTATAAATGTACCGCGGGAAATGATGATCTCAATCAGCAGTGCAGAGGCGGTTGATAAACACAGCAGAAAGAAAAACACACGCCACATTGCTGCTGAGCCTATTTTTTGCTCAAAGGTGTAACCCCAAAGCCCCGTTAAGTATATTGCGGGGAAGAGCAGGCTTACCAGAACAGCTAACACGGAGCTTCCCTCAAGCGATAAGGTCCAAAACGCGTTAAACAGTACTAATGCTGAATAGCTGATGCCGTAGGTAATCAACATGGCTTTTTTCAATCTCTGATCCTTACAGGCATTCGGCCTGCCTGTACCCATATATCATAATCTGAGTTTATTCATAAAATTTATTGGTTTAAGCTGCATTTAGCATTACCTTGTGGTGATAAGCTGGCATATGCCAACGGCACTGCGCAAGACATTGCTCGATTTTAACAGCCAGGCGCGCTTAAGCAATGGCTAAGCACAATTCAGGATTACCGGTAAAGCGTGATGAGCGCATTTTCTAACGTATTTAATTGAGGCAATATGAGTATCGAGCTGATCATGCCGACGCAGTGGCAAACCCAGCGCTGGCAAAACGGTGGCGGCATTACCCATCAGCTGTGCCGGCAGGACGACGAGCACGGGCTGTTATGGCGTTTATCCATCGCAGAAGTAGCCAGCGACGGCCCGTTCTCCCGCTTTGATAACATCGACCGCATAATTTTACTGCTTACAGGCGGGGGCTTTTGTTTACATGGTGTTGGCGCTAATCCGCAGCTGCTGGATGCGCCGCTTAAGCCGTTTTCCTTTGCCGGTGAAACTGCCATTCACTGCACGCTGCTTGATGGCGCAGTGCGGGATTTTAACCTGATGACCCGCCGCGGTGCTGTGCAGGCGCAGTTGCAAGTGCTGACAATTGGCAGTGCTGTACAAACATTGCTGCTAAGCCCACAAACGCTGTTGTATGTGGCCAGCGGCAGCATAAATGCGGTGTCTGGCGCAAAGCACATAACGTTGCAAGCGCAGCATACACTTAATCTGATTGATGAAACGGGTAACGTGCAGTTAAGCAGTAATGATAATGCGCAGGTAATAATAATCGGCATATCCGATGCGCAATGCGGCAACAGTACGGGAAAATTTTAATAAATGCGTAGTAACGCAACACAAGGAAGGCTATGCGAATAACATTGTCAGCTGTTTTACTGCTTATATCGTTTAACAGTGTGGCTAAAGACTGCGTTGTGCTGTTGCATGGCCTTGCCCGCAGCGCAGGTGCAATGGAAACCATGCAGCAAGCGCTTGATGATGCCGGCTACCATACTGTGAATGTTGATTATCCCTCACGAGAGCATGCCATTGAAGTATTAGCGCCAATGGTTATTCCACCGGCCTTGGCACAGTGCAGCGCAAAACAAAGCCGTGTTATTCATTTTGTTACCCATTCTATGGGCGGCATTTTGCTGCGCCAATATCTGCAGGACAATGTAATTGCAAATTTAGGCCGCGTAGTGATGATGGGGCCGCCAAATCAGGGCAGTCAGGTAGTCGACAATTTAAAAGATGTGCCGGGTTTTGAGGCGTATAACGGCCCGGCCGGTATGCAGCTGGGTACCGGCGCGCAAGATATACCCAAACAGCTGGGGCCGGTAAGTTTTGAGCTGGGCGTAATTGCCGGTACCAGCTCTATTAATCTTATGTTGTCTACGTTTTTGCCTAACCCGGACGATGGCAAGGTGTCGGTTGAAAACACTAAAGTACAAGGCATGTGCGCACTGGTTACGGTAGAAGTATCGCATCCGTTTCTGATGAAACGGCAACAGGTTATAGATCAGGTACTGCACTTTTTGCGCAGCGGCAGCTTTTTCGGCGACAACGCACAGCAGTTTACCTGCCCGGCGCAGTTAAAGCCGAAGCTAAGTTGATTTAATTCTGTTACATGATTTTTGTCCCTTTAAATATAACAGCAAATAAAAAGTTTAATAATCTTGTTCGGTAGTTTTTGAGGGGGTGGGTAAAAGACGAGACCTTATCCTGAATAAAGAGTAACTCGCTCCAGACTTACAACTTAAGTCACAGTATTTACAAAACGTTTGTAATTTAGTCCTGATTTTTATAACTATTTTCTTATCCCTCAAGTTTTTGAAAACATTTGCGTCTCAGGACTTGAGCCTTAGCTCATTTAGCTTCTCAGCCAATTTAAACTTTTTCTGGTTCTGATAATTTGATTTTTTACTGAACATGATGTTGACTGACGTATTGGTTAATAATCAACCAAAAAATAGTCATGTTTAGTAGGCGAAAAGGAGGACGTCATGGGTAACTTGCTTCGGCTTTTGGCAGGTATTATTTTAGGTATTTGCATTCCCGTATTCTTACTTTTTAATGTCATAGAGAATATCAATAATCTACAAAACTCTGTCAAAAGCGACAACTCAGATAACATTGTAAATTCATTTAGGGATGTCAAGCCATTGCTTAATACTGCCAATGATTACGCTTTATATTCTGTCATAATTGCTGAGCAAGCCAATCAGAAAACAATGATAAATAAACAAGTCATGAAGGTTGCAGTTATTCAGATAGGGTTTTCAGTTATATCAATAGGTTTGTTGTTTGTTGTATTGGGCTTTAATGATGGTGGGTTCGAAGCTTCTGGTTCAGGTACAGGTTTTTCGTTTGATGTCAAAACAGGAGCTTCCGGGCTGGCGGCAATCATTATAGGCGCATCAATGTCAACGTTAGGTGGTGTCTTGAAAAATGAATACTGGACGGTAAAGCCTCCCGATTACATCGTTGATTATTCAATGCCAGCAAGTGAAAATATCCTGAAGAACTGCAAGAAAATTTTTATCAATCTCCCCAAAGACGAATTTCCGGAAAAGGTTTCTGTATGTGTACATGGTCAAACATTAAATTTACTTAAAAAGGAATATATAAATGATTAGATATTTTATTGCATCAATAGCAATTCTCCAATTCCTCTTTATGTCACATGTTAATGCAGACGAGAGTTGTAGCGAAGTAGAGATAAGTCTGGAAAATTTACAAGTGTTGGAAATTAGCCAATCTCAGATAATTAAAAGGGATGAAAAAATTTATGCCGTCGTATGCTTTATTATAAATACTCCAATCAATATTGGCAGGGTTTCGGGTGGTGGTTGCGGTGGAAGTGGTAAATGCGGTGGTAACTTTTTGGTACTGGACAAATGGGTCTTTCCTATTAGAGATCCAGTTGATTATCCATCAAATGTAGAAGTATGGCATCGGTTTAGTCTAAATGAATTCAAAGGAAAAAGATTATCGATTGCAAAAAATGTCGAAATAGCTAAAGGGCTAATTTCTGAACGTGAAGAAGGTGAAATAATCATAATGGCACCTCAACTTGAAGTCGGTATTGACTCCTTTTTGAAAACAGAATTAGCCGACCCTAACATAAGGTTAGGTACAAGTCTCAATCCGGATACCATTAAGCATTTGAATGAAGCAGACAGCTTAAAACTCTTACTTGAAGACATGGATGGTGCAAAACTGATTAATATTCAGTCTCTTCCGGCTATAAATTACTGATAGTACGCTTTATCAAAGTATTTACGTGGGAGAGCGAAGGAAGATATTGGTTAAACTGGATCTTTGAGTTCAGGCAAACGACAGCGGGCAGTTAATCGGTAACTAAAGCGAGCAAAACCTGCATAACCGCGCAGCATATTACTCTGATTAGCAGCTGTGTTAGTGAATAAATATATTAGGTCTACACTGAACTCTGTTTTTGCGGACGAGGTGAAGTATGAGTATCTTTAACGAGCTAAAGGATTCTCTGACCGAAGCGGTGGATATTAAGCAAGGGCGTAAGGCTCCAAGCCGTGTAACCCGCTATGAAGTAGCGGATGTTAAAACCCTACGCGAAAGTTTAGCCATTACTCAGGCGCAGTCAGCACAAGCACAGGGCACCAGTGTTGATACGATAAAAAGCTGGGAGAGTAAAAGGCGCAATCCAACCGGCCTTGCCGCTAAAGTGCTGGCTACTATTCAGGACGACCCCGAGTTCTACCATCAACTGGCTGCACACTAAACAGGCCAGTACACCAAACCACCTTAAGGGCGCATTATTGCGCCCTTAGTTTTTGCAGCAAATAAAGCCTTGCCCAAGTTTGGTTTTTCGGTAAATGGCTGTTACGCCATTACAACAACTCAATCCCATCCTACCAAAAATTTGCTTACTTTCTGTTGCTTGCTAAGGTTAATTAAAAGTTAAGTTTAAGCGTGCAGCGATATGCGCATGCTTACAAGAATTGCTTGTAACACAAGTTAATCTTGCAAAAAGTATCTTGAGGGATACACTGTAATGGTAAAGCAAATTAAAGCAACTGAGCAGTTTAGTTACTGGCTGGACAGCTTAAAGGATATTCAAGGCAGAGCGCGCATTCAGGCCCGAATTCAGCGCCTGGCGGCTGGTAACCCGGGCGTGCATCGCAATTTAAAATTCGGCGTATCTGAGCTGAAAATTGATGTTGGGCCGGGTTACAGGGTGTATTACGCGCAGCGGCAAAATGTTTTGATAATCCTGTTGTGCGGTGGTGATAAAGCAAGTCAACGTGCCGATATCGAATTAGCCTATCAACTGGTAAACACGCTTGAGGTGTAACATGAGCATAAAACTGCAAGATTACGATGTAGCAGAGCACCTGCGTACACCAGAGGAGATGGCGGCGTACCTTGAAGCCTCTATTGCCGAATGTGATGGTGATGCCAGCTTTGTTGCCAAAGCGCTGGGCGATATTGCCCGTGCGAAAGGTATGGCAACACTGGCACGTGACACCGGCTTGGGTCGTGAGAGTTTATACAAAGCATTGTCGGCAGAGGGCAACCCGCAATTAAGCACGGTATTAAAAGTCGCCAAAGCACTTGGCTTGCAATTCAGCGTCAAGCCAGCGGCTTAGCAGCCACGTCAAACCACCATAAGGGCGCATTCTTGCGCCCTTAGCTTTTGCAGCAAATAATGCCTTGACCAAGTTCGGTTTTTCGGTAAATTTAACCGAAAGTTTGAGATTCAATAAGCTGTTTCCATCAATTTTGAAAAGGCAGGCAAAAAGCCATACCTGACCCTGAGGTTTTTTTATGAACGACCTGCAACATCCTGATGTGCTTAAAAGAATCGTCGAGGAACTAAAGCAGGCTTCGGCCGGGGGGCTTTCTCGGAACGATGTTGGAGCGATGTTTAAACAACTTATAAGGTCCTATTATTTATTTGGTATTACAAGGTCACATCATCAAGTTTGGTATCGTGCACGTGTATGTGAAAATGGAGAAATATTCCACAACGTTGATCAAATGATCTACCCCAAAAACGGTTCGCCATCATTTAATCGTGCGTCTTTCCCGAATACTAAAGTACTTTATGCTGGCTGGAATAGTCGTTTGGCACTAGAGGAAATTGGTGCAAAAGCAGGGGATTTGGTTCAACTGATAAGACTTCGAGTCAAATCTCCAGTTGAGTTTCCGTGTGCAATTATTGGGGAATACCAAGCAATTTTTAACTCAGGACGTTCAATTATTAACTCGGAAAAAAGTGAATTGGCTGTTGAAGAAAGTCTAAAAATGCATCCTGCCTATGTTCTTGCGCAAGCATTTGTAGATTCTGCAATTGCTGAAATTTTTCGTTCGGATCCAATTGCAAAAGACTATTTTGTATCAGCAACGATTGCAGAAGATTTTATATTGGATAAGGCGCAGGGACTAATGTACCCGAGTGTGCGAACTGCTCATTGTGTAAATCTTGCAGTTAGAGCGGAAGATTTCGACAAAAACTTTGAAGTTCTCGATACGATGGTTTCTAAAGTAGCTGGTTATCACGGTTATGGATTGTATGCTTTAGAACCTTTAGCCCAAACATGCGAAATTTCAGCTGACGGTTCTTTTATTTGGGACTCTAAAAGAGAAATAACTTCTACACTTGGCCGCCGTCGCGATGAACAAATATCTGCCGATTTTGTTGGTTGGAGGGCTCAGTAGCTGAACCCAATTCGGATGATGTTGATCACAAACCGAATTTAAGTTCACGCTTTTCTTAAAGCATGACGTAGATTCGCCTTTCCCCCGCACTCCTTGTATAATACGCGCCCTTGTTCCGCTCTGGTGCTTAATTTATGTCCACTGTTGCTACTACCGTTTCCCGCAAGTCTGCCCCTGTAGCACGCATGGCGCCTGAGCGCGATTTATTCAGCTACCCGAAATACTGGGCAGAGTGCTATGGCACGGCGCCGTTTTTACCTATGTCGCGCAAGGAAATGGATGTACTTGGCTGGGACAGCTGCGATGTTATTTTGGTAGTCGGCGATGCTTACGTTGACCACCCCAGCTTTGGTATGGCGGTAGTTGGGCGCATGTTAGAAGCCCAGGGCTATCGGGTTGGCCTTATTTGCCAGCCGGATTGGCACAGCAAAGACGACTTTATGCGCCTGGGTAAGCCAAACCTGTTTTATGGCGTGTCGGCCGGCAATATGGACTCGATGATTAACCGCTACACCGCCGATAAAAAGCTGCGCCATGACGATGCTTACACCGCCGGTGATATTGGCGGCAAGCGACCGGACCGCGCGGTTACTGTGTATACCCAGCGCTGTAAAGAAGCCTATAAAGACGTGCCGGTGATTATTGGCGGCATAGAAGCGAGTTTGCGCCGTATTGCGCATTATGATTACTGGTCAGAAAAAGTGCGCCGTTCAGTCATTTTTGATGCCAAGGCTGACATTCTTATTTACGGTAACGCCGAGCGGCCATTAATCGAAGTGGCGCACCGTATTGCCTCTGGTGTGCCGATTAGCAAGATCCAGGATGTACGCGGCACGGCCGTGATCCGTAAAGAGCCACTGCCTGGCTGGCGCGGTGTGGATTCTACTGCCATTGATAAAATCGGCAAAATTGACCCTATATCCAACCCTTATGGCGCCGATGATGTTGGCTGCAGTAGTTATTCGGAATATGCCAAAGCCGGTATCGATTTAACTAAGCCGCAAGAGGTGGAAGCCAAACCGATTTTAGTGCAGCCGCCACGACAAAAACCGTGGGAGCAAACCTACGTTAAGCTGCCGGCCTTTGAGCAGGTAAGCGTAAATAAGCCGCTATATGCTCATGCTTCGCGCATTTTGCACCAGGAAACTAACCCGGGTTGTGCCCGTGCGATAATGCAGCGCCATGGCGACCGGCATATTTGGGTCAACCCGCCGGCCTTTCCGCTTTCTACCGAAGAGATGGATTTAGTCTTTGGCCTGCCGTATCAGCGCGTGCCGCACCCGGTATATGGCAAGGAGAAAATTCCGGCCTACGAGATGATTAAAACCTCGGTGAACATTATGCGCGGCTGCTTTGGTGGTTGCTCGTTCTGCTCTATTACCGAGCATGAAGGCCGTATTATTCAAAGCCGGTCGAAAGAATCGATTATGCAGGAGATCAAGGATATTCGCGACAAAGTACCGGGTTTTACCGGCGTGATATCCGATCTTGGTGGCCCAACGGCCAATATGTACCGCTTAAACTGTAAAAAACCCAAAGCCGAGCAAACCTGCCGCCGGCCCAGCTGCGTGTACCCGACCATTTGCGAGCATATGGACACCGACCAAAGCCCGACGGTAGAGCTGTACCGTGAGGCGCGCAATTTGCCCGGTATTAAAAAGGTGTTGGTGGCCTCCGGCGTGCGTTATGACTTAGCGGTAGAAGATCCGAACTATGTGCGCGAGCTGGTGCAGCACCATGTTGGCGGCTATTTAAAAATAGCGCCGGAGCATACCGAAGAAGGCCCGCTGTCGAAGATGATGAAGCCGGGCATGGGCGCCTACGACAAGTTTAAAGAAATGTTCGACCGCTTTAGTAAAGAAGCCGGTAAAGAGCAGTTTTTAATTCCGTATTTTATTGCTGCCCACCCTGGCACGACCGATATGGACATGGTTAATCTGGCGCTGTGGTTAAAAGAGCGTGACTTTAAACTGGACCAGGTACAAAACTTTTACCCCAGCCCAATGGCGAACGCGACCACCATTTACCATACGGAAATGAACTCGCTGAAAAACATCAACAAAGCCAATGACGAAGTGGTGGCGGTGCCCAAAGGCGAGCGCCAACGCCGCTTACATAAAGCCATACTGCGCTACCACGACCCGAAAGGCTGGCCGCAAATTCGCGAAGCGTTAATTAAAATGGGCTTAAAGCACTTAATTGGCCGCAGCAAAGGCTGCTTAGTGCCGGAAGAGGGCAAAGACGAGCAGTTTAAAAAGCCGTTAAAAGGCGGCCAACCGGCACTTAGCCGCCACACCGGTTTAAACCCTGCTGCTAAAGCGATTGCCAAGCGTAGCCAGCGTGAAACATGGGAAAAAGATGACAAGCAAGGCAAAAAACCGTTTAGCGCCAATGGCAAACCAGCAGCAAAGGCCGGTGGTAAAGGTCATGGTGCTAAAACACCACAGCGGCCGAAAGGCTGATGCAGCGGCTGTTTTTCAGCCTTAAATTCTCCCCGGCGCAGCAACAACAGTTGCTGCCGTATCAGCAGCAGGCGCTGAGCTTGTGCCCGGGCGCTAAGGCTGTAGATAACGACAATCTGCATTTAACGTTGTTTTTCTTAGGTCAGGTGGATGCTGCACAGCAACAGCGGCTGGTTAGCGCGACACAACAAATTATCGTAGCGCCGTTTAGCATTACGCTGGATACGTTGGCCTGTTTTGCCAAACCAAAAATTCTCTATCTGGCACCTTCGGTAATACCCGATGCATTGTTGCAGTTGCAACGGCAGGTGGCAGCGCTGTGTCAAACAGCGGGCTTTAACGATATCCATGATAACTACCGGCCACATATTACCCTGGCACGGCATGCTGTGTGTGATGCGGCATTTAAGCAGCCGGTGCTGCCGTTAACGCTGCAGGTTAGTGAGTTTGGATTGTATCAGTCGGCGCAGTTTGAAGGCAGGCTGCAGTATTTGCCGCTTCATCACTTTATGCTGATATAACAACTCTTTAGCCTCAGGGGCTTAAGAGTTATACCGCAAACTGCTATAGTTCATCAGTGATTAATTTTCGCGGCCTATACTCGGCGCACACACCCGAAATACGACACCCCGTTAACAAGGATTGGTTATGCCTGCCTCTGCGTCATTTTTCAGTAAAATTTTCGGCTCGGTAAATTGGACAGCCCCCGGTTGGGCGCACCAGCTGCGGCAGAGTGCCAAACAGCGCCCGGCTGGTTTCTGGGGCGGCCTGGCACTGGTGCTGGCTATTGTTGCTGCCGCTGCCGGCGGTTATTACTATTACCAGCAGTTACCCAAACCGCTGAAGGTAAAAGCGACGCTACAGAGCCCGCAGTTGGGGCATTATCAGGATAATGTTGAGCAGCCCACCTTACTGCGTTTGCAGTTTAGCTATGATATGAGCAACCAGGCAGAGCGCATCGCTCCGGTTCCGCCGCTTTCGGCGGCACGGCTGGATTTAATCGGCGAGGTGTTAACAGAGGGCGTCAGCATTAGCCCGGCCATTGCCGGTGAGTGGCAGTGGCAGGATGACAACACGCTCACCTTTATGCCACAGCAGGCATGGCCTGCCGGCAGCCGCTTTAATGTAACCCTGGATAAACGCATTTTTGCCGCGGATACATTACTGGCAGAGCAGCAATACAGCTTTGACACTGTGCCGTTAACGGCAGCAATTAACCGGCTGCGGTTTTATCAGCACCCCACCGAACAAACCACACGGCAGATAGTTGCCACATTAAATTTCAGCCATCCGGTGGATATCGACAGCGTAAAAGCGCAGTTATCCCTGGTTATGCGGCCTGATGGCGGCGATATCAGCAGTAAAGGTAACGCGCTGGAGTTTAGCCTCAGCGCCGATAAAAGCGGCCGCGAGCTATACCTGCAATCGGCTGCGCTGACCTTACCTGAGCGTGAGCAATATTTAACCCTGCTGTTAAAATCCGGGGTAAAAGCATTGCAGGGCGACGGTAAAACCGGCCGTGACAGCTCGCAACAATTGCTGGTGCCGGATAAAAGCAGCTTTTTAAAGGTAGAAGAGCTGCGCACAGACATTATCCGCGGCTCTGGACAACAGCTCGAACAAGAGCCGGAGCAAATGTTGTTGTTAAGCTTTACTGATCGCATTAACCGCACTGAGCTGCAAAATAAGCTGAAAATTTATCTGCTGCCCAAGCATCCGCAGCGCAATTCAAACTATTGGGCGCCGGGCGAAGTAAACAGCAGCGTATTGCAACAAGCTAACTTGCACAGCTTTACATTGATGCCAACACCAGAGCAACATGACAGCGCCTTTAGCATTAAGCTGGATGTGCCGCCCGGGCAAAGTTTATTTGTCAGCGTGCCCAAAGGCTTGCAATCGGCCAGCGAGTTTACCCTGGCCAATGAGTACCGCGCTGTGGTGCAGGCGCCGGAGTATCCGGTCGAGGCACGCATAGTGGGCGAAGGCGCCATGCTAACGCTGAGCGGCGAGCAGAAGTTGCAATTGCTTAGCCGCGGCGTAAAAGGCGTACGGGTAAAGCTGCATAAGCTGTTACCACAGCAGCTGAATCACTTTATCAGCCAAACCGGTGGCGATATCAGTCAGCCGTACTTTTTTAACTATAACTTTGATGAAAGTAATATCGGCAGCCTGTTTGAAAAAACCTTCAGCCTGGCCAACAGCCATGCCAAACAGGCGAATTATCTGGCGTTGGAGTTACAGCCGTATCTGGCGCAGGCCGGTATGGGGGTGTTTTTTATCCAGCTAAGCGAATTTGACCCGGCGCGGCCGAAAAGCGAAGGCCGCGAGCTGGATAAGCGGGTTATTCTGGTTACCGATTTAGGCTTGCTGGTAAAACATAACGCCGATACCACGCAACAGGTGTTTGTGATGTCGGTTGCCGACGGCAAGCCGGTGGCCGGCGCTAAAGTAGAGCTGCTGGGGAAAAACGGCGTAGCGGTGCAAAGCGGTACTACCGATGCGCAGGGCAGCGTTAAGCTGGGCAAAACCAACGGCCTGGTGCGGGAGCGCCAGCCGGTGGTGTATCTGGTTAGCCGCAGCCGCGATGGCGTAACCGATAGCAGCTTTATTCCATACGACAGATACAGCCGCCAGCTGGATTACTCCAAATTTAATACCAGCGGTCGTTATCAGGACGAGCAAAGCAGCAAAGCATTAAGTGCCTATATGTTTAGTGATCGTGGTATTTACCGGCCGGGTGAGCAGGTGCAACTGGCGGCTATTATCCGCCATAACGATTTATCGCTGGCACAGCAAAAGCTGCCGTTAAAAATTCAGGTGCAGGGGCCGCGCGGCAGTGTGTTCTGGCAGCAAAACTTTCGTTTAACCGGTCTGGGCATGCACAGCTTTAGCCTCGACACCCAACCGCACAGCGACACCGGTAATTACCATGCCAATATCAGCCTGCTGGACAGCAAGGGCAATACGGCGCGGCATTTGGGCTCGGTGAGTTTTGCGGTGGAGGAGTTTCAGCCGGACACGCTGAAAATAAGCAGCCGCTTTAACCAGCAGGGTAAAGGTTGGTTATCACCACAAAACTTAGTCGCGCAGGTGCAATTGGATAACCTGTTTGGCACCCCGGCACAGCAACGGCGCGTTACCGCCAAATTTGAGCTGATCCCAGCCGGGTTTAGCTTTACGGAGTACAAGGATTACCGCTTTATTGCGCCGCAGGACGAGCAGCTTAACAGTGCCAGTGTGCGCCAGAGCCTGGATGAGCAGCAAACCGATGCCGACGGCAAAGCCAGCTTTAACTTGCCGCTTGAACAATACAGCGGCGGTACTTACCGGCTGGTGCTAACTACCGAAGGCTTTGACGGCGGCGGTGGTAAGAGTGTGCAAAGCATGCACAGTGCGCTGTTGTCACCGCTTAGCGAGCTGGTGGGGATAAAAAGCGATGGTGAATTAACTTACCTGAAAAAACAGCAAAGCCGTAGTGTGGAATTTATTGCCATTAACAACAGCTTAGAGCAGATAGCGCTGGATGAATTAACGCTGAAACTGGTAGAAAAGCGGCCGCTGTCAAGCCTGGTAAAACAAAACGACGGCACCTATCAGTACCAGAGCATAGTGCAGCAGCTAACGTTAAACGAAGCGCCGTTTAGCATAGCCGCAGCCGGTACGGCGTATCAGTTGCCTACCGACACCGCCGGTGATTTTGAACTGCAGTTGCTAAAAGGCGAACAACTGCTGGGTAAGGTAGCGTTCAGCGTAATAGGCGCCGGCAATATCAGCGCCATGCTGGAGAAAAACGCCGCCCTTAGCGTGCGGCTGGATAAAGCCGATTATAAGGCCGGTGAGCGCATCGAACTGAATATTACCGCCCCTTATACCGGCAGTGGCTTGATCAGCATTGAAACCGACAAAGTGCATGCGTTCAGCTGGTTTACTGCCGACACCACCAGCAGCATTCAGCATATAGTGCTGCCTGAAGGTATTGAGGGCAATGCCTATATTAACGTCAGCTTTGTGCGCGGCAGTGATTCAGACGCGCTGTTTGTCAGCCCGCTCAGTTATGCTGTGGTGCCGTTTAATATTGACCGCAGCAAGCGTGAACTGGCAATCAGCCTGGTGGCACCGGAAGAAGTGCGGCCGGGTAAAGCCTTCACGCTGGGCTATAAAACCGACCGGCCGGCCGATTTACTGCTGTACGGCGTGGATCAGGGCATTTTACAGGTGGCCGGGTATCAGTTACCGGACCCGTTATCACACTACTTACAAAAACGCGCACTGCAGGTGCGCAGCCTGCAGATGCTGGATTTAGTCTTGCCGGAATTCAGCGCACTGCAGCGCCAGTTGGCCGGGGTAGGTGGTGACAGCGCGCGCCGCGCTATGGCCGCCGCCATGTTGGATAGCAACCTTAATCCTTTTGCCCGCAGAGCCGATCAGCCGGGCGTATTTTGGTTAGGTATAGTAAAAGCCGGTACTGACATAACGACGCAGCAGGTTACCGTGCCGGCCAGCTTTAGCGGTAACTTAAAACTGATGGCGGTGGCGGTAAGTGAAGAGGCGCTGTCGGCGGTAAGCCGCGATTTACGCGTGCGCGGCCCCTTTGTGCTAACCCCTGATGTGTTAACCAGTGCGGCGCCCGGCGACGAGTTTGATATCAGCGTGTCGGTAGCCAATGGCGTAAAAGGCTCGGGTAAAGATGCCGCCATTACCGTGCAGCTTAGCTTGCCTGACAGCCTGAGCGCTGCCGGCGCAACAGAGCAGGTGCTTAATATCAGCGAAAACAGCGAGCAAAGTGCACGTTTCCGCTTAAAAGCCGCTGATGTACCGGGCGAGGCCAGCTTAAGCTTTAGCGCGACTTATCAGCAGGGCGATATGGTGGAACAGGCCAGTCGCAGTATCAGCCTGAGTATCCGCCCGGCTAGCCATTACCACACTACGCTACAGGCCGGTTTTGCCGATAAAGGCCCGGTTACGCTTAATACCCGCTATCCGTTGTATGCTGAGTTTGCGCAGCAGCATGTTATTGCCTCGGCTAACCCGCTGGTGCTGGCAGAGAGCTTTACCGATTATCTCGCGCAGTATCCGCATGGCTGTACCGAGCAGGTGGTGTCGCAGGTGTTCCCGTGGCTGGGCTTAGTGCAGCAACCGTCGTATCAGGCACAGTGGCCGATGCTGAACGAGAAATTTGCCGTGCTGATCCAAAAACTGGCAGAGCGCCAGCAAAGCGACGGCGGCTTTAGCTTCTGGCCCGGTGGTTACAGCACTGCCGACTTCCCCAGCATTTATGTGATGCATTTTCTGTTAGCCGCGCGCGAGCAGGGCCTGGCCGTGCCGGATTATCTGTACCAGCAGGGACTGGAATATTTGCGCAACGTTGCGCGGCAAAGCGGGGCCAATTTGTATCAGGCGCGGCTGCGCGCCAATGCGATTTACCTGCTGACCCGCAGCGGCGAGGTGACGACCAACTATTTGGTGGAATTACACGAGCGGCTGGAGAAACAACATAAGCAAGCCTGGCAGGCTGATATTACCGCTATTTATATCGCGGCCAGTTATCAGTTGCTGCAAAAGCCGGAGTTGGCACGCGGCTTGTTATCCGGTTATCGCTTAGGTAAAACCTCAGCATTGCAACGCGGTTATCTGGCGCGTATTGCCACACCGCTGCCGCCTTTTGCTAACCCGGCGTTTCAGTCGCAGCTAAGCCTGGATGCACAGTATGTGTATTTGTTGTCCAGCCATTTTGCTGAGCAAGCCAAAGCGCTGGATGGCGAAGCCATTCTGCAGTTATTACAGCCGGTGTTTAAGGGCGATTAC
Source organism: Rheinheimera sp. (assembly GCF_030690345.1). Taxonomy (GTDB): domain Bacteria; phylum Pseudomonadota; class Gammaproteobacteria; order Enterobacterales; family Alteromonadaceae; genus Alishewanella. Next base: position 705,496 of record NZ_JAUYGV010000007.1, read on the forward strand.
AACACCATCGCGTCGGCCTATACGGTACTGGCGTTATCCGCCTATGGCCGTTTGCAAACCGAAGCTGCCGCTACGCCACCGCAGTTTTATCAGCTGGATGGCCAGGGCGCACGTACTGCGTTAACACCGGCGGATAACCAAAGCGCCATACCGCGCGCCGCCTTTACCACGGCAGCAGAGCAAATACTGATAGAGAGCCAACAGCAGCTGTTTTATGCGCTAAGCGAAGCCGGTTTTGCCAAAACTGCGCCTGCTAAAGCCGTAGCACAGCAGTTGGAAGTAGTGCGCGATTATCTGGATGCCGAAGACAAAGTGGTTACTACAGCGAAACAGGGGCAAGAGCTTACCGTACGCCTGCGCCTGCGCAGTTTAACCAGCGGTTGGCACAGCAATGTGGCGGTAGTCGATTTACTGCCGGCCGGTTTTGCCGTAGTGCGCAGCTCAGTAGCGCGGCAAAGCGGGGTTTGGCGTGCCGACTATGTGGATATCCGTGAAGATCGTGTGGTGTATTACGCCGGTTTTGGCCCGCAAATGACCGAGCTGCGCTATCAGGTGAAGGTAACCGCGGCCGGTGATTTTGTACTGCCCACGGTGTCGGCGCAGTCAATGTATGACTTGTCGGTGTATGCCAGCACAGCGGCAGGGCGCTTTGTTGTCAGCGCGGCAGATCTGAACTAACGCCGTGGCGGAGCAGTAGTGCCTAAAAACATGTTAAAGAAGCGGCCGGGGTGGGTGTTGGCAATGGCAGTGGTTATGCTACCGCTACTTCTGCTGCTGTTATCGCCAAAGCCGGCGCTGTATAGCCATTATCTGCAAAGCAGTGCCTATTTTGCCGCTGACGGCGGGTTGTTAAGCCTGCGGCTGGCGGCGGATCAGCGCTACCGGCTGCGGGTGCCGCTGACCGATATTGCTCCGGCGCTGCAGCAAGCCACTTTGTTGTATGAAGACCGGCAGTTCTATAGCCATTTCGGTGTTGATATCAGCGCGGTTGGCCGCGCCTTCTGGCAGGGCGTGGTTAAAGGCGGCCGGCGCCAGGGCGCGTCTACTTTAACTATGCAACTGGCGCGGCTGCGCTTTGGGCTGAATACCAGTAGCTTTAGCGGTAAACTGCAGCAACTGGCGTATGCGCTCTATCTGGAGCGGCATTTTAGCAAAGACGAGATTTTAGAAGCCTATTTTAATTACGCACCCTATGGCGGCAATATTGAAGGCGTGGCCGGGGCCAGCCTGATTTATTTTGGCAAAGAAGCACAGCGGCTAACGCTGGCCGAAGCCTTAGCGCTGAGTGTTATTCCGCAAAACCCGAACCAACGCAGCCCGTTAAGCACACAAGGCGCTCAGCAATTGGAGCTGGCGCGCCAGCGTTTAGCCGCCTTGTGGCTGCAGCACTATCCGTCCGTTGAGCAAAGTGCGGCGCAGCGCTTAAGTTTGCCGCTGAAGTTTTATCAGCGCGCCGACTTGGCCTACGCAGCACCGCATTTCATTAATCAGCTGCAGGCTCAGGGCCTCAGTGGCGGGCGTTTTTACACCAGCTTGCAACACGGGTTGCAGCAGCGTATGCAGCAACTGGTAACAGGGTATTTGCGGCGTAATGCCGACAAAGGCTTTAACAATGCCAGTGTGTTGCTGGTAAAACGCAGCACCATGCAGGTGCAGGCCTGGATTGGCTCGGCCGATTTTTATAATGCCGCTATCGCCGGCCAGGTGGATGGGGTTACAGCGCTACGCTCGCCGGGTTCAGCACTGAAGCCGTTTGTCTATGCGCTGGCGTTGCAACAGGGCGTTATTCATCCGCAAAGCCTGTTAAGCGATTTGCCGCGCCGTTATGGCAGCTTTAACCCGGAAAACTTTGACCGCCAGTTTGTTGGCCCGGTTAATGCCACTGAAGCGCTGATTAACAGCCGCAATGTACCGGCCGTGCAATTACAAGCCAGCCTGAGCAAACCGGATTTTTACCACTGGTTAAAGCAGGCGCAGGTGCCGTTAACTTATAGCGCTGAGCATTATGGTCTGGCACTGGTGCTGGGTGGCATGGAGCTGAGTATGCAGCAACTGGTGCAGTTATACGCCATGCTGGGCAATGGCGGTAACTGGCAGACTTTGCAGTGGCAGGCCGGGCCGGCACCGGCAGCACCACAACCGTTATTAAGCGCAGAAGCGGCGTTTTTAACCCTGGATATGCTGCGCCAGCATGCCAAACCGCAAGCCGGTTTGCTCAGCGAGCTGACAGACAGCACGCCGGTAGCATGGAAAACCGGTACTTCTTATGCGTTTCGTGATGCCTGGTCTGTCGCGCTTAGCGGTGATTATGTGCTGGCGGTATGGCTGGGTAATTTTGATGGCAGCAGCAACCCTAATCTGGTGGGGCGCACTGCTGCCGGGCCCTTGTTATTTGAACTGTTGGCATTGTTGCCGCGCGATAAACAAGCGGAGCAACGCCTGTTCACCGCCGGCAGTAAGCTGAACCTGAAGCAGGTGGCATTGTGCAGCCGCAGTGGCGAGCTGCCAAATAAATACTGCCCGCAAACGCGGCCCGGTTGGTTTATTCCCGGCGTGTCGCCGATTAAAGTATCCGATATACACCGTGCTGTGCCGGTGTATAGCGCGACCGGCTTGCGCGCCTGTAGCCATCAGCCGCCGCAAACTGAGCTGAAAGTATTTGAATTCTGGCCCTCGGACATTGCCCGTGCTTATCAGCTGTCCGGTATCGTATTAACCCCGCCGCCGGCTTATCAACAGGCCTGCATTGCTCAGCCGCAGTCATCGCAGCAAGCGCCGCAAATCCGCTCACCCCAGCAAGCGTTGACGTATCAGTTGGGTAAAACGGCCGATCAGCAAAAAATTGCGCTGCAAGCCAGCTTTGACGGCGCTGTAACCCGGGCGCACTGGTTTATCGACAGCCGTTATCTGGGGGCCGTAGCGCCGGGTGAAACCTTATTTTGGCAAGGCGAAGCCGGTGAGTTTCAATTGCGGGTGGTAGATGATTTAGGTGGTGTAGCCAGCCAACGCTTACGCGTACAGTAGCGGGTGGGTGCGTATAGCCGCCGGCTGCGCTAGAATGGCGCCAATTTTTAACGGCCGGCGGATAATCTATGCACTGCGCCCATTTTGCAGCGAAACGCTGCCTGTCTTGCCACTGGCTGGATAAACCTTACTCACAACAGCTGGCGTTAAAGCAGCAACAACTAACAGCCTTGTTAGCCGCGTTTAAACCGGCACAGCTGCTTGAACCGGTAGCATCAGAAGAGCAGGGCTTTCGCTATAAAGCTAAGATGGTGACACTGGGTACGGTTGAGCAGCCAATGCTGGGCATTGTTAATGCACAGGGCGAGGCGGTCGATTTAGCTGATTGCCCGTTGTATCCGCCGGCGTTTGCGCCAGCCTTTGCGCTGTGTAAAGCCTTTATTCAACGCGCGAAACTAACCCCTTACGATATTAGCGCCCGGCGCGGCGAGCTGAAATTTATCCTGCTTAGCCAAAGCCTGCACAGTGGCCGCTTTATGCTGCGTTTTGTGCTGCGCTCAAAAAACTGCCTGGCATCTGTGCAAAAGCATCTGCCTTGGCTATTGGCGCAGTGGCCACAGCTGGAGGTGTGCTCGGTTAATTTGCAACCCAAGCCTGCGGCGCTGCTGGAGGGCGAAGACGAAATTATCCTGACAGAGCAAACCCTGCTGGCTGAGCAATTAAACCAGGTACCGCTGTACTTAACGCCGCAAAGCTTTTTTCAAACCCAGCCGGTGATGGCGGCGGCGTTATACCACACGGCAGCAGACTGGGCGGCACAGTTGCAACAGCAGTATGGTGACTTCAGGCAGATTTGGGATCTGTTTTGCGGTGTTGGCGGCTTTGGTCTGCATCTGACAACAGCACAACAACAACTGAGTGGGATTGAGATAGCACCCGCCGCCATTGCCAGCGCACAGCGCTCTGCCAATGAACTCGGCTTAACTCAGGTGCAGTTTCAGGCGCTCGATTCTGCCGCTTTTGCCAACGCGGCGGCACAGGCACCGGATTTACTGGTGGTTAACCCGCCACGGCGGGGATTGGGTGAAGTACTGTGTCAGGATATACAACGCTTAGCGCCGCACTGGTTGATTTACTCCAGCTGTAATGCGCAAACGCTGGCGCAGGACCTTACGGCATTAACAGATTATAAACTTCTGAAAGTGCAACTGTTTGATATGTTTGCCCACAGCAATCATTATGAAGTGCTGACGCTGCTGCAAAGGCGGGTTTAACGTCTTCCTTCTAATATGCGGACAATTTCACGGCTGTGTTCAAACAGTTCGATAACGGTACCTTCAATTTGTATTGTGACAATGCCATCTGTATCAGCTTTTCTCAGCACCGTGCCACGGCGATAATAATCGTCTGCCAAAAAATGGCCCGGAGACAGTTTTTTCTGCCAGCCCGGCGGTAACGGCTGACCGTTTTCCAGTTTCTTCGCCAGCCCCGGCGGCAGTGGCTTGTCCTTGTCATTCTTAGCCAGTGCCAGTTGACTAAATATCAGGGTAAAACTACAAACCAGTACTATAACTGTTTTCATTTGGGCTCACCTTTTGCTGCAATACAGTGTTTTTAACATCTGCAGATTAACGGCAGCTTAATCCGGTAGCACAAAGCTGATTTGCATATCACGCCACTTAATTTATACTGTATTTATAAACAGTATTTGGGTCGATTATGTCAGCGTTACTCGAACAATTAGCCAGACGCCAGCTGCTATGGCACGGCAACAGCCAGCAGGCGGCGTATCAGGCTGTGTCGTCCGGCTCCCCTGAGCTGGATCAACAACTGGCCGGTGGCTTCCCGGCCAGTGGCTTAATTGAGCTGCAAACGCAGTTGGGTATTGGTGAGCTGCGCTTGCTGCTACCGTATTTACAACAGCAGCACAGCAGTGGCCGCTTACTGGTACTCATCTCACCACCGGCCATGCCTTGTGCCGATATGCTCTGTGCTGCCGGTATAACACTGTCGCAATTAGTTATTGTTACAGCCAAAACCGGCAAAGAGGCGTTGTGGGCCGCAGAGCAGTGCCTGCAAAGCGGTTGCTGTGCCTCGGTATTGCTGTGGCAGGCAGGGCTGAAACTGGCTCAGGCCAGGCGCTTACAACTGGCGGCAGAGCAGGGCGCGGCCAGTTTAGTATTACTGCGCCGGCCCTCCGCTGGCCTGAGCTTGCCGGTAAACTTAAGCCTGGAACTTAAACCTCATCGTCAGGGGCTGCAACTTAGCGTACATAAGCGCAAAGGCGGCTGGCCGGGATCGGCTTTTGTGCTGGATATGCAAAGCCGCTGGCCGGCGCTGTGTTTTACAGCAGATGCCGCTGAGCTGCCACAGCGTAAGGCCGGCTGAGATGGCGCTGTATCTGTATTTACATTTTCCGGCGTTACAGTGCGATAGCTTAACGGATAGCGGGCAACAATCTTTGCCGGTGGCGGTAGTGGATGCGCAGCATAGTATTGTGCAACTGAATGCACAGGCGGCCGCACAAGGGGTGCAGTTGCAGATGAGCCTGGCTACCGCTGCGGCACTGTGCCACAACCTGCAGCTGATCCCTTATCAGAGGGAGCAACAACAAGCGGTGTTATTGTCTGTTGCGCAGCAGCTGTATCAGGTAAGCGGCGAAATTGCGCCGGACCCGCCTGCCGGCTTGTATTTGCGGGTGTGCAATATGCTGCAGCTGTATCATGGCCTGGATGGCTACCGTAATGCGCTGATGGCAGAGCTTAAACGCTTGCCGTATCGCTATGCTTATGCCACCGCTGCGACGCCCTTTGCCGCTAAATGCCTGGCACGGCAGCAATTTAATCAACTCACTGCCGATCACAGTCTGACAGACGCGGCGCTAAAACGCAGCCCGCTTAGCTTTACTGAGCTGGAAGCAGATTTACAGCAACAGCTGCAGCGTTTGGGCATTGATACTCTGGGCCGCTTACTGGCGTTATCGGCAGCCGAACTGGCGCGGCGCTTTGACAACCGTTTAGTCAGTTATCTCGGCCGTTTACGCGGTGAGTTTTTCCATGCACTTAACTATATCCGGCCCGAGCCCGGCTTTAGCCGTTATCTTGAATTGCTGTATGACATCCATGATATGGCCGTACTCAGTGCGCCGCTTAGCAAGTTGCTACAGCAACTGCAGCAACAGCTTGAGCGCAACAATGCGTTGTGTCATCAGCTGACATTGCGTTTGTATTGCCGTGACAGCGACACGCAATGCATCAGTATCGGCTCGGCGCAGGGCGAATATCGTGCCGCAAACTGGCTTAAGCTGTGTCAGCTGCAGCTGGAAACTAACCGTCTGCAGGCGCCGGTGTATGGCCTGCAACTGGAAGTTACACAATTTGCGCCGCAGCAGGCGCAAAGCGAGGATTTATTTCAACCACAACAGGGCAATGTATCGGCATTACAGCTGGTGTCGTTGCTGCAAGCCCGGTTGGGCCGTGAGGCGGTAAGCGGGCTTAGCCTGCAAAATCGCCACTTACCTGAGCAAGCCAGTGGCCGGCCTTTGCCCTTGTTGCAAAGCCAGCCTGGCGCAGCAGCATTGTTACAGCGGCCGGCATTTTTATTGCCACAACCTGTGGCGCTGCGTGAAACGATAGAAATAAGCCGGGGCCCGGAGCGCTTGTGTCCGGATGGCTGGCAACTGGCCGCCCAGCGCGATTATTTTATTGGCCGCAACAAACAAGGCCAATGGCTCTGGCTGTACCGCACGGCGCAGCAGCAGTGGTTTGTGCATGGTTTGTTTAGTTAGTGCAACTGCCCATGGCCTACGCTGAACTGTTTTGTCAAAGCCACTTTAGTTTTCTGCACGGTGCCTCCGGCCCGCAGGAGTTGGTGCAGCAGGCTGCCGCGCTGGGCTATAGCGCTCTGGCGCTGACCGACGAGTGCTCGGTGGCCGGTATAGTAAGGGCCTACCGGCAGATTAACGAGCAAGGGCTGAATATTAAGCTGATTGTCGGCAGTTATTTTCAGTTAGATAAACTGGAATTGGTATTACTGTGCCCGGATAAAGCCGCTTACACCGAGCTGTGCCGCATTATTACCAATGCCCGGCGACGCAGCAGTAAGGGCGAATACTGCTTAACCGAATGGGATCTGATGTCGCTGCAACACTGCTTGCTGTTGTGGTTACCTGCCGGCGATAACGACAGCGATAGCTACTGGGCCAATTGGCTGCAAAAATACCACAGTGACCGGCTGTGGCTGGCCATGCGCCGCCAACTTAATCATAACGAAGCGGCTTTTAGCGCTTACTGTCAGCAGTTGGCACAGCAGTATCAGCTAAAGGCCGTAGCCTGTGGTGCTGTGCTGATGCATATTCCTGAGCGGCTGGCGCTGCAGCACTGCGTCAGTGCCATTAAAGCCGGCAAACCAATAGCAGAGCTGGGGCGGAAGCTATTGAGTAATGCCGAGCGTGCACTGCGGCCGCTGGCTAAGCTGGAAAAATTATTCAGCACTGATCTACTGCAGCAAAGCTGTGCTATCGCCCGGCGCTGCACTTTTTCGCTGGACGAGCTGAAATACCAATACCCGAGCGAGCTGGTGCCTGATGGCGAAACGGCGGCCGGTTATTTGGCGCATCTGGTGGTGCAGGGCAGCAAGCTGCGCTTTCCTGCTGGTGTGCCAAAGCGGGTGCAGGCCATTATCGATAAAGAAATGGCACTGATCACTGAGCTTAACTATGCATACTTTTTTCTGACTATTTATGACCTGGTACAGTTTGCCAAAGCGCGCGGCATTTTGTATCAGGGCAGAGGCTCGGCGGCTAACTCGGTTGTGTGTTATTGCCTGGAAATAACAGCGGTAGATCCTGAGAAAATTCAGGTACTGTTTGAGCGCTTTTTATCGCGTGAACGTAAAGAGCCGCCGGATATTGATGTCGACTTTGAGCATGAGCGGCGCGAAGAAGTGATCCAGTATCTGTATCAAAAATATGGCCGTGAACGTGCGGCGTTGGCTGCTACCGTGATCAGCTACCGTTTTAAAAGTGCGCTGCGTGATGTCGGCAAAGCGCTGGGGCTGCCGGTCAGCCAACTGGATTTTTTAGTGAAAAACATTCAGCGGCGTGACCCGGCCCTGAGCTGGCAGCAGCAACTGGGCACGCTGGGGCTTAACAGCAATAGCGACACCACACAGCAGCTTATTACGCTGGTTGAGCAACTGCGCGGCGCCCCGAGGCATTTATCACAGCATGTCGGCGGCTTTGTTATCTCCCAGGGGCCTTTGTATGAGCTGGTGCCGGTAGAAAACGCAGCCATGGCCGACAGAACAGTGATCCAGTGGGATAAAGATGATCTGGAAACGCTGGAGCTGCTAAAAGTGGATGTGCTGGCACTGGGCATGTTAACCGCTATCCGCAAATGCTTTGCGCTGCTAAAACAACACGAACAGCAGGATTTAAGCATTGCCGGCATTAGCGCGCAGGGCGATGATGCGGCGGTGTATCAGATGATCCAAAAAGCCGATACTGTCGGGCTGTTTCAGATAGAGTCGCGTGCCCAGATGAGCATGCTGCCGCGCTTGCGCCCGGCCTGTTACTACGACCTGGTGGTACAAATTGCCATAGTGCGGCCAGGGCCTATTCAGGGGGATATGGTGCACCCGTATTTAAAACGCCGCCACGGTGAAGAAGCCGTAGAGTACCCATCTGTCGAAGTCGAAAGCGTACTAAGCCGCACCCTGGGCGTGCCGATTTTTCAGGAGCAGGTGATCCAGCTGGCGATGGTGGCGGCCGGTTTTAGCGGCGGCGAGGCCGATCAGTTGCGCCGGGCCATGGCCAGTTGGAAGAAAACCGGCGAGCTGCTGCAGTTTAAACATAAGCTGATTGACGGCATGCAAAGCCGCGGCTACGCGCTGGAATTTGCCGAGCGCATTTATCAGCAAATTTGCGGTTTTGGTGAATATGGCTTTCCGGAGTCGCACTCTGCCAGTTTTGCCGTGCTGGCCTATGTGTCGGCCTGGCTGAAATACTATTATCCGGCCGCCTTTTGCACCGCCTTGCTTAACAGCTACCCGATGGGGTTTTACAGCCCGGCGCAGCTGCTGCAGGATGCCAGGCGCCACGGTGTCACGGTGTTACCGCTCTGTGTTAATCAATCGCAGTGGGATTATTGCCTGCAACAACAAGGTAAGGCCATACGGTTGGGGTTACGCCAGATTAAAGGCTTATCTTCGGCCGGGGTACAGTTACTGCTAAAGTTACGCCCGGCCGGTGGCTATCGGGATATAGTGCAACTGCGCCAAACCGGGCTTAGCCGCAGCGATTTACAAGCACTGGCCAGTGCTAATGCGCTAAGCAGCATTAGTGGCGATCGTTATAACAGCCGCTGGCAACTGATGGATAGCCAGCACAGCCTGCCGCTGTTTGCCTCCGGCGGCGAGCCGCCGGAGCCGTCTGAGGCTGCGATGCAGGTGGCGCAAACCGCACCGGCCTATTTAGCGCCACCTGGCGCGGTAGAGGAAATGCTGGAAGATTATGCCGCCACCGGCCTTACGTTGGCTGTGCATCCGCTGGCGTTGCTGCGCCGGGCCGGCAAATTACCGCGCAGCGTGCCGGTAGACGAGCTGCACCGCGTGCGGCATAACAGCCCGGTGCGGGTAAGCGGCCTAGTGACGTTACGCCAACGGCCGGGTACGGCAGCCGGAGTCACCTTTATGTCGCTGGAAGATGAAACCGGTACTGCCAATGTGCTGGTGTGGCTGGCCACAGCGCAGGCGCAGCAAAAAAGCTTTTTAACCGCACGTATTTTACAGGTGGATGGTATTTTACAACGCGAGGGCGAGGTAACCCATATTATCGCCGGTAAGCTGGTTGACTTATCCGCGCTTTTGGCTGAACTTAGGCTGTCCTCACGCGATTTTCATTAACGGGAACTGCTATGTTACTGCAAGCCTCACAAAGCCTGGTGTTACTGATTGATATGCAGCAAAAGCTGGCACCTGCTATTTTTGACAGCAAAGAAGTCGAGCAGGCGGCGGCCTGGGTGCTGCAGGTGGCCGTGCAGCTGGAGGTGCCGGTGTGGGCCACCGAGCAGTATCCGCAAGGCATAGGCGCTACGCTGCCGGCACTGGCAGAGCTGGTTCCTGAGGCGCAGGTGCTGCAAAAAATGCATTTTAGTGCGTTAAAAGAGCCGCATATTGCCAGCAGTCTGGCTTGTGCTGAGCGCAAGCAAATTGTGGTGCTGGGCACCGAAGCCCATGTCTGCGTGCTGCAGTCGGTAATGGATTTATTGACGCTGGGCTATCAGGTGTTTGTGGTGGTTGAAGCCGTAGGCTCGCGCACGGAGCAAAATAAGCAGCTGGCTTTAAGCCGTATGCAGCAGGCCGGCGCACAGATTATCAGCAAAGAAATGCTGGCGTTTGAATGGCTGGAATGTTGCGGCACTGATACCTTCCGCCAGATAAGTCGTGGCTGGATCCGTTAATGCGCGGGTGTTGGCTACTGTTAGTTTTGGCGTTGCCGTTGCAGGCAGATAGCCTGATTGACCAGCAATTGCCGGATTTTTATCAGCAGTTATTGCCGCAACAAGCCTACCCGTTAAGCTGGCAACCAGAGCACTTTAACGATATTCAGCACTGGCGTGCACAGGGCCGGGCTGCATTACGCGAAGCCTTGCTATGGCCGGATGAGCCGGTTGATTTTGCCGCAAAACTGTTAAAAACCGAGGCGCGCGATGGTTACAGCGCGCAGTTGTGGTCGGTGCAGCTGACTAAGCAAAGCAGGGTGCAGCTAATGTTATTGCAACCCGATGCGGCTAAGCCTGCGCCTGCGGTGCTACTGCTGCATGATCACGGCGCCCGCTTTGATATTGGCAAAGAAAAATGGCTACAGCCGTTTGCAGCCGACGCGCGCCTGCCAGCGGCGCAGCAGTGGGCAGACAAGTATTTCAGCGGTAACTTTGTCGGCGATGCGCTGGCTAAACAAGGCTATTTGGTGCTGGCGGCTGATACCTTTGGCTGGAGCGATCGTGGCCCGATTGAATTCAGCGCGCAGCAATCCCTGGCCGGCAATATGTTTATGTTGGGTCGCTCGCTGGCCGGTATGGCCGCCTATGAAGATTTACGCTTGGTAGAATATTTAAAACAGTTGCCGCAAGCCGACAGCAGCCGGTTGGCGGTGCTGGGGTTTTCGATGGGAGCGTTTCGTGCCTGGCAACTGGCGGCACTAACCGACGATATAAAGGCCGGGGTGGCCGTAGCCTGGCTAAACAGCTACCGGCATTTAATCAGGCCCGGCAATAATATCCTCAAAGGCCAGTCGGCGTTTTACATGCTGCACCCGGGCTTAGCGGCAAAATTAGATATTCCCGACATGGCGGCGCTTGCTGCGCCCAAAGCGATGCTGTTTATTAATGGTGGCAAAGACAAATTAATGCCGCAGGCCGGCGTTGAGCAGGCTTATGCGCAACTGGCAAAGGTGTGGCAGGCGCATGGCGCAGCAGACAAGCTGGTTACCAGCTTGTATCCGCAATATGGTCATGAATTTAACGCTGAGCAACAGCAGCAGGTGTTCCGCTGGTTAGCTACTCAGTTAACGGTAGCGTCAAGGGACTGATCAAACAGCAGCGCCAGCCGCACACCAGCCTGCTGTAAGCGCTGCTCTACTATCGCCTGATATTGCAGCACATAGCTGTCATCAATTAACATGCCTGGCGTATAGCCCTGATAAATCCCCAGCGTAAGCGCCGCAGATTCATTGGCCCAGCTCAGCGCATTGCCTTGCCGCCAGGCTGAACGCTGCTTAGCACTGATACGGTTAAACAGCGCAGCGGCTTTATTGGCGTCGGTTTCATAGCCCAGCTGTTTTAACAGCGCAAAATCCCACACACCGTGCAGGTTATTCGGCAGGCCATAAAAATACACCGCAGTGCGATTACCGCCTAAATCATCGGCGAAGCTGACATGCAGCGGCTGGTGTAAGTCGCCGGTAAAATGTGCCAGAAACAACAGCGCTTGCCAGTCATTGCGGTTTTGCTTTAAACGCCGCTGCATATCGGTGATGGCAGATAAAATACAACCGTGCGCCGGGCAATCTGCGGCGCTTACCTGCTTTTTATCACGGGAAAAATTCACAAAATGCAGCGCTGAGGCATAGTCAAAGGCCGGATCGGCACGCATTTCATCGGCCCAGCTGCAGCTTTGGCTAAACTGCTGATAAGGTGAGGCGGCAATCAGGCTGTCAATTTGCAACCGCGTTGTGTCGCTCACCAGCTGATAGGCCATATCGCAAATCAGCTGATGGCCGGTTTTACTAAAAGCCTGTAGTGGGTTACTCAGCAGCAATAATGCCGCCGCGATCAGAATACGCATAGTTTACTCCGGCACCAGTTGGTGCACCTGAAATTCACCTTGTGCACTTAACAGCGGGTTTAGCTCGGCTAAGGCCTGCTGCATATCTTTGGCCAGCGTATAGGGCGGGTTAATCACCAGCATACCGCTGCCGGTCATACCAAAGCCGATGCTATCCGGTAGCGGGCAATATTCAATCCGCAGCTGATCTTTAATGCCGGTAGCGACAATAGCGCTGATAAAAGCTTCTACCGCGCTGCGCTCTATTACCGGATACCAAATTGCATAGGTAGCTTGCGGAAAACGCTGATAAGCGCTTTGTAAGCCGGCTACCACGTCCTGGTATTCAGTTTTCAGCTCGTAGGGTGGGTCTATCAATACCAGGCCGCGCTTATGCAGTGGTGGCAGCATGGCTTTAAAGCCGGCCCAGGCATCCATATGTTCGATCCGGCTGTGGCGGCGTCGGGCAAATTGGCTGGCCAGAATAGGGTGGTCTGTCGGGTGCAGCTCGGTGGCCTGAATGCTGTCGCCGCTGCGCAGCAGCATGGCAGCAATTTTCGGTGAGCCAGGGTAAAAAGCCAGCTCGCCATCGGGGTTTAGTTGTTTTATCAGCGCTATATAGTGCGCCAGTGCAGGGCTTTGCGCCTGGTGGTGCCACAGTTTACCTATACCGCCCTGGTACTCGCCGGTTTTCTGCGCCTGTTCAGCAAGTAAACTGTACAGACCGGCACCGGCATGGCTGTCGTGGTAGCAAAAGGGTTTATCTTTTTGCAGCAGGTAGTCAACAATGGCAACCTGTACCAGATGTTTCACCACATCGGCATGATTACCGGCATGATAACTGTGACGATAACTGAGCATAAACAAGGCCTTTAGCGGCAAATTTAAAGGCCGTCAGCATACTGCGCGCACAGAAAAATACAAGTATTGTTGCCGCGCAGCTGGTAAAATCCGCCGCATTATTGATTTACCGTCGCCTTACGGCGCATGCAGGATGTTTTATGTCACAACACAAAGCCAAAGGCGGCAAAGCGGCCAATCCACTGCACAAGCCCTGGACCAAAGAGGCAGGCGCTAAAAACGCCAGGCCGGTAGCCAATAAAGCCAATCGCCCTGCAGCTGATAAAGCGCAACCGGTTAAAACCGTGCGTAGCGTGCAGGACAATGAAGGCAAGGTGTATGGAGAAAACGCCTGCCGGGTATTGTTTAACCAACGGCCGGATGCGCTGATCCGCCTGTATGTTTCAGCGCAAATGGCAGCGAAATTTGCCGATGTGATGAAGTATTTAGCGGCTGTTAAAAAAGCCTACCATATTGTTGATGACGCAGAGCTGGAGAAAGTCGCTGGTAGCGGCCATCACGGCGGCGTGGTGCTGCTGGTAAAACGCAAGCCACAACAAAGTCTGGCGGCATATTTGCAGCAAAAAGGCCGTAAACGCGACTGTTTGCTGGCTCTGGATGGCGTGGGTAACCCGCACAATTTAGGTGCGATAACGCGTAGCTGTGCGCATTTTGGCGTGGGCGGCATTATTATGAAGCAACCTGAGCTGTTGCAATCGGGCGCGGCACTGCGCACGGCAGAGGGCGGCGGCGAGTTTGTTGATGGCTTAAGTTGCGACAACCTGCCACTGGCATTACAGCTGTGCAAAGAAGCCGGTTATACACTGATTACCACCTCCAGCCACGCCGGCACCTCGCTGTATCAAAGCCAGCTTCCGGCTAAGGTGGTGATCGTATTTGGTGAAGAGATGTTTGGCGTGTCAAAAAACGTCGCTAAAAGCGCCGATATCGCGCTGCAAATTCCGGGCTCGGGCAAGGTAGAATCGCTGAATGTCAGCGTAGCGGCCAGCCTGATCTTAGGCGAATGGTACCGTCAGCAGCTTTAGTGGTCAAAACGTTAGCGGCTAAAACGCACTAAACTGCTGTTTTAGTTGCTGCGCCTGGCGCCGGCTTACATCTACCTGCTGGCCATCTTGCAAGATGGCAATTAAACCGCCGCCGGCTATCGCCGGTTCAATATGGCAGTTTTTTTGTCAGTTATTTATAAGCAAAACGTAACGAAATTCCCTATTTTGCCGCTGGTAATTTTGTAAGTGCCTGCCAGGCTATATAGCACTGCCGGGCTGGTGCTGATGTACCGTCTGTAGTAGCTGTGGTGAACAGCCGGCGAGTTGGTAGTCGGCGGCAACCGAAAAGCCTTAACAGAGTAGGTACAGCTAGCAGGGAGTGAGAGTCATGCCAAATCTGGTGCAGGAACTCAACAGTTTAGATTTCAGCGTCTATATCGGTGGCCCGTTACAGGCGGCCGTGCAAGCACAACATGCGGCGTCAATGTCGCAGGTTAGTTTTATTCAGGCAGTAGGGTTTGAAGATAACGGCGGTAGTAAAGCATTACGCTATGTCGATTTTGATTTTACCAAGTCAACGCCTAATCCTCATGTTGGCAAGACGGCGCAGCAACTGACAGATGAAGGGTTGCCGCCCGGTACAGATGTAACCAGTAATTTCATCTCGACGGAAGTGTCGATAAAGGTGCCGTTTTTAACCATGCTAACCATACCGGCATTGCGGATTGAAGAAATCACTATCGACTTTAATGCCAAGCTTACCTCGACCGAAACCTCTAACGTATCCAGCGAGTTTGCTGCCAGCGCTGAGCTTGGCATTAACTACAAAATTGTTAATTTCAAAGCTTCGGCGTCGTATAAGCGCTCGTCGACACGCGGGGTAAGTGTAGAGAAAACCTATAACCTCGGCGTAAAAGTCACCGCATTAAATGATGAAATACCGGCAGGGTTAGATCGGATCCTGACGATGCTGGAAGACAGTATTGTCAGTGCCTGACCGACGTTAGCATGGGTTTGGGCCGGTGGCGCTGCTGCCGGCCTGTTTTAACAGGGACACCAATATGCCGAATTTAAATGAGTACCTGGGCAGTATTATCAGCAGCATTACTAACGCCAGAGTGATGGCGGATATTCAAACCGTTAAGGTAGCCGAAGAATACGCCAAACATGATTTACTTAAACATTTTGCTATACCGCATATGCGCGTTGGCGATGTTGAACTGACGATACCGGTGGCGCTGGATGCGTTGACAGAGAAAACTGAAACCCAGTATCAACCTATTGATAATAATAAATTTAACAGCCTGATGTACAAGGAGCTTACCAATAGCCTGGGGCGCACCAGCTTACCATCTAAAGCATCGAAAGCTTTGCGGGCGACACTGGTACAACAAACCCATGACCTGGAGCAATCACTGCGTATTAAGCAGGATATGGCGCCGGTTGAAGAGTACAGTCAATTGGCGGTGCGCCAACTGGTGCAACTGGCAGACGAGTATCAGCTGGTAAGCCGTGAAAGCCTGCCGAAACTGAATATCGAACAGATAACCTCCAGAGTAGTGGCGGCTGCGACACAGGAAATTAAGGTACTGAGTCAGCGCAAAGTAATTGAAAATTTAAATGTCATTGCTGAGTCGCATAAGCTGCGGGAAGAAAAGCCGGAAAATATCATTTATATCAAGCTGAAAATCTCTGAAGACGGCATGGAGTGGCAGCAGATGGAAAGCAGTACCGGTGAAGTCAGCCGTCGTTTATTGCCGGAATAACCGCTATGCAAAAGTCGACTGTTCATTTGGTTAAAGAGTTAACTGACTTGCTGTTGAAGTTTCCGTCATTGGTAACAGGGTTTGAACGCAAGCAACCGCAGGCCTTGGCGGCATTGCTAAGCTGGATTGCTGCAGCTGAACAACTGCTGAGTAGCTACGGTTTAGTGGCCAGTGCTGAGTTGGCAGGTTTGCGCAGCAAACTTACCGCGCCGGTGCACCGTGACGAACATCGCGGCCAGTTGCGTAAACAACAATTACGTGAAGCGGTAGAGATGTTGTATCCATTGCAACAATGCCTGCAGCAAACGCTGACCCCGTATCAGCAAAAGCTACAACAGAGCGCTGAGTTGATACGACATTTGCTAAGCGTGATTAGTCAGAGCGGGGCGCTGCATTACGATGCAGCGGCGGGTTTTGACAGCTTTGTGCAACAATTGTGGCAATTAATTGGCCGGCATGATCAGCTAAAAGCCGGTGCTGTGCAGTTACGCAGCTGGTTATCGCAGCAAGACATTACACTGCTGCTGGCGCAAGAGGTTAATCCGGCAGATTTTCCGTAACTGCATCCGGTTTAGTTTGGCTGATAAACTGAAAGCGTGGCAGTAACTCGCCGGCAATTTCAACGTTTTCAGTAAACATCTCCAGCGGCCGCGCCCAGAGACCGAAATCGCCGTACAGGGCGCGGTAAATCACCAGCCACTGTTCGGTTTCGCTGTGGCGGGCGCAGTCAATAACCTGATAATAAGCGCCTTTGTAATGCTGATAGAAGCCTGGCTCAACTGGTGGTTTAAGCTTGTTGTTCATACCAGCTCTCAAAGATGATTTTTGCCGATAAACTGTCCACTTTGTCTTTGGCCAAATTACGGTAACCGCCATCAGCAAACAGCATACTGCGTGCTTCAGTGGTGGTAAGGCGTTCGTCATGCAGCTCTACCGGTAAGCCAAAACGGCCATGCAGCCGGTTGGCAAACTTACGGGTGCGCACGGTAAACGGCTGTTCGGTGCCATCCATATTCAATGGTAAGCCTACCAGCAATAACTGAGGTTTCCATTCGTTAATCAGCTTTTCCAGCACGGCCCAATCGGGTGTGCCATCCTGAGCTTTTAATGCGTTAAGCAATGAGGCGGTGCCGGTAAGTTCCTGACCTACCGCCACGCCTATGCTTTTGGTACCGTAATCAAAGGTTAAAATGGTGCGACTCATTAAGCGTGACCGGCCTCGTTAGTTAGTTGCCAGGGTTTTATACCAATTTTCGCCGTGGCGCTTTGCCATTTTTCGGCATGGGTTAAGTCAAAAATAATATCGCTGTCGGCCGGAATGATTAACCAGGCGTTATCGGCAATTTCCTGCTCCAGCTGGCCGGCAGTCCAGCCGGCATAACCCAGCGCCAGGATAAATTTTTCCGGGGCGTTGTCGGTGGTCAGATCAAACAAAATATCTTTTGAGGTAGTAACCATCAGGCTGTCGTTCAGCCGCATACTACTGGCGTAGCCTTCTTTGGCAGTATGCAGTACAAAGCCTCTGTCGTGCTGCACCGGACCGCCGGCGCAAACATGTGCAGTTGCCGCCGGGCTTGCGGTGTTGAACTCAATTTGCAGTTGTTGCAGTAGATCGGCCACCTTCACTTCCAGCGGGTGGTTAATCACGATGCCCATGGCACCTTCATCATTGTGTTCACAAATATAAGCAACACTGCGTTTAAACAGTGGATCATCTAACGACGGCATAGCAATTAAAAAATGATTCTGAAAACTCTGCATAGTGACCTCGTTACAACGTGGTTGTCACTGGCGGGCTGCCAGCAGCTGTTCAATTTCATCAAATAACAAACCGGTGATGCTGATTGGAAACGCCGCTTCAATTTCGCGGATACAGGTTGGGCTGGTAACGTTAATTTCAGTTAACTTGTCGCCTATTACATCCAGACCGACAAAAATCAGTCCTTTGGCTTTTAACGTGGGTGCTACCGCATTGGCAATGGCAAGGTCAGAATCTGACAAGGGTCTGGCTTCACCACGGCCGCCGGCTGCGAGGTTGCCACGGGTTTCGCCGCTGGCCGGAATGCGTGCTAAGCAGTATGGCACGGGTTTACCGTTTACTACCAGTATTCGTTTATCACCCTGGCTGATTTCCGGGATAAAACGCTGCGCCATGGCATAGCGGCTGCCATGTTCGGTTAGCGTTTCAATAATTACGCTGACATTAGCATCACCCGGTTTTAAGCGAAAAATTGACGCGCCGCCCATACCATCCAATGGTTTTAATATTACGTCCTGTTCGGCCTGGTAAAACGCTTTTAGGCGTTTGGCATCACGGCTGACCAGAGTTTTTGGCGTATGTTGGCTAAACCAGCTGGTGTACAGCTTTTCGTTGGCATCGCGCAGGCTTTGCGGTTTATTTACAATCAGCGTGCCGTGATCTTCTGCCCGCTCCAGAATGTAAGTGGCGTAGATATACTCGGTATCAAACGGCGGATCTTTACGCATTAAGATCACATCCAGCTCACTAAGGGCAATATCCTGCTCAGTACCAAACTGATACCAACCGGCCGGGTCTTGCTGCACCGTTAATAGCTTGGTACTGGCACGCGCCTGACCTTCCAGCAAATATAAATCGGCCATTTCCATATAATGAATTTGATAACCACGTTGCTGAGCTTGTAGCAACATAGCGAAGCTGGAGTCTTTTTTAATATTGATGGCCGATATCGGGTCCATCACTATGCCAAGTTTTATCGGTTTACTCATGCTGTATCCTCAGGCCAGATCGCCAAATTGCAGTTGTAACGCACTGATAGCGGTAAGTGCTGCCGTTTCGGTGCGCAGTACGCGTGGCCCCAACTGAATGCCGTTAAAGCCGGCAGCTGTGGTGTGTGCCATTTCCTGTTCACTGAAGCCGCCTTCAGGGCCTATTACTAACCGGATATTATGATTGGGTATAAGCGTCTTAATGGTGTCTTTTGCCCACGGATGCAAGGTTAGCTTTAATTCTTTTGTGCTTTGCATAAGCCAGACATCGAGCGAAATAGCCGGATGCACAGTTGGCACTATACTGCGGCCGCTTTGCTCACAGGCACTGATGGCGATTTTTTGCCATTGCTCGTGACGTTTGGCCAAACGTTCGCCGTCCAGTTTTACACCGCAGCGTTCGGTAAACAGCGGGGTAATTTCGCTAACGCCCAGTTCTACCGCTTTTTGAATAGCAAAATCCATTCTGTCACCGCGCGAGATACCCTGGCCCAGATGAATTTTTAGTGGCGACTCAACCGGGTTTTCCAGCTGTGCTGTGGCAATAACATTAACGCGCTTTTTATCGCTGCTGCTGATTCGGGCAGGGTAGTTAAAGCCGTCGCCGTTAAACAGCTGCAGCTCGCTGCCAACCGGCATGCGCAGCACACGGCCAACATGGTTGGCGGCATCATCATCAAGGGCAAATTCGTGGTTAAGTGCAACAGCACCACTGTGGTAAATTCTTGGAATACGCATAAAAACTTCTGCAACTGAACAATGCCGATATGGTAGCAGGCGGCAAAGGCAAGCAACAGAAAAAACAAACCCTGCCGTAGCAGGGTTGTTAAAGGTACAAGCGGATCAGTTTACCGCCGGGTAGCTGTAGCTGGCACCCACGCCCAGTGGAATATCCAACGCCCAGAAACCGAGCAGGAAGGCAGTCCACAATACCAGCATGGCGACAGAGTACGGCAGCATTAGTGCGATAAGGGTACCGATACCGGTTGATTTAACATACTTCTGGCAAAACACCACGATTAACGGGAAGTAAGGCAGCAGCGGCGTAATAATATTGGTAGAAGAATCACCCACACGGTAAGCGGCCTGGGTTAAGTCCGGCGATACGCCAAGCTCCATCAACATAGGTACCATAATGGCACCAATAAGCGCCCACTTAGCCGACGCTGAGCCGACTAACAGGTTAACAAAGCCGGATAAAAACACGATACCAATCAGCGTAAAGCCCATTGGGAATGCCATTTCCTGCAGCCAGTTGGCGCCTTTTATCGCCAGCAGGGCGCCCAGGTTAGACTGGCCAAAAGCATAGATAAACTGAGCACAGAAAAACGCCATCACAATGTAATAGCCCATGCCGCTCATGGCCTTGCTCATGCCTTTGATAATATCACGATGGTTTTTGGCATTACCGGACACATAGCCGTATACCACGCCGGGAATTAAAAAGAATACAAAGATAATGCTGACAATAGATTGCATTAACGGAGCGGCGAAAACCAACAGGTTGCTTTGACCTTCTGCCAATACTGTACCGGCAGGTGCGCGCCAGGCAGAAGTTTCCGGCAAGGCTGACGCAATTAACAGCACTATGCTTAACAGCATAGAAAAGCTGGCCCAGCGCAAACCTTTACGCTCGTTGGGTTTTAAGTCGTCCATTTTTGGCATATCGGCCGGGTCGCCGTCTACCACGGTAGATTTAAGCCTTGGCTCAATAAACTTGTCAGTAATTATCCAACCGACAATAACCACCAAAAAGGTAGAGGCGGTGGTGAAATAATAGTTGTTCATCGGGCTGACAAACAGCTCAGCTGCAGCAGGGTCAGATGATAGACGCGCCGATACCTGAGTAAGGCCTGACAACAGCGGATCAAGGCTTGATGGCAGTATAGTGGCAGAGAAACCGCCCGATACGCCGGCAAAGGCTGCGGCGATACCGGCCAGCGGATGACGGCCCGCGGCATAGAAAATAACAGCGCCCAGCGGAATAACCAGTACATAACCGGCGTCTACCGCCATATGGCTGGCAACACCGACAGCAATCAGTACCGGCGTTAACAGCATTTTTGGCGTAACCGATAGTACAGAGCGTAAACCGGCATTAATAAAGCCGGTATGTTCAGCCACGCCTAAGCCCAGCATGGCTACCAGCACTACGCCAAGCGGGGCAAAGGTAACAAAGGTATTGACCATTTTGGCCATAAAGGTGGTCATTGAGTCGGCGGCCAGCAGGTTATTTACCTGAATAGCTGCGCCGGTACGCGGGTCTACTTCATTAAAGCTGACGCCGGCCAGGGCCCAGGATACCACCCAGACCACCACCATCAGCAGGGCAAATAATACAGCAGGGTCAGGTAATTTATTACCGACCACTTCTATGGCATTAAGCGCACGGTTAAGCCAGCCGGTTTTAGCGGCGTTAGCAGCTTGTTCAGACATACATGTTCCTTTCTTATAGTTTTGTTTCGCTCTGCTCACAGACAGAGGACCCCGGATACAACATAACGGCTTATCATACACAAAAAGTGCCGGATGATAAGGCGAAATTATTATTCTGCTTTGCTAACAGCAGGTGTAAAAAAGGAGAGCCGGGCTCTCCTTTTCTATCTAACTGACCAGCGATGGTTACTTGGCGTACTGGCGCAGTAATTCCGCTTTGTCGGTTTGCTCCCACGGGAACTCAGCACGACCAAAGTGACCGTAGGCTGCAGTTGGCAGGTATATTGGCCGTTCCAGTTGTAACATTTCAATTAAACCGTAAGGGCGCAGGTCAAAATGCTCGCGCACCAGCTTAATCAACTGATCTTCGCTCAGTTTGCTGGTACCGAAGGTTTCCAGGCTGATAGAGGTAGGCTCTGCTACACCGATGGCATAAGATACCTGCAACTCGCAACGTTCTGCCAGGCCGGCAGCAACAATGTTTTTCGCCACATAGCGCGCAGCGTAAGCGGCTGAACGGTCTACTTTTGATGGATCTTTACCGGAGAAAGCACCGCCGCCGTGACGCGCCATACCGCCGTACGAGTCGACAATAATTTTACGGCCGGTTAAGCCGCAGTCGCCCATAGGGCCGCCGATAACAAAGCGGCCGGTTGGGTTGATAAAGAATTTGGTTTTAGCTGTTAACCACTCTGCCGGCAATACCGGTTTAATAATGGTTTCCATTACCGCTTCACGCAGATCTGCAGTGCTGATGGTATCGCAGTGCTGGGTAGACAATACTACCGCATCAATACCTACCGGTTTGCCGTCTTCATATATAAAGCTAAGCTGGGATTTTGCATCCGGGCGCAGCCATGGCAGGGTGCCGTCTTTACGCACCTGCGCCTGACGTTGTACCAAACGGTGTGAATAAGTAATAGGGGCCGGCATCAATACGTCTGTTTCGTTGCTGGCGTAGCCGAACATTAAACCCTGGTCACCGGCGCCTTGCTCTTTCGGATCGGCGCGGTCTACACCCTGGTTAATGTCCGGCGATTGTTTACCGATGGCATTTAATACGGCGCAAGAATCGGCATCGAAGCCCATATCTGAATGCACATAGCCAATTTCGCGCACGGTTTTGCGGGTAATTTCTTCAATATCAACCCAGGCAGAAGTCGTGATTTCACCACCTACCAGCACCATACCGGTTTTAACGAAGGTTTCGCAGGCTACGCGGGCTTTAGGGTCTTGCTCCAGGATTGCATCCAATACGGCGTCAGAAATCTGATCAGCAATTTTATCCGGATGTCCTTCAGATACTGACTCAGAAGTAAAAATGTGTTGTGCCATCGGTTGTATTCCAAAATAAGGTTAATGCAGTTAAGTTCGTTCTGCTTAAAAATGCCATAACGAACCCAAAAAATAGGCGGCTATTCTAGAGAAAGTGTGCTGTCTTTGCCAGAAAAATCTGCCACCCAGACGTCTTTAATGCTATTTTACGTTGCTTATTACGTTAGTGCAGCCAGTTAGATCTGAGCGGCTGAAAATTGTTTCTGCCGACGGATTTAAATTTGCCATCCGGCGGGGGCTCTGTGAAAATAGCGACACTTTGAGCCTTAACATTTCAGCTTAATAATAATCAGCTTCATTATAAGAAGCCGCGCAATGTCAGGAGTGAACATGCCATCTCGTAAACAACTCGCTAATGCTATCCGTGCGCTTAGCATGGATGCGGTGCAAAAAGCTAAATCAGGACACCCGGGCGCCCCAATGGGGATGGCCGACATTGCCGAAGTGTTATGGCGTGATTTTCTCAAGCATAATCCGCAGGATCCGCAGTGGCCAAACCGCGACCGTTTTATTCTGTCAAACGGCCATGGCTCCATGTTGCTGTATTCCCTGCTGCATTTAAGCGGTTATGACTTAAGCATTGACGATTTAAAACAGTTCCGTCAGTTACATTCCAGAACGCCGGGCCACCCGGAATACGGTTATGCGCCGGGAGTGGAAACCACCACCGGCCCGCTGGGCCAGGGTATTACCAATGCGGTAGGTATGGCGATTGCAGAAAAAGCCTTAGCCGCGCAGTTTAACCAGCCGGGTTACGACATTGTTGACCATCATACTTACACCTTTTTAGGCGATGGCTGCTTAATGGAAGGTATTTCGCATGAAGCTTGCTCGTTAGCCGGCACTTTAGGCCTGGGTAAATTGATTGCCTTTTGGGATGACAACGGTATTTCTATTGACGGCCATGTTGAAGGCTGGTTCACCGATAATACCCCTGCACGGTTTGAGGCCTACGGCTGGCAGGTGATTAGCAATGTTGACGGCCATGACGCCGCTGCTGTGGAAGCTGCTATTACGCAGGCCAAAGCAGATACCACCAGACCAACATTAATTTGTTGCCGTACGGTAATAGGTTACGGCGCACCGAATAAAGGCGGCAGCCACGATTGCCACGGTGCACCGCTGGGCGATGCTGAAATTGCGGCCGCGCGTGATTTCCTGCAATGGCCGCATGCGCCTTTTGACATTCCGGCTGATATTTATGCTGACTGGGATGCCAAAGCCAAAGGCAGCGCACAGCAGCAAGATTGGCAGCAATTGTTTGCCCGCTACAGCGCCGCTTTCCCTGAGTTGGCCTCCGAGTTCAGCCGTCGCGTAGCCGGCCAGTTGCCTGCCAATTGGCCAGAGCAGTCACAAGCTTATATTGCACAGTTGCAAGCCAACCCGGCTAATATTGCCAGCCGCAAAGCATCACAAAATGCATTAAATGCTTTTGGCCCGCTGTTACCGGAGTTTATCGGTGGTTCGGCGGATTTAGCCGGTTCTAACCTGACTATCTGGTCCGGCTCTAAGCCACTCACCGGCACCGATGCCAGCGGTAACTACATTTATTACGGCGTACGTGAATTTGGCATGTCGGCCATTATGAATGGTATTGCACTGCACGGCGGCTTTGTACCTTACGGTGCTACCTTCCTGATGTTTATGGAGTATGCCCGTAATGCGGTACGTATGGCCGCACTGATGAAACAGCGTGTCATTTTTGTCTACACTCACGATTCTATCGGTTTGGGTGAAGATGGCCCGACGCACCAACCGGTAGAACAACTGGCAGCACTGCGTGCTACGCCAAACCTGATGAACTGGCGCCCGTGCGACCAGGTAGAATCTGCCGTAGCCTGGAAGGCCGCGATAGAGCGCACTGATGGCCCAAGCACCTTAATTTTCACCCGGCAGAATCTGGCACAACAGCAACGTAATGCGCAGCAACTGGCCGATGTAAAACGCGGTGGTTATATTCTGCGTGACTGCGCCGGCACACCAGAGTTGATTATTATTGCTACCGGCTCCGAAGTGGAATTGGCGATGCAAGCCGCAGCTAAGCTAACAGAGCAGGGTAAGGCAGTGCGTGTGGTATCCATGCCATCAACAGACGTGTTTGAACAACAGGATGCCGCTTACCGCGAAGCCGTTTTACCAGCCTCAGTAAGCAAGCGCATCGCGGTGGAAGCCGGTATTACCGATTGTTGGTATAAATATGTCGGACTAACCGGCAAAATTATCGGCATGACCAGCTTTGGCGAGTCGGCACCGGCTGAACAGTTATTCGAACACTTTGGCATTACCACTGAAAAAGTGCTCGAAGCAGCTGAACAGTTGCTGGCGTAATGTGCAATACAATGGGACCAGCTTTGGTCCCATTTTCTTATGTCGTGTTTTTTTATGTCATTTAGTGTGGTGTTATGGCAATCAGACTGGCAATAAACGGCTTTGGCCGTATCGGGCGTAATATTCTGCGTGCCATCTATGAGAACGGTTGGCAACACGAGTTGCAGGTGGTGGCCATTAATGAACTGGCCGACGCCAAAGGCGTAGCGCATTTGCTGAAGTATGATACTTCACACGGACGCTTTGGCTTTAGTGTCAGCTCCTACGATGGTGGTATAACAGTTGATGGCAACAAGATAGCCTTGTTTGCTGAGGCGGATCCGCTGGAACTGCCGTGGAGTGAGCTTGAAGTAGACGTGGTGCTGGAGTGCACCGGCGTATTTCACAGCCGCAAGCATGCCAACTGGCATTTAACGGCGGGCGCGAAAAAAGTATTGTTTTCCCATCCCGCAGACACCGATATCGATGCCACTATTATCTACGGTATTAACCACGGCAGTTTAACTGCTGATATGACAGTAGTGTCAGCAGGGTCTTGCACCACTAACTGTATAGTGCCGGTGATCCAGGTGTTGGATCAGCATTTTGGTGTTGAAAGCGGTACTATTACCACTATCCATGCTTCTATGCATGATCAACAGGTAATAGATGCATATCATCCGGATTTACGCCGCACCCGCGCGGCCAGCCAGTCAATTATTCCGGTAGATACCAAGTTGGCGCTGGGCATAGAGCGCATACTGCCGAAATTTGCCGGCCGCTTTGAAGCCATAGCGGTGCGGGTGCCTACGGTAAATGTGACGGCGATGGATTTAAGTGTCACCCTGCATCAGGACGTTAGCATAGCGGCGGTTAACAAGGTGCTGCAACAAGCCCGTATCGGCGAGCTGGCCGGTATTCTGGATTACACTGAAGAGCCTCTGGTATCGGTGGATTTTAACCACGATGCGCATTCCTGCATTGTCGATGGCTCGCAAACCCGTGTTAGTCATAAACGGCTGGTAAAATGCCTGGTGTGGTGTGATAACGAATGGGGCTTCGCTAATCGCATGCTTGATACCGCGCGGGTGATGATGTAAACGAATTTATAACAAGGAGCAAGAAATGTCTGTTATTCGCATGAGCGATTTGGATCTTAACGGCAAACGTGTACTGATCCGCGAAGATTTAAACGTACCGGTAAAAAACGGCAAAGTCACCTCTGATGCCAGGTTAAAAGCAGCATTACCTACGATTGAACTGGCACTGAGTAAAGGCGCTAAAGTGATGGTAATGTCGCACTTGGGCCGGCCACAAGAGGGCGAGTATGATGCAGAATCATCACTGCAACCGGTAGTGGATTATCTGGCGCAGGTATTGGCAGCGCCAGTGCGTTTAGCGAGTAGTTATCTGGATGGTATCGACATCAATGCCGGTGAAGTCGTAGTGTTTGAAAACGTGCGCTTTAATAAAGGCGAAGGCAAAAATGACGACGCTTTGGCGCAAAAACTGGCGGCATTATGTGATGTATTTGTTATGGATGCTTTTGGTACTGCGCACCGCGCCCAGGCCTCTACCCATGGTGTAGCGAAATTCGCGCCTGTTGCCTGTGCCGGGCCTTTGTTAGTTGCCGAGCTGGAAGCGCTGGCAGCAGCATTGAAAAACCCTAAACGGCCATTAGTCGCTATTGTTGGTGGTTCTAAAGTATCAACCAAGCTGACAGTACTTGAGTCGTTATCCGGTATTGTCGATCAGTTAATCGTTGGCGGCGGCATTGCCAACACCTTTATTGCCGCTAACGGCAATAATGTCGGTAAATCACTGTATGAGGCTGATTTAATTCCAGAAGCGCAGCGTTTAATGGCGCAAGCCAAAGCGCGTGGTGGCAATATTCCGGTACCAACCGATGTAGTGGTAGGCCAGGCATTCAGTGAAACCACAGTTGCTACCTTAAAGCCGGTAGCTGCGGTAGACGACGCCGATATGATTTTCGATATCGGCCCGGATACCACGGCACAGCTGGTTAACATTTTAAAGTCAGCCGGAACCATTGTCTGGAACGGCCCGGTAGGGGTATTTGAGTTTGATCAGTTTGCCGCCGGCACTAAGGCATTGGCGCAGGCGATTGCCGACAGTAATGCGTTTTCCATTGCCGGTGGTGGCGATACCCTGGCTGCTATCGATAAGTACAATATTGCTGACAAAGTATCCTATGTTTCTACCGGCGGTGGTGCCTTCCTTGAGTTTTTGGAAGGTAAAACTCTGCCGGCAGTAGCTATACTGGAACAACGCGCAAAAGCACAATAATAAAAATGTCATATTACAACTGTACCCTAAAAGATTAAGAGAGGATTTCATGGCCCTTATTTCCCTGCGTCAAATGCTGGATCATGCTGCCGAGTTCGGCTACGGCATACCGGCGTTTAACGTCAATAACCTTGAGCAAATGCGCGCTATTATGCTGGCGGCGGATAAAACCGACAGCCCGGTGATTGTGCAGGCTTCTGCCGGCGCCCGTAAGTATGCCGGGGCACCTTTTCTGCGGCATTTAATTCTGGCTGCAGTAGAGGAATTTCCGCACATTCCGGTAGTGATGCATCAGGACCACGGTACCTCTTTGGGCGTCTGTCAGCGCTCCATTCAGTTGGGCTTTTCTTCGGTAATGATGGACGGCTCTCTGGGTGAAGATGGCAAAACGCCGATGGATTATGCGTATAACGCTAATGTAACGCGCAAAGTTGTTGAAATAGCGCATGCCTGTGGTGTATCGGTAGAGGGCGAGTTAGGTTGTTTGGGCTCGTTGGAAACCGGTGCGGCCGGTGAAGAAGATGGCATAGGTGCAGATTGCATACTGAGCCATGATCAAATGCTGACCGACCCGGAAGAAGCTGCGCAGTTTGTGCGTGAAACGCAAGTGGATGCACTGGCTATAGCTTGTGGTACCTCACACGGTGCTTATAAGTTCAGCCGGCCACCGACAGGCGATATTCTGGCAATTGACCGCATTAAAGCCATTCACGAGCGTATTCCGGATACGCATCTGGTGATGCATGGTTCATCATCGGTGCCGCAGGAATGGTTGAAAATCATTAATGAAAATGGCGGGCAGATCCCGGAAACTTACGGTGTACCGGTGGAGCAAATTCAGCAAGGCATTAAGTACGGTGTGCGTAAAATCAATATCGATACCGACTTACGGTTAGCGTCGACCGGTGCTATCCGGCGTTATATGACACAACATCCGGCTGAGTTTGACCCGCGCAAGTATCTGCAAGAGTCAGTAAAAGCCATGATGGAAGTGTGTATTGCCCGTTATGAAGCGTTTAATGCTGCCGGACACGGCAGCAAAATTAAAGCGATATCACTGGATGATATGGTTGCATTATATTCGGCGGGGAAATTAACGCCGAATATAAAATAAGCAAAAAAATTAATGAACTATAACAAATAAATTTTCATTTGTTTAATAGTGCATAAATTGGGTGAAAAACCGCATAAATAACCGCATCAGAGCAGAGCTCCGGACGCCTGTGTTGTCTTGACAAGGGCGTTTTTACCTGTAATGATGCGGACGGTTTACCCTCTAACTGAGGGCCGCCTCTGTCTCCAAGAACAGTATGGCCCTTGCAACTTCAGGTTACGTTAATCAGCAATAATTGGTTGGGAACTATGTTTAACAATAAAATTCGCAAGAGTCTTGTTGCAACAGCTCTGACCGGTACTTTCGCTCTGTCTGCGAATGTTCTGGCAACAGATTTAAAAGCTTTGCATCAGGAAGGTAGTCAAATCCAGCGCGCAGCTGTGCAGTCTCAAGAAAAAATTAACACTATTTATGAACAGTCTCAGGAACTGCTGGGTGAGTACCGTCAGGTTACTGACCAGACTGAGAACCTGAAAGTGTATAACGACTTTCTGGCGACTCTGGTTGCTGACCAACAACGGCAAGTTAACTCTATCCAGCGTCAAATTGATGGTCTGGAGAACACCAATAAAGGTACGGTACCGCTAATGTTCCGTATGATCGATGCACTGGAACAGTTTATCAAAGCTGATATTCCACTGCGTACCGAGCGCCGCACCGAACGCGTAGAAAATTTACGTGAATTGATGAGCCGTTCAGACGTTCAGCGTTCAGAGCAGTTCCGTCAAATCCTTGAAGCTTACAGCATTGAAATGGGCTACGGCTCAGAGCTGGCAGCGTTCCAGGGCACCTTAACTGTTGGCGGCAGCGACATGACTGTTGACTATGTACATTTGGGCCGTTTGGTTCTGATGGCGCAGTCGTTAGACGGTGAAGCCGGTTGGGTGTGGAACAAAACAACTCAAAGCTGGGACGAATTACCAGATTCGTACATGAATTCAGTGACCAATTTCATCAAGATGGCGCGTCGTGAAGCCCAGCTTGAAATGGATCGCGTACCACTATTCGCAGCGGAGTAAGAGTAAATGAGAATGAAAATGAAATCTTTCGTCGTAGCTGCGGCAGTAACACTTTCTGCAACTATGGCTTTTGGTGCAGCGGCTGATACCGCCAAGCTGGACCAGCTACTTGAACAAATCAAGAAAGAACGTGCTATTGAAGGCCGTGCTAACCAGGAACGCGAGCGCGCATTCTTAGCCGAGCGTTCAGACAAGCAAGCATTACTGAATACGGCTAAAAAGCAATTCGCTGATGAAGAAGCACGTGGCAAGCGTTTGCAAAAGCAATATGCTGATAACGATATTCTTATTGCACAAAAACAAACTGAACTTGAAAGTGCTTTAGGTACTATGGGTGAAGTGTTTGGTGTGGTACGTCAGTCGGCGAACGAAGCAATTGGTACCATTTCCAGCTCAGTAGTTAGTGCGCAATATCCTGGCCGTGATGTGCCGCTGCGTAAAATTGCAGAAGCAACAGAATTACCAACTCTGCAAGAAATGGAAGATCTGTGGCTGGCTATGCTGACCGAAATGACCGAGTCAGGCAAAGTTGCTAAGTTTGATGCTGAAGTGGTTAAACTGGATGGCGGTGTAGAAACTAAGCGTGTTACACGTTTTGGTGCTTTCCACGTTACTACCGCAGATGAATATCTGTTACGCAACGACACTACGGATCAATTGCAGCCATTAGGTCGTGCGCCACAGGCAAAAATTCACAGCTCAGTTGCCGCTTTTAATAACGCAGCGCCAGGTGAGTTGGTTGGTTTCTTCCTTGACCCGACTAAAGGTAACTCATTACTGCGTTTAAACCAGCAACGCAGCACGTTAATGGAATACTACCATCAGGGTGGCACAGTAGGTTATTTGATTACAGTGTTACTGTTTATCGGTTTCCTGATTGCTCTTGAGCGTTTCATTGTACTGAGCGTAGTGGGCGGAAAAATCCGTGCCCAGCTGAAGAATTTGGGCAATCCATCAAAAGACAACCCATTGGGTCGTATCCTGACGGTATACCATCAGAATATGTCTGCAGATGTAGAGAACCTTGAGCTGAAACTGGACGAAGCTATTCTGCGTGAAACACCAAAAGTTGACCGTGGTATTGGTATGATCAAACTGTTTGCAGCGGTTGCACCATTAATGGGTCTGTTAGGTACTGTTATCGGTATGATCTTAACCTTCCAAACTATTACGCTGTACGGTACCGGTGATCCGAAACTGATGGCGGGTGATATCTCTCTGGCGCTTGTTACTACTGCGCTGGGTTTGATTGCTGCATTGCCATTGATTTTCGTACACAGTATCGTTGCTTCTAAAGCGAAAACTGTTTTACACGTGCTGGATGAGCAAAGCGCAGGTATTGTTGCTGCTCATGCGGAGAAGGAGAAAGCCTAATGATGCTCCAGCTTATTGAGCTGTGGGAATCGGTACAGGATTTTATTCATACCGGCGGCAACGTATTGTATGTTGTCGCCCTGGTGCTGTTCATCATGTGGTTTATGATGTTGGAGCGCTACTGGTACGTTAGCTGGATATTTCCAAAAATTAAGCGGGATATTATCGCCCGTTGGGATGCCCGGCCAGACACTACCTCTTGGTATGCACATAAAATTCGCGATACCTGGATTTCCGAGGCGACGCTTCAGTTAGATCAAAGAATGTTACTGATAAAAACGCTTGTGGCTATGTGTCCGCTGGTCGGTTTGCTGGGTACCGTAACCGGTATGATCGCAGTATTCGACATTATGGCGACACAGGGGACCGGTAATCCGAGAACCATGGCTGCCGGTATTTCGATGGCAACAATTCCGACGATGGCGGGTATGGTTGCAGCATTATCAGGCGTATTTTTCAGTTCGCGGCTGGAAGTAAAAGTTAAACGGGAAAAAGCAGATCTCGTTGACAGCTTACCGCATCATTAAGAGAGATTTTTATGGCACGTAAACGTATTCGTGAAGACGATGAGGCCGCAATCGACATTACGCCGATGATGGATATCGTATTCATTATGTTGATTTTCTTCATTGTTACTACTTCTTTCGTGAAAGAAGCCGGTATCGATGTAAACAAGCCTGAGGCAGCGCAAGCTCAGAAGAAACCTACAGCAACCATCTTTATCGCTATTCGTGCGAATGGTGAGATTTGGATGGATAAGCGTACGGTTGATGTTGAGCGTGTATCTGCGAATATTGAACGGCTAAGAGCCGAATCACCAACCGACACTATTATTGTGCAAGCTGATAAAGAAGCGAAACACGGTACAGTGATGGAAGTAATGGATCAGATTAAAGCTGCTGATCCAACGCTGGTGATCAGTATCGCCGGGGAGACTAAGTAACTATGGCACGTTTCCTAACATCGTTAATTATCGGTGCGGTGGTAACGTTCGTGTTGTTTCTGATTATGGCCCTTCTGGTTAAAGGTTCCGGAGAGCGTCGGGTGGTTGACCAAGAGCGTATAGTGATTGAGCTAAACACTACGCCACCTGATTCAGATACGCAGACACGTCGGCCACCGCCACCGCCGCCACCGCCGCCGCCGGCTCAACCGCCTAAGGCGCCGCAGCCTGAGCCTGAGTCAGCTAATGCTGCCGGTGCAATTGGCTTTAATATGCCGGGTTTAAGCCTGGGAGCTGGTGCGGGAGGTTTAGGTGACCCATCCAGTATGATGCGTGACGGTGATGCAACACCTATCGTTCGTATTGAACCAAGATATCCTGTGCAAGCTGCACGCGATGGCTTGCAGGGGTGGGTAAAGCTACGGTTTAGTATTATGGAAGACGGCAGCGTTGATGAAGTAGAAGTTATCGAAGCTGAGCCACGCCGTGTATTCGACCGCGAAGCTATCCGCGCTTTACGACGCTGGAAATACAGCCCGAAAGTTGTTGACGGTAAGCCGTTAAAGCAGACCGGGATGCAGGTTCAGTTGGATTTCACTTTAGACATGGCGGGAGGTTGATATGAAAAAGTTTAAAACGCTTACTTCAGCATTAATAGTCCTGACTACGCTTGGTGTGGCCATTGCTCCGGTGTCTGCTGCTGTTCAGCCAAATATGGCGCAGGTAGAAGAACGTAAGGCACGCAAAACCCAAATTGTGGGTGAGCGTGTTGGTAAAGTTCTGGTTAAAGCTTTTGAACTGTACAATGAAGAAAAGCTGGACGAAGCTATCGCCGTATTGCTGGAGGCTAAATCCAGCAATACGTTTGATACTGCAACGTTAAACCGCTTTCTTGGTAATCTGTATGCAACAAAAGACGAAAAGCAGGCCATTAAATATCTGACGCTGGCAGTTGCGCCGGACGAGTTGACATTTAATGATCAGGCCAGTTCGTTAAAGTTGCTGGCAGATATGTTGTTACAGGACAAACAGTATCAGAAATCCATTAAAGCTTATGAAAGCTGGATAATGTTTACCGGTGAGCAAAATTCAGATGCGTATATGCGAATTGCCAACGCTTATTATCTGATGAATCAGTATGATAAGGTATTGGCGCCGGCAGATGACGCTATCCGTTTTTCAGCTAAACCTGTTGAAGGCCCATATCAGCTGAAAATGGCTGCTTTGTATGAGACCAAGCGCTACAAAGAGTTGATTACTGTGGTGGAAACCATGGTGCAGCTGTTTCCGGAGAACAAACAGTTCTGGGTATATTTAGGTAACTTTTATACTTTAACTGAAGAGTACTCTAAGTCGCTGTCAACATTACAACTGGCCTATTCGCAAGGCTATCTGGTTAAAGACTCTGAAGTAAGAATGTTAGCGCAGATGTATGCGAATAATAACATTCCATACAAAGCAGCTGTGACGATGGAAAAGCACATGAAAAGCGGTTTGGTGAAGAAAGACAAAACCAACCTTAATTTTATTGCTTCTAACTATCAGGCAGCCCGGGAGTTCTTAAAGGCCGCTGAGTATTACGGTGAAGTAGCTAAGTTAACAAACGACGCCGATGCTTATCGCCGTCAGGGTTCGGCTTACTTAGCAGTTCAGCGTTATAACGATGCGATAGCAGCGTATGACAAGGCGTTATCCATGAACGTGGATAAGCCGTCAGGCGTTTATATGAGCTTGGTTGATGCGTATTTCTATCAGAAAAAGTATAAAGAAGCTTATGCTGCACTGATGAACGCGAAGAAAGATTCAACAATGTCCCGTCAGGTGCGTGGGTGGGAATCTTATATCAAAGATAAAGCGAAACAAAAGGGCATTAGCCTGTAAAGAAAAACCCCACTTCGGTGGGGTTTTTTTATGCTTCAATCTCAGGTTTCAGCCTCAATACTTCGCAAGTCATGCAGTCTGTACTTGTCGATTAAGGCATAAAGCGTTGGTCGGGTAATTCCCAGTGCATCTGCAGTCTTAGACAGGTTGCCATTCGCGAGGGTGTAGGCATGACGAATCGCGCCGGTTTCTGCTTGCTCCCGCACTTTGCGCAGTGTATCCGTTTTGCTATGTTGTTCTGACAGGCCGATATCTTCAGCTGAGATATACTTGCTGTCGGCCAGGATAACAGCCGACTTTAATTTGTTTTGTAGTTCTCTGATATTGCCAGGCCAACTGTATTGCAGCATGGCTTGCATAGCAGACTCAGTAAAGCCTTGTATCTGTGTATTAAATTCGTGATTGAATTTATTTAGCAGAACCTTGCCAATAACCACGATATCATGACCGCGTTGGCGCAGCGGAGGAATTAGCAAGGTGATTTCACTGATACGATAGTACAAGTCTTCCCGAAAGCTCTGATCTGCCACCATTTCTGCCAGATTACGGTGGGTGGCGCATATCACCCTGACATCCACTTCAATTTCCTGGCGGCCGCCAACCCGTTCTATAACCCGTTCTTGCAAGAATCGCAGCATTTTCGCCTGCAAACTTAACGGCATATCACCGATTTCGTCCAGTAGTAAAGTACCACCGTTAGCGCATTCTATTTTGCCCAGAGTGGTTTTGTTTGCTCCGGTAAAGGCGCCTTTCTCATAACCGAACAGCTCGCTTTCCAGTAAGTTCTCCGGAATGGAGGCGCAGTTTATTGCAACGAAGGCTTTGTTGTTACGCGGGCTTTGCCGGTGTATAGCACGGGCAAAGACTTCTTTGCCCGTGCCGCTCTCGCCCAGCAATAAGGTGGTAATTTCAGTCGGGGCTATTTTCTCTACCGTGCGACAGGCTTTTGCCATCGCTTCGCTGTTACCAATGATGTCGGCATTGTTCAGATTGGCGGCTCTGAGCGCTTTATTCTCGCTTTCAAGCTGGCTTAGCTTAAATGCCCGGTCCAAAATCACCGTAAGCACATCAGTATTGATAGGCTTTTGGTAGTAATCGTAGGCACCAAGGGCTACGGCTTTTAGCGCATGTTCATTGTCATTGCTTCCGGTTACAACAATGACTTTGCAACCCGGCTGGCAGCTGAGAATTTCATGCAGGCAGGCAAGGCCCTCGCTGGCATTTGCCGGATCCGGTGGTAAGCCCAGGTCTAAGGTGACCACTTCGGGTTCATAACGTCTTAATTGTGTTAACGCTGAGGTTCTGTCCTGAGCAAACACTAATTCATAATCAGGCAAACTCCATTTAAGTTGTTTCTGGATGCCAATATCGTCTTCTATGACTAATACAGTTTTCATTGAACAGTCCTTGTATTTACTGCTTTATACAGGCTGATAGCGTGGCAGCTTTAGGGTAAAGATGGAACCTGTACCTTCTGTGCTGCTCACGTGTAACTGCCCGTTATGTTGTTCTGCAAAGTGTAGCGCATCATAAGCACCAACGCCCATGCCTGCATTACCTTTGGTTGAGTCAAAGGGTTTAAATAAACGCTGGTTGATAAAGTCGGCAGACATACCGCAACCGGTATCAGCTATCTCAAGTGTCAGGTAAAAGGCATCGCTGAATATAGATACCTTAACCTCGCCATCTGCCGGTGTTGCATGCTGTGCATTATCTATTAAATGATAAACAACGCTGGCGAAACGCTCCTTATTCAAGGATAACTCCGCATCACTGTCCACGTGTAGTATTGGTAGCGGACGCTTCGCCGCACAGCGTTGACTAATGATCTGCTGCACGATGTTTGCGGCATTAAATACACTTTGGCCGGCGTTGTCGCTGCGCTTGCTGCTCAATTGTGACAGCATATTATCAAGCCTTTGCTGCATGGCCGCTAAGGTGTCGAAGCTGTCGTTAATAAATTCAGGGTTAGTTTTGTGTTTAATACTGTTTTGTAACATTAAATCGATTTGTGCTTTTACATTCTTCAGATCATGCAGCACAAACGCAGACATGCGGCTAAAAGCAGCGAATTGGGCATTTTCACTGAGCGCTTTACTGGCTTGCATCAACATTAAATAACTGCTGATTTGCTCCGTTACTAACATAAGGTAATCGCGCAGTTCCCAATTCAGCTTTTGCCTGTCAACCAGCGGAGTATTCATCAGGCAAAGCCCCCAGAGTTTGCCATCCGAATGAATTGGCACTATTAACTGAATGTCGACATTGCTCAGCTTGCTCTGTTGTTGCGTAAAAGGATCGGTACTGTCAGACAAATCAACCAACCAATGGCTGCTGGCAAATTTTGCAACATAACGTTGCACCAGCGTTTTTTCATTGTCAGACAACAGCGGGCGGTTATAGCATGCCAGTTGCACAATATGTGTAGCGCTGCCAATTCGCAGTAAACAGCCTCTGTTGTAGCCGATAGCGCTGAGCCAAGCTTGTAAAATAGTGTCATATTGCTCAGGCTTGGTTATATCAACCAGCCTTAGTTGTCGCGTCAGTTCCAGCCACTTTAACCGGTAATCAAATTTGTTGGCAAAAAAGTGTTTCTCAATAAATACTTTTAGTCGCCGGCGTAGGGCACCGGACAATAACATGCCGGCAAGCATAGTAAAGCCCAATACCAGAAATATGGCCTGCAGCAGATTTGACCATTGCCCGCCAATATAGCGAATGTAGAAACCAGCGATAGCGATCAGACACAGGTAAAGGCCGGCAGTTAAAACCAGGGTACTTTGCAGCACAATGTCCCTTGAGACATAAACGCTTATGCCCCATGCCTGAATGCGGCGTACAGCAATAATCAGGAACGGTACCATAGCGGCGCAGATAAAGCCGCGGGCAGCCCACATTTGCGCGTCAATCTGACCAAACAGCGCTGCTTCTGCTAACAGTATAAAATCAAACGCGGTGCAAACGGTGATGCTTAACACCAACGGCTTATACTGCCATTTGTTCTCCGCTGCTTTGCGGTACATGGCTTCGAGCAGAGCAAGTTGGAAAATATACAGTGCCAGGCTACCGGTGAACATCAAATTGACTGAGATCAGTTGCCATTTACTCAGTACAAACCAAATGCTGATCAACAGAGTAAGCGCAACTACGGTATGGCTCTGCAGTAATTGCCGCAGGCTCTTATTTCCCTGGCCCAATGCTGACAATAAGAACAGCATTAACACAAAGTTTCGTGCCAGCTCCAGCAGTAACGACGTGGCATTGGAATACGCCGGTGCCGGGCTGAGCATATAAAACACCGACCAACATATACTGATTAAGGCCCAGGTTAACAGCAAAAAGCGCGGCAGGTTTTTTACCCGTGTTACCAGGATCAACAGAAAGAAAAACAGGTTGGCCAAGCCGGCTAATGCAAAACCAATTTTATCCAGCGCCAGTTGGCTAAATACATCCATTAAATCGCATCCGTGCCAAGGTGTATTGATTTCATGTTAGTTACTGGTTATCCAATAACGGCAGTAAAAGTGATACCGGTATGGCGAAGCTGATAGCACTGGGGTCCCGTAATACCGCTTCACGGGTAGACTTTACATAGACCTGGTTAATAATACCGATGACTTGTGCTGTTTTTACATCAAACAACGGGCTGCCACTGTTGCCCGGATAAGCCGTTGCATCAAGCTGATATACCATAAAGGGCTTGCGTAGCTGACGAAGAGCAGAGGCTTGTAATTGTGCAGAATTATCCGCTGGTATCGCAATCGGCGTTATTGCTGAAATAATGCCACGGTGAGTCGCCGGGTACAGGCCCAGCACCGCCGTAATAGGAAAGCCGGTAAAGGCGATTTCAGTGCCTTCAGCAATGAGCTTAGCGTCACCAAGGGCAACGGCCGGCAATTTGCCATCAATCTTAAGCACGGCTAAATCATGAGCCGGCTGCTGTTTAGTATTGATAATCTGATGAACAATGACATTGTCGGCAGAGCCTGAAAGTACGACATAGCTTTCATTACGTTGCGTATTTAACGGTTTGGATATCACATGATGATTGGTCACGATTTTGTTGCCGGGCTCAACAACAAAGCCACTGCCGATTAATTTGATTCTGGGAGAGCCCAGCGGGCTGTATATTCCTAAGGCGACAACGGATGGCTTTATTTGCTCTATGCTGCTGCTTAAGTCCGCCCACACCGGCAGGGGACAATACAACGCCAGCAGGCATAGCAGGATTCTATACATACTTAAGACAATCCATATCTAAGTTATTGTGTAATGACACTATACTAGCGCAGATTGTACAAAATAGCTGCAGCATTTAATGGCAAGCGTGAGAAATTCCCCCATACTAACAATGTTGTTCAACAGCCACGGAAAGCGCTGCTATGTTAAGTAAAGCGGATAAAGAAATTGTACCGATATTCTCCGGCGGTGGCACCAGGCTTAGCTGTTATATCGGTATTTTACAGGCGTTACTTGAAATGGGCTTCCGCTTTCGCCATCTGGTTGGCGTATCTGGTGGCAGTATTGTCGCAGCATTATATGCCGCAGGCTGGAGTTTGGCCGATATTAAAGCATTAGCGCTACAAACGGATTTTAAGCAATTCTGGAGTTTCTCCTTTACCTCTTTGCTGCGTACCGGCGGCCTTTGTAACGGTAATAAGCTGGAAGCCTGGTTAGACAAACAGTTGCAGGGGGCAACGTTTGCTGATTTACCACACGATTTACATGTGCTGGCTACGGACATTAACGGTGGTGGGCCTGTGGTATTTAATCGCTTACTCACACCAACGCTTAAAGTGTCAAAAGCTATCCGTTTTTCGATGTCGATCCCGCTGTTTTTTTCCTTTCAGGCGTTTGAAAACCACATTATGACCGATGGCGTGATCCTGTCTGAAGATGCGTTGCATCATGATTGGTCAGGCTGTGGGGTGCCGTTAATCTGTTTCCGGTTGAAAAGCGATACTGAAGCTCAGCCGGTTAAAACCAGCCGCTATTTTCCGTTGGTATCCTACATTTATATGTTAATCAGAACCTTTATGAGCGCAGTATCCAGAGAATATGTGCATGCTGAACATTGGCACAATACCATAGTGATCAACACCGGCGCGGTGTCATCGGTTGACTTTGCCATGAGCCAGCAGCAAAAACAGCAATTGTTTAATACCGGCTACGACACCGCGATGAGCATAGTGCCATTAAAACTGGGGGCTTTATTTACCGCAGCATAAAAAAACACCGCGCATGGCGCGGTGTTTTTCGTGGTAAAAGTATCAGTTTTTACCGCGGCGGATAATTTCCTGTGCCATTAAATCCGCTACCTGACTGGTAGGCTGTTGCTCCGCATCAGCGCGTTGGAAAATAGTCAGCAGCGTATCGTAAATAGCCATCACTTTGGCTGTTGATTCGCTTTCTGAGTAGCCTTGCGGGCGCATCTCTGATGCGACATTGATAATGCCGCCGGCATTGATCACATAGTCCGGTGCGTACAATATGCCTTTTTGCCGCAACACTTCGCCATGGCGTGCTTCTTTTAACTGGTTATTGGCGCAGCCGGCAACAATACGTGCTTTTAGCTGCGGGATAGTCTCGTCATTAATCGTGGCACCTAAAGCGCAAGGCGCATAGATATCCGCCTCGGCAGCATAGATGTCATCCAAGCCTACAGCCTTAGCAGCAAACAGGTTTACGGCACGCTGCACGGCGTCCTGATTAATGTCGGTAACAATTAACTTTGCACCTTCTTTGTGCAGGTGCTCACACAAATAAAAACCGACACTGCCAAGGCCCTGGATAGCGACGGTTTTACCGCTCAGATCGTCTGAGCCAAAGCGGTGTTTCGCTGCCGCTTTTATGCCGCGATAGGTTCCCAGCGCAGTAAAGGGCGCCGGATTACCGCTTTTACCTTCCAGCCCTGCAACGAACGGTGTTTCTTTATTAACGATCATTATGTCGCCGGTAGTGATATTGACATCCTCAGCACTGTAATAGCTGCCGGACAAGCGATGGATCATACGGCCAAAGGCACGGAATAAGGCTTCGGATTTAATCTTCTTAGCATCGCCGATAATAACCGATTTACCGCCGCCTAAGGGTAAACCTGCCATCGCGTTTTTATAGGTCATGCCACGGGATAAACGTAAGACATCATTTAATGCAGCTTCGTCTGAGACATAATCCCATAAACGGCAACCACCAACAGCAGGACCCAGAGCAGTGCTGTGTACAGCGATAATAGCTTTCAGACCGGTTTCTGCATCGCTGCAAAAGACCACTTGCTCATGATTATCGAACTCAGAATGATTAAATACGGCCACGACTGATTTCTCCGTTTATTGACTGCCTGACTGTTTCAGGGCTTTAAGTCGGTCTGGTTAACAGCCACTTTGACAGCGGCATTTTTGCGCCGCGAAATGTAGCATTTCAACCTGAGTTACACCAGAAATGCCGGAAAAAATAATCTGGTCAGTCCAGGTGATTGTCGACAATTTACAGCAACACTTGATTGTGTCCGGCGAGTCACCTAAAGTAGCAAAAAAAATTACAGCAGGAAGTCGTATAATGAGTGAGCAGTTAACTCAGCAACAAATTGAACAGGCACGTGCCGAATGGGTAAGGGCGCAGTTTCAGAAGGCGAATGAGTATTTAGCCGGCAAAGGTATTATTCCGGACACTGTTGCAGCGTCCGAAAGCCGTTATTTACCGCCCTATATGGCGGTATGGAAGCTGAATACCAAAGATAAACAGTCATTTTGGGTGATTAGCGGCGATCTGCCGACAGATCATATGGCATTTTCTGCCGCACCTGATGCCAGAGAAGCCGTCAGGGCGTTTTCATTACATTGGCAATTAAAAGCCCAGCAAATTATTGATTCAGGCATTACCGATAAAACCAAGCAAGACTTTGTCAATTTGCTGGTCAATCGCGCACATGCTTTATATGAGATGTTTAATAACGACGAGCTGTGGCAGGCTGAAGCTGTCAGCTAAGTGTAGTCTTTGCTTTACAATAAATAAAAAACCGCACTAAGTGCGGTTTTTTATTTATGTTTTACAGGTAACAGCATTACTCGCTGAAGTACCAGTAGCCCTGGTTAAGCAGGGTAGTGAGCAGCATCAAACGTTCAGCCGATTGGTTAAAATGCAAACTCTGCTCTGCAGTCAGGCTGGTAAAATCACACAACAACTGTGCTGTTGCCAGCTCATTGGCCGGTAGTGTGATCTGATCACCATTAATAAACAGCAGAATATCGCTGCTGCTTGCCTGCTGATAGTAGCAACAGCGCAGGCCGCCACTGCGGCTGAGTACCGAGCCTTCGTCGAGGTATTCAGCAATTTCATCAGCCGCATAGTGCGGGTCAGGCTCATTGATATCAAGCTCGTGTTTGGCGCGGGTAATTAAACTGCCAAACCAATGCGGCAGCATGGCTTTGTCATTAACCAACTGCAGTAACAGCTGTTGCACCTGACTAAGATCGGTATCGCTGATAGCGCCAACGGATATTGCTGCGCTGCGGCCGTTGTCGCTAAAGCGGTTGCCGGTAATGTCATGGTCAATTAAATGATCTACCAGCCCGGTAAGTAAATCTTTTTGTGCCGGCGCACGAAAGCCAACCGAATAATTCAGGCTGTTTTCGATACTGATACCATCATGCGGGCAACCCGGTGGAATATATAAAATGTCACCAGGTTCTGTTATTACATCAATACAGGCATTAAAGGGGCTTACCTGTAACAGCCGCGGGTGCGGGCATAATTGCTCTAAGCTGCTGTCCGGCATGCCAACCCGCCAGTGACGTTTACCTTCGCCCTGAATAATAAATACGTCGTACTGATCCAGATGCGGGCCAACGCCGCCGCCCGGTGTGGAAAAGCTGACCATTAGATCATCTATGCGCCAGTTCGGGATAAAGCGAAACGGGTCCAGCAATTTAGCTGCGTCAGGGTGCCAGTG
Organism: Rheinheimera sp.; assembly: GCF_030690345.1. GTDB lineage: Bacteria > Pseudomonadota > Gammaproteobacteria > Enterobacterales > Alteromonadaceae > Alishewanella. The sequence goes on from NZ_JAUYGV010000007.1 coordinate 746,812, forward strand.
GTCCACAGCTTGCACCAGCAGGGTCCAGTCTGTTGCGCCAAAGCCGGTGAAATCCTCAAAGGGTCCGGTTTGCATATCCCACTGTTTATTTGCGCAACTGACGATACGTGACTCGATGTCTTCTTCCTGCGCCAAACCGGCCAGTTCATCGGCTGTCAGCGGATCAGCAAACTGTTTAAAACCGCCTTTGAGCAGCAATGGTTTTTTCTGCCAGTATTCATTCAGAAACTCTGCCACGCTAAGCGAGCCTAAATTCAGTTGATACATAAGTGTTTCCTGAGAAAAAAGGCGCTGAATTCAGCGCCTTGTTGTAATGCCGTTATTTAAGGCTGTCGGTAATTTCTACCGCCGCACCAATATAATTAGCCGGTGTCAGCTGTTTTAACTGTGCTTTTACCTGGTCCGGTAGTGACAGTTTGTCAATAAACAGATGTAAATCGGCTTGGGTAATACGTTTGCCGCGGGTTAACTCTTTTAGTTTTTCATACGGCTGTTCAATCGCGTATTTACGCATCACCGTTTGTACCGGCTCTGCCAGCAATTCCCAGTTCGCATCTAACTCTGCGCGCAGATTAGCTTCGTTCACTTCCAGTTTACTGATGCCTTTTAACGTTGCCTGATAGGCAATTAAGGTATAGCCAAAACCCATACCTAAGTTGCGCAGTACAGTAGAGTCAGTCAGATCACGCTGCCAGCGCGATACCGGTAACTTCGCCGACAAATGGTTAAACAGTGCATTGGCGATGCCCAGGTTGCCCTCGGAGTTTTCAAAGTCGATAGGGTTAACTTTGTGCGGCATGGTTGATGAGCCGATTTCACCGGCAATAGTACGCTGTTTAAAGTGACCCAGCGCAATATAACCCCAGACATCCCGATCAAAATCCAGCAGAATGGTGTTAAAGCGTGCTACGGCGTCAAACAGCTCAGCAATATAGTCATGCGGTTCAATCTGGGTGGTAAAGGCATTCCAGCTCAGGCCTAAACCGGTAACAAACTGCTCTGACAGCTGATGCCAGTTAAGGTCAGGATACGCCGATAAGTGTGCATTGTAGTTACCGACAGCACCATTAAACTTGCCGAGGATTTCTACTTTGGCGATTTGATCACGCTGACGCTGTAAGCGTTTGTAAACGTTAGCCATTTCTTTACCCATGGTAGTGGGTGAGGCGGGTTGGCCATGGGTGCGCGCCATCATCGGCACCGTTTTATGCTCATTGGCCAACTGCTTAATCGCGTCCAGCAACGCATCACATTGCGGCAGTAATACTTGCGCGCGGGCCTCACTTAACATCAGGCCGTGCGACAGGTTGTTAATATCTTCTGAGGTACAGGCAAAATGGATAAATTCGCTTATTGCCGCCAGTTCGCTGTTTGCAGCCACTTTTTCTTTCAGCAGATATTCTACGGCTTTAACGTCGTGGTTAGTGGTGCGCTCAATTTCTTTTACCCGCTCAGCATCGCTTAAGCTGAAATTGTCGACAATGTCATTTAAAACACGGTTGGCTTCCGGCGACAAAGGCGGAACTTCGGCAATGCCTGCTGTGGCAGCCATCTGCTGCAGCCAACGTACTTCTACCATCACCCGGTATTTAATTAAGCCAAACTCACTGAAATAGTTACGTAAATCGGTGGTTTTGCTGCCATAGCGCCCGTCAACGGGAGAAATAGCGGTAAGGGCATTCAGTTGCATACAGGCTCCTATAAGCTTGATGAGGGTAGTTGCGCCAGCATCTGTTGTGCTTGCGCCACTAACTTGCGACGTTTAAAGATAAAATTCAGCCGGCTACCACCTGCCTGACGCCATAAAACGGCAGAGCGGACAGCCGCCAATAACAATGCCCGTACTTTGTGTTGTACAGAGGGTTGTTTTAATAAATCCGGTTGGCCATAAATTTGAATGCGACCGCCTAAACTGCTGATACAGTCGCTGTAGATGTCGGCCAGATTGGCCAGCATATTGTCATCGGTAATACTGAAATGCTGCAACTGGCGTTCCAAATGCTGCAATTTGCCACCGAGTTTGTTCATATTAGCCGGCGTTTTATGCAGTTTGCGCTCCAGCGCTAACACGCCGACGATATAGCGGGTCAGCTCGACATCTTTCTGTGGTTTATCACCCAATTGATCCACAATCAGTTGTAAGCCGGTTTGCAAATTAGCGACTGAGTCGCCATAAATTTGCAGCGGCTCCTGCGCATCAATAACGGCGACACTGTTTAATATGACAGACAACGCCGCTTTATCTGTGTCGGTGCTGCGCGCCACGCTTTGTACTAACTTCAGCGCCTGACACAAACCGGCCAGCGCTATAATTTGGGTAGAAAGAGAATATTGCATATCAGTTCAATGCCAGATCAATAATGCCGCCGCCAAGGCAAACGTCGTCCAGATAAAACACCGCCGACTGGCCCGGCGTCACTGCTTTTTGTGCGCTATCAAACAGTACCGTTACCGTGCCGTCGGCGTTGGGAGTTAAATTACAGGGAATATCAGTTTGCCGATAACGGGTTTTTACCGTGCAACGCAGCGCTTGCTGCGGGCCTTTACGGTCGGTCCAATGCAACTGGCTGGCCACTAAACCTTTAGACAGTAACCCCGGATGATCATGGCCCTGAGCAACAATCAGCTGATTGGTGTCGAGATTTTTGCCCACCACATACCAGGGCTCGTCGCCGCCATCGCGCAGGCCGCCGATACCCAGGCCTTTACGCTGGCCCAAGGTGTGGTACATCAGACCTTCATGGCGGCCGATAGTGTCGCCATCCACTGAAACAATATCGCCGGGTTGCGCCGGTAAATACTGCTGCAGAAAATCTTTAAATTTACGCTCGCCGATAAAGCAAATACCGGTACTGTCTTTTTTGTCGTGGGTAACTAAACCTTGCTGTTCAGCAATGGCGCGTACCGCCGGCTTTTCCAGCTCACCAACGGGGAACAGCGTTTGTGCCACATGTTCTTCCCCGATGGTGTAGAGGAAATAGCTTTGATCTTTGTTGTTATCCAGCCCGCGCAGAAGCTGCCAGTGGCCATTCACATAGCGCCGTTGCACATAGTGGCCGGTGGCAATATAGTCAGCGCCCAGGGCTTCGGCAGCAAATTCTAAAAAGGCTTTAAACTTAATTTCCTTGTTGCACATAATGTCCGGGTTAGGGGTGCGACCGGCTTTATATTCGGCAAGGAAATACTCGAATACGTTATCCCAGTATTCAGCGGCAAAGTTTACTTTGTGCAGCATTATACCCAGTTTGTCGCATACTGCCTGAGCATCGCGCATATCTTCAGCGGCAGCACAGTATTCGTCGTTGTCGTCTTCTTCCCAGTTCTTCATAAACAGGCCTTCAACCTGATAACCCTGCTGTAACAACAGATAGGCTGAGACGGAAGAATCTACGCCGCCGGACATGCCGACGATGACTTTTTTACTGCTGTTTGCTGAGCTGTCAGCTGAGCGGGTATCTGGCATAGCACTGCACTTTTGAAGGCTTAAAAAAACAAGGCGCGGATTATACATTAAATTTATCGGCTGCGCATGTTATCGCGGCGGTTGAATTAGCGATAACGGCAGGCGAACCCCTTCACAGTACAAGGCAATAGCGTCGCTGACCAGGCGGCTGCGAAGCGGTAACAAGGCTTGTGGCAGCTCAGTGGCGCTGTACCAGTGCAGCGCCAGAATATCGCTGTCTTGTGGCTGGTAGCGGGCTGGCAAGCTATCGGGTTCAAAGACAAAATTCAACCGTACATAGCGATGGCCATTGGCTGCGGTTAATTGCGAAATGCCCAGCCAGGCAGAGGGCTCAAGCATCAGGCCGGTTTCCTCAAACAGTTCGCGCTTTACAGCGCTAAGTAAATCCTCATCCTGTTCAACATGGCCGGCAGGCTGATTCAGTACTCGGTTGCCGGAGAGTTTGTCAATTTCTTCTACCAGCAAAAACTTATGCTCAAAACACACTATGGCGGCAACAGTAAGGTGCAGTAATTCTCTGCTCATGATGTTCGTACTTTCCTTATTTCAGCGCTAACACTTTGTATTGGCCAGGCGCTAAATCAGTAAGAGTCCAGTCACCTATTTGCACGCGGATTAAACGTATAGTGGGAAATCCGACAGCGGCGGTCATCCGCCTTACCTGACGGTTACGGCCTTCAGTAATCGTCAGACTTATCCAACTGGTAGGAATATTGGCGCGCTGACGCACAGGGGGCTGGCGCGGCCAGATCTCAGGTTCCGCCATACGCTGTGCGATAGCAGGTAGCGTTAAACCATCATTTAGTTGCACCCCTGCCGTCAATTGCGCCAGGGCGTCGTCACTGATATTGCCGTCGAGCTGCGCCCAATAGGTTTTGGCCATTTTGTGTTTAGGGTCGCTGATCCGGTGCTGGGTTTGGCCGCAGTTAGTTAATAACAACAAGCCTTCGCTATCACGGTCGAGCCGACCGGCGGCATATACCTCCGGAACCGGGATAAAATCTGCCAGGGTAGTGCGCGCTGGCGTGCTGTTGTCGGTAAATTGGCACAATACGTCAAAGGGTTTGTTAAACAGCACTATTACCGGATGCGCGACTTTGGTCGCATTGCGTTTTTTCGTATATGGATTATTTTGTAAATTCTGTCTGCCCGGCACAGGTTTCTCTGTCTTTTTCTTGCTGAAATTCATAGTATCCTGCTGCTTTACAGTTGCTGTCAGTATTGCTTAACAATGCGCATTATCTGCTTAAAATTGCAGCAGAGATAAGCCGCCCGGTTGCGCGGCAGGCTGCCTATTTTATTGAATGTCATGCTGCTATACTAGCGCCGCTTTGCAACAAATGCGTTTAAAACATCAACATCGCCCGGATGAAGGTGCGAACTGGCCAGCATAAGCCAGCTGATCGCAAACACATTACAGGAACTAACATGTCAAAAGAAATTGCAAAAATTATCTACACTGAAACGGATGAAGCGCCGGCGTTGGCGACCTATTCTCTACTGCCTATAGTGCAGGCATTTTCAGCTGCTGCCGGTATTGCGGTAGAAACCCGTGATATTTCTCTGTCCGGCCGCATTATTGCCAACTTTCCGGATTTCTTAAAGCCTGAGCAACGCATTAACGATGCCTTAACTGAGCTGGGCAAGCTGGCGAATCAGCCAGACGCCAACATTATTAAGCTGCCGAATATCAGCGCTTCTATTCCACAGTTAAAAGCGGCAATTAAAGAATTACAACAACAAGGCTATGCGCTACCGGACTATCCGGCTGAAGCAAAAACTGAACAAGAGCGTGATGTTAAAGCGCGCTATGACAAAATTAAAGGCAGTGCGGTAAACCCGGTACTGCGTGAAGGTAACTCAGACCGCCGAGCGCCGGCATCTGTTAAACAATACGCAAAGAAAAACCCGCATAGTATGGGTGCCTGGGCCGCAGATTCTAAATCTCATGTGGCGCATATGACACAGGGCGATTTTTACGGTAGCGAGAAATCGGCTACCTTTACCGATACCGATACACTGAAAATTCAATTGCTGGCAAACGACGGCACTGTGTCGGTATTAAAAGAAAAAGTGGCTGTTCTGGCCGGCGAAGTGATTGACGCTGCTACCATGAGCAAAAATGCACTGCGCGCTTTTTACCAGCAAGAAATTGCTGCAGCTAAGCAACAAAATGTGCTGTTATCACTGCATTTAAAAGCCACTATGATGAAGGTGTCAGACCCGATTTTATTTGGTCATGCGGTTACGGTGTTTTTTAAACCGGTGTTTGAAAAACATGCGGCGCTGTTTGCTGAACTGGGTGTAGACGTAAATAACGGCGCCGGCGATATGTTTGCCAAAATTGCCACGCTGCCGCAGGCTAAACAGGAAGCAGTATTAGCTGATATTAAAGCTTGCTACGCTGCCCAACCTGCCCTGGCGATGGTGAATTCTGATAAAGGCATTACCAACCTGCATGTACCAAGCGATGTGATTATCGATGCCTCTATGCCGGCGATGATCAGAAGCTCAGGCCAGATGTGGGGCCCGGATGGTAAGTTAAAAGACACCAAAGCGATGATCCCGGATCGTTGTTACGCCGGTGTCTATCAGGAAACGATAGATTTTTGCCGCAAAAACGGTGCTTTCGATCCACGCACTATGGGCTCAGTGCCTAACGTAGGTTTGATGGCACAAAAAGCGGAAGAGTACGGCTCGCACGATAAAACCTTTGAAATTGCTGCTGACGGCAAAGTTCAGGTACTGAATAGCAAAGGTACTGTCGTGTTTGAGCACGCGGTTGAACAAGGCGATATCTGGCGTATGTGTCAGGTAAAAGATGCGCCAATTCGTGATTGGGTAAAACTGGCGGTAAACCGCGCACGCTTAAGTAATACTCCGGCGGTGTTCTGGTTAGACAGTGCACGGGCGCATGATGCTCAGCTGATTGTTAAAGTTAAAGCCTATCTGCAAGAGCATGATATCAGTGGCCTGGATATCCAAATTTTGGCACCGGTAGAGGCCACCCGCTTGTCGCTGCAACGCATGAAACAGGGGCTGGACACTATTTCGGTAACCGGTAACGTACTGCGCGATTACTTAACCGACTTATTCCCGATTTTAGAGCTGGGTACCAGTGCTAAAATGCTGTCAGTGGTGCCGTTGATGAACGGTGGCGGCCTGTTTGAAACCGGCGCTGGCGGCTCTGCCCCTAAGCACGTAGAACAGTTTATCGAAGAAGATTATTTACGTTGGGATTCGCTGGGCGAGTTTTTAGCACTGGCGGCGTCACTGGAGCATTTAAGCCAGGTAACCGGTAATAATAAAGCCAAAGTGTTGGCTGATGCACTGGATGCAGCAACGGCGAAGTTTTTAGATAACGATAAGTCACCACGGCGTAAGCTGGGCGAGCTGGACAACCGTGGCAGCCATTTCTACCTGGCGATGTACTGGGCAGAAGCTTTAGCTGCGCAAACCGCTGACGCAGAGCTACAGGCCCGTTTTGCTAAGCTGGCCACAGTGCTGCAGCAGCAGGAAGCGACTATTATCGCTGAGTTAAACGGTGCCCAGGGCAAGGCAGTGGATATTGGTGGTTACTACAAACCTAATCCGCAGCTGGCCGCTAAAGCTATGCGCCCAAGCAACACTTTTAACCAGGCGTTAGCCAACGCTTAAGTTAAACCGGTGTTAAACAAAAAGTAAAAGCAGGCATTACGCCTGCTTTTTTGTGCCGTCAATTAGCTTAGCACTATGCGAATATCGGTCGTGCGAATAATTACTCTATCAGGTCGTCGGGCACTTTAATATTCACGGCGTGTAAACCTTTAGGGCCTTCAGACAAGTCGAACTCGACATCTTGTCCGGCCTTTAGCGTGCGGTAGCCGTCCATGCTAATGGTTGAATAATGAGCAAAGATATCTTCATCACGGCCATCTTCACGAATAAATCCAAATCCTTTGGCATTATTGAACCATTTTACTTTACCGGTAGCCATACAACTTACTTCCTTCTCTAAGTTAGCTAAATTCTGTATTCTTAGTCTCGATGGTGGGATTGTTGTTGATCCCAACAACTAATGTAGATAATTTGAGCATGTAGTCAAGTTATTTGCAAAATTAAACTTAAAATTTACCAATAATTAACCTAAAGCTCCTTTGATGGAATACACAGGCGTGGCTATAGTTTATGAGCGGCAATAAAGAAGACAACGTACAACATGGTGGTTTGGAGGAGTTAACACGGCAACGTGTGGCGCCGCCGCCGATGTATAAAGTGGTACTGCATAACGACGACTATACTCCGATGGATTTTGTTATCGATGTTTTGAGTCGCTTTTTTAATATGCAGTATGAACAGGCAACCGAAGTGATGTTAAAAGTGCATTATGAGGGTAAAGGAATTTGTGGCGTTTTTACCGCGGAGATCGCGGAAACGAAGGTGCAGCAGGTGATGCAGTACGCGAAGGAACATCAACACCCGCTGCTATGTACCATGGAGCGCGCATAAGGTAAGTCTTTGCATGATTCTGGTGTCGTTACTCAGGTGGATTAGGAGTGGTGTATGTTAAATAAAGATCTTGAGTTAACTCTGAATTTGGCTTTCAGGTTCGCGCGTGAGCGTCGTCATGAATATATGACGGTAGAACATTTATTATTAGCGTTGCTGGATAACCCTGCAGCCGGTGATGCACTGCGCTCTTGTGGCGCCAATATAGAAAAACTGCGGCTGGAGTTGGCCAGCTTTATCGATTCCACCACACCGGTGCTGCCGGACGGTGAGGTAGAGCGTGATACTCAGCCTACGCTGGGTTTTCAGCGTGTATTGCAACGTGCGGTGTTTCATGTGCAGTCATCCGGCAAGTCTGAAGTGACCGGAGCTAATGTACTGGTGGCTATTTTCAGCGAGCAGGAATCGCAAGCCGTATACCTGTTGAAGAAAATTGATATTACCCGGCTGGATGTGGTGAATTTTATTTCACACGGTGTAACCAAAACCGAAAAACTTGAACAGCATGACGAGCATACACAGGAAGAAGGCACCGAAACGGTTGCTGATGACAGCAAGTATCTGGAAAATTTCACCGCAAACCTGAATGTGCAGGCCAAAAATGGCCACATCGACCCGCTGATTGGCCGTGAGCATGAAGTGGAACGGGCGATACAAGTATTGTGCCGGCGTAAGAAGAACAACCCACTGCTGGTGGGGGAAGCCGGTGTTGGCAAAACCGCTATTGCCGAGGGCCTGGCGTACCGTATTGTGCATAACGAAGTGCCGGAAGTGATTGCCAATGCCACTATATATTCGCTGGATATGGGGGCATTGTTGGCCGGTACCAAATACCGCGGTGATTTTGAAAAGCGGCTGAAATCTTTACTGAAAGAGCTGGAGCGGGAAAAAGACGCCATTTTGTTCATCGATGAAATTCATACCGTCATCGGTGCCGGTGCGGCCTCCGGTGGCGTAATGGACGCCAGTAATTTGATTAAACCGCTGTTATCCAGTGGCCGTTTGCGCTGCATGGGCTCGACCACTTATCAGGAATTTAAAAGCATTTTTGAAAAAGACACCGCTCTGGTGCGTCGTTTCCAGAAAATTGACGTGGCGGAACCCAGCGTAGAGGACACCACCCGTATTCTGCTGGGGTTAAAAGAGCGCTACGAGCAGCATCACAATGTGCGTTATACGCAAAAGGCCATTCGGGCTGCGGCAGAGTTGTCTGCTAAATACATTAACGAGCGGCATTTACCGGATAAAGCCATAGACGTTATTGACGAAGCCGGTGCCAGTCAGCGCTTGCTGCCATTGTCTAAACGGAAAAAAGTGATTAACGTGCCGGAGATTGAGCATGTGATTGCCAAGATGGCGCGTATTCCGGAGAAGTCGGTATCGGCGTCAGATAAAGATGTACTGGCTAATTTGGACCGTAACTTAAAGTTAGTAGTGTTTGGTCAGAACGAACCGATTGAAGTATTAACCTCGGCCATCCGTTTATCACGCTCTGGTTTGGGTAACGAAGAAAAACCAATAGGTAACTTCCTGTTCGCCGGCCCGACGGGTGTGGGTAAAACCGAAGTAACCAAGCAACTGGCAAAAGCATTAGGCGTTGAGTTACTGCGTTTTGATATGTCCGAGTATATGGAACGCCATGCGATCAGCCGGTTAATTGGTGCACCGCCAGGCTATGTCGGCTTTGAGCAGGGCGGCTTGCTGACTGATGCGGTATCGAAGCATCCGTATTCAGTGGTGTTGCTGGATGAAATCGAGAAAGCACACAGCGATATTTATAACATTTTGCTGCAGGTGATGGACCACGGTACCTTAACTGATAACAACGGCCGCAAAATTGATTTTCGCAATGTAGTGTTGGTCATGACCACCAATGCTGGGGTGCAGGAAACCATCCGTAAATCGATTGGCTTTAAACAACAGGACCATAGCCATGATGCGTTGTCGGAAATAAACCGTACCTTTAGTCCGGAATTCAGAAACCGGCTGGATGGTATTATTTGGTTTCAACATTTGGCGGCTGACATTATTCTGCAAATTGTCGATAAGTTTGTTTGTGATTTGCAGGTGCAGCTGGATAAAAAACAGGTGTCAATGGAGCTGAGCAGCGCCGCAAGGCAATGGCTGGCAGATAAAGGCTATGACCATGCCATGGGCGCACGGCCGATGGCCAGGGTTATTCAGGAGCAGCTGAAAAAGCCGTTGGCGAATGAAATTTTGTTTGGTCGTCTGATGCATGGCGGAGATGTACGTGTCGATTTGCTCAATGATCAGCTGAGCTTTGTCTACCAGACCACAAAAGAAGCCGCACTGGCAGATTAAGTTGGCTGTTATAGCTCTGGTTAAAACACTAAACCCGGCATTGGCCGGGTTTGTATTAGCTGTCAGGTTATTTGGGCCGGCTTAACGCTGGCGGAACACGATACGGCCTTTGCTTAAATCGTATGGTGTTAACTCAACGGTTACCTTATCGCCGGTTAAAATACGGATGTAGTTCTTACGCATTTTACCTGAAATATGAGCGATAACGACATGGCCGTTTTCCAGTTCAACTTTGAACATGGTATTTGGCAGGGTATCCAAAATGGTACCTTGCATTTCAATTACGTCTTCCTTCGCCATTCAGCGCACTTGCCTCTTAAATTTGGGTGAACCATAAAAAAACTGCGCAGATTGTGCCGAAATCATCAGCATAAGTAAAGCGACAAGCGCTTTTTTAGCCAAATGAGTGCCATTCGCCCTGAATAAACCGCTGCTGGGGTAAAAAAGCCGCCTTATAGGCCATTTTCCGGCACTCATCAATTTGGTACCCCAGATACAGCCAGTTTTTTTGCTGCTGTGCTGCACATTGCAGTAAATACAAGATGGCCAGCAGGCCGGGCGAGAAAGCACTGACATCAGGATGAAAGAAGGTGTATACCGCCGAGTAAGCGTCTGCAGTTTCGTCTACTATACTAACGGCCACCAGTTGTTGCTGATAGTACTGCTCCAGATAGCGCACTTTTAACCAACTGCAACCGAGCATGGCATCAAGTTGTGGCCGTGTTGGCGGAAACATACTGCTGTCGGCGTGTTTATGGCTGATATAGGCGGAAAACAACGCGAAGTAATCTGTGCTGATAGCGTCACGAAGTTTATAGTGCCAACCGGCACGCGCAGCTTTATTCAGCATGCGGCGCTGGCCGCGGCTGGCTTTAAAGTCTGTATGACTAATGCGTACAGAATGACAGGCGCGGCAGGCCGGGCAGTGCGGGGTATAAACCTGTTCACCACTGCGGCGAAAATTCAGTTGCAGTAGTTGCTGATATAGCGCAGCGTCAAGCGGCTGTTCGGGTAGCAAAAACACCAGTTGCTCCTGTTGCGGCGCCAGGTAACTGCATTGTGCCGGTGCAGTGAGGCCAAAGCGCAGCTCATGCATTGGTTAGCTCCAGTATCAGTGAGCCTGCTTGCCAGTGTGAAGCTGGTATTTGCTGCGCAGCAGAACGGTGTAACAAGCTGACATAATCTGCGCGCGGCAGACTCTGAGCCCCCAGTTGTAGTAAAAACGGGTTGGGCATTTGGCAGTCAATCCAGCCGGGCGCTACCTGCTGTAAATGGTACTGCAGAGCAACCAGTGCCAGCTTGGCAGTATCCGGCAGTAAGTTAAACATCGATTCACCACAAAACAGGTTGCCCACCAGCACACCGTATAAGCCGCCAACCAATGTATCCTGCTGCCATACCTCAATACTGTGCGCGTGACCTTGCAGATGTAACTGCTGATAAGCTTGTTGCATTTCAGGCAAGATCCAGGTGCCGGGTTGTTTTGCTCTTGGCGCAGCACAGTGTGCCATCACCTGCGCAAAAGCAGTGTTAACACTAAAATGCAGCTGATAGCGCTTGAGCTGTTTTTTCAAGGTACGGTTAAGCTTCAGCGTATCCGGGGCAAAAATGGCGCGTTGCGACGGGCTCCACCACAGCAGGGGATCACTTTCGCTAAACCAGGGGAAAATGGCTTGTGAGTAAGCGCTGATAAGGCGGGACGGCGATAAATCGCCGCCCATTGCCAGCAAACCGTCGGGGTTGCTCAGCGCACGATGCAGTGGTGGAAAACTGACATCGTGCGCAGATAGCTCAGGCAGGTAAATGGCCATAGCCGAACCGGTTTACTTACTCAGCGCATCCAGATAGCGCTCTGCATCCAGTGCTGCCATACAACCGGTACCGGCAGAGGTAATGGCCTGGCGATAGATATGATCAGACACGTCACCGGCGGCAAATACGCCCTCAATACTGGTTTGCGTAGCATTGCCTTCGCTGCCGCTCTGCACTTTTAAATAGCCGCCATTCATCTCAAGCTGACCTTTAAAAATGTCGGTGTTAGGCTGATGGCCAATGGCGATAAACACGCCCTGCAGCGCCAGTTGCTCGTCTGCTTCACCTTTGGTCGACTTTAACCGTACGCCGTTTACACCCATCTCATCGCCCAGCACTTCATCCAGTTCACGGTGGGTGTGCAGCACAATATTACCGCCGGCCACTTTAGCCATTAAGCGATCGACCAGAATTTTTTCTGCTTTAAAACTGTCGCGACGGTGCACCAAATGCACTTCTGCAGCAATGTTAGATAAGTACAATGCTTCTTCTACCGCTGTATTACCGCCACCAACAACGGCTACTTTCTGATTGCGGTAAAAGAAACCGTCACAGGTTGCACAAGCAGATACGCCGCGGCCGCTGTAGGCTTGTTCGGATGGTAAACCCAGGTACTTAGCAGAAGCACCGGTACAGATAATCAGCGCATCGCAACTGTACACACCGTTGTCACCGGTTAGCGTGAAGGGACGCTGTTGCAGGTTTACTGTGTGAATATGGTCAAACACAATTTCAGTGTTAAAGGTTTCAGCGTGCTCACGCATCCGGTCCATTAAGGCCGGACCGGTCAAACCGTGGGCATCACCGGGCCAATTCTCCACTTCTGTGGTCGTTGTCAGCTGGCCGCCTTGCTGCATACCGGTAAGCAGCACCGGGTTCAGGTTAGCACGGGCGGCGTACACTGCAGCGGTATAGCCGGCAGGGCCTGAACCTAAGATAAGCAGGCGACTGTGTTTGGTGTCAGACATTCATTTCTCCGGGAACTACATAGTTAAAAGCGGTAATGGCGACGATTCTAAAAGAATGCAACCCCAAGCGAAAGTAGTGCCGGACATTTAATCTGAACTGTACTGTAAAGCATTGCTTGCTATGCTATTGTTTAAATCAGCTTTTCAGTTCATACCGCAACCAAACCCGAGGTTGTATTGCACTACCGCGAAAAATGGACCATTTTCATAGTGCAGCTCATCACAGTCTTGTTACTGCTGGTAAGCAACGTTGCACTGTCTGTTGAACGTTTTCAACGCATCGGCGTTGATGACGGCTTGCCTAATGCCACTGTTTACAGTGTTAATCAGGATCAAACCGGTTTTATCTGGCTGGGTTCAACCAATTCCGGTTTATTGCGTTTCGACGGTTATCGTTTTGCTTCGTTCTCGCTGTTAACTGCTGCTGAGCAATTACAACATCAAACTCCCGATGTCGGCGTTATCATATTTGATAATGCAGATCGGCTTTGGGCCGGCACCTGGGGGCTGGGGTTATCCGTTATCGATGCACACAGCGGCGAATTACACCGTTTTACCAGTGCAGATGGCCTTGCCGGTGATCTGGTACAAGCGTTGTTGCAGGATAACGCCGGCAATATCTGGGTGGGCACGGCAACTGGCTTAAGCAAAATAACGACGGATTTTCAAATCATCACTGTAGGTGCTGCAGATGCCGCACAGCCATTGATTGATCAGCGTATTTGGAGCCTGAGCCAATCAGAGGATGGCAGTATCTGGATTGGTACCTCTGCCGGCTTGCACCGCTGGCAAGCTGATAGTGGCTTAAGTAAGGTGGTTGAATTAGTGCCCGGGGCAGACCGTTTAAGCCGTGCCAATGAAATCCGGGCTTTGTTGGCGGATGGCAGCAAACTGTGGATTGGCAGCCGCAGCGGCTTGTATCAGTATTCTTTTGCAAACGATAAATTAAGTGACGCTGCTATTATCGGAACAGGATCCTTGCTTATTAACGTGTTGGCGTTTGATCGCAGTAATAATGACTTGCTGATCGGCAGCTATACCGGATTGCATCGTTTTGATATGGCTGCACCAGCCGGTGCTGCAGCCTTAACCGGCGTCGCCCGGCTAGCCCAGGTTAATGTGCGCAGTATATTGCAGGACAGAACCGGTGTTCTCTGGCTGGGATCGCGCGAAGGCGGGGTTTACCGCAGTATTATTACCAGCAAATCCTTTAGTGGTATTGCTGATTATGCGCCGGCCTTTGCCGGTAAAAACTTTTCGGTGACGGCAGTTTTTAAGTTTGCACAGCAGCTATGGTTGGGCAGCACGGATAAAGTGATATTGCTCGATACCAATACTGGCAGCGGCAACGGCAGTTATCAGCAGATTATGACCGACAGCCGGGTAAATGCTATTGCCCAAACGCCGGATAAGCATGTTTATATCGCAACTGACACCGGCTTGTTTCTGCACAATAATGCGGCCCTGGAAAGGGTTGATACACCCTTTGTCCTGGCCGGTGTTGTTAACCGTAATGTCAGAGATTTGCACATTGCGAATGACGGCACTTTTTATCTTGGTTTATGGGGCGAGGGCGTTGTTGCCTGGCAACCTCAGACCGGGCACACCCGGCACTGGCTGAAAGATCTTGCCCGTACACGGGTGGGCGATGCCGTGCAAAATGTGTTTGTCAGTGCCGATCAACAACTATGGGTGGCTACCCGCTACAGCGGGCTGTACCAAATAGATTTAACCGACGGCAATATTATTCAGCACAGCAGTAGCAAGCACACCAGGTTGCAGCTGCCGCATGATGATGTGCATTGTGTCAGGCAGTATGCGCAGCAGTTGCTGGTGTGCACCCGTGAGGGCGCGGTACTGTACGATCGTGCAACCGGAAGGCGCCAACTTATTACTACTGCAGATGGCCTGCCGGCAAATAATGTTTTAGGCGGCTACCAAATGGATGAACAACAGTTGTGGCTCATGACTGCAAATGGCCTGAGTTTTCGCCCGGACCCGACGCAGCGCTTTATTCATTACAATAGTCAGGATGGTTTGGTCAGCTCTGAGCTGAATGCCAATGCCGTATATGCCGGCAAGCATAAACTTTACTTTGGCGCTGTGGCCGGTTTAGTGGTGGTAAAGCCGGAGTCGCTGCAAAGTAACCGGCAACAACCCCTGCCGGTACTGTCGTCGCTAATGATAGATCAGCAGCCCCGGCAATTCAGGCCGCATCAGCACAGCTGGCCATTGATAGAGATTCTGCCGACACAGCACACTATGATGTTTGAATTCAGCGCTCTGGATTTTCAGGATCCACTGCGTAACAGGTTCTACTACCAGCTTGAAGGCATTGACCAGGACTGGGTGCAGGCACAGGGCAATACTGCTTACTATGCTAATCTTGCGCCGGGCACTTATCCGTTATGGCTCAAAGCCTCTAATAACCATGGCGTATTTAGCGACGAGCAGCAGGTGGCTACTGTTTTAGTGTTGCCGCATTGGTGGCAGCAACGCAGCGTATTGTTGATAGTCGTATTAATGCTACTGGCACTGTTGTGGTTGCTGCATCAGTACCGGTTGCGGCATATCCGGCAAATTAATCGTTTGCTACAAGGCGCAATGGAAAATAAAGCCAAAGCACAATTGATTTTGGAAACCCGGGTAACAGAACGCACCCGTGCATTGGAGGAAAGCTCGGTTACCTTGTCGTTACGCACTAAACAACTGGAGCAAAGTTTAGATGAGTTGGCAAAAACGAACCGTGAATTAAAGCGCTTGGATAAACTCAAAGACGAGTTTATTGCAACCGTTAGTCATGAACTGCGCACACCCTTAACCGCAATACGCGGTGCCATAGGCTTGATTGCGCAGAAAGTGGTCACGCCGGACACCGCGGTTTATAACAACATGCTGCAAACTGCACAAAGCAACAGCGAGCGGCTGGCGCAATTGATTAATGATTTGCTCGATTTGCAAAAGTTTGCTGCCGGCACCTTTACCCTTAATCTGGCTAAAGTTAATTTATCTGAACTGGCGCAACAAGCCGTGTCTGCCATGCAGCCTTATGCTGCGCGCTTTAAAATAAATCTGGTATTTGAACCAGCAGCGGGCAGCGAAGCTTTGTGGGTGCAGGCAGATACGTTGCGCTTGCGCCAGGTGATGGATAATCTGATTTCTAATGCAGTTAAATTTTCACCGCCGGCGTCTGTGGTTGTGGTCAGATTAAGCAGTAACGAGCATGATGTCCGCTTTGAAGTAGAAGATTGCGGTGCAGGTATACCTGCGGCGTTTCAATCGCGGATTTTTCAGAAATTTTCTCAGGCCGACAGTTCTGACAGCCGCTTAAAAGAGGGCACCGGACTGGGCTTGGCCATTTGTAAAAAAATAATTGAAAATCACCAGGGGCAGATCAGTTTCAGCACAACCCCGGGGGAGGGCAGTATTTTTTGGTTTAAATTAGCCTTGTGTTTAACACCCGCATAATGCCGCCAAAACATTAACATAAGTAACTTAATGTTTTTCTCTGGTGTCTTGTTCCCGAATAAATCAATTTGTTTCTGATAGTTATCTATTTTTCCTGATATGGGTTTATCTCATACATTTGTAAAGAATTTATAATGCTATTGTAATGGTGTTTTGGTAGTGAGGTGGTTATTTTTTAAGCAGCAGGATGCCGCAGTTACAACAAGGACCATAAAAATTAACCAAGGGTAATATAATGAAAAAGATGATGACTATACTGGCAGCCGCTTCTGCCGGTTGTTTTGCACTAAGCCTGACTTCTGTTGCTGTTGCCGAAGGCATGAAAAAACCAGAACCAAAACTTAGCCTTGCTGAATTGGCTGACGACAAAGCCACCCGCTACATTATTAAATTTAAAGAGCCGGTTGCTCAAATGAGTGTAGACGGCAGCGCTAAGCGGGCAGAGTTCTCGACATTGCGGGCACAGCAGATTTTACAAAAAGCTAATGTTAATGCGTTATCGCATCTTAAATCCGTGCATGCCAGTGTGGCGGAGTTAACAGCAAAGCAGCGCAAATTGTTGCAAAGCGATCCTAATGTTGAATACATCGAAGAAGATCATAAGCGCTACTTAATGGATGTGATCACGCCGATGGCACAAACTACGCCTTATGGTATTACCATGGTGCAGGCTAACCAGGTAAGTGATGGCAGTGCCGGCAACACCAAAGTTTGTGTAATAGACACCGGCTATACCTCCGGCCATGAAGATTTACAAAGCTCAGGTGTAACCGGCTATTCGTTTTCCGGCCATGGTAACTGGTACCAGGATGGTAACGGCCATGGTACCCATGTTGCCGGTACTATGGTGGCACTGAACAACAATAGTGGCGTAGTGGGGGTTATCGGTTCCGGCCAGGCTGGCGTGCATATTGTTAAAATCTTCAACAATTCCGGCAACTGGACGACGGCGTCAAACCTGATTACTGCTATCCAGTCCTGTAAAGATGCCGGCGCGAAAGTGGTAAATATGAGTTTGGGTGGCGGTTCATCCAACCAAACAGAAAATACCGCTATGACCAACTTTTACAATGGTGGCATGTTGTTAGTGGCCGCAGCAGGTAACGGCGGCAACACCAGCTTCTCGTATCCTGCATCCTACAATGCAGTTGTGTCAGTGGCGGCAGTAAACTCTTCTGCATCTTTAGCCAGCTTTTCGCAACGTAACTCACAGGTTGAAATTGCCGGCCCCGGTGTGAGTGTCAACTCAACCTGGAACAACGGTGGCTACAACAGCATCAGTGGTACGTCGATGGCTTCACCTCATGTTGCCGGTGTCGCGGCGCTGGTGTGGAGTAATCATCCGGATTGTACTGCTGCAGAGATCCGCAGCGCACTGAATGCCACTGCAGAAGATCGTGGTGCAGCAGGACGTGATACATCTTATGGCTGGGGTATAGTGAAGGCCAAAGCTGCACATGATTACCTGACCAACAATGGCTGTGATGGCTCAGGTGGCGGCGAACCACCTCCGGGTGGTGGTGCTACTTTCCCTAACTTGTCGGCAACCAGTGGCCAATGGTTAAGAGGCAGCTACCAGATCCCATCAGGTGTATCGGCAGTGACCTTCCAGATTTCCGGTGGCACAGGTGATGCTGACTTGTATGTGCGTTATGGCAGCGAGCCTACCACAACGGCTTACAATTGCCGGCCATACCTGAATGGTAATAATGAAGTCTGTACCATTAACAACCCGCAAACCGGCACCTGGCATGTTGGCATCCGTGCTTACTCCGCCTTTAGTGGCGTAACCTTCAGTTATCAGTACTGATAACGCCGATATTAACAGGCCGGAATGCTCCGGCCTGTTTTTTTGCCGTTAAACCGGCAGTACGTAATAGTACACTGATAAAAAATGTAAAATGCTGCCTGCCAATACAAACAGATGCCAGATGGCATGATGCAAAAACAAGCGTTTCCAGGCGTAGAAAATCACCCCAAAGGAATAACTCAACCCTCCGGCAACCAGCAGCCACATACCGCCCGGGGCTACATTTTCCAGCATAGGTTTTATCGCCAGAATAACCAACCAGCCCATGCCCAGATATAAACTGAGTGACAATTTTTTGTATTTTAGTCCGGTAGCCAGTTCAATAATGACGCCGGCCACCGCGACAGCCCAGATCAAGCCGAACAGCCACAAGCCCCAGCTGTCACGTAAATTTACCAGCGTAAAGGGCGTGTAGGTACCGGCTATCAGAATAAAAATTGCGGCGTGATCCAGCTGGCGCAACCGGCGTTTTATCTCAATGCTGTGAATCGAGTGATACAAGGTGGAGCTGCAGTACAGCAGGATAAGACTGCCGCCGTAAATAATGCTGCTGGCCAGATGCCAGTTGTCGCCGGCCTGCACCGACACCAGTAACATTAATACCAGCGCAATAACACTGAGTACAGCGCCTATGCCATGGCTGATAGCATGTAACAGCTCTTCAACTGCGGAGTAATGGGTGGTTGTCATATCAATTTACCTTGCGAAAATACAAGCCATCTTAGCATGACATGCACAGCTGCCAAGCTGTTCGCCGGCGGGAATTATAGGTAGAATGCTGGTTTTTTCCGGAGCGGTTATGTCACAAAGTGCGCTGCCAATGTTGGTGATTATTGGCTATGTATGGCCGGAGCCAAACTCCTCTGCAGCCGGGTATCGTATGCTGAGCTTAATTAAGCTGTTTTTGGCCAAGGGCTGGCAGGTCAGCTTTGCCAGCGCAGCTGAGCCCGGGCCGCACCGTTATCCGCTGACTGAACTTGGTGTAACAGAACACAGTATCCGGCTGAATGACAGCAGCTTTGAGCTATGGTTGCAGCAACAGGCACCGCAAGCAGTAATGTTTGACCGCTTTATGCTTGAGGAGCAGTTTGGCTGGCGGGTAGAGCAGGCGTGTCCGCTGGCGCTGCGGATATTGGATATGGAGGATTGTCATGCGCTGCGCGATGCACGGCAGCAGTGTTTTAAAGCCGGCAAGGCTGTAGCGATTGAAGATTTGAACTCTGAATTGGCACTGCGCGAAATTGCGGCTATTTATCGCTGCGACCTGACGCTGGTAATTTCAGAGTTTGAACTGCAGTTACTGCAACAGCACTACCGGGTGCCGCCGGCGTTACTCTGCTACTGTCCGTTTTTGCTTGATGAATTGCCGCTGCTGCCGGCGCCGGATTATGACGCCCGGCAGCATTTTATTGCCATCGGCAATTTCCGTCATGCCCCTAACTGGCATGCCGTATTGTGGTTAAAGCAGGAAATCTGGCCATTGATCCGCCAACAGCTGCCGCAGGCAGAATTACATATTTACGGTGCCTACCCGCCGCCAAAAGCCACAGCACTGCATAATCCAAAGCAGGGCTTTTTAATTAAAGGCTGGGCTGAAGATGCGTTAGCCGTTATGCAGCAAGCCCGGGTATGTTTGGCGCCTTTGGCCTTTGGTGCCGGTTTAAAAGGCAAGTTGCTCGATGCTATGCGCTGCGGCACACCCAATGTGACCACTGAAACCGGGGCTGAAGGTATGACCCTGCAGGGCGACTGGGGCGGTGTAATAGCAGACGATAGCAACAGTATTGCTATGGCGGCAGTAAGTTTGTATCAACAACCTGAGCTTTGGCTGCAGGCACAGCTAACAGGACTGCATATCGTGCAGCAAAAGTTTGCTTTGTTACAACATGAGAAACGGATCTGGCAGCAATTTAGCGGGGTAAAGCAGGAGCTTGAGAGTCACCGCCAGGCAAACTTTACCGGGCTAATGCTGAGGCATCATAACTACCGTAGCACTAAGTTTATGGGGCAGTGGATTGAAGCAAAAACGCGTCTGGCTGCAATAACACAGCCAGACTGACGCTGTTTAACGACAACCTCTTGGCTGACGTTGTTTGTCACCCAGTCGCGTTGTCCAGACTGCTGCTGCAGACTGACCATTACCGCTACTCTTGGTTTTCGCCGCTTTAGCCGGTTTTGCCGCCGCAGGTTTGGCTGCCGCTTTGGCCGGAGCTGCTTTCTTTTCTGCTGCCGGTTTGGCTTTGGCGGCACTTTTGGCAGCACCTTTTTCAGCACTGTAGCTGGCGCCTAATTCAGCCAGCTCTGCCAGACGGATATTCTTACCACCATCTACGCTGAACCAGCCTGGTTTTTGTTCCAGTTGCGGCGCTTTACCAAATGCAGCTTTGTAGGCTGCGGTAAAATCAGCAACAACCTGATCTTTGTCCAATTTACTCATACGGATCCTTAACAGACATTATTTAAGCAACTAGCCCGCTATTTATACAACATTTTGCCACTGTTAGACAAATGTGCCTGATTTTTTTGCCTGTTGCAGTACAATACCGCTATCAACAGCGGCGGAAAACCAGTAGATGATAGATCGCGACCAGTTAGTTAAATTTCTGAATACCGAGTTACAAAGTGAAAAAATTCGCGATTATTGCCCCAACGGTTTGCAGGTAGAGGGCAAAGCCCGCATTGCCAGGGTAGTTACCGGTGTTACCGCCAGCCAGGCATTACTGGATGCGGCTGTTGCGGTGAACGCTGATGCAATATTGGTGCATCACGGTTACTTTTGGAAAAACGAAACCGCGCCGGTAACCGGCATTAAGAAGAAGCGTCTGCAAACGTTATTACGCCATGATATCAATTTGCTGGCCTATCATTTACCGCTGGACGTGCACCCGGTGCTTGGCAACAACGCGCAGTTAGGACGCTTACTTAAGGCGCAACATATTACTGCTGTTGCTGCAGTAGAGCCCATTGGCGTGCTGATGCAGGGTGAGCTGACACAGGCTGTACCGGTACAACAGATTGCCGCCGGTTTAGAGCAGGTGCTGGGCCGGCAAGTGCTGTTACATGCCGCAGGCAGCCACGATGTCAGCAAGCTGGCATGGTGTACCGGTGGTGGCCAGGGCTATATTGAGCAGGCCGCTGCTGCCGGTGCGCAATTATTTATCAGCGGTGAAGTGTCAGAGCAAACTATTCATTTATCGCGTGAGCTGGGTATTCATTTTATTGCCGCCGGCCATCATGCGACAGAGCGTTATGGTGTCAAAGCGTTGGGTGAATTTATTTCACAGCAGCTTGGCCTTGAGGTGCAATTTATTGATATTGATAACCCGGCATGAAGCAAAAAACCGATCGTAGTTTTGATGATATTGCCGCCAAATTCAGCCGCAATATTTATGGCAGTACTAAAGGCAGACTGCGGCAGTTAGTGCTGCTGCGCGATTTGGCACAGCTTGATCTGCTACAGCAACCTTGTCAGATCCTCGACGTTGGTGCAGGCCAGGGCCAGTTAGCCCTGACCTTGGCTGCGCAGGGACACAGTGTGCATCTGACCGATATTTCCGCAGAAATGTTGCACATAGCGCAGCAGCAGGCTGAAGAACATGGGCTGAACAATGTTAGCTTGCAACAGATAGGGCTGTCGGAGCTTGCGGCGACACATCAACAGCAGTATTCGTTGGTGTTATGTCATGCCATGTTGGAATGGCTGGCACAACCTGAGTTGGCTATTGCTCAGTTGCGTCGCTTGGTGGCACCCGGCGGCATATTATCGCTGATGTTTTATAACAAGGAGGCCAAACGCTTTGGCAATATTTTGTTTGGTAACTTTGATTATGTCGCGGCAGATTTTCAGGTAAAGAAAAAGGTCAGTTTAAACCCTCAGCATCCGTTAGTGCCGCAGGACGTGCAGCACTGGTGTGAGCAGGCCGGCTTTAGCTTGCTGAGTAAAACCGGGGTGCGCTGTTTTCATGATTATTTGCGTGATCGCAGCCAGCAACAAAGCCACTTTGAGCAATTACTGGCTTTAGAGCTGCAGTACAACCGCACTGAGCCCTATGCCTCGCTGGGCCGTTATCAGCATTTGTTGCTTAAAGCTGATTAATCAAACTCAAATTTGTAGAGTAAATCAACGGCGTTATCCAAACTGTTTACTGCCTCCAGGTACAAATTACGCATTAAGCGGTAGCGCAGGGTAAATTCGCCGACAGCATTAAAAATGCCATAACCGTATTTTACCTGTAGATCGCGCGATAAATAACCGCTTACCGTTACCTGAGAGTTATCGCCGGCGCCTGCGGTGTCCAGCGTCAGGTCGCGTACGCCAAAGGCTTCACCTAATTCGCCCACTACAGCTCCGGTAGAGGAGATTGACATACCAATCAGGCTGGTGGTCAGTGCAGAGCCGGCACTGCCGGAATCACTGCCGATATCACGGCCCATCAGCAGATAGGCCAGCGCATTAGCCTGGGGTTTGGCCGGCTCGGAAAAAATGCTGATGTTTGGCGCATCAGCCGGGCCGGTAACCCGAATGCCGGCAATCACATCATCTTCCATATTGGCCGGGTTGCGGATAGCTTCGACGTTTAAAAAAGGCTGGTCGGATGGGCCGTTAAAACTCATTTTACCCTGACGGATCAGTAAGTCCTGGCCATAGGCGCGAAAGGTACCGTTTTGCAGACTGACATCGCCATTCACCGTGGGTTGCTGCTTGGGCTGTTGGCGCACTCTTAAGTTACCGCTGAGCCGGGTTTCCAGGCCAAAAGCTGACAATTGCACCCGTCTGCCAAGCACAACATTAATATCGGTTTGCAGGGCAAAGGCAGTTTTTTCTTCTGTGGGTACTGGCTGCAGCTCTTCATCCAGCAACACCAGATCATCTGATAATGCGATAGCGGTTTGCGGCAAGCTGTCAATGCTGATGCGGGCAAAAGGAATTTGCACCGTGCCGCTAAGTGACGTCAGCCCGGGTTTGGCGCTCAGGGTTAGATCCGGCGCTATTTGCAGCCGTGCCTGAGGGATTTGCAAGCTCAGCTCATCGCCTTTTACTTTCAATGCCGCTTGCCAGTTATCTGTTTGTGGCCATTGTGCATCGCCGGCAAGATTAATCTGGCCTTTGCTGGTGCTGACCAGGCCTTCCAGCGTGGCTTGTTGCCCGACAAACTGCAGTTCTACGTTGGCATCAGTCACATCAAGCGGCGCCTGCTTGCCGGCCAGTTTAAAGCCGCTCAGTGCCAGGTTGCCGTTAATGGCCGGGTTGGTTAAGTCGCCGCTAAAACGTAAGTCGCTGTTGAGCATGCCGGCAAGTTCACTGCTTTGCTCCAGCAGCGGCTGTAAAAAGGCCAGGCTGAATTTTTGCAGCAGTAGTGTGCCTTCCAGCTTACGCGAAGAAGACTGTACATCAGTAATAGAGGCTTCTGTTTGTAAGCTGGCGCCATTATCAAATTGCCACTGTAAGCTGCTGTTAAGGGTATTTTCAGCCAATACGGCATCCAGCGCCCAGTTGTGCCAGCCCAGTTCCAGGGTTTGTTCTGTTTGATACTGCCATTTGCCACTGCCGCCATTGAGTTTAACCTGTGCTTGCGGCTGTTGGCCTTGTTGCCAGTTGGCGCTAACCCGGGCATCAACATTGCCCTGTAACAGCATCTGTGCCGGCAAAAAGTCACCCAGTGCCGCCAGCGCAAATTGCTGCAATCTAAGGTCCAGCGCTATATGTTCTGCACTTAGTTTTAGTGGTTTAACGGCGCACAAATTAGCCGGTGCCTGTTGCCAGCAGTGCGGTTGTACGGTTAACCGCGCATCGGCAAAGCGGTATTCCAACTCTGTGCTGTCAGCCAGCTGCCAGGGACCCAACAGGCTGTCCAAGTGCGCGGATACCAGGCTGCCTTGCCAATATTCATCAGGTTTGAGGCTGCCGGTCATGTCAATAGCGGCATTGTGCTCAGTACTTGCCAGCTGCAACGTCAGCTGATGGCGTAATGCCGTGCCGTTCAAGGTCAGGCTAAGCTCGTCAACACTTTGCTGCTGGTATTTGCCGTTGCTGGCTTGTAATGATACTGCCGTTGTCAGATCCTGCCCGCTGTTTAAGCTCAGATCCGTATCCAGCGTTAACCGCTCCAGGCTGGCATCCTGCCACTGCAGAGCGTTGGCTTCAAGCATGCCTTTAAGCTGTGGCGTGTCGCGTTTACCGCTTAGTGTTAAGTCAGCGCTGATCTCACCGTTGGCACCGCTTATGGTTTGCGCCAGCGTGGGAATGGCAATCTTCATCGCCATCTGCCAGTCTTTATCCACTGCGCCGGTCAGTTGGATCTGGTTTTGGCCATGGCGTAAGGTCAGGCCGGGTGTATCCAGCCGGTAATCACCCAGGCCGGTGTCGTCGCCGGCAGTGAGGCTGCCTTCAAGCAACAGTTTGTAGTCACGCAAGGTACCGTTAAGCTGCAGTTGTGGCAGCGCCAGTTGCCAACCACCTTGCTGTGTAACGTTGCCGCTAAGCTGGATATTGCCATCTAGCTCACCGCTGTAGTCCGGCCAGAACTGCCCTGGTTGAATTTGCGTTAACTGTACGCTGCCAAGCCAACTTAGCTGCTGTTGCCAATCCAGCTCCACTTTGGCGCTAAGCTCACCGCCAAGGGTGTTAACGGCTAAGTTTTCCAATGTTGCACCATGCAAAGTGCTGTAGCCGTTTAATTGCACGGTAGTTGGCGGCACTTGTTTACCGCTTAATGCTGAGCCTGCGGCAAAGCGCAGTTGTTCCAGGTTGCCGCTTGCCTCCACTTGCAACTGGCTAAGCTGTATTTGCGGCTCAGCGCTAAGCGGCCATTGCAGCTGTGCCGCCGTTAAATTGGCTTGCAATGGCAGGGCGTTGTCCAGCAAATTAAGCCACAAGGACACTTCAGCATCCAGCAGCTCACTGGCATAGGCTTGCAGCTGTAAATCACTCAGATCGCCATCCAGCGTAACGCGTAGCCGCTGCCCGGCCAGCTCTGTATCTTGCAGCAGCAGCCGTATATCTGCTTTTAGCGGATAATTGCCATTCGGCTCTAACCGGGCGGAGGCATGCAGTGTTGCCTGCGGGTGCTTAATATCCAGCTGAGTCAGATTAATTTGCTCCGGCAGCAGTTGCAGGCTGAACGAGAGCTCACTGATACTCTGCGGCAGTGGTTGTTGCAGGGTGAAATCAGTCAGGCGGAAGCGGTCAATAAACAGACTAAGCGGCAAAGTAATATCAGTCAGCTGTGGCGCCTTGTAGGCAAAGTCAGCATGTGCCGCGCTATCCGCAGTTTCAGGCAGAGCCAGGGTTACCTGATGCCAGTGTGGCTGATTCAGTTGTACTTTGCTGCCCCACAGCTGAGCGCCGGTCGTAAACTGTTGCCAGCTTAATTTACTACCGGCAACCAGCACGCTGGCATCGTTCAGCTGCAGTTGCGTAATATCAATGGCAAACGGCAACCATAAACCGGAGCCGGGGGCGTCTGTTGCTGGCGGATTATCTGTATCGGCGATTTCAAGCTGCATGCCTTGCAATGTCAGTTGTTCGACACAGAGTGTTAAACGTAAAAAACAGCCGTTGTTAATCTGCAGCGTGCTTTGTTCTAACCTCAGGTTTATGACGTCATCTTGCCAACGCAGGCCGTACAGCGTATTACCGCCCAGCACGCTGCCTTCGCTGCGCTCTACTGTAAAACCACTGACAAAATGCTGTGCCAGCCAAAGGTTAAAGCTTAACCCGGCAGAGGTGTACAGCAAGGTAAACAGTAAGGCGACAAGCACAAGGCAAGGCAGCAGCAATGTCCAATGCAGCCATTTTAAGCAACGTTTCAGCCAACGCTTAGTGGTGAGCCAGCTCATAATTCCGGCCCCAGTGCCAGGTGCAGTTGGAAACCTTTGCCCGGCTCATCCAGGCCCCAGGCAAAATCAAGCCGTACAGGACCAACAGGGGAAGCCCAGCGCACGCCCAAACCTACACCTTGCACCCAGTCGGGTTTGTCATCCCAGGCACTACCATAATCACTGAAAGCCGCCAGCCACCAATTACCTTTAACGCGGTATTGGTATTCCAGCGCACCGGTAACCATATAACGGCCACCGGTCAGTTCATCCTCGCTGTTACGCGGCGATACAGTTTCATAGCCATAACCGCGGATGCTGTTATCACCGCCGGCAAAAAAGCGCAATGACGGTGGCAATTGTGACAAGCCTTCCATCAGGATGGCGCCGGCATCCACACGGGTAACAAAACGATGGTCATCGCCGGCACTGCCAATCCAGCCAATCCGGCTACGCAAACGGACAAAACTGGCATCAGAGCCCCAGGCTTCGTCTGATACCTCAACACCCAGCAATAAGCGGTTGGCAGAAGAGGGCATCGGGCCGCCTGACTGTTTGGTGCGGCTGTAGCTTAATCCGGGCATAATCAGGCTGATGCTGTCATTTTGATCGGCCTGAACAAAATCCTCATACAACCAGCGGACCGAGGCGGTGCGATACCAGTCGCTTTTCAGTAACCAGTGGCGCTCCAGTGCCAGGTTAGATTCGCGGCTCTCGGTGTCCTGATTATCGCGATTCTTAAAACCGAGCTGTACCTGATAAAAGTCGTTGGCAACACTGGCCAGTGGCAACTTGTATGCAGCCTCAACACTTTGCTCTATCTCAGACAAGGCCAGCTTGGTACTCAGGCTGTGGCCGGCTTTATTAAGCCAGGGCTTATTCCAGTTTAGTTTCAGCCGTGTTTTCACATCAGTTGAATAGCCGATACCGGTTTCTATAATATTGCGCCGCTCGGGCTCCAGCGCCACGTTAATTGGCAGGCTGAAATCCTGCATCTGTGCGGTATCACCTTCCACCAGTATGGAAGAAAACCAACCGGTAGTCGCCAGCGCCTGATTAAATTCTCCTAACTGACTGGCCAGGTAGTAATCGCCCTCATTAAAGGGCACTAAAGATTGCAAGCCGGGCTCGGCTATTTGATTACCGCTAAAACTGACAGCACCAAATTTGTAACGTGTACCTGAGTTAAAGTGCAGGTGGACAAAAGCCTGGTTTAGCTCAGGCGCTACCTCAAGCCGCGCCAAATCAAAGTCGGCATCAAAGTAGCCTTTACGCAGCGCCAGGCTTTTCAATGCGCTCTTAAAGCCATCATAAGCGCCGTGGTGCAGTATCTGGCCCTGCTTGGGCGCTTGCGCCGCCAGCAGAGCGTTAAAATCAGAGTCTGTTGCAGCATCACCGGACACTTGTATATCGCTTTGGTGAATGCGTACCGGCTCACCGGCTGTTACAGTAATATGCAGTAATTCAGCTTTGGCTTCGTCGTGAGTCAGCGTAATTTCGCTGTGGTAATAGCCCAAAGCTTGCAATGCGGTATGAATTTCCTGCTGTAGGGTAGTTTGAAAACGCACACCGGGCGTATTATCTGCATCAGAGTATTTTTGCAGATAAATTTCAATATTGTCGCGCAAAGCACCACTTACACCATTGATTTTAAACTGATATGGCTCTGCCGAACGAGCGGGGGAACTTATGCTTAGTATGGCTGCCAGCACAGCAGTTGTCAGGAACCCCGGGGTTTGCATCGGTATGGAAAAATCCCGTATTAAGAAAATGAAAGAAAAGTGAATGCCGGCGCTATTATGGCGCACAGAGCTTGCTAATGTACACCGTGTTGCATAAATCGAGACTGAATAGACTCAGTAATACGGGGATAATACAACAGCATGGTACAACTGAAGGCAGAACTTCAGTTATACTGCAGCCACTGTAAAAGCGGTAGTAAAACCGCGATCTGACAAGGGCAGTACTATGAAAAGTGTTGTTATCAGTGGCTCAGGCTTGTTTACGCCAGAGCAGATTATTACCAATGAAGAGTTGGTGGCCAGTTACAATCTGTATGTTGATCAATTTAATGCGCAGCAAGCCGGGGCTATTGCTTCCGGTGATGTCCAGGCACTGGAGCACTCCAGCAGTGAATTTATTGAGAAAGCCTCCGGTATCAAAGCGCGCCATGTGTTGTACAAAGACGGCATTTTAGATGCTGATGTGATGCATCCGTTGTTTCCCCGTCGCAATGAAGAACAACCACCGGAAATGGTAGAAATGGCGTTGTCGGCCGCACGTGAAGCACTGGCGCAGGCGAATAAAACCGCAGCCGATATTGATCTGATTATCTGTGCAGCGTCCAATATGCAGCGGCCTTATCCGGCGTTGTCAATTGAACTGCAGCAGTTACTGGGCGCCGCCGGCTATGCCTTTGATATGAACGTAGCCTGCTCTTCTGCTACCTTTGCTATCAGCAACGCGGTAAACGCCATTCGGGGTTGTACTGCTAAAGTGGTGCTGGTGGTGAATCCGGAATTTGCCTCACCACAGGTGAATTACCGCAGCCGCGACAGTCATTTTATTTTTGGTGATGTGTGTACCGCCACCATTATTGAAGCCGAAGACAGCTGCACAGCAGATAATGCATATCGCATAAACGGCATGCGGCTGAAAACCGAGTTTTCTAATAATATCCGTTGTGATGTTGGTTACACCGAACATTGTTTCAACGAAATTGATCCGCTGATGCCTTATTTTAAACAGCAGGGCCGTAAAGTGTTTAAAGAGCTGCTGCCGATAGTGGCAGAGGTAATTCAGGCAGAAATGGCGCTGCAGCAGGTTCAACCGGAGCAACTGAAACGGCTGTGGTTGCATCAGGCCAATATCAATATGAATATTTTTGCCGCGAAGAAAATTCTTGGCCGGGATCCGCTGCCGGAAGAGGCGCCGCTGGTACTGGATACCTATGCCAATACGGCTTCAGCCGGGTCTGTAATTGCTTTTCATAAACATAAGCAAGGTATTAACTCCGGCGAATACGCTATTTTGTGTTCCTTTGGCGCCGGTTACTCGGTGGGGTGTTTAGTACTGCAAAAGTGCTGAGCATAAGTGCCGGGCAAAAATGCAGGGCAAAGCTGCGATATAAAGTTGTGATATAGCGAGGCACGAAACGGGCAGCCCGCGCTGCCCGTTGCTGTAGGTTACAACCGCACTACTGAGTTGTGATCATAAGACACCGGCGACGGCTGGTAACCGTCAGCGGCATCATCATTCAGCCAGGTCCCACCGTTAACCAAATAACGGAACTGATAAGCTTTATTTTTTTCTAAATTCAGCGTTGCGGTAAAATCGCCGCTTTTGCTTTTTTTCATCGGTAACGCAGCCGGATCCCAGTCATTAAACTCACCCAGTAATGCCACCTGGTCAATATTGTCCAACCGGTGCGCCGGAAGCGTAAAGGTGACTTTGCACAATGGTTTAGTTTTCAAATACTGTTTATTGATGCTCATAATGTTTCCCTTAATGTGTGCTCAAAACGGTATAACCTTGTCTATCATGTCGTGTCTTTGTGATGAAATAATGACCACTTTGTTTTTCAAATCACCTTAGGGAATTTTCTGCGGTTGCGCAAATAACCCTTTTAAAGGTTGATATAACAAAAGCTGATTTTCGCTCTCTGCAGCATAGCATCGCCGTAGTTGTAACAAGATATTATGTACTTTATCCGGCCGCGCTGAGATAACCGCCGGCAAATTTTGCATTAGTATTGCCTGAATTATGCTGCGCGCCAGCAACTGCAAGCATCTGGTTATGTCAGCACAGTAAAGTTAGCTGGCCCGGCACAGAGTATTTTGGCTTATTGTTACCTACACTTATACCCGGACTGATACAAAGCGTAACATTCACCGCGTTACTTTCATCCGGCGACGTTTTAGTATGTCGGCGGTAAAACAGCATTGTGGAAGATGAAGATATGGCAGCAAAAATTATAAAAATCGCTATTCCGGTGGTCATTATCGCCGTGGCCGTGGTGGCAGCAATGAGCTTAACCAGCATGCGCAAACCGCCGGAGAAAAAAGAAGAACAACGCCCGGCTATTTTGGTAAATGCTGATGCAATAGCGCCACAAGATTTAGTCTATCGCATTCAGTCGCAAGGCACGGTGCAACCGAAGTTAGAAACCAACTTAAGCTCTGAGGTTAACGGTCGTATTGTTGCCGTGGCAGACAATTTTGTTGAAGGCGGTTTTTTTAACAAAGGTGATTTGTTAGTGCGGGTGGAGCAGGCAGATTATCAAACTAACGTTAAAGCGGCAGAGGCCAGCCTGGCCAATGCGCAGTCGGCATTAGAAGAAGAAAAAGCCCGTGGCCGTGTTGCTGAAGAAGAGTGGCGCTCCTTTACTGCCGGTAAAGCACCTGAGTTAGGCTTACGCCGGCCACAACTGGCGGGCGCGTTGGCCACAGTGCGCTCAGCTGAAGCCGAATTAGAGCGCGCACAGCGCGATTTGGCCCGTACTGAAATTCGTGCGCCTTATTCGGGAATGGTAAAAAGCCGCGATGCTAACCTCGGGCAGTTTATCAGCCGTGGTACCAGTGTCGGCATGATTTACGGCACCGACGTGGCTGAAGTTCGTCTGCCGCTGACCGACAACGATTTAGCCTTTTTACAAGTGCCGGATTTCACTGACGACAGCATTGAACCGGAAGTGATTTTAACCGCCGCAGTAGCCGGCCGAATTATGCAATGGCCGGCAAAGCTGGTGCGTACCGAAGGCTTACTGGATGCGCGCAGCCGGGTTATTTATGCCGTGGCTGAAGTGACCGACCCTTACCAGCGTCTGAGTAAAAAACAAGCGCCATTGCGCTTCGGTCGTTTTGTCCAGGCGCAGATACTCGGCGATGCCACCGAGCAGGTGGTTGTGGTGCCACGGCATTTACTGTTAGCACAGCAGCAGGTACTGGTGGTGGATAAAGATAACCAGTTGCAGTTCCGTGCGGTAGTAACAGAACGCACAGATGAACACTCGGCTTATATCCGCTCCGGCTTTGCAGAAGGCGACAGGCTGGCCACCTCGGCTATCGCCAACCCGCTGGCCGGCACCCTGGTGCGGGTTGCTGCTGATGAAGCAGTGCAGGTGGCAGAAGATGCGGAAAAAACTGATGCTGCAGTGCTGACCAGCCAGGTTAAGGAGTAAGGCATGGATACCAATAAGGGCATTATTGCCTGGTTTGCCCGCAACAGTGTGGCGGCTAATTTATTGATGGCGATTATTCTGGTGGCCGGTTTGGCCTCGCTTTTTACCATTAAGAAGCAGATTTTTCCGGAAATTGTGTTGGAGCAGGTTAACATCCGTGTGCCCTACCTGGGGGCAGCACCACAGGAAGTGGAAAGTGGGGTTATTGAGAAAATTGAAGAAAGCCTGCGTGGCGTTAACGGTATTAAGCGCATCCGCTCTACTGCGGTTGAGGGGTTGGCAACGGTGCGTGCCGAGATTGCCGGTAACTACGATATACAAGAGGTAATGGATGAGATAAAAACCCAGGTCTCGGCCATTTCATCCTTGCCGGAGCAAACCGAAAAGCCGGTGGTATACCGTGTACGCTTTCAAAGTAACGTGATGTGGTTATCGCTATATGGTGATGCCGATGAGCGCACCTTGAAAGAGGTGTCAAAAGATGTGCGCGATGAGCTGAAAAAGCTGCCCGGCATCAGCAAAGTTGATGTGGTTGGTGCACGCGACTACGAAATTGCTATTGAGCTGTCTGAGCTCAAGCTAAAAGAATACGGCCTGACCTTTGACCAGGTTGTTAGCGCTATTCGCGGCAGTTCGGTCGATTTACCCGGTGGCTCGATTAAATCAGAAAGCGGCAATATTTTGCTGCGTACCAAAGGCCAGGCTTACTTTGCGCAGGATTTTGAAGACATAGTGCTGCTGACCTTTGCCGATGGCACCCGCTTAGCATTAAAAGATATCGCCACCATTAATGACGGCTTTATTGAACGGGAAGATTTATCCACCTTCGATGGCAAAAATTCGGTGTCCATTCGGGTGGACGCTGTGGGCGATGACAATACATTAAAAATTGCCGCGACGGTTAAAGCCTACGTGGAACGTAAGCAAAAAGAATTGCCGCCCTCGGTATCTATTGCCCACTGGGGCGACTCCAGTTACTACCTGCAGGGCCGGTTGGACCTGATGAGCAATAACCTGCTGATGGGGGCCTTCCTGGTACTGTTAGCGTTAACGCTGTTCCTCGAGTTCCGCATTGCGTTTTGGGTAATGGTTGGTATTCCGGTGTGTTTCCTCGGCGCTATGGCGATGCTGCCGTTGCCGCTGTTTAACGTGTCGATCAATATGATCAGCTTGTTTGGCTTTATTTTGGTGCTGGGTATAGTGGTGGATGACGCCATTATTATCGGCGAAAGTGCCTACAGCGAAATTGAAAAACGCGGTAAATCTGCCGAAGCCGTTATCGCCGGGGCAAAAAAAGTGGCCATGCCGGCCACCTTTGGTGTGTTAACCACTATTGCTGCGTTTGTACCGATGTTGATGGTGGGCGGTGCTCAGGCGCCAATCTGGGGTTCTATTGCCTGGGTAGTGGTACTGTGTCTGATTTTCTCTTTGGTCGAATCGAAAATGATCCTGCCGGCGCACATCGTTAATATGGATACCAAGCCGTGGGATCCTGACCGCCGCGGAGTGTTTTACAGCCTTGGCCGTGGTGGTAGCAATGTACTCAAAGCGATACGGTTAAAGGTCGCTGCCGGCATGAACCACTTTGTTACCACAACCTATCAGCCTTTTGTAGAGCGGTGTATTCAGTATCGCTATATCACTATGGCAGCGTTTTTTGCCATGCTGATCCTGATGTTTGGTGTGTTGGGTGGCGGTCTGGTGCGCTGGGTATTTTTCCCGAATATTCCCAGTGACTTTATCAACGCTAACCTGACCATGCAGGAAGGCTCATCCAACCAGGCAACAGTAAATGCCATGCGCGAAGCCGAAGCTGCACTGGTACGCGCCAACGAAAAACTCAATGCCGAGTACGACGAGGATATTGTTAAGCATCGGCTGATGTTTCTTGAAAGCGATACCGGTGGCCAGTTGGTGGTAGAGCTGGAAAAAAGCGAAGGTCGCGAAATTGATGGCTTTGAAATTGCCAACCGCTGGCGCGATGAAATGCCGGAAATTCCGGGTTTAAAAGCCTTTAAAATTAACGCCTCAACCGGTGGTGGTGGCGGGGCCGATATCGCCTTGCAATTGCGCGGTACTAATCTGGATAACCTGAAGTTAGCCACGGAGGAGTTAAAAGCCCGTTTAGGCGAGTATGCCGGGGTGTATGATATTGAAGACAACCTGCTGGGCGGCAATGATGAGATCGTACTGCAGTTAAAACCCGAGGCGCATATATTGGGGTTAACTCTGGCCGATGTGGCGCGCCAGGTGCGCTATGGCTTTTACGGCGCAGAAGCGCAGCGCGTGCAGCGTGATGGCGAAGAAGTAAAAGTGATGGTGCGTTATCCGCGTACTGAACGCAGCTCTGTCGGTAGCCTGGAGAATATGCGCATTCGTACCGCCGATGGCGGTGAAATTCCGTTTGCTCAGGTTGCCAGCTACACCATGCAGCCCAGTTTCAGTGCTATTAACCGTGTCAATGGTGAACGTGCTGTTACTATCACCGCCGCGGCGGATAAAGCCACTGTGGAACCGGGCAAGGTTGTTGGCGAGATGAAAAACAAAGTGATCAAAGAGATCACCGACAAATATGAAGGCGTAACCGGCGAGCTCGATGGTGCCAGTCAGGATGAAATGGATGCTCAGGCTGATTTACTAAAAGCCGGGGTATTTGCGCTGTTCTGTATTTATGCCTTAATGGCAGTGCCGCTGAAATCTTACAGCCAGCCACTGATTATTATGAGCGTGATCCCGTTTGGTTTGGTCGGCGCTGTGGTAGGGCATATGGTGCTTGGCCTGAGTATGAGCATTATGTCGATCTTTGGCCTGGTGGCGCTTGCCGGGGTAGTGGTAAACGACTCGCTGGTCATGGTCGACTTTGTTAACCGTGCGCGCGAGGAAGGCTTGTCTATCCGCCAGGCAGTATCGCAGGCCGGTGCACAGCGTTTTCGCGCGATATTACTTACCTCGCTTACCACCTTTGTCGGCCTGGCGCCGATAGTGCTGGAGAAGAGCTTGCAGGCAAAAATTGTGGTACCGATGGCGGTGTCGCTGGCGTTTGGTATTTTGTTCGCCACTATTATTACGTTGGTATTGATCCCGGCGCTGTATGTAATATTGGAAGATGTGAAAAACCTGTTTCGCAGCAAAGAGCGTAAAATTGATACCCGCATAGCGCAAGTGCAACAAGAGCAGTAAGGCTTGCGCGGATAAAAAAGGCCACGCAATTGCGTGGCCTTTTGTTTTAGCTTAGCGCTTAATAAGCTTGAGTATGCACATCGCGTACGGCACGGCCGGACGGATCAGTCATTTGTGCCATTTTCGCATCCCAAGCCAGTGCTTCGGGCGTTGAGCAGGCCACAGACTTGCCGCCCGGTACGCAGGCAATAGCGCCGGCATGCGGGAAGTGTTCTTCAAAGATCACGCGGTAGTAATAAGCCTCTTTGCTGTCCGGGGTGTTCACCGGGAAGCGGAAGCTGGCGGTGGCCATTTGCTGATCAGTGACTTCTTTTTCGGCATGGGCTTTTAAGCTGTCAATCCAGCTGTAACCTACACCGTCAGAGAACTGCTCTTTCTGGCGCCATAAAATTTCATCCGGCAGCAGGCCATCAAAGGCCTGACGCAGAATGTGTTTTTCCATTTTACCGCCACCACACATTTTTTGCTGTGGGTTTAAGCGCATGGCAACATCCATAAAGTCTTTGTCGAGAAACGGCACGCGTGCTTCAATGCCCCAAGCCGACATCGCCTTGTTGGCGCGGTTGCAGTCGAACATATGTAAGCGGTCAAGCTTGCGTAAGGTTTCTTCATGAAACTCTTTAGCGTTGGGGGCTTTATGGAAGTACAAATAGCCGCCAAACAGCTCGTCCGAGCCTTCACCCGACAGCACCATTTTAATGCCGGTAGCTTTAATTTTACGTGCCATCAAATACATAGGTGTTGAAGCACGAATGGTAGTCACATCATAGGTTTCAAGGAAATACACCACATCACGCAGGGCGTCTAAGCCTTCCTGCACGGTAAAATGCACCGTGTGATGCACGGTACCAATAGCATCGGCCACTTTTTGCGCGGCTATTAAGTCCGGTGAACCGGCAAGGCCGACCGCGAAAGAGTGCAGGCGAGGCCACCAGGCTTCAGACTCATCGTTATCTTCTACACGGCGCTTGGCAAATTGCTGGGCGATAGCTGAAATAAGTGACGAATCCAGCCCACCGGACAACAGTACGCCATAGGGTACATCTGACATTAAGTGGCTTTTAACACTGTGCTCCAGCGCGGCTTTTAACTCAGTTAAACTGGCAGGGTTGTCTTTTACCGCATCATAGCTTTGCCAGTCACGCTGATAGTACTTGCGCAGCTCGCCAATTTTACTGTCAAAGTAGTGGCCTGGCGGAAACTCTTTAATTTGCTTACATACCGGCACCAGGGCTTTTAGCTCGGACGCGACAAACAGCTGGCCGTGCTCGTCGTAACCGTAGTACAGCGGAATAATACCGATATGGTCACGCGCAATCAGGTAACGGTTTTGCTCGGCATCATACAAAATAAAGGCAAACATGCCTTGCAGCTGATCAATAAAATCAGCGCCGTGCTCCAGGTATAACGGTAATATCACTTCACAGTCTGACTTGGTTTTGAATGGATAAGGGCTTGCCAGCGCTTTTTCGAGCTGCTTATGATTGTAGATCTCACCATTCACTGCCAGAATGTGATTTCGATTATCATTAATCAGGGGCTGGGCGCCATTTTCAGTATCTACAATCGCCAGGCGCTCGTGCACTAAAATGGCATTGTCGTTATTCCACACACCGGACCAGTCCGGGCCACGATGACGTAATAACTTGGATAACTGCAGCGCCTGTTGGCGCAAGGCTTTAACATCAGTTTTGATGTCAAGCACCCCGAATATCGAACACATGATAACCTCTATTAAATTAATTCGAATAAACCGACTGGTTTAAACACATTGTTTGGCAGTATGTACGTCTAAACGCACCCCCTGAATGTGCCACGCCATGCTAAAATTGCAAGCGCTTTTTCGCGCTTTTTGGAAGTAATTTATGCTGAGGGTTTTCAGCTACAGCAACAGAAAAGACAGCTTATGCAAAAAACTGAAGTAAAAATCCGCTTTGCGCCACCGGCAGACTGGAACGCAGCGTTGCTGGTTAGCAACCCGATATTTGCTGATTTATGTCAGTGTTTCCGTTTTGACCAGTTAACACATTACCCTGATATTAGCTGGCTTAATCAGTGCCTGCCGCTGTCGGGCATAAGCTTTGTCGACAATGCCGCACTGGAGCAGGATGGCCGCTATTACGAAGAGTATATTTATGCAACCAGGCAAATTCCAACCCGCAAAGACAACTGGCATGACTTTTTTGGCGCCTTAATCTGGTGTTTATATCCCAAAACCAAGGCGCTGCTAAATCAGCTGCATATGGCCGAAATCGGCCGTTATGGCTTGCAGCAGCGCAGTAAGCTGCGTAATAAGTTAACGCTGTTTGACGAGTGTGGCGTAGTGATTTGTCTTGAAGCGGATAAACAGCAACATGCTGCGTTACTGCGCACGCATCAGTGGCAGCAAAGCTTTGTGCAGCAGCGTAGCGACTGGTGGCATGGCGTGCGGCCAATGATTTTCGGCCATGCCATGTATGAAATGGCGACGACGCCTTTTATTGGTTTAACGGCCAAAGCGTTATTTATTAATGTGCCGGACGGCTTCAGCCGCTGGCCTTTAACAGCTGCTTACAGTTTTGTTGATGCGAAATTGCATGAACAAATTGCTAACGAGGCGGTACTTCTTGATAATCAACAGCTAACGCCTTTGCCGTTACTGGGCGTACCGCGCTGGTATAACGATAATGAAACAGCGGGGTTTTACCACAATACTGACTATTTCCGGCCGCAGCGACAGCGCTAAAGCCCCGACAACAGGACAGTTGCATGATTGATATTCAGGATTTGGCCAAGGCGTTTGCGCTTGGTAAAAACAGCAAGTTATCCGATACCGAAAAACAAGATGTGCGTTACAGCAAAGAGGCGTTTCACTCGGTGCGCAATGTCAGCTTCAGCTGTGGCGCCGGTGAAGTGCTGGGGCTGCTGGGGCCAAATGGTGCCGGCAAAACCACCACCTTACGGATGTTGTCTACCGCATTAAAACCTGATGCCGGCTCAGTGCTGTTAAACGGCGTGGACGTGTTGCAACAGCCGGTAAAAGCCCGGCAACAAATCGGCTTTTTATCCGCCGATACCGGCCTGTATGGCAAGCTGACCGCGTTTGAAAATATTGCCTATTTTGGCCGTTTGCACGGCATGAAAGAGGCGGTATTAAAGCAGCGCATTGACGAGCTGTTTACCCTGTTAAATATGCATGATTTTGCTAACCGCCGCGCTGATAATATGTCGACCGGGATGAAGCAAAAAACCGCTATTGCCCGTGCCGTGGTGCACAGCCCTAAAGTAGTAATTCTGGATGAGCCCACCACCGGGCTGGATATTATGACAGTGCAAACCGTGCTGGATTTTATCAAAGGTTTAAAAGCCGCTGGTACACCGGTGATTTTCTCTACTCACCATCTGGATGAAGTGGCGGCACTGTGTGATCGGGTAGTGGTTATTGATAAAGGCATCAGCGCCTTTTCCGGTGATATTCATCAGTTTAAAGCTTTAGCCGGTAATGGTGATTTACGCGAGGCGTTTTTGTCAGTATTACACGGCAGTGTAAGCACACAACAGCAGGGAGCAGCATAAATGTGGCAAGTCTATCTGAAAGAACTTACAGAGTTAATGCGTGATAAAAAAACGCTGATCTTTGTTATCTTGCTACCGATTTTTATCTTCCCGGTAATTTTTGCTGTAATGGGGCTGGTGTTGTCCAGCACCACCAACACCGCTATGCAGGCAGAGCACCGTTATGTGATTGTGAACGCAGAGCAGGCACCGCAGTTTGCTGATGCGCTGTTTTATCATAAAAACTTCAGGCAGATTAAAACCGACAAAACTGCTGAGGCAGATTTAGTCGCAGCTATCCGTAACGACGAGTTTGATGTAGCAATAGTAGTGCCTGCTGATTTCTCCGCTAAGCGCGCAGCAGTAGAGCAGGCGCAGTGGCAGATTATTTATAACCAGTCATCACAATTTGATTTTATGTATCGCTACTTTTCTGAACTGCTGGCGGATTTCAATGAGCAACTGCAACGTGATACGTTGACACAGCTGAACGTTGATCAAACCAAACTGGCGGCCATTATTAAACCGGTCGATGTGCAAAAAGTGGATACCGCTGATAAGCGCGAAAACATCGGTGAAAAATTTGGTGCCGTTATTGCCTATATCCTGATCCCGCTATGTTTGCTGGGTGCCTCTTACCCAGCTATTGATATGGGCGCCGGCGAGAAAGAGCGTGGTACGCTGGAAACGCTGTTAATTTGCCCTATCAGCCGTGTCAGTATAGTGCTGGGTAAATTTTTCACGGTGTTAACGACCGGGCTGGTAGGCGCGCTTATTACCGTAGCAAGCTTTGGTATCTGGGGCGCTATTATCGGCTCTCTGGGTGGCATGGCGGTAGTACAGGAGGCGATGTCTGCTATCGCTATTACTGAGCTGGTGCTGATTTTCTCGCTGTTGCTGCCAATATCCGCAGTATTTGCTGCCTTGTTGCTGGCTATTTCTATCTATGCCCGCACCTTTAAAGAGGCGCAAAACTACATCAGCCCGCTGTCGATACTGATCTTTTTACCGTTGATAGCCGCCATGCTGCCGGGGGTAGAGCTGAACAGTAAAACTGCGCTGGTGCCGATAATGAATGTGGCGCTGGCGATTAAAGAGCTGATCAAAGGCACCGCCGATTACGCCATGTTGGCACTGATTTTTGGTTCCACTTTGGTGCTGGCTACTGTTGCTATCGGTTTTTGTGTGCACTGGTTCCAACAAGAAAAAGTGCTGTTTCGCTAGCTAAGCGCGCAGTTAACCAAACCAACAACGCCGGCTTTAGCCGGCGTTGTTATTACGACAGGTTCCATTTCACAAATACTATTGATAATAGTTCTTAATAATATTAAAATGGCGGCGTTCTGTTAGCGGAGTGCTGTTATGTACGTATGTTTATGCAAAGCTGTCACCGATAAAGCCATTAAACAAAAAGT
Source organism: Rheinheimera sp. (assembly GCF_030690345.1). GTDB lineage: Bacteria > Pseudomonadota > Gammaproteobacteria > Enterobacterales > Alteromonadaceae > Alishewanella. The sequence goes on from NZ_JAUYGV010000007.1 coordinate 786,269, forward strand.
GGCCGAAGGCGTATCCACCATGCGTGAACTGAAAATGTGCACCGGTGTGGGCAGCCAATGCGGTAAATGTACCTGCCAGGCGCAGCAAATTTTGCATAACGAACTGGTGCAATTATCGGCTAACAATCTGAACCTGGCACAGCCCGCTGCTTAAACTGCATTTATATGCTTATTTTTCGCATTTAAATTCTGAATCTATTCTTTTTCCATCCGCTACTGGTCATAATAACGCTCTTGAATTAGGCTAAGCTCAGGTTTGGCGCAACATTGGCGCAACAATAGCGGTTATGGACAAAACTATGGATAAAATTAAACAGGTCGCCATTGTTGGCGGCGTGCATGGTAATGAATTCTCGGGCATTTATTTAGTTAAGCAGTATCAGGCCAAACCGCAGCTGGCCAGCCGTGCCGGCTTTAATACTGAACTGGTATGGGCTAACCCGGAGGCGCATCACGCTAACAAGCGCTATCTGCACAGTGATTTAAACCGCCAGTTTAAAAATGTCGATTTAGCTAACCCGCACCTGACCAACTACGAACAAAGCCGCGCTAAAGTATTAAATGCGCAGCTGGGGCCCAAGGGCAACGCCAAAACTGACCTGCTGATAGATTTACACAACACCACCAGCAATATGGGCGCCTGCTTAATCCTGACGCAGGCCGGCGATTTCTATAATAAGCTGGCAGCGTACGTAAAAATGCGGATGCCGGAGGCTATTATCTCCCGCGATGAAGATCACTTTGCCGCCGAAGAGCATGCACTAATGTGTACCCTGGGCCGTTATGGTGTGCTGGTCGAGGTTGGCCCGCAACCGCAATCGGTGCTGCGCCAGGATGTGTTGGATCTGATGCATTGTATGACGCAGCATATCCTCGACTTTGTTGAGCTGTACAATAGCGACAGTTTGCCGCCGCTACCCAAACAGACTGAAGCTTTTCGCTATTTACACAGCATTAAACTGCCGGTAAATGATAAAGGCGAGCGCTTGGGCATGGTGCATAAAAATGTGCAGGACAGAGACTATCAGCCGATTAATCCCGGCGACCCAATCTTTACCTTATTTGATGGCACAGAAATTTATTACGACGGTGATAGCACGGTATACCCGACCTTTATCAACGAAGCGGCCTACTATGATAATAATCTGGCTATGTCATTAAATGAAAAAGTTGTTATTACGCTGGAGTGATCTTGCTTGGTCTGACATCTGTATCATGATGATTATTTAGGTTTTCTTTTAGCAATTGCTGTGTTATTAAACTGTTATAAGAATTCAATGCTGTTTATCAGTGGTACAAGATGAAGTCTGAATACCGTTTTTTTTCAATACGTTACAAATGGTTGTTGGGGCTGTTTTTTTCGGGCTACTGCCTTGCCCAACAACCGCTTCATTTGCTGACTGAACACAACCCGCCCGGAGAATATCTGAATGCGCAGGGCGAAATAACCGGTGTTACCGCAGAGCTGATCCGGGTTTTGCAACAGCGGTTGGACGAGCCCGGTACTATGCAATTGATGCCATGGGGCAGGGCGCTTAATATCGCCAGAACCGCAGAAAATACGGCGCTGTTTGAAACAGTACGCACAGCTGAGCGTGAACACTGGTTTAAATGGGTTGGCCCGCTAAAGCATTATCAAATTTCGTTGTATGGCTTAAAAGAGCGGGTAGGTGAGCGGCCGGATCTTAATGCGTTAGCCGCTAACTATACGGCCTGCAGTTATCGTAATTCTGCTACGGTAGATGAGCTGAAACAACGGGGTTTTATTGAAGGGAAAACCCTGGTATTAACAAGCAAATCCGGCGACTGTCTGAATATGCTGTTATTAGGCAGAGTTGATTTAACCGCAGTGAGTGAGTTGTCTCTGCCGGAATTTATCGCCAGTGTACAGCAAGCTGGTCACGAGCTGATACTGGTGCAGTACTTATCCGGGCGTAAACGCTATCTGGCGTTTTCCCGTGATATTGCCGATGAACGCATTGCCCGCTGGCAGCAGGCGTTAGAGCAGAGCTATCGCGATGGCACTATGCGCAAGCTATATCAGCCGGTGTATGCCGAAGCCATTATTCAGCGGTTGGAAGATTTTGCCGTTCAGCCAAAATACTAAAGCCAGCTGACGCTGGCTTTATACTGTTTATGTACTTGTAGCATTAAAGCGTATCGTAACTGGCCTTTTTCTGAATCAACTCTATGGCGTAATTATCCGGATCGCGCACAAAGGCAATTTCGGTGGTACCGCCTTTTACCGGGCCGGGTTCACGGCTGATCACACCACCCTTAGCACGGATTTTATCGCAGGCCTCGTACACGTTTTCCACTTCCAACGCGATATGGCCATAAGCATTGCCTAAATCGTAGCTGTCGGTATCCCAGTTATAAGTCAGTTCCAGCACGGTGTGTTCACTCTCATCGCCGTAGCCAACAAACGCCAGCGTATATTTGTATTCGGTGTTTTCTGACTGGCGCAGCAGCTTCATGCCCAGTACTTCAGTATAAAAGGCGATGGATTTTTCCAGGTTACCCACGCGCAGCATGGTATGTAGCATTCTCATACAAACTCCTGTTCGGTTTGGTGTTTAAACTCGCAGTGCAGGCGGTAATGGTAACATATTCTGCAGCCCCGGAAGGATAGCTCAGTACCAAAAGCGGATATTCGTGCTGGTATTTAACTTCTGAAAATCACTGTATTTGTATGCATATAAAGCCCAAGCCCGGCTCAAGCTTTGTTAGACGGGTTAGCCCGTATTTGTCGCCGGCACAAATACCAGCTGTACCTGTAAGTTGTTGTAAGTTTTAAAGAAGCGGTGTAATGTTCTGTACATTAAATTTACAAAGACAGGTTAACCCGTGCTTAAAAGCGGGTCGACCCGCCCAATAAGCGTTATACAACTAGGGATAGCCGTGAAGAAATTATCCGGGTTAATTAATCTTGTTTGTCTATTGATCACATTTTCATCGAGTAGCGAGCAACACATAGACATCGATGACCTGCTAGTTGAAGCGTTTAAACTAAAGACAGAGAAAAGTTTTGAGCAATCTTATAAGTCATATTTAGCAATAATTGAGCTTGATGAAGCTTTAGATTACAGTCAAAAAGTAAACGCTTATTACGGGGCTTTAGAATTAACATTCATATTAAAAAAAGAAGACTCTGCTGCTGAATATGGTAAGGCTTTAATTAACTTATTGGCTCAAAATAAAAAATATGAAGAAGTTTATATGAGGTTAATTAGCCGTATTTGCTTCTCTGACGATTGGGCGTTTTACAGGCACAACTTTACGGATATTTGCGTAAACTAGTTGTATAACAAGCGCCTTAAACAACGCGGCCTTCGGCCGCTGGACTCGCAACAAGTTGCTCGCCGTTTAGGCGTGCGTTAAGTGTCATGAGAACTGAAACCAAAACTCAAGAATGGTTCTTGAAAGATCCGAGAACCAAAAAATGGATTAGGCAGTGTGCAGCTTGCGGGCAGTATGGCAGATATCCAAAAACGCCTGATAATATTCCAAAAGCAAACTTCGAGAATATGTTCCCTGTGATGAATTTGGATGAGCGTGGTTTATGTCAGTTTTGTGCGGCAAGGTTTAAGTGATGTGCATTATCCAAACACTTAACAAGCGCCTTAAACATCGCGGCCTGCGGCCGCTGGACTCGCAACAAGTTGCTCGCCGTTTAGGCGTGCGTTAAGTGTCCTCTATGAACTGCCTTAGCTGTCACGAAAAGTTTGAAATAGAAGAGGCTCTTGGTAAGAGTCCCTTCTCGTGGCCGGAGATGGGCGCATTTTGGTATGAATGTGAGTCTTGCGGAAAGGGAAACCATATCAATGTGTTGGAAGGAGGGTATGGTCAGATCAGAATTCTCGGTGCGCCGGGGCCTAGCTGGGAGCAGGTTGTATTCTTTCCATGCGCATCACTTCATGTTCGTAAAGCCCCTGGGTTTCTGCATGTATGGGTGGGGGGGAACCACTATGAAGTGGCTGCAAGGCGGTAAACACTTAACAAGACGCATCACTCGCGGCCTTCGGTCGCTGGGACGCCAACCGCATCGCGGTCGTCGCCCGTGTGCTTTGCGTTATACATTTTGGAGAGTTTAGCGTGAGCAATTTAGCACCAGCTCAGAATCCAATTCTTACAGTTATTTGGCTTGTTCTCGGACTTGCTGTTGTATCAGCTGCAATTGCAGCACTAATAGGTAACGGGCCTTTTATTGCTCCTGCGCTACTTATGATGTCAATAATACTCTTTATGTTAAGCGCGCAGCGGACTCAGCGTTTTGCGATGGAGCCAACTAAATTTAAAAAGCGCATGCAATTTGTCGCATTTTCCACGGTTATTCTCAGCAGCCTGTCCATTGTGTTTAATTCGGCGGTGCAGTAAATGTATAACAATGCGCTATTCCTATATAGGAACAAAATACATTGAAGATTTTAAGGATATTTTTTATATGGAGTTTGTTTATGGCAGAAGCCGTAGCTGAAAACATTTACTTCACTGCTCAAGGAGAGCAAGACGGTAAGCCCATTATCTATCGAAGCATGGAAAAAGTACCTGAAGGTCAAACTGAGGCTGACTTTCCAACCCTAATAAATATTTATTGGTCATTTGAGTCAGATGCAAATAATGGCATGCCTGATTCTCAAACAAATGCGGATCAGATTGCATTTGAGGACGCGATTGACTCACTTGATCAAAATGGTGTTAGTCATCTAATGCTGGTAGTCACAGGTAACGGACGCAAAGAATGGATTTGGTATGTCAAAGATGTAGAGGGTTGGATGGGAAAATTGAACGAACTACTTTCCGGTCACAAAGTTTATCCTGTTGAGATCGAGATAGAGCAAGATCAAAACTGGTCGACCTACCATAATTTTGTATCCGGGGTTAAAGGAATATAACAAGGTGATTAGTTTCGTCCCGGCCAGAAACAGCGTGGTTTTCACTGGACTGCCTAAAGCTGCGCTGTGGCGCAGTCAATTAGCAAAGCGCTAATATCCGCTTCTCGCTTAATCAGCTGTTCTATTATTCCGTCTTTTCTTTAAACTCACACAAATCTTCAATAAGCCGCCAGTGTTCGATAGCGAACAGAAGTGCAAGTCGATTGCCACTACGCTGCAGAACCCGAACAGGTTTAATCCAGCCACGTGCGAGGTCCATAGGTACTTTTTATGCAGATACATGATTTGCCGCTGCGACAGCTAATCATTGAATTGACCGAACCTGATGCAGAAAAAATGCTGGATACCGCGATTGATCGGTGGCAGCTGATAGCGGCCCATATGATTTCAATTCTTGGTGAGGGAGGGTTCAATTCACTTTATGAACGCAGTGTCATCCTTACCCGGTCGACATTTCCCTGGCTGTTGAGCAGCGGATGGCAGCCAGCAACAGAGCAGCGATTCATCGCCTTAAGGGCAAGCCTGGAAAGCCAAACGACGGCGCTTGCCAGTGCAGCAGACGGCCTGCTGCTGGCCAATTTTACTGCCATTTTGGAGTCTCTTATCGGCGCGCAGCTTACCACCCGTATTTTTCTATCTGCTTTGGGAAAAAACGCGTCTCCTGATCGAAAAGGAGTTAAAAAATGACTAAAAAAGCAAATATACGCCGCCTAAGCACAGAGGTACCCGGTTTAGACAACCTGTTGGGTGGGGGCTTGCCGGAGTTTTCGTTCAATCTGATCGTTGGCACGCCGGGCAGCGGCAAAACCACGCTCGCCCACCAAATGATGTTCTCGCTGGCCACTCCTGATAGCAAAGCACTGTACTTCACGGTGCTCGGAGAACCTGCATTGAAGATGCTGCGTTATCAACAGCAGTTTGCATTTTTTGATATCAGCAAGATTGAGGAGTCGATCCAATTCGTCAACCTGTCAGCAGAGCTGTTGGATGGCGCTTTTGACCGGGTGTTGTCGCACATCGCCGAAAAAATCAAAGCCTATGCGCCAAAATTTATTTTTGTCGATTCGTTTCGCTCGCTGGCGCGCTCCGCAAAAGAACATACCCAAGGTGATTTGGACTTACCGCAGTTTGTGCAACAACTGAGTATACAAATGAACAGTTGGCAGGCAACTTCATTTTTGATCGGCGAATATGTATTGCCGGAGTCAGAGACCAGCCCCCTTTTTGCCATGGCCGATGGCATTGTATGTCTGTCACAGAGTTTGCATCGAAATTCAATGCTGCGAAAAATTCAGGTGATCAAAATGCGTGGCCAGGCGCAACGCTCCGGTTTGCACACCTTTCGCATTGATGATGATGGCGTGCGGATTTTCCCACGGGCTATTGTCAAAGGCTCGATATCGACCAAAGTTGCTCCCGGGAATCCCGGCTCAGAGACTCGGGTGGCGGTGGGAACGCCCCGCCTTGATGACATGCTGGGCGGCGGTTTGCCGGTGGGTTATTCGTTGCTGGTGGTAGGCCCTTCGGGGTGCGGCAAATCCATATTGGCGACCCAATTTCTCGCTGAAGGAGTACGCCAGGGTGAGCCGGGTGTTATTGCGGCCTTTGAAAAAAGTCCCAGCCAATTGTTGGGTAATAAGAGGCTGTATTCGCTGGTGGAGTCGGGAGACGTGGGCGTGATCAACACCCGCTCGCTGGATTTGTCGATTGACGAAACCTTGCATGACATGCTGAAAATGATTGAAAAAATGAAAGCAAAGCGCGTGGTCATTGACTCTTTGTCCGGATTTGAGCTGGCACTGGCGCCTGAATTTAGCGAAAACTTCCGCGCCTCCCTGTACCGGATGATTGCCGAATTGACCGACTTGCGCGTCACCATATTAATGACCTCGGAACTGGAAGACCGCTACACCGATTTGCGTTTCAGTCCCTTTGGCAATGCTTTTCTGGCGGACGCCATCATCATGCAACGCTACATTGAACTTGCCGGTCAATTTAAGCGCGTCATCTCGGTTGTTAAGGTGCGCAGCAGTGCCCACAGCAAAGACATTCGACTATTTGAGATTACCGATGACGGCATCGTCATTGGCGAAGTTTTATCTGACTATAGTGGCATCACGACAGGTAGCCCCGGGATCGACCGATATGACAAAGAATAAAAGCCGCGCTGTCGCCAGGGGTGGCGCTAAGCCACCGTCGGATCTGACTCAGCAGCAAAAGAAACCTATTCCGGCCAGCCGGGCCAGCGCTACCCGGGACAGCGCCACCGGGGATAGTGCCCCCCTGGAAAATGAGAGAGCAAAGCGGAAAAATTCGCTAAGCGACGACGAAGCGGCCTTGCTGTGCCGAAAAAAATTGGTCGCTGCACGAGAGCATACAATGAATGCGCGTGAAAACGCTTCCGAGGCACGCGAAAACGCTTCTGAGGCACGTGAACATACGGTGTTGGTGCGCGAAGGCGCCGCCCAGACGCGGGAAGAAGAAACCAGTTCACGCGAAGATATCGCCGCCAAGCTTGAGGACGCGCTGCAACTGACACAGCTGGAGCTGCAGCTGCAGTCGTCTGAGCACAACGCCATGCTGCAAGAAGCGAACACCCGCTTAGTTTTAGCCACCCTGGCCGCACAAGGGCAAGCAGAACAAATCGAAAAGGTCAGAGTTGAGCTTGAGCATTTGGCCCATCACGACGCGCTTACCAACTTGCCCAATCGAGTGCTGCTAAGAGACCGCCTGAGCCAGGCCATTGAAGCGGCAAATCGCCAAGGCCGACAGCTCGGCGTCATGTTTATGGATATTGACCGTTTTAAAAACATAAACGACTCCTTAGGACATGCCGTTGGTGACCAACTGCTGCAGTCGGTAGCAAAGCGGCTGCTGAGTAGTGTTCGTGTCTCGGACACCGTTAGTCGGCAAGGCGGTGATGAATTCGTGTTGCTGCTGCCCTTCATTGAAGGTCCGGATGGTGCACAGCTGTCCGCCAGGAAGATCCTGACGGTGTTGGCGCATCCCCATAACGTTGGCGGGCATGATCTTCATATCACTTTTAGTATTGGCATCGCTATTTATCCCGCTGACGGCGGGGATGCGGAAGTCTTGCTCAAACATGCGGACATTGCCATGTTTTACGCTAAGGAAAGCGGGCGTAACAATTACAAATTTTTTGCGCAAGAAATGATCGAGCGGGCCGTGGAGCGGCAATCTATCGAGGCCAGCCTGCACCTGGCGCTGAAACGAAACGAATTTGTGCTGCACTACCAGCCTAAAATAGACCTGCACACTGGTGCTATTGTCGGCGTGGAGGCGCTCATTCGCTGGCAACACCCGCAGCGTGGCTTGCTGCTGCCAGGACACTTCGTGTCCATTGCAGAAGACTGTGGTCTGATCCTGCCAATTGGTCGCTGGGTGCTGCGCGAAGCCTGTTTACAAGCGGGTTTTTGGCTCAATGCAGGGCTGCCTGCCATTACCGTGGCAGTCAACACCTCCGCGCTCGAATTTCGCTCGGAAGCATTTCTGGAAAATGTCCGCGCAACGCTCAAAACCACAGGTTTGGACCCGCACCTTCTGGAAATAGAACTGACCGAAAGCATTCTGATGCGGGATGTGGAGTCGACCAACTCCGTGCTGCATTCGCTTTCGGACATGGGCATCAGGCTGTCGATCGATGACTTTGGAACCGGTTATTCAAGCTTGAACTATTTGCGGCGGTTTCCGATCAATACCCTGAAGATCGACAAGTGTTTTGTCAACCAGCTCAATGCCAACCCAGACGATGCCACCATTGTGCAGGCAGTAATCAGCATGGGCAAAAGCTTGCATCAACGGGTGATAGCGGAAGGCGTGGAAACACAAGAGCAGTATGCATTCCTTCTGGCTGAGAATTGCGACGAAGGACAAGGGTATTACTTCGGTTTTCCGATGGAGCCGCAGTCGCTGGCCGCGTTACTTAAAGCCGGTGGCTCACTGATCCCGGCGTCAGATTAGGTTTTAGTAGCAATAAGCAAGGTTTGCTTAAGTAATCTTGCCGCCATTTGCCTAGTCGGTTTTGTCTTTAAACTCGCAGTGCAGGCGGTAATGGTAATATATTCTGCTGCCCATGCAGGATAGCTCTGTACTAAAAGCAGATATTCATCCTGGTACTCAACTTCTGAAAATCGCTGTGTTTGCATACATATAATGCCCAAGCCCGGTTCGTGCTTTGTTAGGAGGATTAACCCGTATTTGTCGGCAGTACAAAATATCAGCTGTACCTGTAAGTTGTTGTAAGTTTTAAAGAAGCGGTGTAATGTTCTGTACATTAAATTTACAAAGGCAGGTTAACCCGTGTTTAAAAGCGGGTTGAACCGCCTAATAAGCGTTATATTTTCAAGGCAGATTTATGAGAATTCTAATTTCGGCAGTAATAGGACTTTTTTCGTCCTTTTGTTTTGCTGATTGTGATTTTTATGTTAAGCGTTCAAACGATGAGATCGATGCGTGGCTAACCATAAAAAGTTCTATATACAGAGAAATGATCAAAGATATCAGAGCCAGACCTGCATTCGGCACCTATATCATTAAAGATTCCATTTCTGCTAAATCTGGAAATACATATGCTAGAAATGGAAGATTAGAGATACATGTCAACCCTGAGCTGTCGCCAGCCAGGAAAATTTCGACAATAATATTTGAAATGAGTAATGTGTATTTTAATCCAGAGCACCAAAAAATAGATCTACTTGTGGACAAAGGGTTTATTAAAACAAAAGAAGAGTTTGGATTGGCGCATGAAATTTATGAATATGAAGCTATTAGAATGCACAAATCTGTGATAGGTGACATAAATAATAGCTGCAACAGACTCCCGAAGGAGTTTTATCACCTTGTATCAATTAAAGACAGAGATTTCGAGGACTACAAAATTCCGGATTTAGATAGATATCTGGAGAATCAATTGAAGTCAGGGCACACAGCCCATTATTATCTTTGGTTTTCAAAACGTAAGAAAATATAACAAGCAGCTGCAGCGGATCAATTTACGCTGCGCTTCAATTGCCCGCTGAGCTGGGCGTTATGCATTATCAGGTCTGATATGAATTGTATTTTTTGTGACATAGTTGCTGGTTCGTCGCCGTGCCATAAGGTTTGGGAAGATAGTGAGCATCTCGCTTTCTTGTCGATTTACCCAAATACCAGAGGGTTTACGGTGGTGATACCGAAGAAACATTATTCGAGTTATATCTTTGCACAAGATGACAGCGTCGTTGCCAACCTTACTTTGGCAAGCAAGAAAGTTGCCCTGTTGCTTGATAAGGCGCTTGATGGTGTGGCGCGAACAGGTATCGTTTATGAAGGATACGAAGTAGATCACTTACATAGCAAGCTGATTCCTATGCATGGTACCGGTGATGATTCTAATTTCAAACCAATTGACGGAACCATGGGGCCATTCATTCTAAAGTACGAAGGTTTTTTATCAACGCATGATTGTGAGCGAGCTGATGATGCTGAGCTTGCAAAATTGGCTGCACATATTAGGTCATGTGCATAACCAGGAGCAGCACTACGCAGCCTTCGGCTGCCGGACGCTCGCAAGCTCGCGCCTGCAGGCAGGGGTAATGTCCACTTTTTGCTGAAAAATGCAATGTTACGCTTCAGTTTTGTCTTTAAACTCGCATAAATCTTCAATAATACAGCTGCCACAGCGCGGCTTGCGCGCGACGCAGGTGTAGCGGCCGTGCAGGATAAGCCAGTGGTGCACGTCGAGTTTAAACTCACTTGGCACCACCTTAAGCAATTTGTGTTCAACCTCGTCGACATTTTTACCCGGTGCCAGTTTAGTGCGGTTAGATACGCGGAAAATATGTGTATCTACTGCGATGGTAGGCCAGCGAAACGCTGTGTTCAGCACCACGTTAGCGGTTTTGCGGCCCACGCCCGGCAGGGCTTCTAACGCTTCGCGATTTTCCGGCACTTCACCATTATGCAGCTCTACCAGCATGCGGCAGGTTTTAATTACGTTTTCGGCTTTGGTATTAAACAAACCAATGGTTTTGATATAGTGCTTTACGCCGTCGACGCCCAAATCCAGCATCGCTTGCGGTGTGCGCGCTACCGGAAACAAAAGTTTGGTGGCTTTATTTACACCCACATCGGTAGCCTGGGCGGATAACAGCACAGCGATTAACAGCTCAAACGGCGAGCTGTATTCCAGCTCTGTGGTAGGCTGCGGGTTAGCGGCGCGCAGCCGGCTTAGCATCTCGATACGTTTTTGTTTATTCATGCGTTATCCGGCAGTTTATTGCGCCGCACCGGTAACCCGGGCGCGGGCGATGCTGCCTTTTTCAATGGCCTGTTTTTGTTTAAGTTTGTTATCTATCACGTTTTTCAGCGCGATTAACAGCCCCATACCAATAAAGGCGCCTGGCGGCAACATCGCCAATAAAAAGTGGCTGTCTACCGTAAATAACTCAATGCGCAGCGCTTTGGCCCAATCGCCCAGCAATAAATCGGCACCGTCAAACAAGGTGCCCTGGCCGAGTATTTCCCGCATAGCACCAAGCACCAGCAGCACCAGCATAAAACCCAAGCCCATCATAATGGCGTCGATGGACGAGGGCAGTACGGCGTTTTTTGAAGCAAAGGCTTCGGCACGGCCGATAATGGCGCAGTTGGTGACGATAAGCGGAATAAAAATACCCAGCGATTGGTACAAACCAAAGGTATAGGCGTTCATCAACAGCTGTACCACAGTCACCAGGCTGGCAATAATTAACACAAACACCGGGATGCGAATTTCACTGGCTACATGGTTACGCACCAGCGACACGGCGATATTGGAGCCAAGCAGCACCAATAAGGTAGCGGCGCCCAGGCCCAATGCGTTGGTCACAGTGGCGGTAACCGCCAACAGCGGGCACAGGCCGAGTAATTGCACCAGCCCCGGGTTATTTTTCCACAAGCCCTGGATGGTTAAGTCTTTAAATTGGCTCATCAGTGTGTTGTACCTTATTAACCCTTGCAGTTGGCGGGCAGGGTGGCCAGCTGCGGATGTTGCTGCACATACAGCACGGCATTACGCACGGCATTAATTACCGCACGCGGCGTAATAGTAGCACCGGTAAATTGATCAAAATCGCCGCCATCTTTGCGTACTGCCCAGCGGCCGGCGTTGTCATCAGTTACTGCTTTGCCGCTAAAGCTGAAAATCCATGGTGAGCGCCTGGCTTCAATTTTATCGCCCAGGCCCGGTGTTTCTTTGTGTTCCAGCACGCGGCTACCCAACACAGTGCCATCAGGGGTAAGGGCAACAATTAAATCAATATTGCCGCTGTAGCCATCCGGTGCTGTGGTTTCAATAATGTAAGCACTAAGCTCGCCATCCTGACGCCAGCGATACAAGGTTTGGGCAGCGGCTTTACCGAGCAACTGCTCATCTGTTACCTGCAGGCAATCCTGCAATAATGTCTGGCCGGCATCCACACCGGGTAACACTTCAGATAAAATTGCCAGCTTGGCCGCCAGCCGCTGTTCGTTGATCCGCGGTGCAGTTTGCTGATTAACCAGGCTGAGTATGGCAACACAGACTGCTGCTGCTGCACCCAGTGCCAGCGCATTTTTACTGATAGCACGGATCATTTCAGTTCGCTCCGGGTGCGGTGGCCATAAGTTCGCGGCCTGGTGTAGTAATCAATCAGCGGTACCGCCATATTTGCCAGCAAGATGGCAAAGGCGTAGGCGTCCGGGTAGCCACCAAAGTTACGGATTAAAAACACCAGCAAGCCAATCAGGGCGCCGTAACACAACCGGCCCTTGTCCGTGGTAGAGGCGGATACCGGGTCGGTCGCAATAAAAAATGCTGCCAGCATAGTGCCGCCGCTAAACAGATGGAACAGCGGCCCGGCCAGGGTATCAGGCTCCGCCAGAGCGGCAATAGCCGATAACACAAACAAGCTGCCAAGCACAGCAACCGGAATACGCCAGCTGATAATTTTTTGCTGGATCAGCAGCAAGCCGCCGGCCAAATAAGCCAGATTAAGCCATAACCAGCCGGTACCGGCAAAGGCAAAAAATACCGGGCTTTGCAGGCTTTCTTCCAGGGTTAAACCGCGGCTTAAACCGGTGCGCAGTGTGTCCAGTGGTGTGGCCATGGTTACGCCGTCAATACTGCTTTGTAGCTGGGTTAGGCTAAAGCCGCTGCAGCTGTATTGGCTGAACACCGCACATACTGCATCCCATGGCGCCAGTTCAATGCTTTGTAATGATAATGGCGGCAGCCACTGTGTCATTTGCAGCGGAAATGACACCAGTAACAGCACATAAGCGGCCATGGCCGGGTTAAACAGGTTATGGCCCAAGCCACCGTATAACTGCTTTACCATAATGATGGCAAAGGCAGTACCGATAACAATCAGCCACCAGGGCGCATAGGGCGGAATAGCAATGGCCAACAGCACGGCCGTTAACAAGGCACTGTGATCTTTTAACCGTGGCAACACGGCTTTACCACGCAGCTTCAGCACCAGGGCTTCGCTGCACCAGGCGGTAATAATGGCCAGCGCCAATTGCAGCAGTACGCCATAACCAAACAATACCGCTTGCAGCGCTATACCGGGTAAGCAGGCGAGGACAACCATACGCATGATCTGCGCAGTGCTGCGCTGATTATGCTGGTGTGGTGAGCTGGCAATTTTAAAACTCATGAGTTCTCGCTATCGGCTTGTTTACGCGCTTTGGCCCGTGCAATAGCCGCGGCTATGGCGGCTTTACGTGGATCGGCTGCGGCTTCGGTTAGTTGCTCAGTAGCTGCTGTAACCGGTGCTTCCTGCTCAGTGGCAGCGCTTTGCGGCTGTTGCTTCGCTTTGGCACGGGCTATAGCGGCGGCAATGGCGGCTTTGCGCGGATCAGCGGCCGCCGGCGTTTGTACCGGCGTCGCAGTTACTGATGCAGCGCTGTTGTCTGCGGCTTGTGCTGTGTCAGTGGGTGCTGCATCAGCTTGTTTTGAGTCAGCATGTTCTGAGAAAGGCGTAGCCTGTTGCTGTGCTTTTTTGGCTTTAGCGCGCGCTAAAGCAGCTGCAACCGCAGCTGCTTTGCTGTCGCCGGCGGCAGCAGTGCCGGTATCAGCACCAGCACCGGCAGTGTCAGCCTGTGCCTTTTGCTGTTGATACTCGCGGGCCTGCTGCTTTTTCTGCTCACGTTCGGCCTGAATATCAGCTGCAGATGGCTGATCAGCGACGGCGCTTTGTGCTTGTTTGGCTTTAATCCGCGCCAGTGCCTCAGCAACAGCATTGTTGCCACCGCTTTGTTGCTGTTGCTGCTGCCTGGCGGCCGCCAATTGTTGGTTGCGCTCCAGCCGTTGTTGTTTCTCCAGCTCCAGCCTGGCATTTCGTGCTTCAAACCGGGCTTTGGCTTGCTCGGCCTTTAATGCCTCGCGCTGCTGTTCACGAATATCGGCTTTAGCTACGCGATAGTACTGCACCAGCGGAATTTCACTCGGACATACATAAGCGCAGGCACCGCATTCAATGCAGTCTGCCAGATTATATTGTTTTAACTTATCGCTGTCTTTGGCCTTGCTGTACCACAACAGCTGCTGCGGCAATAAACTGGCCGGGCAGGCATCGGCACAGGCACTGCAGCGGATACAATCCATTTCCTGCTGTGCCGCCGGCAACTCTGCTGCTGTCGGCGCTAAAATGCAGTTAGTGGTTTTTACTACCGGTACGCTCAGATCAGGCAGGGTAAAGCCCATCATCGGCCCGCCCATAATGACTCTTTGCTGTGGTTCGGCGGCAAAGCCGCAGGCATCTAATAAGGCCGATACCGGTGTGCCCAGCAACGCCAGTACATTTTGCGGTTGGCTTAAGGTATCGCCGGCCACAGTAACAATACGCGAGATCAGCGGGTGATCGTCCAGCACCGCCTGCGCCACGGCAAAGGCAGTACCGACGTTTTGCATCACAATACCAATATCAATCGGGCGGCGGCCATTGGGCACTTCTTTATTGGTCAGCAGCTGAATAAGCTGTTTTTCACCACCGGACGGGTATTTGGTGGGCACAGCCCGGACGTAATAATGTTCACGCTGGCTACAGGCTGCCTGCATGGCGGCATAGGCGATAGGTTTGTCATCCTCAATGCCGATTAATACCGCTTTGGGCTCCAGCAGATGACACAGAATATCAATGCCTTTGACGATGGTGGTGGCCGCTTCCTGCATCAGCAAATCATCGGCGCTGATATAAGGCTCGCACTCTACGGCATTGATAATCAGATAGTCTACCGGTTGCGACACCCCGGTTTTTAAATGGGTAGGGAAGCCTGCACCGCCCATGCCGGCGATGCCACTGTCCTGAATGCGGCTAAGCAGCGCCATTTTGTCGCAGTTGACCAGGTTTAACGGCGCGCGCGCGCGCCACTCATCCAGACCATCCGGTGCCAACACCAGGGTTAGCTCGGGCAGGGCAGACGGGTGCGGGCTGGTATGCGGCTCAATACTCAGTACAGTGCCGGATGTGGGCGCATGCACCGGCACGGCCATAGAATTATCGGCTGCGGTAAGCGGCTGGCCTTTCAGTACCCGCTCGCCTACATGCACCAGAATTTGCCCGGCCACACCGATATGTTGGCGCAGCGGCAGGTAAAGCCGGTCCGGTAGCGGCATTACGGCAATCGGTTTCTGGCTGGTTTGTTGTTTACGCGTGGGCGGGTGAATACCACCGTGAAAGTCCCACACCTTGCCGGCCTGAATTTGCGAAAATAATCCCGGCATTATCTTACTCCACCATCTTTACAGGTATGGCGGCCAAATCCCACTTCCAGCGCTCTGGTGTGGCCGCCAGCGGCACCATATCAATACAATCTACCGGGCAGGGCTCAACGCACAAGTCACAGCCGGTGCATTCATCAACTAATACCGTATGCATTAATTTAGACGCGCCAACAATGGCATCGACCGGACAGGCCTGAATGCACTTGGTACAGCCAATACACTCGTCTTCACGGATATAGGCCACCCGTTTTACGCTCTCAGTCTGGGCTTCGTTCAGTGGTGTTGCCTCAACACCCATTAAATCGGCGAGCTTGCGGATAGTACTTTCACCACCGGGCGGGCATTTATTAATGTCATCGCCGTTGGCGATAGCTTCAGCATAAGGCCGACAGCCAGGATAACCGCACTGGCCGCATTGGGTTTGCGGCAATATATCGTCAATTTGCTCTACCAGCGGGTCGCTTTCTACTTTAAAGCGAATGGCGGCAAAGCCCAGTACCGCACCGAAGATCAGCGCCAGGCTACCTATAGCAATAAGGGCAGTCATCAGTGTCATCAGGCTTTCACCAGCCCGGTAAAGCCCATAAAAGCCAATGACATTAAACCGGCGGTAATCATCGCAATGGCTGCGCCTTTAAACGGCAGGGGCACATCGGCGGCGGCTAAGCGCTCGCGCATGGCAGCAAACAAAATTAATACCAGCGAGAAACCCACGGCGGCGCCAAAGCCATACACCACAGAATTGACAAAATTATGCCGCTCGTTAACGTTCAGTAAGGCCACACCCAGCACGGCGCAATTGGTGGTGATTAGCGGTAAGAAAATACCCAGCAAACGGTATAAAGTAGGGCTGGTTTTATGCACCACCATTTCAGTGAACTGCACTACCACAGCAATCACCAGAATAAAGCTCAGCGTGCGTAAATAGAGTAAATCCAGCGGGGCTAACAGATAATGATCGACCAGATAACTGCACAAGGATGCCAGCGTTAAGACAAAGGTTGTCGCCAGTGACATACCAATGGCGGTTTCCAGCTTGCCCGATACGCCCATAAAAGGGCACAAGCCAAGAAACTTTACCAACACAAAGTTATTCACCAGTACGGTACTGATTAACAACAGCAGAAATTCAGTCATCGTATCGCTCAGGGAAAATGAAGGGCTATATTATGCAATTAAGCCGGTTGTGACACAACCGGATAAAGTGTAAGGCTATAGCAACCGCCGCTTTAATACACGGCGGTGCAGCTGGTTAAATGGGGGCCGGCTTGCCAACGTAGTAACCTTGGTTGCCGTCAATAAATAACGACTCCAGCATATGTTTCTCTTCCTGGGTTTCCACGCTTTCAGCAAATACACCTACGCCAATGCGATGCGCCAGGTCTATCATCAGCCGCATAAAGTACTGGTTATTTTTATCTTCGTTAATGTGGCGTGTATAGCTGCCGTCCATTTTGACAAAGTCCGGCTTTAAATCGCGGAAAAACTTAAACGAGGTAATACCGACACCGAATTTTTCCACCGTAATACGGGCGCCGGCGCGGTGTACCATATCAATAAAGCGTTTACTGGTTTTAAGGTTTTGTTGTAAGCCAAACTCGGTCACTTCAAAGATTAACTTTGCCGCAATATGAGCATCTTTTAACAGCCGGCGTTCTAACCAAATAATAAACTGGTCATCATGCACGCAGCGGGCTGACAGGTTAAGGCCAAAATATTGATCCTGTAAGTTTTTGTTTTTAATTGTAGTGAGTGCAGTCTCGATAATTAAGCGGTCAACCGCGACTATACGATCCAGCTTTTCGGCCATTGCCAGAAAAGAGGCGGTAGGCAGGATCTGGCCTTCCTGGGTTTTAAACCGCACCAGAATTTCGGAATAGGCTTTGGCAGAGCGGTTAGACGGCTGAATAAGCTGTACTAACAGGCTGATACGATGGTTAGTTAACACATCGTCTATCACATTACGCCAGTTTTGATTGCCATAGCTGCCATTGGCCATGTCCAACCCGACCGATTCTTTTTGTAAATGCCAGGCATTAGGCTGCTTGGTTTGCGCCAGACTGATGGAGGTATCGGCAACGGCCAGCAATTCCCCCAGCGCTTTACCGGATTCATAGGTTACCAGCCCGGTGTAGGCCACCGAGTCCAGCTCAGAGGTTTTTTGGTATTCGTTAAACCGGCTTTGCAGTTGCAGCGCAAAGTTTTCTGCTTCTTTTGGTGTAACACGCGGCAGCAGAATGCCGAAGTCAGAACTGTTCAAGCGGTAAATACGGTAGTCTTTATAAGTACCGGCCAGTTTTTTCACTATGTCAGCCACGTCACGCACATAGTTGTCGCCTTCCTGATAACCACGGGTTTGGTTCAGGGTTTGTAACTCGGTACAACGGGTGATAGCAAAAACACCAAAATCATTTTGTTCATTCTGGCGGATATTTTCTTCGTAGTGCTGCACAAAACGATTGCGGTTAGGTAAATCGGTAACCGAGTCTTTATAGGCTTCTTCGGCAATTTGATGGGCATTGGAGGCCATCTGGTTATATTGACTGCGGGTATAGTTGGCCAGTTTTTGCAAGGCGGTATTAATATCCGAAAACTCAGGCGGAATTTTCTGCCAGTCCGGCTCGGCTTTTTGCGGATCGGTAATAAAGCGGTCAATCAACTCGTTTACCGCAGCGGTAGTGCGACGGTAACTGCGGTTAATACTGCTTTTACTCATCAGGATTGGCAGCCAGCCAATCACAAAGGGCAGCAAAAACAGCACTAATAACATGATTTGGAACTGTTGCAGGCGCCCGGTAAAATCCAGCTGATAACTCACCTGAATATTCTGCTCCTGGTTGCGAATGGTGTGAGGCTTAAACTCGCTGCCAAACCATTGCAGCAGAGTAATGGCCAACGGCGCTTTATTACCGTTCAGGTTTTGCTCGTGCAATATAGTGTTGTCTAACTGACTCACGCGCAGGCTTTTTAGCGCGAAGCTGCGATCCAGCTGCCGGCTTAAAATTTTGCCGTCACCGGTAATATGATGACTAAGAATTTGTTCAATCGCCTTAGCGGCATTTTGTTGACTACTGAGCAGTTGTTGCTGGGTGTAAACTACCATTATTACCAACGCCACCATGGCAAGTATAAAGGCAGACAGCAATTGGCTGATAAGCAGAGTTCGGAATATTCTCATAAGCAGTGACCACCAGATATAACCAGTTTCCTTGTCCTAACGCTTACTATAGTTTTAGGCTCGCGCAATAGAAAGCTAATTAAATCAAAAAAATACTGAGAAATATATAAATTAACGATGGGTGGCGGGAAAAACGCGTGCTAATGATGGCTCCCCAGACTGGACTCGAACCAGTGACCTACGGATTAACAGTCCGCCGCTCTAACCAACTGAGCTACTAGGGAATTGTGTAAAATGGTGCTGTGTAGTGCAGGATGGCTCCCCAGACTGGACTCGAACCAGTGACCTACGGATTAACAGTCCGCCGCTCTAACCAACTGAGCTACTAGGGAATTGTACTACGGGTATTGCTTTAGTTAACTGCTGTTGGCTCCCCAGACTGGACTCGAACCAGTGACCTACGGATTAACAGTCCGCCGCTCTAACCAACTGAGCTACTAGGGAACAGCATTCAACGGGGCGCAATACTAATGCCAGCTATACCCTCTGTCAACACTTTGCAGCAGGGATTTTCGCCATGTTGAATCACTTGCATATTGTTTAAGCAAAGCGGGCTTTAGTGCAGCAGTTTATGCTGAAAAAACCAGCGCTGTGTGCGGAGGTTTGCCTTTACGGCCTAAAGCCATAGCGTGCGGGCACTGCACAGAGTTACCCACAGAATCTGTGGATAAGTCTGTGTGTTTAACGCTGGTTTCCTGGGGGAAGGCTTGATTCTGTTGACCTGGCATCAGGTCAAGCAACTTGCGACGAAAATATTTACCTATATAAAACAATGAGATAGTTATTTTGTTGTCGGCAAAATTAAATATTGTTTTGTTTCAAACTGGCACAAATTAAGCACGCCGGAATTGTGAACTGTTTTAACGGCAAATAACGCAGCAAGGCCCGCATTAATCGCAATAACACGGCGCAGCACAAAATTAGCATGGCCCGCGCCGGCGCTTTTCTCTACAATAGCGCCACGCTTTATTTAGCCTGTATTTATGACCACTTCAGCCAAAACAGCTTACTCACTGACAAAAGACGATATTCAAGCCACCCTGGTCGCCATGACATTGCCGATGCTGGTGGGAATGATCACCTTAATGACCTTTAACCTGGTGGATACGTTTTTCATCAGTATGCTGGGTACGGTGCAGTTGGCGGCCATCAGCTTTACTTTTCCGGTGTCCTTTGCGCTGATCAGTTTGTCTATTGGTCTGAGCATTGGCACTTCGGCAGTTATCGCCAGGGCGCTGGGGGCCGGCCGCTTAACCGAGGCCCGTACCGACGGCCAGGTGGCGCTGGGCTTATCTGCCGTTCTGGTTGCCCTGCTGGCGGTGCCCGGTTACTTCTTTACCGTGCCGCTGTTTACCGCGCTGGGTGCCGCTGGTGACGTATTACCCTATATTCGTCAGTATATGGATATTTGGTTTGCCGGCGCGGTGTTATTAGTGCTGCCGATGGTGGGTAATGCCATATTGCGTGCCGCCGGCGATACCAAAACGCCGTCGATTATTATGGCCTGTTCCGGTTTGGTCAATGCGGTGCTGGACCCGATACTGATTTTCGGCATCGGGCCCATCCCGGCGCTGGGTATGCAGGGCGCTGCTATAGCTACTGTACTGTCGTGGTTATTTGGCTCTGCGCTTATTTTAGCCTTACTGATTAAACGCGACCTGATCAGCACCGGCTGGATCTCATTGCAGCCGCTGCTGGCTGTGTGCCGTAAAATTCTGCGTATTGGTTTACCGGCGGCCGGGGCGAATATGTTAACGCCGTTGGCGATGGCGGTGCTGACTGCCATTATGGCCAGCTATGGCGCTGAAGCCGTAGCGGCCTTTGGTGTGGGCGCCAGGCTGGAGAGTATTGCCTGTTTGGTGGTGTTGGCGCTGTCGATGACTTTGCCACCTTTTGTCAGCCAAAACTACGGTGCCGGTTTGCTGCTGCGGGTGCAGCAGGCTTATCGCTTGTGCGGCCGCTTTGTTATGCTGTGGCAATTTGCCGTGTATCTGCTGTTGGCGCTATTGGCTGTGCCGTTGGCCGGTTTGTTCAGCAATGATGCTGAGGTAGTGCGCATTATTTGTCTGTTTATCTGGATAGTACCGCTGTCTTATGGTTTGCAAGGCGTTATTATTCTGACTAATTCATCATTTAATGCTTTGCATCAGCCAGGCAGTGCGCTGATATTAAGCATAATACGGTTATTTGTGTTTTATGTGCCGCTGGCCTGGTTAGGTGGCACAATGTTCGGCGTTACCGGCTTATTTATCGGCTGTGTGCTGGGCAATATTTTTACCGCAAGCCTGGCATGGCGCTGGTTTAACCGCGCGGCACGGTGTTCACAGCAGGAGGCAGGTATATGACAAGAGCATTTGAACTGGTATCGCACTATCAGCCGGCCGGCGATCAACCACAAGCTATCGCCAAACTGGTAGAAGGGCTGCAAGACGGATTGGCGCACCAAACCTTGCTCGGTGTTACCGGTTCGGGCAAAACCTTTACCATGGCCAATGTGATAGCAAAAGTAGACCGGCCAACGCTGATTATGGCGCATAATAAAACCCTGGCGGCCCAGCTGTATGGTGAGATGAAAGAGTTTTTCCCGCATAACTCGGTGGAATACTTTGTCTCGTACTACGACTATTACCAGCCGGAAGCCTATGTGCCTTCGACCGACACCTTTATTGAAAAAGACTCTTCTATTAACGAGCATATCGAACAAATGCGGCTGTCGGCCACCAAGGCGTTGATGGAGCGGCGCGATGTGGTGATTATCGCTTCGGTTTCCGCTATTTACGGCCTGGGCGATCCCGAATCCTATATGAAAATGCTGCTGCATTTAAAAGTCGGCGATATTGTCGATCAGCGTTTTATTTTGCGCCGTCTGGCCGAATTGCAGTACAGCCGCAACGATATCGAGTTTCAACGCGCAACGTACCGGGTACGCGGCGATGTGATTGATATTTTTCCGGCCGAGTCCGACGACATTGCGGTGCGGGTAGAGCTGTTTGATGAAGAAATTGAGCGTATCAGCATTTTTGATCCATTAACCGGCTCGGTGGAAAAGGTGGTGACGCGCTACACCGTCTATCCGAAAACGCACTATGTTACGCCGCGGGAGAAAATCCTCGCTGCGGTAGATGAGATAAAAGTTGAACTGAAACACCGGCGCGATGAACTGCTGGCCAATAATAAGCTGGTGGAAGAGCAGCGCTTAAGCCAGCGCACCTTGTTTGATATAGAAATGATGGTAGAGCTGGGCTATTGCTCCGGCATTGAGAACTACTCACGCTACTTGTCCGGCCGCGCCAACGGCGAGCCGCCGCCGACTTTGCTGGATTATTTTCCGGCCGACGGCCTGATGTTTATTGATGAATCGCACGTTACGGTGTCGCAAATCGGCGCTATGTATAAAGGCGACCGTTCGCGCAAGGAAAACCTGGTGAATTACGGCTTCCGGCTGCCCTCGGCGCTGGATAACCGGCCTCTGAAATTTGATGAATTTGAAGCCATAGCACCGCAGCGGATCTATGTGTCTGCTACGCCGGCGGCATATGAGCTGGAGCAATCGGCTGGCGAAGTGATTGAGCAGGTGGTGCGGCCCACCGGCCTGGTTGACCCGGAGATAGAAATACGCCCGGTGGCAACCCAGGTGGATGACTTATTATCTGAGACCTTTATCCGTGCCGAGCGCAAAGAGCGGGTGTTGGTGACCACCTTAACCAAACGCATGGCGGAAGATTTAACCGACTACCTCAGCGAACATGGCGTTAAAGTGCGCTATTTGCATTCGGATATCGACACTGTGGAACGGATGGAGATTATCCGTGATTTACGTCTGGGCGTATTTGATGTGCTGGTAGGTATTAACCTGCTGCGTGAAGGCCTGGATATTCCGGAAGTGTCATTGGTGGCCATTTTGGATGCCGACAAAGAAGGCTTCTTACGCTCCGAGCGCTCGTTAATTCAAACCATAGGCCGCGCCGCGCGTAACTTAACCGGCCGGGCGATATTGTATGCCGATCGTATTACCGGCTCTATGCAACGGGCCATAGATGAAACTGACCGGCGCCGCGCTAAACAGCAGCAGTTTAATATTGAGCACGGTATTTCACCTACCGCCATTAAAAAGAAAATTGCCGATGTGATGGACTTAGGCCAGGATGCTGCGCCGGCGTTGCCGTTGGTGGCAGAACGAGTGCGGATGATTAAAGGTAAGACGCCGTACCAGGTGGAGGCAGAAATTAAGCAACTGGAGCAGAAAATGCTGCAACATGCCCGCGACCTGGAGTTTGAGCAAGCCGCGCAACTGCGCGATAAAGTGCATTTGTTAAAGCAGGCATTGTTAGAAATTTAGCCGTACCCGTTCAGCTGTGCCAATATAAGCGCTGACCTAAAATTTTTACTGTTAGGGCGCTGATTTTAATGTTAAATAAGGCGATCTGTACAGATTTGACTAAGCTGTAAAGGCGCCTTGGTTCTACTACTGTTTCAGGATGATAACTATGTTACGTTTCCCGCCGGTAATCTTGCCGTTGTTTACTTCGTTGTTGCTGCTGTCCGCTTGCTCAGAGCCTGAGTCTCAAACTACTGAACTACTGGTACGACCGGTGAAATTGCATCTGGTTGGCGCCGATGCTGCCGCTGCGGTACGCCAGTTCCCAGCCGTGGTAGAACCCACCGAGCGGGCAAATTTAACCTTTCGCGTCAGTGGCAAGTTAGTACAGCTGATCGCCAGGCCCGGCCAGGCGGTGCAAAAAGGCGAATTGCTGGCACGGCTGGATGACACTGACTTTAAACTCAAGCTGGACCAGGCCCGCGCCCGGTTTGAACTGGCGCAAACCCAGTTTGCCCGCGCCGAGCAGTTAGTGGCACAAAAGCTGGTGTCACAAGCAGTATTTGATGAATCTAAAGCGCAGTTACAGGTAGCGCAAGCCGATTTATCCACTGCTGAAACCGCGCTGAGTTATACCCGGTTGGAGGCGCCTTTTGCCGGTAACATTTCGCGCTTACTGGTCGAGAACCACGAAAACGTTGCCGCGCAGCAGGCCATTATGGAGCTGCAGGTGCGCGATCAGGTCGATGTAGTGATCCAGGTGCCGGAAGATGTTATTTCCAATGTGCGCAAAGATTTTGATTATCAGCCGGAGGTGGTGTTCGACTCCCATCCGCTGCAGCGTTACCGTGCCCGCATTCGCGAATGGGATACCCGCGCCGATCCGGCCACCAACAGCTTTAAAGTGGTGTTTACTATGCCGACACCCACTGAATTCAACGTGCTATCCGGTATGACAGCCAATGTGATTGCTGAAGTCAGCAAAATTAACGCCGCCTATGTCGATGCATTGTTTATTCCGGCCAGCGCGATTTTTATGCCGGACGATACTGCACTGGCATCACAGCAAAGCTATGTCTGGGTGTATAACGCCGATAGCGGTGTCGTAACTAAACGCGCGGTAACCGTCAGCAGTTTAACCAGTGCCGGTGCGGCGGTAACCGCCGGTCTTAATGCCGGTGAACAAGTGGTCAGTGCCGGTGTGCAACAGTTAAAGGAAGGCCAGCAGGTAAGGCCCTGGGTGCGTGAGCGGGGGCTGTAAGTATGAATGCTGCCCGTTATTTTATTCAGTACCGCACCTCATCCTGGTTGTTCGCCGCTATCTTATTGTTTGGCGGTATAGTGTCGTACTTTGGCCTTGGCCGGCTGGAAGATCCGCAATTTACCTTAAAACAAGCGCTGATCATTACCCAGTACCCGGGCGCGTCACCCACCCAGGTCGAAGAAGAAGTGACTTATCCGCTGGAAAATGCCATTCAGCAATTGCCCTATGTTAATCATGTTACCTCAGTATCTACCGCCGGCTTATCGCAGCTGATGGTAGAGATGAAAGATACCTACCGCGCCAAAGAGTTAAAACAAATCTGGGATGAGCTGCGCCATAAAGTAAATGACTTACAGCCGCAGTTACCACCAGGCGTGCAACCACCGCAGGTTAAAGACGATTTCGGCGATGTATACGGCATCTTATATGCGCTTACCGGTGACGGTTACAGCGATGATGAACTGCGCGATTATGTTGATTTCTTACGCCGTGAATTAGTGTTGGTTAATGGTGTCGGCAAAGTCGCCGTAGGCGGCGTGCAGCAGGAGCAGGTGATCGTTGAAATTTCCAGGCCACGGCTAACCGCCCTGGGTATAGCACCGCAAACCCTTGCTGCGCTGTTGCAAAGCCAGAATATGGTAGCCAATGCCGGCTCGATTAAAGTGGGGCCGGACCGGCTGCGCATATATCCCACCGGCGAGTTTCAATCGGTGACTGAGTTGGAAAGCCTGATTATCTCCAGCCCAGACTCAAAAGAGCTGATTTATTTAGGCGATGTAGCGCGGGTTTATCGCGAAAATGCTGAAGTACCCAACCAATTGCTGCGCTTTAACGGCCAAAACGCGCTGACATTGGGAGTGTCCTTCACCGCTGGCGTGAATGTGGTAGAAGCCGGCGAGCTGGTACAACAGCGCCTCACTGAGTTGGAATACAATAAACCGGTGGGCATAAACCTGCACACTATTTACAACCAGCCGGATGAAGTGGCCAACTCGGTCAGTGGCTTTATTATTAACCTGGCTGAAGCGGTGGCCATTGTTATTGTAGTGCTGTTGTTGTTTATGGGTTTGCGCAGCGGTATTTTAATCGGCCTTATTTTGCTGCTGACGGTACTGGGTACTTTTATCTTTATGCAGCAAATGCAAATTGAGCTGCAGCGCGTGTCGCTTGGCGCGTTAATTATTGCGCTGGGGATGCTGGTGGATAACGCCATCGTGATCACCGAAGGTATTTTAATCGGTATGCAGCGCCGGCTTAAGCTGGCTGACGCCGCCGCGTTAATTGTTAAGCAAACACAGTGGCCGCTGCTGGGCGCAACTATTATAGCCATTGCGGCCTTTGCCCCTATAGGCTTATCCAGCGACGCTACCGGTGAGTTTGCCGGCAGTTTGTTTTGGGTGTTGCTGGTGTCCTTGCTGCTTAGCTGGGTTACCGCCATTACGCTAACGCCGTTTTTCGCCAGTATGTTATTCAAAGACAAGCTGCAACAGGACACTGAGCCACAAGAGTTGTATCAGGGCGCGGTGTTTAATCTGTACCGTAAGATGCTCAGTGCTGCACTGCGTTACCGCCTGCTGACATACAGCGTTACGCTGTTGTTGTTGGTCGTTGCGGTGCTGGGGTTCTCTAAGGTAAAGCAGGTGTTTTTCCCGCCGTCTAATACGCCTATTTTCCTCGTCGATTTATGGCAGCCGGAAGGCAGCGACATCCGCCACAGTGCTGCTGATGCGGTAACCCTGATGAATTATTTGTCGTCGCTCGATGGTATCAGCCATGTTACCGCCACCAGTGGCCGCGGTGCAGAGCGCTTTATGCTGACTTATCAGCCGGAGAAAAGCTTTGCCGCTTACAGCCAGCTTATTGTGCGGGCAGAGCAGCGCGAGCAGTTACCGGCATTAATGCAACACACGCGGGAATATATCACTTCGCAATTGCCGCGCCTGCAATATAAGCTGCTGCGGCTCGAAGTAGGGCCTTCAACGCCGGCTAAGATTGAAGCGCGATTCAGCGGTGCCGATCCGGATATGTTGCGCAGCCTGGCGCAGCAAGCCAAAACGATCTTGCGCTCAGATGGCCGTGCCGTCAGTATCCGTGATAACTGGCGCGAACGCACCAAGGTGATCCGGCCGGTATTTAATGAGGCCATGGCGCGTCGTGCCGGCATCAGTAAACAGGATATCGATGATGTGCTGTTAACCGCGATGTCGGGCCGTACTGTGGGTATTTACCGTGACGGCACCCATTTACTGCCGATAGTGGCACGCTCGCCGCTGGCCGAGCGCGACAACCCCGATGCACTGTACGATTTACAGGTATACAGCAATAAGTTGCAACGCTATGTGCCCATCACGCAGGTGGTTACCCGGTTTGATCTGGTATGGGAAGACGCGCAAATTCAACGCCGCGACCGCAAAAGAACCATTACGGTAATGGCAGATCACGATAACTTGTCTGATGACACTGCCTCAGCCTTACTGGCACGGGTAAAAGCCGATATAGAAGCCATAGCGCTGCCAACCGGCTACTTCCTCAGCTGGGGCGGCGAATATGAGGCGCAGCAAAAAGCGCAAAAGGCGCTGTTCAGCTCGTTACCGCTGGGGTATCTGATGATGTTTGTGATTACCGTGCTGCTGTTTAACTCCATGCGCAGCGCCTTGGTGATCTGGGCCTGCGTGCCGCTGGCCATTATCGGTGTCAGTTTTGGTTTATTATTGCTGGGCGCGCCCTTTGGTTTTATTGCCTTGCTCGGCTTTTTAAGTTTGTCCGGCATGTTGATTAAAAACTGCATTGTGCTGGTAGAGCAAATCAAGCTGGAGCTGGAAGAGGGCAAAGCCGCCTTTAATGCCGTGTTTGACAGTGCGGTAAGCCGGGTGCGACCGGTGTCGATGGCGGCTATCACTACTATACTCGGCATGATCCCGCTGTTAGGTGATGAGTTTTTTGCCAGTTTGGCGGTGGTGATCATGTTTGGCCTTGGTTTTGCCACTGTATTAACGCTGCTGTTTTTACCGGTGCTGTATTGCAGTGTGTTTAATATCAAAACAAATCAGGATTGATATGAATAAGTTATTACCGCTGTTGTTAGCAACTACCATACTGCTGCCGGCCCGGGCACAGACCACAGCCGATTGGTTACCGCCGTTACCGGCATGGCAGGGCAACAGCGAAACGCTGATTAAAAGCAAGGGCCAGCCCTGGGTTACCCCGGCCGAACTGACCGGGCTGACTGACAGCCCCGATTATGCCGCTACGCTGAAATACCTGAACGCACTGGTAGATAGCTCAGATCTGTTGATGCTGGAGCAGTTTGGCATCAGCGCTCAGGGCCGGCCGTTGTACGTGGTCAAGGCCAGCAGGGCATTGCATAAAATTGCGCAAAACCCGCAGCGTCCGCTGTTGTTGGTGCAGGCCGGTATTCACAGCGGCGAAATTGATGGCAAAGATGCCGGTTTAATGTTGCTGCGCGATATTGCCCAGGGGGATAAAGCGCATTTACTCGCCAATGCCGACTTATTGTTTATTCCGGTGTTGTCGGCCGACGGCCATGAGCGGCGCTCCAAAACCAACCGCATGAACCAGCGCGGACCGGTGCAGCAGGGCTGGCGCGCTACGGCGCAAAATCTGAATTTAAACCGTGACTACGCCAAAGCCGACGCGCCGGAAATGCAGGCGCTGCTGGCGCTGATTAACCGCTACCAGCCGGATTTATATATCGATGTCCATGTTACCGATGGCGAAGATTATCAGTACGACATTACCTATGGCTTTAACGAGCCGTTTGCCGCTATCAGTGCTAATGGTGCCAGCTGGTTGGCAAAGTTATACCGCCCGGCCGTGGATGCAGCGCTAACGCAGGCCGGGCATATTCCCGGGCCGCTGGTGTTTGGCGTTGACAGCAAGGATTTTAGCAAAGGTATCAGTGGCTGGACCGCCAGCCCGCGCTTTTCTAATGGCTATGGTGATGTGCGCCACTTACCCACAGTACTGGTAGAAAACCACAGCTTAAAACCATACCGCCAGCGGGTGCTGGGCACCTATGTGTTACTGGAGCAAAGCCTGAAACTGTTAAATGAGCAGGGCAAAGCGCTGATATTAGCGCGCCAGGCCGACTTGCAAGCCAGGCCCAAGCGCATGGTGCTAAGCTTTAAAGCCAGCGAACAAGCCGATGTTATCGATTTTAAAGGCATCAGTTATGAGCTGCGCCAATCAGCTATCAGCGGTGACAGCTACGTAGCATGGACCGGTAAGCCACAGCTGTACCCGCAGTTGCCGCAGTATTGGGACAAGGTGGCAGATAAAGAAGTGGCCATACCGCAGGCGTACTGGATACCACCGGAGCAGCACAGCGTAATACAGCGGCTTAAACTGCATGGTATTGAGCTTAGTGTGTTGGATAAAGCGCAAAAGGTCACAGTGCAGCAGCTGAGCGCCACGGCATATAAATTTGCCGATAAACCGTTTGAGAGTCGCTTTATGCTGACAGAGGCTGCATTTAGCCGGGTTGCGCAAAACCGTAACCTGGCAGCCGGCTGGGTAAAAGTCAGCACCGATCAGGCGTTAGGCCGTTTAGCAGTGGCGTTGCTGGAACCGACGGCGCCGGATTCATTCTTCAGCTGGGGCTTTTTCCCGGGCATGTTTGAACGTACCGAATACTTTGAGCCCTATGCTATAGAGCCGTTAATAGCACAAATGCTGGCACAGCAACCGGAGTTGCAACAGCAGTTTGACCAGGCCTTAGCACAAGACGAAGCACTGCGCACTAACCCGCGTCAGCGCTATAACTGGTTTTACCGCCAAATGCCGTTTTACGACCGGCAATACCTGAAGTACCCGGTATTAATTGAACCCTGAGTTATGTCTCCGCAAGGGGTATAACATCAACGGCGACACGCAATTGGTGCTCGCCGCTGCCTTGCAGCAAGCCTTTTAACGGCACGACGTCAGCATAATCGCGGCCCCAGGCCAGGGTAAGGTGTTGCTCGTCGGCCAGCAGGTTGTTGGTGGGATCAAAGTCCAGCCAGCCCAGCTTAGGGTCAAATACCGCAAACCAGGCATGAGAGGCATCGGCACCTACCAGCCTGGGTTGGCCCTGCGGTGGCCGCGTTTGCAGATAACCGCTGACATAACGCGCCGGAATACCTACCGAGCGCAGGCAACTGATGGCCAGCTGGGCAAAATCCTGACACACCCCTCTTTTATGTTGCAAGACGTCGCTTAGCGGCGTAATCACAGTACTGAATTCCGGATCGTACTGAAACTCAGTAAAAATTAGCTGATTTAATGCCTGCGCCAGTTGCAGTACATTTTGCCCTGACTGTTGCAGCGGCAATATTAGCGCTTTGGCGGCGCTGAGCAGCGGGATCATCCGGCTGGCGTTAAGACACAATCTGGCCGCCAGGGCGTCGCTGCCGGTATTGGTTGCCAGGTAGTGCGCCAGTTCGCTGCTGTGGGCGCCGTCGCAGATTTTCAATACATTGTGCCGCGGTTGCACCTGCAGCACGCTGCGGGCGGTAACCGTAAGCTGACGGTGCGGTGGCTGCAGGTGAATAAAGTGCTGCAGATTGCCAAAACTGTCTGTGCGCTGCTGTATCTCAGACGGCGTCGGGTTAACCGTCAGGCTGAATTGCTCCAGCTGTTGATACGGCAGGGTGCGCGGGGTTAACCAGGCCAGATTGTAGCTGTTGGCCACCGTATGGGTATAACGGTACTCGGTGCTGTGGCTAAGCTGATATTTCATATTATAGCGGCCATGTTAAAAGCTCTGCCATTGGCTGCTGAGATCGGCATGATTAAAGTAAGACTGCGTAATGCTGTCAGACAGCTGGCGCAGCAGTTGTTGCAACTGATGCAGCAGTAAGCTCAGCTCCGGCCGCGCGTGCTGTTGTGGGTCAAACAGCTGCTGTGGATCGGCCTGTTGCAGCAGCGCCACCAATGCCATTGCCAGCCGTTGTTCGCGGCCGGGTTTTAAGCCGGAATGGGCCTGCAGGGCCGGCAGTTTTTCAGCCTGGCGTAACAGGCTGGCGCATTGGTAAGTTACAGAGCGCGGCGTGCTGTCATCGAGTAACAACAAGTCAATAATGGCCGCCGGGTATAAATCGGCATGATAACGTCGCCGGTAAGTGAGCAGGGTATCGGCCAGCCGCAGCAGGGCTTCGAGCAGGGCATCACCGGGTGGCGTATGGGTAAACACCGCCTGCAGCAGGCTGCAGGTTTGCAGCGCCCGCTCCAGATGTTGGCCCAGATCCATAAAGCGCAGCGTTTGGGTGCGGCTCATGGTTTCATTGTTCAGGCCGTAAATGGCGGTTTGCAATAACACCACTTCGTCCAGCGTGCGCTGCATTACGGCTATCGGCGGCTGCGTTGCTGTAGCCGGCCACTGGTAAATGCTGGTTTGCAGCTTATCCAGCACGTACCAGGTATCTTCGCTGAAATACTCCCGCACCGACTGGGCGTTAAACAGCAGATTTTGCAGCACCGCTGCCACACCGCGCGGATTAGCGGCGTTAAATAAGCTATCCAGAGCCGCAGTGGGGTTAATCGCTTGTGGCGGTGCAGAGCTGTCGCCACTGCCGTTGGCTTGCAAGCAAAAATGCAACAAACAGGTGGCGTCGTGCTGTGCTGCCGGTTCAGTGTTGCTCAGTAAACTCAGCGCAGCGCGCAGCGCGCGGCAAATCAGGTTCAGCCGTTCGTTGTAGCGGCCTAACCAGAATAAGTGGTCGGCAACACGGCTGGGTAACAGACCGGAGTGGCGCGACAGCGTGACTTGTTGTTTGGCACTTTGCAGTAAGCTTACGGCGTGGGCTTTGTCGGCCAGTACCCAGACATCTTTGGCGATAAAACCCCGGCCAAAGCCGGCGTGGTCGCTCAGTTGCAACTGCTGGCTGTCGGCGCAGACCCGGCCCAGTGCGCCTGGCATAACGCTGACAGCAGCGCTGTTTGCCGCAGTTGGCCCGGCTTCATTACCCAGCAGGCTGAACAGCCGCAACACGCCCGGCAGTTGTTGAAGCGCTGCCGTTGGCGCGTTGTTGTCAGGTGCCGGGCTGCAAGGCACAGTACTAAGCGGTAACAGCTGGCGGGCGATATAAGCTGCCGGCTGTTGTTGTACCTGCTGCCACAGCGCCGTGCGCTCTGCCTGGCTAAGCTGTGGTAGCAACCATTGCTCAGCGCTGAGTAAATGCTGTACACAGTAAGATGGCGCACCGGCCTGCAGTTGCGCCAGGTTTTGCTTATTGCCGCACCATAATGCCGGTACCGTGGCTAACAATAATGGCTGCTGCAGCAAAAACTCACAGCAAGATGCCATAAACGGCAGCAGCGCGCCGGAATCCAGCAAGGCAGAACCCGGCGGGTTAACACACAGCAGTTGTTGCTGGCGGATACTTTGCAATAAGCCGGCGCTGCCACTGCCGGCGGCGTCTAATTCCAGCGGATCGCAGCTGTGATCCGGCAGATAACGCAGCAGGCTTTGCAGGCTTTGCAAACCGCTTAAGGTTTTTAACCATAAGCGGCCGTCTTTAAACAGTAAGTCAGCGCCGTGTACCAGGGCTATATCCAGGTAATTGGCTAAGAAGGCATGTTCAAAATAGGCGGCATCGCGTTTATGGTGTGTGAGGATCGCGGCCAGTTTTTCGCCGTTATCGCTGTGGCAGCCTTGCTGCAGCAGTTGCTGGAGGTTGCGAAAAAAGCCGGCCAGCTGGCTTTTTTTAATGCCGGCGTTTAACCCGGCGGTAGTGTTGTTAAAGGCCAGCCGGTGTTGCAATACATAGCCCAGCCCGGCCGGTAACCGGCTGTTGTCGGCATAAGCACAGAAGCCCCCGGCACTGTCGCGACCGATATCACAGGCCAGCATCGGCAGCCAGGCCTGCTCAGTTATTAAGTTGGCGCAGGGCAGCAGGTAGTCTTTATTTAAAAAAATCACTTCGGGCGGAATAATACCGTGCTGTAACAGCAATTGCGGGCCGTATAAGTCATGTAAAATTGCGTTCAGCAGCTGATGGCGTTGGCCAAGGCCGGCTTCCAGCTGTTGCCACTGTGGCTCACTGATTAACCAGGGCAATACATCCAGTTGCCGTTGCAGCTCTGGTGCAAAAGCAGCACCGTTTTCGCGCAGCTGATGTTGTAAATCGGCCTGCAGTTGTTGCCGGCGCTCGGGCGCTTGCTGTTGCCACCAGAGCTGCAATTGCTGCCACTGCGGCAGCTGTTGCCAGTGCTGCTGTTCAGCAAAACTGTATGGCGTAACGCTCACTGACATAAAGCTCCTGTAACGGCGTTCAGGCTGAAAGCTGCTGTTGTTGCTGCACGGCTGACGGCGCGGCAATAACCTGGTGTAAATGCATAATACCGGCCTGGATTTGATCGATCAGGCCGTGTAATTGTTCGGTTGACAGCTCGGTCAGCGGTTCGGCTTTAAGCAACGCCTGTAACTGATGCACTTGTTGCAAAATGCTGATGCTGTGCGGTAAGCCTTTGGCCGAGGCGGCAACACGGTTTAAACAATAGGCGATAGAGCGTGGAAAATCGGCAAAGGCCAGCAGATAATCGATAGCATCGACATCGCCGCTTTGCTGCGCCAGATAATAATGGTACGACTCTATGCCACCCAGCGCATTAAGGATAGAGGTCCAGCGAAACTTAGGCCGCTTAATTTGCGTCGGTTGCAACTGCTGCAGCACCATAACATCCATAATGCGGGTGGTCATATCGGCGCGCTCTAAGTGCCGGCCAATATTAAATAAATCAAAGGCGTCGCTGCGCAGCATCACGCCGTCCAGTACGCCTACCACCATCTGACAGCGGCGGCTGACTTCGGTCATCAGGTTATAGCGTTGCCGGCGGCCGTCTGCCTGGCAGCAGTTCTGCTGAATAAAAATATCCAGTTTATTCAGCTCTTCCCACATATCACGCGGTATAAGCTGGCGTACCGAGCGGGCGTTATATTTCAGCTGGCTGCAGGTATGGCGGATAGACACACTGCTGGCACTGTTGCTGATTAAATGTGCCATTACCGCGTATTCAATACTGGCTTGCTCGGGCGTTGCATCCGGCGGCAGCTGATAGTCGGCCAGGCTGCTGCTGCTGTCCAGCCCCATCACATCCAGCAGCACCGGCCAGCTGAAGCGGGTGTCTTTGTGGCTGTCTATCAGCAGGTGGCTGGTGGCGTTGACCAGCCGGGCGGTGTCATCCAGCCGCTCCAGATAGCGACCGAGCCAGAATATATTGTCGACAGATTTCAGCAGCATAGGTTATACCTCATCGTTGATGATCCAGGTGTCTTTACTGCCACCGCCCTGGGATGAATTGACCACTAAAGAGCCGCGCGTCAGTGCCACCCGGCTTAGCCCGCCGGTGGTGCAGTACAGCTCTTTGCCCTGCAAAATAAAGGGGCGTAAATCGAGGTGACGCGGTTCCAGCGCGCCGTCGCACAGGGTAGGGGCGGTAGACAGGTTCAGTGTTGGCTGGGCAATAAAATTGCGCGGGTTGGCTTTTATGGCCTCTGCCATCTGTTGCTGTTCGGCCAATGTTGAACGCGGGCCGATTAAAATGCCGTAGCCGCCGGACTCGTTGGCCGGTTTTACCACCAGCTTGTCGAGGTTAGCCAGCACATAGCTGCGCTGCTCCGGCTCCAGACATAAAAAGGTTTCAACGTTATCAATCAGTGCGGTTTCGCCCAGATAATACTGAATAATTTTAGGGACATAGGCATAAATAACTTTGTCGTCGGCCACGCCGGAGCCGGGCGCATTAGCAATAGCCACATTGCCCTTGCTCCAGGCGCTGATAAGGCCGGCAACCCCCAGCACAGAGTCCGGCCGGAATGCTAATGGATCTAAAAACACATCGTCAATACGGCGGTAAATAACATCAACCCGCTGCTTACCGTGCAGTTTTTTTAAGTAAACAATGTCGTCTTCAACAAATAAGTCGGTGTTTTCGGCCAGCTCTATGCCGGCTTGCTGCGCCAGAAAGCTGTGCTCAAAATAGGCTGAGTTATAAATGCCGGGTGTTAACAGTACTATGCAGGGCACATCGCCGCTGCGCGGTGACAGTGATGCCAGCATACGCCACAGCTGATGCGGGTAATCGTCAACCGGATAAATGGTGGAGTCGGCAAACAGCTCGGGAAACACCCGTTTCATTACGGTACGGTTCTCCAGCATGTAAGACACCCCGGACGGTACCCGCAAGTTATCTTCCAGCACCAGAAAGCGGCCGCTCCCGTCGCGGACCAAATCGGTGCCGCAAATATTGGCCCACACGCCATAACGGGGCGAAATGCCCCGGCATGGTGCAAGGTAATTCTTCGATTGCAGCACCAACTCGGCCGGTACTATGCCGTCTTTAAGGATTTTTTGGCCATTGTATAAGTCATCAATAAACAGATTCAGCGCGGTTAAGCGCTGCTTTAAACCGGCGCTGGTGGCTTGCCATTCTGAACCCGGTATAGTGCGCGGCATCACATCTAATGGCCAGGCGCGGTCGATATTGCTGCCATCGCTGTACAGGGTAAAGCACACACCCATATCGCTAATGGTTTGATTTAACTGCAGTTGTCTTTCGCAAAGCTCTGTAGCTCCGTGCTTGTCTATAAAGCGCGCAATGGCCGCTGCCGGTGGCCGCACACTGCCATCGTCGTTTATCAATTCGTCAAAGCAGTTGTCGGTTAGCGGGTATCCGCCACGGGTAAAACTTTTTACACTCATCGGCAACTCCTTGTACTGCACCCTGAACTTTGCAGGGTTAATGCAACAGGTACAGCAAGGCGTATGCCACAGTAGAAACAGCAGGCAGAAAAAAGCCCTGCAGGTAAACCGGCAGGGCTTTTGCTTAGCTGTATTACTGCTTAGTTTTTAGCAGCGGCAGCTTTCTTTTCTTTTTCTTTGGCGATAACCGCTTCAGCTACGTTAGACGGGCACGGTGAGTAGTGCGAGAACTCCATAGAGAACTGACCACGGCCTGACGTCATAGTACGCAGGGTACTGATGTAACCGAACATTTCTGACAGTGGTACGTCAGCTTTGATACGGACGCCGGTAACACCTGCTTCCTGGCCAGAGATCATGCCGCGACGACGGTTTAAGTCACCGATAACATCACCTACGTGATCTTCCGGAGTGAACACGTCAACTTTCATGATTGGCTCAAGCATTTGCGCGCCGGCTTTAGGCATAGACTGACGGAATGCGCCTTTAGCCGCGATTTCAAACGCGATAGCTGATGAGTCAACGGCGTGGAAACCACCGTCGAATACTTCAACTTCAACGTCTAATACCGGGAAGCCAGCCAGAGTGCCGGTTGACATCATAGACTCAAAGCCTTTCTCGATAGCAGGCATAAATTCTTTTGGTACGCTACCACCAACAACAGTTGATTTGAACGTAAAGCCAGAGTTTTGCTCGCCCGGACGAATGCGGTAATCGATTTTACCGTACTGACCTGAACCACCGGATTGTTTCTTGTGGGTGTAGCTGTCTTCGATTTCACGGGTAATAGTTTCGCGGTAAGCAACCTGTGGCTGGCCTACAACTAACTCAACGCCGTAAGTACGCTTCAGAATGTCTACTTTGATATCTAAGTGTAATTCACCCATACCTTTAAGGATGGTTTCACCTGAGTCAATATCAGTTTCAACACGGAAAGTTGGATCTTCAGCAACCATTTTACCGATAGCGATACCCATCTTCTCTACTGAGCCTTTGTCTTTTGGCGTAACAGAGATAGAGATTACCGGCTCCGGGAATACCATTGGCTCAAGTGTACATGGGTGCTTAGGATCACACAGAGTGTGGCCGGTCTGGGTGTTGTTTTTCATACCAACCAGAGCAATGATGTCACCCGCCTGAGCTGTGGTCAGGTCGGTACGGTCATTCGCCTGCATTTCAACCATACGGCCGATACGCTCGGTTTTACCGGTGAAAGAGTTCAGGATGGTATCACCCTTGTTCAGTACACCAGAGTAGATACGGATAAAGGTCAGGGCGCCGAAACGGTCATCCATGATTTTGAAGGCTAAAGCGCGGAACGGCTCGTCAGCAGACACGATAGCGTGTTCGCCGGTCTCAACACCTTCTTCGTCAGTCAGTGGCTGAGGAATAACTTCAGTCGGGCTTGGCAGGTAATCAACAACCGCATCTAACAGTAATTGCATACCTTTGTTTTTAAAGGCTGAACCACAGTAAGTCGGGAAGAATGCCAGGTCGCGGCAGCCTTTACGGATACAACGCTTGATGTCTTCGATAGACGGCTCTTCGCCTTCCATGTATGCCATCAGCAGGTCGTCGTCTTGCTCTACAGCCGTTTCGATCAGTTGCTGACGGTACATTTCAACGTCATCAGCCATGTCAGCCGGTACGTCAGTAATGGTGTAGTTTTCCGGTAAGCCGGTTTCATCCCAGATGTAAGCTTTTTGCGTTAACAGGTCAACCACACCTTTGAAGGTGTCTTCGCGGCCGATTGGTAACACCATGATCAGTGGGTTTGCGCCCAGAACTTTCTTCACCTGCTCAGTAACGCGGATAAAGTCAGCACCGATACGGTCCAGTTTGTTAACGAAGATCAGACGTGATACTTCAGCGTCGTTAGCATAACGCCAGTTGGTTTCTGACTGAGGTTCAACACCGCCTGAACCACAGAATACACCAACACCACCGTCTAATACTTTTAATGAACGGTAAACTTCAACAGTGAAGTCAACGTGGCCCGGGGTATCGATAACGTTGAAACGGTAGCCTTTCCAGAAACAGCTTACGGCTGCTGACTGGATAGTAATACCGCGCTCGGCTTCTTGTTCCATAAAGTCGGTAGTAGATTCACCTTCGTGAACTTCACCTAACTTATGGATCTTACCGGTCAGTTTCAGGATACGCTCGGTAGTAGTGGTTTTGCCGGCATCAACGTGGGCGAAGATACCAATGTTTCTGTATAAGGATAAATCTGCTGACATAGTAATCTCAATAAGCTAGGGTTTGAAAATAGTGCGGTAATATACAGGATTTCAAAACGTTTTGCAGGAAAAAAAATCTTGTTGCGGGCTAATTTTTTATCCATGCTGTCAAAGCACACGTACAGCCGTAGCCGGCCACTTTATTTGCCGCAGTTTTAGCCGCTAACTAAGGCTGCAGCTGTTATTACACCTTTATAGCTATGTATTTCAGGTAGATTAACGATGAACATTATTCCGGGCCGGCTGGACTCGCCGGCGGTTATCCAGTTATTGCAGGGCCATTTAGACGATATGTATGCTACCTCACCGCCGGAGAGTGTGCACGCGCTGGATATCAGTAAATTACAAGCGCCCGGTATCCGCTTCTGGGGCGCCTGGCAGGGCGAGATATTGCTGGGCTGCGTGGCGCTTAAGCAACACAGCAACGATATGGCGGAGATTAAATCAATGCGTACCGCTCCGGAAGCGCGCGGTAAGGGAGTAGGGCGCGCCTTGCTGCAGTTTTTACTGGCGGAGGCCCGGCAAAGCGGTTTTCGGCACATTTACCTGGAAACCGGCTCAATGGAGTTTTTTCTGCCGGCCCGCAATTTGTACCAAAGTGCCGGCTTTAACTACTGCGGCCGCTTCGCCGATTACCCGGAAGACCCGAATAGTCTGTTTATGACTAAAACGCTGGAATAAGGCTGCCACACTATGGCTAATGACATGGCTAACGATATGAATAACGAACAAACAGTATTGCCGGTACAACGCCAGTTGAATGCTTACAACGCTAAAGATCTCGCCGCTTTTATCAGCTGTTATCACAGCGATATTGCTATTTACCGTATGCCTGCAACGGAGCCTGCTTTAAAAGGCCACGCTGCACTGGAAGCGTTTTACAAAACCGAGCGCTTTACTATAGCTGCGCTGCGCGCCGAAGTGCTCCAGCGGATGCTGGTGGGTAATAAGGTTATCGACCACGAAAGGGTATACGGCATGGCCGAACAGCCGTATCAGGTAGTAGTGGTGTATGAAGTACAAGGCGGCCTGATAAAAAACGCCTGGTTTTATCCGGCAGGGTGAATGCCTATAGAAACGGCAGCTTTGTGCCAAAAGCAGACTGTCGGCTCACGCTTCAGCTCTATTCATTGTCTGTGGTAAAAGTGATGTTCAATGTTTTTATACACAGTGCTATTTGAAATATCCGGCATACCAGGTCAAATATCCCGTTAACATCGCGCACAAGCTAGTTGCTGGTTTTATTTACATGCTATAAATTAGGTACTTACTAAAGAGAAGTACGTAAATATAATGCACAGGTTCCGAAATATAACGCATGCTCGTTTTTCCAAATAGCGAAAATAGAATTTGAATATTTATTGTTGTTTTACAATGTATTATAAACTCATGTTTCCTCTATCGGAATTGAGAAAACGAGCATGCTCAATAATAAAATGTTATACACCTAAGGAAAGTTTGGCATGAAGCTGACCATTATTTCATTTATTACATTGTTTTTACTCGGCTGCGCAGCGGCTGGTGTTCCTTATACAAATGATCCAATGGCAAAACTCAATTACGCATATCAGCTAATGGAAATACAAGGTAGAGGGTTAGCGGCTGAAAAACTTGGGCAAGAGGCGCTAGCTGATTTAGAAAAGTCTAAAGATGTCTATGGTATTGCAGAAGCTCATACATTCCTTGGATTGTTTTATAAGAATAGAAGTTACCGAGAACACAAAGATTTTTACATAAGACACAATGAATATGACCCTACTGCATCAACATCAATTAAACACTTCGAATTAGCCGTTCAAGCGTTTGAAGCAGACGGAGATTACTGGGGAGTATCGAAGGCTCTGTTTGAGATGGGTAATGCCTATTTAACAGATAATGATGCCGCAAACGGCTGCTCAAAGTTTGATGAATCGTTGACCATATATCGTAGCGATAAAAATGTGTTCAAAGGCCGGGTTCATCCTCACAATCCTGCTTTTAAAACTTTCGACGCGATGGTCGAGGCTTTTTTTGAAAAATATTGTGCAAACGGTGTATAACAAGCGCAGTCACAATCGGCCACTGCGTGGCCTAGACCTCAACCGCTGCGCGGGTTTCGGCCTGTGCTGCGAGCGTTAGAGCTATTAATGACATGAGAGAACCACCTGCGATTGCTGGATTGTTAAAGTTCTTTTCTAAACCAGAATATTTAGATGATTTTCTGCGCGGTAACTTCTTTTGCAACACTCCGCATTATTACCGGAACTGTCATGAACAAGGGATATCAGATCGGTTCGAGGCATGTATTGGTTACTCTAATAGATCACTTGACCAGCGAATGCCAACAATAATCATGGATGGTAAAAATCTTGATCTTTCTAGAGCAACTGAGGTTTTTACTTTTCTAGATCAGGATTACTACGATTCATGGTTGAGTTGCTGGTTTATTCTAGAAGTTCCAGAGTCCAAATTGGAGCTCATTTCACTAAAAAGGGACTTGCAAAGAATTATACAAGAGTTCGGAAATAATTATGCACTTTTACCATCTGAGTCATTTATTCCGTTTCACAATTTGCTGTCAAAAACTGAGTACAAAATGGTCAATGGGCCTGTAAAGTATACTGATGACGATTTAACTAGAGGGATGTTCAAGAAACGAGCTGAATTCAGTTATCAAAGAGAATACCGCTTTGCGTTTGCTCGATGCGATAAATCAGAATTGGTACCGCTACGTTTTACAGTTGACTCAAATAAACTTTCTGAGTTAGTTATTAAAAAGCCAAAAATTAAATTCAACATCAATGGAGATATCCATGACATTCTCGTCTAGGAACTCTAACAAGACCAGTCAGCATCGCTCCCGTTGGTCGCTGGACCTCAAATCCGCTGCGCGGCTTTTCGGCCGCTGCTGGCAGCGTTAGGCAGATCAAACCAGGGAATTTCTGAAAAATATGGATTTATTAGAGTTTATTGCATCGTTAACGGATTCACTGGCTTGGCCAGTGACCGTGGTCTGCTGTGTTTACATTCTAAGAGCCCCAGTGGGAAAACTCATTGAACGAGTAACGAAGCTCAAGTATGGAGAGCTGGAAGCGGAGTTCCAAGAGCGACTCAATAAAATCGAGACAATCTCAAGAGATAATACAAAAGGAATCAAACAAGAGCAGAATGTTACATCTATTGCGTTGGAAGATTTGGCTGTAGTATCGCCACGAGCTGCTGTGCTGGAAGCTTGGATAATGGTAGAAAAAGCAACCTCTGTATTCTGTGAGGCAAACGGGCTTCCGTCTAAAGTTTCCTACCAAGGTTTATTTCGTCTTGCCAAAGACAAAGATCTTGATATCGAAGCTTTCCAAACGGCATACCAAGAACTTAGGTTGCTTAGAAATAAAGCGGTGCATGCAACTGATGCTGACATTACTCCTACTACAGCTAAACAATATGTAAAAACTGCAAACTTCATTGCAGCAGAATTTAGTATGAGAACTCACGGTGCCTAACAAACGGCTGTTGTCGCCCCTTCGTGGCTGGGACGGCCTTTCCGCCGCTGCGCGGCTACAAGTCCGCCCCAAAGCCGGGCGTTATGCACTTAGTAAAGTGTTAATCCAAGACATCGACCTTGAACCCTTGCTTCACGAATTCGTTACAGAGCAGCATCAACTACTGGCAAACGACTCTAGCGAGCAAGCCATCTCTCATCAACTTGCAATGAAACTGGCCGGAGCATTCTCAGGCTGGCATGTTGACTGCGAGTACAATCGAGACATGGAAAAAATAAAACGCCTAATTTATGCCATTTCGCCAGACGGCTCAGTTTCTGAGCGCAATGTTGTTCCTGACATAATCATCCATCGACGGATGACCAATGACAATTTAATAGCTATTGAAGTAAAGAAATCTACAAACCAAGAACAGAGCTTCAAGGATCTATCAAAGCTCAAAGCATTTAGAGAACAACTGGGCTACCAGCACACGCTGTTTGTACGCTTTCTCACAGGCTCGGAGAGCACAGGAATAGCAGAGCATGAATTTGTATAAGTGCATAACAATGCGCTCAACTGTCGCTTACTCGTTAGGCTCTCGCAATCAAAAAGTAAGGATTAACTCATGCAATTGGAAGAAGCAAAAAAGTTAAGGGAAACTTGGGGGGATAAGCCTTGCGACCATCCAAACCTTAGCAAAGAGTACCATTTGGGTGCTGCCACTGGTGACTATGCGTGTACTCAATGTGGAAAGGCCAGCTGGGGTAGAGACTGGAACAATCAAACTAAAGATAGCTGAGGTTTAAGATGGACTTACTTCATTTAGGCAAAGAACTAAAGGAAATGTATCTAAGTTCTAATCATGGCGAAGCTGTCGCTATGATTCATGTGTTCGGCATCAAATATGCTAAAGAAATAAAAAACTCTGGTGTTTCAATGAAAAAAATTGCCCAAGCAGCTGGAATTAAAGAGTCGTATGCCACAGAGATAAGTAAAGGCGTAAAACTCTCTAAATTCGTTGTCATTAAGTAGTAGCCTAACAATCAAATTTTATCGCCAGCAAAAAGCGCTGGCTGCGACGTCAACCCGCTGCGCGGCTTTCCGCGCTAAATTTGGGCGTTATAAGCCATAGGATAGATCGGTGATGAAATCGTTAGTCGGGAAACTTGATGTACTCAGCGTTTTTATTTCATGGTTGCTTCTTATCGCTTTTTTTCTAGCACTAGGTTACGTTAAGTTTTTCTCTCCGCCGGAGTCTAGTGCGAGTCATTTGATATACATCTTCGGTGCGTTTTTTGGCGCCGTAGTTGTACATATTGTTTTGGCATTTTTTAATCGTTGCCC
The DNA here is from genome assembly GCF_030690345.1 of Rheinheimera sp. Taxonomy (GTDB): domain Bacteria; phylum Pseudomonadota; class Gammaproteobacteria; order Enterobacterales; family Alteromonadaceae; genus Alishewanella. The sequence continues at coordinate 828,416 of NZ_JAUYGV010000007.1, forward strand.
TCACTGCAATAAGTGTTTAACTGTTCAAAGGTTTAAATCGCCACATCCAGCATCAAGTGGAGATTGGTCTAAAGTTGTTTGGCATTGGTTTTCAGGCTCAATCGTTTGTATTCATTGCGGTAACAGGGTCAACACAAATGGCTTATAACAAGTTGCTTAATTTCTTTCCGGCCACAAACAGCGTGGCCTACACTGGACTGCCTACGCTGCGCTGCGGCAGCCAATTAGCAAGGCGTTAGGCTCTGTATGGAAACTCTGAGTATCGCTCTGTCATTGTGGAAGCTTGGGCTTGTAAGCTCAGAAGAGCTAATCGCGTGGATTGATGCTCACATTGGGGTATCCGACAATCCCGACGAGGCTCTAGTCCAGCTATCACTCGACGGCCCCGATACTTGTCTTAAACGCCCAATATATGAATTTCCTGTTAGGCCAATAGAGCTTACGTTTACCGAAGAATTTGGCTTGCGAGTATCAGCGCTAAATATCCAATCTGAGTTTGAAGTTAACAATTTTATAAAGTGGGCGACTGTCAAATGTATGGGCGAAAACCTTGACGACCCAATAGTTATATTTTGCTACAAGCTTGAGGATTTCTGCACTCTTGAAGCACAAGTAGCCTTTCTGCACAATGAGCTTCCTCCGTTAATACCCAGAAGTATGTCCATCGCCCATTTTTTCTATGCAAGCGTACCTGGCTTGAAGACCCAGAACGAGCGTACGGCATGAACCGCCTAACAACTGGTTCAAACCGTTCGCTCCGCTCACTGGGACGGGCTAAAGCCCGCTCCTTAACCAAACGTTAACTGGAAAAACAAGTTTTGAGCATCTATTTTGAAGCATCAGTAAATACGAGCACTGACCATTTCATCGAGCTTGTACCTGTATTTTTTTTGATATTCCTAGTACTGAAATATCCTCTTTTTTCCCAAATATTTGCAGATATTACAAAGGTAAACAGAATAGTTTTAGCTAGAATTTTCTTAGGCATGATGGTTTTGTACTCTATTGGATCCATTTTTAATTATGTAAACATAATAAAGCTAGAAAAAACCATCAATAAAAAAGAGTACTCTCAAGTTTCTGGTTGTATTACAGGTTATAAGTTGGAGCGACCTAAGGTAGGGACGGTTGTCGAATCATTTAAAGTTAATGATGTGCCTTTTGAATTCAACAACTATGACCGAGGGATGTATTTTAATAGCACGCTCCACGCGGATAAATTCTTAAGAAATAATAGGTGTGTTTCAATCAACTATGTTCAAACTGGTGCTCAGAACAAAATTATAAAAATTATCAAAATTTCCAGTTAACAAGTTGCTTAATTTCGTTCCGGCCACTAAAAACGTGGCCTCCACTGGACTGCCTACGCTACGCTGCGGCAGCCAATTAGCAAAGCGTTAATTTTATCGAGATTGGTATCGTGGAATCAAATATTGTCTACGCTGAGTACAGCTATTTGAGAGTAGTAACCGGTATTTTCTATCTGCTCTTGCCAGCGTTATATTCAGCATTTGTACTATGGAAATCCACATTTAAGCAGATAGCAAAGGCCGTCGTGTGGTGCTATTTGTGGTGTTTTGTTTGTCTTGTGGTTTACCTTTTCGTCCCACCAATGCTTTGGTTTCTTGAAGGTGAGGTTAGCGAAGAGTTGTTTATCCAGCTTACAGACCCTTATGGACAATTTCTTTCAGCGCTAGATTGGATAATTTTAGCTTTTGCTGTAGCTGGCACAGCAGTGATCCCCGTTAAGCTAAAGCAAAGATGGAAAGTCCAGCAGTAACAGTTAACAAGGCTAGTCAGCAACGGCCGCTGCTGGCAGCGTTAACTTCCGCTATTCGCTCATAGCAGCCATTCGGAATAAATTTAGCAGCGAAAAAGCTGTTCAGGCGTCTTAGCAATACTGCCTGAGAATGCGGCACTTATTGTTGTGCTACTGTTATTACAGCCAATATCTGTTAACGAGAACTGACTGATGGACGAGAAAAGTGCCGTTGTTGCAGAAATAGAAAGTGAAGTAAAAGCCCGCTATCGCTACTCCAAATTTGACTTTGTACTTAATCATCTTCTGTTGTTGCTGGTGGTTGTGGCAAGCAGTTACCCGGCTTTTGCGCAGATATTTGGTGATAACCAGCCCAAGCTCACAGCAGCTATTGCAGCTATTCCGGCCTTTGTTTTGCTATTTCAGCGCACATTTAAGTGGGAACAGCGTGGTGAATGGCATTGGGATTACCGCCGTAGGCTGATAGCAATACTGCGTGAAGTGCGTGATCAAGGGTTATCAGATAGCGATGCCAGTAAAAAACTGAATTTACTGGAGGAAGAGCTGGCCGGTAGTTTTCCTGGCGTTAATTATCCTGCCAGCAAAGAAAAGTAATAGATTAACTTTTTTGCCTGCTCCCCCCCATAGCCCTGGTTTGGTAACTGCATGGCTGTGCTGGTATGCTTTATTTTGCTGCCTGGCACCATACCGTGCCTTGCAGGAATGATCTGAAGGGGCGTTACCATGCAGCATCGCTTAACCCGCAGACACTGCCTTAAACTACTGGCTGGCGCTATGGCGGCCGGTTTATTGCCGGCATGGCCTGGTTTTGCCGCTGGCGGCGGGCCTTTGCAGAAAACTATTCCCGGTAGCAATAAATCCCTGCCGGTTATTGGCATGGGCACCTGGCGCACCTTTAATGTGGGTAACGACCCTAAGTTACTGGCGGCGCGCACTGAACTGGTAAAAACCTTTCTGGAGCTGGGCGGCGGCCTGATTGACTCCTCGCCTATGTATGGCTCTGCACCGGATGTAATGGGGCATGCCTTAGCGCAGTTAGATACAGCAAAGCCCGGTGCAGTACAGTCAGATATAGCTGACAGCTTGTTTGCCGCCGAAAAAATCTGGAGCCCGGCCGGTGGTTCAACGCTTGGGCAGGTAGCCGATTTGCAACGGCGCTGGAATATTCCGCAATTTGATTTACTGCAGGTACATAACCTGAGCGACTGGCGTGAGCATTTGGCGGTACTGCGTGAGTTAAAAGCCGCCGGCAAGGTGGGCTATATCGGTATTACCACCTCACATGGCCGTCGCCACCGTGAGGTGGAACAGATTATGGCTGCAGAAGACATCGACTTTGTGCAACTGACTTACAACATTGTTGAGCGCGAAGCAGAACAGCGGCTGTTGCCATTGGCCGCAGAGAAGGGCATAGCGGTAATTGCCAACCGGCCTTACAACGGCGGTAACCTGATTAAAAGCCTGAAACGCCGTGGTGAGCGTTTGCCCGGCTGGGCGGCAGAACATGGCTGCACTAGCTGGGCAGAGTTTTTGCTGAAGTTTATTGTCAGCCACCCGGCTATTAGCTGCGCCATTCCCGCCACCACGCAGCTTGCGCATTTGCAGGAAAATATGCGCGCCGGCCTTAACCCCATGCCCTCTGCCAACGGCCGCAAGCAAATGGCGCGCTTTATAGAAGCCGTATGAATAGCTTTACCGGCTACCAACTGCAGGATTTTGTTCCTTTTAGTGCGGAGGTGTATTTTCGCCTGCTGGAGCGCATAAATGAAAGCTGGTGGCCGCTGCATCTACTCAGCCTGGCACTGGGCGCAGCTGCCCTTGTGCTGGCGTTGTTTGTACGGAAATATGAGCAGCGTGGCCGGTTGGCGTGTCTGTTAATTGCACCGGTTTGGGCTTGGGTGGCCGTGGTGTTTTTTATACAGCACTATGCTCAGCTTAACTGGGCTGCTAACTATATTGCTTATGCTTTTTTTGCTCAGGCCATAGTGCTGCTATGGCTGGGGTTAACCGGCGCAGGTTTTAACAAGGTTGCACCGGCTAAAATGCCTGCTGTTATTGGTATCGCTATCGCAGTTACCGGCCTGGTTATCCAGCCGCTGATGGCACTGTTTGGCGGCGGTAGTGGCTGGCAGGCGCAGGTGTTTGGTATCCATGCTGACCCCACAGCTATTATCACCCTGGGGCTGGTACTTATGCTGCTGCGCGGTTGGCGCTTACTGCTTACTGCGGTTATTCCGATGCTCTGGCTGTTGCTGTCTGGCCTTACGTTATGGGTGTTAGAAGCTACAGAGGCCTGGCTGCTGTTTGCCGTATTGGCCGCCGCGTTGCTGGCTTGCTTATTTTTATGCCGGTTTTTATCCGCAGATGGCAGAAAAAGCCAGCCGAAATATGCTAATTTGCCGGCTTTAAACAGTAACGGGCACGCTATGGCTAATTCAGCTGCAATAGGTATTTTCGACTCCGGCATCGGCGGGCTTTCTGTTGCCTGCGCAGTGCGTGAACTGCTGCCAAATGAAAGCCTTGTTTACGTTGCCGACACCGGCCATGCGCCCTATGGCGAAAAAACCGATGACTATATTTACCAGCGCATGCAGCTGATTAGCCAGCGCCTGCAACAGCAAGGTGTTAAAGCCATAGTGGTAGCTTGTAATACCGCCACCACTGCCGCTATTACCAAACTAAGAGCACAGTGCCCGCTGCCGGTTATCGGTGTAGAGCCCGGCGTTAAGCCGGCGGTGCTGGCCAGTAAAACCGGGGTAGTGGGTATTTTGGCCACGCCGCGCACCTTGCAAACCCCGGCCTTTGCCAATTTGGCGCAGCGCTTTGCCGGCCAGGCCCGCATTGAATTACAACCTTGCCCGCAGCTGGTACAGCTGATAGAAACAATGGATTTTAGCGGCGCGCCGATGCAGGCGCTGCTGCAAAGCTATATTTACCCCTTGCTGGAAAAAGGCGCCGACACCCTGGTATTGGGCTGTACGCACTATAATTTTGTCGCCGATAGCATTGCCGCTATTGCCGGGCCCGCAGTGGCGATTATCCGCACTGAAGCCGCTGTGGCGAAACAGCTGCAGCTGCGCTTACTGCAGGCTCAGTTGTTGGCGGCTCCTTTAAACAAAGACCCCGGAAATAAGGAGCCCGGTAACAGCGTAAGCGACATATTTTACACCAGTGGCAACCTTGAGCTGTTTCGCCAACAGTTGCAACAGCTGTGGCCGGGCGCAAAAGAAGTGTTGCCGCTGTAACACGCGCTGCCGGCAGTACGACATCTTATTGTATTTATGTACTTTGTCTGTTGCCGCGTTATAGGGTAACGTGGTGTTTTTTATCCCGCAGGCCGTGATATGTTTGCAACCCTTACCCAAATTGGTTTACCGATAGCGCTGATCCTGATCATGACCGGCGTGGGCATGAGCCTGCGCGTGGCAGATTTTTCCCGTGTATTTCTCGCCCCCAAAGGCTTTGTACTCGGTGCCCTGGCGCAGCTGTTACTGCTGCCACTGGCCGCTATTGCGGTTATTGCGCTGTTTGATTTACAGGCCGAACTGGCGATAGGGCTGTTTATTTTAGCGCTGTGCCCGGGCGGCACTACATCAAACCTTTACAGCTACCTGAGTAAAGCCGATGTTGGCTTGTCAGTGTCACTTACCGCCGTGGTGGGTTTTATTACGCCCTTTACTATTCCGCTGCTGGCGGCCTGGGCCATAGGCTTTTATGCCGGCGCTGAAACAAATTTGCACTTGCCGGTATTTCGCACCTGGCTGACATTAATGATCGTCAGCGTATTTCCGGTGTTAGTAGGTATGTTGCTGCGGGCAAAATGGCCGGCATTTACCAAAGCGACAGAGCCTTATATCAGCAAATTTTCCATCATCGTACTGGTGCTGTTAATTATCAGTATCGCGTTCGATTTAGGCGATGAGCTGTGGCGTTATATGGCAAAAGCCGGGCCGGCGGCCTTGCTGCTTAACCTCAGTACCATGTTGCTGGGTTATGCCCTGGCTAAATGGCTGCTTAAGCACGAGAACCAGGCCCGCACCATTTGCCTGGAAGTAGGGCTGCAAAATGGCACCCTGGCGCTACTTATCACTACCGGTATTTTACAAAACTCCGCTATGTCGATAGCACCCAGTGTTTACAGCTTGTTGATGTTCGCCAGCGCGTCCTTGTTTGCGCTGTGGGCCAGGCGTAGCACTGGTTAAACACGCTCAGGCAGCTATAACCAAGAATAAATATCAGGAGCGACAATGAATTTAGATAAAGCGAAAAAACGTATCGCAAAACAGCTGACAAAGGGCTTTGCAGGCTACCCGCATCTTACTTTAGCTTACTTTGGTAAAACGGCTGATTGCGCTACGGAAGTGGTGGTGACCTTTGTATCAGCAGAGGGCGCTGCGCCGCAGCAGCAGAGTTTTTCTGCCCGGACGGATGTGCGCCAGGATGAAACGATTCAGTCGGTGTTGGTTAAAATTATTGACCGGGCCGGTGCGGCCACGGTAACAGAAGTTGGCGGTGTAGCGCTAAAATAATGCCCGCAAAGGCACAGTACAGCTAAAACCTGAGCCGGTTATAAACCGGCTTGTTCCAGCAAGGTTGCCATATGCTGCAGGGCGTTCAGCCCCTGAATGTCGGTGGCTTGCAGCGGTACCTTGTAACGCGGTAGTTTAGCAAAATCCTGCTCTATCTGGGCTAAATGCACCTTTTCCTGAGTACGGCGGGCGGCGAGAAAAGCGCCGTCGGCGTTGTCGGGCAAAATGCGGTTAACTACCAGCCCGGCCAGTGGCAGTTTTTCCTGCTGCAGGCTTTGCACGGCACGGCCGGTTTCTAATATTGGCAGTTTTTCCGGTGTTAACACAAACAGCAGGGCAGTGCGATCGGCGTCGGTTAATATCTCACGGGTGCGCTGTAATAAGCGCTGGCGTGCCAATAAGGTTTCGGTTATGGCTTTATTGCGCGCATCCATGCCGGCGGTGGCATTTTGATTAGGATCGGCCAGCGGGTTGTCGATATCGCGGCCGGCTTTGGGGGTTAAATGGCCCAGCACGTCACCGAGTTTTTCCGAGCGTTTATTTGCATTAAGCAGGCCCTGAGTCCAGGCTGCCATGGCTTCCGGCAGGCTGAGTAACCGCAGCGTATGGCCGGTGGGGGCAGTGTCGAAAATCACGATATCGTAATCTTTCAACCCAAGTTCGATGACATTGGCGATGCGTTCTAACATGGCCGCTTCCTGGGCGCCGGGCGATTGCCGGGTTAAGCGCATCTGGCGTTCAATTTCGCTGAACATTTCCGGCCGCGTAAAGCGCTTTAACTGTGCTGTGACTCTGGCCAGGTGCTGTTCTACTTCACGATCCGGATCCAGCTCTAAGCCATCTACATCAGGCGCCAGCCGCGTAATGCTATCGCCGATGTCACGGTCAAAGGCATCGGCTAAGCTGTGCGCCGGGTCGGTCGACACCAACAATACTTTTTTGCCGCGGCTGCCGGCGAGCAGGGCCAGTGCAGAGGAGGTGGTGGTTTTGCCCACGCCGCCTTTACCGCCAATCAGCAGCACGCGTTTATCGGTTAACAGCATTTAACGTTGTCCAGTGGCGAGTGCTCCATGCCCATGCGGATATGCCAGTCATGAAAGCGTTCCATTAATAAGGGTTGCAACTCGAGGGTGTAATAACTGGCGGGGTTGGGTACACCCATCATCTCGGAAAAAATGAGCAGCATAAATAAATCATCCTGCTCACGTTTGGCACGCGCTATCGCACTGCGATAGGGCGCGTTATAGGCTTCTTCAGCGTAAAAGCTGGCCTGGCGGAACCAGGCCTTAAACTTGTCTAAACTCATGCTTCTTCAGCAGCGGGATTCGCTTTGTTGGCTTTAAGTTGTTTGTTTAATGCCGAGCTGCATTCCAGCGATACCAGTATTGCCGCTACCAGAACAATTAAGTCCATGGTAAACAGGAACCAGTCGCCTTTGTCGTAGAAGCTCTTAAGCTGAATTAATAAACCCAGCGTGGTCATGATCAGCAGGAAGATTAACGGCGCCAGCGTATACCACATTGGTCGGCGCAGTTTTACCAACATTACCGTGATGACCAACAGGGTTAAACCGGCCAGTAACTGGTTAGTGGTACCAAACAGTGGCCAAATCATTAAACCACCTGAGCCATCGCCGCCGGCACCAAAGGCCAGCAGTAAACAGGAGCCGACCGCTAACAAAGTGGCCGGTGCAGCCTTTTGCATCCAGCCAATGTTATAAATACTGCCCCATTCCTGGAAAATATAACGCTGCAGGCGCAGACCGGTGTCCATGGTAGTACCGGCAAATAATACCACCATTACCGTTAACAGGGTTTGCGACAGCACGGTATCCAGACCAATACCGGCCTGCAATATGTTAGCACCGCCGGTAATAAAGGCTGATACACCACCTTTACCAAAGCCGCTGTAGATGGCTTGCCAGTCGGCCAGCGTAGCAAAACCGGCGGTGGCAGCAATAATGGCGGCTAAGGCTAATGAACCTTCGCCTACGGCGCCAAAGTAACCGACAAAACGCACATCCGGCTCTTTATCTAATTGCTTGGAGGTGGTGCCGCTGGAGACTAAACCGTGGAAACCGGAGATAGCACCACAGGCAATGGTAACAAACAGCAGCGGAATAAGTGATGGCGTGCCTTCCGGAACGTCATTATTAAACGCCGGAGCTACCACATCCGGGCCGGAGATCAGCACTGCGCCATACAGTAGAATTAAGCCGATAAACAGCTGAATACCGTTGATATAGTCGCGTGGTTGTAACAGCATCCACACCGGCAGCAGTGAGGCAATAGCCGCATAGACAAACAGTAAAATAATCCAGCTTTGGTTATCGCTTAGCGGGCCAACCATTTCCGGCAGCGCCAGTGGCAGCATAGGGCCGACGTAGATCATGCCGTACAGGGCAACTACCCCAACGATGGTGACCAACAGCAGGCTCATATTTTTACGGTAAATTAACTGGCCGATAATCAGCGCCACTACTATAGCGCCCCATACCGGAATAGTGGCACTGGGGAAGCTAATTAACTGGCCGGCAATAACCACGGCAAATACCGCGTTTACCATTAACAGCACAAGGAAAATCACAATCATAAAGATGCTGCGGGCGCGGTTACCCACGATATCGCCTGTTAAAGCACCGATAGATTTGGCTTTATTGCGGCTACTGGCCCAGATAGCGCCGGCATCATGTACACCGGCGAAGAAAATAGTACCGAACACCACCCATAAAAACGCCGGTACCCAGCCCCAGATCACGGCGATAGCAGGGCCGATAATAGGCGCAGCTCCGGCAACAGAGGTAAAGTGGTGGCCCCACAGGATGTATTTATTGGTAGGCACATAGTCGACACCGTCCTGCATTTCATGCGCGGGGGTGCGAAAGTTAGGATCAACTTTAAAGATTTTTTCGCAGATAAACTTAGAGTAGACAAAATAGCCCAGTGCCATAGCACCAAGCCCCATCAACATCAAAAAAATGGCATTCATCAGAGGCCTCTGTAAGGTGTTGTTATAGTTAGGGTAACGGTAGGGTAAGCATAGTACAAAAAAATAATGTGTCAGGCCATTAGACTAAAGTCGTGCCCTGGCCGGCCACCACTTTGTTGCGGCCGTCTGCTTTGGCTTGATATAAGGCATCGTCGGCCCGTGCCAGGCTGATATTTAATGCCTCGTCCGGTTGATACTGCGACACACCGATGCTGCAGGTGATTTTCAGCGGCTGCGGGCTGTCGGCGAAGCTGATGGCGGCAATGGCCTGACGTAAACGTTCGGCAATGGCCAGCGCCTGGTCTTGTGCTGTATCGGGCAGCACAATGAGAAACTCTTCGCCACCGGTGCGGCCAAAATGGTCTTGCTGGCGCAACATGGCCGATACAGTCATGCACATTTGCTGCAGCACGGTATCGCCGACATCATGGCCAAAACGGTCGTTCACCTGTTTAAAGTGATCCAGATCCAGAATCAGGAAACTTAGTGGCGCGGCGGTATCAATGGCTTTTACCCGCTCTTGCTCAGCTTGCATCATAATACGGCGCCGGTTGGCGATGTTAGTCAGCTCGTCGGTCATGGCAAGGCGGTGCAAGCGGCGGTTACGCCGTTTTAACGATAAGGCAAAACTGAACAAAATGATTAATAACAGCGCGATCAGTGATAAGGCAGCATATTGCCAGCGCTGTGCCAATTGTAAGGTGCTGACATGTTGCTCAACTAACTTTTTCTCTGCCGCCAGCTGATTATGCCGCTCCTGCTGCCGGGCGGAGTCGAACTGAAAACGCAGTATATTGCTTTGTTGCTCTTTAGCCAGTTGCTGCTGTTGTTTATTCAACGCGATATAGCGCGCCAATAAAGCATGAGCCTGTTGGTAGTTGCCGGCGGCGGCTTCGGCCGGTGCTCTGGCGGCATATAGCATCAGCATATAACGCGGATTGCTTTCTGCGCTAAGGTAGTGCTGTGCTTCGTCAAAACTGGCCAGTGCTGCCTCTGTACGGTTAACTGCAGTAAGGGTTTCACCGTGGTACATCGCCAGTAAGCCTTTGTAGCTGGTTAGGGTAGATAAGTCGGGCGCATTGAGGGTGGCCAGCTCGGTTTTAGCTTCTGCGGCCAGGGTTAAGGCTTTGGGATATTGCTGCAACAAGTTGTGGATCCACACCAGGTTCACCTTAGTGTAGCTGCGCCACAGCGGCTCCTTTATTTGCTGATAAACCTGCATCGATTGCTGAAAGAATTCCAGCGCCTGATCGTAACGGCCCAACTCAGCATGAGAATAGGCTTTTTCGTGCATAATCAGGGCGTGGCGGAATTGCTCGTCCGGTGCGGTGAATTCCTGCTCGGCCTGCTGTATATAATTCAGTGCGTCCTGATACAATCCCATGCGACGGTAGGTGGCGGCAATCGACAGCACCAGATCGCTGAGGTAGGGCTTATAGCCCAGGCCACGTTGCAGCTGATAGGCGGTAACATAGTGCTCCATCGCATCGGCATAGTTGCCCCGATATGAGGCTATGTCGCCAAGCAGCGCCAGGCTGATAGCAATACTCAGCGGGCTTTCACTGTTTTTGGCGGCGTCGTGAGCTTTTTTCGCACTGTGCTCAGCCCGGTTGCTGTCGCCGGACTGGCTGAACAAATAATATCGGCAGGTGTAATAATCGGCTAGCGCGGCCGGGTCGTTACGCGCTTTTGCTTGTTGTATCTTAACGTCACTGTAGGCGATACCGGCGGCAGGGTCGCCGGCATAAGCCAGCTGGCAACGTAAGCGATCCAGCCGGTGTTGCCGCTGCGTATCATCCGGCGGCAGCGCCGCTTCAAGCTCAGACAGGGCGCGTTGATAATCGGCAATGCTGAAAAAGTAACGCTGGCCACTTTCAATCTGCTGCACCAGTTGATCAAACTGCTGCGGCTGTGCATGTGAGGCACAGCTTAGCAACAACAAAGCGCTGAATATGATTTTATTCAAAGACATAAATTAACCACTGAGCAAGACAATATCAGCATAGCCGATACTGTGTCGCGCAGATGTATTTTATTTACGCCGCTCAGCGTTTTTGCACCCAGTTGCCGTCCAGCAGAATAAAATGGCCTGAACTGGTGCGCTCTAACGCCTTTTTACCGGCCATCGCTTCTACATCGGCCACGGCAATATTATTTTGCTGTGCCAGCCTGGCGTATTCGGCACGGCGTGCATCATTAATTAATTTAACGATGTCGGCCGCATTGCTACTGTTTTGCACCACACCCAGGTAACCATTGGCTTGTTCGCCCACCAGCCCCTGTGCTTTAGCCTGGCCCAGTGCTGCCATGGCTTGTTGTAAATTCATTGCCAGTACCGGCAGGCTTAGCGCAAACAGGGCCGGTAACAGTAGCATCTTGATGTTTTTAATCAGTTTCATAATGTGCTCCTCAGAATAAACCACTGTCATCGCTGAATAATTCGTCCAGCTGCTTGTCGACCTTGATATAAATTTCATGCTGAATTTTTACATTCAGATTAATGTTTATCGGTTCGGCCGGCAACGCTACCTGTACCTTGGGGGTGCAAGCCGCCAGAAACAGGGCCAGCGCTGCTGCCGCGCTTAGTTGTTGTATCATGGTTGTGCTCCATTGGCGTTGTTAGCGCCTTGCTGTTGTAACCGTTGTTGGACTCGTTGCTTTATTTTGTCACTGATTTGGCTGCTAAGTTGTAAGCTGGTGATAAGCGCCGGAATATCTTCTTCCAGATTAATGTTCAGATTAATAGCGCGGCCGGCTTCCAGCGCCGGATTTCTGCCTTGCAGGTTAAGCGCCAGCACTAACTTACCGTTGGTATCATAGCTGACCTTACTGGATAGCACCGAGTAATGAAAATCGTCCAGCGCTTCGAGTACTACCTTCATACCCTGATTACTTGCGGCCATACTTTGCGCGGTAGGGGGGCGATATTGCAGCTTACCGCCCGGGCTCTCTGCGGCAATATTGCCATCCGTTACGCTGGCACCACTGCGGCCAAGCAGCAGCGGAATGGTGCCGGAAATGCGGCCGTTGCCGGTTAAATCTGTTGTCGGGTGTTGTTGCAGCAACTGGCTGATATCGATGTGCTGCAACTCAAGTTGCAGCTGTTGTTCGGCCAGCGCCAAATCCAGTAATTGTGGTTGCATACGCACCTGACCGCCCATCGCTTGCAGCTGCAACTGTTGTATATCCAGTTTGCCGCTGCTTAGCGTATCGCTGTCAGCCAGGTACTGTGCACTGAGTGTTAGGGGCCCGGCGGTAATACCATGCTGAATTTCAGCCAGGCTGGCCTTGCTCATATCCAATTGCAGCTTATCGTCCAGGTACTGCAGTTGCAGTGTGGCGGCTAAGTCTTTAAACAGGCTGCGATCATAAATACCGCTGACACCGGACAGGCTTAATGTTGCCTGTGCGCCAAGAGCCGGTAACAGCGTGAGCTCGCCTGTTGCTGCCAGCCGGCCGCGGTTAAATTCCAATAGTGCCGGCCAGGCGGTTAATGTTGCTGATAGCGGGTTACCGGCCAGCAAAAAAGTATCGTCTAACTGCCAGTTAAGCCGGGTCTGCTCAGGTGTATACTGCAGCTGATGGCCAAGCCCAAGGCTGGCGCTGTTACTGAGCTTGCCGTCTATATTAAATGCCGTTGCTGTGCCGCTAAGCGTACCTTGCCACTGCCAGCTAAGCGGTTTTAGCTGCGCATGCATCAGCTCTGCCAGGCTCAGGCTAAGATCAGTTTGCAGCTTAACATTGCTCAAGCTCCTGTCGCCGCTAAAGCGGGCGGACGGAGTGGCAAGGCGCATATCACGTGCCTGTATATCGGCAGTTTTCAGCTGTGCAATATGGGCCTCAGTGTTTAGCAGGTCCAGTTGCCAGCGGTCTGCCAGCCAGTAAGCGTTAAAACGGCTGTTTAGCGTTAGCGTATCCACTACTGTACCGGCGGCGGGGCTCAGTTGTTGCTGTGTTAACGCCAGAGTGGCATTTTGCACGGCGGCGCTAAAAGGTGGTGTCAGGTTAAGCGTGGCACCGGCATTGAAGGTTAGCGCTGTATCTCCCAGGCTGGTGAGGCTGATACTGAGCGGCAGAGCGGTAAGTTGTGGCTGGCTTTGGCCATCGGCCGTGATGTTAATTTGCAGCTGCTCTGCGGCCAGGCCATATTGCTGCGCCTGTTGCGGTAGCTGCGGCTGGTGCAGCGCCAACTGCGCATTAAGCTGATACCGGCTTAACTCACCATGGTCCAGGCCAAGCTCTGCGTTTACTGTACCCTGTAATTGACCGATACCCGGTAAGGTTAACGCTGAGGGCAGGTTGGCGCTAAGTTGCCAGTTACCAGTGGCTTGCGCCGCTATAACGGCTAAATCTGTGGTTGCCGGTAATTGCAGTTGCCAGTTGCTTTGCACGGACACCGGCGCACTAAATTGCGCTAAGGCTTGATCTGCGACCCGGGCCGGCAGCCCGATTTGCCACATTTTCAGTTGTTGTACTAACCACGGCGAGGGTGGCGCGATATCCAGTGTCAGCTCGCCACTGGCATTAATGCCATCTTGTGCGCTTAATTGCTGGCGCAGTTGTAACCGGGTGCTGTTATCCAGATTAAGCCTGGCGTTCAGCAGTGGCAGTTGTTGTACCGTGCGGTAATCGCCATTGAGAGTTAAACGTGCTGTATCCGGGCTGTTACTGTCAGCCAGTGTTAACTGATACTGCAATTGTTGCGTGCTATTACTCAGTGCGGCCGATAACAGATAACTGCAACGGTTTTGGCTGCAGGGCAAATGCAAAGCCAACTGAGTGACATCTATCTTAGCCGGCAGCATGTCAGGCAATTGCCAGTTGGCAGGCAAACTGAGTTTGTTTATTGCAGCATCTTCAGTATTGCCATCAGTAGCATTGTCAGCGTTAGCCTGTGGCCAGGCCAGCAAACTGATATCGCCGCTGCCAAGTTGTACCCGGGTTAGTTTGGTATTCAGCCATTGCCAGCTCAGGTTAATATCTTTGAATTGTACATGCAGTTTGGGATTGTCGAGGTTAAAACTGACACTGCTAAATGCTATCTGACGCAAGCCCAGGCTGTTGATCTGATACTGCAGGTTGTGCAGCGGTAGGGTGGCCAGAGTTTTTTGCAGGTACCAATATGCGCCGGCTGTTAACAGCAGTAACAGTGCCAAGCCTGTAAGCAGCGTTTTGAGCCACCAGCGCATAGGTAATCCTTTAGGTTGTTAAGCGGACACTAAGCCGAACGTACTGAATAGACAATGAATATACCACGTTGCTGCCCTGTGTGTGGCAGCGACATAAAAAAGGGCAGCCTGAGCTGCCCTGATATTATTTATTACTGTTACTTGTTACTTGCCACAAGTTACTCTTTACGCGCCTCTGCCGATGCATCGCGCAGCGCACGGAACTCGTTGCCTTCATTCCAGTTTGGCCAGTTGCGGCTGTTAGCCAGCTCATTACCTACCTGATAAAACAGGAATAAGTCTTGCTGAGCACCACGTAAGTCCCAGTCGTCATTCCACTCGTCGCCCACTTTGTGGTAGCAGCACTTATTGTATTCGGCGCGCTGGGCTTTACCCCAATCAGCACCTTTTTCAAAGTGGTCATTACCGCCTTTAGCATACAAAATAGGCACGCCTTTTTTCGACAGGTTAAAGTGATCTGAGCGATAGGCAATACCGGCTTCCGGGTTGTGCTCGCGCACCGCATAACGGCCTTGTTGTTCAGTGTACTTAATTAAAATATCTTCGGCGTTGTTATTACCCAGGCCAACAATCACCATATCTTTCATCGGGCCGTACACGTTCATCACGTCCATATTAATACCAACCACGGTTTTCTCCAGCGGGAATACCGGGTTGGCCGCATACCAGGCCGAGCCTAATAAACCGCGCTCTTCTGCCGTTACTGCTACAAATACCACTGAGCGCTCCGGCTTTGCCTGCTGCGTAAAGTGCTCGGCCAGTGCCAGTAAGCCACCGGTGCCGGAGGCATTGTCCTGGGCGCCGTTAAATACTTTGTTATCCGGGTTGGAAAAATCCATACCTAAATGATCCCAGTGCGCCATATACAGCACATATTCGTCCGGATATTTGCTGCCTTCGATATAACCTACCACGTTGCTGGAAGTCAGCTCACGCAGGTTGTTTTTTACGCTGACAGAGGCGGTAGCATTAAGCGGCACCGGAGCAAAGTCTTTTTGCAGCGCCTTTTTGTGCATAGTGGCTAAATCGGTACCGATATTGGCAAACAGCTTTTCGGCCGATTCAGTGGTGACCCAGCCTTCTACTTTAGCGCGGTCCATGTTTTTGTTTTCGTTGATTAAATCAAATTTAATCGGTGAGCCATGGGCGACCACACCCCAACCGTAACTGGCGGCATCGGTTTCATGGATCACCAGCGCCATCGCTGCACCCTGGCGGGCGGCTTCTTCATATTTGTAGGTCCAGCGGCCATAGTAGGTCATGGCGTTGCCGTTAAACAGATTAGGGTCTTGGGTAGCAAAGCCCGGGTCGTTAACAAACATCACTACAGTTTTGCCTTTTACATCCAGGCCTTCGTAGTCGTTCCAGCCGTATTCCGGTGCCACTATGCCGTAGCCGACAAACACCATTTCGCTGTCGGTCACATCAACCTGTTCGGTTACCTGGGTAGTCCAGGCGGTCATATCGTCACGATAGTTAAACTGTGCCGGTAATTTATCGCCTTTTAAGCTCATAGCAGATACCTGCACCGGGTCAATCTGCACCAGTGATACCGGTTGTTTATAGCTGTCGCCGTCTATCGGCTTTAAACCGATACGGCGAAAGTTATCTTCTAAGAAGGCCACGGTTAACTCTTCGCCTTTAGTCGCCGGGGCGCGGCCCTGAAACTCGTCTGAGGCCAGGGTTTTAATATATTCGCCTAAACGCGGGTTAACTTCGGTCAGTTTTAATTCGGTTTGTTCAGCGGCAGGTTGTGGTGCTTCTGCCGTTTTAACGTCGGTAGGTTGCTCAGAGCAGGCGCTAAGCAGGGCGCCTGTAGCCAGTGCGCCGGCCAGTAGCGTAAACCTTGAAAGGGTAATCATAGTCACTCCGTGGTTTTTATCGTTATATGTCGCTGTTGTCTCAGCGTTCGGTATTAAAAGCCATTTATCTTAACGCAAGTAAAAACCAGCGACCAGTAAAGTGGTCGCGACTTAAATGCGCTTAGTCCTGATAACCCCAGGGCGTGGGTGGTAGGGCTACCGGTTTGGTTAAATCAAAATCAACGCGGAACTCGCGGCCATCACGCACCAGACGATAGCTGAACGTTTGCGGGTAAATATACATTTGCCAGGTGTTACCATTGGACGCCGGTATGCCCTGGCTGACAAACAGCTCTTTTGAATATTGGTCGGCCGGGAAGCTTTGCACAGTAGGCCAGCCGGCATCCAAAGTGTGGCCGCCGTACATGGTAGACACATCATGGCTGCCGTCTTTATTGCGGTGATCGTGCTTTAAACTCAGGCCTGAACCGGTTTTAGTGATAATCCAGGTGCGGGAATGGTTATCACCAACATGGAACGGGATCTGTAATTGGCTGTCAGTACATTTACGTACATGCATGACTAAACGACCATCAAAGCCCGGGCTTTTCGGATTATCCATCACCACTTTGCCCTCAAAGGCTTTACCGCAGTGCGCGCGCAAGTTATTAAAATACGCATCCTGGCTGGCAATAGACACCAATGGCGCGTCCTGAACAATATTGCCAGTGGCAGAGGCCGCAAAAAATGTCAGGGCAACAGCGGTGGTAACTAAAGTTTTGTGCATATATTTCGCCTTATTGTTCTTATAACTGCGCCGGACTATAACCTTTGCGCGTATTAGCTGCAAACCGGTGTTACTCTTAAGCTAACGACGACAGGAGCTTAGCAATGCAAAACGAACTGGATGGCAAATTTCTACTCAGTGTATTTGGCAAAGTAGAACAACATGGCAGCGCTATTAATAATGAGCTGGGCGCCGGCTTTGAGCTGGATGGCATTACGGTGAATTCCGGCTTTGATGGTTATGAAGTGTATTTTAGCAATGGCAAGGTGCAATTAACCCTGGGGTTCCATAATAAATGGCACAGCGACGCGGCTAATGAAGCCGATATGGATGCCTTTGTCGCTATGCTTAAAAAAATTAACCTTAACTACTGATTTATTTCATTGCTGCTAAGGATTTGTTCAGCTTAAACCGCTACCATAGCGCTCAAATATAAGCGCTGGCAGACGCGGCAACGGGCTTTATCGGAATAAAAGAACTGTTTAGACGGCTAAAAGGCTATTGCCTGAATGGCAAAAACAGGATAAGGTGTCGCCCGTCAATCAAATCTGATAGACCAGAAGAGGTGCGTTAGCCAGGTAGTTCCGGACAGATGTCTATACATCGCAGCCTGAACGAGGGGGACTAACGCCGAGGGAGATGCAGTTATAGAGCTGCCTGTCCCGGTCGTTAAGGCTGAATCCTTACGACTGTCACCTGAATTCCGGTGGAGAGCTTCTGGCCTTTGTTAACTACAGTTTACAGAAATTACAGAAGCTATCTGTGCCATTCTCGTTTTGCTGTTAGCAAATGCCATGCTCTGCTTATTATGTTTTATAAGGAGAGGCACCCTTGTCCAATCTTATTGTTGCAAAATTCGGCGGCACCAGTGTCGCAGACTTCGATGCAATGTCGCGCTGCGCCGACATTATCCTGGCTGAACCAGCCATTCGCTTAGTAGTGGTCAGCGCCAGTTCCGGCGTAACCAACCTGCTGGTCGATATCACCAAACATACCGATGTAACAGAACGCTATGCTTGCTATCAGGGCATTGAGCGTATTACGTTGGCCGTACTAAACCGTTTGCAGCAGCCCGATACAGTAGCTACGGATATCGATCAGTTGTTGTCGGCATTAAAACAGCTGATAGAGCAAAGTGGTGCGGTATACAGCGCTGCGCATAAAGATGAAATTCAATCCTTTGGTGAGCGCTTAAGCTCGGTATTGTTTGCTCAGGTGCTGCGTGAGCGTGGCGCCGCCGGCTTATGTTTTGATGCGCGCCGGGTAATGCGTACCGACAGCCGCTTTGGTAAAGGCGAGCCGCAAATCAGCCAGATAAGTGAGCTGTGCGCAATACAATTACAACCGCTGCTGGCCGATAACGTGGTGGTTACCCAAGGCTTTATCGGCGCGGATGAGGTAGGCCAAACCACTACCCTGGGCCGTGGTGGTTCAGATTACAGTGCAGCGCTGTTGGCTGAGGCGTTAAGTGCTGCTGTAGTGCAAATCTGGACCGATGTAGTGGGCATTTTTACCACCGATCCACGCTTAACAGAACAGGCGCGCTGCATTAAAGAAATCAGCTTTGATGAAGCGGCGGAAATGGCCACCTTTGGTGCCAAGGTGCTGCATCCGGCGACGTTAATACCGGCAATGCGGCGTAATATCGGTGTTTTTGTCGGCTCCAGCCGCGAGCCTGAAGCTGGCGGTACCTGGATTGCCAAAGAGGTAAAAGAGCGCCCGCCTTATCGCGCTATTGCACTGCGCAAATCACAAACCTTAATTACGGTAAAAAGCCCGGCCATGTTGCACGCCGCCGGTTTTTTAACCCGGGTGTTTGATATTTTAAGCCGGCACCAGATCTCTGTAGATTTAGTTACCACTTCAGAGATCAGTGTAGCCTTAACCTTAGACGAAGGCGGCATGACCAGCGCCTTTAGTGCTTCGGTAGAGCCGGCGTTGACGGAACTGCGCAGTTTTTGTGAAGTGTCGGTAGAGCAGGGCTTAAGCCTGATAGCGGTTATCGGCAATCATCTGCACAGCAGCAAAGGCATTACCGGTGATTTATTTAATACGCTGGAGCGCATTAATATGCGGCTGATTTGCCACGGTGCATCTAAGCATAACCTGTGCTTTTTAGTGCAGGATGCTGACGCGCCGGCGGTAGTTAAACAGCTGCACCAGAGCTTGTTTAGTGCGGCCTGAAAACAAAAAAACTGATTTATCGGGCAGATAACTTAAGTGAGAATCGGTTTGCCCTAAGCCAACCGTTGAAGCCCCGGACGGGCTGAGACGAGCCCCCAGGGATGGGTTTACGGCGTGTTGGCGTGGGCAAACCGGTTCGTTTTAAACGACCGGTCTGATTATCTGTTAGTGAGTTTATTCGTATGGTAGCGGGTCGGTGGTGTTATTCAGCGTAAAGGCTTCAAGCCGCTCCTGACAGGAACCGCATTTACCACAGGCTTTTTCCCGGCCGTTGTAACAAGTCCAGGTTTTGCTGTAATCCAGTCCCATGGCCAGGCCATCGGCGAGAATTTCAATTTTAGTTTGTGCCAGGTACGGGCTGATAATATCTACCGGCTCGTAGTTAGCTATCTGGCAAACGTCATGCATTTTTTGCACAAACTCCGGCCGGCAGTCCGGGTAAATAAAGTGATCGCCTGAATGCGCGCCGTAATACACCTGATTGGCACCCAATGACACGGCATAACCCACTGCCAAAGATAATAAAATCATATTACGGTTAGGCACCACGGTCGATTTCATATTGTCGGCGGCATAATGACCTTCCGGAATGTCAATATCATCGGTTAACGACGAGCCGGCTAAAAGCTGGTTAATAGCAGAGATATCAACAATTTTATGCTTGATGCCCAGCTCCTGACACACCTGTGCCGCGCATTGCAGCTCTTTTACATGGCGCTGACCATAGTTAAACGACAAGGCATACACATCATGGCCGGCCTGAACCGCTTTGTGTAATACGGTGAAGGAATCCATCCCACCGGAATAAATCACCACAACTTTGTTCGGCATAGCAGGCTCTCTCTTGTATAATACAGCTCAAATTTTGCGACTTTACCCGCCAAGCCAGGCGGGGGCGCGCATTGTACAGTAATTCAGCCGCAGGCTAAAGGGCAAAGCACAGAGTGTATAAAGTTAACGAGGTTTTTGAAACCATCCAGGGTGAGGGTAGTTTTACCGGTGCCGCGGCCATTTTTATCCGCTTACAGGGCTGCCCGGTGGGTTGCAGTTGGTGTGATACTAAACATACTTGGGAAGTGAAGGGCGAACTGCGCCAGTCACTGGGTGATATCGTCATTAAAACCGCAGAGACTGAGCACTGGGCCGGTGTTAGTGCCGAGGAGTTGTTGGCGCTGTTTGCCAAACAAGGTTACCAGGCAAAACATGTGGTGATCACCGGCGGTGAGCCCTGTATGTATGATTTAAACCCGCTGTGTGAGGCTTTGCACAGTAAGGGCTACAGCACGCAAATTGAAACCAGTGGCACCTTTGAGATTAAAGCGCCGGCGCAAACCTGGGTAACGGTATCGCCGAAGGTGAATATGGCCGGCGGCTACAAGGTGCTGCAAAGTGCGCTGGATCGCGCTAATGAAATTAAGCATCCGGTGGCGATGCAAAAGCATATCGACGAGCTGTTGCAGTTATTGCAACATACTGATGTTAAAGCTAAGCTGATTTACCTGCAGCCGATAAGCCAGCAGCGCCGGGCAACAGAACTGGCCATTGCGATGTGCAAACAACATAACTGGCGCCTAAGTGTGCAGGTACATAAATATTTAGGGATCAGCTGATGCAAACCGTAGAGCATTTTTTTCAAACCTATGCCAAAGCCTATATAAACTCTGAGCTTGATACATTTCAAAAGCTTATCTCGTTACCCAGCTTATTGTTAGCAGGCGACAGCAAAACCCTGCTGACTGATACAGAAGGTCTGCACCGGCATGTGCTGGGGCAGGTGGCCAAGTATCGTGCTTTGGGTGTGGCAACGGCCGATTTTGTGCTGCAGCATCAGTTACGCTTGTCTGACCAGCTGCAGTTTGTCAGCCTGTATTGGCGATTTTATGACAATAGCGGCAAAGTGATGTTTACCTGCCATACCTCGTACACACTGCAAGCCCTGCAAGGTAGTTGGCAAGTGGTGTCCATTATTACCGATGACGAGCAGGCCGCTTATGACCGGGTAGTAAAATCTCAGGCATGATACGACATCCAGGCTTGTAAGCTGTCAAGACACGGGGCGGGGCTGTCTTCCAACGCCAGTCGCTGCTTCAGTGCCGGCTGCATGGGCAGCAGTTCCAACCAACGTGAAGCAAGCCAGGTAGCATCACTGTATTTCGGGCTGGGATAAAGTTGTTGTAAAGCCGGTTGCTGTTGCAGCAATTTTTGTAATTGAAGCATCAGCGGTTGGTAGCCGGCATCAAGTTGCAGCGCCGGCCAATTATCCAGCGGCTGCACCTGTGCCACATGCAGCTGATCGGCTTCTTGCCAGCGCTGTGCTATCTGTACTTTTTCTATGCCGGCGATGGTAATACCCAGTAAACCATCATCGAGCTGTTCAAAATCTTCAATGCACACCCGTGTCGCCAGTGGCAAAATGCGATCCGGATGCTGCTGGCTGACATAAGGGTTAATTTGGGCGAGGGCAAAATCGCGCTTGCCGGCGCTGGCTTCGCTGATCAAACGCACATAGCGGGGCTCGAAGATCCGCAAGCGCATACGGCCCTCAGGTAAGATAAAACTGTTTAACGGAAATAACGCCAGTTGTTTCATAGTGCTGCTGATAAAGTTGTATAGTGCTTCGTTATACGCAAAGCAACCGGCAATGGTTTGCCGGCACAGAGGTTTTATGTCGACACAACACTTTATTTATTTGATCACGGCTTTGCTAAGCCTGAACCTGATTTTATTGTTAGTGCAATTGTTGCGCCGCGCCCCGGGGGCCGGGTTGGCAGAACAACTGGCACAGCATAAGCTGGAGCTGGTGCAGCAACAGGGCAGGTTTCAGCAACAATTACTCGAGCAGTTGCATCTGCAGCGCCAGCAGCTGCAGCAACAGCAGCAGGAGCATTTACTGCAGGTATTGCAGAAAATTACCGAGACGCAGCAGGCTGCCAGGTTTGAACTGAGCAAAAATCTGCAACAGCAGGCCATCATGCTGGCCGAGCAGGTGAAGCAACTAACCCAGAGCATTGATCAGCGTTTAAAAGACATTGCCGGCCAGGTAGAGCGGCGCTTAAGTGAAGGCTTTGAGAAGACTAACCAAACCTTCACCGATATCGTTAAACGGCTGGCATTGATTGACGATGCACAAAAGAAAATTACCGAGCTGTCCACCAACGTTGTCAGCCTGCAGGAGGTGTTGGCCGATAAACGCTCGCGTGGCGCTTTTGGCGAAGTGCAGTTAACCGCGCTTATTCGTAATGTCATGCCGGAGCAGCACTTTTCATTGCAACATACCCTGAGTAATGGTCGTATTGCCGACTGCATGTTGTTTTTGCCCAAACCCAGTGGCGATATTGCGATTGATGCCAAGTTTCCGTTGGAAAGCTATAAAAAGATGACCGATCCGCAATATAGTGCTGAAGAGCGCAAACAAGCACAGCGCCAGTTTAAGCTCGATATTAAAAAGCATATCAATGATATTGCCGACAAATACATTATTGCCAATGAAACCGCCGACGGCGCCATTATGTTTTTACCGGCCGAGGCTATTTTTGCCGAGCTGCATGCTTATCACGCCGATATTGTCGAAGAGGCCTACCGCCGGCGGGTGTGGTTAACCTCGCCGACCACCTTAATGGCAGTGCTTACCACGGCACGCAGCGTATTGAAAGATGATGCCACACGGCGGCAAATTCACCTTATTCAGGAACATTTAATTAAACTGGCGGAGGATTTTGATCGCTTTCGTGGCCGCTTTGATAATCTGGCTAAACATATCGATCAGGCTGCCACAGATGTGAAACAGATCCATACCTCGGCGCATAAAATCAGTAGCAGGTTCAGCCAGATAGAAAAAGTGGAATGGCTGGAGGAAAGCGACTAGGCTGATATTAATGCAGATTAAACCAGCCGCTACCGGGCAAGGATATGAGGGACTTGATGCGCGAATTGTGCCTGATATTACTGTGTTTGGCTGCGCTGCCGGTTGCCGGTAATACTGCTCCTATCCGTGCCGTTGTCAGTGACTCCAATACGCCGCCTTATGCTATTTTTAATGCCGATAAGGTACTGCAAGCCGGCTTAAGTAAAGACATTATCGATGAGTTGGGCCGGCAGCTAAACCGGCCGGTGTTGTATTTAAATTTACCCCGCGCCCGGGTTGAGCCCTGGCTATTGCAGGGCGAAGCTGAAATAGCCTGTTTTTTAAATCCGGACTGGGTATCACAGCCGGAGCAACTACTGTGGACTGATGCACTGTTTAATACGCAACAGTTGTTGGTGCGACTGCGCCAGGCCGAACCTGTTGCTGCGGTGCAGCATTTAGCCGGTAAACGGGTAGGTACCAGCCGTGGTTTTACCTATCCGGAGCTGGAGCAGGTGTTTCGCTCCGGTGATGTAATACGTGATGATGCTCACTCATTGGAAAGTAATTTGCTCAGGTTAAAACAGGGCCGGCTGGATGTGGTGATGACGGTAGATTTGTCATACCACTTTTATGTAAACACAACCGGAGATCACAGTTTTGCGGCCGACCCGCTATGGTCTGCACCACCGGCCGTGTATTGTGGTTTAAGCCGGCATGACGCAACCGGTGCGCAGCAGCTGAATGCCACTCTGAGCCGGATGGTGCAAAGTGGTTTTATTCAGCGCCGGCTGACGTTTTACACCGGCCGCATTGTCGCGGAGTAATGTGTTAACGACGCGGATCATCTTTAAGTTTGGGGATTTTTAAGCCCAGCTCCTGGCCGCGGTAGCGGGCATAGTAGGTGCAACCGATAAACATCATGCTGGCCAGCAGTAATTCCAAAACCGCCAAAAATTGCTGTATGCCGGTGCTGACCCACAAATTGGTCAGGCTGTGCAAAAAATAAATCATCACAATAAAGTTAGCCCAGGCCAATGTATAGGCGTGGCCTTTGAGCATACCGTACAGCGGAAACCACAAGGGTAACCACAGCACAGCTAACAAGGTATAAGCACTGCCCAGTTGCGGTGGTGCCAACCATAAGATCCACAGTGGTTGCAGTAACCACAAACCGAAAAAGCCCAACCGGCCCAGCAGCAGATAGCGGGCGGTTTTGGCTGACATTGCAATAGTACTGCTGTGTTGCATCTTTAACACCTGTGTTGTTTTAGCTGCCGGCTTAAACCGGCCAGTCGTTTGCCAAAGGCAATGGCGAGGCGCTGC
Organism: Rheinheimera sp.; assembly: GCF_030690345.1. Taxonomy (GTDB): domain Bacteria; phylum Pseudomonadota; class Gammaproteobacteria; order Enterobacterales; family Alteromonadaceae; genus Alishewanella. The sequence goes on from NZ_JAUYGV010000007.1 coordinate 852,845, forward strand.
TCATCAACGCTGAGTTTATTATCTGCGTGATGGCCGCTGACGTGGCTTGGACCGTACGGCGTGCCACCGCTGGTTGTTTGGTGCAGTTCCGGTTCGCTGTAAGGGATACCGGTTAACAGCATACCATGATGTAACAATGGCAGGCTCATACTTAGCAAGGTGGCTTCATTGCCGCCATGCATACTGCCGGATGAGGTAAATACCCCGGCCGGTTTATCAATTAATTCGCCTTTGAGCCACAAGCTGGTGGTGCCGTCCCAAAATGCTTTGGCATCGGCGACCATATTGCCAAAACGCACCGGGCTGCCAAATGCCAGGCCATCACAGGCACTTAGCTCGGCCAGGGTAACTAACGCATGGCGGCTGGCAACGCTGCTGTCCAGTGGCGGAATGCAACGCACCAGGGCTTCAGCTCCGGCTTGCTGGATACCTATGGCAATTTTGTCTGCTAATGCGGCAACGGCACCATGGCGCGAATAGTACAGCACCAACACATAACCGCTCATGGCAGAATGTTCAGTACATTAGTGGCCGGCCTGCCGATAACGGCTTTGTTGCCATATACCACTATGGGGCGTTCAATTAACTTAGGCTGTGCCACCATAGCGGCAATCAGTTGCTGCTCGCTCAGCGTACTATCGGCCAGCCCCAGCTGTTGGTATTCGTCTTCTTTGCTGCGCAGTAACTGGCGGGCGTTAAGCCCCAGCAACTGCAGTAAATGGCGCAATTCATCCGCCGTCGGCGGTGTTTTTAAGTACTCAATAACCTGAAACGGCTGCGACTGTTGTTGCAGTAAGGCCAGGGTTTCACGGCTTTTCGAGCAGCGCGGGTTATGGTAGATCGTTAACATAATGATGTCCTGTAAGCGGTATTATCCGGGCCGGCTACATGCGGCGCAGCCGGTCAAATTCAGTTTGCAGTTGCACTTTTTTCGCCTCCAGCCGGCGGTTTTCCAGCTTTTCTTCCGGTCTTAAGTGGTTAAGTGCTTCATTTATATCGTCAATGGCCAGTGGGTAGTTAGCCAACTGATAGCGCAGATCAGCGCGGGCTTCATAAAATTTGGCCAGGTCACCGGCGGCTTTATAGGCTTCAGACAACATATCATAAGCCAGAATACTGTCATTTTTGTAGAACAGCAGGTTTTTTAACAGATGAATAGCCAGCCGGTTGGCATTGGCTTTTAACGCCGCATTGGCATAGTTAAGGGTAACCACCTGATTATTCGGCCGCAGCAAATATTGCTGTTCCAGCATCTCTAAACACAGCTGATACTCTTTTTGCGCCAGCAAGATATCGGTGTACACATCAATGTAGTAAAGATTGTGTTCATCTTTTGCCAGCAACTGCTCTATTAACTTACGGGCCTGTTCCGGTTTGCCGTTATCTAATAAGGCTATGGCTAAGCCATACTGATTAGCTCGGGTATTGCCGCCCGGGTCGCTGAGCATCTTACGAAATATCACTTCAGCATCTTTTTTATCATACTGATGCCTGGCCATCACTCTGGCTTTGCTCAGGGTGAAATCCTGGCTATCGGGCACAAAACGCTGTGGAAATTGCTCAGCACGCATTCGCGTATCACTGACGCGGCTTTGTGACAAAGGGTGGGTTTGCAAAAACGATAATTGCTGGTTCACAAAGCGGCTTTGTTCGGCGAGTTTACGGAAAAAATTCGGTACTGCGTGGGGGTCGAAACCAGCTTCAGATAATATTTGCATACCAATACGGTCTGCTTCCTGCTCGTTGCTACGGGTAAAGTTAATAGCGCTTTGCTGGGCAGCGCCCTGGGTTGCCATCATTGCTGCCATACCGGCTTCCGGGTTTACTGTTGCGAGCACTATAGCACCGAGGACCCCCGCCAGGGTTAACGGGGCTTTCTGGCTTTGTGCTTCTACAAAGCGGGCGATATGGCGCTGGGTAACGTGGGCAATTTCATGCGCCATTACCGAGGCAAATTCGCTTTCACTTTCTGCCACCGCCAGGGTACCGGTGTGTGAGGTAACATTACCGCCCAGGGTGGCGAAAGCGTTAATGTTCTTGTCGTCAACCCAATAGAATTTAAACGGAAACTTCACATCATTAGCGCGCGCTACCAGCTTATTACCCAATGAATTAATGTATTCGTCCAATAACGGGTCGTACACCATCGGCAGGCTGCCACGGGTTTGGCGCATCATCACATCGCCCAGTTGTTTTTCTTTTTCCGGTGTAATGGTACTGAACGCATTACCACCCAGATCGGGCAAAACGGCAAAGGCCGTAGCGGGTAACAGCTGAATACCTGTTGCTAACAGGCACAGCGCCAAAGGTTTTGTTACTGCAGAGAATCTCATGTCAAAAACACCTGACCCTGTTCTAATGATTGGTCTGACCGCTAATGCAGACTTTGTCTGGTTTTGCGCTGATTAGTTCCGTCAGCAAAGCCGTGCTAATTTAACATATATTTTGTTGCGACAGAGTGTTAAGCGCCAAATTAGCCGTTATCATGGGTATACTTGCGGTTGTTTTCGTCAGTTAGCACTTTTTGCATAGGTTGGAGTTCAGACACATGCTGGATTGGTTAAAAAAATGGTACACCAATAAGTTTTCTGATCCTCAGGTCGTCACGCTGTTTTTGTTGCTGCTTATCGGTTTTATGGCAATTTACTGGCTAAGCGGCATTATGGCGCCGGTACTGGTAGCCATTGCGTTTGCCTATTTGCTGGAGTGGCCGGTTTTGCGGCTGGGCAAGCTCGGGCTGTCGCGGGCAGTCAGTACTGTGCTGGTGGTGGCAGCTTTTATCGGCGTGGCGACCTTAACCTTAATGTGGTTAATTCCGATAGTCTGGTACCAGGGGCGCAACCTGCTGCGGGATTTGCCGCAGATGATAGAGCAGGGTAAAGCTTATTTGCTGGAGTTACCGGCATCTTTTCCGGGCGTGGTGAGTGTTGAGCAAATTAACGTCTTAATGCATTCGGTTGATGAGCGTTTGATGAGGTTCGGCACCAATATGCTGCAGTTGTCGCTGGCGTCAATTGTCGATTTGGTAGCCTTGCTGATTTATCTGGTATTGGTGCCGTTGATGGTATTTTTTATGCTGAAAGATAAAGCGCAACTGACCAGCAGTTTCGTGCAATTGTTGCCCACCGAGCGCAAGCTGATCACCCAGGTATGGCATGAAATGAATGCGCAAATCATGAACTATATTCGCGGCAAAATTCTGGAAATTCTGATTGTCGGCGCCTGCAGCTATTCGGTGTTTGCGCTGTTCGGCCTGAATTATCCACTACTGCTCGGCGTGTTGGTGGGGCTGTCGGTGCTGATCCCGTATGTCGGGGCGGCAGTGGTAACCTTACCGGTAGCCCTGGTGGCCTTTTTTCAGTGGGGGCCTACCGCTGAGTTTGGCTATTTAATGCTGGCGTATGGCATTATCCAGGCGCTGGACGGCAATTTGTTGGTGCCGTTGCTGTTTTCCGAAGCGGTGGATTTAAATCCGGTGTTTATTATTATTGCCGTGCTGTTTTTCGGTGGTTTGTTTGGCTTCTGGGGGATTTTCTTTGCTATACCGCTGGCGTCACTGGTAAAGGCTACTATCAATGCCTGGTCTGGCAGGGTGCATCCGCATGTGAGCTTAACGGAGCAGCAGTAAAGACGCTACTTTACTGCTGCTGGTTACCATAAAAAGCCGGCGCTGATGCCGGCACTGAATTGCCTTCCCGGTGCCGGTTCAATAGCGCGGCCATTGCTTTGGTTTACAATCACCGAGCCAACATAGGCTTTGTCAGTGATATTATCCAGTGCCAGCCAGTAATCCAGTGTCAGTTGTTGCCATTGTTTGCTGTGGCGGGCACTGACAGAAAAGGTTACTGCTGATGGTGCTGAGTCACTGTTGGCATCATCCAGATACACCTTGCTGCGGTATTGGCTGTGCAGGCTAAGCTCAGTACCGTTAAGTGCGGTATTGTCCTGCCAGGGCCGGTACGCCAGTTGCCACTGCAGTTGGCTGCGGGCTACGCCGGGTAAGCTGTTACCATCGAGCAGCGCATCAGCAAATTGTGCCGTTAAATAGTGGCCACTGAGCTGATGGCGCAGATAAGCATTTTGCCGCCAGTTCAGTTGCAGCTCAGCGCCGTGGCGCTCGGTTTTGGCGGCATTGCGATAGCTGGTGCGGCCGCCGGCGGAGCTGTCTACCAGCAGCTCATTGTCGGTTATGATACTAAACAGGCTGACACTGCCGCTAAAAGCAGCGCCGCCAGTGCTGCTGTTTTGCCATTTAATGCCGCCTTCCCATTGCCGGTTGGTACTGGCTTCAAGCGCTAAATTCACGCCGCTGCCATCGCTGCGATAAGCAATTTCAGCCAGGGTAGGGCTTTCAAAGCCGCGGCCGGCACTGATAAAGCCACTTATTCCATCAGTGATACGGTAACTGAGCCCCAATGCCAATGCCTGGTTATAAAAGCCTTTACGGCCGCTGTCGTCCGGGTTTTCTGTATTAAGGTAGCGGTCGGCCACTGCCAGTTGCAGCTCGCTGTAACGCCAGCCGCCTTGCAACTGCCAGCGTGTTGCCGGTTGCCAGTTCATTCGCACAAACACGTCTTTATTATCTGCACTGTCGGTTTGATCGCGGCGCATGTCGCCACGCTGGCCAAAGTCATTAACAAAGCCTTGTCTGTCGTCCTCGCTTTGCACCACACTGCCACCTGCGCGCAATTGATAATTGCTACCCTGTAGCAGCCGGTAGTTGCCGCTGACACCACTGAAACGGCGCTGCAGAGCTACTTCACCACCCGCGGATGACAGGGCGCTGCCGGTAAACGCCAGGCGCTGACCAATAGTACGATCGCCCAGCCAACTGCTCAGCTGCCATAGATCAGCTTCCTGATAATCGCCGAGACTGACACTGAGCTGGCGCTGACGGCTGTGTTTTTCCGTATCGAACAACGTTGCGGCTGTGTTGGTTTGCTTTGGATCTTGCCGCCAGTCCGCCAAAGATAACCCCAACGGGTCCTGCAATTGCGGATCTCTGGCATAATCCAGCCTGGCTGTCAGCTTTGCTGTCTCTGCCACGGCCGTGCGGTACAGTAGCTGTGCCTGTTGCTTTTTAGCCGCTGAGTGCGGCCGGTAACCGTCGCTGTCAAATTGCTTCAGTGCCGCGCTCAGGCTGGTATCGCCGCTTACCCAATCAGCATGCAGCTGATACTGCCGATGCTGCTCACTGCCTGCCATGCGCACTGCCAGCGCGCTTTGCAACGGGTTTTGGCTGTACATTGAAATAACGCCGCCGGACGCATTGCCATAAAGCGCAGCCAACGGGCCTTTTAATACTTCTACCTGCGCTATATTATCAAGCAACACACTGGATAACTGGCCCTGACCATCCGGGGTGGACAGTGGAATGCCATCTTGTTGTAAATACAGGCCGCGAATACCAAAGGCGCTGCGACTGCCAAAGCCACGGATACTCAGTCGTGTATCCTGGGCAAAATTGGCGCGGCTGTCGGCCTGCACACCACTGATGCTATTGAGCAGTTGAGCGCTGTCAATCAGGATCCCCTGCTCAGGCACAGTGCTCAGCTCAACCGATGCCGGGCTGCTGAGCCAACTTTCGCGCTGCTCTGTCGCACTTATGACAATAACTTCGGTATCGGCCTGCAGGCTGCGGCTGAACAGGCATGGCAAGGCCAGAGCCAGCAGGCTTAACCTGCCGGCGTAAGATTTGAAAGTATTCACAGTGGTTATTGTGCCGGTGTTAAGCGCAGGATCTGGCCATCAGAGCTGTCTGTCAGCAGGTATACAGCGCCGTCGGGGCCTTGTCTTACATCGCGGATGCGCTGGCCAATCATAATGCGTTCTTCATGGCTAACCTTATTACCGTTCAGCTCCAACCGCACCAATTGGCCAAATTTCAGTGACCCCACCAACAGGTTGTTTTTCCAGCCACTAAACAGCTCAGCACTGTAAAACGCCATGCCACTTGGGGCTATTGACGGTACCCAGTGGTGCAGTGGTTGCTCGAGACCATCTTGCTTGGTTTTGCCAATTACGCCGCCACCGTATTCTTCACCGTAGGTAATAACCGGCCAGCCGTAGTTTTTGCCAGCTTCAGCGATATTAATTTCGTCACCGCCCTGAGGGCCATGTTCGTGCGTCCACAGCGCGCCGGTTTGCGGGTGCAGTGCCGCGCCCTGAATATTACGGTGACCGTACGACCAGACTTCCGCTTTAGTAGCGTTGTCTTTAACAAAGGGGTTATCCTGTGCTGCTGTGCCGTCGGTGTTGATACGGATCACCTTGCCGATATGATTATCCAGCTTTTGTGCCTGGTCGCGCTGGCTGCCTCGATCACCGGTGGTAATAAACAACCGGCCATTGTTATCAAATACCAACCGGCTGCCAAAATGGTGCCGGCTGTCGTATTTAGGCTGTTGGCTGAAGATCACTTTTACGTCGCTGAGTTTGTCAGCGTCTAAAATTGCACTGGCAACTGCAGTGCTGTTGCCTGCCGTGCCCGGCTCACTGAAGCTGAAATACAGCTTATTGCTGGTAGCAAAATCCGGCGCCAGTATTACATCAAGTAAACCACCCTGGCCGCGGGCATCAATGTCCGGTAAGCCGCCAAGCGGGGCGCTTTTATTGCCTTTGGCATCAACCCGCAGCATGCCGCCGTTACGCTCTGTTACCAGCATGCTGCCATCGGGCAAAAAGGTCATGCCCCACGGATGCTTTAAGCCGGACGTTACGGTGTCTACCGTCAGCGTGGTTTTTTCAGTAACCAGCTCTGCTGCCTGTGCGGTATGGGTAATTGTCAGGGCAATAAATGCCGCCATTAGCTGTTTTTGCATGTTTCTCTCCCGGCTGGTGCAGAAAATAAGCGATTAGAATAGGTTAAGTGCATAAACCATAGCAGGTTACGCCGTGCGCGGTTGCTGAATAAGACCAGATGCTATACCGGCACGGTGTAGTGTTATTGCTGTCAGGCTAAATAATCCAGCACCACCTGGTGATGATCTTTGGTTTTAAAGGTATCGAACACCTGTTCTACCTTGCCGTTTTGGCCGATTAAAAAGCTGATACGGTGCAAGCCGTCATATACTTTACCCATAAACTTTTTCTCGCCCCAAACACCGAAAGCGTCTGCCACCTTGTGATCTTCGTCTGACAACAGGGTGAAGTTCAGCTCATCGCGCTGGGCAAATTTAGCCAGTTTGGCCGGGGCATCGGTGCTGATGCCAACCACCGTTACGCCTTTGGCTGCCAGCTCTGCTTTGCTGTCCCGTAATGCACAGGCTTGCACGGTGCAGCCTGGTGTCATGGCTTTAGGATAAAAATACACCAATACGCGGCTTTGCTTAAGCAGGCTGCTTAGCTGCACCGCTTGGTTGTGCTGATCTGCCAAGGTGAAATCAGGCGCGGTGGCGCCGGCGGCTAAATATTGCATATTGTGCTCCGTATCAGGTTTGGGCATGGAAAGTGCCGGTTAAATTCATCTGTTGCAGCAGACTGCTGATGTCTGCCTCAATTTGCGCTGCCGGCTCACCTTGCGGCAACTCCAATGTCATCATGGTGTGCATAATGCTTTGGCCATCAGCGCCGGTTTTGCTTTGCGATTGCAGTGAGCCGATATACACCTGACGGCTGGCCAGTAAGCCGGTAATGGCGCCTAAAGTACCTACGCGGTCAGGGCCGCTGTATTCCAACACATAATGCGCAGCGACCGCTTTGGGCTGATGCGAACCGGTACGCTTAGTCATGGTAGTTAGATCAAGTTCAACGCCCAGCGCCGGCAGCAGATGCTCAATCCGGCTGATGGCGGCAGGATCACCGCTTAACAACATAATAAAGGTAAATTCACCGCCGAAAATGGCCATGCGGCTGTCGGTAATGTTGCAATTGCAATCTGTTACCAGACGCGCCAGTCTACTGACAATGCCGGTGCGGTCAGTGCCGATGGCGGTTACGACAAGTTGTTGTGACATAGTATGAAAACCCCGGTGACAGCAGAAAATACACTGAGCAAAAATGATGCGCGCCAGTGTAGCATAAGGCCGGAAGATTTCATCCGTTTGTGCCTTGTCGCGTTAAGCCCAAACGGATTCTTGTGTTTACGCCGGTGTCTCTTTAACATAGGCGCCCTTAATGGCAAACGGGGCAGTAATGAAGATGTTCAGAGGAAGTTGGGTTGCGCTGATAACGCCTATGGTTGGGCAGGGTGAAATAGATTACGTCAGCCTGAAACGGCTGGTGGATTTTCATCTGCAGAACGGTACTCAGGGTCTGGTAATTATGGGTACTACCGGAGAGGCTGCGACCATTAGCTTTGCTGAACAGTTGGAGGTTATTGCGGCAGTTTGCACTCAGGTGGCGGGGCGCATTGCAGTTGTTGCCGGTAACGGTGCTAACTCGACGGCAGAAGCGGTAGAACGTACCCGCGCTTTGTCGAAATTACCGATAGACGGTTTTTTAACCGTTACGCCGTTTTACAATAAGCCGATGCAAAAAGGTATGGTGCTGCATTTTAATGCCGTAGCGGCTGCTACGGATAAACCGGTACTTTTATATAATGTGCCAGGCCGCACCGGCGTAGATTTGTTGCCGGAAACGGTAGCTGAATTGGCAAAAACCTCCAATATTGTTGGTATTAAAGAAGCCACCGGCTCAATGCAGCGTTTGGCTGATTTACAGCAGCGCTGTCCGGCCGGTTTTATGTTATTAAGTGGTGACGATGCCTCTGCCGCCGAATTTATGTTACAAGGTGGTCATGGTGTAATTTCTGTTACCACTAACATTGCACCACGGCAAATGGCACAGCTGTGTCAGGCGGCGTTGGCAGGTGATAAAGCGGTAACACAACAAATTGATAGCAGCCTGCAGGCGCTGCATCATGATCTGTTTATCGAGGCTAACCCCATTCCGGCTAAATGGGCGCTGCACAGAATGGGCTTAATCAGCTCAGATCTGATGCGGTTACCGTTGACACAGCTTGAACCAATTCACGGCGCGATAATCGAACAGGCATTGACGCAGGCTGGTATTGCACTGTGATGACACAGCGCGGCAGCAAATTCAGGAGTAGTAAAGTGCAACATTGGGTAAAAGGTAGTGTAGTGTTAAGTTTGTTGCTGGCCGGTTGTTCAACTTCTCAGGTTGAACAAGACAGCAAGCCAGCCCCGGCCCTTCAGGCTATTAAGGTTCCGGCAGGTTTACAACAACCGGCACAGCCCGGCCAGTTCGACATCCCGCCTACGTCGGCTAAAGCAAGAGGAGTTGATACCAGGGCTCCTGTCATGGTATTGGCCACGGCAGCCAGCAGCCGGATGGAAGAGGGCGATAAATTATCCCGCGTTTGGTTTGACCGCAATGATTACACCGGCGACTTATTGCCTTTCCTGCAACAAATGCTGAAAACGCAGTTTGCTGAACAAGGCGTTGACTTGTTACAACAGGACGAGCAAGGCCAGGAGTTTGTTACCGGCTGGATCACCCGCAGTGAAGAGCAGGGCTTTTGGTTTTGGAAATCGTCTGAGCAAACAGAACAGGCACGATTCAGTATTAAAATTGATGCCAAGCCACATGGCCGTTCTGCCAGCATGAGTGTGACTATGCTGGAGCATCAGTATTTTACTCCGGAAGCAGCATTGTCGGTGTCGGCAACACAACGCCAGGAAGTGGCGTTGTTAAATCAGATCATTGATCGGATTGGTAAAGAAGAGATTATTATTGCCAGAGCCAACAAAGCCAAAGCGCCGGATGTCGCGCTGGAGCCAGGCATGGACAATAACGGCAACCCTGCACTGTTAACGCCGCAACCGATAGACGTGACCTGGTCGCAGTTAGAAGCACTGTTTGGCGAGCTGAGCTTAAATGTTACTGATATCAACCGCTCAACCTTTACCTATTATCTGGATTATGAGAAGCCAGCACCGGGTTTTTGGTCGCGGTTATGGGGCAGTGATGAAAAGCCGGTATTACCGCTGGATAATGGTGAATATCAGTTGGTGCTGAGTCGCAGCAAAGAAGGCACCGCTATCAGTTTGCGCGATAAAGCCGGTGCGCATCTGGCAGCCGAAACTATGCTGGCGCTGCATGAGCCTTTTGTTCAGGCAATACGTTTGGCAAAAATTGAATTATAACAGTGTGCGCTGCAACAAAAGTCACAGCTAATAAAGGAGCATGCCCACTGTTGGCCTGAGGTTTTGAATAATGAGTAAATTAGTGCGCATAACCGGTATTTTGCTTGGTCTGGTATTGGCGGGGGCTGCGAATGCGGCTCAGGTGGCAGATTTGTATCAGGCCGACGTGGTGGCAGAGGGCAGCACCGCGCAGTGGCAGCAACAGGCGTTGGCGCAAGTGTTGGTGCGTGTCAGCGGTAAAGCGGATGTAGTGACACAACCGGACATTGCCGCTGAGCTCAAACGTGCCTCCGGTTATGTTAAACAGTTTGAAGCGGTGCGCCATGCTGATGGCAACCGCATGCGGGTACTGTTGGATGCCGTTAAAGTAAACCAGCTGTTGCAACAGCACAATATTGCGGTGTGGGGTGAATTGCGGCCTGATATCTTGATTTGGCTGGTGCAGCAAGATGGTGCTGAGCGCCGCTTTGTCCGCCAGACTGAGCACGCACTTAACACCGGTTTACAGCAGGCTTTTCGTCAGGCTGCCTTGCCGCTGTTGCGACCGCTGTATGATATGGATGACTTGCTCAATATTGCCGAAACTGACGTTTGGGCCGGGTTTTGGCAGCAGATCAATAAAGCCAGCCAGCGCTATGTGGCAGATGTGGTGGTTGCCGTTACGGTTGCGCAGGTAAACACCGACGCCGGGTCGCAGCTGCGGTTAACCTGGCAACGGCAAAGCGATGGCAAAACCTATCGCGATGAGGTTACGGCAACAGATGAAGCCGCATTAATGCATGCTTTTGCCGCCGGGCTGGCTGGCCAGTTGTCAGAGCGCTACGCCAGTGTAATGTCTGCCTCAGGCAATGCCACTTTGCTGCTCAAAGTGCAGGGGCTGCATAGCCTGGCAGAGTTGGTGCAGGTGCAAAAGTTATTGCAGCAAATGGTGGGGGTAACGCAAGTGACCATCAGCCGCTATCAGGCCGGGGTGGCGCATTATACTATCAACAGCAGTGTTGCCGCGGACAGCTTTCTTAACGCGCTGCGCTTTAATAAGCAATTGCGGCCGGTGGCCCCGGCAGCTGAATCCGTTGTGACAGAGCCGTTAAATGCCACAGAGCCCCCGGTGTTGGCAACTTTTGAGTTTATCAGTCGCTGATGTCAGCGCCATTGCAACCTTTGCAATACACGCTGGCGGTAACACTGCCGGAAGATGAAACGCTCGATAGCTTCTATGCTGCCGGGCAAACGGCTGCGGTAGCTTTTTTAAAAGCCTATTTAGCTGCCCCGGCGCAACAAAGCCCGGTGTACCTGTTTGGTGCCAGCGGCAGTGGTAAATCACATTTACTCTATGCCGCTTGCGTGCAAGCGCAAGAGCAGGGACTTACCAGCCAGTTGGTAACCTTAGATGATTGCCGGCTGCTTACCCCGCGCTTATTAGACGATCTGGAACAACTGGACCTTGTTTGCCTGGATAACATCCAGGCTATTGCCGGCGAGTTAAGCTGGCAAACTGCAGTGTTCGACTTATACAACCGCATGGCCGAGCAGGGTAAAGCACTGATCATTGTCGGCAATGAAGCACCGCAACAATTGGGCCTGCAACTGGCCGATTTAGTTTCGCGGCTGCAGGCGTGCACCAGTTTTCAGCTGCGCTTACTGACCGATGACGACAAACACAAATTGCTACAACAAAAAGCCCGGCTGCGCGGCATGGAGCTGCCGGATGAGGTAGCGCGTTATTTATTGAACCACCAGGACCGGGATATCCGCGCTCTGGTATCTATTTTAGATAAACTCGACAAAGCCACCATAGTGCACCAGCGCAAGCTGACCATTCCTTTCGTGAAAGAAATACTCAATTAATCCAGCATAGTTTGCAGAAAAAAGCGCGTAATAGCCTGCGTTTAGCGCGTATTCTGGTGTATCATATCCGGCTTTGATACGACATAAACACTAGCTGCCTTGAGGATACAGATGAACCTGACAGCAATATTGGAAGACGCCTTACAGGCCGTTGCCGCCGCCGCAGATATTCCGGCACTGGAGACTATCCGGGTTGAGTTTCTCGGTAAAAAGGGCAGCATCACCGAATTACTCAAATCGCTCGGCGCGATGGACCCTGAGCAACGCAAACAAGCCGGTGCACAAATCAATGAATTAAAGCAGCAGGTGCAGGATGCATTAAATGCACGGCGCGACCTGTTGCAGCACGCACAATTAGCCGCCAAGCTGGCGCAAGAACAAATTGATGTTACGCTGCCCGGCCGTATGCTGGAAACCGGCGGTTTACACCCGGTTACCCGCACCATTGAGCGTATTTCTGCCTTTTTCGCTGAACTGGGCTTTGAAGTAAAACACGGCCCGGAAATTGAAGATGATTTTCATAACTTTGATGCGCTGAATATTCCGGATCACCACCCGGCGCGGGCGGACCACGACACCTTTTATTTTAATCCTAAGCTGATGCTGCGCACCCAAACGTCCGGTGTGCAAATCCGCACTATGGAGCAGCAACAACCGCCGCTGCGGATCATTTCGCCCGGCCGCGTGTACCGTAACGATTACGACCAAACCCATACGCCGATGTTCCATCAGGTAGAAGGCTTAATGGTCGACACTAAGGTCAGCTTTACTGAGCTAAAAGGCATATTGCATGACTTTTTGCATAACTTTTTCGAAGAAGACTTGCAAATCCGTTTTCGGCCATCGTTTTTCCCGTTCACTGAGCCTTCAGCTGAAGTAGATGTAATGGGTAAAAACGGCAAATGGTTAGAAGTGCTGGGCTGCGGTATGGTGCACCCGAATGTATTGCGCTCGGTGGGCATTGATCCTGAGGTATACAGCGGTTTTGCTTTTGGTATGGGCGTAGAGCGCCTTACCATGCTGCGCTATGGCGTGACAGACTTACGCGCCTTCTTCGAAAACGATTTACGTTTCTTAAAACAGTTCAGATAAGCGGAGTTAATCTAGATGAAATTCAGTGAAGCCTGGTTACGCGAATGGGTAAACCCAGCCATTGACAGCAACACCTTATCTGAACAGCTGTCGATGGCCGGTTTGGAAGTAGATGGTATTGAAACCGTGGCCGGCGATTTCAGCGGCGTAGTGGTAGGTGAAGTGGTTGAGTGTGGCCAGCACCCGGATGCCGATAAACTGCAGGTAACCAAAGTAAATATTGGCGCTGACGAGCTGCTGGACATTGTCTGTGGTGCCAAAAACTGTCGCCAGGGCTTAAAAGTTGCTGTGGCGACTGTGGGGGCCGTGCTGCCGGGTGATTTTGTTATCAAAAAAGCCAAATTACGTGGCCAGCCGTCGCACGGTATGCTGTGTTCTTTATCTGAGCTTGGCATGGCAGATGCCTCTGAAGGCATTATAGAACTGCCACAGGATGCACCGGTAGGGCAAGATATTCGCCGCTATTTGCAACTGGACGATCGTATTATTGAAGTGGATTTAACACCAAACCGTGCCGATTGTTTAGGTATTAAAGGCCTGGCGCGTGAAGTCGGCGTGTTAAATAAGCTGGCAGTATGCGAGCCGGTGATTGCGCCGGTAGCGGCCACTATTACGGATAAAAGAAGCATTACGCTAAGCGCGCCGGATGCCTGCCCGCGTTATTTAGGCCGTGTAGTGCGTAATGTAAATGTTAAAGCGCCAAGCCCGCTGTGGTTAACTGAAAAACTGCGCCGCTGCGGTGTGCGCAGCATTGATGCTGTGGTCGATATCACCAACTTTGTGCTGCTGGAGCTGGGGCATCCGATGCACGCTTTTGATTTAGCGCACATTGACGGCGATATTAATGTTCGTCTGGCGGCAGAAGGTGAAAAGTTAGTGCTGTTGGATGAGAGCGAAGTTACGCTCAAAGCCAATACACTGTTGATTGCCGACAACAGCAAGGCGCTGGCGATGGCCGGTATTTTCGGTGGTTTGCACAGTGGTGTAACCGGCGAAACTAAAGATATCTTCCTTGAAAGTGCCTTTTTTGCCCCGCTGGCAATAGCCGGTAAAGCACGGCAATACGGCCTGCACACGGATGCATCACACCGCTATGAGCGCGGCGTTGATCCTCAGCTGCAACATGCGGCGATGGAACGTGCTACGGCACTGCTGCTGCAAATTTGTGGCGGTGACGCCGGCCCGGTAATTGAAGCCGTGTCTGAGCAGCACTTGCCCAAAGTAGCGGCGATTAACCTGAGCGAAGCCAAGTTAGCGCGTATTTTGGGTATCAGCATTGCTAAGGATGAAGTCACGGCAATTTTCAGCCGTTTAGGCCTGGGCGTGGCACAAACTGCTGACGGCTGGCAGGTAAGCGTGCCGGGTTATCGCTTTGATATCAGCATTGCGGAAGATTTAATTGAGGAAGTGGCCCGCGTTTACGGTTACAACAATATTCCCAATGTGGCGCCGCAAGCCAGCTTGGCGATGCGTAAATTCCGCGAAGCTGAACTGAACGTGCAGCGCCTGCGCACGGTGCTGGTGGACCGCGGTTATCAGGAAGCCATTACCTACAGCTTTGTTGACCCGAAAGTACAACAACAGTTATTTCCGCAACAACCGGCGCTGGTATTGCCTAACCCTATTTCGGCGGATATGTCGGCTATGCGGTTAAATCTGTGGCCGGGTTTGCTGCAAACCGTGCAATACAACCAGAACCGCCAGCAAGGCCGCATCCGGTTGTTTGAGTACGGCCTGAAGTTTATCCCGGATGCCGCAGCCGAAGGCGGCGTGCGCCAGGTGGCGGTTATTGGCGGGGTTATTGTCGGCTCGATGCACAATGAACACTGGAATATGGAAAACCGTGTTGCCGACTTCTATGATATTAAAGGCGATGTTGAAGCGTTACTGGCACAAACATCTGCCACAGACGATTTCCGCTTCGCCGGCGCTGAACACAGTGCTTTGCACCCGGGCCAAACGGCGGCAGTGTATCGTGCTGATACCCTGGTAGGCTATGTCGGGGCGCTGCACCCGGAAGCAGAGCGTAAGCTGGGTATTAAAGGTAAAGCGTACCTGTTTGAACTGGATGTCGCTGCGCTTGGTCTGCGTGATATTGTGCAGGCGCGGGAGCTTTCGAAGTATCCGGCTAACCGGCGCGATTTAGCCATAGTAGTGAAATCAGAGGTGCGTTTTGCTGATATAGCTGCTACTATAAAAAAAGTTGGCGGAAATCAACTAGTTGACCTAAAATTGTTTGACGTATACACAGGCACGGGTGTGGCAGAGGGTTTTAAATCACTGGCCATTGCTCTGACCCTGCAGGATATAGCGCGTACCCTGGAAGATAAAGATATCCAACAGTTGGTAAATCAAGTAGTTAACGCGCTTGGTGAAGAGTTCAACGCAACGTTGAGGGATTAAGAATGGCGCTTACCAAAGCCGATTTAGCAGAACGTCTGTTTACAAAGTTTGGTGTTAGCAAACGCGATGCCAAGTTAATAGTGGAAGCTTTTTTTGAAGAAATCCGCGTCGCACTGGAAGCGGGTGATCAGGTAAAGTTATCCGGCTTTGGCAATTTTGACCTGCGGGTTAAAAATGAGCGGCCGGGACGCAATCCGAAAACAGGTGAAGATATTCCTATTTCTGCCCGTTGTGTCGTGACTTTCCGACCGGGACAAAAATTAAAATCCCGTGTTGAAGTAGGCACCGGCAAAAAGTAATTTTTTTGCATCAGAACATGAAAAACGGCAAGTTGCGCAGGCAACTTGCCGTTTTTTTATGCAAACAGTGCGGTGTGAGCAAAAATTTCCGATCCGAAATAGCGTATGCTGTGTAAGTAATAGCGACGTAATTCAGGCGGTAAAGTTATGACGATTAAGCTGGGGATCAGTGCCTGTGTGTTAGGCGATAAAGTGCGCTACGACGGCGGGCACAAGGCATCGGCTTTTTGTTTGCAGCAGTTAGCGCCGCTGGTTGAGTATGTGCCGGTGTGTCCGGAAATGGCCATCGGCATGAGTGCGCCACGCCCTGCCATAAGGTTACAACTGGATGATGAGAACAAGGTGCACCTGGTACAAAGCAATAACACCGCTGTTGATCATACAAACTCCATGTTGGCGTTTACTGAGACTAAGCTGCCTCAGCTGTCGTCGCTTAGCGGCTACATTGTGTGCGCCAAATCGCCCAGCTGCGGTATGGAGCGGGTACGGCTGTTTGATGTCAAAGGACAACAACTGGGTAAGTTGGGCGTTGGGCTTTATACCCGGCAGTTAATGCATGCTTACCCCTGGTTGCCGGTAGAGGAAGACGGCCGCTTATTTGACCCGGCATTAAAAGAAAACTTTATCTGTCGTGTATTCAGTTGCTATGACTATCAACAAACAATGCAGGATGGTTTCAGCGTCGGCAAACTGGTGGCGTTTCACAGCCGCTACAAATTTTTAGTGATGGCACACAGCCCGGTAGCCTATCGTGAGCTCGGCCGCTTAGTGGCACAGGCCAAGTTGTTTGCGCCGCAAGAGTTACAGCAGCGTTATTTGCTTGATTTAATGCAGGCACTGAAAAATATCGCTACGCGTAAGCAGCACACTAATGTGTTACAGCACTTGCAGGGATTTTTAAAACACGGTTTAACTGCAGATGCCAAGCAGGAATTATCTGAGCTGATCCACCGCTATCGTCAGGGTTTTGTGCCGCTGCTGGCGCCACTGACCTTATTGCAGCACCATTTAAAACAGCAGCCAAACGCCTATGTCAGCAACCAACGCTACTTTGCCCCTTACCCGGAAAACCTCGGATTGCGAGCCTGATATGCAAGCTCTAAATATAGTGTGGTTACGCAATGATTTGCGTTGCTATGATAATGCGGTACTCAGCAGTGCCGTGGAAGATGCTGCCAGAACCGGTGCTGCAGTGCTGGCGCTGTTTATTGCTACGCCGGAAACCTGGCAATTGCATGATATGGCGCCGATAAAGCAGGATTTAATCCGCCGCCGTGTAGTGCAGTTGCAACAGGAAATTGCAACGTTAAATATTCCGCTGCTGGCAGTTGAGGGCAGCAGCTATCAGCAGGTAAGTACTGTTTTTGCAGCCTTGTGCCGGCAGTATCAGTTGAAAGTATTTGTGCAAGCTGAGTACGAGCTGCGTGAGCAACAGCGTGATGCGGCGGTGGAGCAGTTAGTGCTGGCACAAGATGGCCAGTTTATCTGCTTTGATACCCAATGCCTTATGCCGCCGGGCACAATACGCACGCAACAAGGCGATATTTATAAAGTGTTTACCCCCTTTAAGCGCACCTGGCTGGCAAAGCTTAAAGAGCAGGGCGTACATTGCTACGCGCGGCCAAAAGCACTGCCGGCTGCCAACCTGCAGTTAGCGCTGCCTGCATTGCCCGCGCTGAAAAACGGCGACAACAGCTCAGCGCAGTGGCCGGTAACCGAAGCGCAAGTACTGGAGCTGATGCGGGCATTTTGTCGCGAAAAAGTACAGGATTATCACAAGGCGCGTGATTTTCCGGCGATTGACGGTACGTCAAAATTATCAGCTTATCTGGCGCTGGGGGTAGTATCACCCGCCCAGTGTGTAGCGCGGCTGCAACTGGAGGCGGCAGACAGTTGGCAGCAGGATAAAAGCGGTGCGGAAGTCTGGCTGTCTGAGCTGATTTGGCGTGAATTTTATAAGCACATTCTGGTGGCTTATCCGCAGCTGATCAAACATCAACCGTTTCAAGCCGACACGGCAGCGATTCGTTGGAATAACAATCCAAGCTTGTTTCAGGCCTGGTGTGACGGCATGACAGGCTATCCGATTGTCGATGCCGCAATGCGACAGCTTAACCAAACCGGTTGGATGCATAACCGGTTACGCATGATCACGGCCGGCTTTCTGGTAAAAGATCTGCATATCGACTGGCGTCTGGGTGAGCGTTACTTTATGTCAAAACTGATTGACGGCGACTTTGCCGCTAATAACGGCGGCTGGCAGTGGGCTGCGTCTACCGGTACCGACGCTGCGCCGTATTTCCGTATTTTTAACCCGCTAAGTCAAAGTGAAAAGTTTGATCCACAAGGCGACTTTATTCGTTTGTATGTGCCACAGCTGAGTAAGTTGCAAGGCAAAGCACTGCACTGGCCGCATGCGTTGGGTGGTGTTAAAGGCTACCCCGCACCGGTGGTAGACCATGCGGTAGCACGTAAGCAGACATTAGCCCTTTTTGCTGAGGTAAAGAAACCCGGATGAACACTGTAACCACACCCCGTATTGAGCAGTTTTTGGCATTTTATAACGCTTTATCAAACCATAATATGCAGTTGCTGGATACGCTATACCATGCTGATGTGGTGTTTATTGACCCTGTGCACGAGATTCATGGCAGTGCGGCGTTAAATAAGTATTTTGCTAACGCCTATGCCCGGTTACAACATTGCCGGTTCACCGGCCTTGACGCTATGGAGCAGGGCACGCAGGGCTTTGTCAGCTGGCGTATGTGCTTTGCCCACCCAGCTATCGGCAACGGCAAGATGATTGAGGTTGAAGGCTGCACAGTGCTGCGATGGCAAGATGACCTTATTGTTTATCATCGCGATTATTATGATTTAAATGAAATGGTATACCGGCATTTGCCGGTGCTTGGCTGGTTAACCGGCAAAGTTAAACAACGTATGGCAGGATAAAGGAAGCAGTATGCGCGTAGCAGTAGTAGGTGGTGGAATTTCGGGCATGATGGCGTGGTATTTGTTACAACAAAAATACGATGTAACCTTGCTCGAAGCAAACGATTATCTGGGCGGCCATACGGCAACGGTTGAGGTAGATGTAGCGGGGCAAACGTATGCCATCGACACCGGCTTTATTGTGTTTAATGACCGCACTTACCCGATATTCAACCGCTTTATCGCTGAGCTGGGTGTGCCGTTTCAGCACACTGAAATGAGTTTTTCAGTAAAGAACACCGTGCAAAACCTCGAATATAACGGCAATACGCTGGCTAGTTTATTCGCACAGCGCCGTAACCTGCTACGGCCGTCGTTCTGGTTTATGCTGGCCGATATTATGCGTTTTAATAAGCTGGGCAAGCGCTTGCTGGCAGCCGATGATGCAGACCTGGACCTGTCGCTGGGTGATTTTTTGCTTAAACACGATTTTGGTGCCGCCATTCGTGATAACTATCTGATGCCGATGGGCGCCGCTATCTGGTCAGCTGGTCTTGCGGATATGCCGGCTTTTCCTGTACGGTTTTTTCTACGCTTCTTTAATAATCATGGCTTACTGAATATTAATGACCGGCCGCAGTGGTCGGTGATCCAGGGTGGTTCGAAACGTTATGTTGACGCCTTGCAAGCCAGGCTTGGTGCCGACATTGTTAAGCTGAACCAGCATATCACGGCTATCAACCGTGACGATAACGGCGTTACGCTGAGCTTTGCTGACGGGCGCACAGAGCACTACGACAAGCTGGTGCTGGCGTGCCACAGTGACCAGGCACTACGCTTACTCGGTGACAGCGCCACAGAGCAGGAGCGGGCGGTGCTGGGAGGTATTGCTTATCAGAAAAACGACGTGGTGTTACATACCGATACCCGCTTGTTACCTAAGCGCAAAGCTGCCTGGGCTGCCTGGAATTATAACCTTGACGCTAATGTTAATGACCGGGCTACCTTAACCTACAATATGAACTTGCTGCAGGGCATTACGGCGCCGGTGACGTTTTGTGTTACGTTAAATAACACTCCAGCCATTGCAGCGGAAAAAATACTTGGTGTGTATCAGTACGAGCACCCGGTGTATAACCACTATACGCTGGCTGCGCAGAAACAACGCAGCAAAATAAACGGCCACAACCATACCTACTTTTGCGGTGCTTACTGGTACAACGGTTTTCATGAAGACGGTGCCAGAAGCGCAGTGGATGTAGCTGCTTTATTGGGCGTGGCGTACTGATGCAAACCGGCCATGCAGTGTATCAGGGCGAGGTAGGGCATTTGCGCTTAACACCGCGCCGGCACGGCTTCAGCTACCCATTGGCACATTATTGGCTGGATTGTACGGCGCTGAATAGCCGCGCGCTGGCAGCTAAAGGCATTAACTACGAGCGCTTTGGCGCATTGAGTTTTCGCCGTAAAGACTATGTTGCCGGTGCGGATACGGTATATGCCGCTGTGTGTCAGAAAATCGTTGAGCTTGGTGGCAGCATAACCCCGGCAAAGGTATTTATCTTAACGCCGTTGGCAAACTGGGGGTTGTATTTCAGCCCGCTTACGCTGTACTACTGCTATGATGAACATGACAACTTTTGTTATCTGCTTGCTGAAGTAACCAACACACCCTGGAACGAGCGGCATTACTATTTACAAACTATAGTGGCCGGCCAGCAGCATTATCAGCACCGAAAAGCGTTTCACGTATCACCGTTTCACCCGTTAGATATGCAGTATCACTGGCAAATCAGCCCACCTGAGCAAAGCTTGCGCTGCAGTATTGCCAACAGTCAGGATAATAAACAGATTTTCAGTGCCTGGATCAGTTTGCAACGGCAGGAGCTGACCGCCCAGTGGAAGCGAAATTGGTTGATCCGCCAACCATGGCAAAACGTACAGGTGGTACTGCGAATATATTGGCATGCACTGAAACTGTATTTTAAAGGTATACCCGTGCACGGCCACCCCAAAACAAAGGATAAAAATGCATGACAATGAGTCTTACTGAAGCCTCGGTATTTGATAACCTGACCTGGTTTGACCGTTTATGCCGTAAGTTTGCGCTGGATTTTATCAGTCAGTTACAACATGGTGATATTACCGTGGTAGAGGGTAACCAACGTTTACGTTTTGGTGATGAACAGGCTGAATTAAAAACGGTGATCACGGTACTGGACCCGGCGTTTTACCAAAAGATGGTCATGGCAGGCTCTGTAGGTGGCGGTGAGGCTTATATTCAAGGCTGGTGGCGCTGCGATAATCTTACGGCTTTGGTGCGTATTTTTGCGCTTAATCTTGCTACGCTGGATAAGCTGGACTCTGCCATTACCCGCTTAGGCCGGCCGTTGTTAAAACTGCTGAACTGGCGTAACCGTAATTCAAAACAACAAGCGAGAAAAAACATTGCCGCTCATTACGACTTGGGTAATGACATGTATCGTTTGTTTTTGGATAACAGCATGATGTATTCCAGTGCAGTCTATCCGCATCAGAGTGCAGATTTAGCGCAGGCGCAGCAACATAAATTACAGATGATTTGTGATAAGTTGCAGTTAAAACCCACAGATCATCTGCTGGAAATTGGTACCGGTTGGGGCAGTATGGCTATCTTTGCTGCACAGCATTACGGCTGCAAAGTGACGACCACCACTATCTCACAACAGCAGTTTGATTATGCCAAAGCGCGGGTTGAAGAGCTTGGTCTGCAGCAACAGATCACCTTACTGTTTAATGATTATCGCGACCTAAGCGGCCAGTACGACAAGCTGGTATCAATTGAAATGATAGAAGCGGTGGGTGAAGATTATCTTGATACTTATTTTGAGCAATGTGCCGCCTTGTTAAAGCCGGATGGTTTGATGGTGCTGCAGGCTATTACCATAGTTGATCAGCGGTATCAGCAGTATGTGCGTGAAGTTGATTTTATCAAACGCTATGTGTTCCCTGGCGGGTGTTTGCCGTCTGTCAGCCGTATGACAGACGCGATAAGCCGTAAAACTGACCTGGTGGTACGCCACTTACAGGATATCGGGTTTGACTACGCCCGCACGCTCAGAGACTGGTGTGACAATTTTATGCACGCCCGTGATAAAGTACATCAGTTGGGTTATGACGATAATTTTGTAAGGTTGTGGCATTTTTACCTGTGCTACTGCGAAGGTGGTTTTATGGAGCGCGCTACCAGTGCGGTGCATCTGGTGTTGTCTAAACCGCAGAATCGCAGTAGTTAGCTGCTGATGTATCGGCAAAAGTTGCAACGGTACCGGTAAAAGCTACCCAACGTTGACAGCAGCATTTTCCACATTCTGATTGATGCATTATAACGCCATGAAATATATGGCGTTATTTTTTTGTTATTTCTGGTACAGCCATTGCTTTATTAAGTTGCTGTTGCAGTACAGGGCTTAACCGCCACCACGTATTTGCAGCCTTAGTATTAAACCCGTTCAGTGTTTAACCAAAAGTGGAGCAACATAATGAATAGTGATATTGCAGAAGGTAAATGGCGTCAGGTTAAAGGTTCCGTTAAAGAAAAATGGGGCAAATTAACTGACGATGACCTGACCGAAGTAAACGGCAGATTTGAGCAGTTCTGCGGCAAAATGCAGGAACACTATGGCATGAGCCGTGAAGAAGCAGAGCAAGAGTTTAAGCGCTTTCAAGACTGATGTTGTAACTAAAAAGGGCCGTAAGGCCCTTTTTTAACTGGTTACCAAAATGATACCGGCTTCCAGGATGACAATTTTCTTATCTTTATACAGCGTACCCAGCGCCTGTTTATAGGCTTTTTTGCTGACACCGAAAGCGGCATAAATCAGCTCAGGTGAACTTTTATCTGTTAATGCCAGCTTGCCACCGTTTTGCTGCAGTTTCTTCAGTACCTGCTCCGTCAGCTCCAGCGCTTGTTTGTAAGTGGTTGAATTTAACCGCAGGTCAATTTTGCCGTCGTCCCGCACTTTTACAATATAAGCGTGCATTTTTTCACCGCGGCGCAGCGGTTTAAACACTTCATTTTTGTATAGTACGCCCCAGTGCTGATGGTTCACTATTGCTTTATAACCAATGTCGGTTTGCTCGCTGACAATAATGTCTACTTTGTCGCCGGCATTGTACTGTGGTGTGGTTTTGTGCAGGTGACGGTCGAGCTTGCTCGAGGCTACAATGCGGTTGCTGTTATCCACGTAGCAGTACAGCAGATATTTCTGGCCTTCTTTCAGCGGAATTTGCTGTTCACTAAAGGGGACCAGTAAGTCTTTCTTCAGGCCCCAATTTACAAAAGCACCGACTTTAGTGGTCGCAACCACTGCTAATTGCGCCACTTCGCTGACTTTAATTTTCGGTTGCTCGGTGGTGGCGATCAGTTGATCTTCTGAGTCCAGATACAAAAAAACGTCCAGCTCGCGGCCAATTTCTAACCCGGCCGGCGCCACATTGTTTGGCAGTAAAATTTCACCCCAGCTTAAACCATCAAGGTAAAAGCCAAATTTAACCTGTTTTTTTACCGTTAAACGGTTAGTTTTTCCAAGAGCCAGCATGCAGTATCCATAAGTTTGCCCGACAGGGCAGATCACAATGGCGGCTATTGTAGCGGTTTTTTTGCCGGGCTGCTTTATATTAGCTGTGCCGTGGTAAACTGAGCGCCGATTTTCTTTTAACAGGCTGGCGCAAACCGTGTCTTCACCGCAGTTACTTCATCCACGTAATCTTCATCAGGGCCGTTATGATATTCCCGCCCTTGTTGGCGCAGAGCCGCAATTGGCCGCCTTTGTGCGTGCAAATCCTGACGGACAGCCAACTATTGATTTTGCCGACCAGGCGGCGGTATTGATGTTGAATAAGGCACTGCTGGCAAAGTATTATCAGGTGAAACACTGGCAATTGCCGCAGGGTTATTTATGCCCGCCAATTCCTGGCCGTGCTGATTATGTGCATTATCTGGCAGATTTACTGGCGCGCAGTTATCCGGCGTTACCAACCGGTAAACAGATCCAACTGCTGGATATTGGCACCGGCGCTAACGTTATTTACCCGATTATTGCCGCGCAAAGTTATGGCTGGCGGGTAACCGGCACAGATATTGATGGGGTAGCGGTTAAAGCCGCAGCTCTGATAGTGGCCTCTAACGCCGTATTAAAGCCACGTATTAACATAGTAGCGCAGCAGGATGCAGACGCGATATTTTCCGGCGTTATAGCCGCTGAGCAGCGCTTTCATTTAACTATGTGTAATCCGCCGTTTTTTGCCTCTGCAGCAGAAGCGGAAGCTGCCAGTAACCGCAAATGGACTAATCTTGCTAAAGCAGGGCAAGGAGGACGTAACTTTGCCGGCCAGCAGCATGAGCTGTGGTGTGACGGTGGTGAGCTTAAGTTTGTCAGCCGGATGATTACTCAAAGCCAGCTGTTCAAACCGCAGGTGTGCTGGTTTAGCAGCCTGGTGTCACAGCAAAAACACCTGGCACCGCTGCAAAAACTGCTACGTAGTGTGGGGGCGGTGCAATCGGAGGTGATTGAGATGCGCCAGGGCCAGAAAGTCAGCCGTATTCTGACCTGGAGTTTTTTAACTGCAGAGCAGCAGCAATACTGGTGCCGGGAAACGGTCTGAGAACCGGTGATTAAGCGGTATTAAGCTAAGCATTTTAGTTGAAATACTTTAGCGGTTTTGCTGCCAGCTCCGCTTTGCCGTATTTCTGCCAGACTTTCTCATGGAAGAAATAACCAACCGTATTTACCGCCGGTTCTATTACGGCAATCAAACCGCCCAGTACAAAGCTGCCGGTGATCAAATAAGTAACGGCGAAGGCAATGGTAAAATGCATAATGGCAAATGTAATGGTCTTGGTCATGCTGCTATCCTCAGTATGTGCTGTGAGACAAATGATAGCTGTTCTCATTATTGTTTAAAGTGAATTAATCTGTTTGCTGTAATCGTTTTTATAAATAACGACGTAGTATGCTGGTTGCAACAATAACGGAGGTTGGTATGGACTGGCGGCAATGGTTGGATGTAAAGCAGTATGAGTTTTTGCTGCACTGGTTTATGCGCCGTCAGCGTGAGTTGAAACTGGCAGAGCTGCAGGAGCCGTTAGCCTATGATGGCTTCAGTATGTATGACCAGTTATGTCAGCAGATGTTAAAGGAGGCTGAGATCGCTTATCTGGAGCGTTTTCAAGTACCGGTGGCACCGATAGCGCTTACCAATATGTTGCATCTGGCAGAGCTGGAACTTGCCGGCAGGCCGCCGAAGCGGCCGTCGGGAACCAAACATTAAACAGCGGTAACCCCGGATGGCGCCCGCTTTAGTTATTTACCTGCTCGATCCGTTTTAGCGCGTCGGTTAGCATCGGCAGATCAGGTTTCTCCTGCAGCGGTAATAAGGTACCTGCCGACCAGACACCATAACTGCCATCGGCGCGCAGGATCACCATTTTATCTTTTTTAAAGCTGATAATTTCTTCGCCACTGATATTAAGCTTGGGTAATGGCAGCGGTTTTAGCAGGTTGTCGCCCAGCCAATTGGCCTGAGAGCGGCAACCGGCCTGTGCCAGCAAAGTCGGTAACCAGTCCAGATGCTGGGTAACCTGATGTTGCTGCAATTGACGCAGTGCCGTCCAGTTTGACCATACTTGTGCCGGCGCCAGATTAAACTGGTTGTGTTTGCCGGTAGTGGTCATTAATACGATGTTGTTGTACTGCTTATATTGCGCCCAACGTTGCTCGGGCGCGTTGTCAAAAATAATGGCGTACCGGCTGGTCGCTGCGGCTGTTTTCAACCAGGGCAGATTTGCCGGCTGCGTATTATTGTCGCGGCTGATGCTGAGCAGCCCCTGCGGTAATTGTGTCAGCCAACCCGGTTCAGTGCTAAGCGGTGCCTGGCTGTTCTCATCAATCCAGAACTTACCGTACAACAAATTAAGCAGGGCTTCGTTGGCTGTTTTTGGCGCAAAGTGTTGTTCCAGCGGTTTTAAACCTTGTTGGCTTAATATACTTTGTTGGGCGCGGCTCAGTTGTTCGCTGATCAGCAACAAGGTGCTGGTTTTGCTGTGTTCAGCATTGCATTGTATTGCATTGCCGGTGTCCAGTTTGCCTGGCAAGCTAAACTTGTCGAGTTGTTGCTGCGCTCTGCTGTTTAAATCAACCAGTTGATAGCGGGCTAAAAAAGTTTTGGCGGTAGCAGGGTAGGACAGCGGCAGCACGTTGTCTTGCCGGGTTACGTCGTATTTTAAGTTGGCATCAGCATAGATATGCAGCAGATGGCTGAGCATAAAGCTGCCGATAAAAATGGCAAATAACGGTGTCGCCACGCCGGACTGTTTTAACCGCTCTACCTTCTTCCAGCAATAATTGCTTATTGTCAGCTCAACAGCCAGTAACAGCGCGCCAACCGCCAATACAATCAGCACAAAATTACGTAAATTGGTGACAATTTGCTGGCGCAGCAGCTCTATGGCCTGGTCCAGCGAGGCGCTGCCAATATGATAGCCAAGGCTGGCATAAACATAGGCATCAAAAATTAACAGTACCAGAGCCACTGTTGCCAGAATGGCGGCCATACCGCGCACATGGCGCTGATAAGGAAATACCAGCGACACCGGAAACACGGTAAGGATAAAAAACATAAAACATAAAAAAGCGGTGTGGCCAATCCAGTTCAGCAACAAATATAACCAACCCAGTGCAGATACCGGGCCAGGCTCGGATAGCCAGTAAACTGAAGTGACAACAAGCGCCAACAGGATATTAAAGAAGCTGAACCAGTGGCCCCAATTAAGCAGCCGGTTCACTTTTTTAACCAGTGACAGGTTGTTTTCCAGCACCATAAGCGCTTAGTTAACCTTAGTGGTTACGGCATCAGCTAATGCCTGGTTAAAATGGCTAACCACAGCTTCACGCTGTGCAGCAGGTACGCTGCTGTTCACTACGTGGCTGATAGCGTTACCCAGACACATTAAACTCAATTCAGTGGTGGCTTTTTCTCCGTGCAGCACGTCCAGTAATTGATTTACCAGTTTTTCAATCTGCGCGGTGGAATACTTTGATACAATTGGCATGAATTATCCGCAAGTCATGTGGTTTAAACAGGTAGAATAGTAACAGAATTCATTTTAAACAGGAAAAGTTATGTCAGTAGATGTGCAGCAGTTGGCAATAAATTACCTCGCTCCGGATGAACAAACACAGAGTAAAGCACACTACCGGCCGTCACTGGTCGCACCTACGGCAGCTGTGGCGCATTTGGTTGAGCAGTTGCATCTGGCCTACAATGGTAAACCGGCTAAAGGTTATGCTGCGTTCAGTGCCGATAAAGATCCGCAGGTGATGACAGTACTGCACGATTGGCAAAAGCAAACCTCAGATTTTCTGGTGCTGGCCAATACCTCAACTGCAGCGCTGGAGCAACAATTACAGGCGCATCAGTTGCCCGAGAGCGGTTATTTACTGGTGTGTCATTACCGTTATCTGGCCAGTGATTATCTGCTGTTTTGCCTGTTGGGCAGTAAGGATCATTTCTCATTGACCGAAGAGCTGGAGCTGGCGACATCACGGCATCTGGATATTGCCCGTATGCAACTGGCCGCGCGGATTGATTTAACCGAGTATCAAAGCTCGCCGGAGCAGGGTAAGTACATCAGCTTTATCCGCGGGCGTGCCGGGCGCAAAGTGGCGGACTTTTTCCTTGATTTTCTCGGCTGTGAAGAAGGTACCGATGCTAAAGTGAACAGTAAAGTGGTACTGGCCTCTGTGGAGGAGTATTTCACTGCAGCAGAATTTGATAACAACGAAAAGAATGATGCCAGAAAGCAAGTGTTCAGCTACTGTGAAGAGCGTGCAAAAGCCGGCCAGGATGTGGTATTAACCGAGTTGTCGGCGGTGATAGATGAACAGGAACAGCAGGGCTTTTTGCGCTATTGCCAGGAGCAACAGCTTGAAGTGGCGGAGCAGTTTCCGGTGGAAGTAAAAGAGCTGAAAAAATTGATTAAATTCAGCGGTCAGGGTGCCGGGTTGTCATTAAGTTTTGAGCAAAAACTGCTCGGTGACAGGGTGCAGTATGATCCACACAGCGACACTTTGCTGATCAAAGGTACGCCGCCTAATTTACGCGATCAGTTGCAACGTTTTATTCAGGGTTATTCGGCGTTTGATCGCGCTGAGGGCTCTGCCGAGTAGCAGCATTCTGTTCTGGATTGCCCTTTTGCTGCTGCGACATTGAGGGCATTTTTAACTTTGCCGCGTGTTTCAGCAGCATAATATTACCCAGCACCACGCCAAACGCTAATGTCAAAGCCCAAAACAACGGCCAGTTCATCCCCCGGCCTGACAGATGTTGAGTACATAGCGGCGAAAAATGGCATCCAGCTGTGTCAGCACGGTTTGTTGCTCTGCCAGTGGGTGCCGGCTGATGCATTGGCGCAGCATACCGGCATCAAATGCCGCCAGATACTCGCTTGCAAGCGGTTGATAGCTGATATGCCAGGGCTCGGCAGCCACGCCACCCTGAAATTGGCGGTACGGCAGGAAAAAGCCAAACTCTGCAGCATGCGCGCTCAGCCACTGTTGTAAGCGGGAAAACGGACCATCAGGTCCATACTCCGCAGGATTAAGTTGTGGCTTATAATCCTGCGGCACAGCGGCAGCATCATACAGATCCAGCTCGGTACCCCAATGATGGCGGCTGGCGCCCGGTAAGGCCGAATACAGCAGTACCGCGTGCAATTTATCTGCGACGCTTAACCGGCTTATATCAATAACGTCGCCCTGGCTGTTATAGACCGGCCGTTGACCGGATAACTTGGCTTGCCAAATTGCGGCCTGACGTTGGTACGAGCGAAAAGCTGAAACAATTTTTATACTAATGCCATCAGCCTGCGCCGCTAAGCACAGTGCCGCAAAGGGGGCAGCCACCTCTTTATGCAGCATAAAACCGTCCGGCCCGGTCAGCAGATGCTGCTCGCTCAGGCCGGTCAGAATAGCATCACTGATGGTTGTCATAGGCTTAGTTCAAGCTGCTCCAATACCGCTTCGTACATTTTTGCCAGTTGCTCAAGATCGGTTACTGACACACATTCATTAATTTTATGAATGGTGGCATTACAGGGGCCAAGTTCAACGACCTGGGCTCCGGTGGGGGCAATAAAGCGGCCATCTGAGGTGCCGCCGCTGGTTTCCAGCCGCGTTTCAAAGCCTTGAACCTGATAAATTGCTTTGACCGTAGCTGCCACCAGGCTGCCACTGTCGGTCAGAAACGGCAAGCCGTTTAGCGTCCAGTGTAAAGCATAGTTCAAACCGTGTTTATCCAGTAAGGCAATAACACGTTGTTGCAGTTGCTCTGCACTGCTTTGTGTACTGTAGCGAAAGTTAAACATGACATTCAACTCGCCCGGGATCACATTTGATGCTCCGGTACCGGCATGAATATTGGCAATTTGAAAACTGGTCGCCGGAAAATAAGCATTGCCGTTATCCCATTGCTCTGCTGCCAGCTCCGCCAAAGCAGGGGCGGCTTTATGCACCGGGTTATCCGCTAACTGCGGGTAGGCAACATGGCCTTGAATACCTTTTACTGTCAAATGGCCGGTTAAGGAACCGCGGCGACCATTTTTAACTACATCACCGGCCTTTTGGCTGCTGGACGGCTCGCCGACAATACACCAGCTGATTTTTTCGTTACGAGCTTCCAGGGTTTCAATTACGCGTTTGGTGCCGTTGATAAAGGGACCTTCTTCATCACTGGTGATCAGGTACGCCAGGTCGAATTTTGGCGTTGGGAAGCGTTGCAAAAAGCGCTCTGTTGCCACCACCATCGCTGCCAGGCTGCCTTTCATATCTGCGGCACCACGGCCATATAAGGTATCGCCGATAATGGTGGGTTCAAACGGCGGCGTATGCCATTGCTCTACCGGCCCGGTCGGTACTACATCGGTATGGCCGGCAAAGCAGAATACCGGTTTACCGTTACCGCGCCTTGCCCACATGTTTAAGGTATCGTCAAAGTGCATTACTTCAATGTCAAACCCCACTGCAGACAGACGCTGCGCCATCAGTTGTTGGCAACCGGCATCTTCCGGAGTGACAGATGGACGGGAGATAAGATCTTTGGTTAAGGCAATTACTGCGCTGGTTGCTGTCATGCTGAGAGTCCGAAAATACGCTGATAGTCTGCCGGGCTAAAACCTAAATGGTATTCTCCGTTGTGCACCAGTAAAGGGCGTTTAATCATGGCCGGTTGAGCTAACATCAGTGCCAGGGCTTTTTCTTCTGTTAAGTCTGTTTTGTCATTTGCCGGCAGTTGGCGGTATGTTGTGCCGCGGGTATTAAGCAAGTTTTGCCAGCCGCAGTGTGCACTGAATATTTGCAACTGCTGCGGCGTCAGGCCGTCGCTGCGGTAGTCGATAAACTGATAAGGAATGTGCTGTTGCTCTAACCAGTTACGGGCTTTCTTTATGGTGTCGCAATTTTTAATACCGTAGATAATCGTCATATAGGTTACTTATTATTGAGCTGAATAATTACTGCTGTATCTTCTGCTGCCGTGACATAACGTGCAGCGCAAAAGGCGTTGCCGATAGCCGGATGCGGTAATAGCATTAGCACTGCATAGCAACCGCTGTCTCCTTGCAGGGACTGCAAATCAAGCTTCACTACCGGCTGACCGCTGCGGACCATACTGCCCGGAGCAATTAATGTTATGACACCTTTACCGTTACAGTTTGCCAGGCTGCGGGGTAAATCCAGTTGAGCGGTTAAGCCACTGCTGTGTCTGAAACGTAACCGGCGGTTACTTTGCAGACAAGCACTGTAGTGCCCTGCAAAAGGCGCTACCAGTGTACCGTGCTGTAGTTTGATACACAAAGCCAGCGCTAAGACATTTGCGTTATATAACAGATCCGGATGTACGCTTAATGGCGAGATCATTCCGCTGGCCGGGCTTTTGACGGCGATACCGTCAAGTCCGGTCAATTGTGGTAGCCAGGTTAACAACGGCAGTATATCCGTAAAGTGATTTGGGTCCTTATCCTAATCCAGGTTGCTGCCCGGACTCAAGAGATCATCTTGCCATCGGCAGCTTTGCTGCGGCGATATCCGTTGTCAGCTGCGGTAAATCAAAGACGTTAATTTTGGCAAATATGACAATTTAACACATTCAATATGAATTTTTGTTGAACTCTGTATTTTGGTTGGCAAATAACCTGACACCAGCGGCCGTTTCAGCACCCTGTATAGGTTTGGGTTGTCCACAGATTTTGTGGATAACTTTGTGTGTAACACTGTTTAACGTTGCTATCTTTCTGTAAGTTAATAGTATTTTGTATTGGCATATTTTTTGTTAGGTTGGGTTTAACTTAAAGCCGCTATTAATAGCAATAAAAAAGTAGTTTCAGTACCTGCCAATGCTTAAATGCGCTGCTGTTATCAGTTATATCGCTGAAAATCCGGCTTGTAACTGATTTATTGTGTAGATTTCTGCACGCTAGTGCCAGGCGATGCAGCTCGCGCATGGATGGCTGAAGCCGTTGCAGAGGTAACAGAGCCGATTTTATGCTATCGTTTGAACAGAAGTTTGACGAAGTTGGGGGTGGTAATGCAGTATCCGCTTTATACGACCTTGCGGGCAGGGCGCGAATACAGTAAGCAGTGGCCAGCTAAGGCCGAGTTGAACAGCTTATTTGTAGAAAATAAGGTTATTTTGCTTACTGCAATAGCATGGCGCTATTTACCTGCGCTGGCATTGCTCAGTGCAGTAATCCAACTTAGTTATTTGGGTATGTCACATTTGCCGCAAATTTTAACTATGTTGCTTTTTCTGGCCGGTTTACCCTTGCAGGGCTGGTATTGGCTGGGAGTTCGCTCAGCAACACCGTTACCGCCGTCTATTGCCGCCTGGTATCAACACATCAGCCAACAAATGCAGCAGCATGGCATTAAGTTGGCGCCGGTATCACAACCCGGTTGTTATCGGGATTTGGCCTTATTACTGCAAAAAGCCTACCAGCAGTTGGATAAAACCTTTATTAAACAGTGGCTGTAATACCTTACAGCCACCAAAGACAGCTTAGTTAAACACGGACCACACCGGCGCATGATCGGATGGTCGTTCTATGCCGCGTAGTTCATAGTCAATGTCGCTTTCAATGCAACGCTGAGCCAATGGTGCTGTGGCCATTACGACATCTATGCGCAGGCCGCGATTATCATCAAAACCCTTAGAGCGATAATCAAACCAGCTGTACTTTGCGTCGGCTGTCGGATGCAAGGCACGGAAAGTATCAATCAGGCCCCAGTCCTTCAAACGTTGCAGCCAGGCACGTTCTTCCGGCAAAAATGAGGTTTTGCCTTCCCGTAGCCAGCGTTTAGCGTTGGCTTCACCAATGCCGATATCTAAATCAATCGGAGAAATATTAATATCGCCAATAACAGCGACCAGCTCGTCCGGTGTATGGTGGCTAAGCAGATACTGTTGTAAATCGGCATAAAACCGTGTTTTGGCGGGAAATTTGACCGGATGTTCACGGTTCTCACCTTGTGGAAAATAACCGTTCAGCAGCGTTAGCGGCGTGCCGTCGGCCATGGCAAAGCTGCCAATAAGCATGCGCCGCTGCGCGTCTGCTTCATCGGTCGGGAAGCCATATTGCATCTTTAGCGCCGGTTGCTTACTTAAAATGGCAACGCCGTAGTGGCCTTTCTGGCCAAAATGGTACACGTGATAACCCATTGCCTGTACATCGGCCAGCGGGAACTCATCGTCATGTACTTTTATTTCCTGCAAACCGATAATATCCGGCTGATGTTTGTCTATCAATGCTTGTAACTGATGCAATCTGGCGCGGATACCATTGATGTTAAAAGAAATAATTTTCATATTGCTGCTGGCCCTTAGTCTGTTAAATGCGGCAAAGTGGTTGGATCATAACACTTTATCTGCTGCTGTGGCACAATGACAACCTAAGTGTTACCGATAAGTCAGCCGCCGGAGTAGTTCTTTGTCAGCCTTAGTTGTAGAAAGCGAGTCATTCAGTTATAGCGTGCATTACAGTGCCAGAAGGCGCAGCGTGGCGTTGCAAATTAAACAAGGCCAGCTGACGGTACGGGCACCGCTGGGTTATGGCCTTGCTGATGTTAAAACACTGGTAGAACAAAAACAGCTGTGGATCTTAAAGCATCTGCAGCAGAGCGCCGCGCAGCTGAAACCAGATTGGCTGGCGCTGCAGCAGGTGCCGTTGCTTGGCACTATGCTGACTCTGGAGTTACGCCGTGCGGTAAAATCGTCGGTAGACCTGTGCAACGACAGGCTGGTTGTTACCGTATCTTGCCGTACGCAGGCCAGCGACTATAACAACCGCGTCCAGGCATTATTGCAACAGTGGTATAAAACACAGGCCGTAAACTGGTTTACCGAACGGGTTGGCTATTGGCAAAACAGGATGCAGCTTAAGGCAGCAGACCTGGTGATTGGCAACTGGCGGACGAAGTGGGGCTATTGTAAAAATACAGCACAGCTGGGGTTTAACTGGCGCTTGTTGATGGCTCCTGCCTGGGTGGCAGACTATGTGGTGGTGCATGAGCTGGCCCATCTTAAACACCTGAATCATTCACCACGTTTTTGGCAGTTGGTCGCAGAGCATTATCCTCAGGCTGAGCAGGCAAAAATCTGGCTCAGGCAGCATCAATATGAGCTGGAACTGTAAAAAAAAGCGCCGATACTAAGATCGGCGCAAACACTAGGACATCGAAACAGGAGAGAACAGTTACTACTTAACAACTACTGCTA
Organism: Rheinheimera sp.; assembly: GCF_030690345.1. Taxonomy (GTDB): domain Bacteria; phylum Pseudomonadota; class Gammaproteobacteria; order Enterobacterales; family Alteromonadaceae; genus Alishewanella. The sequence continues at coordinate 886,335 of NZ_JAUYGV010000007.1, forward strand.
AATAGGACTGCGACCGTGCGGAATAATTCAAAATACTTTCAATTATTTTTTCTCTGACGGGTTTTGCTTTCTTGTCGGTATTTGGTTTAAGCTCCACGCCATCAACAGAGTGCATATAAATAATGATCAGACAGCCTGTACGGCTGCGATATTACCGGACCCAAACCTATGACGAATCTATTACGCCTGCAGCAGCTGGCGAAATTGCTTGATATCACCAGATTAAACGACACTGAAACTCAGAGCTCATTTACCGACTGGCTTAACAATATACCGTCGATGCCGGCTGCGGCGTATTGTGTATATCCGCAATATTTACCTGTGCTGCAAGCCTGGCCAGAGCGCCCTGCAAAGGCTGCGTTGGCAACAGTAGTGAATTTTCCTTCCGGTGATTTACCGGCTGATCTGGTTTGCGAACAAATTCAACAGGCGATTGTGGCAGGGGCAACAGAAATTGACTGTGTGCTGCCATACAAGGCTTTACTCAGAGGTGAGCACGGGCTGGTAAAAAGTTTCCTGTATGACATACGCCAGGCCAGTGCCGGCTGCTGCCTGAAGATCATTATTGAATCCGGTGAGCTGGTAACGGCCCAGCAAGTTGCCAAAGCGACTGAGCTGGCAATTGAATGCGGAGCAGATTTCGTTAAAACCTCAACCGGTAAAGTACCGGTTGGCGTTACGCACGAGGCTGCGCGTATTATGCTGACGGTTATTGCGGCTGCAGACAGAGATATTGGTTTTAAAGCATCCGGTGGTATCCGGACTGTGGCACAGGCATTAGATTTGCTGCAGTTGTACGAAGACATTAGCGGAAAAATTGCCACCAGCTCCGGCATGCGCATCGGAGCCAGTGCCTTGGTTAGCGAGCTGGCAGCGCAACTTGGCACTGCTGATTAGCGGCGAAACTCTTCCCGTAGCTTGCCGAACTGTTGCAGTAGCTCTTTGTAGCGCACTCGGTGATGTTCCGGTAGCGGCATATTGTCGACCACGCGGAAGGTTTTTTTACAACGCTCGAATAATTCAACAGACTTCCGTTTTTGTTGGCTATTCAGCAGTTGAATAGAAGCCTGGATCAGGTTCAGGGCACAGCCGGTATTCATCGGTGCCAGCTCTAACGCCGCTTCAAACCGGCTGACAGCGGCTGTGTAGTCACCCGTTTTATAACTTTGAATGCCGGCTTTATTTAATTCGCCAAACTGCAACTGTTTTTGGTCAACAAAACTCTGTTGATCATTAAACAAGGCCTTTAACAGCGGATTTTTCATATGTTCTGCAGGCAGTAATTGCTTTAGTGCTGTGGCTTGCTCAAATTCACCAATTTGGTTGAGTAAGAATATCGCATCCGGTAACACCTGATGCTCGTGTTGCAATTGTTCAGCAACAGCGGCATAGGTTTTCTTTGCCTGATACTGTGCACCACTGAGCGACTCCAACCTGGCCTGACACAGGTCTTCAAATAGATTAAAGTCAATCTCACGGGTCATGTTGTCGTCGCGCTTTACCCGTTGTAACGCCAGCGAGACTTCCTGCAGATAGCGGTTGCGTATTGCGGTGTCTTCTGCACCCACAGCTGCGTCTATTATGGTGCGGATATAGTTAAGTAAATGCACAACATCCTGTTTCACGGAACGCCGGGTAATCTCATATAGCTGCTTGCTGGCTTGAACCTGCTGCGAAACGTTGTTTAGTTCTCTGGCGATATCAAGCAACAGGTATTGCCTTGCCATATTAAACGGCGCTATTTCTGCGGCAGTTTGAATGCTGCTGAAAGCCAGTTCCGCTTCTTTTTGAGCAAGGTAAACTTGTGCCTGAATGTCATAGGCTTCAGCGAAATAGCGATTATCTTCTATCGCCTCCTGGCATAACAGTAACGACTCTTCATAACGCTGTTGCTCAAAACAGAGCCTGGCTTGCAGCAGCAAGGCCCAGCCGTTACGTCGTTGTGACAATGTCGCTTGTAATATTTGCTCTGCTTGGTTGTATTGTTGCTGGGCGATTAAATTTTCGACTAACACCCGCTTGCAAAATTGCTGGTAGCGGCCTTCGCTGGCAATTTCCTGCTCACACAAGCCAATGACCTGCTCAGCTTGCTGGTCAAACAGCGCTTGATATAAAGCGGCTAACTGAGTTTTCTTGCGCTTGATGCGTTGGATCCTGCTGCGCAATACATTTTGTGAGAAAGGTTTAACTAAATAATCATCCGGCTCCAGCTCTACCGCACTCATTACCATAGGAACGCTGTTCTCGCCGGTAACCAACATAAAAATGCTGTGCGGGGCCAGTAATTTTTTTTCGCGTAAATCTTCCAGCAGTTGCTTGCCGTTTTTGCCGATGCCTAAGTGATAATCAACAAATAAAATGTCGTAGCTGACGTTGGCGCATTTTGCCAAAGCTTGCTCGCCGGTAGGGGCGAAAGCAACATTGGTAGCACCCATAGAGTAAAGGATACCTTTAAACATCAGCTGAAAGGCTCGTTGATCATCAACTATTAGTACCCGTTGATTCTCAAGCGTCTTGTTATCCATCGGCACCACATAGTATTGAAATAAACAAACTAAGTGTCGGAAATAACCCGGTGATAAGCAAGAAGATTAATAACAATAGTAAAAATGGCAGTTTGGTGTAGGTAATAACAGAGGTAAACAAAAAAGCAGGCAGTGTGAAAATGAGAAATGGTGGAGGGGGAAGGATTCGAACCTTCGAAGGCAGTGCCGGCAGATTTACAGTCTGATCCCTTTGGCCACTCGGGAACCCCTCCACGAGTGGACGGCATATTATCAAACTCCGTTTTTATGTAAAGCCATTTACTCAACTTTTTTGTCTGACTGCCGATAATTCCAACAAGAAGAGACTTTTACCGGTGAACTTAGCTAAAAATGACAATGGTTATCAATGAGTGGCAACTTAATGGCAAATTAAACCATGCCTTGCAAAACTCGCAACGGGCAGATTTTGCTATGTATCTTGCATGGCTTACACCTGCTGTTGATGAGTCGGCAGAGTTTTTTACACCCCAGGCAGTAACAGAGCGTATTGAGCAGAATTTACTGCAACAACTTGGTGTGCAACAAGCCAGAGCTTTTTGCCAAACTGAGACCGATGTCAATTTAATGCAGCAACACAGTGTCGCACTGCAACAGGGCGGATTAGCGCAATTAAAGTTAGTAACTTATCTGAATCAGCCACCGTTAACACAGTATGACAATAAAAGCCGCTTGGGCGACGACATATTGCAAAGCCTGAGCCTGCACAGCCGCAGACGCTTGCAGCAGTCGACACCGGATAAACCGGATGCCAATCCTGCCGGGCTTTATGAAGTGCTGCAACAGCTACATGGCATGAATGCGGCTTAGCGTTATGCCGGCTGTAAGCTAATTGCCGGACAGTCTGTGCGGATTACACTGTTTGAACTTCTTCCCGCTGTTACAGGGGCAAGGGGAATTGCGGTTTATTTTAACCGGCGTTGTGTCTGTCAAAACACCATTAACATAATACCAGGCGTCTTCAAACACAAAGCGTGAGCGTTCAGTAAACTCGTACAGTACATTCTGCTGCATGTAGCGGACATTGAAGCTGACATAACCCTGTTGGCTGCTTTGTTCACAAGACAGTACTTTAAGCGCGATAAAATGACTATTGGCAGCAAAAGCCGCCAAAGCCGGCTTGGGATTATCAGCGCGACGGGATAAATGATAAGTACGGTATATATAGTCAATGTCACGCAGGCAATATGCGCTGTAGCGTGATCTCATTAATTTTTCGCAACTGTCTGCGTTGGCCATCCCGGCTAAAAAAGGTTGGCAGCAGAGCTCAAACGCTTGTGTTGAACCGCAATAACATTGCATATTGAAACTTATTTACCGGTATAAAGCGGTCATTTTAACTTAGGTTATTAAATTTGTCGTCTGAGCATGCAACGTAATTAATGTGCTACTTGTAGCTGCTGCATTTGTTCACATTGATAAAACCAGGTGTTATTGCCTACTGCCAATTTACGGCAAGCGTCCAGTTGTAGTGCATCTAACTGGCTGGCAAAGTTAATAACAACCTTACAGCTGGCGGAATTTAATGCTTGTTTAATTGTTGCACCCAGATCGCTGATTTGCTTTTGGTGCACGACCAAGACATTGTGTAATGACAATTGATAGTGTTCTGCCCACTCTTTATCAGGTATATAAGTGGGGGCGATCAGCAGGATCCAACCTTGCTGGTGTTGATGCTGCTGAATAAGCTGTAATAAACTGTGTCGCGAGTCATCAGAAGCCACAGCATTGCTATCGGTTACAGAATGTATTTTTAGTAAGCTGCTATCGTTATAAGCTGTCTTGGTAAAACGGTGGTATGAATTGCCGGGTAAACGATTGTACATATCAGCCTCTACATGTTTATTTGTACAGTGTATGGATGTACAGTAGTTTGTCGGTGTTTAAAAAGCAAGCATATTTTGCTTTGAATATTAACTTTTTACTGGCTGGACCATTACTGCTGTAAATTTGGGTAGAATGACCGGCTTGTAGCGGAAGAGAGTCAGTGATCGATGTTGTTAGAAAAGTACGTTAACCAAAGCAGTGAAGGTTTTAGTTTTAGCCGGAAACAGGCATGTGAGTTTGCCAAACAGGTGGCGACAGATTTCAATCCGATCCATGACGAAGATGCCAAGCGCTTTTGTGTCCCCGGGGATTTGCTGTTTTCTTACTTACTTACCCGGTATGGCGTTACTGAACAACTGAGTTGTCAATTTGCCGGTATGGTCGGTGCTGATGTCATGCTGCATTGTAAAGAGCAGGATAATCTCATCAGCATCTGTGACAGTCAGGGTAAAGTGTATTTGTCGTTGCAGCACCGCGGTGCTTGTCAGCATGATCTGGCTGTGATTGAACCGCTGATCCGCGATTATGTGAAATTCTCCGGCCAGAACTTCCCGCATATATTGCAACCTCTGATGCAGCAACATCAGGTGATGATTAACCCGACGCGGCCGCTTGTTATATATGAGAGCATGGCATTGAGCTTTAGCCGCTTACCTGAACAAAAAGTCGATTTAAGCCTGACGAAATCCTCTTTATTAGTTGAGGGCAAACGCGGTAATGCATTATTGGAGTTTGCTTTGATGGAGCAGGGCGAACAGATAGGTAAAGGTGAGAAGCGGATGATCCTGAGCAATCTGATGCCATACGATGAAGGCCAAATGCAGCAGATGGTTGCTGAATATAATAATCGTAAAGCAGCGGTTCGGTAAAATCTGGCATTTTGTTTAATTAAACAGCGGTTGAGCGGTTTTCTAAAATAACCGCTTGCAGCAATGTAAAAACGCCCTATAATGCGCGCCATGCCACGGGGTGCTGCAGTTTGGGTGCCTCAGGTGAGTTAAGACGGTTTGCAAAAATCTTTCAAAAAGACGCTTGACAGACCCGCTTAAATCACTAAAATGGCGCCCTCGCTTCACG
>NZ_JAUYGV010000010.1 GCF_030690345.1 Rheinheimera sp.
CAATCCTGTGTTAACAGTAAGGCAAGGCGGAACAGGCAACATTCAAATTTGGAAAGACGGTAATAATGAAGTTGGCACATTTGCCGATGGCGGGTTATTCGGGCTGGGCACCACCACTCCTAAATCACGTTTGTCCGTTTCCACTTTGGCTCAAGCCGCAGCCACAACAAAATTATTTACTGTGGCTTCCACCACCGGCGCTACGTTGTTCCAAGTAACCGCGAATGGCCAATCTCTATTCGCGGCCGGATCTGTTTCCGCGCCCAGCGCCAGTTTTGTAGGCGATACCGATACCGGCTTGTACGCGGTTAGCGCCAATATTTTCGGCTTGGCTGCCGGCGGTACTCAAGTGGCGCAGGTTAAAAACGGGGGAACGGCTCAAACCACCCAGTTTATTGTAAGTCCGGGCGCTTTACTGGGCACAACTAATACTCCTTCCTTGGCTTTTGGCGATGGCGATACCGGTTTTTATGAATCCGGCGATGACAGCTTGTATGTAATGACAGGTGGTAACGCTTTATTAGGTCTTGGCGGCGCTAGTGGCGGATACTGGGTCATATCCACTAGCGCGTTATACAATTCAACTGATACTAACGGCGCTTATATAGCTAATATAACTCCAACAGCCATTGCTCCAGCCTATACTTTTGTTAGCGACACCAATACTGGCCTTGGTTATTCAGGCGCTGATCAATTATCAGTAATTGCCGGCGGAGTAATGACGCAAAGATCTTCATCCACCGCCGTTTACTTCCCGTTAAACGTGGGCATGGGCACAACAACTCCTAAATCGGTTTTATCAGTTTCCACTCTTGCTCAAGCGCCAGCCACTACAAAATTATTTACCGTTGCTTCTACAACAGGAGCTACATTCTTCCAAGTAATGGCAACAGGAAAAGTTGGAGTTAATACTGCCAACCCTTCCGCCTATTTGCATGTTCAAGGAACAACCGAACAACTGCGCTTGGCTTATGATTCCAACAACTACACTGCCTTTACCACCGATGCGACAGGCGATTTAACTATCGCGCCAAGCGGAGGCGATACCAACATTACCGG
>NZ_JAUYGV010000008.1 GCF_030690345.1 Rheinheimera sp.
CGGCCGGTCAGTTGCAGGCATCAGCGCACTATACCTCTGCTGGCGTTGGCGATGAAATCGGTAAACAGCTTAAGCTCGGGCACTTCAGCGGCTTTATCCTGCAGTGCGGCTAAGGCTTCGGCTACCGTTTGGCCTTTACGATATACTTCTTTGTAAGCACGGCGAATTTCCAACAGCGCTTCGCTGCTGTAGCCGCGGCGTTTTAAGCCTTCAGTATTAATGCCGGCCGGCACGCAGGGCGCGCCATGCACCATCAGATAAGGCGGTACATCTTTAAGTACAATAGAACCACCTCCACAAAAACTGTGAGCGCCAATATGCACAAACTGATGCACGCCGGTCATACCGCCCAGAATAGCCCAATCACCAACATGCACATGGCCGGCAGCCTGAGCGCCGCTGGCAAAAATAGTATGGCTGCCGATAACACAGTCATGCGCAATGTGAGTGGTATTCATAAACAGGTTATGGCTACCGATAATGGTTTTACCCTGGTCCTGCACCGTACCACGGTGCACTGAGCAGCCTTCACGAAATACGTTGTAGTCGCCAACAATAAGTTGGGTAGCTTCACCTTTATACTTTTTATCCTGGCACGACTCACCGATACTGGCGAACTGGAAAAAGTGGTTACCTTTACCAATAATACTGGGGCCTTTAATCGCCACATGCGATTCCAAAACACAGTCATCACCAATGACCACGTCATGGCCAATGTAGCAAAACGGCCCGACTTTAACGTTCTTACCCAGTTTGGCACTGGCTTCAATTACTGCAGATGGATGGATCACGTTATAGCTCTCTTCTGGCACACATCAGCTCAGCCGAGCAGACAATTTGGCCTTCAACCTTAGCTTCGCCGTAAAACTTCCACATGTTGCGGCGTTCTTTTAAAAATTTAACTTCGAGGATCATGGTATCACCGGGTACCACCGGCTTTTTAAAGCGGGCATCGTCTATAGCGGCGAATAAGTACAGCTCATTTTCAGAGCGTTCAGTTACCGTTTTAAAACCCAGAATACCGGTAGCCTGCGCCAGAGCTTCAAGAATTAATACACCGGGAAAAATAGGCATGCCCGGAAAATGACCGGTAAAAATGGGCTCATTAATAGTGACATTTTTAAGCGCCGTCAGACTTTCACCCGGAGTGAAATCCAATACACGGTCAATCAGTAAAAACGGATAGCGGTGTGGTAGTAACGCCATAATCTCCTGCACCTGGAGACTATTAAGTTGGTTAGCCAAGGTTGTTCCTCTGTTTAGTGATCAGCACCAGTTGCAGTTTGCATACCGGCCAGCTGTTGTTCCAGCTGCTTCACCCGCTGATAAAGTTGGTCTATCTGACGTAACTTAGCGGTATTTTTACGCCATTCTAAATTGCTGACAGCGGGAATACCGGAAGAGTATACGCCTTTTTCGGTGATGGGTTTCATCACCATGGCCATACCGGAAATATGCGCACCATCACATATTTCAATATGGCCGTTAATTACTACAGCACCGCCAATAATACAATAACGGCCAATACGGGTACTACCGGCAACAACCGTAGCACCGGCCATCGCAGTATGATCACCGATGCGCACATTGTGAGCAATTTGGCACAGGTTATCGATGATTACATTGTTGCCTATTACTGTATTATCTATCGCTCCACGATCGATGGTGGTATTGGCGCCAATTTCGCAATAAGCACCAATAATTACCGCGCCGGTCTGTGGGATCTTAAGCCAATTGCCCCGCTCATTAGCAAAACCAAAGCCATCAGACCCTATCACAGCACCACTATGTACTATAGTATTGCTGCCAATTTTAACGCCATGATATACCGAAACATTAGGCCAAAGCCGCACATTATCACCAAGCACAACCTGCTCGCCAACAAAACAACCGGCACCAACCTGAACATTTTCACCAATAGTTGCACCGGCGGCGACAACAGCATTCGGGCCTATAGCAGCCGATGCCGCAACGTCGGCAGTCGGGTCAATACTGGCAGAAGGATGAACGCCATCCGCAGCTGCAGGAGTCGAATCCAACAACTGCGCTACCCTGGCAAAAGCTACATATGGATCTTTGACCACTAAAGCATTTACGCCAGGTGGCATAAAAGGCACATCATCAATTTTTACCAGCACAGCTGCAGCCTTGGTCTCAGTCAAATACTTGCGGTACTTGCTGTTAGACAAAAAACTGATTTGGCTGTCACCACCATGCTCCAATGTCGCAGTAGCTGTGATATTGCATTTTGCATCGCCAATTAACTGAGCATCTAAGTGCTCAGCTAATTCTGCCAGACAGTAACTGCGCATTACTTAGCTTTACCTACCTGAGCAGCAACTGCCTCAGAAATATCATATTCCGGCTTGGCATACACTGCTGCACCAGAGTTTAATACCATATCGAATTTTTCGCGCTCTGCTACCACATCAATAGCCGTTTTGATTAAGGCCAAAACTTTATTGCGCTCTTCAGCCTGGCGGTTACGGATTTCTTCGTCCAATGGCCGGGCTAATTGCTCGTATTGCTGACGCTGATTTGTCACAGCCGTTTTTAATTCTTCCTGCTGTTTTTCGCTCATGGTCGGGCCATCGCGACGCAGCTTTTCAATATTAAAAGTAATGTCTTTTTCCAGCTTACCTACAGCCTCAATACGCTGCGCAAACTCATTTTTAATCGTTTCCTGCATAGCGGCAGACTGTGGAATCTTTGCCGCTACAGCTTGCACATCAACAAAGGCAATTTTCATCTCTTTTGCCGCTACGTTGCCAGCTAACATTAAACCGGCCATCAGTACCAAAGCGGATTTTACTACACGTGTATTCAACATCTTTTATTCCCTATTTTTTCTGTTCTAGAAAGTTGTACCAATATTAAAACTGAAGTTTTCCTGTAAATCACCTTCATACTTTTTGATGATTTTGGCCAAACTAAAGGTTAGCGGGCCCATCGGCGAGATCCATTGTAAAGATACACCAGCCGTAGCGCGAATCAAACCAGGATCTGAATAATCCTGTAACGCTGGCTCCCCCTGAAAGCTCGGGACCTGGATCAACGCCGCATAGCGGTTAAGATCAAACTCGGAGTCCCAAACGTTGCCGGCGTCAACAAACAAACTGGTGCGCACGGAATTGCGATACTCATCACTTAAAAACGGTGTTGGCGTGATCAGCTCCAGTGTCAATATACCCATAGCATTACCACCAATAGAACGCGGCGAGACAGAATAAGTGTCATTTTCCGGGCCACTGGGGAACGGTACACTACCGGTATTTGGGTCAGGCAGCCCTGGTACGGATTGAGCCCGGCGGAAGATCGCATGCGGCCCAATAATACGGCTTTCAAAGCCGCGGATATTCTGGCCACCGGCATAGAAGTTTTCAGTAAATGGTAGGGTGTAATCATAACCATTTTTTGAGCCATAACCATTACCGTAGCCCAGTTCCAGCTTAGACAGGAATGACCAGGCATGATCGTTGCTGAGCGGAATATAATTACGCCCTTCAAAGGTAGTCTTAAAGTAAGTTAAATCAGAATTTGGTGTAGTAGCCTTTAAACTCAGTCCTAAATAATGCCCCGCCGTTGGGAACAGACCGCGGTTTAGCGTGCTGCGCACCCATGATGCCGACAACTCATAGTTAGTAAAGTTATAACCACCATCCGGGTTTTGCGCGTCCAGCAACACGGCACGGAAATGCCGTAATTGATCATACTCATTAATTGAATTGATCTTGTTAACAATGTAGTTCGCACCGAAGTTTAGCCGATTGTACTCATTTATCGGATAACCGATATTGGCACCAAAGCCATAGCGTTGCTGATTATAGGCCTCAAGGTTGGATGAAGCACTACTGTAATCCACATCGGAGTAAAACACCTGGCCACCGAGGCTGACACCATCAAGGGTGAAATATGGATCGGTATAAGTAGCACTTATTGATTTCTGATATTTATTGGTGTTCAGGCTAATACCGGCGCTGTTACCGGTACCAAAAAAGTTTTCCTGTTGCACCCCAACCTGGAACGACAAGCCCATATAATTGCCGTAGGAAATACCGGCGTTAAAACTACCAGACGGCTGCTCTTTAATATTAAAACCTATGTCGACCAGATCGTCGACACCTGCCACCGGTGTAGTGGCAAAATCTACGCTCTCAATATACGGCAAACGCTGAATCCGCTCTTTAGACAGCTCCAGCGCATCATTAGACAACCAGGCGCCTTCCATTTGTCGCAACTCACGGCGCAACACTTCATCGCGGGTATTGCTGTTACCACTCATATCGATGCGGCGCACATATACGCGCTTGCCCGGATCAACGCTAATGGTTAGCTCAACCTGGTTAGTATCATCATTAATTTGCGGAATAGTGCGTACTTTAGAATTGGCATAGCCAAAGCGGGCTAATAACTTGGCTATGCTCTCTTCGGTATAGGTAACCAAAGCACCATTATATAATTCACCGTCTTTTAGCGGCATAATCTTGCGGATAAATTCATCCTGGCCAATCAAATCGCCAACAAACTTAACACCACTGATGGTGTACTTTTCACCTTCAGTGACGTTTAACGTTACATAAACAGATTCTTTGTCCGGACTTACCGATACCTGCGACGAGTCGATATTAAAGCGAAGATAGCCACGGTCTAAATAATGGCTGTTAATTTTTTCTATATCACCCTGCAGGGTTTGCTTTTGATAGCGGTCGGAAGACATAAAACGCCACCAGGGTAAATCTTGTTTAGACTCGACATCTTGCAACAGCTCTTCATCAGAGAACAGCTGATTACCCACCACGTTTATCTGCCTGATAGAGGCTGCATCGCCTTCTTCAAAGTTAATTTTCAGATTTACGCGATTACGCGGCAGGTAAGTCACTTCAATTTCTACTTCAGCCTGATATTTACCCACACCGTGATAAAACTCAGTTAAGCCGTTTTCAATGCTTTGCAGAATAGTTTTGTCCAGCGGTTCGCCCACTTCAACACGGTTGCCGGCTAAACTTTCATTAAGCTGCTCTTCTTTAATATCTTTATTGCCATCAAACTCTATCGTATTAATGGTCGGGCGTTCGCGTAAACGGTAAATAACCGTATTGCCATCACGATATACTTTGATGTCGTCAAAATGACCGGCCGCATAAAGTGTGCGGATACTACGGGATAAATTGTACTCCGTTACCGTGTCGCCAACATTAAAGGGTAAATTGTTCAACGCCGCGCCCAGCGCAACGCGTTGCAGGCCTTCAACCTGAATATCCTGAACCGTAAATGATTCTTCAGCGAGCAGCGGGTTACTGGCAGAGGCAAGTAACATCGCAGCTACTAATCGTTTAATTGTCATTATTTGAACTACTTATGATTAGTTATTTACAAACGAGAAATATCGTTGAGCAGCGCAATTCCCATTAACGTCAGCAGGATTAACGCTCCGAACCGGAAACCTATTTCCTGCGTCTTTTCAGAGACAGGTTTGCCACGTATTAGTTCCAGCAGCATGTACATTAAGTGCCCGCCATCCAGTACCGGTAACGGCAGCAAATTGATGACGGCTAAGTTAACACTTATCAGCGCCAAAAACGATAAAAATGCCACCAAACCTATACTGGCAGTAGTGCCCGCGCCTTGGGCGATAGAAATGGGGCCGCTTAAATGCTTAACGGATACATCACCGGTTACCAGCTTACCAATCATCGCCAGGCTAAGCCGGGTCAACTGCCAGGTATGCGCCACACCAGCACCTACCGCATCCAGCACACCATAGCGTTGGGTATACAATACGCCAGCCGGCCAATCACTGACTTTAGGTGTAACACCCAATATACCCTGCGAAAAACCATCTTCGGTTATTGATAATGCCGGCGTTACCGTTAGCGTTAATTCATTACCTCCCCGCAACAACAGCAGCGTTAAAGGCTGCTCAGCAGCATTAACAATAATCCCCTGCAGTTGCGGCCAATCGCGGATCACCACATCATCTATCTGCAAAATTTTATCATTTGCCTGCAACCCTGCAGCCTGTGCCGCTGAGCCTTCGGCTACTGTAGCGATTTCGGTTAATGCTGTTGGCCGCGCTAAGTGCAGTCCCAAGCTGTCAAACACATTCTGTGTTTCAGGGTCAAATTGCCAATTACGGGTATCCAACTGCACGCTACGCTGTTGCTGAGTTGCCAGGTCTTGCAAGCCCAGCGTTATGCTGTCACTGCCGATTTGCTCCACCAACAATAAATTAACGCTGCTGGCATCGGTAGCGGGGCGTTGATTTACTGACACGATTTGCTGTTGCGCACCGATACCGGCCTGCGCCGCTATAGATTGCGGCGCCACATCAGCAATTATCGGCCGCATAGTTTGCACGCCCAATATATACATCAGCCATAAAGCAAACACAGCGAAGATAAAGTTTGCTGCCGGGCCGGCGGCAATAATTGCCATCCGCTGCCACACGGTTTTGTGGTTAAACGCCAGGTCTTTAAACTGCGGCAACACGGGGTCGATCCGTTCATCCAGCATCCGCACATAACCGCCCAACGGAATAGCGGCAATAACAAACTCCGTACCCTGTTTATCGCGCCAGCGCAGCAGTGCTTTACCAAAACCAATAGAAAAGCGCTTTACCAATACGCCGTTTTTACGGGCGACCCAAAAATGGCCGAACTCATGCACCGTGATCAGTACACCCAGGGCGACAATAAATGACAACAAATTCCAAATCGCACCAGACATTAACTTAGTTTCCTTAGCTGTAACCGCGCATGCTCACGTGCCTGCTGATCCAGCGCCAATATATCATCCAGCGTGCTGACACGAAAGCCGGCAAATTGCTCCAGACTGTGCGCATTCACAGCAGCAATGTCGGTAAAGCGGATTTGCTGCTGCAAAAAGGCCTCTACAGCAATTTCATTGGCAGCATTAAGCGCCGTCGTCGCGCCCTGACCGTGTTGGCATGCCTGCATGGCGAGGTATAAGTTCGGATAGCGCTCAGGTTGTGGCTCAGTAAAAGTAAAATCACGCATCTGTTTAAAACTTAACGGCGCCACGGGACTGGCGATACGCTTTGGAAACGCCAGGGCATGCGCGATAGGCGTACGCATATCCGGCTGACCTAACTGCGCCAGCACAGAGCCATCGGTGTATTGCACCATAGAATGAATAATACTTTGCGGATGGATCACCACCTCAATATCGGCAGCCTGGCAGTTAAATAACCAACGCGCCTCAATAAACTCCAGGCCTTTGTTCATCATCGTCGCGCTGTCAACAGAGATCTTATGCCCCATACTCCAGTTCGGGTGCGCCACGGCCTGAGCCGGCGTAATAGCAGCAAAGTCTGCTAAAGGTAACGTCAGAAAAGGCCCGCCACTGCCGGTCAGTAATAATTTACTGATACCAAAATCAGTGATTTGTTGATCATGGGTATGCTGCTGTAACGCCGCAGGTAAACACTGGAATATCGCATTGTGCTCGCTGTCTATCGGCAACAACGTAGCACCGTGGCGCTTCACTTTGTTGAGAAACAACTCACCACTCATCACCAGCGCTTCTTTATTGGCCAGCAGTATGGTTTTACCCTGCTCTACTGCCGCCAGGGTGGGCAACAAACCGGCAGAGCCGACGATAGCGGCCATCACAATATCAGCGTCCGGGTGCGCGGCCAACTGGCACAAACCGTCAATGCCGGCTAACACTTCTGTGCGGCTACCGGCTTGTTTTAGCGCTGCTGCCAACTCTTTAGCCGCACTGTGGTCCAGCATAGCGGCAAAGCGCGGTTGATACTGCAAACACTGCTGTAACAGCTTATCGCTTTGCGTGGCAGCTGTTAGTGCCAAGACCTGGTAATCCTGCGGATGCGCTGCCAGTACCGATAAGGTACTGACGCCGATAGAACCGGTGGAACCGAGGATAACCACATGACGCATCAGTAAAAACCACCAAAAATTGCCAGAATAATGGCAAACAGCGGCGCCGTCGCCGTTAAGCTGTCAATGCGATCTAAAATACCACCGTGGCCCGGCAAAAAGGCGCCACTGTCTTTTTTACCCGCCACGCGTTTCAGCATGCTTTCGGTCAGATCACCAAACACTGATAACACGGTAAGCAAGAAAGCAGCGATATACCACACTGTAGTTTGTGCCGGCCAGTCCTGCAGTGCCGCAACCACGGTAACCACTATGCCAACAAACAACAAGCCGCCAAGCATACCTTCTATTGTTTTACCAGGGCTGACTTTAGGCAGCAATTTATGCTTGCCAAACGGCTTGCCGACAATATAACCGCCAATATCCGCCGCCCATACCAGGCCAAGCAGACAGCAAATTAACCAGGCTCCGGTAAAGTTTGATGCCGCATAATCCGTTGAACGGATAAATAATACCGCAGCCCAGGCCGGTATCAGCGTTAGCCAGCCCATCAGGGCTTTGCGCCAATCACTGCCAGCCCACAATCTTTGGCTACGCGGGTAAGTAAGTACTAACACTATTGCCAGCAACCACCAGGCCACACCGGCCAATAATAAGCTGCTGAGCAACACATTGGTTTCAACCGGCCAACTGGCCTGCACCGGCAGTTGCCAGTACAGCAGCGCCAGAATAGTCGCCGTAAGGCCAACATAAACCCATCGCATCGCTTTGGTTGCTAAACCACAAAAACCACTCCACTCCCAGGCACCAAGCAAAAAAGCGGCTGAGATGAACAGTGCAAAACCGGCCAGCGGTAAATAAAATACGGCCATTAAAGCCAGTGGCGCTAATATCAGCGCGGTAATTACGCGTTGTTTAAACAATCTCGTTATCCTTTACCCAGCGTTGCCAACTGCCGGATTTGTTCTCCGGTACAGCCAAAACGACGCTCACGGTTAACAAAGGCGGCTATCGCTTCTGAGAACACCTGTTGATCAAAGTCAGGCCACAGGGTGTCTGTAAACCAAAGCTCGGCATAAGCAGCCTGCCATAGTAGAAAATTGCTGATGCGTACATCGCCACCGGTGCGGATCAATAAATCCAATTCCGGCTGTTCTGACATCTGTACCTGTGCAGCAAAAGTATGTTCGTTAATATCCGCCACAGTCAGCTCACCGTTTTGTACCTGAGTGGCCAAACAACGGGCAGCATTCACCATGTCCCAGCGGCCGCCGTAGTTAGCGGCAATATTCAGTGTCATGGCAGTGTTAGCCGCGGTCAACTGTTCGGCTTTGGCAATATTTGCTTTTAATTTATCACTGAAAGCCGATAAATCACCGACAATTTTTAACCTGACATTGTGCTTATGCAGTGTTTTCACTTCGCTTTGCAACACCATCAGAAACAGCTGCATCAAGGTTGACACTTCTTCTTCCGGCCGGCGCCAGTTTTCGCTGCTAAAGGCAAACAATGTCAGCGAACTAATCCCCAGCTCACGGCAGAAACTGACGCTGCGGCGCACCGCTTCTACGCCCTTTTTATGGCCCCACACCCGCGGTTTACCTTGCCGCTGTGCCCAACGACCGTTGCCATCCATGATAATTGCCACATGCTGTGGCAAGCTTTGCGGCTTGAGCTGCGAGTCTGCAGTCATAACGTGCGACCTGTCCTTAACTTGTAATACCCATCAGTCTGCTGCTGATGTCAGATAAAACTATTACCGGATAGAAAAAAGCGCCGTAATGCCAAAGCGTCACGACGCTGTAATGTTAACAGAAGGCCAAATCAGACTTCCATTAGTTCCTTTTCTTTCTCTGCCAACACGTCATCAATTTTCTTCACGAAAGTGTCGGTAATTTTCTGGATCTCATCCGCTGCACGGCGCTCGTCATCTTCACTGATTTCTTTATCTTTTTGCAGTGTTTTTAAATCAGCATTGGCATCACGACGGATATTACGCACGGCAACACGGCCGTTCTCGGCTTCAGCACGTACCAGTTTCACCAGGCTTTTACGCCGCTCTTCGGTCAACGCCGGCAAAGGTACACGAATAATGGTGCCGGCAGACATCGGGTTTAAGCCCAGGTCAGACGCCATAATGGCTTTCTCTACCGCGGCTGTCATGCTTTTGTCGAATACGGTAATAGCAAGGGTGCGGGCATCATCGATTGACACGTTAGCCACCTGGCGCAGCGGTGTATCCGTGCCGTAGTAAGACACGGAAATGCCATCCAATAAGCTTGGGTGCGCGCGGCCGGTGCGCACTTTAGTTAATTGTACTTTAAGCGCATCAACGCTTTTTTCCATCCGTACTTTACTGTCTGTAATAATGTCGTTAATCACGATCGGTATCCTTGTTTGTTCATGGCGTCGATTCAGCACGCCTTACTCAGCGCTCTAGTTTACTGTAAATTTTCGGCGTGGTCGATGACCGTGCCTTCCGGCTCGCCCATAATCACCCGTTTCAGCGCGCCGGCAGTATTCATATTAAACACACGAATTTGCAAATTATGGTCCCGCGCCAGCGTAAAGGCTGCTAAATCCATCACTTTAAGCTCTTTATCCAGCACTTCGTTATATGTCAGTTGGCTGTAAAGGGTAGCAGTAGGGTCTTTTACCGGGTCGGCCGAGAACACACCGTCAACCTTAGTTGCTTTTAGTACGGCGTCGGCTTCAATTTCAATGCCGCGCAAACAGGCAGCAGAGTCGGTAGTAAAGAACGGGTTACCGGTACCGGCAGAGAAAATGACCACCCGGCCCGATTTTAACAAGCTGATGGCCTCGGCCCAGCTGTAATTGTCACAGACACCATTTAACGGAATAGCACTCATCATCCGCGCGTTCACGTAGGCGCGGTGCAATGCATCACGCATCGCCAGACCATTCATTACCGTCGCCAGCATCCCCATGTGGTCACCCACTACGCGGTTCATCCCGGCTTTGGCCAGGCCTTCACCACGGAAGATATTACCGCCGCCGATCACTATGCCAACCTGTACGCCTAATTCGACCAGCTCTTTTATTTCCTGCGCCATCCGGTCCAGCACTTTGGGGTCAATACCAAAGCCCTCATCGCCCATCAGTGCTTCGCCACTGAGTTTTAATAAGATCCTGCGGTAAGTTGGTTTTGGATTCGTGCTCATGAGATCCCCATAGTGCGTGGTTAATTAGGATTATTGCGGGTAAAAAAAACCGCGGCCAGGTTGTTAGACCTGAAGCCGCGGTTATTCTAGCGGGTTTTGCCGTCAGGCAGAAGAATAAATTACTTCTTCGCTGCCGCGATTTGGGCTGCAACTTCAGCCGCAAAGTCTTCTTCTTTCTTCTCGATACCTTCGCCTACTTCCAGACGAATGAAAGAAACAGCTTTAGCACTGTTTTGCTTCAGGAAGTCACCAACAGAAACTGATGGATCTTTCACGAACGGCTGACCGGTTAAGCTTACTTCACCGGTGAACTTGCTCATACGGCCGGCAACCATTTTCTCAGCGATTTCCTGTGGCTTACCAGAGTTAACCGCGATGTCGATTTGGATAACGCGCTCACGCTCTACTACATCAGCCGGTACGTCGCCAGGTGTTAAGAAACCCGGGTTGTTCGCTGCAACATGCATTGCTACGTCTTTAGCGATATCTTCGTTACCGCCTTCCAGCACGGCCAATACACCTATACGGCCAGAATGCACGTAAGAACCAATTACGCCGCCTTCAACTACTGCTGCACGGCGTACGTTGATGTTTTCACCAATTTTGGCTACTAAAGTCGCGCGGGTATCTTCAACTGAAGTACCGTTTAAATCAGCAGCTAAAATCGCTTCAGCAGTGAACAGCTTGTTAGCGTGCGCTAAGTCGGCAACTGCGTTAGCAAAAGCCAGGAAGCTGGCATCACGTGCTACGAAGTCTGTTTCACAGTTAAACTCGATAGCTAAACCGTAACCGTTAGCTACGCGGGTTAAAATAGTACCTTCAGCGGCAATACGGCCTGCTTTCTTGGCAGCTTTGGCCAAACCACTTTTACGCATCGCGTCGATTGCAGCTTCGATATCGCCTGCAGTTTCTTCCAATGCTTTTTTACAATCCATCATGCCAGCGCCAGTGCGCTCGCGAAGTTCTTTTACTAAAGCGGCAGTTACAGCCATGGGAGCTTCCTCGTATTAATTCGGGTTGGACAAACAGGGGCCGGGGCCCCTGTCGCAATTTGGCACTGTGTTAGCGCAAGCTTAGCCTGCGCTAATGACAGAGAAATTACTCTGCTTCAACAACGAAGGCTTCGGCTTCAGCCTGGACTTCGATGTTTTTGTCACGACCTTCCAGGATAGCCTGACCTACAGCAGCCAGATATAACTGGATAGCGCGGATCGCGTCATCGTTACCCGGTACTACAAAGTCAACGCCTTTTGGATCAGAGTTGGTATCAACGATAGATACAACCGGAATACCCAGGTTGTTAGCTTCTTTGATCGCAATGTGTTCATGGTCAGCGTCGATCACGAACAGCACGTCTGGCAAGCCGCCCATGTCTTTAATACCGCCTAAGCTCTTTTCCAGCTTGTCCATTTCACGGGTACGGTCTAAAGCTTCTTTCTTGGTCAGCTTGTCGAAAGTACCGTCCTGGCTTTGCGCTTCCAGATCTTTTAAACGCTTGATTGACTGACGAACAGTTTTCCAGTTAGTCAGCATGCCACCTAACCAACGGTGGTTTACGTAGAACTGATCAACTTTGCTTGCCGCTTCTTTGATTGCTTCAGAAGCCGCACGCTTAGTACCAACGAACAGGATTTTGCCCTTTTTCGCTGCTACTTGCTGAATGAATGCCAGTGCATCGTTCATCATAGGAACAGTTTGTTCCAGGTTGATGATGTGTACTTTGTTACGCGCACCGAAAATGAATGGCTTCATTTTTGGATTCCAGTAACGGGTTTGGTGACCGAAGTGCACGCCCGCCTGGAGCATGTCGCGCATAGAAACTTTTGCCATGATTTATTTTCCTGTATAAGGGGTTAAGCCTCCATGTATCCCATATGCCGACCTTGGTCTGGCTGTGGTTCAGCGCAGAGCAAAGCACCCCGGAATATGTGCCGATACATGTGTGTTTTGTTTAGATTCCGCCGATTAACTCAGTGTTATCTCTATCTGAGAACAAAAGGTTCTGCAATAACAGATAAAGCAATTTGCTAATTTGCGGCGCGCTTTATACCATAGGCACCTTACAAACACAATCAAATGTGTATTTTTGCAGCAGTACGGCGGGCAACATAGTCCTTCGGTATAACCAGAGAGAACAGGCATGACAGCAAGCATCAAAACCCCGGCCGAAATTGAAAAAATGCGTGTCGCAGGCCGCCTCGCCGCCGACGTGTTGGAAATGATTGAGCCTTATGTAACAGCCGGTGTTACCACCGACGAACTGAACACCATCTGTCACAATTACATTGTTAACGAGCAGCAGGCGATACCGGCACCGCTGAACTACCACGGTTTTCCCAAATCCATCTGCACCTCGGTTAACCAGGTGATTTGCCACGGTATACCTGGCGACAAAAAGCTTAAAGAAGGCGATATTGTTAATATCGACATCACGGTAATTAAAGATGGCTACCACGGCGATACCTCGAAGATGTTCGTGGTAGGTAAAGCCAGCATCATGGCCGAGCGGCTGATACGGGTTACGCAAGAGTGCATGTATCTGGGCTTGAAGAAAGTGAAAAACGGCGTGCGCTTAGGCGATATCGGCCATGTTATCCAGCAACACGCGGAAAAGCACAGCTACTCGGTGGTGCGTGAATACTGCGGCCACGGTATAGGGGCGGTATTTCATGAAGACCCGCAGGTATTGCATTACGGCAAACCTGGCACCGGTGAAGTACTAAAAACCGGCATGTGCTTAACCATAGAGCCGATGATTAACGCCGGTGGCCGCCACAGTAAATTATTGGCCGATGGTTGGACAGTGGTGACCAAAGATCGTAGTTTATCAGCCCAGTTTGAACACACTATTTTAGTTACCGATACCGGCTGCGAAATTTTAACCCTACGCAGCGACGATACTATAGAGCGGATCTTAACGGCGGAGTAACCGCCCCAACGGAGTAGCAGTATGAGCCAGGCGGTAACCTACAGCAAAGCGCTTCCGGACAGTTACAGCCTGGAAGCTTATAAAAAGCATTTTGCTGACTTTCATGACTGGCTAAGCCGCAGCTTCTCGCAGCATCCGGTAAATGCGCTGGTAAAAGCCCGCGCCCGTTTTATTGACGATGTACTGGTGCAGCTGTGGCACAAGTACGAGTTACATAAAAGCAAAGACTTAAGCCTGATTGCAGTGGGCGGCTATGGCCGCGGCGAGTTGCATCCCTGCTCTGACATTGACTTGCTGCTACTGGCAGACGGCCGGTTATCCGCGGCACAACAAGAGGCGATCGCGCAATTTATTACCGTATTGTGGGATTTACGCCTTGAAGTTGGCCACAGTGTGCGCACGATAAAAGAATCGATAAAACTGGGCAAAGACGACATTACCATTGCCACTAACCTGTTAGAAATGCGCCTGCTTACCGGTAATAAGCCGCTGTTTGAACAACTGCAATCAGACGTCAGCAAAGACAGCTTCTGGACCAGCCAGGCGTTTTTCCAAGCCAAACGCCACGAGCAACAACAACGCCATGCCCAGTATCACGGCACGGCTTACAACCTCGAACCCAACTTAAAAGCCAACCCGGGTGGCCTGCGCGATATTCAAACCATTGGCTGGGTGGCCAAACGGCATTTTCAAACCCGCACCATGCGCGAGCTGGTGGCCTACCAGTACCTGACCGAAGATGAATACCAGGAACTGATGGAATGTGAAGCCTATTTATGGCAAATGCGCTTTGCACTGCACATAGAAGCCGGCCGTAACGAAAACCGTATTCTGTTTGACTACCAGCCGGCCGTGGCAGAACGGCTGGGTTTTGGCGCCGACGGTAAAGCTTCGGTGGAACGGATGATGAAGCGGTTTTTCCGCACCGTACAGCGCGTAGCAGAGCTAAACGAAATGCTGTTGCAACACTTTGACGGCAGCATTTTAAACCACAAAGAAAAAGTGAAAACCCTGCTGCTGGATGACTACTTCGAGCTGCAGGGCCATTTGATCGCCGCCCGTGATAACGCGGTATTTGCCAGGCGCGATAACCTGCTGCGGCTGTTTTGGCATATTGCCAATAACTCTAATATTACCGGCGTACATTCCTCTACCATGCGGCTGATCCGTCAGGTGCGGCGGCGCTTAATGGGCGACTTACAGGACTATGAAGCCTGCCGCCAGCTGTTTTTAGCCATTATCCGCCATCCGCGCGGTATGGATAAAGCCATTACCTTAATGCACCGCTATGGCGTACTGGCGGCTTACTTGCCGCAGTGGCGTAATATTGTCGGCCAGATGCAGTTTGATTTATTCCATGCTTACACCGTGGATGAACATACCCACCGTTTACTGAAAAACTTATACAAATACACGCTAAGCGAACATGAAAGTGAGTTTCCGCTGTGCAGCGATATCGTCAAAAAAATGGAAAAACCGGAGCTGTTGTATTTAGCCGGTATTTTTCATGATATCGCCAAAGGCCGCGGCGGCGATCACTCTGAGCTTGGTGCTATGGATGTGCGCGAATTTTCCAAGTTGCACAAACTCAGTGAGTTTGACAGCAAGCTGATTGCCTGGCTGGTCGAGCATCACCTGCTGATGTCAGTAACGGCGCAGCGCCGTGACATTCACGACCCGGCGGTAGTGGCGGAATTTGCCGAAAAAGTGCGCGACGAAACCCGGCTGAATTATCTGTACTGCTTAACCCTGGCCGATATCCGCGCCACTAACGACAATTTATGGAACGACTGGAAAGGCTCCTTACTGCGCGAGCTGTTTTTGGCCACGCAAAAAGCCTTTCGCCGCGGTTTGGAAAAACCAATGGATTTGCGCGACCTTATCCGCGAAAACCAAAGCGAAGCTATGCCACTGCTGCTAAAGCAAACCTTTAGTGAGAGTGAAATTTTGCAATTATGGAGCCGGATTAAAGCCGATTACTTTGCCCGCTACAGCGCGCGGCAAATTGCCTGGCACTGCGAGCATATTTTGCGGCATAAAAACCCGGACGAACCGCTGGTGCTGATCAGCAAAGCGCCCATCCGCGGTGGTACCCAGGTATTTATTTACACTAAAGATCAGCCCAAGCTATTTGCCCGGTTAGTGGCGGCGCTCGACAGCAAAAAAGTGAATATTTTCGATGCCCAAATTATGACCAACAAAGACGGTTATGCGATGGACACCTTTGTTATTCTGGAGCAAAACGGCGAGGCGGTAAATTCGCCATCACGCCAACAAAGCATTAAACGCGCGTTAGAGCTGTATATTCTGGACAAACCGGATTTATCGCGGCAAAAAACCAGGTTATCGCGCCAGATGCGCCAGTTTAACGTGCCGCCCAAGGTAGTGTTTTTACCCGGCAACACTGCCAGACGTACTATGGTGGAATTGGCCGCACTGGATACCCCGGGGCTGCTGGCCAATATCGGCGAAGTATTTCAGCGCTGCGATGTGAATATTCATGCGGCTAAGATCACTACCATCGGCGAGCGGGCTGAAGACTTTTTTATGATTTCAAATAGCGACGAGCAGGCCCTGAGCAGCGAGCAGCAAAGCGCGCTGAAACGGGCACTGATCGAGCAACTATCACAGCAAACAGAAGGCTAACAAAGACAATGTCAGAGTTAAAAAGCATTATCGAACAAGCATTTGAACAACGTGCCGACATCACCCCTGCTACTGTCAGCAGCGAAGTAAAACAGGCAGTAGAATCGGCCATCAGCATGCTGGATAACGGCAGTGCCCGGGTGGCTGAAAAACTTGCCGGCGAATGGGTAGTACATCAGTGGCTGAAAAAAGCCGTATTACTGTCGTTTCGTATTAACGACAACCAGGTGATGGACGGGGCAGAGAACCGCTTTTTCGATAAAGTAGCGATGAAATATGCCGGCTACAGCGATGCACAGTTTCGCAGCGATGGCGTGCGCGTAGTACCGCCGGCTGCAGTGCGCCGTGGCAGCTATATTGCAAAAAATGTGGTGCTGATGCCTTCATACGTCAATATCGGCGCCTATGTCGGTGAAGGTACTATGGTCGATACCTGGGCTACCGTAGGCAGCTGCGCACAAATTGGTAAAAACGTGCATTTATCCGGCGGCGTAGGCATTGGCGGTGTATTAGAGCCGTTGCAGGCCAACCCGACCATTATTGAAGATAACTGCTTTATCGGCGCCCGCTCTGAAGTGGTAGAAGGCGTTATCGTGGAAGAAGGCGCGGTGTTATCCATGGGCGTATATATCAGCCAGAGCACGCGCATTTATGACAGGGAAACCGGTGAAATCAGCTATGGCCGCGTACCGGCCGGTGCTGTGGTCGTGCCCGGGACTATCCCGGCAAAAGATGGCAGCCACAGCTTATATGCGGCTATTATCGTGAAAAAAGTCGATGCACAAACCCGTGCTAAAGTAGGCATTAACGCTCTGCTGCGCAGCATAGAGTAACTTACTGTTATAAAAGCAAAACGGCAGGTTATACCTGCCGTTTTTTATTACGCAGCTGCAGCGTTAGCCGATATACAGCAGTACCGCAAAGCTGACTAAACCCACAGCGGCAAACATACCGTACTCCAGGCGCTTTTCAAATTGTTTCTCCGCCCCCACTTCCGCCGGCACCAACAGCGCCGAAAACAAACAGGTTAACCCTGCCAGTAAACACAGTGTGGTTACCCCAAACACCAGCGCAGAACCTAACATCGCCATATGCCACCCTTAGTTGCTGTTAAAACCGGTTAAGCCGCGTCGCGGCAAAAAACTGCGCGCATTCTAGCATAAAAATACCGCTGTTATGCCAGAGCTCTGTTACAACGTTATATTCTGTTACCAAAAAACTGCCGTCAATACAGCGGAATGTCAGCTAAACACCTTATACTGCCTGCATAGCTGTTGCCGGTATTTTAGCTGAGGGTGTAATGTACTACTTTTTTCGTGGCCTGACTTTGATCCA
The DNA here is from genome assembly GCF_030690345.1 of Rheinheimera sp. Taxonomy (GTDB): domain Bacteria; phylum Pseudomonadota; class Gammaproteobacteria; order Enterobacterales; family Alteromonadaceae; genus Alishewanella. The sequence continues at coordinate 17,952 of NZ_JAUYGV010000008.1, forward strand.
CACCAAAGGTTTAAAGCGTTTTGTGCTGGTGCCGCTGTTAATCAACCTGGTGCTGTTTTCCTTTGCGTTTTACATCTTACTGGCTCAGGTAAATGCCATGGTCGCGGCTGTGCAGCACTATCTGCCCGGCTGGTTGCACTGGTTAGAGTATTTACTGATCCCGCTGGGCGTAATGACACTGGTAATTGGTTTAGCCTACAGCTTTACCATGGTAGCCAACTTTATTGCCGCGCCCTTTAATGGCTTGCTCAGTGAAAAAGTAGAAGCACATCTTAGTGGTAAAACACTGCCCGATGTCGGCATAGCAGGCTTTATAAAAGATATCCCGCGCATGCTCGGCCGCGAATGGCAAAAACTGCTGTATGCTCTGCCGCGCGCTATCATTTTATTTGTGCTGTTTTTGTTTCTGCCGCTGGTGGGCCCTATCCTGTGGTTTTTATTTACCAGCTGGTTGCTGGCTATTCAGTATGTCGACTACCCGTACGATAACCATAAAATTGACTTTCGCACCATGCGCGCGCAACTGCGCAGCCAACCCGGAACCAGCTTTGCCTTTGGCGTGACGGTAAATATCGCCTGTATGATCCCGTTGTTTAACCTGTTTGTGATGCCGATAGCCGTATGCGGCGCCACCGCCATGTGGGTAGATAAACTGGCAGCACAAAATGACCCGGCACTAAAAGCTCCGGGCGCCAGGGCATACAATAAGCTGGACAAATACTGTTAGCTTTTCCGTCAGGAACACCAGACCAAACCTTACCCTTGTCGCTACCAGTGTCTATGCTTGGTTTAACTGTCAACTTTGACAACCGCTGATTAACCACAGCACACCAGCATGGAAATATAATGAAAATCGAGCCCTGTGATTACCGCGTGCAACCCGGTGAGAACCTTGACCTGACACAGCGTCCAACCCATGTTGAGCCGGTTTATGACGACAAAAAGGACTACAAAAAGCTGTTGCGGGAACAGGTCGGTGACCTCAGTGAGTTACAGCGGCTGCATTACGCGTCGAATAAATATGCTTTATTAATAATTTTTCAGGGCATGGATACTGCCGGCAAAGACAGCGCTATCCGGCATGTGATGTCAGGCGTTAATCCACAGGGCTGCCAGGTATTTAGTTTTAAACAACCCAGTGCAGCAGAGCTGGAGCACGACTTCCTGTGGCGCACGGTCAAACGCCTGCCAGAGCGGGGACGGATTGGCATATTTAACCGTTCTTACTACGAGGAAGTACTGGTAGTGCGGGTACACCCGGAGCTACTGAAGGCACAAGGTTTTGCCAACGATGTCCTCGCAGGGCAAACCATCTGGCAGCAGCGCTTTAAATCAATAACGGATCTGGAAGCGCATTTACACCTTAACGGTACCCGGGTGGTTAAGTTCTTTTTGCACTTGTCTAAACAGCAGCAGCGCGAGCGGCTTTTAGCCCGTATCGACGAGCCGGAGAAAAACTGGAAGTTTAGTGTCGCTGACATAAAAGAACGCGGACACTGGGACGACTATATGCACGCCTATGAAGCTTGCCTTAGCGCCACCAGCACTGCTGCGTCACCTTGGTTTGTTATTCCGGCCGATGATAAGAAAAATGCCAGGCTGATTATCTCGCAGATCGTCATCGACAGCTTACAAAACCTGGACATGCACTACCCAAAAGTCAGCGCGGCGCGGCGCCGGCAATTGCTAAAACTACGCGAGCAACTTTGACCACCGCCGCACAAGTTTCAACAAACCGAATCTGCCTTATTACCGCGCCGAAAAATGTTGCTCAAGCCACGGCAACGCAATCGTCTCTGGCTCCAGCGTTTCGCCGGTGTCAATGCGCAGCATCGGCGCCAGTTCCGTACCCTGAATTTCCAGTAACAGCTCACGCAGCTGCTCTCCGGCACCGCAAAACGTATCGTAACTGCTATCACCCAAGGCAATGAACGCAAACTGTTTGCCGGTTAACAACGGAAAACGGCTTTGTACATCCAGATAAAACGGCAACAGGTTGTCCGGAATATCACCCAGCCCAGTACCGAACTGTAGAGTTCAACCTGATACTTAACACCAACTCCGCGCAAAATACACAAACAAAACTTATTGACACAATATAAATTACAATATAACAATATTCCTGCATGATTAACATATTTAACTTAACGGAAAAACATAGAGATGAAACCATTTAGTATATTATTAGTTACATTACTCTTCTCTGCTTCAGCACTGTCACTACCGATGACATGTAAATGCACTTCGGGAAGTATGGTGGTAGAGGTTTCTGGAGGCACAACTAAGATGAGCTGTTCAGGTGGCGGACGCGTTAGCTGCAGGATTGGATAAGATAACTCAAGGGCTTTATTTACAAGCTCTTCTTCAAAAACAGAGCGGATCATGAAATTAAATATTAATGTATTGGTAGTTATAACTGTGATAATTGCAGCTTTATTTCTTTATAGCTTCGATGGCAATGTTGAGATACTAAACCAGCACCCAGAGCAACAGGCAGCTTCACAGAATAATAAAACTACCGAAAGCGATGTCACACCGCCTATACAGCTTGCTACGCTGCACGATAAAGATGTTGCTCCGGAATCTGCAATACCTGATAGCGTTGAGCAACTACCCAGCTCAGATCCTGAAGCGATAGCGCACCGTAAAGCAATAATGTTTTTCAACAGCTCGGCATTTAAGTCTGCGGAAACCATAAACGCAGCGTATCTAAATCACGATGGTATTGTGTCACGAAATACATTGGAAATGTCATTTTCCAATAATGACTTTAACCAATTAGTAACTGTAATTAAAAACGCGGAAAAAAATTCAGCGAGCTTCGAATTAGAAACGACCTTAGAGCAACATTTACTCCGCACATTAAGCAGCAAAGTTTTTGACGAAAGCTATTCTTGTGCAGGACGCGTTTGCGCCTTAACTTTCAAAGCAATTCAGCCAGAACAAAACGTTGAATCAGTCAAAGACTTTACAACAAGTTATGCATTTACTAACATTAGCCAAGATGATACCGGTGCTTATATTTATAAAGCTATTTTTATTCAGACAACTGATCCCAGTAATTTGCAGATACAATAAAACACTGAAAGAACTTAATTAGCTTCATTAAGTTCTTCAGCTTCTATCACACCTTACTTTTCGTCTTTGAGTGCAAACTTCTGCTCAAGCCACGGCAAAGCAATCGTCTCCGGCTCCAGCGTTTCGCCGGCGTCAATGCGCAGCATCGGCGCCAGTTCCGTGCCCTGAATTTCCAGTAACAGCTCACGCAGCTGCTCACCGGCACCGCAAAACGTATCGTAACTGCTATCACCCAAGGCAATGACCGCAAACTGTTTGCCGGTTAACAGCGGAAAGCGGCTTTGTACATCAAGGAAAAACGGCAGCAGGTTGTCCGGAATATCGCCCTGCCCGGTGGTAGAGCTTATCAGCAACCAGATATCAGCATTAAAGCTTAATACCTGATCCAGTTTTGCTTCCTCATACAGCGCCACCTCGTGTCCCAAGCCGGTTAATAACGGCTGCGCCTCTTCAGCAACGTATTGGGCAGCACCATATACGCTACCGACAATCAGGGCTATTTTTGCCATTTTTCCTCCATAAAAAGCTCAGCAAATTGTTGCTGATAATAAGTTTCATCTACCGGCCAGCCAAATTGGGCAAACAACGGTGCAAGCTCGTTCAGACCAGCGCTAAACTGCAAAGTTTCAGCGGTTACCGGATGCGGTAACTGTAATTGCTTAGCAACCAACATTAAGCGACGGCAATTAAAATGCTGTTTAAACAACGCATTGTGCTTGCCATCACCGTGGCTGGTGTCGCCGACAATCGGATGGCGTAAATGCGCCAAGTGGCGGCGCAACTGATGTTTGCGACCGGTTATTGGCTGCAGTGCCACTAATGAGTAACGCGCAGCCGGGTATTTACTTACCGCAATGGGCAGTTCTACCTGCTGTAACGGCTGGTAGCGGGTTATAGCCTGCTGCGGCGCTTTATCGTCACGGCTGAACTTATCGGCAATTTTATCCAACTGTTCTTTAAGCGGGTAATCCAGCTCGCCGCCCTGCGGCAAAAAACCGCGAACCACTGCCAGATAGTGCTTACGCCACAGCTTTAGCTCCTGTTGCTCGCCCAGCAGGCGCGCAACCTCAGCAGATAATGCAAACAGCAGTACGCCTGACGTGGGCCTGTCTAAGCGGTGCACCGGGAAGACATGTTGGCCGATCTGATCGCGCAGCGTTTGCATAACAAACACCGTTTCGTGTTTATCTAAAAAAGAGCGATGCACCAACATGCCGCCGGGTTTATCTATCGCCACGATATAGTCGTCCTGATACAGGATAGTTAGCGGCGCTTGTAGCACAAAGGGTTCAGCTGAGCTCATGTATCACCCGACCATGTATTGCCCGACAAAGTGTTGTCAATACGCGCAATAATACCAAGCAGCGGGGCAAGCCGAGCACCGTAAGCGTTAAAGGCATGTTCTGCTATTGGTAGTACACTGATCTTTGTTGGCAAGGCCGAGTGTGCATCCAGCAGTGCCTGCAGCCGTGGCAGAAAGATAAATTGCAGCCATTGCTCAAGCGACATAGTATCGCAGCAAAATGGTGCCGTACTGGCCATCGCTTTAGCAACGGGCGGCGCAGCACTCCAGAGTTGCTGCTGCTTCAGCTCGGTTTCCAGTTCAATAAGCAGGGATTTAACGGCGTCTGACATAACTACCTCATAGTAAGCAGCGCAGTTTAGCATAAGCAAAAGCCACAGCCAGCCCTTGTAAAACAACATGCTAATCAGCATTATCAGCCAATAGCTTTAGGAGTAGAGTATGGGTTCGGTATTATTGCTGCTGGCAGTCAGCACTATTTGTTATCTGTTTTGGCTGCAGCGTAAACAGGATGAGCGTGCCGTTGTCGTAGCGCGCCAGTTGTGCCAACAGCAGCAACTACAGCTGCTCGATTGCGGTCGCAGTGGTCATAGTTTTCGCAGAATTAACGGCCGCTTACGTTTTATTACGCTATACCAGGTCGATTTCAGCGGCGATGGCGAAAGCCGATATCAAGCAGAACTGTTGCTAAGCGGTATGCGGCTGGCCGCTTTTAACTTACCGGCTTACCGTATTAATTAGCCGGCAGCTTGCGTTTTAACTGCCCGGTAAGAAAGTCTTTTAGCATGACCCAATCCGCCGCCAGGCTGTAAAACGGATAGTCAAAGGTTGCCGGTTTATTGTGTTCAAACATAAAATGGCCAAGCCAGGCAAAACCGTAACCAATAACCGGCAATAGCCACAACCAGAGCCATTGCTGCGTCAACAGCACATACAACAACACGGCGATCACTAAAGCGCTGCCAATATAATGCAGCGCACGGCATACAGGGTTTTGGTGTTCACTTAAATAATACGGGTAAAACTCTGCGAAACTACTGAATTTACTCATAAAAGTTATCCCCTTATTAAGTCACACGGCCAGCTGCTGCCGTGGCCGGAACATCAGGGTACCACTTACCGTATTAAACGCCAGTTCAGTTACCGGCTGATATTTATCATCAGCAAAAAAGGCCTGGTATTTTTCCAGCGTAACAAAGACACCAATACCGGCAGAGTGCTGGTCTTTGTCGACAATCGAATCCACCGCATGGATCAGATAATGCCCAAGGCCCAGATGTTGTTGCTTGGGGGCAACAGCAATAAAGGCCAGCATATGGTAGCGCTGCGCTGGCATAGCGGCATGAATTTTTTGCTCTTTTTCCAGCAACTGTTTAGTAGAAACGTAACCGGCCGTCAGCAGCATTTTCAGGCGCCAGTGCCACAACCGCCCGGCACCGATACCGGAGTCCGGTGCTATCACACAGGCCACGCCCAGCAACTGCTCGCCGTTAAACAGCCCTATCATTGGCTGTTTAGCTTGCCAAAAGGTATTGAGCTCTTCTCTGATCGCGGCCCGCAACCGCTGCTCATAATCCGGCTTGTCGGCACGGAAAATTTCCATAAACAACGGGTCATCATGATAAGACTGATACAACAACGACGCTGCCAATTTTAATTCATCAGCACTGAGTAACATGGCTTTTAACCGGTCCAACTCTACTGTATTCAGTTCAGCTAACATACATTCCCCGACTGTTATTGTTGTTTTTTTATCCACAATAGCAGTGCGGCTATCAATTGCCAAGCAACCCATTACAGCAATCAGCAGCAAAGCTGACTATGCTTACAACAACGCTTTAAACAGCAGAGGCTTTTTATGGATATGTCAGAGCACAATTTACGCACTTTGTTTGCCCAACTCGGCCTGAGTAACAATGAACAGGCGATAGCGCAGTTTATCCGCCAACACAGGTTGGCGCCGGGCATGGCCATTCAGGATGCGCCGTTCTGGAATAGCGCCCAGGCCAGCTTTTTGCGTGAGTCGCTAAAACAGGATGCCGAATGGTGTGAGATTATTGATGAGTTAAATGCTCTGTTGCATTAAGCAACAGAGCGAATTTATTACAGATACGGCGGGATTACAGATACTTGTAGGCTTTGTCGCCCCAACCTGTTAGAAGGTTTTGTTTGAAAATCAGCGGTGTGCATTCTTCTTTAGTGGTTTTACCATCACTTTTATGATGATGGGTGCGGTAAAATAATACTGTTACCGTTTCTCCCTCATGGCTGAATGACTCGGTGAAATCCGGCGTACCCAATAATGTACGTATATCTTCTGCACTGCTATCCAATGCCAGTTTACTGATTTGTTGCTGATTATACTGCTGGGTTTTCTTCCAGTTGCTGTCATCATCAAACTCATGATCACCACCCACAGCAATAACACATCCCGACAACGTCACTGCCAAAGCCGCAGCAATAAAAAATTTACCTAACATAATGATTTTCCTGTGTTGTTTTAGTTAACCGGCCGCTATTTCAGGCTCTTATGCATACAGCAAAGAGCGTGCCACAGATTAAAGCGATATAAAACAGTATGTTAATAAACACAAGCTACTCTTCAACGCGGATTAGTGGTAAATTCCGCCACTAGTTAGTCAAACAGGCAACCAACATGACAGACCCGGTACAACTGCTGCAACAAGTAGCGACTCAGCTGCAACAGGAAGGTAAAACCCCCAGCCTGGCGCTGTTTCGTGCACGGTTGGCAGGCCGGATTGCGCCGCAGCAGCTGTTTACGGCTTATCAGCACTGGCGCAACAACCCTGTTATTGCCGCTGTGATTGAAAACACTGAACCAGCCACCACAGCGCCTGCAATGCCGGTGGATAATAACGACATCGCGGCCAGCCTGGCGAGGATTGAAGCTAAGCTGGATTTACTGCTCAGTAAGTTGGATAAATAGCCATGTATGTGGCGCAGCTGCAATTTAAGCTGATTGCGGATACGGATTTTGGCAGTGCTGAAGCCGCTATTCGCCGCTATATTGAAGCACTGATTTTTAATGGCCAGCTACTGGGCCGCGAATTCCCTACTGCGTGGCAGCAAGACAGCTTTAGCAGTAGGGTTGTGCTGCCGGCAGAAGATGCGCTGCTGCAAAAATATCACAGTGCACGCGGCATTAAGGCAATGGAGCACTTAGCCAGCGCAGGGCTGGCCTACCCGCAACTGCAGCTGCTGGGTATGGATCTGATGTCACAACATACCGATCCGTGCCAACAGCCGGAGTTTTATATTCTGTACAGCCGCTTTAATGACACCTGCTCAGCACTACGCTGTGGTGAACATTTCGCACCGCTGCCGTTATATCAGCTGAAAACCACACAACCGGACCATGAACAGTTGATCCGCTGGCAGTTGCAATATCAGGCGCTGGACGAAATACAGATGCAGCAAAGCCGCGTCCTGCTAAAAAGTGCCGAGCGCAGTTTGCAGCAACTTAACAGCCGGTTAAACAACCAGGGCCGGCAGTTGGCCCGGCAACTGGAACGCAGCAACGGTAAAGCCGTGTACTACGCACTTTATAGTGGCAGCAGTAACGACTGCTCACAGGAAGCCGGAAAAACCTGCCCCGGCTGCGGCGGTAATTGGCGCTTAGCCCAACCGCTGCATCAGCTGTTTGATTTTAAATGCGAGCCATGCCGTTTAGTCAGCAATATTGCCTGGGATTGTCAGAGCCCGTCATAACTGCAAGGCGTAAGCTGCGCCAAAAAGTCAGCCAGATTATCCGCCAGCTTTTCTGTCACCTCACGGCCGACATGCTCCAGATAGACTTCGCCGGTGCTATTTAACACCGACAGCAATACGGCATCATCTTCCGTGGTGGCGAAAAATACTGTTTCACGCTGTTTTAACCGCCGCTTCATCAAGATATGGCCGATGATATTTTCCTGCAGCCGTTTTATATCCTCACTGTTCCATACCATCAGCAACGCCAGCTTGCCGCGCGGGTGCACAGCGGCCAGTCCGGCACCGTAATACAGCTGGTAAAAAGCTTTAATATCGTCGTGCAGCTTCAGCTCCAGTGCTTGTTCAACATTGCTGAAATCTGCTGCCGGCTGCTGTAACAACGGCTGCCATTGCACAGTGTTATCGACAATAGCGCCTACCTGACAAGGCGATGGGCTAGCCGGGTCTGCCAGGGTACTTAATGCCAGATTGTGTTGCTGATGCCATTGTATGGCTTGTTGGATAAATTGGCTGTAATTCGTTGCCAGAGCCACGCGACCTTCCGTCAAACTTTATGATAAACTTGCGCCATTGTAACGCCAACTACGCCGTGATGACAAAGCAGACATGACCAGCAGCCACTCAGATCTTCTTGCCGGGTTAAGCCTTGGTAAAGTAACCGCCTATGCCGATAAATACGATGCCGGTTTATTACAGGCAGTGCCGCGCAGTTTGGGCCGGGATGATATTGGTTTGGACCCTGCTGCCCTGCCTTTTGTCGGCCAGGATATCTGGCACGGTTACGAGTTGTCCTGGCTTAACGCCAAAGGCAAACCGATGGTAGCGCTGGCCACCTTTGTAGTGCCGTTTGATTCTGCCAACCTGATTGAATCCAAATCGTTTAAGCTGTACCTGAACAGCTTTAATCAAAGCCGTTTTCCTGATCTGGGCCAGGTATATCAGCATTTACAGCGCGATTTATCGGCTTGCGCCGGTAAGCCGGTAAAAGTCAGCCTGCACAACGTAAATGAAATTATGGCATTTCAGCCAACCTGGATCCCGGGCCGCTGCATTGATGATCTGGATATTGAAATCGATCAGTACCAGTATGATGCCAGCTTGCTACAAACCCAAACCGACGCTGATATTGTCGAAGAGAAGCTACACTCGCATTTACTGAAATCAAATTGCTTAATTACCTCGCAACCTGACTGGGCCAGTGTTTATATTCACTATCGCGGCAAAGCGCTGGATCATGCAGCACTGTTACGCTATCTGATCAGTTTTCGCAGTCATAACGAATTTCATGAACAATGTGTAGAACGTATTTTTTCTGACATCTGGTCCCGTTGTCAGCCGTCTTTTCTTGCTGTCTATGCCCGCTACACCAGACGCGGCGGCCTGGATATCAATCCCTGGCGTGCCAGTGAGCTTTGCACCCCACCTGCTATCCGCCTGAGCCGACAGTAATCATGTTTTAATACATAACTACTTTCACAGAATTAGCAATTAGCCGATTTTGAAAAATAAATTAAGTGTTATTTATCAACAATCTGAGCAAAAATCGGTTAACTGTACACTTTACATAACGGGAAAAAGCTGTAACTCAGCATGAAATACTACAGATCAACTTTCAAAAATAACTGATTTCTGCTTAAATAGTCGGCGTTTGGCAGACGGACTGCCGGACAGTAGTTCCAACAAGGAATGCTGATTATGCAATATCTTACCTCTACTGAAGAACAATCCTGGTTACCTTATTACCTGTGTAAAAAGTAAACCGGTAAAAAAACATCCCCTACCACAGCGGGCTTTGCCCGCTGTTTTTTTTCCATTCAGCTCATTTCTGTACAAACAGTGATCGCATTTACAGCGATAGTCGATATACTTAAGCCTAAACATGCATTTAACCATGAACTCTCAGGTGGTGGCCTTGCAGGACGACTCTAAACAACAGCTGACTAATGCTCTGAAAGCACGTAAAACGCTGGAAGACACTTATGAAGCGCAGTTTAAAATCCTGGCGTTATTTGTGTCCAGATTATCATTGGCATGTAAAGGTGTTGATATTGACCTGGATAACCGGTTGGCGAAACTTCGCACCGAGCTTAATCGTGGCACTGACCTCGAAAAGCTATTGCCTTTTATTGAAGCTACCAGCGACAACCTTAAGCTGTTGGAATCACGCCACCAGGCGGACATTCAGCGCATGCAACAAGGCCTGGCTGACGCCGGGAAAATGTTGCAACAACAAAAAGGTCTTCCTGATCAACTACGCCGCGATTTACGCCTGTTGTTGGGTAAAGTTGGCCAACCCTCCGCTACCGTGCATGCCTTTTTACCGCATTTAACTGAACTGGCCAAACTGTATCAAAACGTGCTGCAAGCCAAACATCAACTGGCAGATGACAGTGAAGATGATGTGCGCTACGGCCATATTTGCCGCCAAATCAGTGTCGAGTTAACCAACCTGCTTAGCGAGTTGGCTTTTGCCGAAGAAAGCGCGGCTGAAATTGATGAAATTCGTCTGAGCTTGTTGGGTAAGCTGCCGATTGATGCCCTGCTGGAAGCCTGTTTAAAAACCATCGGTATTATTATCAGCAGCATTAACCGCGAACGGCAGTCCGCTGAGCATTTTCTGTTAAAGCTGAATGACGCCCTGACCAGCGTGCAGCAATCGGTGGTATCGTCGCTAAGCACCTCTGCTGATCTGAAACAAAAAATGCAGGTGCTGAATCAACAAATTGAGCAGCAAATTGAGCATTTAGGCCATGCCAGCCAAAAAGCCACCTCACTGGAGCAATTAAAATTATTGGTCAGCGATAAGTTAACCGCTATTACCGGCTCTTTGCGCGAGAAAGAACAACTGGAACAGCAGGAGCGGCAACAGTTGTTGTTAACCCTGGGCAATATGGAACAACGTTTGGGCGAGCTGGAAACAGATGCCGGCACTTTTAAAAAGCGCATTGCCGAGCAGAACTTCCGCAGCCTGCAAGACGCCCTGACCGAAATACCCAACCGCGCCGCTTTTGATGAGCGCTATCAGTTAGAGATTAAACGCTGGCAGCGCTATAAAAAACCGCTTTGTGTGGTACTGGCAGATGTTGATCACTTTAAGAGCATTAATGACAACTACGGCCACAGCGCCGGTGATAAAACGCTCAAAGTGATAGCTAAAACACTGAAACTTAACCTGCGCGAAACCGATTTTATCGCCCGTTACGGTGGCGAAGAATTTATTATGCTGTTTCCGGAAACCGAGTTAGCCGAGCTGGAAAAGCCGCTTAACGCCTTAAGAGAGAAAATAGGAAAAATCCCGTTTAAATTCAAAAATGTAAACGTGCCTATTACCATTTCATTCGGTGCCACCCGGTATACAGAACAAGACACCAACCGCAGCGCTTTTGACCGCGCCGATGAAGCACTGTATGAAGCCAAAAAAGCAGGCCGTGATAAAGTAATTCTTAAACCTGCGTCCTGAGACGGCATTAACTGATTGTATAAAGGAGCACATATGCATGTGCAATTAAACCCGCTTGGGTCTATGGATTTATTGTCCCAACTGGAAGTCGACCACCTAAAACAAAACACGCAACAAGCTGCCTTTACCTTATTTCGTAATTGTTGCCTGGCAGTACTTAATGTTGGCAGCCATACCGACAGCTCGGCTGAAATTTATGACCAGTATAAAGATTTTGCCGTTAACCTGCTCAGCCGCGAACGCGGTATTAAAATAGAACTGTTTAATCCGCCACTGAGTGCTTTTGTCGACGGCCAGATTATTAAAGGTATCCACGAACACCTGTTTGCCGTACTGCGCGATATTCTGTTTTACCATAGCCGGCTGCAGAGCAACAAAAGCTGGCTGGATTTAAACAACAGCGCGCATATTACCCACACCGTATTTGATATTTTGCGTAACGCCCGCGTCATAGATGCCAGCAACGAGCCAAATATGATTGTCTGCTGGGGCGGCCATTCCATCAACGAAACCGAATATAAGTACACCAAAGAAGTAGGCTATGAGCTGGGTCTGCGGGGCATGGATATTTGTACCGGCTGTGGCCCGGGCGCGATGAAAGGCCCGATGAAAGGCGCCACCATTGGCCACAATAAACAACGCATCAGCAGCGGCCGTTATCTCGGTCTGACAGAACCGAGCATTATTGCCGCTGAACCGCCCAACCCTATCGTTAATGAGCTGGTGATCCTGCCGGATATTGAAAAACGGCTGGAAGCTTTTGTCCGCGTAGCACACGGTATTATTATTTTCCCGGGTGGTGCCGGTACCGCAGAAGAGTTGCTGTATTTGCTTGGTATCATGCTGCATAAAGACAACCGGCAGCAAAGCTTGCCGGTTATTTTAACCGGACCAAAACAAAGCGAAGCTTACTTTCGTGAGATTGCCGGTTTTATCGAAAACACCCTGGGCAACGAAGCACTGAAGCTGATAGAAATTATCATCGATGACGCCCCTGCAGTGGCGCGTAAGCTGAAACTGGGCGCGGCAGAAGTACGCCACTACCGTAAGTCGGTGGGCGATGCTTATCATTTTAACTGGACACTGCAAATAGAGCCCGACTTCCAGCAACCCTTTGTCCCGAATCATCAGAATATGGCCGCACTGGACTTGCACACCAACCAGGACAGCGCCAAACTGGCTGCTAACCTGCGCCGTGCTTTTTCCGGCATAGTAGCCGGCAATGTTAAAGACGAAGGCATTAAAGCTATTCGTCAGCATGGTCCGTTCCAAATAACCGGTGAAGCTAAACTGATGCAAATGATGGATACCCTGTTACAGGCGTTTGTGGAACAAGGCCGGATGAAATTACCCGGCAGTAAATATGAGCCTTGTTACCAGGTACTGCGTTGATGGCACATTTGCTATTGATAGATGCACTTAACCTGATCAGGCGGCTGTATGCTGTGCAGGAGCGGCCGTATCTGCCATTAGCAGATGATGTAGCAGAAGGCACTAAAACACAGATCATCCGTAATACGGAAAACATGTTACGCCAGGCGCTGGCCAGATTGCAGTTGGAACTGCAGCCCAGCCACGCGCTGCTGGTGTTTGACGGCCGTGACAGCCTGTGGCGTAAAACGCTGTATGCCGATTACAAAGCCAATCGCAAACCAATGCCGGCTATTTTGGCCGATGCCTTACCGGGGCTGCAGCAAACCGCGCAGACATTGGGGTTTAGCAGCGTGCAGCAAGCTGATTATGAAGCCGATGATGTCATCGCCTCGGTTGCGGTCAGATTAGCTCAGCACGGCCAGCAGGTGACCATAGTATCCACCGACAAAGGTTTTTTGCCGTTGTTGGGGCCCCATATTGCTATTTATGATGCCTTTGCCAGGCAGTTTCAAACCGAAGACGCGGTGCTGCAAAAGTTCGGTGTTAATAGCGAGCAATTGGTACGTTATTGGAGCCTGGTCGGTGACAGCACGAATAATATTCCCGGCGTGCACGGTATCGGCCCCAAGGGCGCACATGATCTTATGGCGTTGGGCGAGACGCTGACACAAGCGTTGGAGCACCCGGATTGCCATAAAAAGTTACGCGAGAAAATTCTTCAACACAAAGAGCAAATCAAAATTTTTATGCAGATTTTAACGTTAAAAACTGATGTGCAGTTGGGGCTTAATCTGCAAGATATGCGCATCCAACAGCATGCAAACTCTTAGCACACACGAGGCTACGCACGCTATGCTATCGGTCAAATCCCGCAAGCTGACGTTTTTTCTGTCCGGCCTCGGGATTTACCTGTTGCTGACACTGGCGGTATTGTTCTGGTATCAGGACGATGTTGAGCAAATGAGCTGGGTAGACCGTGAAGTGTTTAATCATAAAATTATTAACAGCTACAGCTCTACTGCCAATATTCAGCAGCAAGAAGTACTGCAGCGTTTGGGCAGCCCCGACATTACCACCGCTGTGCAACAAAATAACACCCTGTATCAGCTGTTATACTACCGCACTCATCGCAGCGTTGCTGATGGCATCACCACCGCAGATGAATGCACGGCGCTGTTGTTCAAAAACCGTCGCTTAATTGCACTGGGCGAGCCTGCTGTGACGCAATATCAGGCAATAGCAGCTAATGGAGGCTAATAACCCCGCCTGGCTGCGCTATCAGCATTTATTACAACAAAGTGCAGAGCAGCTTAGAACCGCGTCCGACATAAGCTCCCTGCTTACACTCAGCCGGCAATTGGCGGCACAGCGGTTGGCTATCGCTGATACCAACGCTGCCGACATTGACACCACAGACGTATTGCAACACATTGCCGCTCTACCCGCAGCGGCGCAGCCGGCAGAGCTATTGTTGCTGTTTTGTCAGCTTTATCGCTGGCCGGCTAAAGTACGACAATTGCTGCTGTTCGCCGGTTATTGCAGTACGCTGGCCAAACACCTGCCGCAAGCGGCTGAGCATGTTAAGTTGCAACCTTACCCTGCACTGTTGGCGGCGAAGTTACTGCACAAACTACCGCAGGCCGCTGCTGTTACAACGCTGCTCAACAACTGTTATCCAACCGAGCGCAATATAGCCCCCTGGCAGCAAAACCCGCTTAGCCTATTGCTGACACAATGTGAATACCTGTGCCGCGATACAGAGTTGTCAGCCCAACCGCTGCGGCAGCGCATTGGCCTGCGCCTGGCGCTGACTAAAAGCGAATATGAGCTGCAATTATTACAGCGCTTATTACAGCCGCCACGGCCCGGCATTGAACTGTCGGACAGCAGCGATTTACTCAGCCAGTCCCAATTTACCCGGCTGTGCGATGCCAACACTAAACAGTTAGTGCTGTATCTGGGCCAATCAGCGACGTTAGCCGCGCCGGTATTGGCACTGGCAACGGAGCTGAACCGGCAACAACAACCTGTTACTGACTTGCGGCTGGCGTTAAATCTGATAGGACAGCAGCAATTGCCTTATATGCTGGCCGAAGCGGAATTGCAGGCGAACCTGCAGCAATTACAACAGCCGGCACAGGTGTTATTGCATCAATTCAGTTTCTGTATGGCGCAGGCACTGCACTTATTACCCACCCTGCAGCTGTCGCTGCCACAGAGCCGCACGCTGGCACTGTGTCTGTGTTCTGAGTTGTGGCGCAATGAGGCAGCTTATACCGGCGGTTTACTCAAACGCGCCGCTCAAAGCTGGCACAGCGCTATTGATAGCCGCTGCTACACACAAGACGACACCTGTGCCGACCGGCTGGCAGCCTTGTTACAGCATTATCGTCTGCAGCAATGGCTAAAGCCGGCTCAGCATTGGTTGCAAAGCCTTAGCGGCAATGCGGTGCCGCGCGACAGTAACACCCTGGCACTGCTATTGGCGTGGCACAGCAGCCTGTTGCTGTTTACAGCGCATAGCCCACAGACACTGCAACGGGTGTTCAGCCTTGCACAGCAGCCGTTGCTGCTGCCTGCCGACAGCGATACCTGGTTGCAGCAGTTGCTGGCCGGCAGTAACTGTTATTATCCGCTTGAATTAACATTGTAGTTTTATTACAACATTCACCGGCTTTATAGTGCCTATAACGGCAAAAACAGCAGTAAACTTGTGCCAAACTGGCACTTTGGGCCGAAAAATGCTATATTCTGCGCCGTTTTCAGGCCCGCCAGAGGCCCTCTTTCCGAATAATTACGACAGCTAAGGATCCCCCCATGAGTAAGCAAATTATTACTGTCATTAAAGGCGATGGCATAGGCCCAAGCATTGTTGAAGCCGCCATCCAGGTACTGGATAAAGTGGGCTGTGACTTCGACTACGAGTATGTCGATGCCGGTTTAACCGCACTGGAGAAAACCGGTGAGTTGTTACCCCAGGCCACGCTGGATGCCATAGCACGTAACAAAATTACGTTAAAAGGCCCGCTGACTACGCCGGTAGGCGAAGGCTTTACCTCTATTAACGTAACGCTGCGGAAAAAGTTTAACCTGTATTCCAACGTACGCCCGGTAATTTCCTTTAAGGGCACTAAGGCACGTTACGAGAATATCGACATCATCACTATCCGTGAAAATACCGAAGGCATGTACTCCGGTCACGGCCAGGTAGTGTCTGCTGATGGCATGGTTGCCGAAGCCACCAGTATTGTGACTAAAGACGGTGCCGAGCGTATTGCGGTGTTTGCCTTTGAAACGGCACGGCGCGAAAAGCGCAAGAAAGTGACCATTGTGCACAAGGCCAACATTCTCAAATCCACCTCTGGTTTATTCCTGAAAACGGCGCGTGAAGTGGCGACCCGTTACCCGGATATTGAAGCTCAGGAAATGATTGTCGATAACGCCTGTATGCAGCTGGTGATGAACCCGCAACAGTTCGACGTTATTGTTACCACTAACCTGTTTGGTGACATTTTATCTGACTTATGCGCCGGTTTAGTTGGCGGCTTAGGCATGGCACCTGGCGCCAACATTGGTGCCGATTGCGCTATTTTTGAAGCGGTACACGGCAGTGCACCGGATATTGCCGGTAAAAACCTGGCTAACCCAAGTTCGGTGATCCTGGCTTCTATTCAAATGCTGGAATATTTAGGCATGCAGGATAAAGCCGAGAAAATCCGCAGCGCTCTGGCCGATGTTATCGCCAGCGGCGATCGTACCACGCGTGATTTAGGCGGCAGCTTCGGCACCACCGACTTTACCGCTGCGGTATTAGAGCGTTTATAAGCAATATTGCTGTTAGAATAGCCACCTTAGGGTGGCTATTTTTTTACCGTCAACAACAGAGGACTTTACATGTCTCAACCGAAAAACCCGCTGCACGGTGTCACGCTGGAGCAAATCGTCACCGCGTTGGTCGATCACTTCGGCTGGCCGGCTCTGGCGCAGCAGATAGATATCAACTGCTTTAAAACAGATCCGTCAGTAAAAAGCAGCCTGAAATTTTTACGCAAAACGCCGTGGGCACGGCAAAAAGTAGAAGAGTTGTATGTGGCAAAAAAGCTGTATCAGCAAGTCTGATACAGCTTTTCGTCTAACCGTTGTAAATAGCCCCGCCGCCACTCACATAGCTTTGCAGTACACTGTTAGCCGCATCGCGCTGTACCAACCGCACTACTTCAACACCGGCATTGGTAAGATATTCATAACTGCTGTCATACACCGGGCCTTCATCAAAACCGATAGCACGGGCGTCGTCGGCTGTAGCCGCACAGACTAAACGCTTTACCCCACTCCATAAAGTACCGCCCAAGCACATAGCGCAAGGCTCGCACGAGGTAAACAGCTCACGCTTAACACCATCGGCTGATAAACTAAAGCTCTGCACGCTTTGCTCTGCCAGCATTATCGCCATCATCTCGCCATGCGCAGTAGAGTTATGCAGTGGCATTACGCGGTTTACGCCAACACTGACCAGTTTGCCGCTGGCGCAGTCAAAAATAGCACTACCAAAAGGGCCGCCGGTGCCGCGCAGCACGTTTTGCTTTGACAGCTCTACCGCCAGCGCCATTTTTTCATCGTCGTTTTGATACACTTTTTGCCAGTCGACTACTTCGTTAATCCAGTCCGGCAAGTGCAGGGTTAATTGTTGTACTGCTGTCATCATTACTCCAAAAACATCTGCTGCAAGCAAACGAGTCGGATTGCCCACGCCAACACGCCGTAAACCCATCCCTGGGGGCTCGTCTCAGCCCGTCCGGGGCTTCAACGGTTAGCTTAGGGCAATCCGACTCTCAGCCTCTCGCTTCTTTCTTTACTTCTCAGCCAATGGCTTGCTATAAGCCAGTTCCATATCCCATGGCAGCTGGATCCAGGTGTCCTGCTCGATATCCGTTACATACTTATCCACCAGTGGCTTACCTTGTGGCTTGGCATAAACGGTAACAAAGCAAGCTTTAGGGAAATGCTCACGCAGGGCTTTGGCCGTTTCACCGGTATCCACCAGATCGTCGACAATTAACAGCTTGTCTGAATCGGCCAGGCTGGCGTCTTTTAAAATGCTTAAGCTACCTTGCTTATCATGCTCGTAGCTGGCAACACAGATACTGTCTACCACACGGATATTCAGCTCACGGGCTAAAATAGCCGCCGGCACCAGGCCACCGCGGCTTACTGCCACTATGGCATTATAGTCATGGCCTAACAGCTGATGCGCCAGCTCTTTGGTGGCGCGGTGAAAGGCTTCCCAGGAAACATAAAACATTTTATTGCTGGATAACGACATGGTTCAATCCTGTAGTCAGTTAAACGGTGATCAGAGGCAGCCCAGTGCCACTTCGACCATTTCATTAAAGCTGTTCTGCCGCAGCTCTGCGCTTAACGCCTCGCCGGTGCGAATATGATCGCTTACCGTGAAAATCGCCAACGCATTGATGCCGTATTCTGCAGCCACGCCGTACAAACCGGCGGCTTCCATTTCAACTGCCAACACACCATACTTTTCTAAGGTGTCGAACAGGGTTTCGCTGGGGTTGTAGAACAAGTCTGAGGTAAACACATTACCCACTTTGACATTGATATTTTTTGCTCTGGCTGCGGCTACCGCTTTTTCCAGTAAGGCAAAGCTGGCCATAGCGGCAAAGTCCATCCCCGCCAGGCGGTTACGGTTAACGTTAGAGTCGGTGCTGGCACCCATACCAATAACTACGTCACGTACTTTAACATCCAGTGGCAAGCCACCGCAGGAGCCGATACGGATAATGTTTTTTACGCCATAAAACTTTACCAGCTCGGTGGCATAGATTGACATCGACGGTATGCCCATGCCGGAGCCCAGCACGCTAACCGGCTTACCTTTATAGGTACCGGTATAACCAAACATATTGCGCACAGTGTTTACACACACCGCGTCGGTTAAAAAGGTTTCAGCAATGTGCTTAGCGCGCAGCGGGTCGCCCGGCATCAATACTGTTGCAGCAAAAGCGCCCTCTGGCGCATTAATATGCGGAGTTGCCATAAATATCTCTTAGTTAATTTTATCCAGGAAGGAATCGCCGTACGCCATAGCGTCCAGCGTAAAATAATCGGCCAGCGTCTGGCCAATATCAGCAAAGCTCATACGCTCGCCCAGATCTGTGCCTTGCATGCCGGGTTTATACACCAACACCGGGATATATTCCCGGGTATGTTCAGTGCCATGCCAGGTTGGGTCACAGCCATGATCCGCGGTCAATATCATCAGTGTGTCATCAGCACAGGCGGCCATTAATTCCGGCAAACGGCGGTCAAAATACTCCAGCGCTTCGCCATAGCCGATAGGATCACGCCTGTGGCCAAAGTTCTGGTCAAAATCCACCAGGTTGGTAAAGACCAAGCTGTTGCCCGTCTGCTGTGCCATCTGTGCCAGGGTTTTATCAATCAGCGCTTCCAGCCCGGTGGCTTTTAAACTTTCACTAATGCCCTGATGAGCATAAATATCGGCAATTTTACCGATGCTTACCACCCTGCCGCCAGCGGCAGTAAGTTTATCCAACACAGTGGGTGCCGGCGGCAGTACGGAATAATCGCGGCGGTTACCGGTGCGGGCATAGTTGTTTGCGCTGTCGCCCAAAAACGGCCTGGCGATAACGCGGCCAATATTGTAGTCGTCCAGCAGTTCACGCGCGACCAGGCAAAAATCCAGCAGCTTTTGCAGGCCAAAATGCTCTTCGTGCGCCGCCACCTGAAACACGCTGTCGGCCGAGGTATAACAAATCGGTTTACCGGTTTTTATATGTTCATCACCCAGCTTTACCAGAATATCGGTACCTGAAGCATGGCAATTGCCCAAAATACCAGGCACACCGGTGCGCCGGCACAGCTCGTCTATTAATGCCGGCGGAAAGCTGTCGGTTTTGTTATGAAAATAGCCCCAGTCAAACAGTACCGGTACACCGGCAATCTCCCAGTGGCCGCTGGGAGTGTCTTTACCGCTGCTCAGCTCGCGGGCATAGCCATAGCCGCCAACTATGTTATCGCTGTCGGCTACATCAGCCGCAATGCCATGCGATGCGGCAGCGCCGGCTTTAACCAGCCCCAGCCGCGCCAGGTTAGGCAACGCCAGCTGACGGCCGGTTTTAGCACGAAATGCTTTGGCAATACTGGCGAAGGTATTAGCACCGACATCACCAAAGGTGTCTGCATCCGGTGCATAACCGATACCGAAACTATCCAATACCAGGATCACTGCTTTTTTTGCCATAGTCCTGCTCCTGCCATCTGTGTTAATCGTTGGTATATCTACTGCGACCAGCATAACCGCTATAGGGTTCGTGCAACAGTGGCCGACACATTTTAAAAAAGGGCACGCAGTGTAAAACGAACGCTGCAGCTTTACAATAAGGCCGGCGGGCTTTGCCGTTAGCCAAAGACAAAAAACCCGCCGGTTGGCGGGTCTTTTATGCCATAGCAGCGGTTACGGCAACTGCTGATAGCCCATGTTATACAACGTAAAGCTGAAGATATCCGCCATCTGTTCAATCTGCTTTGACACCGGCGTACCGGCACCATGCCCGGCATTGGTTTCAATGCGGATCAGCTGCGGGTTTGCTCCGGCATCTTTGGCCTGCAGCTCAGCAGCAAACTTAAACGAATGCGCCGGCACCACGCGATCGTCATGATCGGCTGTGGTCACCATAGTGGCAGGATGCGCCACACCGGCTTTAACATTATGCACCGGTGAGTAACCCAGCAGGTAATCAAACATTTCTTGACTCTGCTCGCTGGTGCCGTAGTCATACGCCCAGCCGGCGCCGGCAGTAAAGGTATGATAACGCAACATATCCAGCACACCCACGGCCGGCAATGCTACTTTTACCAGCTCAGGCTTCTGTGTCATTACCGCGCCCACCAGCAAGCCACCGTTTGAGCCACCGCGAATAGCCAGTTTATCTTTTGAGGTATAGCCTTCTTGTTGCAGGTATTCTGCTGCAGCAATAAAGTCGTCAAACACATTTTGCTTTTGCAACTGCGTACCGGCCTGATGCCAGGCTTTACCGTATTCACCGCCGCCACGCAGGTTCGGTACAGCGTAGACACCGCCCATATCCAGCCATACCGCATTAGGGATACTGAAACCCGGTGTCAGGCTAACGTTAAAGCCACCGTAACCATATAGGATAGTTGGGTTAGTGCCATCGCGTTTTAAGCCTTTTTTGTAACTGATGATCATCGGTACTTTAGTGCCGTCTTTTGAGCTATAAAATACCTGCTCAGACACATAGTTATCGCTGTCAAAATCCGCGCCTGACTTACTGTACACCTCTGAGCTGCCGGTTGCCGGTGCAAAGCTGTATATGGTTTGCGCTGTAGTGTAGTTAGTAAAGGTGTAATACAGCGTATCGTCGGCTTTTTTAGCGCTGAAACCGCCTACACTACCCACGCCCGGCAGGCTGATATCGCGTACCAGTTTGCCGCTGTAGTCGTATTGCTGCACTTTGGCGATAGCATCAACCATATACTCGGCAAAAATGTAGCCGGCGCCGGTGGACGCACTCAGCACGTTGTCAGTGTGCGGGATTAAATCAACCCAATGCTCAGGCTGAGGCTTAGCCGCATCTACCGTTACCACTTTTTTGTTCGGCGCATTCAGGTTAGTCACCAGATACAATTTACTGCCATCGTTATCCAGTAAGTCGGTATCAGAATCGGTGTGGTCTAAAATAGTCACCAGGGCGCTGTCAGGCTTGGTTAAATCTTTTAAAAACAGCTTATTGCCGGATGTAGATACCGCAGCAGAGATCAACAGGTAGCGATCATCTTCAGTGACAGAAGCACCAACATAACGGTGTTTTTCCGCATCAGTACCACCAAAAACGACGGTATCGTCTTTTTGTGCTGTACCCAGTTTATGGTAGTACAGCTTATGCTGATCGGTTTTGGCCGACAGCTCACTGCCATCCGGTTTGTCATAGCTGGAGTAGTAAAACCCTTCGTTACCTAACCAACTGATACCACTGAACTTTACATCAACCAGTTCAGTTTCCAATTGCTGTTTGGTTTCAACATCAATAACGATAATTTTGCGCCAGTCACTGCCACCTTCAGAAATGGAGTAGGCCAGTTTAGAACCATCTTTGGAAAAGCTGACCTCCGCCAAAGATGTGGTGCCGTCTTCACTAAAAGTATTGGGGTCAAGAAATACTTCGCTGCTGCCATCAGCTAACTGACGATACAACACATACTGGTTTTGCAGGCCGTCATTTTTGTAAAAATAGGTGTACTTGCCTTCTTTAAACGGCGCACTGACTTTTTCATAATTCCATGATGCCGCCAGCTTTTGCTTAATTTGTTCGCGGTACGGAATTTGCTCCAGATAACCAAAGGTAACTTTGTTTTGTGCTTTTACCCAGGCTTCAGTTTCACTGCTGCGGTCATCTTCTAACCAGCGGTACGGGTCGGCAATTTGTTGTTCGAAATAGCTGTCTACCACCTCAATTTTGGTAGTTTGCGGATAGCTGATAGTCAGTTTTTTAGTTTCTGTCATAGTAGTACTGTCAGGTCCGGTTACGCTGTCGGTGCCAGGGGCGCCGCCACAAGCGGCCAGTAAGGATAGGGTAAGAATGCTTAAAACATGTTTCATCTGCGCGGACTTCCTGTTTCTGGTTGTTATAAACGCCAACGAGCTTAACAAAGAAGCAGGCCCTTGCCTATTTCAACAGCGCAGATTTTGCCGGCGGTTAAACGAAAAAACCCTAACCAAATGGTTAGGGTTTTAAGTATGGTGCCCAGACCCGGAATCGAACCAGGGACACGCGGATTTTCAATCCGCTGCTCTACCGACTGAGCTATCTGGGCAAAACTGTGACGCTAAATGGTGCCGCTTATCCGAGTCGAACGGATGACCTACTGATTACAAGTCAGTTGCTCTACCAACTGAGCTAAAGCGGCTGCGACAACATGGAAAAAGTTATTTAAGTTTGATACTTTACAACAACTTTAGCACCGAAATTAATGGTGCCCAGACCCGGAATCGAACCAGGGACACGCGGATTTTCAATCCGCTGCTCTACCGACTGAGCTATCTGGGCAACGCGGGTCGTATTAAACGGATTTTACGATCCTAAGTCAACAGATATTTTAGTGCACAAGGTGCGTTAGCTTATTAGTTGAACAAAAGCCCGAAAGATCTGTATCACGGTTGAAAAACACGGCTACTTTTTGCTTAAAAACTAAGCCGCTACCTTATTTAGCAAAAGTTGTTAGAATGCCGGCTATCAATGTTACTTTGCTCTGTCGGCAGCTATGATTGGATAATAAATGGAAAATACGTCGTTTAGTAAACCGATTTTTAAACGCCTGGCTTTATTGTCAGTACTACTGTTGTTAGTCCAGGCTGCGCTGTTACTGCTATGGCATAAACCTGAACCGGGCCTGGTTAATAAACAACTGGAACGGCTGGCTGCCGATACCCGGTTGGTTGGCCGCGTAGTGCAACCTTTACTGCGCCGAAACGATTACAGTGCTATAGAACAAATATTGGCGCAGGCACGCGATGGCAACACTGACAGAGCAATGTACCTGTATCGTACTACCGAAAGTAACGAGACAGAACTGATCGCCAACACCAACAACGTACAGGGCTTTGTACCACAGCCGGCATGGCAGGAAACCGCAGTGCAGCAACCGGGCTATCTGGTAGTACATCACCTTATAAACGTTGGCCAGCAAAAAGCCTTACTGGTGTATGTACAGCAATTAACAATTAAACCGCTGTGGCCTTACGCAGCTATTTTTGCCATTAGTTTGGTAATAGGCCTGTTGCTCAGCGGCTTTTTTGCCTCTGCTATTTCCGGCTTTTTCAGCCGCCGTATTAAGCCTTTATTGCAGGGCACTAAACTGGCACTGGATAAAAATCAATTTAACAGCAGCCTCGACAGCCACGCGCGTGACAGCTACGGCACCCTTGGCAGTTATATTAACCAGTTATTTCGCAAAATTGAGGCTGCACAACAAGGCCTTGCCGAATCAGAGCAAAATATTAAAACGCTGAAGCAGGAAGTAGACACGCGAATTAAAGAGCGCACCGACGCACTGGAAACGGCAAAACTGACAGCGGAAAAGGCCAATGAAGCCAAATCTACCTTCCTGGCTACCATGAGCCACGAAATACGCACGCCAATGAACGGCATTATCGGCACTATCGATTTACTGCGTAAAACCCAGCTGTCTACCTCGCAATTTCGTATGACAGATACCGTACGGGAGTCGTCATTCTCGCTGCTGCGCATTTTAGACGACATTCTGGATTTCTCTAAAATTGAAGCCGGTAAGCTGGAACTGGAAACCATACCGCTGTCGTTGGTGGAAATTATTGAAGCGGTAGGCCGTATTCTGGTGTCAGTAGCGTATCAGCGCCAAATCGATTTAAAGCTGTTTATCGACCCGCGCATTCCGGATGGCCTGGTTGGCGACCCTGTGCGGTTACGGCAAATTCTGTATAACCTGGCCGGCAATGCGATTAAATTTACCCAAACCACACCGGAAACCACCGGTCTGGTGGTAATAAAAGCTGAACTGCTGGAAGAGAATATGGACTTCAGCCAAATTCAGTTCAGTATTATCGACAACGGCAAAGGCATGACGCAGCGCCAAATAAGCTATGTGTTCCAACCATTTAACCAGGCCGAAGGTTCCATTACGCGTAAATTTGGCGGCACCGGACTGGGCTTGTCTATTTGCCAGCGCTTAACCACGCTGATGTACGGCGACATTAATGTGGTCAGTGAAGTTGATAAAGGTACCGAATTTAAAGTACGGGTGCCGATGCGCCGCTCAGACGAAATTCATTATCTGGATAAAGAGCTGTTACGCGATATTCATCTGTGCCTGTTTACTACAGATGCGCATAACCGGGCGCACTTACAAGCGTACTTTGCTTATGCCGGTGCCGAACTTAGCACAGAGCACAGCTTTGAAGCACTGCAGGCCAGAGCCGCTGCGATGAAGCCGCTACCGCCCAAGCAAGCCGCTGTCTGGGTACTGGATGCTACCTATGAGCAAATTTCTGCGAATGAAATTGACCTGCTGCAACAAACGCCGGGCATGAGTCAGGTACAGTTTGTTGTCATTACCAATCAGGTGGAGTTATCTGAGCGTAGTAATGACAAAATCTATTATCTGCACAGCTCACCTATTTGCCGCAGCCATTTATACGATGCGGTGTTAATTGCGGCTAAACGTAAAGCTAAACCGGTGTACGCCGGTGAGAAAACCCCGACCGCCGCAGCGCCGTCGATTGAACAAGCACGTAAACAACGCCGCCTGGTGTTACTGGCCGAAGACAATCTGATGAACCAACGGGTGATTGTCGACCAATTAAACGCCCTTGGCTATGCGGTAGAAGTCGCCGACGATGGCGCTATCGCGCTGGAAAAATGGCGCCGCTATCACTACCCGTTGCTGTTGACTGATCTGCATATGCCCAATATGAGCGGCTATGACCTGGCAAGCGCAATACGTAAAGAAAGCCTGCACCTGAGCGAAGGCGCTGAGTTTACCCGCATTGTCGCTGTAACTGCCAATGCTCTCAAAGGTGAAGAGCAAAAGTGCCTGAGTATTGGTATGGACGGTTATATTACTAAACCGATTGAGCTGGCCACGCTGGAACTGATGTTAGCGCGCTGGCTACCGCACCCGCAAAGCGGTAAAAAAGCAGTGCCGGTAAGTGGCGATAATGGCCAGAATAACTCACCGATTTGTTTTACCACCATCGCCAATTTCCTTGGCAATGACCCGGCCAAACACGAAGAATACCTGAATTACTTTGTCAAACATGCTGCTGAACTGCTAACCAACCTGAGCAACAGTGCAGAGCAACAAGATCGCAGTACCGCGCGCTCTATAGCACATCAGTTTAAATCAGTGGCAAAAAGCGTCGGCGCCCTCAGTTTATCCGCTGATGCAGCGAAGCTGGAAAAAGCCGCAGAAGAAAGCGATTGGTCAGTTATCAACGAGTATATCCGTCAAATGCAGGAGAAATATCAGGAAGTGGTAAGCTACGTGAAGCAGCGTTACTAAGTCGCCTCATTGATTAACCGGAGCCTTAAGGCTCCGGTTACACTTGTGCTAATCAGAACGTTGTATATTGTGCTTTGCTTGGTTTAAGCACTTTACGTACTACTTTTTTCACATTAAAAGTCTGGGTGCTAAGCGCATTTTGCGGTGCGGTATCATTCCAGTATTCGTAGTCAATCTCTTCATACATACCAATACGACCAGCAATTATCAAGGCGCCTTCACGGAATGACTCTTCCCGAACATACAAACGCCGTCCCAACAGACCATCTTCCATTTTTAACACTGTCCATTCACGCTGTTGCTGTAAAGGCTCGTAGAATAATGTCATACCGTTATCGCCATTGAGCTGCCAGGTTAATGGTGGCGTGTTCACTTTCGGGTCAAATGCCGGTGGAAAATCTGTTAACGGAAATGGGGAAATTACCCTGTTACCGCTATTGTCAGCGTTCAGTTGCCAACCAAAAAACTGTGAAAAGACGTTTTCTGTGTCACTGCAATCAGGATCCGCCGGACAAAATAATAACCGGCCGTTATCCCAACTTTCTTTAGTCCAGGAGTTAATCATCGTTTGCCAATATTGTTCTTCAGCATTGGCCAGCAAGCTTGCATCAACACCAGCATCGGTTTTAAAGGCATACTCTGCCTCAGCCGCAATAATGTTGTCGTCTGTATCATAGACCGTAGTAAACACCTGCAAGTCTGTACCGGACTGGTCAATAATTTCCAGTTTAACAGCAGTGCCATCTGATATTGTAAGGAATAGCTGGCCATCAGTTACCTGCCAATTGAAGGTTCTGTCAGTGGCAGTTCCTAAACCGGTACCATCGGCATTAAACAGCAGTGGGTCCAGGTAGAAATTAGTTAAATCTCCGCCTTGAAACGGCAGGTTTTGCGTATAGTAGGTATTTATCGCCCAAGTTCCGGCCATTTGTTCTGCATCAAAAGCTAACTCTGAGTTACTCTGCTTACGCATTAAAACATTGCTGCTAAATTCAATCGTATCTGATGCTTCAACTAAGCCCTGACTCGTTTGCACAGGTACCACTTCACGCCGTTGTATACCTGCCTGACGATATGTATCAATTAGTTGGCCTTGTGTAACTCTGGATAACTCAACCGAATCGATATAATACATAACTGCAACCTGAGAAATATTATCCGTAGTTAACCAATCTACCTGTTGTTGAGTCAGGCCTGCAGCTCCAACTGCCACACCGACAAAACTGGTGAAACTTGAAGCTGCATTAATATAATCAATGCTGATTTTGCCATTTATCAGTTCCCATTCAAAAGTAGATTCACCGCTACTGATTGCATGTAAACCTGTGCCGTCCTCATTAAACTGCCAACGCTCACCACCGCGGGATAAAAAGCCCGGCGCAGCAGCGTAAGTGCGAAAGTACAATGGTGCAATTGCATCGGCGGTTACCGGCGGAGTTAATGTCGGATCTGCCACGATGGCTGCGATGGTATCTTCAATCAAGCTCGGCTGTTCTGCTTCAATTTGCGTAACCAAAGCATTGTAAGCGCCAACATTCGCCAGTAGCGCTACTATATCTGTAGTACCGTCCGGCAGAGCAATATCCGGGTTGTCAGTAAGAATCTTTACAACAGCTGCAGCCTCGGCCAATTCATCAGCATCAATAGATTTTTCTACGAAGGTTAGATCATTGATATTTGCCGGCACCACTCCGTTATTGGCACTAACTAGTAAAGAGTACAACGCGGTGGATACAGCTGTTACCGAAACAGTGTTAGAGCCATCTGCTGCCACACTGACTTGAGTATCTGCAGGCTTGCTTTTTACGGAAGCGACAGAAACTACTTCAGCCACGGTAAAACCGGAATAGACAGCATTGTATTTTAAGCGAGTGTTGGCAACTGATGTCACCTCAACAACTACTACGCTATCAGTAAGGTCATCATCTAATTCCAGCTCAATTACAAAGGCACCATTTTCGTCTACTACAGCAGTTGCCGGCAGCGCCGCGCCGCTCAAAACAGCCTCAGCACCACTGAAATCAGCACCACTAACCTGCCCCTCCAGCGTAAACGCTACCAATGCAGGCGCAATATCGACCACTAACTCTAATTCGGCAGTTTCATCATCATCATCTGTCACCGTTAACATAAAGCTAAGCGAAGTAAGCTCTGTAACCGCTGGTGTAGTGAAACTAACCGTATCAGTGTCGCTTCCGGTCAAGGCTACAGTTGGCCCTGCTGTTTGCAGCCAACTAACAGCAGTAATCTCGCCGTCATCAGTAAGCGGGGCTGTTAATGAGATGTCTGCTTTTTCGGCTATCGCATCAGGTTCACCACTTAACTGCGGCAGGAGGTTATTTAAAAGAGTAACAGTGACATCATCCGTTGCCGTCTGCCCTTTGGCGTCGGTTACCGATAGCCTTAACACAGCGGCACTGTCAACATCTACCGATGGGGCAGTTATCGTCGGCGACAACGTATCCAGGGCTGAAAAGATCACGTCGGGCCCTGACATCTGAGACCAGCTAACCGTCAATTCGCCCTCACCGCTGGCAGAACTGCCGCTGATTTGCACTGAGCGTCGCTCTTTCAGACTAACGTCTGCGCCGGCATTTGCCACGGCATCATCGTCAGATGAACAGCCTCCTAACAAAACACCTGCGACAAGCACTGCTGCCACTTTTTTACGCCATACAGCCATAATAACTATCCTTATATTCGTCTAATCCACATGGATAAAACGCTTACATTCAGCAAAAATTCATAATCAACTATACCTGCAACTTGATAAACAGCCGAGGACATTCATTTATAGCGGATAATTTGCAGCAAAAGATGAGTAAAAAAGAAATAACGAATATATCCGTCAAATGCAGGAAAAATACCAGGAAGTGGTGAGTTACGTGAAGCAGCGTTACTAAGTTGTATTGCGCAGTTTAAAACGCCGGCGCAAAGCCGGCGTTTTACATTTTAATTGCCCCAAATGGCGCTGACAAATTGCGGGTGATCAATAAAAGGGTTACGGTTACCCTGATATTGATAAGCTGCGTCGTTACGATCGCGCTCTTTCTGGCTGACCGGATCCTGCTGATGCCACTGCTTTAACAGCTGCAACAGCCAGCTTTCAAATACCTGAGTGGTGCTGCCATTTAGCGCTGCGTTGGCTTCACTGCTGTTGTTCTGCCAGTTAGCCAACTGGTGCTGATAACGCGTTGCCATATAAAAATATGCCCGCGCCACATCGCCTTTAAACTCATCAATCGGCTCAAACACCACACCACTGTAGCCGGTGCCCGCAGCGGCATTGCCTAGTTTGCTACCATTGGTTGAGGTAAAACTTGCACTGCCTACTTCACCAAACGGATAACTGCCGCGTTTAGCATTAACGTAACCGTCGGTGGCGAATATATGGTGGATATCCGAGTTCATCGGCTCTATTGCACCACCAAACCAACTGCGCGGAAAGCTGTGCTCACGGTTATAGCAATCGGCCTCGCTGTTATAGCTGCCACACTGATCACTGCCGGCGGCATAGACATAGCTATCGCTTGCCGATGGTTTTTCGGAGTAAATATCTAAAATGGAACCGTCGTTCTCATAGTAGTTATCCAGCTCGTAAACATTATAAAAGCCCCAAATTGCGCTGTAGCCCTGCGCCGTATGGGTTTTAATAATGTTATGCAGTGCGGTTTTCAGGTTGTAGCCGGTTAAGCCGGCAGCATCTGCATAATAACTGCCTAAATCGCCGCCACCGCCCGTGCTGCCCAACGTAAAGCTATGGCTTTGCTGGCTGGCAAAAGCGCCGCCACTAAACACCGGTTGACCGCCTAAGGTCAGGCTATAGCTGCCATTACCATAGCTGCAACAAATACCATCACCGTAGCTGTCGAAAATGGTAAAGGTGTAGTCCCCATCCGCCAGGCACCACTGTTCAGTGTAACTGCTGCTGGCGGCATAGCCATCGCCGCTGTACACAGTACCGCTGACATTTGCTACCAACTGCCAGCTGGTTTCAGCACCATAGTTGTCGGTGTTAAGTTCAAAGTCTGCGCTGGTATTAGCACAGCCGGTCGGCGGTGGTGCCTGAGTTGTGGCCGGTTCAAACTGATCAACATACACCAGCTCTGCACCATCAAAACCGCTGACATCATAAAAGCGCAGACCAATTTCGATATTACCGCTGCTGGCAGCGGTATAGCTGTAACTCAGCGTTTGCCACTGTCCGGTTAGTTGCTCATTGGAGTAGCCCTGATAACCGTTAACATATAGCCGGGCTCTGACATTGCCCTCCGTATGATATACCGCGGTACTGAAGTTATAGGTTTGGCCGGCCGTAACGCTGACCAGTTGGCGAAAATCGGTATTGGCCTGATCGGTAGTATTAACGCTAATGGCCGCGGCGCTGCTGCCGCTCAGTTTAGTATTGCCTGATTGGCTCAACGTAATACCGCTGTCAATCAGGCTCCAGCTATCCGGCTGATTGCCTGTCCACTGCTCAAAACCGCCGTTAAGTACAGTAGCCTGTGCCGCTATACTGAGGGTAGCAAGCAGACCCGACAAGATCGTAATTTTTCTCATGCTGTTTGTCCTGTGGCTGAAAAAACTGCCGGCCGGATAGCCAACAGTGCCACTACACTATTGCAAATAATTTGTATAAAAATAAAGCAGTGATGAATTTTTTATGAAAAATTCAATAAAAAAGGGCAGCACAAGGCTGCCCAAACTGTCAGTTACCTGACCACGTAGTATAAAACTAAACTTAACTCATCACTTAACACTCAAAAGTTAAAACTGATTCATGGTGTTATGCGTACCACCGGCTTTCAGTGCGGCTTCACCGGAGAAATATTCTTTATGGTCATCGCCCACATCTGAGCCGGACATGTTCTGGTGTTTAACGCAGGCAATACCCTGGCGAATTTCTTTGCGTTGTACACCTTCTACATAACCCAGCATACCGGCAGCACCAAAGTACTCTTTGGCCAGGTTGTCGGTAGACAGCGCCGCCGTATGATAAGTAGGCAGGGTGATCAGGTGATGGAAGATACCGGCTTCACGCGCCGCATCGGCCTGGAAGGTACGAATACGGTTATCGGCTTCCAACGCCAGTTCTGTCGCATCGTAATCGGCACTCATCAGCAGCGCCCGATCATAGACCGACACATCTTTACCGGCTGTTTTCCAGGCATCAAATACCTGCTGGCGGAAATTCAGTGTCCAGTTAAAGCTTGGGCTGTTGTTGTACACCAGCTTGGCATTGGGTACCACTTCACGAATGCGGTTTACCATCTCCGCTATCTGGCCAACGTGCGGTTTTTCCGTTTCAATCCACAGTAAATCCGCACCGTGCTGCAGTGACGTAATACAATCCAGTACTACCCGGTCAACACCACTGCCCGGTTTAAACTGAAACAAACCACTGGCTAAGCGTTTTGGTTTTAACAGCTTACCGTTGGCTTTTACTACCACATCGCCGTTGGCAATATCGTCCGCACCGCTGATTACGTCACCGTCTAAGAAGCTGTTGTATAAATCACCCAAGTCACCAGGCGCGTTAGTGACCGCAATTTGTTTGGTTAACCCGGCGCCTAAGGAGTCGGTGCGGGCGACGATAATACCGTCATCCACGCCCAGTTCTAAAAAGGCGTAACGCACAGCGTTAATTTTCGCCAAAAAGTCAGCGTGTGGCACGGTAACCTTACCGTCCTGGTGACCACATTGTTTTTCATCCGACACCTGGTTTTCAATCTGAATAGCACAAGCACCGGCTTCAATCATTTTCTTCGCCAGTAAATAGGTGGCTTCTTCGTTACCAAAGCCGGCGTCGATATCAGCAATAATCGGCACAACATGGGTTTCAAAGTTATCAATTTTGCTTTGTACCGCTACGGCTTTGCTGCTGTCGCCGGCAGCTTTGGCGGCATCCAGTTCACGGAACAAGCCGCCTAACTCACGGGCATCGGCTTGCTTTAAAAAGGTATACAGCTCTTCGATTAAAGCCGGCACCGCCGTTTTCTCGTGCATCGATTGATCCGGCAACGGACCAAACTCAGAACGCAGCGCCGCTATCATCCAGCCGGACAAATACAGGTATTTACGTTTGGTAGTGCCGAAATGTTTCTTGATAGCGATCAGTTTTTGCTGACCAACGAAGCCATGCCAGCAACCTAACGATTGCGTGTATTGGCTGCTGT
The DNA here is from genome assembly GCF_030690345.1 of Rheinheimera sp. GTDB lineage: Bacteria > Pseudomonadota > Gammaproteobacteria > Enterobacterales > Alteromonadaceae > Alishewanella. The sequence continues at coordinate 50,170 of NZ_JAUYGV010000008.1, forward strand.
CAGCATCATAGGCTGCCATATCAGCGCGCATAATTTTGGCGGTATATTTGGCAATGTCCAGCCCGGTATGAAAACGGTTCTGCGCCCGCATTCTGGCGGCAGACTCAGGGTTTATTGCACTCCATGCGTCGCCGTTTTGCTGGCGTAACTGCGCGATTTGTTGTATTGCATCTTGGTAAGCTGACATAGCAGTATCCTCTTGTTGCTTGTTGCCCGGCTTGCCGGACGCTGACTGTTCCCAGGCTGATGTGTTACCTGTTGCCTTACACTATAGGTTTCATTTTGATAATTCATAAAGGTGATTTTTGTGATGCCGGCCATTCATGGTATTAATACCAAACCAGGCTTGACGCTGGCCTGGTGGCTAATGCTATGATTCAGTTTAGTTATGAAAAATTGCCAGGCTATTTAACTAATGAATATTAATAAGATGGATTTGAATCTGCTGGTGTACCTGGACGTACTGCTGCGCGAGAAAAACGTTACCCGCGCGGCCAACCAGCTGAACATTACCCAGCCGGCGATGAGTAATGGTTTAAAACGGCTGCGCGATTTACTCAACGATCCCATCTTAGTACGCACCTCAGATGGCATGGTACCGACCGAGCGCGCGCGTGAGTTGGCGCCAATAGTGCGCGGCGTATTATTAACATTGGAAGAAACCCTGCAGCCAAATAAAGACTTTGAGCCGCTGCACAGCCAACGCGTATTTCGCATTATGGCCAGTGATTATGCCGCTTCAACCTTAATACCGGCACTGCTGAAAAAGATGCGCGCGCAAGCGCCGCATACCAGCCTGGATATTATGACGCCTTCCGATGTGACCTTTCACGATGTTGAAAACGGCAAAGTAGATATGGCGATTAACCGCTTTGATCAGTTGCCGCAGTCGTTTCATCAAAAAACCGTATGGCGCGACAGCTTCTCCTGTTTAATCAATGCGCAAAACCCTGTACTGAAAAACTTTAACTTAGACAGTTATTTAAAAGCACAGCATATTTGGGTGAGTAAAACCGGCTTTGGCGTAGGCGTAGGCATGGACCCGAAAGACGTGCAAAAGCTCGGCTGGGTAGACGAAGCCCTGGCTAAGTTGGGCAAGCAGCGCAGCATCTCGGTATTTACCCGTAACTACCATGTGGCGATGCACTTAGCCGTAGGCATAGATTTAATCGCCACCCTGCCCAGCCGCGCTGCTAAGTTGTACGAGAACGACGCCACGATGGCCATTATGGACCCGCCGTTTGCCATACCCTCGATTGAGCTGAAGATGATTTGGAGCCCGTTACTGCACCAGGATGCCAGCCATATCTGGTTCCGCCGGCTGATTGTAGAAACTGCAGATGAATTGAACTGACCCCTCCAGCGAAGGCTGGAATCCCGATTTGGTCGACACAGAGTGTCTGAGTGAGTGCGCAAGCGCGAGCGACAAATTCGTCTGGAACGAATTTGAACAGCTTTAGCTGGCCCGGAGGGTGCAAGGCAGGAAGCCTGAAATAGTTGCTGTGGCGAGCCAAAGCGGGAGTTGCAGCCGAAGCCTTGCTGCTGGCTTAGTAAAACACCCTGCCTCACTCGCCGGGGCAACTCGCCCTAATGCCTACGGCAGGGCTCAGACACTCCCCGACTCCTTCAACAGGGTCTTTTTCACGCAGCCGACCTTGGATGTTTCAACCTTAAAGCCATAAAAAAGGCGCTGTCAGCAAGTCAGCGCCTTTTGCATTGGTGGTTTACTCAGGTTAATCAAGTAACTGATACGCCGGCAGGGTCAGGAAATCTACCAGCTGATCAGAAGTCGTGATATCAAGCAGTAAAGTTTGCGCCCGGGCAAAATTTTGCTCTGCCCATAGCGTTTCACCTACTTCTGCCCGCACCACTTTTGCCTCTTCTTCTAACATAGAAGCAAATAGGGTTTTGGTAATCAGCTTGCCGTTGCTTAAGCTTTTACCGTGTTTAATCCACTGCCAAATCGAAGTACGCGAAATCTCTGCTGTGGCAGCATCTTCCATCAAACCATAAATCGGCACACAGCCTTTGCCACTGATCCAGGCGGCAATATATTGCAACGCTACGCGAATATTGGTGCGCATGCCCTCCTCCGTGCGCTCACCGTCACAGGGTTCCAGCAACTGCGCTGCAGTAATCTCTGTATCTTCTGCGCGGCTGACATCCAGCTGGTTCTGCTTGCCGCCGGCCAGATACTTAGCAAATACCGCATTGGCAGTAGCCGCCAGTCCCGGGTGCGCCACCCAGGTGCCGTCGTGACCGTTAACCGCCTCAAGCTCTTTATCTGCGGTTACTTTGGCCAGAATAGCCGCGTTTTGTTCAGCGTCTTTGGCCGGAATAAAGGCCGCCATACCACCCATTGCCAAAGCGCCGCGTTTATGACAGGTTTTTACCAGCAAGCGCGAGTAGGCATTTAAAAACGGTTGTTTCATGCTAACCACCTGGCGGTCAGGCAGTACGCGGTCAGCATGATTTTTTAACGTTTTGATATAGCTGAAAATGTAATCCCAACGGCCGCAGTTAAGCGCCACTATGTGATCGCGCAGCATATACAAAATTTCGTCCATCTCAAACACCGCCGGCAGGGTTTCAATTAACACCGTGGCGCGAATGGTGCCAATCTTTTGGCTGAATTTTTGCTCGGTGTAACGGAACACATCGTCCCACCATTTGGCTTCCAAATGGCTTTGCAGTTTCGGCAGGTAATAGTACACACCGCTGCCATTGGCTAAGCGGGTTTGGTAGTTGTGCAGGAAATACAGCGCAAAGTCGACCAGCGAACCCGGAATTTGCTCACCATCAACCAACAAATGTTTTTCCCACAAGTGCAAACCGCGCACCCGGGCTATTAACAAGGCAGGGTTATCAGCCAACGCATAGTGTTTGCCACTTTGCGGATCGGTATAACTAATAGTACCAAGGTTAGCGTCGCGCAGATTAATCTGCCCCTCGATAACCCCGGCCCAACTGGGCGCCTGCGAATCTTCAAAGTCGGCCATAAACACTTTTACATCAGCGTTTAGCGCATTAATGATCATCTTACGGTCTACCGGGCCGGTAATTTCCACCCTTCGGTCCTGCAAATCCGCCGGTATGGCAGCTACCTGCCAATCAGACTGGCGAATATTGGCCGTTTGCGGCAGAAAATCCGGCAAGGTGCCCTCGTCATAGCGCTGCTGCGTAGTTTGACGGGCGGCTAATAATGCTGTTAAGCGCGGGCGGAATTCACGCGTCAATTCAACCAGTAAGGCACAAGCCTGTTCCGTCAGAATGCTGTCATAGCCATCATGTAACGGCGCGTTAATGGTTAAACCGGCACGGCTGATGCTTGTTGTCATAAGTCTGTCCTTTTTTGCTGCTAATACCCGGCGACTAATTCAGCCTTGCGGGATCAGGGATACGCACTAACTATAAGCGCTTTTTAGCTATAAAATGTATCAATGCAAACAATGCCTGCCATTCGCAGCATAAATAGTTAAGTTGTAAAATCAGCCCTAATGTTGGCACAACTTATGCTTTAACTATCACAGTGTTGTGGTGTGTCAGACACCGGGTCAATTTTCTGTCGGAGGTGTGCATGGAGTATGTCCTGCTATTAATTTTACTTTTGGTAATAGTGGTCGCGATGGTAGCCAGCCGTTTTATTGACAGTGGTAACCCTTTTCCGCTGCAGAAGAAAGGCAGCTTGTTCAGCCCGGTAGAGCGCTCTTTTATGCAACTGCTGGAAAAAGCCGTAGCGGACGACTACAAAATTATAAACAGAGTGCGGCTGGCCGACGTAATGGAGTTAAAAAACGGCACCAGCGATAAAACCCGCGCCAGCACCATGCAAAAGTTAAACGCCAAATACTTAGACTTTGTATTATGCGACCCACAAGATTTCAGCGTTATAGCGGTATTAGATTTGGTGAATAACAGTAGTAAAGACGGCCACAAAGCGGTGCCGGATTGGTTTGTTAACGGTGCTTTAGACGCGGCCGGTGTGCCTTATCTACGCATGAAAATAAAAGCCGGTTATACTGCCGCCGATATTCAGGCCGCTATTGCCGCCCGCTTAGGCAAAACGGTTGCCAAAGCTGAACCTATGTACAAAGGATTAGTGAAAACAGGCCCCACCCGGCCAGTACGTTCACTAAGACCGGCAACAACCGGCGGCAATACTTTGCCGGTACCGGCGTTGTCACACTCACAAATTAAGGCGCAGCAAACTGCGCTGATCCGGGCTTCTTAACGCACATGGAGAAATGAGTCACTCCGCGCTAAGTTGGAATGCCGCCCGCTGCAACGGGCGGCATTTTTTTATCTGTAAAAAAATGCGTAATAAATGCTAAAGGTATTTATCTCCCGGCCGTTACAGTCTTGAGGAATTGGCAAAGGAGGTTCTATGAGTCAATCCGTTGGCGCTTTGGCGTCGAACCAGGGCTTTGAAGTACTGGGGGCCGTAATGGCCAAAAAGCAACAAAACCAGGAAGCTAAAATGGCGACCATGCTGGTACAAAGTGCTATGCAATCGGTTGAGCAGGTACAGGCTTCATCCCCTGTAGGCAACCTGGGACAAAACATTAATATCACGGTTTAACGGATATTAATGTAGTAAAAACAAAGGCCGGCATCTGCCGGCCTTTTCTATATCTGCAGCTTATAGCCCGGTTAACTGCCGCCCTAGCGGGCAAAGCGCACCACTAATTCATGTAACTCATTTGATACTAACTGTAATTGCTTAATGCTGTCGGCTGAGTTTGCCGCTTCGGTCAGGCTGTTATTAGCTAAACCGGAAATATTAACCACCTGCTGGTTCACTTCTTCTGCCACATTAGCTTGTTGCTCTACCGCTGCCGCCATTTGAATAGACATATTGGCGATATTACCCACTGCATCTGAAATGCCATTCAACATTTCTTCGGTTTCTTTTACTCTGCTAAGCCCGGTTTCAGCACCGGCAGTGCCGCTTTGGGCCACACGCACGGCGGTGTCAGCTCTGCTGGTTAAATCACTGACAATTTGATGAATTTCTTTGGTGGACTCCTGCGTACGCTGCGCCAGGTTGCGAACTTCATCTGCCACCACGGCAAAGCCCCGGCCCTGCTCTCCGGCGCGCGCGGCTTCAATAGCGGCATTTAGCGCCAGCAAATTGGTTTGCTCAGCAATTTGTTCAATCATTTGCGCTACTGTGGCTATTTTGCGGGTTTGCTCCGACACCTCGGTAACAGAGCTGCTGATAGCATTCACGGTTTCGCGCAGCTCTTCTATCGCCTTGCGCGTTATGCCCGCAGTATGCCGGCTCTTGCCGGCCAGTTCATTAGACTGCTCGGCTTGTTGCGCGGTTTCCTGTACATGCTTTGATACTTCAGCGATGGTGGTGGTCATCTGATGCATCGCTGTCGCAGCTTGCTCGGTTTCCTGCTGCTGGCGCTCGATTAACTTCATTGAAGATTGCGCCAGCTGCAAGCCCAGATCTGACTGCTTCGACACACTTTTGGCTGCATCTTCCATCCGGCTCAACACAGCCCCCAGATGAGCTTTAGAGCTCATCACAGCCACTTTCAGCTCACCAACATCCGGTGAGTCATCGGTAAAGGTTTGCACCGCCAGCTCATGTCGGAACGAGTTAGCTAACAACATTTTGACGCTATCCAGCGCGTTCTTCTTGCTGACATTAGCCCAAGCCACATAGCCAATCAGCGCCAGCAACAGCACTAACTGTGATATGCCGGCAAAGCCACTAAAGTGTAAACCGGCGGCCAGCAGCAGCACAGCTGCCAACCCGGCATTGGCGGCCCCGAGGTGAAAATTGCGCGCGCGGAACTTGCCGTTGTTAATGGCAGCATAAAGTTTTTCCGCCCGTTTGATATCGTCGCGCGCCGGACAAGAGCGCACCGATTCATAGCCAATAACACGGCCGTTTTCCGTTACCGGTGTCACATACGCATCGACCCAGTAATAATCACCGTTTTTGCTGCGGTTTTTTACCAACCCCATCCACGGCTTGCCGGCTTTTAAATGCTCCCACATTATTTTATACGCCAATGGCGGCATATCCGGGTGGCGCACGATATTGTGCGGCTGACCAATTAACTCCGCTTTGCTAAAGCCGCTTATTTCAATAAACGCGTCGTTACAGTGCCGGATATTACCGTTCAAATCAGTGTTAGAAATCAATTTTTGTTGCGGGGGAAAAGTACGTTCGGTGTTAGTAACCGGCATATTACGACGCATAACAGAGTGCTCCGTGCATTAACAAATATTTAAGCTGTGCCCTAAAAATAGCAACAGTTCGCAATAAGGCAATGAAGATTAAAGAATATAGTGTGAAGAGCGACAGCTTGCCGCGAAAACGTTAAGTAAGGTTAAGCAAAGTAAAGCAGGGTAAATTATTGAACCGCAGTGCGGATAACGCATTCTTAGCCCCGTTATATCATCTACTTAATGAGGCGTTATGCGTATTTTTTTAACAGTATCGGCACTTGGCAGCTTAATGATGTTAACCGGTTGTGGTAGCAGCAGTTCTGATGACACATCAGCCACTTACACCAGCAGCTATATTCAGCTGTATAACGGTTCTGCCAACAGTACCTCCACCAGGCTGTTACTCACCGACAGTGATGACAGCACTGTGCTGGCCGGCACTGCTGCCTATGCTGATGCTACATCCTTAGTTAGTTACACCCCGGCCACTTATGACATCTCCCTTAGTCGCCTGAATAGCGACGGCGATGATATCAGCATGCTGGATACAAGTATTACCCTGCGTAAAAGTTACAAACACCTGTTGTTGCTAACCGGCGACTACAACGCCCCTGAACTGCTAAAGCTGGAGTTTTTGCGCGATGACAGCCTGACAGACAGTTTTAAGCTGTATGTGGTCAGCTTATTGCCCGACGACAGCGCCTATGATGTGTACTTAAGCACGTCCGATACCGGCTTTGACGATGCCACCCTGGCGGCAACCTTAAATTACAGCCAAATAAGCTCTGTGCTGGAATTTGACAGCGGTAATTATATTGTTTACATCACTGTAGCCGGTAGCCGCGACATATTATTTCAATCACCAAAATATAACTTTGAATATCTTACCGAGTATGTGCTGGTGCCACGCATTGCGTCAGGCCCGCTGGCAGGCAACATAGCGGTAGATGTTATTAATAACACCACTACCGTTGGCGACCTGACCGATCTGACCGCACAAGCACAGTTCCGGCTTTACAACAGTGTAGACAGCGCCGGCAGCAGTGATATTTATCTGGATGGCGATGTAGCAATAACATCAATTAGCGCTGACAGTTTGTCCGATTATGTCGAGTTAGCGGCGAAAGACTACCGCTTGTCGGCAACCGGTGAACAAGGACAATTGTTTTTAAATAACGCCCTGCTGACCTTAAACCAGGGTGAAAGCAAAGCTGTGGTGTTATATCAAAACGCCAATGCTGCAACCGCGGTTATGGTGATAGAGGAAAGCAATACACCGCAAATTTATGACTTTGATCTGAATGTGGTAAACACCATTTTTGATTACAGTACCTTAAGTATTTATTTTGTACCGCCCAACGAAACCATTGATACCACAGAGTATTACATTACGTCGGTTAACAGCGGGGCACAAAAAGAAATCAACCTGCCGGACGGCGAATACACTATTTTTCTGCTTTATACCGACGACAATAAGAACAAAACCCTGATAGCCGAGTCTGACATGCAGCAGTTTGTTGCCGGCAGCAACTATTTGCTGGTTGCCGAACCCGACAGCGGCAGCAGCAGCGGTTACAAATTGAGCTTATTGCGTTAAACAACTTACTGAGGTAGCCGTGCTGCACATACTGTTAATTGATGATGACGTTCAACTAACCGCCCTGCTGGCAGAATACCTGCAAAAAGATGGCTTTAACGTGTCCAGCGCTAATAACGGCGCGGCCGGATTAGAGTGTTGTCAAAAGCAGGCAGTTGATCTGGTCATACTGGATGTAATGATGCCGCAGTTAGATGGTATCTCGGTATTAAAACAGCTGCGCCGCGACAGTAATATCCCCGTGATCATGTTAACGGCGCGGGGAGAAGACCTGGATAAAGTAATAGGCCTGGAGCTGGGGGCGGACGACTACATTGCCAAACCCTGTCTACCGCGGGAGCTCAGTGCCCGCATTAAAGCCATACTGCGCCGTGTACAACAAAGCCGCAACCAAACTGAACTGCAACTGGGTGCTTTGTGCATTAAGCCGGTTAACCGCAGTGTGTCGCTGCAACAGCACAATATTGAATTAACCGGTGCCGAGTTCAGTATTTTATACCTGCTGGCACAACACGCCGGCCATGTTATCAGTAAAGCGGAGCTGTCACAGCAAGCGCTGGGTAAACCGCTGGGCAGTTACGATCGCAGCATTGATGTGCATATCAGCCATATCCGGCAAAAGCTGGGTAAGCCACCGGCAGGGCAACAATGGGTCACCTCTGTGCGTGGCAAAGGCTATCAGTTTACCTATCCGTTTGGCGGCGGAGCATAACAAGATGAATAAATTGTTTTGGCGTTTTTTCCTCGTATTTTGGGCCACCTTGCTTATGGCAGTTGTGTTAGTGCGCCTGACCTTTACCTGGGATGATGCTCCCCCCTGGTTGCCACCGGACAAGCTACCGTTTGGGGCCGGCTTTTTCAGCCAGCCATCAATACCGGCGCACAGTATCAACGCTGCAGGCGCCGCAGCTCTCCCCGTAACTGTTGCAACTCCGCATCCCGTGCCGCCATTTTGGCGCCGGCCGTTGCTGCATTTGGCGGTGTTGCTGGCCACCAGTATCTTGTTTAGCTGGGTACTGGCGCGCAATATTGCCGCGCCGGTACGCCAGCTAAAGCTGGCGCTGGCCGGGTTAGCGGCAAATAACTGGCGCACCCAGCTTGGCCCGGAGCTGATAACGCGGCGGGACGAATTTGGTAGCTTGAGCCGCAACTTCAACCAAATGGCCGGCCAGGCAGCAGAGGCCATCGCCTCGCAGCGCCGTCTGCTGCACGATGTATCCCACGAGCTGCGCTCGCCGCTGGCCAGAATGCAAATTCTTACCGGGCTGGCGGCACAGTCACCATCTTATGCAACTATGGCAATGGAAAAAATTGAACAAGAGGCCAGCAAGCTCGATGCGCTGGTTACTGAAATTCTGACCTTTTCCAGGTTGGAAAGCGGAGCAGTTTGCGCCGAACATATTGATATTAACCTGGCGGAGTTAGTCGCTTCGGTCTGCGATGATGCGCGACTGGAAGCCGACAGCAGCAATAAGTCACTATGGTTGCATCTGGAAAATGTGCCGTTAATTAAAGGCGATCCGTCTTTGCTGTACAGTGCGATAGAAAATGTGATCCGCAATGCAGTGAAATATACCCCGCCGTACTCAGAAGTCAGTGTTTGCCTGCGGCAACATCAGCAACAGCTGAGTTTGCAAGTGCGCGATCAGGGCCCGGGTGTGGCACCGCAGTACCTGGCTAAATTGTTTACGCCGTTTTTTCGCGCCCAGAGCAATCACAACGGTATAGGTTTAGGGCTAAGCATTGCCAAACGCGCCACTGAGGCCTGCAATGGCAGTATAGATGTAGCTAATATCATGACAAATAACGAAATTAGTGGCTTTAGCGTGGTCATTACCTTACCACTCAGTTCATCTGCCGTTCAGGCGGAATAAATAAACTGCAACGCTGTTTTTTCCGTTTTAGTTAATTTTTGCATTACACTGTAATTGCATCTGCGACCGCAAAGGATCTGCCATGACACAACAACAGTGCTCAATATTGATAATTGATGACGCCTACACCGTGCGTGAATACTTGCGCCAAACGCTGTTACATCTGGGGATCAGTAATGTGCATGAAGCAGCGAGCGGCAGCAAAGGCTTGTCTGCGTTTAAACAACATCATCATGATTTGGTCTTTTTAGATATTGAATTGCCCGACATGAATGGCCAGCAAATTCTGCAGAAAATTAAATTACAGGCCGACAAAACCCATGTGGTGATGGTGACGGCGCATAACTCTGTGGATAATGTGCAGCAAAGTATTGCCGCCGGTGCCAGCGGTTTTATTGCCAAACCCTTTTCACCACAAAAGATAAAAAATATTGTCGACCGTTGCCTGGCAGCAAAATTAAATTAAATACTGTTGAATAACAAAGGCCGCATTGCTGCGGCCTTTTGTTTTTATAGCGGCTTAAGTTGTTGCACAATATGCTGCCATGGCACCAGTTTCAGGTTTTGGCCCTGCTCCGGCATGCGGTTACGGCCATCCTGTACTATTAATGCCCCCTGCTCAAACCCCGGCCCCAGCGAACGGGTCGTTACCTCCAGGCCATCGGTTTCAGAGCTGCCATCTATGCCCAATTGCGTATTAGTGCTGACACGAAAGTGCAACCGCATACTATACGGCGCTACAGCATCATAAACCACATAGCTGTCGTTACCCTGGCTGGATACCACCAGATAGGTTTGCCCGCCCGCTTTTGCTAAAGCCAGGCCCTCGACATCGTCTACCAGGGTGCTACCGTCAACCAGAATGATTTTTTCACCGTTAGCAGTAGCATCCGCTTCAGCCGCAAAGCGCCAAATACCTGCATCTTCTTCGCCGACAAATAAAGTACCGCTTTGGTCGTCCGCCACGCAGCCTTCCGGCTGCGAAGGCACCTGCAATGAGCGCACTAAAGTGCCCTGCCAGGCTGTGCCATCGCTATCGATACGGTATTGCTGAATTAAACCGGACTTATCATTAACAAACACATAGTGCTTATTGCTTTGTGTACTCTGGTACATACACAAGCCATAAATATCATCCATCCCGGTCGCTACGTTGCCGGCATTGTGCAGCTTGCCGCTGCTATCAATAGCAAACAGCTGCAGGCTGTTATCGTCACGCAAACTGGCTACGGCAATATCGTAGGCACTACCCTGCCAGTTAAGGCCGTAGCGTACATCGACATTATTTAACCGGCCCACGCTAAGCTGCTGCACACGCTTACCCTGCATATTGTAAACATCCAGCCCGGCGCGTTTGTCAGTACCAAGGATCAGGCTAAGCTCGCTCTTAAGCGGATGATGCCACACTGCCGGGTCGTCCATCACATCGCCACGCTGACTGGCCGCTTCGGTCTGCAGTGTTGGCTGCAGCTGCGTTATTGCCGCTTTAGGGCTACGCTCATTTGCCAGCGGCAGTGTTAGCGATAACTGCTGCACCGCTTCAGCATCTTCGCTGCTGATATAGGCTGTCGCGGTGTTGTTCCGCATACTGACAGCTAAACCGCTGGCCCCGGCCAACGCCGGGACAGCGGCGGCGCTGCGCAGTTGGCCGTCGCTGTTAATCAGCAATAACCTGGCAGGCTGCTCTTCCAGTGCCAGCAGACTGCCGTCAGGCAAGGTTTGCAGCGCTTTTACTTCGCCTTGCAACTGACCAAAGGGTTTATTTACCTGCACTAAACTGCGGCCTTCGTCAGCTTCAGGTTCAGCCTGGTAACGCCAGATAGCTCGGTCTGCCTCGGCAACATAAAGTACGCCTGCCGTTTGATCCACCACACAGGCCGTGCTGCCATAAGGTATATTCAGCTCACGTATTACCAGCGGTTGTGTCAGCCACTGTTGCTGCTGTTGCAGTAGCAACTGATCTGCTCCGCCGCGGCCACCGAGTAAAAACAGGCTGAGCTGCTGGTTTTCGCTACTGTGATAAAAACACAGATCGTCTACTACCCGGCTGCTGATCAGCTGTTGCTGCACCAACTGCAGCGGCGTTGGCTCTGCCGGGGCAAAACGCCATATATACAGGCTGTTACTGTTGTCATCCATCGCGGCCAGTAGCAGGCTATCGTTGCCAAGCGGCTGCACGGTCAGGCGGATAAAAGCACCGTTGTAACGGCTAAGCACAGTGGCACCCTGTTGCACTTGTAACCCTGTCGCATCAGTAAACAGCTGATATTCAGCGCCCGCCAGTTGCACCTCGTGATAATGACTGGCATTAACCGCTAACGCCTGTGCTGCCGGCGCCGGTGTCTGCTCAGTGCCGGCCTGACAAGCACTGAGCAGTGCAGCTAACGCCAGGCTCAGCACACTTAATTGAAACATATTTTTATTGCTTAACATTGTGCTTCCCTTGCTTACCAGTTGGTGATCTGCACGCCCAGCACAAAGGTGCGGCCATATTGCTCATACTGGAAGTTATAAGGCGTACGGCCTGTGTAGGCGTAATAAGGTTCGTCGTTAATATTTATCACGTTAAAATACAACTGCATACCACGACGAAGGGTCCATTTGCCGGTAAAATCGAGCTGCATATGGTCATCAGAATAGACATCGTAAGCCGCATCGGTAACATCGCCCACTTCGGCCAGATACTTCGATTTATAGTTGGCGGCCAGGCGCAGGCTAATCACATCGGTTTCATAGCCGATGCTCAGGTTAGCGGTTTTATCCGACTGGCTGGGCAGCGCCACTTCACGGCTAAATAACGCCCCATCGTCAAACCATTCAATATCGGCGGCAGAATCCGTTAATGTCAGGTTGGCGGACAACAACAGGTTATCCAGCCAATTGCCAAAACCCGACAGCTGATGAATAGCGTTCAGTTCCAGGCCGTATAAATCGGCCTTACCACCGTTAACATAGGTTTCGGCTACCGCAAAGTCGGCATACGCGCCACGGCCGGCCAAATCAGCTTCGTAGATAAAATTATCAATTTGCTTGTAAAACAACATGGCAGAGAGCACGCCCAGTTTGTCGGCATAATGCTCGATACCCAGGTCAAAGTTATTTGACGTCAGCGCTTTTAACTCCGGGTTACCAAAGGTAGCTTCGAGCTCATCGTCATCTTCTTCCAGGATAAAGGCCGGCGATAGCTGCTCAAAGTTAGGCCTTACCAAACCGGTGCTGAACGCCGCCCGCACTATACTTTGCTCCGACAGGTTATAGCGCCCTACTACGGCCGGTAACCAGTAACCTTCAGAACTACTTACCTGATTGGCACTGAATACTTCTTCTATAGCATCATAGCGGCTACCTGTTGCTTCACGTTTCTCGTGCTCATAACGCACACCGGTAATCAGCTGCCAGTTATCCCGCTCCCACTGCGCCATAAAGTACGCCGCGCTGATATCTTCATCTACCTGGTAGTCGTTAATTTGTGACTCAACTTCGTCAATAAAATCGGCACGGTCTAAGCTGCTAACCAGCTGATAAATACTGCCGCTATTGATGGCAGCGCCCATGTTGCCCAAGCCGTAATCCACCGCGGCGCCGGCATAATCACTCAGGCTTAGCGCGCTAATGCCGGAATCTTCAAAGTCTTCAAACAGCCAAACATCCTCTTCGGCGCTTTTCTCACGCTGGCTGAATTTGGCCCCGCCTTTTAACAGCACGCTGCCGTGGCGCTGAATAATCTCGCGGCTTAGATCAAACTTAATATTGCGTTCGGTTTCTTCGGCGTAGGTATCGCCCATCTCAACTTCTTTCAGCTCATAACCATCGGTAAGCACGGCCTCTGCCGGCGCAGTAAGCCGCAGTATCTTGCTACCGCTAAAGCCGACGCCGTCGTCCAATTCTTGCTCAAAATCAGCCGCGCCGATATTAAACGGCGTATCTTCATCGGCTTTACTGGCGCCGGCTTCCAACAACCATTCCCAGCTGCCGGAAATTTGTTTGGTACCAATCACCAGTGCGCTGATGCTCTGAGTTTCTTCACGCTGCTTCAGTGAGCGGATAAGCTCAGCACCACCACTGTTGCCGGCAAATTGTGGATCGGCCAATTCCACTATCATGCCCTGGCGCGTTTCGGTGTCACTAAAACGGCTGTAGAGGCTACGCAGGTAGTATTCGTTATTGTTACCCGGCCGGTAATCGACATTTAGTGCCAAACCAATACGCTCGCGGCTAATGTTATAATCACGCAGTTCAAACTCTTCCAGTCCCTCGTCAAAATCCCAGCTGCCGCCGGTCTCAACGTTTTCAGAGCCGAATTTACGCTCGGCGTAACTGGCTGCGATGGCGATACCTAAACTATCAGTTTCACCAGCGGCATCCAGTATCTTGCTAAACACACCGGAGACCTTCGGGCTGGTTTTACTTTGCTGCTCGTTATAGCCGGCTTCTGCAGTAAAGGAATAAAAATCGTTGCTGCGATCAAAGGCCGACAAGCTTTTAATTTCTACCGTACCGCCTAAGGACCCGGCCGGCATATCCGGTGTCAGGGTTTTGTTTACTTCTACTGATTCGAGCAGATCCGATGGGATCACATCCAGCGCTACTGCGCGGCGACCCGCTTCCGGCGCGGCTAACTGAGTACCGTTGTAGGTTACTGCGTTGTAATCCGGCGCCAAACCACGTACGCGGACAAAACGGCCTTCGCCCTGGTCACGCTCTACTGATAAACCCGCCAGCCGTTGTAAGGCTTCACTAACATTGCTGTCCGGGAACTGACCCATTTCATCGGTACTGGCCACGGTAACAATACCGCCGGCATTACGCTGGCGGTTCAGCGCTTTACTTACCGCGCCGGATTGCCCCACCACTTCGATATGCTCTACATCTTCACTGGCAGACAGCAGCTTAATATCACCCAGACGCTGTTCGGTATCGGCTACCACCAGCACCCGGGTTTCCGGCACTGCGCCAAGGTAGTTCACCAGCAGGGTGTAAGTACCCGCCGGCAGCTGATTAAACTGAAAGCGGCCGTCCGCTGCGGTGGTACGGCTTAGCTTCAGCTCCGGAATACTGACTTGTGCACCGGTCAGCAAGTTGCTGCGGTTGTCAGTGATACGGCCCTGCACGTCGGCATCGGCTAATACCGGCGCGGATAACGTGGCAAACGCCAGGCTTATGGCACAGGCCAGCGCGCTGCGTGAAGTATGTTGGTGATGGCTTGATTTCATCGGTTGCTCTCAGATCACGGCTAATAATTGCGCTAAAGTTTGCCGGTTCTGTGTGACAAAACGCCGTTTGTTAACAGTATGCGCTGAGCCGATATGACCCGGGTCTTAACGGTGCAATGCAATGCCGTAAGCAGCAAAGCTTGTCATCCGGCTGTCATACAGGGCACGGAAAATTGAGTTTATTTGTGTGGATAACCTGACTATGTGGCGACAACACCGCTATAAAATGCTGTTCAGCCTGCTATTGCTGTTAAGTGGCCTGCTGCTGGCTATTGATACCGGCGATGCCAAACACAGCAATGAATTTGACGCTCTGGATATTCTGGGTGAAGGCACTACCTTATTGGTAGCCTGTGGTTGGCTGGGGCTGATTATCAGCAGCCGGCCAACAGGGAGGGTAACCGAATGGTTGTACTATGGCAGCCTGCTGCTGGTGTATTCATACTTTCTTGACTTACTGGACGAATTTATCCGCTACCCGGATCATATCCGGCTAATGAGCTGGCTGGAATCTTTACCGGCGCCGGTTGGCATGTTGGTATTAACCTATGGCCTGATAGGCTGGCACCGTGAACAACGGGCTATTAACCGTCAGTTACGTGGCCGCGAGCTGTTTTTGCGCGACCACCAGCTTATTGATCCGCTCACCCAGCTGTACGGTATTGAGTATCTGCAAGCGGTATTGCAACGCGAAATTGAGCTGCACCAAAGCCAGCACAAAGCTTTAAGTTTACTGGTGCTGGATGTTGATAATTTTGCCGCTGTTAACCGCCGCCATGGTATGGCCGCCGGTGATGCTTATCTTAGCCAGCTAAGTGAGTTGCTTAGCAGTCAGCTGCGCTACAGTGATGTGGTGTGCCGCTACGCCGGTGACCGTTTTATTGCGCTATTGCCCAATACCGCTCTGCCACAGGCACAAATCATGGCACAGCATTTACGCCAGCAGCTATCGCAACTGTCGGTTGCAAACGCCGGGCCACAACTGACATTACTGGAAATGGCCGTTCAACAACACAGTGCGAAAACTGCTTTACACGCGGCTGACCAGGCTATGGCACTGGCGAAAAAAACCACCGCACTTAAGTTGCAGCCTGTCTGATGACTATTCGCCACTTTGGCTATCAGGACAAAATCCTGCTGTTGCAACATGGCTGCACTGAGCTGCTCTCGCTGGCACAACGCCGTGGCGCCCTGTTACATAAGCTGCTAAATGGCACCGGCATTTTTGAACAGGACTTACACAAACCGCATGGCAGGTTGCACCATAACGATTGGTTGAAACTGCTGCAAAATTGCCAGCAACAGCTAAACAGCCCGGAACTGCCCTATTTGCTGGGCGGCGCTTTACTGAACAGCCGTTATATTTCGCTTTGCCAAAGCCTGCAATATGCGCAAAACCTGCGCCAGGCACTGGCTCAGCTGCACTATTTCCGCCATCAGCTGTTTCCTTGCTTCTATGTGCGGCTATACCAACAACAGCATTGCATCCTGATCGAATTTAAACCGGCGCTGGGTTTAGCTAATCAGCAAGGGTTTATGCAGACCGTCGTTTTTTCGCTGCTGCTGGGGTTGATAAAACAACAGCTCGGTAGCGTTTGCGGCATCAGCCTGCAGTTGCAGCAGGCGGCATCACATCAGTTACAGCACCAGTTGCATTGGGGTGTAGATGTCAGCTTTAATCACAGCGCTGACAGCATCAGTATTCCGCTTGCTTTGTGGCAACAACGCTTTACTGATGCGGACGCGCAAAAGTTTAGTGCCACCCGCCGCACCTGTCGCCAGCTTAACCGCGTGCTGAGCAAACAACGGGCTTTGCCGGAGAGCATTTGCCGACTGCAACGCAAGGCCCTGCCGCAACTGCTGAATCAGGATCAGGTTGCCACCGCACTGGGGTTAAGCAGTAGCAGCTTAAAGCGCCAGCTTAGCCAACAT
The DNA here is from genome assembly GCF_030690345.1 of Rheinheimera sp. Classification (GTDB taxonomy): domain Bacteria; phylum Pseudomonadota; class Gammaproteobacteria; order Enterobacterales; family Alteromonadaceae; genus Alishewanella. The sequence goes on from NZ_JAUYGV010000008.1 coordinate 66,972, forward strand.
AACACCAACTTTGCCACCCTGCTTGACGAGGTACGCCGCGATGCGGCGCGCCAACTATTACAACAGGGCCACTATTCAAACCGTCAGTTGGCACAAAAACTGGGTTACTCCGACGAGCATAACTTTCGCCGTGCCTTTAAACGCTGGACCGGGTTAATCCCCAGCAGCTTTAAAGGCATGTTCAATTTCAACTAACCTCAACATCACAACCAGGGATTTTTAATGAAACTGTTTACTACCGCCAGCCTGGCACTGCTGCTAAGCACTTTGCTTATCGCCTGCTCACCGGCCGACACACCAAAAACCAGCCAGACACCTGCCGCGGCAGCAACAACAGAAAATGTAGTGTTGCGCTTTGCCGTACTGGGTGACGCCGAACCCAAACCTGAGCCGCAATTTCCGCATCTGGCGGCTGCGGTAGCCGATGTAAACCGGTTGGCAACGCAGACTAAACTGGATTTCGTTGTTGGTGTCGGTGATATTGCTCACAAAGGCACCTTAGTGCAATACGACAATGCCACGCCGGTGCTGCAACAGCTAACGCTGCCGTTTTACCCGATTATGGGCAACGAGGAGCACGGCAGCAGCGTTGAGCGCTTTATGCAGTACGCTAACAGCTGGAATGCCGGCAAAATTACGCTGGACTCGCCCAGCTACGTACTGGAATTTGACACTGTGGCGTTGGTATTTGCCTCGCCCGATCATGGCCGTGATTTTAATGACAGCGGTATAAATTGGATGCTAAACCAGCTAAAACAGTTGCAGCCAAAGCCGGTGCTGTTAATCGTGCATGGTGCGCAAACCGGTGTATATCCGGAAAACGCCGATAAAGGCATTAAGCACCCGGGTTTCGCCGACGTGATTGCCCAGCCTAATCTGGCAGCCGTGATCTCCGGCGATTTACATATGGATATGAACCGCGTTGAACATTCGAAACAACTTGGCAAGGTGCATTACCTGCATATACCGGCGCTGGAACGCACTAAAATTCCGGATGAAACACAGCACAGCGCCATGTTTCGCGTATTTAGCCTGAGCAGCAACGGCATAGTGCAGGTAGATACTTACCAAACCGGCAATGCCAAGCCACTGGCGCAGCACAGCTACAGCTTTAGCTTACCCCGCCAACCATAACAACGTGGCCATAAAGCAGGGCTTGCTTGTAACATAGTTTGCAGCTATGTTACGCAGCTTTAATAAAGCTGCCGTTTGTGTGGGCCCTGCTTATATCCAAGGATGTTATGAAGTTACTCTCTGCCTCTGCTAAAACACTTTCTGTTGTAACTATATTGCTGGCCCTGCTCCTAAGCCGCGCGGTAAAAGCGGAACTATCAGCGTTGGAACAGCTGTTTGAACAACAGCAATATGACACCTTCTTGCAACAAGCACAGCAGCAAGCCAGCGAAAACAATGCTGAAGCATTATTTTTACTCGGTAAAGCTTACGATCTCGGCCGCGGCGTTACAGCAAACCCCGTCACTGCCAGCCAATACTATCAGCAGGCCAGAGCTTTAGGCTCTGCCCGCGCCAGCCACAACCTTGGCAATATGGCACTGCACAACGGCAGAAAAACCGAAGCAATCAGCTTGCTTGAAGAAGCCCTGGCTGGTGGCCTTAAATTACCCACCTTATACAACCTGGGGCTGGCACACAGCCCGGCAGACCCTACGTCCATATTTAATCTGGCGCCCACCATAGAGGCCGCACAGCGGGCCGGTAGTTACTTTGGCCAAGCCTATGAGTTGGAGCAAGATAGTTTGTTTCTGGACAAAGCATCTCGCGAATACTTGCGTGCCTATTTAATAGCTTTACAAACTTACGGCAGCGAAAGAGAACAGTTCGATATGGCACAGTTGCGCCAGCAAGCAGTGCATTGGCTGGAACGCGGCATGGCGGCAGATCAGGGCACAGCCTGGACAAACTATGGCGCACTGCTGCTGAACGAAAAAGACTACAGCGGCGCTCAGGCCGCATTTTTACAAGGTGCACAGCGCAATATTGCTGTAGCAAACTATCATCTGGCCACTATGGCAGACAAAGGCCTGGGGGCTGAAGCGGATAAAGCTCTGGCGCTGGCATATTATGAAAAAGCGGCTTTAGCCGGGATGGAACAAGCCAAAGTTCCGGCTTACCGTCTGCTTGAAGATCAGCTTAAGTACGAAGACGACATATTAGTGCTGGAGCAGGGTATTGCCCGTTTTGATGCGCTAAAACAGCAGGAAAAATATCCCCCTGTTTCGTTGGATGCCGCCATTCGCCGGCTGGCATGGGGCAAGTTTTTGGCACAACAACGGCAGCAGAAAATAGCCCTGCCCACGTCAGGCGACACACAATTAGGCCTGCAGGCCTGTGGTTTAGACCTTAGCCAACAGCATGGGGCAACTTACAACCTCGGTATCAATTCACACTGGCGTATGGCCGCCTATCTGACGCTGGCAGACAGAACCCCTTTACCGTTCGAAGGCCGGGTTGACGCGCAAGGCTGTGCCCGTTTCAGCTCCGCCATAACGGAGCAACTGCAGAGCTTGTTACAACAAGGTGCGGTATTTGGCTTGCGCTTTCCTAACTATACCTTACCGCTGGCACTCAGCCGGCAAGACAATGTGCTGCAGCTAACGCTGTTACCTGTTGGCACGCCATTACCAGCTAATTAACCCCTGCAGGAGCGATGATGAGCGAACATGAAATTATTATTCTGCTGCGGGACCCGCAACAACAGCCAAACGCGGACATTATCGCCGCCACTAAACAGTTTATCGCCGGCCTGTTTCCGGCGGTTGAACATATAGACGTTACCTGCACGGACGAAATACGTTATTACGACTGCGGCGGCAATTTTGAACATATTCATTGCCCCGCCTGCCAAACAGAACTTAGCGTAGCGCAATGGCATAGCCTGATGGAGGCAGACTACAACGCTGTGCATAACAGTTTCGCCATGCAAAATCTGGCGCTGCCGTGCTGTGGCATGCTCTGCAATTTAAATCAGCTGCAGTACTCTTTTGAACAGGGCTTTGGCCGTTTCGCCATCATTATGGATAACAGTGTTGGTATTGTTGATACAGCCACGCAGACAGTAATAGAAGCATTTTTAGGCAACCAGCCGGTAAAAATTATCTATCGCCACTAACTAACAACAGGTAGCAGTGCCAGAACAGCGGCCTGCGTATAAACCGGAATAATTGTACATTTTTTGTTCAAGTTTAATTTATCGCTGCCGATAAGCTGATAACAGAAAAACCTTGTGGAGCCTATGATGCACATTACATCAGCTTCGCAACAGTTTGCGGTTGCCGAACAAAAAACCGTTGCTTATGGTCGCAAACAGCAGTTACTAAGCAAAGCTACTACCGAACCCCGCCCTGCCACTATTGCAGCAATGCCTGTTGCAGCCAATACCGCAGCACCGGCTGCCAACGGCACCACAGCACAACCGCAGCCGGCGCAGACCACTGACGATGATCAGGTGTTTAATGCCTTTCAAACCGTTGGCATGGTAAAGCGCATTCTGGCGCAGCTTAGTGCCCACAACGATGCGTGGCTCGACAAACCTTTGCAGGCTGAGTTTGCGGCAAAAGAGGTCGACAGCTTTAGTTTTAGCGCTGCCGTATCTGCGCAATCTGTTTGGTTGGGTGGCAGCCAAAGCCGGCAAGGTGAGGCAAGCCAGGTGCTGGCAACTGAGCAATGGGAGCTGGGGTATCAGGCGGTGCAGGCCAATTTCAGCGGCGAGCTGACGCTAAACAGTGGTGAAACCATCAGCTTTGCGTTTGAATTTAGTATGGTGGTAAGTTGGGCGCGTTACAGCTATACAGAGCAGCAACTGCAAGACCCGTTGGTGGTCAGTTTGTCAGGCAAGCCGGTGCAGCTTGATAACGCCGGTACAGCGTTTGATTTACACAATGACGGCAACAAGGTAAAACTGCCGCAGTTAGCGGCGCAGCAGTATTATTTGGCCGCGGATCGCAATCAGGATAAACAGATAAATAACGGCACTGAGCTGTTTGGCCCGCAAAGCGGCCACGGCTTTGCTGAGCTGGCGGAGTTTGATGACAACGGTAACGGCTTTATCGATCCCGCCGATGATATCTGGCAGTACCTGTACCTCTGGCGGCCAAAACAACAGTTACTGAGTATGACAGAAGCCAGGCTGGGAGCATTTTCGCTAAGTTCTGCCGCCACACCGATGCCGTTACTGAGCCAGAGTCATCAGCCGCTGGGCGAGATACAACGCAGCGGCCTGGCGTTTACTCAGGATGCCAAACCGCTGTTGCTGCAACAGATTGATTTAGTGGTGTGAGAGTTGAATACCTGATTTAAGAACCGACTTACCCTAAACCAACCGTTGAAGGCATGGATGCCTGAATCGAGCCTACAGGGACGTATTCACGGCGTGTTGGTGTGGGTAAGACGGTTCTTGAAGCTACCTAAGGTTAGTTTTTATCCTGCATTTCCAAAAAGTCTCTGAACTCAATGGTGTATAACCGCAGAAGCACCAGTGTCAGGGCAAAAATAATAGGTCCGTAAATTAAGCCAATTAAACCAAACAGCTGAATACCGCCAATTAACGACAGGAAAATCAGTAAGGTGTTCATGCCCGAACTGCCCTGCATCAGTATCGGCCGCAGTATGTTATCAATAGAGCCTACCACTACCGCGCCCCACAGTGCCATAAACACTGCCCAGGGCCAATCGCCGGTCAGCAGCAGATACAAACTGGCCGGTATCCAAATCAGTGCCGTGCCTACTGCCGGAATAAAAGACGCAAACGCCATCATGGTACCCCAGAACAAACCGGGCAGGCCGACTATCGCCATGGCGATACCGCCGGCAAAGCCCTGGGCAATAGCCGTTAAAAATGAGCCCATTACGGCAGAGCGGGTAACCAGCTTGGCCTCTGTTAACAGCGCCTCTTCCTGCGAGCGTGACAGCGGTAATACCCAATGCAGGGTATCAACAATTTTGTCGTGGTCACGCAGCAAAAAGAACAGAATAAACAACATCAGCACAAAACCAAAAATCAGCCCGGTAACATCGCCGAGCACCTTGGTACTGAGGTTCAGCAGTTCTTTACCAAAGCCGGCGGCAAAGTCAGTCAGGTACTGCACTATGCTCTCGCCACTGATTTGTTCTGTCGGCAATATCCGGTTAATTCTGTCCAGCGCACTTTGCACAAACGGATGTTGCAACAACTTCTCAGCGCCGCCCTCACTTAACCAGTTATAGCTCTGTTTGGTAAAAGACACCCCTTGCTGCACTATCGCCATAAACACCAGAGAGGCCGGTACCAGGATCACCACAACCAACAACAAGCAGGAAATGCTGGCGACCAGATTAGGCCGGCCGGGCAGTTTTTGCTCAATATATTGGTGTACCGGGAAACACAGTAAGGACAAAACAAAGGCCAGCACTATGGCGCCAACATAGGGCGCCACCAGTAAATAACTGGCGTACAGCGCTAATAACAGCGCAACGATCAGGATCCAGTGGCGAATTTCTACATCAAACTTTGTCATACAGAATTCCCTTTTCGCGCGTCGTTAAGGCGCAACTTGCTGCAAAATTAAACCACAGATATAGGCACCATAGGTACCCAGACCATACCCCAGCACCGCCAGTAACACCCCCACCGGCGCCAGCGACGGATGAAACGCTGCCGCCACTACCGGTGCCGATGCCGCACCGCCTACGTTAGCCTGGCTGCCAACTGCCATATAAAACATTGGCGCTTTAATCAGTTTCGCCACCAACAGCAACAAACCGGCATGCACCAGCATCCAGACAATACCCACTAAAAACATCAGCGGATAATCCAGAATAGCCGTTACGTCCATATGCATACCAATAGTGGCTACTAATATGTACAAAAATGCCGAGCCCACTTTAGACGCACCTACCGCTTCAAGCTTACGCACTTTGGTGGTCGACATAAATAAACCCACGGTAGTGGCAATAACCACCAACCAAAAGAAGCTGCTGGTTAAACTGTACATCGCAAGCTGCGGTGCAACCTGCTCAATCCAGGGGGCGATAATATCTGCCAGCGCGTGCGATAAACCGGTAACACCAAAAGCAACCGCAATAATTAACATCAGGTCGTTCAGCTTGGGGATGCGGGCATTGTCGGCTTCGTACTGCTCAATTTTCCGGCGCAGATTTACAATGCCGCTGGTATCAGCGCCGTTTTTGCGATCGAAGAACTCGGCGCGGCTGGCAATAAACAGCAATACTGCCATCCAAACATTCGCGACCAGCACATCAACCGTAATCATTACTGAGAAAATGCTGCCTTCAACGCCAAACACTTCTTTCATTGCCGCCTGATTAGCGCCGCCGCCAATCCAACTGCCGGCAATGGTGGTCATGCCGCGCCACACGTCGCCGCCCAGCTCCTGCGGGAAGAAATACCCGACGCTCACCAGCGCTATAGGCCCGCCAATAATAATGCCCAGGGTACCGGTTAAAAACATAATCAGCGCTTTGGGGCCAAGGCCAAGTATCGCTTTAAAATCTACGCTCAGGGTTAACAACACTAAACTGGCCGGTAATAAATACCGCGACGCCATCTTATACAGTGATGAGCCTTCACCATCGATAATGCCAAAACTGTTAAACAGCGACGGAATGAAGTAACACAGCAACAGCGCCGGGACAAATTTGTAGAAGGCTTTGCAGTAACGGTTATCGCTATGGCTGGTATAAAACACCGCGCCCAAAATAACCGCCATTAAGCCCAACACCACCGCATCGTTGGTGATAAGCACACTGGATTCTTGCATACGGGACCCTGAAAAATGAGTAAGAGACAGTTGTTTTACTGACAACACTTTTGGCGCCAACATAGCACAGCACCCGGCGTTAACAAAGCGCCGGCCGTTGTTTTACTGCTAAGCTGCGATAATCTGCTACGTTTTGTTTATCTGACTCACCTTCGCCGACCGGGCTTGTTATGGTGCCGCTTTGGCAGTCAATGCCGGCGTATCAAAGGCAACACCGTCCCAGCCATTGCGGATAAAATTGCGGATATTCTGATGATCAGTACCTTTGGGAGTATCAAGCACAGCGCGGTAATAATCGCCGAATAAATGCAACGTCTGTGGCGCCGACAACTGATGTAGCAGGCCAAAAGCAAGGATTTTACAGGAGCCGTTATTCTCACCGGCGTCGTTGTATAAATCACCGTTTTTAAAGGCTGCCGGCGTAAACTGATACAAGCTGTCAATTAAGCTGATGCTTTGTTCAAAGCTGATGGTGTCCGGCTCAGTACTTAACTGAATAAAAAAACGTTCTAACATATGAACTCCTGTTCTGCGACTGCCTCGCTGGCAAAGTGTTATAGCGCAGATACTAAGCGTTGATACCGCGCTTAGCAAGACGCCCGGCGCCAACGGCAGACAAATTTACTATTCAGTACCGGATCCGGCCGGTTTTTACCGGCGCTGTTGATATACTGCCTTCATACCCAGTTGTCACCGGAACCACCATGCTTAACAACACTGTTTGCCAACAAGCCCGCCTGGCAAGGGACGCCCGCTTTGATGGTCTGTTTTTTACCGCCGTCAAAAGTACCGGCATTTATTGCCGGCCCGTTTGTCCGGCCAGAGCCCCGGCAGAACATCAGGTCAGTTATTATTTCAGCGCTGCGGCTGCCGTTGCCGCCGGTTACCGTCCCTGTCTGCGCTGCCGGCCGGACAGTGCGCCGGGTTCTGCGGCCTGGCAAGGCAGTCAAACCACCTTGCAACGAGCATTACGGCTGATTGACGAAGGCGGATTACAACAACAGAGCCAGGCCGCTCTGGCAACACGGCTGGGGATCAGCGAGCGCTATTTGCGTAAGTTATTTCAGCAACAACTCGGCTTAGCGCCCAAGCAATATGCATTAACACAGCAGGTATTGTTTGCCAAAAAGCTGCTGCATGAAACCGCCCTGCCGGTCAGTGATATTGCGTTTCAGGCCGGCTTTAACAGCGTGCGCCGTTTTAACGATGCGTTTAAACAGCAACTGCAGTTAAGCCCTACGGCAATTCGCCGGCGCAGCAAGGCAACAAATGACTGCATTGAACTGGAGCTGAGCTACCGCCCGCCGCTGGCATGGCAGCGCATGCTGCAATTTTGGCAGGCGCGCACCCTGGATGGCATAGATTGGGCAGACGCACAGCAATACGGCCGCAGCTTTAGTTACCTCGGCCAGCCCGGTTGGTTCGATGTGGCGCCGTGGCGTGCTAACAGTTTAAAGTTGCGCCTGCATTGGCACGGCAAACAAGGCTTGTTTAATCTGGTACAACATATTCGCCGTTTGCTGGATTTAGACGCCAATATGCTGTTAATTGAACAACAGCTGGCAGACAGCCCGCTGTTTGCCGGTGGCATTATCAACGGTCTGCGCATTCCCGGACTGTGGGACAGCTGGGAAGCCGGGGTACGGGCAGTGTTAGGCCAGCAAGTCAGTGTCGCCGGCGCCAGAACCCAATTAAATCGCCTGGTACAGGCGCTGGGCGAAACACTGGGTACAGATAAAAAACTGTTTCCCACGCCGCAAGCACTACTGTCCAGCGACTTACAGATGATTAAAGTGCCCAATGCCAGACGCGATACGTTAAAAGCACTGGCACAGTTTGTTATTGCGCAGCCGGAAGCAGAGCCGCAGCAATGGCTGGCGTTAAAAGGCATCGGCCCCTGGACCGTTAACTACGCCAGATTGCGTGGTTTATCTGACAGCGATATTTGGCTGGGCGGCGATCTGGGCGTACAAAAAGCGCTGGCTAAAACCGGCCGTGACACCGATAACAGCAGCCTGGCGCCGTGGCGCAGCTACGCCACCTTTCAGTTATGGTTTAGTTTAGGAGACTGACTATGTATATGCAGTTTATCAACAGCCCGCTGGGGCCGGTAAAAATAACCGCTTCAGACAGCGGCATTACCGGCATCAGTTTTGTCAGCACAGTATTTGCCGGCACAGCACAGCCATCGCAGCCCTCGGCGCTGACCGACAGCGCCGCTGCCCAGCTTAGCGCTTATTTTGCCGGCAGCCTGAACCGTTTTGATCTGCCGCTGGCAGCGCAAGGCACCGCGTTTCAGCAACAAGTATGGCGTACGCTGTGCACCGTGCCCTTTGGTACAACCTGCAGCTATGCCGACATTGCCCGCGGCATCAGCAATGTGAAGGCCGTGCGCGCCGTCGGCGCAGCCAATGGCCGTAACCCTATTGCAATAGTGGTGCCCTGCCACCGCGTTATCGGCGCTAACGGCACCCTAACCGGCTATGCCGGCGGTTTGGATAAAAAAGCCTGGTTGCTGAAACACGAACAGCGCCCTTAGGCGCTGTTCTTTTTACCATTAAGCTTGCTTAGAACTGGTACGACACGCCAAAGCGGAACTCGTTTTTAGTGTCACCGCTGTTCAGCGCAATATTGCTACGGATAGCCCAATCCGGGCTCAGGTAAAATGCAATACCACCGGCTAAGCTGCCGTGATCATCACCAATAGAGTGGTAAGTTGCTTCAGAGTACAGCTCTACCTGCGGCGTTAACGGATGGCGTAAACCAATACCGCCGTAACCACCGGTGTCGTCGGCATCGCCTGACGCATTTTCAATACCTGCCAAAACATAGGTTTGGGTAGCAGGTGAGAAATCCAACTTAAAACCAGTAAGATAATTAACACCGGCCTGAACAAAGTTCACATCAAAAGGGCCGTTAGATAAACGGGAGAAAGTAGCGTCCACAACCCAGTTACCGTCCAAACGGTAAGAACCTTCGACGTAAGGGCCATCGCCACCTGCATCGGTATAGCCGGCACCGACGTAGTCCCAGTTAATATTAGCCTGGGCACCACTTGCAAATGCTGCCGCGATAACTGCGGCTAAAACCAGTGATTTTTTCATTATTATGACTCCGTTGTTGCTCTGAGGTAGTTGTTACTTCAACTGACTATGCTTAAACACGGCCAGCTTAACCCGGGCGTATTAACGCTGCCTGAACTGGCAAGACCAGCTACAGTTCTATTTTTTAGAAAAATTGCGCGCGGATAATACCATTTTCTTTTCATTTAAAACGGAGTTTAATAGCCAAAACCTGAATGGGAGCACCTGATGACAGCACGCACCTTGCAACGATTAATCCCCGCCATACAAACATCGGATGGCGCCGGGGTCACTATAAAGCGCAGCCTGGGGCAAACGCCGCAAACACGGCTGGACCCGTTTCTGATGTTGGATTTCTTTGGCTCAGACCAGCCCGGTGACTATATCAAAGGCTTTCCGCCACACCCGCACCGCGGTTTTGAAACCGTGACCTATATGCTGGACGGCCATATGCTGCATCAAGACCACCTGGGTAACCAGGGCCACCTGAAAAGCGGCGGCGTGCAGTGGATGACCGCCGGGCGCGGCATTATTCACTCCGAAATGCCGCAACAGGAGCAAGGCCTGATGCAGGGATTTCAACTGTGGCTGAATTTACCGGCGGCAGAAAAAATGCAGCCGGCCGCCTATGTTGATATTCGCCCGGAGCTGATCCCGCACGTTACATTAGCGGAGGGCAACAGTGCTAAAGTGATCGCCGGCCTGTTGCAAACCGACAGCATACAGCAAGGTGGTCCGATCCGTGGCCTCACTACAGATCCGCAATATTATGATCTGCAGCTGCGCGCCGGCAGCCGGGTTACGCTGGAATTGCCGGTAACGCACAACGCTTTTGTTTACCCTTACAGCGCAGATATTTATGTGCAGGACGACAAAGAGCAGCGTAAAGTGCCGCAGCATCAGGCCGGTGTGCTGACACACGGCAATAGTGTAACCCTGGTTGCCACTGAGGATACTAAAGTGCTGCTGTTAGCTGCCGCACCTATCGGTGAGCCGGTGGTGCAGTACGGCCCCTTTGTGATGAATAGTACAGCGGAGATCGAACAAGCCATCAGTGACTATCAGCAAGGTAAACTTACCGCAAACACGGCCGCCGGCAGTATTAAGCTGGCGCCGTAAGGCTAACGCAATGAAAAGCGGGATTTTGTCAGCATAGCGTTTTATACTAATGCCTTTGTAATGACAGAGACTGCAGCATGCAATTAATCGGTATTATCGGCGCCATGGAGCCGGAAGTGGCGCTGCTGCGCCAACAAATCACAGATGTTAACAGCACCGAACTGGGTGGCTATGTGTTTTACAGCGGCAAGCTGGCAGGCCAGGCCGTGGTGCTGGTGCAATCCGGCATTGGTAAAGTGGCATCGGCGCTGGCCACGGCTTTACTTATTCAGCAGTTTAAACCCGATGCAGTCATTAACACCGGCTCAGCCGGTGGCTTTGATCCGCAGCTGAATGTCGGCGATGTGGTGATCAGTACTGAAGTACGCCATCACGATGTCGACGTGACCGCCTTTGGTTATGAAATGGGCCAGGTGCCACAAATGCCGGCAGCCTTTAGTGCACACCCGGCGCTGGTCAATGCTGCAGAGCAAAGCATACAGGCGCTGGGTTTTTGCCAGACCAAAAAAGGCTTAATCGCCACCGGCGACAGCTTTATTTGTGATCCGGCACGCATCGCCGTTATCCGCCAGCAATTCCCCACCATGCTGGCAGTTGAAATGGAAGGTGCCGCCATTGCCCAGGTCTGTCATATGTTGAAAACCCCCTTTGTGGTGATCCGCAGCCTGAGTGACATTGCCGGTAAAGAGTCGCCGCAATCTTTTGAGGCTTACTTGGAAGTAGCCTCCAAACACAGCTCAGCTATGGTCACAGAGCTGTTAACCCGTCTACACGGCGTTACACTGTAACGTGGCGTGGCCGGACGGGCTGGCCGTCTATCCGCCGTTGCTGCTGGTTACCCTGCTGGCAGCACGGCTGTTGCCGTTACCGATGGCCTACCACCCGTTAACCGCATTTCGTTACTTTGCCCGCAGCCTGGGCAATAAAGTTAACCCTGATCCCGGCCGCGCCAAAAGCCAACAATATATTTCCGGCAGCCTGGCGCTGTTGATCGGCTGGCTACCGGCTATGGCATTGTTATACAGCCTGTATCAATTTTCAGAATTGCCATTAGTGCTGGATGCCCTATTGCTGTTTTGCAGCCTGGACTGGCAAAGCCGGCGTAGTCAGGCACTGCAGGTATATCACAGTTTGCAAAGCCATCAGCTAACTCTGGCAAGAGAGCAGGCGCAGCCGCTGCTGCTGCGCAACTGCAGCAAACTGACCGCAATGGGCCTGAGCAAAGCCGTTATTGAAAATCTGCTGCTGCAAAGCAGTAAGCAGCTGATTGGCGTGGGCTGTTTTTTCCTGCTCGGCGGTGGCCTGGCCGCTATCGGTTACCGCTTGCTGCAACAATTACAACAGCAATGGAACCCCAAACTTGCCGGTTATCAGCTGTTTGGCAAGCCCACTGCAATTATCGCCAGGCTGCTGAGCAGTATCCCCATGTTGTTGAGCAGCTGCCTTATAGCGCTGCAACACGGCGTGCTGCGGTTTTACCGCCGCAGCAAAACCGCGCGCTACCGTTTCAGCCTGCCGGCGTTTTATCTGTTGTGTGCCGGTTCGGCCGCACTGCATTGTGATTTGGGTGGTCCGGTCTATTATAGTGAAACCAAATACAATCGCAGCCGCATCGCAGGGCAACATCCGCCCGGCGCAGCCGATATTAAAGCCTGTCTGCGGTTGTTGGCGTTTTTGCACCTTTATCTGCTGCTGCTGACCGGCAGCTTCAGCTTGCTGCAATTAGCATGGTGGCTGGCGAACTGAATATGCCTTTATCAACGCTGACAGAAGGCTGGACAAGGCTGGTGTTCTCGTTATATGTTTTGCCATCACGCAAGGTGTAGCACCGATAATATTGATAAAGCTACCGAACGGGAGTTCCAGTGAATTTTTTGCCGCATTTTTTGCGCTACGCAGCTCTGTTTTTGCTGTTTACAGCATTTTGCCTGCCTGCGGCTCCGTTACTACGGCCGCTGACCCCCGATCAGGGTTTGTCGCAGGGTTCAGTAAACAATTTACTGCTGGATGATGACGGCTTTTTATGGATCGCCACTGCTGGTGGCCTGAACCGTTTTGACGGCAACAGGGTAATTCAGGTAGGCAGTGCCGACTCCGGTTTAAAAGAAGTTAACTTTACCAGGTTACTACGCGACTCTGACCGCATGATCTACGCCGCCAGTGGTTATGGCGATATCTATCGCTATCAGCCATTGTCCGGTTTAATGGCGCCCTTTGCCACTATCCGCCACAGCGAAACCGGCCAACCGCAATTTATTGCCGCTCTGGTACAACAAAACGCTGACTATTTGCTAGCTGCCACCAACTCTACTGTAGTGCGTATTAACCGCTACACCGGCAGCAGCGAAACCTTATTTCACCTTGCCGACGCCGGTTATCCGCAAGGCTGGCTGCGCCAACTTTATGTGTATCAGCACTATGTGCTGATCGCCGCTTTTAACGGCGTTATTGCTCTTGATACCACAAACGGCAACCACACTTACCTGCCGCATATCGCAGTTGAGCAGGCTAATGCAGACAATACCCACGTTAAATTCCTGGATGTTAAACAAGATAAACTGTGGATTGGTACCGTCGATGGTTTATACAGCATTGCGCTTGACGCCATGCAGGCTTATTTACAACAGCAACAACCCTACAGTGCAAAGCTTGAAATAGCCGGGCTGAACATCTGGAAAGTATTATGGCAAGACGACGGCGCCCTGGTACCGACAGAAAGCGGCTTGTATCGCTTTAATTCCACCAGCGGCGATATTACGCGATTGCTGCGGCTAAGTGATGCCAACCTGAACTTATTTGAAAACACCATTTTAGATATTGCAGCCGATAATGCCGGCGGCTATTGGCTGGCTTCGCGTGATGACGGCGCCTTTTACTGGCATCCGCGCAGCAGTGCTTTTCGCCAGTTAACCAGGCGAGATAGCAGCGCGGCGTCATTAAGCAGCGACAAGGTGTTTGCACTGCTGGCTGATGATAACGATACGCTGTGGATTGGTACCGCTAACGGGCTGAATAAAAAGCAATTACCGGGCAAAGAGCTGCAACAGTACCTGGTATCAAATGATCCAAAGGCTGTGCAACACGGTGGTACCATCTACAATATTCATCCAGCCGATACTAATCAACTATGGCTAACCACTGCGCAGGGGCTGAAACTCTTTGACACAGCAATCGGCACAGAGCTGCCATTACCCGGCGTCAGCAATGATGACAAAATGTATTTTAACCATCTGAGCAGCAATTATTACCGTTACGGCGCAGATTTTTACTTTTTCAATCAAGACAAGTTTTTACGCTACACCCCGGCGACGGGCAAGGTTGATGATATCAGCAGCAATATAGCGGCGCAGATCAATCTCAGCGGGCAAATTAATATTATTGGCCAGCTAACCGGCAAACATGCCGGCTTATTGCTCAGCAAACCGGATGAAATTTGGCTGTGGCAGCCGTCCGGCAACATCACCCGGTTGTTATACCGTGTCAGCGACTACAAGCCACAGTTGGGTCGTATCGCCGATACGGCCGTGCAGGATAACAAGGGCACACTCTGGGTGGGTATGTCCGGCATTGGTTTGCTTGGCTTTGACCCCGACTCAATTGGCTTATCCACACTGTTTAACAGTAAAGATAACTTACTGTCCGATGCCATATACAGCTTGCAATCTGACCGCTTCGGCGATATCTGGTTTTCCTCACACGCCGGCCTTGCCAGGCTGGACACACAGCTGCAACAAATAGAGTTTTTTACCCGCGAAGATGGTGTCTACACCAATGAATATAACGCCGGCGCAGTCAGCACTTTGACTGACGGCACTATGGCCTATGGCAGTATGCGTGGCGTTACTTTGGTTAATCCGGCGCTGTTGCAGGAAAAGCCGACAGTGCCCAAAGTGGTGATTACCGGCCTGAGTATATTGTCCGGTGACTTCAGTGCTATAGATGCCAACTTAAACGGCCGCACCTTTAAGTTCTCGCATCAGGATTTAGGCGTATCCTTGCGTTTCAGTTCCATGAACTTCAGTGAGCAGCACAAAATGCGCTATCGCTTCTGGCTGGAGGGCAGCGACAATGTGCACTATCCGGCACAGCGCGATAACAGCGTTATATTTCCCCAGTTGGATAATGGCGACTATGTGTTCAACGTGGTAGCGATATCGCCCGCCAGCGGCAGGGAAAGTGAACCGGCGGTGCTCTACCTTAGTATTCATCCACCACTGTGGCAGTCTAACCCGGCCTTAGCGGCTTACTTGCTGTTAGTGTTATTTACCGGCTATAAATTTTACCGCTTCCGGCGGCATCAACTGAAAGAAGTCCGCGCCGCACATTACCGCGTGCAGCAAAGTGAGCAGCGGTTAAAACAAGCGCTAACCTCTGTAAACAGCGGCGCCTGGGAGTGGAACGCAGACAATAACCGGCTGTTTGCTGCCAGAGTTCACACTATGCTGGGTTACAGCGAGCAGATGAACCCGCTGACGATGCAACAACACATGACGCTGATCCATCCGGATGACAGGGCCGGCTTTGCCAGCCAATGGCTGCGCTTTTTGCAAGAGCCGGATGCCGGCTTTGATTACACCTACCGTATGCAGCACCAGGCCGGGCAATGGCTGTGGTTTCGCGATCTGGGTAAAGCAACTACAACCGACTCCGGCAATAAAGTGACCAAAGTTATCGGCACCTTTAGCAATATCACTGAAACCCGAGCCAATATGGAAAAAGCGCGGCTATTTGGTGAAGCCTTTCAGCAAACCCGTGACTGGGTGGTTATTTTGGACAACCGTCAACGCGTGGTGGCTGCTAACCAATCCTTTGCTGCCGCTTTTGGCAATATGGAGCAGTATCTGGATCAGCCGCGTACTCACCATTTGGGGATCAGCCTGGTGCGGCGGCGTTTTTACACCAAATTACTGCGCGAACTCACTCCCGGCGAGCACTGGCAAGGCGAAGAGCTGGTGATTACCCCGGATGGCCGTGAACGGCCTACGCTGATCAATATCAGCGCCATTGGCGAGCAGCAGCAACACACCTTTTATGTGCTGGTGTTTACCGACATTACCGCGCAAAAACTGGCTGAAGATGAGCTGCGCTACCTGGCCAACTATGATGCCTTAACCGGCCTGCCCAACCGCGCTTTATTAATGGACCGCATTTACCACGGTATTGATCAGGCCAAACGTGACAAACGCTCGTTGGCACTGTGCTTTATCGACCTGGATAAGTTTAAGCAAATTAACGACTCTCTTGGCCATGATATCGGTGACTTATTGCTAAAAGAAGTGGCGCGGCGCCTGACGCTGACGCTGCGTGACAGCGATACCGTCGCCCGGCTTGGCGGCGATGAATTTGTCGTGCTGCTCGAAGGCTATAAAGCCGAAGATAATATCAGCCATGTGGCGCGCAAAATGCTGGCGATTGTTGGCGAGCCAATGCAATTTGGTACCCATACCGTTGGCGTTTCGCCCAGTATCGGTATAGCAGTATATCCGGAAGATGCACTGAACGCCGCGGAACTGCTGAAACATGCCGATGTGGCCATGTATCACGCCAAGGAAGCCGGACGCAACAACTATCAGTTTTTTACCGCCGAGATGAACGAAAAAGCCCATATGCGGTTGGCACGGGAAACCAGGCTGCGCCAGGCGCTGAAAAACGATGAGTTCGTTAACTTTTATCAGCCTATCGTTAACAGCCAAACCCGCCAGGTGGTGGGCGCTGAGGTGTTACTTCGCTGGAACAGCTCCGATGGCATGATATCGCCAACCGAGTTTATTCCGCTGGCCGAAGAGTTGCGGTTAATCATTAATATGACGCATCAGCTACTGGAGCGCGCTCTTAGCGACTTAAAGCAATGGCATGAAGACGGCCACCAGATTTATCTGTCGATTAATTTATCCACTCAGCATCTGGAGCAGCCGGCACTGGCCGGGCACACGCGCTTTTTGCTGAGTAAATACCAGCTGCCGGCCAGCTGTCTACGCTTTGAAGTGACAGAAAGTGCATTAATGCGCGATCACCAAAGCGCGATAGAAACCATGCTGGCGCTGAGCAACCTTGGCGTGCAACTGGCGCTGGATGACTTTGGCACCGGTTACTCATCATTGAAATATTTAAAAGAGCTGCCGATTGACGGCATTAAAATTGACCGCAGTTTTGTCCAGGATATCGGCATCGACAGCAGTGATGAAACCATTATTGATGCCATGCTGAGTATGGCAAACAGCCTTGGCATGTACTGCGTGGCCGAAGGCGTGGAAACCGAGCAGCAACTGGCATTCTTTTCGCGCCGTCAATGCTACCTGATCCAGGGCTATTTGTTCGCCAAACCAATGCCGGCTAACGAATTACTGCAGTTTTTACACAGCGAAAACCTCAGCGCATGACACCGGCACGCCGGGCGGTTGCCCGGCTGCGATAATTGCCGCGCTCACAGGGCACAGCCAGCGCCCGCTCTGCTATACTGGCCGCCTTATCCTGTTACCCGCGGAATACCATGCTGTCGCCGTTAGCCAAAGGGGCTTTGCTGTTACTGCTGGCCGAAGCCTGCTTCGCCGGTATTGGTGCTATTGTTAAATTTACCAGCGGCACCGCCTCTGAAGTACAGGTGGTGTTCTTCCGCAACTTTTTTGCCCTGCTGTTGATGTTGCCGTTTTTGTATAAGCATGGCTTTAGCCTGTTAAAAACCCAACGCTGGTACCTGCATCTTAGCCGCGCCTTAACCGGGCTTATTTCGATGTACTGCTTTTTCTATGTGCTGGCGCGTTTGCCACTGGCACAGGGCATGTTGGTATTGTTGCTATCGCCCTTCATTGTGCCGATTATTGCCAGATTCTGGTTAAAGGAGCGCCCCAGCCGCCTGACACTGTTTGCCATAGCACTGGGTTTTGTTGGCGTAATGCTGGCACTGCCCGGCACCGCCGGTACTGTTGACGCCATTATGCTGGTGGCACTGGTATCGGCGGTGTTAGTGGCCGTAACCAAAACTACTATTCGCTACATGTCCGATACCGAGCCTGCGGTGCGTATCGTATTCTATTTTTCGCTGCTCACCGCCATTTTGTCTGCCATACCGCTGCCGTTTTACTGGCAGCCACTGAATAACGACGTTTGGCTGGCCTTTATTGGTATGGGTGTGCTGGCGGCGATTGGCCAACTGGCGATGACCCGCGCCTACGCCGTAGCGCCGGCCAGTGATATCGGCATGTGGACTTACAGCAGCGTAATTTTTGCCGGCCTGTTTGGCTATTTGTTCTGGCAGGAGCCGGTAACTATGGCGTGGTTTGCCGGGGTGCTGGTTATTTTTTACGCCGGCTATATCACTACCCGGCAAAGGCTGTTATAGCCGTTTTCCGGCAGTGCTGGCAACGCGGGCCCGAACAGGCTAAAATACGCTCCCTTTTTTCCAAGTGACAATACAGGTAACAACGCGCAATGGGCAAAAAACTGCACATTAAAACCTGGGGCTGCCAGATGAACGAATACGATTCATCCAAAATGGCCGACCTGCTGGATGCTACTCATGGCTTTACACTGACCGAAGAGGCAGAAGAGGCAGATGTTATTCTGCTGAACACCTGTTCTATCCGCGAAAAAGCACAGGAGAAAGTGTTCCATCAGCTGGGGCGTTGGCGTCCGCTTAAGGAAAAGAACCCGGATTTAGTCATCGGTGTCGGTGGCTGTGTTGCCTCACAAGAAGGCGCCGCTATTCGTGAGCGCGCGCCCTATGTTGATATCGTGTTTGGCCCGCAAACCCTGCACCGCCTGCCGGAGATGATCAACGCCGTGCGCGGCAATAAATCACCGGTGGTGGATGTATCTTTCCCGGAAATTGAAAAATTCGACCGCCTGCCGGAGCCCAAAGCCGATGGCCCAACCGCCTTTGTCTCGGTAATGGAAGGCTGCTCTAAATACTGTACCTTCTGCGTGGTGCCTTATACCCGAGGTGAAGAAGTCAGCCGGCCGCTGGATGATGTGTTATTTGAAATTGCCCAGTTAGCCGAGCAAGGCGTACGCGAAGTTAACCTGCTGGGGCAGAACGTTAACGGCTACCGCGGTGAAAAATTCGACGGTACTATCTGTCATTTCTCCGAATTACTGCGTTTAGTGGCGGCGATCGACGGTATTGACCGTATTCGTTACACCACCTCGCACCCTGTTGAATTTACCGACGACATTATCGAAGTGTATCGCGACGTACCGGAATTGGTTGATCACCTGCACCTGCCGGTACAAAGTGGCTCAGACCGTATTTTAAACCTGATGAAGCGCGGCCACACGGCGCTGGAATATAAATCGCAAATTCGTAAGCTGAAGAAAATCCGGCCGAATTTGAGTATGTCATCAGACTTTATTATCGGTTTCCCGGGCGAAGACGATGCCGATTTTCAGGCCACCATGGATCTGATCCAGGCTATCGATTTTGATATGAGCTTCAGTTTTATTTACAGTGCGCGGCCTGGCACACCAGCGGCAGACTTGCCGGATGATGTCAGTGAAGAGGCGAAAAAGCAGCGTTTATATATCCTGCAAGACCGTATTAACCAGCAGGCACTGAAAATTGCCCGTGGTATGCTGGGTACCGAGCAGCGTATTTTGGTCGAAGGCCCGTCGAAGAAAAGCATTATGGAGCTGACCGGCCGTACCGAAAACAACCGCGTGGTTAATTTTGAAGGTTCACCGGATATGATTGGTGGCTTTGTCGATGTGAAAATTACCGACGTATTCAGTAATTCACTGCGCGGCGAGCTGATTCGTACCGAACGCGACATGGGCCTGCGCCGTGAAATATCGCCGCAGCAAATTCTGGCACGGCAAAAAGCCGACGCCACGCCCGATGTACTGGGCGTAACCACCTTTACACCCTGATTAATCCGGGGGCATAGCAGCCCCCTTTTACGCTGAGGCAGGCATTTGAGCACATCTTTACATACTGCAGACTTAACCCTGGAAGGGGCGGACAACCGGCGGTTAACGCTGTTATGCGGCCCGTTCGACGATAATTTAAAGCATGTAGAGCGCCGGTTGTTGGTTGAGATCAGCCATCGCGACAACCAGTTAAAAATTGCCGGCCCGGCTGATAACGTTGCCGCCGCGCTGGATGTGCTGCAACAACTGTATGATGCCACCGCCACCCCGGCCTCAGAGCTGACACCGGAGCAGGTGCATTTGCTGATAAGTGAAAACTACGATATTCAGTATCAACAACAAGGTGATGAACCGCGTGATTTCAGCCTGAAAACCAAAAAAGGCCTGATTAAACCGCGTAACCCTAACCAGGCGGCCTATGTCGGCAATGTGCTGAGCCACGATGTTTGTTTTGGCATTGGCCCGGCCGGTACCGGTAAAACCTATTTAGCCGTAGCCTGTGCTGTCGATGCGCTGGAACGTAATCTGGTGCGGCGTATTGTGTTAACGCGCCCGGCGGTAGAGGCCGGTGAAAAACTGGGCTTTTTACCCGGTGATTTAGCGCAAAAAGTCGATCCTTATCTGCGGCCTTTGTACGACGCTCTGTTTGAAATGCTCGGCTTTGAAAAGGTAGAAAAGTACCTTGAGCGCGGCATTATTGAAATTGCTCCGCTGGCCTATATGCGCGGCCGCACGCTGAACGATGCCTTTATTATTCTCGATGAAAGCCAAAACACCACGGTAGAACAGATGAAAATGTTCTTAACGCGGATTGGCTTTAGCTCCAAAGCGGTGATCACCGGCGACATTACCCAGGTAGATTTACCGCGCGGCCAGTATTCCGGCTTAAAACACGCCATTGATGTACTGAGCGACGTAGAAGAAATCAGCTTTAACCACTTTACCGCCAAAGACGTAGTGCGCCACCCGATAGTACAGCGTATTGTCATGGCCTATGAAGCCTTTGAAGCGGCCAAACTGGCAGCCGATAACGCGGCCAAAGGGCAATAATGGCGATTATTCTCGATTTACAGCTGGCCAGCACAGCTGACAATTTACCGACAACTGAACAAGTGCAGCAATGGCTGGACGCGGCCATCCTGCCGTTTCAGGCAGAAGCCGAAGTTACCGTGCGTATTGTTGATAACAGCGAGAGCCAACAGCTGAATTTTGACTACCGCGGCAAAGATAAACCCACCAATGTACTGAGCTTTCCGTTTCAGTGTCCGCCGGGTATTGAACTGGCGCTGTTGGGCGATTTAGTTATTTGTGCACCGGTGGTAATGGCAGAGGCCGCTGAGCAGGGCAAAAGCTTAAGCGCACACTGGGCGCATATGGTGGTACACGGAAGCTTGCATTTACTCGGTTTTGACCATATAAATGACGACGATGCACAGCAAATGGAAGCTGAAGAAGTGACCATATTGCAACAACTTGGCTTTACTAATCCCTATTTGTTGGATAACGAATAGACTCTTTTAATTGTTTGGAGCAACAGTTCACCCATGAGTGACGACAACCCCCACTCTAGTCGCGGTTCTGCCGGTAAATCCTGGTTAGAGCGTATCGCCGGAATTTTCAGTGCAGAACCACAGGACATTTCAGAATTACAGGACATCATCAGCGAAGCCGAAGTGCGCAGCCTGATTGATGCCGACACCAAGAGTATGCTGCAGGGCGTGCTTGAGGTATCCAGCATGCGGGCCCGCGATATCATGGTGCCACGCTCGCAAATGGCCACTATTGATATTGATGACTCCGTCGCCGACATGTTGCCCATTTTAATGGAAAACAATCACAGCCGTTATCCGGTGGTAAATGAAGACAAAGACCATATCGAAGGCATCCTGCTGGTAAAAGACTTACTGCAATATGCGCTGGATCCGAACGTCAACGACTGGCATCTGCGCGATTTACTGCGCCCGGCGGTGATCATCCCCGAGAGCAAAAGAGTGGATGCGCTGTTAAAAGAGTTTCGCCAGAAACGCTACCATATGGCCATAGTGGTCGATGAGTACGGCGGCGTGTCCGGTCTGGTTACCATTGAAGATATTCTCGAACAAATTGTCGGCGAAATTGAAGATGAGCACGACGATGAAGAAGAAAACGATATCAAGAAAATGGCCTCAAGGGTGTTTCAGGTGAGTGCCTTAACGCCGCTGGATGAGTTCAACGAGTCGTTTAATACCCGCTTTGATGAAGAAGATGCCGACACCATCGGTGGTATAGTGCTGCACGCATTCGGCCATATGCCGGCAAAAGGTGAAAGCATAGAACTGGAAGGCTTAACCTTTAAAGTCAGTAAAGCCAACAGCCGCCGCTTAGTGCAGTTGCAGGTTATCCGCGCCAAAGAAACCGCAGATACTGAGGAAAACTAGCCATCTTGCCCGCTGCCGTAAAGCGCCTTGCTAAACTAAGCCTGCCCCACCTGCTGCTGCTTGCAGCCGGTGGCGTTACCACTTTAGCCTTTGCTCCATACACCTTATGGTGGTTACCACTGCTGAGCGTGGCTTTGCTGGTGTTGTTGTTGCAGCGCGCCACATCGGCCAGGCAAGCTGCCTTACTCGGCTTTAGCTATGGCGTAGGCTGGTTTGGTGTTGGTATCAGCTGGGTGCATGTCAGCATAGCGCAATTCGGCGGTTTACCGCTGGCCGGCAGTTTAGGCTTAATGGCGCTGCTGGTGGGCTATCTGGCGTTGTTTCCGGCACTGGCCGGCTGGCTTAGCGCTAAACTGCGCAGCCCTGCATTTACCCCGCTGTTATTTGCTGCCTGCTGGACCTTCAGCGAATGGCTACGCAGCGTGCTGCTAACCGGCTTTCCCTGGCTGTCTATGGGCTACAGCCAAACAGAGCATGGGCTTAGCGACTTTGCGCCGCTAATCGGTGAAACCGGTATCAGCTTTTTACTGGTGTTTGCCGCCGCTGCGCTGGTGCAGCTGTTTCGTCCACAGCATGCCCTCAGCCGCTATGGCTACCTGGTTATCGCCGGGCTGTTATTTGCCATTGCACCGCAACTTAGTGCGCTAAAAGGCTGGCAATACAGCGACGAAACTTTAGACGTGGTGCTGGTGCAGGGCAATATTAAGCAGGATTTACGCTGGGCACCGGAGCAGGAATGGCCCACCATGCTGAAGTATATGGACCTGACACGGCCGCATTTTCAAACTGATTTAGTTATTTGGCCTGAAGCCGCAATTCCGCAGTTGGAACCACTGGCAGAGGGCTACCTGGAAAACCTGAACCGCGCCGCGCTGTACGCCGACACTGCAGTGATCAGCGGCATTTTAGATTACAACTTTAAAACCCAGCAAGCCTGGAATAACCTGATCGTGCTGGGTAAACGCCAACCGAATTCGACCGACGGCGATTATTTCTACGGCCACGGCAACCGTTACAGCAAGCACCACTTGCTGCCGATTGGTGAATTTGTGCCGTTCGAGAGCTGGCTGCGCCAACTGGCACCGATTTTTGATCTGCCGATGAGCTCGTTTAGCCGTGGCGCCTATGTACAACCAAACCTGGTTGCCAACGGCTATCACCTGCTACCGGCTATTTGCTTTGAAATCGCCTTCCCTGCGCAAATAAGCGCCAATATGACCGCCGACACTCAGTTGCTGCTAACGGTAAGCAACGACGCCTGGTTTGGCGACAGCATAGGCCCGCAGCAACATTTGCAAATAGCACAGATGCGCGCGCTGGAATTTGGCCGGCCGCTGCTGCGTGCCACCAATAACGGCGTTACGGCTACTGTTGATGCCAACGGCAGCATCAGCGCCAGAGCGCCGCAATTTACAGAGGCGGTGCTGCAGGACACCATGCGCTTAACCCGGGGCCAAACGCCTTATGCCCGCTTTGGTGATTGGCCGCTGGCACTATTATGCGGCCTGTCGCTTGCCGGCTGCTGGTTAAAGCGCCGCTTTGCCCGTGACTAATCGCCCACTATAGCCACCCAAACATCTGCAGCTCTATATTTATTTAAGTCTGTACACCTGCGAAAAATCAGCCTGATTACACTTTGTAACATTTATTTAGTTAACTAATTTCACAAAAATCACATAAATCAGGGCTTTTCGGGAACTTTGCCGTTGTCGTTGCAATATAAATTCCTCTGTGGCACAACATTTACCTTGCTGAATAAAACAGCAATGCGATAAAGCGCCGACAGAGCGCGACCAGTAACAAGTAAAATCAGCAACAACGACTGATTAATGCAACATCCAGAGGAAGTAAATTAATGAAATATAATAAATTATCCACGATTGCTACTGCTACCCTGCTGGCAATGGGGTTCACCGCTGCCGCAACTGCATCAGACCGCGTCATTATCCAGCTTGATAACAGCAAAAAAGGCGTGGTTAAAGCGCTGGCGAAACAGCTGGGCGGCGATGTTAAAGTTGATGCCGATGGCTTTATCGCTGCACAGTTCAGCGGTAAATCATTAAGTGAAATCAAAGGCCTGTTAAACAATCCGCACATCAAGCTGGTTGAAGAAGACGCTCTGCGTAAGCCACTGGCGATCTACAACGACGATGCAGGCAACCCGATGGCCAGCCAATTAACACCTTATGCGGTGTATCAGTCGCAAGCCAACCAGGTGGCATTGAACTTAGGTGCCGGCATGAAAGTTTGTGTTATCGACTCCGGCCTGGACCGTTCAAATATCGATTTCGACTGGGGCAATATCACTGGTGATAACGACTCCGGCACCGGCAGCTGGGATGTTGCCGGTGGCCCGCACGGCACTCACGTTGCCGGCACTGTTGGCGCCGCCGATAACGGCGTCGGTGTAGTGGGTATGGCACCGGGTGTGGCTATGCACATTATCAAAGTATTTAATGCTGAAGGTTGGGGCTATTCATCTGATCTGGCGTATGCCGCACAAAAATGTACTGCTGCCGGTGCCAATATCATTACCATGAGCTTAGGTGGTGGCGGTGCGAACAGCACAGAGTCTAATGCCTTTGCTACGTTCACTAACAACGGTGGCTTAGTGCTGGCTGCAGCCGGTAACGATGGCAACAACGTACGTTCATACCCTGCCGGTTACCCATCAGTGATGATGATTGGTGCTAACGATGCCAATAACGCCATTGCCGACTTCTCCCAATTCCCAAGCTGTGCCAGCGGCAAGGGTAAAAATGCAACGAACGATGAAACCATCTGTGTTGAAGTAACAGCCGGCGGTGTTGACACTCTGTCTACCTATCCTGCTGATGGCGCAACCTCGGCATCACTGTATGCCGGCAGTACGGCTTTTGCCTCTTCAGCAATGGAAAACGCCGGTTCAGCTGCAGGCAATACCTATTTTATGGGGCTGGCTACAGCAACTGACAGCGGCGCAGCCGGTAAAGTCTGCGTAATTGACCGTGGCACTATCTCATTTCACGACAAGGTGAAAAACTGCGAAAACTCAGGCGGTATCGGTGCAGTTATTATCAATAACGAACCAGGCATGCTTTACGCTACCTTAGGTGAAGGTTCGGCCAACACTACCTCTATCCCTGCAGTAGGTGCGGCGCAGGAAGATCGCTCTGCCCTGCTGGCGGCCGGCACAATGTCAGTTACCATTGAAAGCAGCGACTATGGCTACATGAGCGGCACCTCAATGGCAACGCCGGCAGTAGCGGGTGTAGCAGCTCTGGTATGGTCTAACTTCCCAAGCTGTAGCGGTACGGAAATACGCAATGCGTTAAAAGCCACGGCACAAGACGCCGGGGCGGCGGGCAAAGATGTGTACTTCGGCTATGGCATCGTTAAAGCCAAAGCAGCATATGACTATCTGACTGCCAATGGCTGTGCCGGCTCTGGTGGTGACACTGGCGGCGGCGATACTGGCGGAGACACCGGCGGCAGCTGTAAAGGCGGCCCGAGAAAGTGCGGTTAAGCCGTAACGATTAAAAAAGCCGGCATCAAGCCGGCTTTTTGTTAACATTTAACTTGAGAACACAGCTAAGTCCGGTAGACTAAAGCCACCTGAGCGTCAGTCGGCCTTTGCCATGACTTTACTGCACAATATCAGCCGCACTTTGCAGCGCCGCCGCAACAGCACCTGGCATGCACTGGGCTATGACACCACTGTACGGCCCGAAACTCCGGCCGACTACGCGGCAATAGCCCGCCTTACCCACACTGCCTTTAATAATGATGCCGAAGCAAACCTGATAGCCACACTGCGCTGCCAGGCTGAGGATTATATCGCCTTAGTAGCAGAGCAGCATGGCGAAGTAGTGGGCCATATTTTGTTTTCACCGGCAAGCCTGGATAAGGCCCCGGACTGCAAAATAATGGCACTGGCACCCATGGCGGTAAGTAATGTATTGCAACATCAGGGTATAGGCTCTGCCCTGGTGCGGGCCGGGTTGGAGCAATGCAATAAACAAGGCGTTGCCGCAGTGGTGGTACTGGGCCATCCGGGTTATTACCCGCGTTTTGGCTTTACCCCGGCCAGCCGTTTTAACATCAGCTGCCCGTGGCAGGTGCCGGATAACACTTTTATGCTGTTGGAGTTAATACCAGGTGTGCTGAAGGGCAAAAGCGGCCGCGTAGAGTATCACCCGGCCTTTACTGCGCTGTAGCCTAATCCTCATCCATGGCGCCGTTTACTATTTCGGCAATTTTCGCTAACCGCACCAGCGCACGGCCGTTAACCGACTTTTTCGGATACTGGCCACGGCTGCTTTTCTCGCCGGCTTCTACACCGGTAAGCAGCGTTAAAGCTTCATCCACTGTTTTTACTACGTAGATATGAAACTTGTGCTGCTTCACGGCGTTAATTACTTCGTCATTCAACACCAGGTTAAGCTGGTTGCTGGCCGGAATAATCACACCCTGCTCGCCGGTTAAGCCACGGCTTTGGCACAAGCGGAAGTAACCTTCTATTTTCTCGTTTACGCCACCAATAGCCTGTACCTGGCCATGTTGGTTAATTGAGCCGGTCACTGCCAGGCTTTGCTTAATGGGTATGTCGGTAATCGCCGATAACAGCGCACACACTTCAGCCAACGAGGCGCTGTCGCCGTCGATATGACCATAGCTTTGCTCCATGGCAATATTGGCCGATAACGTCAGCGGGAATTCCCGCGCATATTTCGCCCCCAGGTAACCGGTTAGCAACAACACGCCCTTGGAGTGAATGGCTTTGCCCAGTTCAACTTCGCGCTCTATATCAATAACACCGCTACTGCCGGCAAACACCGTAGCGCTAATGCGTGCCGGGGTACCAAAGGCGGTATCGCCGATTTCCAGCACCGTTAAGCCGTTTACTTTACCCACGGCCAGGCCGTCGGTATCAATTAAAATCTGGCCTTCCTGAATATCTTCCAAAAAGCCTTCGCTAATACGGCCGGTACGGTGTTGTTTGCCTTTTAATGCCTGCTGGATATGCTCAGCCCCCAGGCTGTCGCTGTGCTGCTGGCCGGCGTAAAAACAGGCTTCGCGCACTAATTCCAGTACATCAGCAAAGCGCGCCGACAACTTACGCTGGTGCTCTGCCTGGCGAAAACTAAAGGTCAGCAATTGTTTAAAACCGGCCTGGGTTAACTCGTTAACGTTTAACAAGCGCATTTGCTCGCGAATTTGCATCGCCATATAAGTCACGGTTTGTTCGTTATACGGCAAATAATGTTCAAAATCGGCCAATACCCGAAACAGCTCGTTAAATTCGT
The DNA here is from genome assembly GCF_030690345.1 of Rheinheimera sp. Lineage (GTDB taxonomy): Bacteria > Pseudomonadota > Gammaproteobacteria > Enterobacterales > Alteromonadaceae > Alishewanella. Next base: position 94,514 of record NZ_JAUYGV010000008.1, read on the forward strand.
CGTCTACGTCCTGGATCAGGTAATACAAGTCGCGCGAGCCCAGCAGCACCACTTTGACATTCAGTGGTATGGCTTTGGGGGTAATAATGGTGGAATTGGTTACCGCATGCTCAGATAAGGTATCAATCAGCAGCTCGCCGGATTTCAGCGCCAGCTTCAGTGCATCCCACAGCTGCGGTTGTGTCAGCAGGCGGTCGGCGTCGAGAATTAAATAGCCGCCATTGGCACGGTGCAGCGCGCCCGGGCGGATCATGCGGTAGTTGGTGTATAAGTTACCACTGCTGGAGTTGTACTCCACCCGGCCAAACAGGTTGCCGTAGCTGGGGTTAGGCTCAAACACTATTGGCGCGCCGGACATGCTCTCGTAATGCACCAGCACGTTAGGGACAAATTCTTCAATAAAAATTTCACGGTTATCGGCTTCTTCCTGCTTCTCTGCTTCAGACTCGTCCGGCATCAGCTCCAGCACGGCTTTTACCAGGTGGTTGCGCATTTCGCGGATGTAACGCTGCACGCCAAGCTCGGCGGCGTAATCATGCTCCAGCTGTTTTAACAGCGGTTTAATCGCCTGCTCTATGGTGTCTTTACGCAGCGCCCGTAAGCTTTCCGACAGCTCGCGTTTCCACTGCGGCAGCTCCAGTAATTGCTCATTTAAGATGGTTTCCAGCTCGCTGACCAGGCCGTAGAAATACTGGCGTTGCTCTTCGGTCAGTTTAGAAAACTCCTGGTCGTCCAGTGGCTTGCCGTCGATAATCGGCGAAAAGCTCACCGCGCCGTTTTCTTCATACAGTACAACATTTTTTTCCAGCGCCTTGCTCTCTACCAGCTCTATCGCATGCTCGTATTTGTCGTCAAAGGCGCGGGCGATGGCTTTTTTCTTGCGCTGATAGCCCGGGTTATCAAAAGCCGCCGGAAAGGTGTCCAGCAACTCGTCAATCAGGCCTTCAATCTTCTTCACCAGCACTTTGCCTTCACCCGGCAGCAGCCGCAAGGTTCCCGGCACCCGCTCGTCGTCAAAGTTGTTCAGGTAACACCATTCTTCCGGCGTGGCTTTTTCACTGGCGGCTTGCTGCAGTATGTCCTGCACCAGGGTAAAGCGGCCCAGCGCCGGCTCACCCATTACGTACAGGTTGTACCCCGGCATATCCATGCCGATAGCAAACGCCAGTGCCGATTTGGCCCGCTCCTGGCCGATAAAGGCCGGGATCAATTGCTTTACGTCCAGTGCTTGTTTAAGCAGCTTGCTGTCCAGATGCGGGCCCAGTTGTTGTATCGTCAGTGCCAGAGGATGTAGGTGTGCGGTCATGTAGTACCTTAGCTTAACCAGCTGTTATAGCGGCTATACTAGCAAAAAGCCGCCCTGCTGTGCTGGTCAATTTCATTGTTTCGCTAAAGAATTCTCCGGCCTTGCCGTTACAGTGTGTATCAAGCAAACAGGACACGGGGCACATTATGAACGAGACTAACCGCTTACAGAAAATCCGCAACCTGGGCGTACGCCTGCAGGAGCTAGAGTTAGTGTCTTTAACGCCGGGTAAGTCTTATACCGGTGCCGCGCTGAACTTTTTATTTGCTGATCACCAATTAGAGCGCCCTGCCGGCTTGCCGCTGGAGCACACGCTGAAAACCCTCGGCGCTGCCATAGTAGACAAACGTAAAGTGCGCTTCGCTAACCTGGATGCCGATGCCGTAATTGACTTCTTTTGCCGCCTGTATCGCGTACATTAAATGGCTTAGCATTCCCTAAGCCGCCTCTCCTTCCCGTTCAATTTCACACTTACTGCCCGGCAAAATTAGCGCCGTGCTGAAATATTCCCGCCGGCCGGCCGTTCTAATAGGCTAGTCAGTAGCTATATGAGCCGGGTCTATGCCAGCCGTTGTTAGTTTTTACCATCGCCTTATTACACACAGCCAGCAGTTGTCAGGGCTGGCACCGCTGTTATTGCGTTTATACCTTGCGCCGGTGCTGTTGCAGGCCGGTTGGAATAAATACCGCCATTTTGATAATACCGTTGCCTGGTTTGGCAATGCCGACTGGGGCTTAGGTTTACCGGCACCGGCGCTGCTGGCTGTGCTGGCCATCGCTGCGGAAACCCTGGGCGCACTGTTTTTACTGTTGGGGCTGTTTACACGGCTGGTCAGTATACCGCTGCTGGTTACCATGCTGGTGGCGATTTTTGCTGTGCACTGGCCCAATGGTTGGCTGGCGATAGCCGACAGCAGCAGTTGGTTAGCGAACGAGCGGGTACTGAATTCGGCCACACAACTTGATGCAGCCAAAAGCCTGCTGCAACAACACGGTAATTATGATTGGCTAACCGGCAACGGCAATATTGTTATTTTAAATAACGGTATTGAATTCGCGGCAACCTATTTTGTTATGTTGCTAAGCTTATTTTTCAGCGGCGGTGGCCGCTATACCAGCATTGATCATTACCTCAGCCGCCGCTACAGTGCAGGACAACGCTAATGGCCAGCATTCATTTTTTGCCAAGCCGGCAAAATCATGCCAGGCTGGCGCTCAACTCAGCAGCGATTAACAGCACTTCTATGCCAGAGCAATCTCACACTGCCTCCGCTGACACCCCGGACGTTGACAGCAAGCCCGCTGCTAACGTCGCAGTATTCCAGCTAAGCGACAGTAAAACCAAGCGCTACGAGCAACTGGTGCAGCATTACCATGCAAATCTGTACCGCTACGGTTATTGGTTGTGCAAAGACCCGGATATTGCGCAGGATTTAGTACAAGACACCTTTTTGCGTGCCTGGAAGCATTTAGACAGCCTGCTCGACCCGGCGGCCGCCAAGGCCTGGCTGGTAACCATATTGCGGCGGGAAAACGCACGGCGCTTTGAACGTAAGCAGTTTGACTATGACGATGGCGCCGAACAAGACAACCTGGCCGACACCAGACAAAGCAGCGCCGAGCAGGACTGCGACAACGACTTATTGCGCAAACGCATGGCTACACTGCCGGAAGAATACCGCGAACCGCTGGTGCTGCAGGCACTGGGCGGCTTTAGCAGCGATGAAATTGCCCATTTGCTGCAGCTTAATGTTAATACCGTAAATACCCGGCTGTTTCGCGCCCGCAACTTGCTGCGCGCTCAGCTTACTTTGCAGGGGGAGTCCGGCCATGGATAACACAGAATTACGCCGTATCTTGCTGGCCAACCCGTTTAGCCGTCATCCGGCGCTGCTGGCGGCTATGGCCCGCGACACTGATTTACAACAGTTCGCCAATGAACTGCAACAGCAGCAGCGCGAGCTGGAAGATGCACTGCAAGTACCGGTACCGCCAATGCTGGCCGAGCGCTTATTGCAAATTCCGCAGCAACACAAACCGCGCCGGCGCTGGTTTACACCACTGGCGCTGGCAGCCAGTATTGCGCTGGTGTCGGTGCTGGGTGTACAGCTGTATCAGGGCAGCTTAGCCACTGATCTGGGCAGCCATGCGCTGGCCCACGTCTACCACGAGCATGACTATTTGCAGCAGCATGCGCAAATGCAGCCGCTGGACGAGGTAAACCTGAAACTGGCCAGTTTTGATGCCAGCCTGCAAGACTGGCAGGACGAGATTATCTACGCCCGTTACTGCACCTTTCAGGGCGTGCGCTCACTGCATCTGGCGGTCAAAACTGCCAGCGGCTATGCCACTGTTTTTGTTGTGCCAAAGGACGCCGAACTGGCCTTCAGCAGCCAATTTTCCGACCAGCAGTATCAGGGCTTAACGCTGGCCATGGCCAAAGCCAATGTGATCGTGGTGAGCGATAACGCCGCTGATTTACAACAGCTGCCGCAAAAGCTGGCCGATAAACTGATTTTCTCCGCCTGAGGCAACAACGCTGATGCCTGCGATCATTGCCGACCCTGCTATAGCGCCTGTTGGCAACCTGCAACATTTGGGCTTGCAGGCATTTATGCCGCATCCTGTGCTGGCTGCTCTGGTGCAATGTTACTGGGTAATACGCCAGCCAACATTGCCCACTGGCGGTTACCGCCAAACCCTGTATCCGGACGGCGGCAGCAGCCTGAACTTCTATTTTCAGCCCAACCAGCCGCCACTATGCCAATTTGACGGCAGCCAAACCCTGAGCAGCATGCAATTAGCCGGCACGCCGGACGTCATAGGTATCCGCTTTTATCCCGGCGGCGCCTTTCAGTTGCTGGGTCACGATATGCCGCAGTTACAGGGCGATGCCATTAATGCCGCTGATTTGGGGATTAGTTCGCTTGCACAGCTGCAACAACAACTTGGCACTACACAGCTTACCGCTACGCGGTTGCACCATCTGGAGCAATGGCTGTTGCGGCAAATGCAGCAATCTGCTGCTCAAAGCAGCCATATTCAACAAGTGTTGCCACTGTTGCTGCAGCATCAGCAGCTGACAACGCCTTCTGTCAGCGCGCTAAGCGCAGCAGTTAACCTGAGCCGGCGCCAGTTTGAACGTAAATTCCTGCAACAGGTTGGTTTAACCCCCGGCCAGTTAAAACTGCTGCAACGGGTGCGCCACGCCAGACAACTGATTAACCTCAATCCGCAGCAAGCCCTGACCGATATAGCGCTTTGCAGCGGCTTTTATGACCAGGCGCATTTTATTCACCAGTTTCAGCGCATTACCGGCCAGACACCGGGCCAGTACCGCCGGCGCAAGCAAAATCAAGCTGCAAACGTTAATACGCCCTGATTGTCGCAAAAATACAATTCTGTTTAACCGCTGTGCGGCACTATAGCGGCTCCACCACCACGAGGAGCACAACATGACGCCACGTATAGATCGCAACGAGGTATATAAACTGCAACCCGCCTTAGTTAAGGCATTGAGTAGTCTGGGCGAAGCGGCCGGCAAGGTCATTGAAGCCCCGCTGGTGCATCTGTTGCACCTGCGCATATCGCAGTTAAACGGCTGTGCCTTTTGCCAGCATATGCATGCTGCAGAAGCCCGCCACGACGGTGAGCAACAGCAACGGTTGGATGTACTGGCCGCCTGGCAAGATACCACTTTTTTCTCTACCCGCGAGCGCGCGGCACTGCGCTGGGCCGAAGCATTGACCTTGCTGGCAAGCCAGCAGGTATCTGATGATGTTTACAGCGAACTGACAGCGCAGTTTAGCCAGCAGGAAATTGTTAATTTAAGCGCGGTAATAGTAACGATGAACGCCTGGAACCGTATCGCAGTGGGCTTTCAGTTTCAACCGCAACTGAGCGCGGGTTAGCACGCGGCGCAAATTAAACGCCGCTTAAACGCTGCTACGTTGGGCGGCATTTAACCGCCGCCACAGGTACCAACCATAGCAGGCGTTAAACCAAAAGCCGGTATACACTATGGCGGTAAGCTGTAACTCGCGGGAGAAATACAGCGGTACCGCCAGCGTATTAACAATAAGCCAGAACCACCAGGTTTCCAGCTTACGGTTCATCAGTAAAAACTGCGCAATAACACTGAACATTAAAATGGCCGAATCGGCAAAGGGGGCGTAAGCATCGGTTAAGCGGTGCAGCATGTAGCCATACAGTGCCGTCACCAGCAGCGCCAGCGCGGCGTAACCGGCCAGCCGCAGCAATGGCGTGGTGCTTACCTGCTTAATGCCACTGGCCCTGCCCCACTGGTACCAACCCATAACGTTGGTAACAATAAAAAACAGCATCAGCAGTACTTCGGCGTACAGCTTTACCTGGTAAAACAGCAGCGAAAATAACGCACAGCCAATAATGCCCAGCCACCAGGTATGAATACTGTTACGCGCAGCCAGAAACACCGCCAGCAAATAAAAGCCGTTGGCGGCATATTCCAGATAAGTCGGGTTCATCTGCATGCCCGGCGGTTAAAAGCGATCATTGCCGCTAACACCCAGGTTGTTAATTTTGCGTTTTCGCAGCAGTTTCAGCAGCAAATTGCGGCAAGCCCGCAACAAAGGGTACAACCATTTCGCCACCCTGCGTGATTTAAACAGATGATAATTCAGCCGGTTAAATACCCCGCTGCGGCTGCTAAGCAGCGACAGCATATAAATAGCGTCACTGCCGTAATAGCAGCTGTCGGCCATTTTCAGCACCATACCCTGATCAATATCCAGCCCTTGTGCGGTTATCGCGCGCATGGTTTCGCTGTCTTCACGGGCATTAATCAGCTTTAGCTCTCCCACGCTTTGGCGAATACGCACCACCTGGCAATAGGCATTACAGGCCGGACAGTCTTTATCGTAAATCAGCAGGATCTGGTTTGGCTTAGTCACGTTACTCCTCTGCTTGCAACTCACGGGCTGCCAGCATATAAAAAAAGTGGCCAAATTCTGCTGAGGTTTTACCCGAAGAATGGCTGTTATTAAACTGCCACCACGGCTGCGCCTGCATATTACTCAAAATCTGGTTCCAACTATTGTCTTCCAGCTCAAAACCGCGCACTTCACACAAACTGTTTTTACAGCGCACAGCCTGCAACTGCACACCGCCGCTAAGCTGATGCATACTGATAAAATCGGCTATGCGTTGCTCCATTAATGGCGCCCAGTCATAATTCACCGCTTCATTTTCCAGCTGATGAAAACGCTCAACCAAAGTGCCTTTAAAGCCGGCGACCAAGCCAGCAAAAGGTTGTGGTAACACGGCTTCCACCTCTTCAATGGTGGCGGTGTTCATTCGCGGTTTCGCCTCAGCAGGCGTAAAAGCCGAAGCCGTATCAGCTGGTTGCGCCAATGCCTGCTCAAAGACCTCGCTTTGCTGCGCTAACTGTTGCTCCAGTTGTAAAATTCTGGCCTCCAGCGCTTCAATGCTGTCCGCGCCGGTTTCATCTTGCACTTGCGGCGGTGTAACCACCTTAGCCGGCAAATTACTGTTAGCCGCTGCCAAACCCGGTTGCGGTGTATTTGCATTTACGGTTATTTCATTATCAGATGGTAATACCCGCGCGGCGCTGAACATGCCACCCAAGACATAGCCGGTTAGCAGACAAACCAGAGCAATAAGCAGAGTTTTCAACATAACATTCCTTGTCAGAAATTTTACTATCTCCAACATAAAGCCTTTACCTGTTTCAGGCAAGCGCCAGCTCAACTGCCGCCTTGGCATGAATCACCGTAGTATCAAACAGCGGCACGGCGGCATCGGCTTTGGCCACTAACAAACCAATTTCCGTGCAACCGAGAATAATGCCGTCCACACCTTGCCAGGCAAGGCCGGCCATCATCTTGCGCACGGCTTGTTTCGACTCGGGGTTTATCACACCCTGACACAATTCCTGATAAATAATCTGATGCAGGCTGTCCTGTTCAGCTTCATTGGGCAGCAGCACTTCTATGCCATGTAACTCACTTAGCCGCTCGCGGTAAAACGGCTGCTGCATGGTAAATTTGGTACCCAGCAAACCCACCCGGCTGCAACCTGCCTGCTTTATCGCTGCGGCGGTAGCATCGGCGATATGCAACAGCGGAATAGCCACTGCCGCTTCAATACTGGCAGCCACTTTATGCATGGTGTTGGTACAGAGCACAATAAAATCGGCACCGGCCGCTTCAAGCGAGCGCGCCGCATCTGCCAGCACAGCGCCGGCAGCGTCCCAATCGCCGGCCTGTTGCATACGTTCAATGTCATAAAAATCAACGCTGACTAAAATGCATTTGGCGGAATGCAGCCCGCCCAGCTGTTGTTTTACGCCTTCGTTAAGCAGGCGATAGTAAGGAATAGTCGACTCCCAGCTCATACCGCCGATAAGGCCAATGGTTTTCATCTTACGACTCCGTCCGGTTCTCAGACAGCTAACATGGCGTAAAAACGCATCGCCTGCAATATCAACGCAGTAGTGTTGAGAAGTTCTGTAACACTAATACCGCAGATTTAAGTTTATTTGTTGTTATTTGCTAATACTGTCCGGCGTATTCCAGCTGTTGCACTGAGAGTAGCTGGTTAAGAGTACTGATATTCAGGTCTTGTTATGTATTAGTATCGCCGACAAGAATATCAAAGTGCAGAACATCCTCGCGCTGCCCCAGCTTTGTGTACAGCGCGATGGCGGGTTCGTCTTCAACCCCCTGATCAGCTTGCACAAAGATCACGTAAGCACCCCGTTTTATTGCCACTTTCTTCAGCTCTTCAATTAGCGCTGTCGCTATTCCTGCACGACGATACGGCTCAGTAACCGCCAAATCGTATATGTAGATCTCGCTACGTTCTTGTTCGAATTTTCTTAACTCGTAGGCAGCAATACCACCGATCACTTTCTTGTCGTCCAGCGCAACGATGGCAATAAACGAATCACTTTTTAAAAGCCGCCGAAGGTAATCTGCGCCAGGCCGCTTCCCGGTATAAGTCTCCGGATCATTGAAAGCTTCGCCGAACATTGTCGACAAATCCTCTATGAGCTTCAAATCAGCGCAAACAAGATGACGATAGGCTAACACCATGGCTCCCCCCAATACGTTCTGAATCAGCAAGCCAGAGTCAAATTGAACTCATGCTTTTCAGCAGTTTAACTTTTATCTGTCACCGTTGATTCCTTACGCACACTTTTTAACGCAGAACTTTGGTCAGTTACTTTGCGGCGATACGTTAAACCATAACTCTTTGCGTTGAACCGGAGTGTTCTCAGGCAAAGCGGCATTGTGCAGCCGCAGTATTGTGCGTTGCGACAACGCTGAACGCGCAATGGCGTCGCGGTGGTGCTGATAAAACAGCTGGTCAAATTTACCGTTGGCAATGGCACGGTTAAGCCCTTGCTCAACCAGCTGCGCCAACGCCGCATTTTGCTTGTTGAAGAAAAAATACACTGCAGTGGGATAATACAGCGCTACGCCGGGCGCTACGGCAAACTGATTGGGACGAGCGTCCATCTCCGACCAGATTTCCAATACAGACCGTGGAAAGGCATCGGCCCTGCCCTTTTGCAGCATACTGAATAACAACTCAATATGCGTTGCAGTATCCAGCCGTAAGCCATTTGAGCGTAGCAGGACATTATCAGGCCAGTCATGGCCCTGCACTAAAATATACTTTTTTAATTCTGCGACTGAAGATACCGGATTTTGCAGTAAAGCACTACCTGGCTTAACCAGCAGTAAGCGCCAGCCATATAAGCCTTTATAAATCGGGATCCGTACCGGCAGTAAGTTATCCTCACGCTCAGCTGATGTCATCGACCAGGCCAGCGTAATGTTTTGATTCTCTTCAAGTAATTTTAACGCGCGGCTTTGTACCAAAACATCGTCAGACGGCTGCAAACGATGCGCAACATTACTTTCACGCAGTGCAAGCTTCAGCAATTGCAGCGGGTACCAATTATCTTCAGTAAAATCACGCATTGGTTTAGGATAGATAATGACCTGTGGCTGAGCCGTGTCGGCCTCCGATGCTTTTGTTAACTGCACGCTACTGGTTGCGAAAAGCAAAAAACTACACCAGCTAAGCCATCTGGGCATTGCAGATTTACCGCCTGAGATACAATACGCTCAGTATAGCGTTAATGCGTTGCGCTTAACGCTACCTAAATATCAAGCGCAGGGAAAATAACCAACCAAATCGATTTGCGGATGTCATATGGCGACGAACTCAGGCCGTAGCAGACCAAAGCATTTGAGATCATGGAACTTGTTTTTCCAAAACCCGCATTCACGCCTGATCCCTTCCTGTTTAAATCCAAGTTTACGCAGCAATAGTTCAGAAGCATCATTACCAGGCACAGTATCTGCCTGGATCCGATGCAATTCGCCACAAGCCAACGCTCCTGAGAAACCAGCGTTTACAATAGCGTGAACGGCTTCGAAGGAATAACCTTGCCGCCAAAATTCAGGCAGCAGGTCATAACCAATCACAGCATTACGCATTTTGCTACTCCACGAATTAAAACCACAAGTACCGATCAATTGGCCTGATGCCTTCAAGCGGATAGCCCATCTGATGCCCTGCTTTTCCTCGTATCGCGTTTTAAAAAGGCTAATCAAATTAGCAGCCTGGCTTTGTTCACAGAACGCTTCTAAGTCGTAGTATTCAACTACAGCAGGGCTGGAAAACAAACTGAATATACTTTGTTCATCATCAGGTTGAAGCTCTGTGAGCAATAGTCGCTCAGTTTCCAGTGATGGAAATACCATCGGAATTCCTCCATGAAATATAACGCCCGCAACACGGGAAAACTTGTAGCACAGCGGAGATTTAATCCGTGTGATTACGCTTATTAAAGCTTGGCGGCAATTGTATAAACATGCTTTTCCGGGTATTGGTCCAGTTCAAGATGCAAAACAGACAAACCATTATTTATAAGTACCTGCACATTTTCATTAATACCAATAGAGCTGTAGTAAAACGTGTCATCGTGCCATCGATCGGTGTGCTCTCCTTCAGCATTGCCAAATGTATATATCAGAATGCCCCCCTCTGCTAAGAGCTGACACAGCTTTGTAACGACAGGTTTTTGCATAGCCAACGGTAAGTGGAAAATGCTGTCCCATGCAACAATGAGATCGAACCTCTGTTCTGTTTCCCAGCAGCAGATATCTTGATGCAAAAATTTGTGCCTGGGGTGGTTTAGGCTAGCCAACCTAATCATTTCTTTTGATACATCAAGGCCTGTAACAGAGAAATCGTTGCCTTCCAATATGCGGACAAATCTGCCACCAGAACCACAACCTACGTCGAGGGCTTTTCCACCGCGCCGCGCAAATTTAACCGCTCGTTGAAACTGATTTACACCATAGGCGGAATCAACATGTTGGTCATGCCACCACTGAGCAATTTTGTCGTATTTCGCCCCTAATACAGATGGTTCCATATGAAAACCTTAACGCTGTGCGCATGCGCGCGAAATTTGTGATTCCGGCATGGTCATCTTAAAAAATACGTAGCCGATAAAACTAACAATCGCAGCCCAACCCAAAATTGCTGTTACAGTTTCCCGGCGTTTTGGGCGTTAATGGCCATAGCTTGCTACCCGTACCACCGTCCACCGCCCTTCTTGCTGTTTCCAGATATGCAAAAACTTAAACACATTGCAATCGGGCTTGCCATTTTCAGTATGGCAAAAGCGGTGCTGCCCGGTTTGAATAGCGCCAAAGTCTTTAACCGGATACACCTCAGTACTACCGGGCACCAGCTCGCGCTTTAAGTCACCGGCATTGGCAAACAGCCGGTTTAAATTAGCGATGGTTTGTTGATGATCCGCCAGCCCGCCGGTGTCGTGGTAAAACTCAACATCGGCATCAAGCATGGCCTTAGTGGTTTCAATGTCGCGCTGATTAAACGCATCAAACAGCTGTTTGTCCAATTGCAGAATTTCATCCTGCAGTGAGGTCTCAATGGCAAACAACGCCGCTGGGTTTAGTAGTGCAACAATTAGTGTCAGTCCTCTTGGCAGTACACTGATTAACTTTGGGCTTAACTTTAGCATGGTATGGCTCCGGTTACAGTTCTCAGCCAGTGTTGCACAGCAATACCGCATTGGCTTGGCAAAAATGTAACAAAAGCTAATAGCACTTATGCACCAAGCGCCAGATCAACCGCCGCCCTGGCTTGAATCATCGTGGTATCAAACAGCGGTACGACGGCATCGGCTTTAGCCACCAACAAATCAATTTCCGCAAGGAATTGCCGACGCCCAACTCATACCGCCAATAAGGCCAATGGTTTCCATCTTACGACTCCGTCCGGCTTGCAGACAGCTAACATGGCGTAAAATTGCACCACCTGCAATATCAACGCAGTAGTGTTGAGAAGTTTTGTAGCACTAATACTGCAGATTTAAGTTTATTTAATGTAAATTTATTGTTTGTCATTGGGTGAGGTATTTGCTACTGTCTGACTGTTTACAGACAATATATCTAAGGGGCTCATCATGGAAGATCTGGTATTTAACGGAAAAGAAGTGCGCTGGCATGGTCAGGGTACTTTCAAAGCTACCTCTGGCATGCACAGCTATCAGTATCCACAGTATCAATGCCGTCCGGACGAGGGACCAATTCCTGCTGGAAACTACTACATCCCGCTAATCCTTGGTGATTTAGCTGAAGATGATGGTACCGGCCGTTGCAACCTTAAACCTTCGTGGCAGCTACAAGAAATACCACGTGGTGAAGCTGCCGGTGATTGTGAGCCATATTGGGCAAACTGGGGTTACAATCGTGTTCGCTTTGAAGCCGCTGACCAAGTTACTAAGACGAAATGTAATCCTGGCCGTGGCGGATTCTACCTGCATGATTCAACTAAGGGCTATAGCCATGGCTGTATCGAAGTTGAAGGGCGTTTCTTTAACGCTTTAAGAGAATTTTTAAAAACATCAAAGCTCAAACGGCTAAACCTGAAAGTTATCTACAATAGTAATGAGCGCACAAATGGAGGAACTTATGTTCGTTAGTAGCTTATTTGTGATGCTACTCGCAGGAGCAGCCGTTGATAACCCCGCTGTCGCTATTGAAAATGGCTTGCAGCAATGTGTACAGATTAATAAGTCAGATATAGTCCAGCGCAATAATCTTACCCTGCTGGATGCGGATATTTCTGTACTGCAAGCTATAGGCTATTGTGGCTGCAAATCAGCCGTTGCCAGTTACCACCTCTATAGCAATAAGCAGCACCTGCGCTCTGAAGCTATTACGCTAAAAAGCAGTAACACCTATTCATTTGTACTGGCAACTGACGGCAAGGCACCAATTCCGGAAGCACTACGGCTACAACTGAGTTGTGGCAGTAATTAGCAAAATCTTACATTTGGCTAACTACAGCCCTACAGATCGCGCAAGCCTGTCTTTAGGATAGCGCTCCTATATCTTACGTAACTCTCTGAGTAATTTTGTTAAAAGTCCTTCAGCCTTAGAATGTAGTTCCATCAAATAAATAGTTTTTTGGAATAGCTCGTAATCCGACATTCCATTTAACTGCGCCAAAAAATGTTCTATACAATAAGTATGCACAAGCTTGTTTCTGGGTTTTACTAACTGTCTCAGAGATACCACAAGCACAGGATCTGCTTCTGTTTTGCCAAAAATCTCGATCAATTTTCGTAAGCCAATAAATCTGTTTTCAGAGAACTTAGCAACAGACTCATGCACTCGAAGTATTTCAGTCAGGACACTTTCATTGAATTGAATACTTTCCACAGCCTTCAGATAAGCGTGGTCATGGTTTTGTTCAAGCATTGTTCTGGGAGCAAGCATATTTAACCTCTTCAATTGACGTAACTTGAGATATAGGCCTAGCAAAACATCTAACGAAAAATATTTTAACACAGCAGTAAGTCATTGAAAAACTTAAAATAATAGTTGACAGCGCGAACCGGAAAGAAGATGACAGGGAAGAATTTATTGCAATGCAATATTCAGTCTTATACGAGACAAAAAACCCTGCAATGCAGGGTCTGGTTTTTGAAGCAGTATTTTTACGCGAACGCGGGGGCATCGAAATTGGCGGGTTCGTCGCTGTAAATGCATACGTTCCAATCTGCTGCCAGGCCGTCTTCTGCTAAACAGTAGGTTTCAAAGAAGTGTTTTATTTCTGCGCGCTGGCAGTGCGCTTCAAAGCTTGGCAAGTCGGCCCAAATTTCGTTGAAGGCAATGGGGAAGCTTTTGCCTTCGGCAAACGGGCTGGCTATTTGCCGCGTAACGATATACTGCAGGCAGCCATCTTCGCGGTTGCTGTTTGGCTCTAAGCTTTGCAGCACTTTAAACAGCTCGTCCGCCTTGCCCGGCTTGGGCAAAAACTGAGCGATACAATACACTTTTTTAGACATTATGCCTCCTTAACCCCGGCGGCTTAATGCGCGGCAGGGCTGCCGAAAATTTGAAACAGTTCGGCGTTTAAATATAAATGCGTTACCACGCTGGCGGCGTAACCCAGCAGTATTACCGGTGCCCATTTTAAATGGCCGGTAAAGGTGTAGTAGCCGCGGGCCTGGCCCATTAAGGCCACCCCGGCTGCCGAGCCGATAGATAACAAGCTGCCCCCCACGCCGGCGGTTAGTGTAATAAGCAACCACTGGCCGTGCGACATATCCGGCTGCATGGTTAATACCGCGAACATTACCGGGATGTTATCCACCACTGATGACATTAAACCTAAAACCACGTTAGCAATGGTCGGGTTACCGTTACCGTACAAGCCGGTAGATAACATTTCCAGATAACCGATATAGCCCAGACCACCAACACACATTACCACGCCGTAGAAGAACAATAAGGTGTCCCATTCGGCGCGGGCAATACGGTTAAATACGTCAAACGGCACAATTTGTCCCAGCGCCCGCACCCGCTCTATATCGCCTTCGCGCTCGGCCATAGCGCGCTTGCGCGCCAGTGAGCCCGGTAATGTTTTACGCAGAAAAAAGCCGAAGAACTGCAGCAAGCCCAGGCCGGTCATCATGCCCAGTACCGGCGGTAAATCCAGCCAGGAGTGGTACAGCACTGCCAACGCGATAGTGGCTAAAAACAACGTTAAAATACGCAGCGCACCGCGCTTTAACTCAACGTCTTCCTGCAGTGCTGCCGGGTAACGCCGCTCAACAAATAAGCTCATGATGATTGCCGGCACCAGATAATTGACCACAGCCGGAATAAACAGCGTGAAAAACTCATTAAAGGTAACAATACCGGCCTGCCACACCATTAAGGTGGTAATGTCGCCAAACGGGATAAAAGCACCGCCGGCATTAGCGGCTACCACGATATTGACGCACATCAGATTGATAAAGCGCTTATCGCCTTCGGCCACTTTCATTACCACAGCACACATCAGCATCGCGGTGGTCATATTGTTGGCAAAAGATGAGATAGCAAAGGCCAGCACACCGCTGATCCAGAACAAGGTGCGGTAGCTGAAACCTTTGCGGATCATCCAGGCTCGCAGTGCATCAAACAGCCGCCGCTCTTCCAGCGCGCTGATGTACGTCATCGCAACCAGTAAAAACAGCATTAACTCGGCAAATTCAAGCAGAGTATGGCGAAACGCATCCGCGGTTACGCCGGTAATACCGTCCTGCATATAACGCCAGGCGATTAACGCCCAGATAATACCGGCCGCCACCAACACCGGCTTGGATTTACGCAGATGAATTTTTTCCTCTGCCATTACCAGCATATAAGCCAGTGCAAACAGCACCAGCGAAATAATGCCGACCGGCGCCAGCGTTAAATTTAATGTGCCGGTGGCGGCAAACGCCGCCGGAGAAAATATGGCACAACACACCGCAAAAACCATCAGACACAGCAGCCACTGTCTCACGCTATTACCCTCAGTTATGGATCAGTTATAAAACAAAAAAATGCTACGGCCGCGGCCGGGTCGCTATTGTAAACCAGCTAAATTAGATTATTTACTCTAAAATCAGCCAAACAACAAAATCACCTGTTTAACAGCAACAAAAAACCCGGCCAATGGCCGGGTTCAGGTTTTAACGTAAGATCAGCAGGGAGCATCTGGCTTTGCAGATCATTGCAGTAGTAGTACTGCCAACAATAAATTGCCGGATCCGCGAGTGGCCGTAAGCGCCCATTACCATCAGGTCAATCACATGTTCCTGCTGATACTGGTTTAGTACAATATCCGGCTCACCGGCCACTATCGCTACTTTGGTATCAAAACCGGCATTGCGCAGTATTTGCGCAGCGCTGTCCATTTGCGCCCGGGCGGCTTCCACGTCGGCACCGGCCATCACCAAATGCACCGGCAAACCTTTGCCCAGCGGGCTGGCCGCCAGCATTTCCAGGCCTTTTAACGCGGTGGCGCTGCCATCATAGGCCAGCATAATGCGCTGCGGCGCTTTATAGCTTTGCTGCGTTAACAATATAGGTTTGTGTAAGCTGCGGATCACCCGCTCCACATGCAGGCCCATATGGCCGTGCGCATCTGCACTGCTAAAACCCCGCTTGCCCAATACCAGCAACCGGGTTTCCTCTTCCAGCTCAGTTAAGGTTTCTACCAGTTGGCCATGGCGTAAGCGCTCGTCTACGGCTTTTACCCCGGCTTGTTCAGCCCGCGCTTTTGCCGCATCTAAAATGCTGCGGCCGCGCTCCAGCGCCAGCTTGCTGTGTTTTTCGTCCAGCTCAGCCAGTTGCTGTAGCAATAATTCCTGCGAGCCCAGGCCAATGCTGCCGCTTAAGTCCGGCGTTTGGGTATGCTGGGCTTTGTCCAGCACATGCACTACCGACATCGCCACATCGAGCTTTTTCGCCGCCCATACCGCGTAGTCGCACACCGCTTCGGCATAGGGCGAGGCATCAATACAAGCCAGTACTTTTTTGGTCATTATTCTGCTCCTTAGTCCGGTTTGGTTCTCAGTGGCCCATCAGTTTTTCAACTGCATCCGGCTGGTTGTGCACGCCAAACTTATCTACCAGGGTGGCACTGGCTTCATTTAAGCCAACCAGCTCTACCTCTGTGCCCTCGCGGCGAAACTTAATAACCACCTTATCCAGTGAGCTGATGGCGGTAATGTCCCAAAAATGCGCGCGGCTTAAATCAATACGTACCTTTTCTACCGCCTCTTTAAAATCGAACGCGGCAACAAACTGCTCAGCCGAGGTAAAAAACACCTGCCCCACTACCTGGTAATCACGTTGATGGCCATCGGCCGACAGCGACGAGCCGATATACAAAATTTTGCCCACTTTAGCGGCAAAAAACAGCGCACTGAATAACACGCCAACTAATACACCATAAGCCAGATTATGGGTAAATACCGTTACCACTACCGTGGCCAGCATAACCACGCTGGAGCTTTTCGGGTTTTTACGCAAGTCTTTCACCGAGCTCCAGCTAAAGGTGCCGATAGATACCATGATCATAATGGCGACCAGCGCCGCCATAGGTATCAGCCCAACCCAGGCGTCGAGAAATACAATTAAAATCAACAAGAACACACCGGCCAGCAAGGTAGATAACCGGGTGCGGCCACCGGATTTTACGTTAATAATCGACTGGCCAATCATGGCGCAGCCGGCCATACCGCCAATTAAACCCGAGCCGATATTGGCAATGCCCTGGCCCACACACTCACGGTTTTTATCACTGCTGGTGTCGGTTAAATCATCCACTATGGTGGCCGTCATTAACGATTCCAGAATACCCACCACGGCCAGTGCTAAAGCATACGGGAAAATAATTACCAGGGTATTCCACGTTAGTGGTACTTCAGGCCATAAAAATACCGGTAAGCTGTCCGGCAGCTCGCCCATATCGGCCACAGTGCGGATATCAAAGCCAAAGTACAGCGCCAGCGCGGTCAGTACTACTATACACACCAGCGGTGAGGGTATGGCTTTGGTGATATACGGAAACAAATAAATAATCGCCAGCCCCAGTGCCGTCATGCCGTACACCAGTGCTGTGCCATGTTGACCGCTCAGCTCCGGTAACTGCGCCAGAAATATCAAAATTGCCAGTGCATTAACAAAGCCGGTGACCACAGAGCGTGACACAAAGCGCATTAGATCGCCGAGCTTAAACAGGCCAAAAATAATCTGCAGTAGCCCGGTTAATAAGGTGGCGGCCAGCAAATACTCCAGACCATGCTCACGCACCAGGGTAACCATCACCAGCGCCATGGCACCGGTAGCGGCAGAAATCATCGCCGGACGGCCACCGGCAAAAGCGGTGATCACCGCAATACAGAATGAGGCATACAGGCCCACTTTGGGGTCGACGCCGGCAATAATAGAAAAGGCTATAGCTTCAGGGATCAGTGCCAATGCCACCACTAAGGCCGCAAGCACATCACCACGCAGGTTGGAAAACCAGTGTTGTTTTAAATAGGCTGTCATTTAACTATCCGGGATTGCAAATACAATAATCCGCCAGCCGGCAAGGCCTGCGGCGTTAAGCTTTTCGGTGAAGTCAATTAACTACATTGGCCCGGATATCCTGCACGATAATAGAAACACGCTGTTGCCAGGCATCTTTACCTGACGTTGAGGACGCGCAGTTTAGCAAAAAACTGCGGCGCTGCCCAGCCACTAAAGTGCCCTGTGCTTAATGCCGCCTCTATTTAAACCGGTAAGCCTTCGCGGAAAAACTGCACGCCGCCGCATTGGCTGCAAGCCAGTAATTCTGCCGGATGAGTGTAATCGATATGTGTCAGACAGTGGCTGCAGCGATAGCGGCCCATGCCTACCACTTCGCCCTGGTAATACACCCCCTGATGTTTAAAATCCTGCGCCAGCTCCTGCCACTCTAACTGGCTTTTATCGGTAATGCTGCTCAGCTCCTGCCACAGCGCTTCGGACCACAGTGATGGCGGCTCTGCGTTGTCTTGTACAGCATCTTCAGCGTCATGATCCTGCCACTGGCGTTTTAACGTTTCGACAAACAGCGCCGTTTCATAGGCGCTCAGCTCCCGACCAGCTTTTATATAGGCTTTGAGCTGTTCGACAAACCCCACCATATTATCCAGTTGCTGCTGCTCAGTTTGCTGCAGGTTACGGCTAAATTCACTAAGCCATTGCTGATACTTCTTCACAAAATCTGTCATAGTGCCTCCGTTGCTGTAAAACCAGTATAGACAATACGCTGCTTGTTGTTGTCAAAACGGCTCTGCGGTATGCTATAGCCACTTTTTTGCTGCAGTTGCAGCAGCCGTACTAACCCCTTTTCGGAAGACCTGAATGCAAGAACAATACAACCCGCAGCAGATTGAAACTGCGCTGCAGCAGCAATGGGAACAAACCAACGCTTTTAAAGTGACAGAAGACGACAGCAAAGAAAAATTTTACTGCCTGTCAATGTTCCCTTATCCCAGCGGGCGCTTGCATATGGGCCATGTGCGTAACTACACCATAGGTGATGTAGTCAGCCGTTTTCAACGCATGCAGGGCAAAAACGTCATGCAACCCATGGGTTGGGATGCCTTCGGTTTACCGGCCGAAAACGCCGCCATTAATAACAAAACCGCGCCGGCGAAATGGACCTACGAAAACATCGATTACATGCGCAATCAGTTAAAACGGCTGGGTTTTGGCTACGACTGGAGCCGCGAAGTGGCGACCTGTAAGCCGGAATACTACAAGTGGGAACAATGGTTCTTCACCAAGCTGTACGAAAAAGGCCTGGTATACAAAAAAATGGCCACGGTAAACTGGGACCCGGTAGATCAGTGCGTACTGGCTAACGAGCAGGTTATCGACGGCCGTGGCTGGCGCTCCGGCGCTTTGGTAGAGCAGCGCGAGCTGGCGCAGTGGTTTATTAAAATTACCGCCTACGCCGAAGAGTTGCTGCAAGATCTGGATCAGTTAGACGGCTGGCCGGAACAAGTTAAAACCATGCAGAAAAACTGGATTGGCCGCTCTGAGGGCGTCGATATCCGTTTTGATATTGCTGATTCCAACCAAAGCTTAAGCGTGTACACCACCAGGCCCGATACATTGTACGGTGTTACCTATGTTGCCGTGGCAGCACAGCACCCGCTGGCGCAACAAGCGGCAGCTACTAACCCGGAGTTAGCGGCTTTTATTGAAGACTGTAAAGGCGGCAAAATGGCCGAAGCCGAGCTTGCCACTATGGAGAAAAAAGGCTGCGCCACCGGCATTTATGCCGTGCACCCGTTAACCGGCGCCAAAGTGCCGGTGTGGGTAGCCAACTTTGTCTTAATGGATTACGGCTCAGGCGCGGTAATGGCAGTACCTGGCCATGATCAGCGCGACTATGAATTTGCCACTAAATACAGCCTGCCAATTAAGCAAGTCGTGGCAGCTGCTGACGGCGCTGCGCAAGCCTGTGATTTAAGCCAGGCCGCCTACACCGAAAAAGGCCTGTTGGTTAACTCGGCAGAATTTGATGGCTTAGCTTTTGACCAGGCTTTCAGTGCCATTGCCGCCAAACTGGCGGGCATGGGCCGTGGTGAAGTAAAAGTAAATTACCGCCTGCGTGATTGGGGCGTATCACGCCAGCGTTACTGGGGTACACCTATTCCGATGCTGAACCTGGCTGATGGCAGCCAGGTTCCGGTACCGGAAGAGCAACTGCCGGTACGTCTGCCGGAAGATGTGGTAATGGATGGCGTAACCTCGCCGATCAAAGCCGACCCGAACTGGGCTAAAACCACCTACAACGGCGCTGAGGCTTTCCATGAAACCGACACCTTCGACACCTTTATGGAATCGAGCTGGTACTATGCGCGTTACTGCAGCCCGGATCATGACAAAGCCATGCTGGACCCGGCCAAAGCCAATTACTGGCTGCCGGTCGATCAGTATATCGGCGGTATTGAACACGCTATTTTGCACCTGCTGTATGCCCGTTTCTTCCACAAGCTGCTGCGCGATGTTGGCCTGGTAAGCAGTGATGAACCCTTTAAGCGTTTGTTGTGCCAGGGCATGGTATTGGCAGAAACCTTCTACCGTGACAGCGATAACGGCGGTAAACAATGGTTCTCACCGGCCGATGTTACTGTGGTACGGGATGAAAAAGGCCGTATTACCAGTGCGCTGTTAAACAGCGACGGCCAACCGGTTGTGGCCTCCGGCATGAGCAAGATGTCAAAATCAAAAAATAACGGCATCGATCCGCAAAAAGTAATCGATTTGTACGGTGCCGATACGGTACGGCTGTTTATGATGTTTACTGCGCCACCGGAGCAAACGCTGGAGTGGTCAGACTCAGCGGTAGAGGGCGCGCATCGCTTTATTAAGCGTATTTATACCCTGGTCAGCGATTTTGCCGGCAGCGGTAATGTTGGTCAGCTGGATATCAGCGCGCTGAATAACGAGCAAAAAACCCTGCGCCGCGAGCTGCATAAAACCATTGCCAAGGTATCCGACGATATTGGCCGGCGTTACACCTTTAACACTGCTATTGCCGCCATTATGGAGCTGAGCAATAAACTGCAAAAAGCCAGCCTGGCAACAGAGCTGGACCGTGCAGTGATGCAAGAAGCCATACTGGCGTTGCTGCAAATGCTGAACCCTATTACACCGCATGTCGCGCAATACCTGTGGGCACAGTTGGGCCAACACAGTGGCATTGAGCAAACAGCCTGGCCACAGGCTGACGCTGCCGCCATGGTAGAGGACGAAAAGCTGGTGGTAGTGCAGGTAAACGGCAAGGTACGCGGCAAAGTAACCGTCGCGGCCGACGCGACTGAAGCTACGGTACTGGCAATGGCGAAAACCGATGACAACGTTAGCCGCCATTTAGACGGCGTCAGCGTACGTAAAGTGATTTACGTGCCAGGCAAACTGCTGAACCTGGTGGTGGGCTGATATGGCACGCCTTAGCCTGGTGTTTGCCCTGCTAAGCAGCCTGCTGCTTGGCAGCTGCGGCTTTCATCTGCGCGGCGATTTGCCGCTGAGCCACTTTCCGGCCATGTATATTCAAAGCGAGCGCCACTCTGAACTGGCGGCATTGCTCAGCTCGCGCTTAGAATACAACAAAGTTGAGCTGCTGGGCAGCTATCAGCAGTCAGCGCCAATGCTGCAGCTGGTCAGCGATACGCTGGAGCGGCGCACGCTGTCGTTGTTTCCCAACGGCCAGGTAGCAGAATATGAGCTGATCTACAAAGTACGCTATGCTCTGACCATGCCGGACGGCGAACCGCAGCCGTATGAATTTGAGCTGTTCCGCGATTATCAGGACGACCCTAATCAGGCATTGGCCAAAGCGAAAGAGCTGGAGTTGATGCTGGGCGAGCTGCGCCAACAAGCCGCTAACCGTATTATGCGCCAGCTGTCGCGGCTGCACTGAGCCTGCTGATGCAAAAACTGTACGCCAACCAGCTGGAGCAACACTTAGCCGGGCCATTGGCGCCCTGTTACCTGCTGTTTGGCGAAGAGCCGCTGCAAAAACTCGAAGCCATTGACGCAATTCGCGCCGCCGCAAAACAACATGGCTATGCCGAGCGCATCAGTTTAACCGCCGATGCGCAGTTTGATTGGAACGAACTGAGTAACGAGCTGCAGGCCATGTCGCTGTTTGCCGAGCGCCGGCTGATTGAGCTGGAGCTGGCGCAGCAAAAACTGACTCCGGCCGCCGCAGAGCAACTCAAAGCCCTGCCGCAACAGCTGCACCAGGATATTATTTTACTGATCCACGGTGAGCGCAGCCACAGCGACGTCAGCAAGCTGGCGTGGTTTAAACAACTGCAAAGCCAGGCGGTGCAAATTCCGGTGTACGCGCTGGACGAGCGCCAGAGCCAGCAATGGCTGCGTGAGCGTGCCAAACGCTTACAACTGCAACTAAGCAGCGATGCGCTGGCGCTGCTGCAACAACATTGCGCCGGTAATTTGCTGGCCGCACGGCAAGAGCTGGAAAAGCTGGCATTAAGTAACCTGGCCCAACCGCTGGATGCGGCGGCTTTAAGCCAGTTTCTTGCCGATCACTCCAGCTTCAGTGTGTTTCAACTGGCCGATGCCTTATTAAGCGGCCATGCCGATGAAGCGCTGCACCGCTTGCAGCGCTTATGCCAGCAAGATGTGGAACCGGTGATTATTGCCTGGCAGCTGCAAAAGGAAGTGCTGCAACTGCGCCAGTTGCAACAGGCACAGCAGCAACACAACCTGAGTGACAGCTTTAAAAGTCTGGCTATCTGGCCCAAACGCCAACCGCTGTATCAAACGGCACTCAAACGTTTATCGCTGAACTGGCTGGATTATCTGCTGCAAGAGCTGGCGGCCTTTGACCGGCTGTACAAAAGCGGCCGGCTGAACAACAGCGAGGTAGCACTGGCACATTTAGTAACCTTATTTATCAAGCCGGTACCCAAGGCCTATTCGTTGCAGCAACAGGCGCTGTATGACTAAGCACATCGGCATTTTGGGCGGCACCTTTAACCCGGTACATAACGGCCATATTGCCAGCGCCCGCTTTGTGCAGCAGCACTGCGCACTGGATGAGGTACGGCTGATGCCGTGCCAATTGCCACCGCACCGTGCTACGCCGGGCGTTAGCGGCGAGCAACGTGCCGCTATGGTGCAACTGGCCATAGCCGCTTACCCGCAGCTTAAGTTGGAGCGGCTGGAGCTGAATAAAACCGGGCCATCTTACACTATCGACAGTCTGCGGCTGCTTCGCGAACGTGAACCGCACAACCGCCTGTACTTTATTATCGGCATGGACTCTTTGTGCTACTTTTGCAGCTGGAAAGACTGGCAAAGCATCTTGCAGTACGCCCACCTGCTGGTGTGCCAACGCCCCGGTTACAGTGCAGAGCAAGGCGATGCCCCGGCCTTGCTGCAACACTACGGCGCCGCCAATTTAGCCGCCTTGCAGCAGGCTAACAGCGGGCGTATTCTGCTGCTGAGCAACCCGGTGATCAATTTAAGTGCCAGCGGCATAAGGCAGCAGCTGCAACAAGGCCAGGCTTGTAGCAATACTTTAGATCCGGCAGTATTGAACTATATTCAAAGCCAACAACTCTATCAGGCGTGAGTGCTATCACCGCACGCAAACTATGCTAAAATGCCGCTTTTTTCAAGCGCAGAGGAATCAGGGTGCAAACAACCGAGCTGGTAAGTTTTATTCAGGACAAAATTGACGACATGAAAGGCCGCGATATCGTGACCTTAGACGTGCGTGGTAAATCCAGTGTTACTGAATTTATGATAGTGTGCTCAGGCACCTCTAATCGTCACACCAAATCTATTGCCGACTATGTTGCGGCCGAAGCAAAAAAAGCCGGCATTGCTGCGCTGGGCATTGAAGGCCAGGCATCAGGCGAGTGGGTATTGCTGGATTTAGACGACGTTGTCGTACATGTGATGCTCGAAGACAGTCGTAATTTTTATCAGTTGGAAAAACTCTGGAGCGCTTAATACAGTATGAAGTTAATACTGATTGCTGTGGGCAGTAAAATGCCCGGCTGGGTACAAAGCGGTTATGACGAATATGCGCGGCGCTTTCCGCGTGATTTGGCGCTGGAGCTGATTGAAATCCCGGCCGGTAAACGTGGTAAAAATGCCGATATCAAACGCATTTTAGAGCAGGAAGGCGAGAAAATGCTGGCTGCCGTGCCACGTGGCAGCAAAATTGTTACCCTGGAAGTCACCGGCGACAACTGGAGCAGCCCTGCTCTGGCCGGCAAACTGACCGACTGGCAACGCGACGGCCGCGATGTTTGTTTGTTGGTCGGCGGCCCGGAAGGTTTAGCCCCGGCTTGCATTGCCGCCAGCGAGGCAAAATGGTCGTTGTCGGCGCTTACCCTGCCGCACCCGTTAGTGCGGGTGGTGTTAGCCGAAAGCCTGTACCGCGCCTGGAGTATCTGTACTAATCATCCGTACCATCGCGAGTAAAGATGTTAAAAAGACGCGTCACCATACAGGATTTCGCCGCTGAAGCCAGGCTGTTTAACAGCCGGGCCATCGTCGCCATGCTGTTTGTTGTGGTGCTGTTTAGCGTTATTGTGTTTAACCAGTATAAGTTGCAGGTAGTGTTGCATCAGGACTACCAAACCCGCTCGGAAGGTAACCGTATTAAGGTCGTGCCGCTGGCACCAAATCGCGGCCTGATTTTTGACCGCAGCGGCATTTTACTGGCTGAAAACCGCCCGGTGTTTTCACTGGAACTGATACCGGAACAAATCAGTGATATGACGGCCACCCTGGCCGGCTTGGCAGAGTTGATTGAACTTAGTCCCGAGCAGCAAGACGCCTTCCTGAAACAGGTTAAAGCGCAGCGCCGTTTTAACAGCATAGCGTTAAAAGAGCAGCTAAATGACACTGAGGTAGCAGTGCTGGCCGTTAACCAACACCGTTTTCCCGGCGTAACGGTAGAAGCGCGTTTAAGCCGGCACTACCCGTTTGGTGATTTATTTACCCATGCAATTGGCTACATCGGCAAAATTAATACCCGCGAACTGCAACAATTGGAAGCCGACGGTGAGGCCGCTAACTACGCCGCCAGCCGCGACATCGGTAAAATAGGCCTCGAGCGTTACTATCAACGTGAACTGCACGGCACCATGGGTTACCAGGAAGTTGAAGTAAACAACCGTGGCCGCTTAATCCGCGTGCTGCGTTCGGTGCCCGCCGTATCAGGCCGCAATATTCATTTAGGCCTTGATGTTGGCCTGCAACTGACCGCGCAGCAAATACTGCAGCATCAGCGCGGTGCTATAGTGGCGATAGACCCACGCGACGGCGCTGTATTGGCGTTTTACAGCAACCCGGGCTACGACCCTAACCTGTTTGTGCATGGCATCAGCTCTGCCAACTATAACGAATTACTCAACTCACGCGACCGTCCGCTAATCAATCGCGTTACCCAAGGCACTTATCCGCCGGCCTCAACTATCAAACCACATTTAGCCCTGCTGGGGCTGGAAACCAATACCATTACCCCCGCCACCAAAATATGGGACCCGGGCTATTTTATGCTGCCCAACAGCGATCACCGCTTTCGCGACCACCTGCGCTGGGGCCATGGCTGGGTAGACATTTATATGGCAGTGATGAAAAGCTGTGATACGTTTTTTTACGAGATGGGCGTTAAGCTGGGTATTGACCGTATATCCGACTACATGAGCAAAATGGGCTTTGGCGAAAAAACCGGCATCGATATCCAGGAGGAAAGCAGCGGCATTATGCCGTCACGTGGCTGGAAACGTGCAAGGCACAATCAACCCTGGTACCCGGGCGATACCGTACCGCTCAGCATCGGCCAAAGCTACTGGACCACCACCCCGTTGCAACTGACCGTTGCTACCGCCGTGGTATTAAATAAAGGCTTGTTGCCAACGCCACACCTGGTAACGGCGTTTAGCGATGAAACCGGCACCTCGCCGGTTGAGCCGGCACTGACCCGCACCATAGAGGTAGTGGATGAACGCAACTGGGATGTGGTAATGGACACCATGCACCGCACGGTGCGGGACCTTGGCGGCACCGCGCACCGCGCCTTTCTCGGTACTGATTACCAGGCCGGCGGTAAAACCGGTACCGCTCAGCTGGCTGCTATTGCACAAGGCGCAGAGTACGACGCTGAAACCATTGATGAGCGGCTGCGCGATAACGCCATGTATATTGGTTATGCCCCTTATGACAAACCCAGTATTGTGATCACTATCGCGCTGGAAAATGCCGGTGGCGGTGGTGCCAACGCCGCCCCTATGGCGCGGCAAATACTGGATTACTATTTTGCTGCCGGAGTAAACCGCGATGAATGATCAGTTTACCGGTAACGCCCGCCACAGCCGGCTGGCGATGTTCCATATCGATACCCCGCTGCTGCTGGGTTTACTGGCACTTATCGGCTTTGGCCTGATGGTGCTGTACAGTGCCTCCGGGCAAAATATTGCCATGATGAAAGGCCAGTTAGTGCGCCTGGGCGTAGCCCTGGCCGTAATGATTATCTTTGCCCAGATTAAACCGCAAACCCTCAGGCGCTGGTCGCTGCCATTATTTATTGCCGGTCTGGGTTTGTTGGTGGCCGTGTTAATGGTGGGCCATGTCGGTAAAGGTGCCCAGCGCTGGCTGGATTTAGGCTTTATGAAATTTCAACCGTCGGAAATTATGAAATTGGCGGTACCGATGGCAGTAGCCTGGTTTATTGCCTCACACAGTTTACCGCCGAGGTTGTGGCATTTGGTGGCCGGATTTCTAATGTGTGCCGTCCCTACCGTACTGATTTCGCAACAACCAGACTTGGGTACCTCTATTCTAATTGCCACAGCCGGGGTGTTTGTGTTGTTTTTATCCGGTATGAGCTGGCGTCTTATTGCCTTTGTTGCCGGCCTGGTGTCGGCCTTTTTGCCGATACTGTGGTTGTTTTTAATGCGCGACTATCAACGCCAGCGCGTGCTGACCTTCTTAAACCCGGAGAGCGATCCGCTGGGCTCCGGTTACCATATTATTCAGTCGAAAATTGCTATCGGCTCCGGTGGAGTGGAAGGTAAAGGCTATTTGCACGGCACTCAGTCGCAACTGGAGTTTCTGCCCGAGCGCCACACCGACTTTATCTTTGCCGTACTGAGCGAAGAATTAGGCTTAATGGGTGTGCTGCTGCTGTTGGGGTTATATCTGTTTATTATCAGCCGCTGCCTGCTGATCGCCAGCCGCGCTCAGGACAATTACGGTAAACTGGTTGCCGGCAGCTTTACCCTGACGTTCTTTGTTTATGTATTTGTTAATATCGGCATGGTGTCGGGCTTATTGCCGGTGGTCGGTGTGCCGTTGCCACTGGTCAGTTTTGGCGGCACCTCTATGGTGACATTAATGGCGGCCTTTGGCGTGATTATGTCGGTGGGTACTCATAAACGGATGTTGGCAGCACCATGATAAAACAGCTTATTTTGCTTGTAACCACGATAATACTGGGCACCGCTTGCAGCAGCCGGCCCGGGGAAAGCGTCCCTAATGCCGGTCGTTACAGCCAGGCCAAAGACAGTATTCCGCAACGCCAGCCAACCCTGTTGGAAATGACGGATCCGGTGCCGCAGGCAGAACCGTTAAGCCGCGGCGGCAACAAACCTTACAGTTTATTTGGTGCCAACTATACGCCGCTGGTGCAGGCTACCGAGCATCGTGAAGCCGGTATAGCGTCGTGGTATGGCAATAAATTCCATGGCCATCTGACGTCTAACGGTGAAACTTACAATATGTTTGCCATGACAGCGGCGCATAAAACCCTGCCACTGCCGTCTTATGTTAAAGTAACCAACCTGGACAACAACAAAACCGCCATAGTGCGGGTAAATGATCGCGGCCCGTTTCACCGCGACCGTATTATTGATTTGTCTTATTCGGCCGCCAGCAAGCTGGGCATGCTGCAGCAGGGTACAGCCAGAGTTCAGCTGGAGTTGCTACAATCGCCGGCGATGTGGGCGCAAACCGACAGGCAAACCGGCACAGCAGAGCAGTGTTTTATCCAGGTGCTGGCCAGTTCAGACAGTAACCGGTTAAATCAGTTACAGCAGCAAATTTTGCAGCCGCAAGCCCTGCCCAGCGAAATCAAACCCGGTAGCGGAATTTTTCGCTTGTTGGTCGGTCCTACTGCAAGTAAACAACAAGCGCAGCAATGGCTGCAGCAGTTAAAAGCCGGAGCATTTCCGGATGCATATTTCTTTGATAGCCGTCAGTGCAGCTGACACCTAATTAAACATAACGATTAAAAGAACAGGTCTCATGAATAGTTATTGTCATATTTTCGCCGTCGCCGCCGTATCCATTGCCAGTGCCGGGCTCAGTTTATCCGCTGTGGCGCAAAGCGTGGTGCCGCAAGCGCCGGAAGTTGCCGCCAAAGGCCATATTCTTATCGACTTTGATACCGGTAAGGTATTGGCAGAGAACAATGCCGATATGTCATTGGCACCGGCCAGTTTAACCAAGATGATGACCAGCTATGTGATTGGCACTGAACTGAAAAGCGGCAATATTACCAACGAAGATATGGTAACCATCAGCGAAAAAGCCTGGGCGAGAAACTTCCCGGGCTCATCCTTAATGTTTATTGAAGTGGGCACTAAGGTGTCGGTGGCTGACTTAAATAAAGGCATTATTATTCAGTCCGGTAACGACGCCTGCGTTGCCATGGCCGAGCATATTGCCGGCAGCGAAAGCGCCTTTGTTGATTTAATGAATGCCCATGCCCAGCGCTTGGGCATGACCAGCAGCCGTTTTGGTAACAGCCACGGCCTGCCAAGTGCAGAAAACTACTCCACACCACGCGATATGGCGATCCTGGCCGCGGCGTTAATTCGTGATGTGCCGGAAGAGTACGCGCTGTACGCCGAAAAAGAATTCACTTACAACAATATCAAGCAATACAACCGCAACTCTCTACTGTGGGATCGCAGCCTGGAAGTAGACGGTATTAAAACAGGCCATACCGACGAAGCCGGCTTCAGCCTGATCACCTCTGCCACCCGCGATGGTATGCGACTGGTATCAGTGGTTATGGGCACCAGCAGTGAACGTGCGCGCCAGACTGAAAACAAAAAACTGTTAACCTACGGCTTTCGTTTCTTTGAAACCTTTACGCCATACCAGGCCGGCGATAAATTTGCCGAACAACGTATTTGGCAAGGTGACAAAGAGAATATTCAGCTGGGTATTTTGCAATCGGTGCAGGTAACGATTCCGCGCGGCCAACGCAAAGACTTACAAGCCGATTTCACCTTGGATCAGCAGCTGTTAGCCCCCATATCTAAAGGCCAGCAGGTTGGCAGCATTTATTTAAAGCTAAACGGTGAAGATATTGCGACTTATCCGCTGGTAGCGTTGGAAGACGTAGCCGAAGGCGGTTTCTTCAGCCGGATGATAGATTACGTTAAAATGCAGTTTAATTAATCAGCACTGCCGCTAGCTTTAACTTACTAAGTCCCGGCATTGGCCGGGACTTTTTGTTACAATTAAGCCAATTTAGCAAAGCAACAGCTCACAGTGTGATAGCGAGACAAAGATGGCACATGAAGTAAAGAACACCAAGTTCGATGAATATCTGGAATTTCCCTGCCAGTTCAGCTTTAAAGTACTGGGTCTGGCGGACGACGCCCTGGTCGATCAGGTAATGAACGTAGTACGCCTTCATACTGAAGCCGGCGACTACAGCCCGGCGGTAAAACCGAGCAGCAAAGGTAATTACCATTCGGTGTCGGTCAGCGTTACCGTTACCAGCAAGCAACATATTGAGCTGCTGTACACCGAGCTTGGCAAAATTGAGCTGGTACGTTACGTACTCTGAGGTAGTACCACCAGCTTAGCCATTCGTATTCAGTGTATAAGGCGGTATAATGCACAGCGTTTCAGACCAGGACAGCCAACAAGCGCCGGCCATAGCAGCCCTTAGCCGGCATTTGCTGATAAGAGAGCTGGGCACGCAGGATTACACCACTGTATGGCACGCCATGCAGCAGTTTACCGACCAGCGCGACGCTAACACGCCGGATCAACTCTGGTTGCTGGAGCACCATTCGGTATTTACTCAGGGGCAGGCAGGCAAAGAAGAGCATTTGCTGTTTCCGGGCGATATTCCGGTGGTAAAAGTCGACCGCGGTGGTCAGGTAACCTACCATGGCCCAGGCCAGTTGATGGTGTACGTACTGCTCGATTTAAAGCGCCGCAACATGGGTGTGCGCCAACTGGTAACACTGCTGGAACAGGTATTAATTCAGCTGCTGACGCCTTATGGCATTAATGCCTACGCCAAAGCTGATGCCCCGGGCGTCTACGTAGATGAGGGCAAAATTGCCTCTTTGGGGCTGCGGGTACGCAAAGGCTGCTCCTTCCATGGCCTGGCACTGAATGTCGATATGGACTTAAGCCCGTTTTCACGCATTAACCCCTGTGGTTATGCCGGTATGCAAATGCTCCAATGTAAAGATTTAGGCGGCCCGCAAACCATTGCCGAGGCCAAACAACGAATAGTGCAGTGTTTTTCGCAGCAACTGAATGTAGCAACACTGCAGCACACTACAGGGTTAGATTGGCAAAATGACTAAAACTGCACGTATGGAACCGGGCGTTAAACTGCGCGACGCTGATAAAATGGCCTTGATCCCGATTAAGGTGCTGCCCACTGAGCGTGACGAAATGCTGCGTAAGCCCGACTGGCTGAAGATCAAACTGCCGAAAAGCTCAGAGCGTATCGATCAGATCAAAGGTGCCCTGCGCAAGCACGGCCTGCATTCGGTATGCGAAGAAGCCGCCTGCCCTAACCTGACGGAATGTTTTAACCACGGCACCGCCACCTTTATGATTCTGGGCGCCATTTGCACCCGGCGTTGCCCGTTTTGTGATGTGGCCCACGGCCGGCCGTTGCCGCCAAGTGCCGAAGAGCCGGAAAAACTGGCATTAACCATTCGCGACATGAAGTTAAAGTATGTGGTGATCACCTCTGTTGACCGCGATGACTTACGTGACGGCGGCGCGCAGCATTTCGCCGATTGTATCCGCGAAATTCGCCAACATAACCCCAGCATTAAAATTGAAGTGCTGGTGCCGGACTTCCGTGGCCGCATGGATACCGCGCTGGATATTTTAACCCAGACACCACCGGACGTGTTTAACCACAATCTGGAAACGGCGCCAAGGCTATACAAACTGGCACGGCCGGGCGCCGACTACAAATGGTCGCTGCAGTTGTTACAACGCTACAAAGCAGCGCACCCGGAAGTGGCCACTAAGTCCGGCTTAATGGTTGGCTTGGGTGAAACCACTGAAGAGCTTATCGAGGTATTAAAAGACCTGCGCGCCCATGACGTGGATATGCTGACCGTAGGCCAGTACCTGCAACCGAGTAAGCATCACTTGCCGGTAAAACGTTATATGCCACCGGCCGAGTTTGACGAGATTAAACGCATTGCCTACGAGCTGGGCTTTAAACACGTCGCCAGCGGCCCGTTCGTGCGCTCCAGCTACCACGCCGACCGCCAGGCCGCCGGTGAAGATATTAGTTAGCAGCGACTTACAACGTTAAATAGTACTCTACGAGGCTATTTTGTATTGCCACCTCGTAACAATAGCGGGACAGCTTAATGAGGGGATTTCAGGGATCAAGGAATTCCCCTCAAACAATCGTTACTGGCGGGTTGATTGGTTCGGTGCACTCCTTCTATACATTCAAAACCAACCTTCTAGGCTAATTTAGTGCAAGAATAGCGCAGCTATCTTTGATAACAAGACTCCACCAAACCTTTTGTTCCAATATTAAAAGTGAAGTGGAGCTCTTCAGCAATGGCTAAATCAAGGGGGTAACTGCCGATTTATTCCTGTTGTATTTGCTGCTTGGGCTATGCACTGAGTTTTCTGCATCGTCTACTTGTTTGATCAATATACAGATTTTGTCAAACTCATTGTCATACTCTTTCTGAGTTTTAAATGTTTTTCTCAACGTCAAAGGGAACAAATTAGGCAGTCGAAGAAATATAGTTCCGCCTTGAGAACCATAACTACCTGCAGGCGTTGGAAGACTTGACTCACCAGTGTAGACAATGTGTTGTATATTTTTCTCTGAATCAACAGCTAATAGCATATGACCTGATTTCTGATTGTATGTTAGTTCAAGGTAATCAAAATATTGAACTTCGCTTTGGATATCCATGTATCGTGTCCTTGTTGTAGACTTTAGGATTCATACGCCTAGTTTAACGTACCTAAACACAATACTACATGCCAGGCATGCCTTTGTACCTGTAAATGTAATTTGCTACTACTTTCCGTAAGTGCGGTCTTTACCCTTTTCATCAAACCACGGCACTTTAACCGGCTGTACTTCAAAGCGTTACACGTAGACAGAAAACTGTAGCAACGTCAGCCAATCCCGCTCCAGAGTAGACTCAAACATCGCCTTGCCCTCAGCCTTAGAATTGGCAGCAACGCCAGTCACATTGCGATAGTTTTTAGGGATATTACGGATTGGCATTAATAGTCCTAAATAAAAAATTCAACGTTCCGTATATTTATTAGGCAAAAAAAGAGTGACAAGACAACTCATTGATTATATAAAAAAGGCACAAACAAAGCTCAGAATGTATGAGCAAAAAATATATCCTACCAACCAGTGGGTAGAGTGCTCCTTCATTTGAAATTTTTCGTTGCAACGCACTTGTTAAGCCGTCGTACAAAAAGTATGAGCCTTTATTATCTTATATACTTGAATAGGTTAGCGCTATGGCAACAACAATAATGCATATTTCAGATTTGCATAGAGACTCTGAAAGCCAAGTGACAACTAAAACACTGCTCTCATCACTTCACAGAGACTTTAGCCGATATACCCAAAACGAGGGAATTCCTAAACCTGATTTAGCTGTTGTTAGTGGCGATATTGTCTATGGTGTTAAAAGCACTGATCCCGATGGCGCTCAAAAACTTGAGGCACAATATAACGAAGCGTTTGAAACGCTTGTTGGCCTTGCTGACCGTTTTTTTGAGGGGGACAGAGAACGAGTTATCATCGTACCAGGCAACCATGACGTCAGTATGCTTCACGTGGACCAGTCCCTCCAAAAAATGGAAATTCCTTCAGATGTAGAGAAGAAAAAACTACTCGCAAGACAACTCAATGGACCAGCTTCCATCTACAGATTTAACCTTGAAGATTTTGCACTGTTAAAAATAGAGAACACCGAGCTTTATGAGCAGCGATTAGAACCTTATTCTAAATTCTACGAACGTTTTTACAATGGGAAGCGCAAGTTCTCGATGAATCCAGAGCATCAGTTCGCAGTTCATGATTTCCCTTCTTTAGGTGTATGTATTGTTGGGCTATCTAGTTGCCATGAGAACGATTTATACAACCGTACCGGACAAATCCATGTAGAAGCTATAACACAAGCCATGGACTCAGTCGTGCCATGTGCTAAGAGCGGACGACTAATCATCAGTGCTTGGCATCACAGTATTCAGGGAGGACCTAAAGATACTGATTACATAGACTCAGGATTCCTTCGTCACCTTATGGACAGCAACTGCTCTATCGGTTTGCATGGCCATCAGCATCGACCACAATTACTGGAACACAGATTCTCAGCAGATAGCCAGCGCAAGATCTCGATAATCAGCGCAGGAACTCTGTGTGGTGGTCCGCATTCGTTGCCAACGGGGAGAATGAGAGCCTATAACCTCATAGTGCTTGATTTAGAATTGAGTATTGGCACTATCCATGTGAGAACAATGAATAATGATGATTTCAGCTCTCCCATTTGGGATAAAGGTCATGTTACTGAATTCGGAGGCAGCTCGATGAAATTCGACCTTATCAAACCAGAAGTTCCAAAAGTCACACCAATTGAACTAGCAGAACAAGCTGACCGATTACTGCGAGAAGGGAAGGCGCAAGAGGCATATGATACTGTTCGTGATCACACATCTGACTTATGGGTCAGAAAGGTGGCATTAGATGCTCTTGTTGAACTGAGGGATTGGAAAACTCTTATATCTTTATTGCCACCACCCAACTCTGTATCAGACTTCTTATTGTTATGCGAAGCCTATGAGGAAACGCACAATTGGAACGAACTGCGTTCACTTGTGGAGTCAGAATTCGTTCAATCTAGTCAGGAACTTGCTGTACAGCAAAAAGTAGAGATGTGTAAAGCAAAGCTGAGGGGAAAATAACAGTGTCAACAACTAATATCGCTTTCCAAGTGGAAACAGACCGCATGCTTGAGATTCTATCCAAGCAAATCTACGACTCCCCTTATGCCATGGTTAGAGAGAATGTACAAAATAGTTATGATGCGATCTTGATGCGAGCGAAAGCGGAAGGCAACGACATAAGCACATACAAAATTGAAGTCAAAGTCGAACCTGGGGCAATTACAATAATTGACAATGGGATTGGCATGTCCGAGTCAATATTGAAAGAGAATTTTTGGAAAGCTGGGTCTTCAGGTAAAAATACTGAAGCAGCGCGAGCTGCTGGGGTGATAGGTACATTTGGCATTGGCGCAATGGCAAACTTTGGCGTCTGCACTAGTCTTTCTGTTACTACTAGGGAACTCAGCAACAAAGTCGGATTCCGGACAATGGCTGAAAAAATCAACCTAAGGATTGGACAAGACTGTATTAGTTTCGAAGTATTAGATGAGTCAACTCCAGTAGGCACTACCGTTTTCGCCAAACTTGAAGCTAATTCAAATCTTGATCTCACCGGACTTAAAAACTATTTAAGTCAATTTGTTCAATTTTTGCCAGTTCCTGTATTAATTAATAATGAGCTTATAAGTTGTAAAGATTTAAAAATTGCTACAGGTATCGATGGATGGCCTCTCATAGCATCAATGCCAATTAACATAGATGGATTAACGTTCGAAATGCACGCCTATGTCCAAGGTAATAGTAGTGTTGGTGTGATTTGTAATAATTTCCATCGTAACAATGTACCGATGAGGGCTTCAATCCATCTTCGCAATGGTACAGGCTCTATTATGGGACTTCGCTCAAGCTTTGGTCTTGCACCTCTACCCGTTGCTACTGTGTATCAATTAGGTGGATTTGCAGATCTACCATTTCTAATTCCAACAGCAGGTCGTGAGGCGTTAACTAGAGACTCCATCGCTGAGGCGTCAAAAATTTTTCCACATATCGAGCTGCATCTGACAACCATTCTGGCAAACCACCCGATAGCTGATTCTCTTACTGCATTTCAACAATACTTAGTAAATCATCGGAAGACGAATTTGGGAGGACGAGTAAAAATACAAGTGCAGGATAATGAAGAACAAATTGAAATGGGTAAGCTGAAAGAGCATTTCGCTGCTCAGCAAGCTCAATTTTATGACGGCACAGATCCTAACTTGATCAGGATGTTTTCTAGTTCAGAAAACCCTCTACTTAGAGTTAGCCAAAACCAGCCTCGTCGAGAGCTTCAAAAGCGTTACCTGCAAAATATCTTAGCCATTCCTAGCATACCTAATCACGCAACTATTATTCGCAAATACGAACCGACCGAAATTAGTCGATCAGAGGCAAGCTTGACATTCATGCTGATCAGAGTGCTTAGAAATGACTATTTACTTGATGATATCGAGATTATTTGGGCAGAGATTACTCATGGAGTCTTCATCCTTACTCAGATGGTGAGCGACAAAGTAACAATCACTCTGTCCAGACAATGGCCTGCAATTAAAGCCATTCTAAAACATTTAGATACCTCATTCGACCTACTAGAGAGTTTCACTAAAGATCTTGTTAGGGTACATATTTATCAACATATTCAATCTTTCGTCCCAAGCTCACAGCGCGCAGGCCTCGACGCGCTCCAACGTGCGTTGGAGCGGAAACGTGAACTTTTTCGTTTAGAGCGTGATGATAACGGTGATATTGAACCTCTAATTACTGGTTATCTAAATGGAGAATTAGAAATCGACCAAGTGCTGACAGCATCTACAACAAAAGTTTCGGTGCAGAGCCAACAGGTAAACGAGAGACAGGTTGGTACAGTTGAAAAGGTACTGCCTGATGTCGTAAATGATCTAGTGCAGGAATCACCGACACCACATGTCAGTGCACCAGTAGCTGGGGCTCCAATTCTTCGATTTGATACTAGTATTGAAGAACGTTTGTTAACCACAGATCAAGACATACCATATCTCAACAATTACCGGATGTTCCTTGCACTCTCAGACCGGATATTTCAACAGGAGTTAGATTTCTTCAAGTGGCCTCATTCAACACAAGTTGCTTGGGCTGGTCGCAGGATTGTCTATTTGTTCTCTGGAGCCAATACAGGCGTAAGTCTATATTACGACATTGAGCTAAGAGGTTTGCGTAATGCTGGCGATGCCAGTGGTACAGCTTTAGCTACGACAACCATAGTTGCAAGTAACCGGATTCTAGTTCCTGTTCCTGCAGCGCTAATAAACTGTTTTAAAGTGTCAGAAGAACCTGTCGAATTTTATGTCCGTTTTGACATTCTTTTGAGTCAAGACATCGTAGGTAAAACAGCTCTTGATACATAGGCGCGATACTTGTCGTCGTATATATGACGGCTTACGCACATAAGCCGAAATGTTAAGATCGGAACAACAAAGCAAATGCTCAATACGTATTTATCTAACAGATACAAATTATCAATGTACTTTTCGCTAGCCGAATTCCTCAGTAGCAATTAGCAGTGTAGAATAACGCCAGGAAGGCTGAATCTAATACAAATTAGCATTGTGATTCACAGATATTAGCTAACATACAATGCTGCGCCGGAATTACGCCGGTGCAGCATAAGCGTGCTTTTCTTTCACCGGAAAACCGCTATGCTTCATACAGTAACGCGGGGGAAGCGATGGAACACAGACGATTTAGCCGGGTGAGCTTTAAAGGCAAGGCACATCTTGATATTGGTGGCCACAGCTGCCAGACAGAAGTACTGGATTTATCCTTAAAAGGCGCATTGATCCGCAAACCGGACGATTGGCCGCGCAGTTTGCCAAAACAGATGTTATTGCGTATTCAGTTAAACGATTTTCCGCTGGAGCTGGAAATGCAGGTTAGCGTAGCCCATACCTCAGACAAGGTAGTAGGCTTGCACTGTGAACGTATTGATATTGAAAGCGTGTCGCACCTGCGCCGTTTATTAGAGCTTAACCTGGGCGATGCTGATGTGCTGGGCCGCGAGTTAGCCGAGCTGAGCGACAGCGATTAACCTTTTGTGCCGTCCAGCGCTTGCTGCGCATCGGCGTACCCCCATTCTGATGCCTGCTGCATAAAATGCTGCCACTGCGGCCAGTTTTGTTGTTGCCGGGCTAAATAAGCAAAATAGTACTGTACCGGCATCAGCTGCTCTGGTTGCGCCAGAATACGCTGTGCCAGCTGAAAATACAGCTGCGGCAACGCCAGCTCGTACGAGCGCATCAGGTTGTTTTGCGCAATAACACGGTATGCCGGCTGTTGCAGCGCGGCACAGGTACGCACCGGCGTTAGCGCGATATCCTGCGCCTGCAGTTGCCAATACGCCAGATAAGCGCGGCTGTCTGCCGTTAACAACAGATTAGGGTAGTGTTTGCCCGGCTGACACACTTGTGTTGCCGCCTCAACAGATAACTGATATTCATCAATAAAACCGAGAATATGCATAAATTCATGCCGCAGCAGTGCCAGCCCGGCGTTATCCGGCAATTGTAAAATACCGTTGTTATAACTGGCTTTACCACGACCGGCAATAACCACCAGCTGACTGAAATCGCCGCCGCTTACCTCGTCTGCCAACACTTCATAACGACAATGCACCAGGCTGTTGCTGTGCTCGGAGCATGCCAGTTCAGTACTGTTAACCGTACGCAGCGGTAAAAAGCATACCGGCAATTGCGACAATTGTTTATCGGCCTGCCATTGCTGTAACAGCTGTTGCCAGGTATCCAGCCCTGCTTGTTGGCTGGCCACCGGCTGTAAGGTCAAACGACAGCCTTGTGCGTGTTCAAAGCCCGCTACAGTGGCCTTATTACCCTGCCACAGGCCAAGCTCAGAGCGTATGTTGGGCGTGAGCGCTTGTGCTGTCAGCGTGCCGCTGTCGAGCTGCTGCTGTAGCCATTGTGCTGTGGCCAGCCTGCCCTGTTGCCGTTGCTGCAACTGCAGGGCGTGCTGCAGGGCACTGTTGTCCCCCAGCAATGCGGCCTGACGCAACCAACGCAGCGCAGCGTCATACTCTTCACTGGCCAGCCGCCGGGCAGCCAAACGCACGGCAGCTGCCGGGTCGGTTTGCGCTTGTTGCATTAGTTCTGTTTCAGCAGGTTGTTTCTGGCAGGCGGT
Source organism: Rheinheimera sp. (assembly GCF_030690345.1). Classification (GTDB taxonomy): domain Bacteria; phylum Pseudomonadota; class Gammaproteobacteria; order Enterobacterales; family Alteromonadaceae; genus Alishewanella. Next base: position 132,593 of record NZ_JAUYGV010000008.1, read on the forward strand.
CAGTAATATAAAAGCAAAAAAGCCGGTTAACCGGCTTTTCAAAATTGCGACACGAACCAGGTTAAGGCTCATCGTAGGCATCAATTTGTTGTACTTCGCCACGTAAGCGCGCCATTTCTAACCGCGCGTAACGGTGCTCAACAAACTCATACACATTGGTAGCCAGCACTTGCTTGTAGTAGCTCAGTGCCTGTTCCGGTTGTTGTTGGCTTTCATGCCATTTCGCCAGATAAAAATACACTTCGCATAAGCGCTCAGCTAACAGCTGGGGGCCGGATAAGTCATCTAACACCGAGTCGAGCAAAGCTTGCTCACTGATTTCACCCAGTAAAAACCGTACTATATTGCCAGACCACTCGGCCTTGTCCAATATCAGCGCATGTTGCGCCAGTTGCTGCTGCGCTTGCTCTGCAGACAGCTCACTTTGCGCCAGATACAACCAGATCACGCGGTAAGCATCGGTCGGTTTTAACGCCAGAAAGCGTTCAAAATCACCGACAGCTAATTCTGTTTTACCGGCATAATACAGTGCTATACCACGGTTTAAATAAGCAAACTCGTGTTCAGGTGCTAATTCCAAAGCGGAATCAAAGGCTTCATAGGCTTGATCAAAATCGCCGCTAACCGTATGGTGAATACCGACAAAATTGTAGGCGTCCGCCATGTCCGGTTTTAACCGCAGCGCTCTTAAAAAATCCAGCCGCGCCAAAGAGCGCAGGCCAACACTGTCGTACATTACGCCGCGATCGTAAAACAGCTGAGCAGATTGCTCTTCTGATAATTCGGCGCGATGCAGTATTTCACTTAATCTGGCTATGGCCAGTTCAGTACGGTAAGACACCGCCAGTGGCTCCGGGATAAGCCAGCCGGCAGTAGACGCCGGCTGTGAAGCACAGCCAGCGGTTAACGCTACCAGTAGCGCCAAAGGCGCTACCCGGAACAACAGCCTATCAGGCATTTTCTTCAGCATTAGCAGACTCAGTAGCAGGTTTAGCGTTGGCTTCCTTGATACTTAAACGCACGCGGCCTTGCTTGTCAACTTCCAGTACCTTGACCGATACTTTCTGACCTAAAGTCAGGTGCTCAGATACGTTATTCACGCGCTCATCAGAGATTTGTGAAATGTGTACCAGGCCATCTTTACCAGGCAGTACGTTAACAAAGGCACCGAAGTCAACAATACGCACGACTTCGCCTTCATAAATGGCACCCACTTCAATCTCGGCTGTGATGGCGTTGATCTTGTCGATAGCGATTTGTGCGGCTTTTGCAGTGGTAGCGGCAATTTTAATGCTGCCGTCATCTTCCAGCTCGATAGTCGTACCGGATTCTTCAGTGATCTGACGAATAACAGCACCACCTTTACCGATTACTTCACGGATTTTCTCCGGGTTAATCTTCATGGTGTAAATACGCGGTGCGTACTCAGACATCTCTTCGCGGTGACCACTGATCGCCTGGTCCATTACGTTCAGGATGTGCAAACGGGCCGCTTTAGCTTGCTTAAGCGCAATTTGCATAATTTCTTTAGTAATACCGTCGATCTTAATGTCCATTTGCAGTGCCGTAATACCGTCGGTAGTACCGGCTACTTTAAAGTCCATATCACCTAAGTGATCTTCATCACCTAAGATGTCAGACAATACAACAAAGTCGTCGCCTTCTTTTACCAGACCCATGGCAATACCGGCCACTGAGGCTTTAATAGGTACGCCGGCGTCCATCAGGGCTAAAGAAGAACCACATACTGATGCCATAGAGCTTGAACCGTTAGATTCAGTGATTTCTGACACTATACGTACAGTGTACGGGAAGTCATTGAAATCAGGCATTACCGCTAATACACCGCGCTTGGCTAAACGGCCGTGGCCGATTTCGCGACGCTTAGGTGAACCCACCATGCCGGTTTCACCGACACAGTACGGCGGGAAGTTGTAGTGCAGCATAAAGGTATCGGTTTTAGCACTTAACAAATCGTCGATGTTTTGTGCATCACGCGCCGTACCTAAAGTTGCTGTTACCAAAGCCTGAGTTTCACCGCGGGTAAACAGCGCTGAACCGTGGGTACGTGGCAACACGCCGGTCATTACGCTTAAACCACGGATCATTTCCGGGTCACGGCCGTCGATACGCGGCTCACCTTTAGTGATACGACCACGTACGACTTTAGATTCCAACTCATGGAAAATCTCGCCCACTTCGTTTTTGTTCAGCTCTTCGCCTTCGGCCAGCTCAGCAGTCAGTTTTTCTACCAACGCCGCTTTAATCTCGCCGATACGCTCATAGCGCTTGGCTTTTTCAGTGATCTGATAAGCTTCGCCCAGTTGCGCACGCGCCAGGCTGTCAATTTTTTCAATTAACGGCTCGTTCTTAGCAGGTGCCTGCCAGTTCCACTTTGGCTTAGCGCCTTCAGCAGCAAATTCGTTGATGGCATTGATGGCAGTTTGCATTTGCTCATGGCCATACATTACTGCGCCCAGCATCACGTCTTCAGACAGAATACCGGCTTCAGATTCAACCATTAATACCGCACCGGCAGTACCGGCTACCACTAAGTCCAGCTTAGAGCTTTTCAGCTCGTCTTCTGACGGGTTCAGTACGTACTGGTTATTGATGTAACCCACACGGGCAGCACCAATAGGGCCGGCAAACGGAATGCCTGACAATGCCAACGCAGCAGAAGTACCGATTAACGCTACGATATCCGGCTGAATTTCCGGCTGTACTGACACCACAGTGGCAATAACCTGTACTTCATTGTTGAAGCCTTCAGGGAACAGCGGGCGAATTGGCCGGTCGATTAAACGTGACGTTAAGGTTTCGCCTTCTGACGGGCGACCTTCACGCTTAAAGAAACCGCCGGGGATACGGCCGGCAGCGTACATTTTTTCTTGATAATTTACCGTTAACGGGAAGAAATCCTGGCCTGGTTTGGCTTCTTTCTTGCCCACTACCGTTACTAAAACTGATGTATCACCCAGGCTGGCCAGCACTGCGGCATCTGCCTGACGGGCGATAACGCCGGTTTCTAAGGTAAAAGTATGTTGGCCGAACGGGAATGATTTTACGATGGGAGTCACGTGTTTGTTTCCTTTACTTTATCGCCTGATTGCGATGTCATTTTTGTCGTTTAATTCTTGCGTAGTATACTCTGTAACCAAAGCACAAAGATAGTTCAGTCAATGGTAAACTTTAGTGAAAAAATAGTCTGTCAGCTAAATTAAAAAAAGGGGCTAAAAGCCCCTTTTTTACTCAAACCGATTAACGGCGTAAGCCTAAACGCTCAATCAGTGTAGCGTAACGGCTCTGGTCTTTACCTTTCAGGTAATCCAGTAACTTACGACGCTGGCTAACCATACGCAGCAGACCACGACGTGAGTGGAAGTCATGCTTATGCTGGGCGAAGTGGCCCTGCAGGTGGTTAATAGAAGCAGTTAACAGAGCTACCTGAACTTCCGGTGAGCCTGTGTCGTCTTGCTTAACAGCAAAGTCGGCAACGATTTTTGCTTTATCAGCAGCGCTTAAAGACATATTTAACTCCAAATGTGAGTGAACTAAGTAAGGGAATCGCCGATCACTCATCCAGCAGACCCCAAAAAATCCGCCGTATAATAGCATTTTACTGCTTTTTTACAAGGCGTTTCTGCTACACCACTCTTAGGGTAATGCGGCAGTATTTAATAAACGCCGCGAACTCAACACGCCTTGTTCAACCTGGCCAATGCCAAAGAAGCTATCGTCCGGGCCATGCAGTTTTATTGCGGCAATATCTGCCAGCGCAACCTGGCAACTCTGGCCATGTTGCAAGCGGTGTTGCTCTTGCGCTGTCAACTGCAGCTTAGCCATAGTAACAATACCGGCGTCCAGCGGCAGCAGCAACGTATCCATGGCAGAGAAATCTTTGCTTTGATGGCACAGCTCTGCCAGGGCATCGAGTTGAACCGGAGTAATCATCTGCTCAGCATGAAACGGGCCCACCTGGGTGCGATGCAAGGCACCAACATGAGCACCACAGCCCAGCGCTTCGCCAAGGTCATCTATCAGAGTGCGGATATAAGTGCCCTTAGAGCAGTGCACAATAAAATCGGCTGTGTTGCCGCTGAATTTCAGCAGCTCAAAGCGAAAAATACTGATTGGCCTGGCTTCGCGCGGTACGGTAATACCCTGGCGGGCATAGCGATATAACGGCTGGCCCTGGTACTTCAACGCGGAAAACATCGTTGGCACCTGCAAAATATCGCCGCGAAACGTCGTTAAAGCCTGCTCCAGATCCGCCTGACTGAACTGTACCGGCTTTTCACTGATGACTTCGCCTTCAACATCGCTGGTGCTGGTACGAATACCAAAGTTAGCCGTGACCAGATAGGTTTTATCGGTATCAAGTAAAAACTGGCTGAACTTGGTGGCTTCACCAAAACAGATTGGCAGCAAGCCAGATGCCATTGGATCCAGCGCGCCGGTATGGCCGGCTTTTTGCGCCTGAAACAGCCAGCGCACGCGCTGTAAAATACCGTTGCTGCTAACTTCCAGTGGCTTATCTAACAACAAAATGCCGTTAACGGCACGGGCATTTTTCCGCGCCATTAGTTTGCCGGCTCGTCGCTGCTGCTGTCGGTAGTGTCTGTGTTGTCGGCCGCATCAGCCACATCATCCAAAGCCTGGCCCGACTGCAGCCGGCGACGGTCATCTTCCGCCCGTGCAGTGCTAACCAAAGTAGCCATACGAATACCTTCGTTTAATGACTCATCAAAGGCAAAGCGGATATGCGGCACTATACGCGCCTGAATACGTTTACCTATAAGGCTGCGCACAAAACCGGAGGCGTCGTTAAGGATCTTAAGGTTATCTTCAACCTTATCATCGGCAAGACCTAAAAAGGTGACGAACACTTTGGCATGCGACAGATCGCGCGATACTTCCACGTCTGACACCGTGATCATACTGTGCAGCCGCGGATCTTTAATTTCGCGTTGCAGGATCACCGCCATTTCTTTTTTCATTTGCTGCGACAGTCTGTCGACGCGCGAGAACTCTTTCATTGCTATATTTCCATTGTCTGCAACAGACAAAACAGGGGCCCAAGGCCCCTGTTTTATTGCTGCGTTGCCTGTTACAGGGTGCGTTCAACCTGTATCACTTCGAACACTTCGATCTGATCGCCTTCGCGCACATCGTTGTAGTTCTTCACGCCGATACCACACTCGAAACCGTTACGTACTTCACTTACGTCATCTTTAAAGCGACGCAGCGATTCCAGTTCGCCTTCGAAAATCACCACGTTGTCACGCAGTACGCGGATAGGGGCATTACGCTTAATCACGCCTTCAGTTACCATACAACCGGCGACTGCACCGAACTTCGGTGAACGGAACACATCACGTACCTGCGCCAGACCGATGATCTGCTGCTTAAACTCTGGTGCTAACATACCGGTCATTGCCGCGCGTACTTCGTCTAACAGCTCATAAATGATGCCGTAGTAACGTAAGTCCAGGCCCTCGTCTTCTACCAGCTTACGTGCTGTACCGTCGGCACGCACGTTAAAGCCGATAACAATCGCCGATGAAGCAGCAGCTAAGGTAACGTCGGTTTCGGTAATACCACCTACACCGCTGCCAACAATCTTCACTTTTACTTCGTCGGTTGACAGTTTCATCAGTGACTCAGTAATGGCTTCAACCGAACCTTGTACGTCAGCTTTCAGTACGATGTTCAGCTCAGACACATCGCCTTCAGTCATGTTGGCAAACATATTTTCCAACTTAGACTTCTGCTGACGCGCCAGTTTCACATCACGGAATTTGCCCTGACGGTACAGTGCCACTTCACGTGCTTTACGCTCGTCTTTTACTACGGTTACTTCGTCACCGGCTTGTGGTACACCGGATAAACCTAAGATTTCTACCGGAATAGACGGGCCGGCAGTTTTAATCTCTTTACCGTTCTCGTCACGCATCGCCCGAACACGGCCATATTCAAAACCACACAGCACGATTTCACCTTGCTGTAAGGTACCTTCCTGGATCAGGATCGACGCTACCGGACCACGGCCTTTATCCAGGCGTGATTCAATCACCACACCACGGGCTAAGCCTTGCTTAACAGCTTTTAATTCCAGCAGTTCAGATTGGTTCAGAATGGCTTCAAGTAAGTCATCAATACCCATGCCTGATTTTGCCGATACCGGCACAAACTGCACATCACCGCCCCATTCTTCTGAGATAACATCGTACTGTGACAGTTCGTTACGTACGCGCTCAGGATCGGCTTCCGGTTTGTCCATCTTGTTCACTGCCACCACGATTGGCACACCGGCCGCTTTCGCGTGCTGGATAGCTTCTTTGGTTTGCGGCATCACGCCATCATCAGCCGCTACCACCAGGATAACGATATCTGTCGCCTTGGCACCACGGGCACGCATAGAGGTAAAAGCAGCGTGACCAGGTGTATCAAGGAAGGTGACCATACCGCGGTCGGTATCAACGTGGTAGGCACCGATATGCTGGGTAATACCACCGGCTTCACCGGCTGCTACCTTGGCTTTACGGATATAATCCAGTAAGGAGGTTTTACCATGGTCAACGTGGCCCATTACCGTAACAACCGGCGCACGAGGCTCCAGTTCGCCTTCACCCTGACGGTCAGACATTACGGCTTCTTCCAGCTCGTTTTCTTTGGTCAGGGTAAACTTGTGGCCCATTTCTTCACAGACAATGGCCGCGGTTTCCTGATCAATCACCTGGTTAATGGTCGCCATAGCGCCCATCTTCATCATGATCTTAATAACTTCAGACGCTTTAACTGCCATCTTGGCGGCTAATTCGGCCACAGTGATGGTTTCGCCGATTTTTACTTCACGTTCAACCGGTTGCGCAGGTTTATTAAAACCGTGCTGCATGCTGGTTGGCGTTTTCTTTTTCTTCACATGACGGTTAGCACGGTTAAAGGCTTCTTTGTCATTGGCATCGTCTTTCTTTTTGCCTTTAACAACAGGGGCTTTTTTACCGGTACCGCGACGTCCAGCGCGCTCTTCTTTAGCGTCCACTTCGTCTTCGGCCTGCTTGGCAAATTCATTGCTGGTCAGGTGGTAATCGTCGGTATCAGCAGGCTTGGCTTTCTCTTCCTGTGCCCAGCGCTCGCCGTTTTCTTCGGCCAGTTTACGCGCCGCTTCTGCTTGCTTGGCCGCTTCTTCTTCGAGCTTACGCAGTGCTTCGGCTTCTTGTTGTTGACGAATACGATCGGCTTCTTTACGTGCTTCTTCTTTCGCCGCACGACGCGCCGCTTCTTCCGGATCGTCTTTTAACAGCTGTGCTTGCTTAGCTTCTTCACGGCGACGGGCTTCAGCAGCTTTACGCTCGGTTTCTTCCTTCGCTTTAGCTGCAGCAATTTCTTTAGCTTTGCGATCGGCCTCAGCGCGGGCATGCTCAGCTTCGGCATTGGCTTTTTCTTCTGCCAACCGGGCTTCTTCCTGCGCTTTCATTGTTGCTTCGTCCAGCACAGGTTTTTTCACGTAAGTTTTTTGTTTACGTACTTCAACCTGAATTTCGCGGTTACGACCTGCTCCACCAGCTACGCTGAGGGTGGTTTTTTCTTTGCGTTTTAATGTTAAACGCGCAGGTTCTGCCGACTTACCACCGTGCTGGGCACTTAAATGTTCCAGCAGGGATTTTTTCTCATCTTCGCTGACTACCTGACCGGCTGCTTTACTGATACCGGCATCAGCGAATTGCTGCACTAACCGCTCAACAGTAGTACCGACATCACTGGCTAGCTTTTCTATAGTGACTTCTGCCATTTGTGTTGTTACCTCCGTTGACTACTTATTTTCTTCGCTAAACCAAACGATGTTACGGGCTGCCATAATCATGTCGGCGGCTTGTTGTTCCGACATAGTGGCTATTTCCAGTAAATCATCAACACCCAGCTCTGCCAGGTCGTCTAACGTTGTTACCCCTTTACTGGCCAGAACATAGGCCGTGTGGGTATCTAATTCTTTCAGCGCTAACAGCGCCTCACTTGGTTGTGCATCTTCCAGTGACTCTTCACTGGCCAACGCACGGGTGGTTAATACTGCTTTGGCACGGCCGCGCAGTTCTTCCACTGTCGCTTCGTCCAGACCATCGATGCTTAACAGCTCGCTGATTGGTACATAAGCAATTTCTTCCAGCGTGGAGAAACCTTCATCTACCAGCACATCGGCAAAGTCTTCGTCAATTTCCAACGCATCAACAAACACCTGACGTACCTTAGCGGTTTCTTCCTGGTGTTTTTGTTTCATCGCAGAAACCGACATCACATTCAGCTCCCAACCGGTAAGCTGACTGGCTAAACGCACGTTTTGACCGTTACGGCCAATCGCCATCGCCAGGTTGGCATCTTCTACCGCGATATCCATTGAGTGGGCGTCTTCATCAACAATGATCGAGGCCACTTCAGCCGGTGCCATAGCGTTGATAACAAACTGCGCATCGTTATCGTCATACAACACGATATCTACCCGCTCGCCGGCCAATTCGTTCGATACGGCCTGCACCCGTGAACCACGCATACCGACGCAAGCGCCTACCGGGTCAATACGGCGGTCATTGCTTTTAACAGCGATTTTGGCGCGCGCACCAGGATCACGGGCGGCACCACGCAGTTCGATCATTTCTTCACCGATTTCCGGCACTTCAATGCGGAACAATTCCAGCAGCATTTCCGGCCGTGAACGGCTTAAAAACAACTGAGCACCACGCGCTTCCGGCTTTACTTCAAACAGTAAAGCGCGCAGACGGTCGCCTGGGCGATAGGTTTCGCGCGGTAACATTTCATCACGGCCTAACATAGCTTCAGCGTTATTGCCTAAATCAATAATGATGCTGTCGCGGTTAACTTTTTTCACCACACCGGTGACTAACTCACCCACCTGGTCAATATAAGCTTCTACTACCTGTGAACGCTCAGCTTCGCGTACTTTTTGTACGATAACCTGTTTCGCCATCTGGGTAGTGATACGGTCGAACTCGATAGAGTCAATTTGCTCTTCGTAGTAGTCGCCAACCTGCACTGACGGATCGTCATACTGTGCAGCAGACAAGGTCATTTCGCGGTACGGATGCTCTTGCACCTGATCGTCCGGAATAACCTGCCAGCGGCGAAAAGTTTCATAAGACCCGGTTTTACGGTCAATGTTGACACGAACTTCAATATCGCCTTCGTTTTTCTTTTTGGTGGCTGCTGCCAACGCAAATTCCAATGCCTGGAAGATCTTCTCCCGCGGCACAGATTTCTCATTTGAAACTGCATCAACAACCAGTAATATTTCTTTTGCCATTGTGTGTTGCCTCGCTTTGCCCCGATACCTTAAAACACCGGTACCACGTTTGCTTTATCTACGTTATCCATCAGCAAACGATAGGGTTTGCCATCTACTTCCACTATCAACATATCGTCTTCAATAGCTGTTAGTACGCCTTTAAACTTACGCCGGCCATCCTGTGGAATAGCCAGTTTTACTTCAATTTTCTGCCCGACTACGGCAGCAAAATGCTCTGCCGTAAACAATGGCCGATCCAGGCCCGGTGACGATACCTCTAACAGGTATTCATTGGTGATAGGATCTTCCACATCTAAAATCGCACTGACTTCACGGCTTACCAGTGCGCAGTTATCCACGTTTACGCCATCAGCGTGATCAATATACAAGCGTAATGTTGAATGACGACCAGCCTGCATCAGCTCTAAGCCTAACAATTCAAAGCCGGCAGCTTCGACAGTAGGCAGCAATAGCTCTGTCAGTTTCTGTTCTTGCTTGTTCAACGCGACCTCCGGAAAAGCTGCTTTCGCCTATTACCTCAGCGGTAATATTGGCAACAACAGCAAATAAAAAAAGGGCTGCTTAGCCCAATACTGCTTAAAACTGAGTCTGCAGATACGAAAACGCCCCGAACTAGCGGGGCGAATGGGCATCCAATCAACTAACATATCGCCAATGTTAATTGAAATTCTAATCACTTCATAAGAAGTTGGTTGGCGGGAGCCCCAGAGTTTAAGAGCGAACCGACAACCTTCAGCACTAAAACATAATTAAACTATTTTGTACTGCAAAGTTGGTTGCGGGAGCCGGATTTGAACCGACGACCTTCGGGTTATGAGCCCGACGAGCTACCAGGCTGCTCCATCCCGCGTCCGTAATTGGCGCTTATTATATAGCGCTGGCTGGTTTATCGCAAGCCTTGCCTGAGCAAACTATTGATATATTTGGTGCCGAGAGCGGGACTTGAACCCGCACGTCCGAAGACACTACCCCCTCAAGATAGCGTGTCTACCAATTTCACCACCTCGGCTGAATTAAGCGGATCAGTTACCTACAGGGATATCGCTGGCGTCGTCTTTTTTCTGCTCAACCTGCTCAGTAACCGGTACTGACAGATCCTGCCATTCGTCAACCTGTTTGCTTTGGCCGGCGCTGTAGTTACCCAGTACCAGACTTAATACAAAAAAGATGGTTGCCAGAATAGTAGTCGTTTTGGTGAGGAAATTACCGGTACCGGACGAACCGAACACAGTAGCAGAAGCACCGGCACCAAAAGCTGCGCCCATATCTGCGCCTTTACCGTGCTGAATTAACACCAGACCGATTAAAGCCAACGCAACTAATAAATAAAACACTATCAAAATTTCGTACATGCTTATTCCTTTGCACCTTTTGTAACTGCAAGGCAAATTTGCGCAAATTCTGCTGGTTTCAGGCTTGCGCCTCCAACCAGAGCACCGTCTATGTCGGCTTGCTGAAATAATGCAGCACAATTGTCTGCATTAACACTGCCGCCATACAATAATTTTACCGTTTCTGCTGCCTGCGCATCGTATTGTGCCAAATGTTGCCTGATAAAAGCATGAGTTGCTTGTGCCTGTTGCGGCGTAGCGGACTCACCTGTACCTATGGCCCAAATTGGCTCGTATGCAATCACTGATTTCAGCAGTAATTCGGGCTGCGAAGCATACACCGCATCAAGTTGCTGCGCAATAACCTGCTGTGTTTTTTCTTGCCGGCGCTGCTGCAATGACTCACCAACACAAAGAATCGGCGTTAACCCGGCTGCAACGGCCTGTGTCAGCTTCGCGGCCACCAATGCATCGCTTTCAAAATTCAACGTGCGTCGTTCTGAATGGCCGACAATTACATAGCTGGCTCCAGCTTCCTGCAACAGCTCTGCACTAATTTCGCCGGTATAGGCGCCACTGCTTTCGTGGCTTAATGTCTGGCCGCCCAGGGCAAAACCGCCCTTGTTACTAAAACGTGCCAACAGCGTTGCCGGCGGGCAAACTACCACACTGACTTTATCCAACGGCAATCCGGCCAGTGTTGCCGTCATTTGTTCTGCCAGCGCTGCTGAACCATTCATTTTCCAGTTCGCTGCAATCAAGGGTGTGCGTTGCATGATACTGTATCCCCGTTATTTAACGGGCGCGATAGTAACTAACCACGCCCGTGCAAACAAGCATTATTGGCGCCTTTGGACAATCAACTGGCGATTTTTACCGCAGCGGCAATCTGTTCGGCAAAACTGCGCACCAGCGCAGCATCTTCGCCTTCTACCATAACGCGGATTAACGGCTCAGTGCCGCTTTTACGGATCAGTACCCTGCCTGAAGTGCTTAATTTGGCTTCAACATCAGCAATCACTTGCTTAACATGCTGCTTCTCCAGCGGTGCAGTGCCCTTTTCAAACTTCACATTTACCAGTACCTGCGGCAACTTATGCATGCCACGGCTAAACTCCGCCAGGCTCATTTTCGCTTCTATCATCGCATTAAGTACCTGCAATGAGGCAATAATGCCATCACCGGTACAGGTATGGTCTAAATTCAGCACATGGCCGGAATTCTCACCGCCGATGCGCCAATTTTTCTCACGCAGCAACTCCATTACATAGCGATCACCCACTGCACTGCGGGCAAACGGAATATCCAGCTCTTTTAACGCCAGCTCCAGCCCCAGATTGCTCATCAGGGTGCCGACTACGCCACCTTGTAACTTATTTTGCTCTTTAGCTGCACGGGCAATAATGTAGACAATTTCATCGCCGTCTATTACACGGCCACTGTGGTCGACCATCATCACGCGGTCACCATCACCGTCATAGGCAATACCTAAATCGGCTTTTTGCTCCACCACGGTTTTTTGCAGTAATTCGGTATGGGTGGCACCGCAGTGATCGTTGATATTAAAGCCATCCGGCGTGGCGGCAATAACAGTAACCGCTGCACCTAATTCTTTAAATACCGCCGGCGCTATGTGATAGGTAGCACCGTGCGCGCAGTCTATAACAATGTTCAGGCCTTTTAACGACAGATGGTTAGGCAGGTGGCTCTTGCAAAATTCAATATAACGACCGGCGGCGTCGTCGATCCGGGTGGCTTTGCCGAGCTTTTCTGACGGCTCGCACACCATAGGTTGCTCCAGCTCGTACTCAATCGCCAGTTCTACTTCATCCGGCAACTTGGTACCGTCTGCTGAGAAAAACTTAATGCCGTTGTCATAATAAGGGTTGTGCGAGGCGCTGATTACGATACCCGCTTCAGCGCGGAAGGTCCGCGTCAGATACGCTACTGCCGGTGTCGGCATCGGGCCCAGTAAACGCACATCGATACCGGCGGCAATCAGGCCCGCCTCCAATGCCGTTTCTAACAAATAACCGGAAATACGCGTATCTTTGCCAATCAATACTTTACGGGTACCACGCTGCGACAGCACGCGGCCAGCCGCCCAGCCTAACTTCATCGCAAACTCAGGCGTGATCGGAAAATCACCCACTTTGCCGCGTATACCATCGGTACCAAAATACTTTCTGCTCATCCTTTATGCTCCATACTGCATGGCGGTCACAACCCTGACTGCCTGCACTGTTTCTTTGACATCATGCACGCGGATAATGCGGGCACCTTTTAATGCTGCAATAGTAGCGCAGGCCACGCTGGCTGCCAAACGCTCGTTAACCGGAATCGCCAATAACTGGCCTAGCATCGACTTACGCGACATGCCGGCCAGCACCGGGTAGCCGCTGTCGGCAAACTGCTGCAGTTGTTGTAGTAGTACATAGTTATGCGTCAGGCTTTTGCCAAAACCAAAACCGGGATCCAGAATAATATTCTGCTTAAGCACGCCGGCCTGCTGACATGTTTGCGCCCGTTCGAGCAGAAACTGTTTTACTTCTGCTACCACATCCTGATATTGCGGTGCCTGTTGCATACTGCGCGGTGCGCCTTGCATATGCATCAAACACACCGGCGCCCGTGCTGCAACGGCGGCTTCTAAGGCGCCAGGTTCGAGTAAAGCCCGTACGTCATTAATAATATCGGCACCGGCCTGAACCGCTGCTGACATCACTACCGCCTTACTGGTATCGATGGAGATGACGCTATCAAAGCGTTGCCGTATTGCCTCTATTACCGGCACTACCCGCTCCAGCTCATCCTGTGCTGACACATCTGCTGCACCAGGGCGCGTAGACTCACCGCCAATATCAAGAATAGCAGCGCCGTCGGCCAGCATTTGCTCAGCCTGACGCAGCGCTGCATCATAACGGTTATAGCGGCCGCCATCTGAGAACGAGTCCGGCGTAACATTTAAAATACCCATCACCAGCGGACGGCTGAGATCCAGACTGCGCTGACGGGGCAAAGCTAACTGCATATAAACTCCTGAACGGCAGGGCTGCTACTAAAAATAAACCCCGGCAAAACCGGGGCTTATATTAATTGGCAGCTATTAACTGACAACTATTAAATGACAATCAGCAGTGCTTAGTGCAGATTACCTTCTGAAGGTTTGCCATCTGCCACTACATCATCTTCTTTGCCGGCTTTGGCGTCCGGTTTGTCGTCTGAGCCCGGCTTATCGCGCGGCTCCCAGTTTTCCGGCTGCCGAACTTCACGCCGTGCCATTAAATCGTCAATCTGTTTCGCGTCTATGGTTTCATACTTCATTAAGGCATCTTTCATAGCATGCAGTATGTCCATATTCTCTTCAATCAGCTTTTTCGCTCTGTCGTAGTTGCGGTCAATAAACTCGCGGATCTCTGCATCAATGGCCTTCACCGTATCTTCAGACATATGTTTATTTTTGCTGACAGAACGGCCTAAGAACACTTCGCCTTCTTCATCGGCATACAACAACGGGCCTAATTTTTCCGAAAAGCCCCACTGTGTAACCATTTTGCGCGCCAAGTCTGTGGCCCGCTCAATATCGTTCGACGCACCGGTAGTCACATATTCAAAACCGTAGATCACTTCCTCGGCAATACGGCCACCGAACAACGAACTGATCATGCTTTCTAACAGACGTTTGCTGTGCGATACACGGTCACGTTCAGGTAAGTACATAGTGACACCCAAAGCACGGCCACGCGGAATAATACTGACTTTATACACCGGGTCGTGATCCGGCACTAAGCGGCCAACAATGGCATGGCCAGCTTCGTGGTAGGCTGTCATTTCTTTTTCTTTCTCTGTCATCACCATAGAGCGGCGTTCTGCGCCCATCATGATTTTGTCTTTGGCCTTTTCAAACTCGTCCATCGACACCACGCGGCGATTACCACGGGCAGCAAACAGTGCAGCTTCGTTAACAAGGTTAGCTAAGTCAGCACCGGAGAAGCCCGGCGTACCACGGGCGATTACTGACGGCTCTACGCCTTCAGCCAGTGGCACTTTACGCATATGCACTTTTAAAATTTGCTCGCGGCCTTTTACATCCGGCAAACCAACAACAACCTGACGGTCAAAACGGCCCGGACGCAATAATGCAGGGTCCAATACGTCAGGACGGTTAGTGGCAGCGATAACAATGATACCTTCATTACCGTCAAAGCCGTCCATCTCTACCAGCATCTGGTTTAAGGTTTGCTCGCGCTCATCATGACCACCGCCTAAACCGGCGCCACGTTGACGGCCTACCGCATCAATCTCATCGATAAAGATAATACAGGGCGCCGCTTTTTTGGCTTGTTCAAACATGTCACGTACGCGGGACGCACCCACACCAACAAACATCTCAACGAAATCTGAACCGGAA
This sequence comes from Rheinheimera sp., assembly GCF_030690345.1. Lineage (GTDB taxonomy): Bacteria > Pseudomonadota > Gammaproteobacteria > Enterobacterales > Alteromonadaceae > Alishewanella. The sequence continues at coordinate 147,654 of NZ_JAUYGV010000008.1, forward strand.
ATGGTAAAGAAAGGTACCTTGGCTTCACCGGCAATCGCTTTGGCTAACAGTGTTTTACCTGTGCCTGGCGGGCCAACCATCAAAATACCGGTTGGAATTTTGCCGCCCAATTTTTGAAAGCGGGATGGATCGCGCAAATAATCTACCAGTTCAGAGACTTCTTCTTTGGCTTCGTCACAACCGGCTACATCCGCGAAGGTGGTTTTGATTTGGTCTTCACCCATTAAGCGCGCTTTGCTTTTGCCAAACGACATGGCACCTTTGCCACCGCCGCCCTGCATCTGGCGCATAAAGAAGATCCACACGCCGATTAACAACAGCATTGGGAACCAGGAGATAAAAATCGTCGTCAGCCAGCTGCTTTCCTCAGGCTTACTGCCCAGGGTTTTAACGTCGTTTTTAATCAGGTCATCCAGCAGCTTTTCATCATAGCCACCGGGCACTACGGTTTCAAACCGCTCACCGCTGCGTTTTACGCCGGTAATAACCCCGGTACGTTCCACTTTAACTTCGCGGATCTGGCCCTGATTTACCTCTTTGATAAACTGAGTGTAGCTGGTTAGCTGGTCCGCCGTGTTGCCCGGGCCAAAGCTATTGAACACCGACATTAATACGACGGCGATCACTAACCAGACAATCAAATTCTTTGCCATGTCACTCAAGGTTATAACCTCTTCTTACCGATAAATAGATAATTATCCGGCTACTTTACTAGACTTTGAAGCCGGTAGCCACGATATATGTCTCCCGTGAACGTGCACGGGATGAATCAGGCTTGCGAATTTTCACTGTGGTAAAGGCCGCACGCACATCTTTTAAAAACTGCTCGAAGCCATCACCCTGAAATACTTTGACCACAAAACTACCATTTTGCTTCAACACTTTGCCACACATATCCAACGCCAGCTCGACCAGATACACTGAACGTGCCTGGTCGGTAGTATCATTGCCGCTCATATTCGGTGCCATATCTGACAACACTACATCTACGTTCTTACCGTTAATCCGGCTCAGTAAAGCGTCTAACACTGCTTCTTCACGAAAGTCACCCTGCAAAAAACTGACACCGTTTATCGGGTCCATCGGCAGAATATCACAGGCGATTACCGTACCTTTATCACCTACCAGACCAACAGAAAACTGCGACCAACTGCCGGGTGCTGAACCTAAATCCACCACTGTCATACCCGGCTTAATCAGTTTATCCTGCTGGTTTATCTCTTCCAGTTTAAACGCTGCACGTGAACGCAGGCCTAATTTTTGTGCCTTTTGCACAAATTGATCATCGAAATGCTCTTTCAACCAGCGCGTTGAACTGGCAGAGCGCTTTTTCTTGGTCATGCTTTCACTCTTGATTAGTGTTATGCGTTAGATGGCGCTACAATAACGCAAATTCAAGCGTTACCTGCGGAAATAGTCATTTTATGAGTTTAACCAACAAACAGAAACAATTTTTAAAGGCCAAAGCCCACGAGCTTAAGCCGGTGATCCTGCTCGGCGGCAATGGCCTGACCGAAGGTGTAGTAGCCGAGATTGACGTAGCACTGAACTTTCACGAGTTAATTAAAGTTAAAGTACCCACTGAAGATCGCGAACAAAAAGTATTGATCATGGATGCCATTATCCGTGAAACCAAAGCCGAAAAAGTCCAGGTAATTGGTAAAACCCTGGTGTTATTCCGCCAAAGCGAAGCGAAAAAGATTATTTTACCGCGCGGTTGATACCCTTCCCGAAAAACCGGCTGCCAGCATAAGCTGCAAGGCAGCCACTATCATGCAAAACAGCCGTGCAATTAAGAGATTATCAACAGCAAGCCGTTGACGCGGCCATTACGCATTTTAAACAAAGCAGCCAATCGGCGGTGATAGTACTGCCTACCGGCGCGGGTAAAAGCCTGGTATTAGCTGAACTGGCACGGCTAGCCAAAGGCCGGGTACTTATTCTGACTCATGTTAAAGAGTTGGTCGCACAAAATGCTGAAAAGGTCAGTTTATTAGATCAGCCCGGCAGCATTTTTGCCGCTGGTCTTAAGCAAAAAGACAGTTCCGCTAAAACGGTTATCGCCAGTGTGCAGTCTGCTGCACGCAACCTGCAGCAATTTGACCAACCTTTTTCATTATTAATTATCGATGAATGCCACCGCGTTAGCCTAAGCCCCGGCAGCCAGTATCAGTTATTATTCGACCAGCTGCGCCGGCACAACCCGGCTGTTAAAATCCTTGGCCTGACTGCGACCCCCTACAGGTTAGGTACCGGCTGGATTTACCAAAGCCATTATCATGGCCGGGTAGGTTCTGTTGAGCATGCCAGCTTTGCGCGTTGTATCTTCGAGCTGCCATTACGGCCCCTTGTTAATGAAGGTTACTTAGCCAAGCCGCTCTTGCTGGATGGCTTGGCGGCCCAGTATGACTTTAGCACGCTGCAACCGGCCAACGGCCTTGATTACAATGAGCAACAGGTAGATTCCATTCTTAACAAAATGGGCCGTGCCACCAAACTGATTGTCGGCCAGCTGTGTCAGTTAGTGGTCAATAAACAAGGTGTGCTTATTTTTGCCGCTACGGTGCGCCATGCCAAAGAGGTACTTAGCTTGCTTGAGGCGCACGGCCAATCCGCCGCGCTCCTCACCGCCACGACCGGCAATACCGCGCGCGACCAACTGATTACTGCATTTAAAGCACGGCAGCTGAAGTTTTTGGTGAACGTTTCGGTACTGACTACCGGCTTCGATGCGCCGCATGTCGACTTAATCGCTATCTTGCGGCCTACTGCCTCGGTAAGTTTATTTCAGCAAATGGTTGGCCGCGGCCTGCGTAGTAGCCCGGATAAAAGCCACTGCCTGATCATTGACTACGCCGCCAACGGCTACGATTTGTTCTATCCGGAAGTAGGCAGCCCGCGCCCCGCCAGCAAAGCGGTACCGGTACAGGTTCCTTGCCCACAGTGTCAGTTTGCCAATATATTCTGGGGGTTAGTCGATAATGACGGGGATATTATTGAACACTATGGCCGGCGCTGTCAGGGCTTAGCGGCACACCACACTGCTGCAGCGCCAACACAATGCAGTTACCGGTTCAGAGCCAGAATTTGCCCCGACTGTGGCGGTGAAAATGACATTGCCGCCAGAGCATGCCAGCAATGTCAGTCGCCGTTAATCGACCCGGATAAACGTTTAAAAGCAGTACTAAGCCAAAAACATCACCATTTATTTCGCTGCCAGCAGATGATACTCAGTGAGCAGCAAGGTAACTTGCAAGTACAGTATCTGGATGTAGACGGCAACCCGTTTTACCGTCATTTTAAACTGGACACAGCGGCACAGCGCAGGGCGCTGTATGCACTGTTTATTTTACCGCACAGCCGCACCCCCGGATGCAAACCGAAAAACTACCACAGCGCCGGCGAACTGGTAGCCGAGCAGAATAAATTCCGCATGCCGCAGCTGCTGCTGCTGAAAAAAACCGGCAAAGGCTGGCAACTGCTGGATAGCATTTTTGACTACAGCGGCCGCTATCAGAACGCGCTAAGTTACCCGGGCTAAACCGGCCGTACCGGTTTGCCGCTGCAGGCGCTGGAACACCGCACTTAGCAGCACCAGACTCATACCCAAACCCATAAACGACGCCGCCCGCAGCAAGCCGGTCAGCTCATTTAAGTCAACAAGAAACACTTTTAGTATCACCATCAGCAACAGAGCAAAGCCGGCTTTGCGCAATTGCGCCTTACGCTGTATTTCTGCCAGCACCACGACCAGGGCAGCCAGCAGTAAAAACACCAGCGAATAGCTATAGTGTTCGGCGTTACCGGTAATGAGTGTCAGGCCAATGCTCTGGCCCTGCCAGTAATGGCGCACCGTGCCGACAATATAAAGCAGCGCCAGCCCGGCCGCCAGATAGTAACCGGCCGGCCGGTAATAATTGGGCCATTGCTGAGCCGAACCTAACCGCGCCAGCAAATAACACAACAGCGCCGGCAACCCCCACAATAACAGCAGCAAATTAAACAGTGGCCAATCGCCCAGTGGCTGATTGGTATAAAACGGATTTAACACCGTATTAAGTTGCAGTTGTAACAGCCCGGCCAGCAGCAACAATACACCACAACTGATCTGATACAAGCGCTGCAGACGGCCGGCGTGATAACTGCGCCATTGATACACCCAGGCCAGCAACAGCCAGTTAAAACTGTGTACCAACATAGTGCTGAAATTAAGCTGATTAAAATCCAGCACCCTGCCGTTTAACCAATACTGCGTTTGCACGCTGATAAATACCGCCAACAAGTGCAAGCAAGCGCCTTCGAACACGACTTGCAAGGCACTGCCGCGCCATAGCCACCAGGCTCCAATCAGACAAGCCAGAGTTAACGGATACACTGCTAACGACCAATGCAGCCCCAGCACAGTGATCCCTTCATAGCTGCCACTCAAGGGGGCTAATGTCAGGCGCAGCAATATCAGCGCCAGCAAGCCTTTAACCAGCCAGGCCGGCAACGGTAACCGCGCTTTAAAGCTAAGCAACGACATCAATACCAATTGGGCGGCAATCGCCACCGTTAACGCGGCGGCTTGCAAATGTAAAGTAAAACAAAATGTTAGCGCGAAATTTGCCCCGGCACTATGAATAAAGGCCAACGCAGGTAACGTGGTGCGCCGCGCCAGTAATGACTGCACTATGACCAAAACTGCCGCATAGAACATCCAGCCGCTCTGCAACTGCAAGCGCAGCACCGGACCGGCCAACTGATAACTCAGACCCAATAATAACACCGGCAATAACGCCACTGCCGCCGACCAATGCAAGCGGCTGGCCAGCCACTTGCGTGCCAACAATGGCAGGCACAGCAAAGCCAGCAACAGTTGTATTTGCAACAAGCTGCCACTAAACCAACTTACCGGTTGCACCGGCGTAGCCGGGGTTAACACAGCCTGCAATGGGTTTAACGCAACCCAACACAGCGCGAGACCGCCGCCGGTCCATAACCATAACTCAGAGCGGCCATCGCTCAGTGCCATCAGATACAACAGGATGATTAAAGCCAACAGAGCCACATAGCTGGTCAGGTCATTAAACTGCCACAGACAAAATACGCTTAGCAGTAACATTACGGCCCCCAGACCATGCTCACGCAGCGGCGGCCACCACTGTCGCAGTGGCACAGCAGCCGGTTGCAGACGTTCTGCGCGGATGCCAATACGCGGCAACCATACTAACAAAGCCATGCTTAGCCACAGCGCCAGCCAAACCGACCAAAGCTGTGACCTATCGCTACTGCTGATAGCGGCCAATAACCATAAGCAATGTGCCGCCATTGGCAAGTACCACAGCCAGGCCCGGCGCACCCGCTGCTCTACCAGCACCGACGAGGTAGTAACAACACCAACATATAGCAACAGCGCCAGCACATTATTGCTGCCGGTTGAGACCAGCACAGGCACCGTATAAGCGCCCAGAATACCAATCACTGCCAGAACAGGCCCCTGCCGCAGTGAAAACCATGAGGCGCTGACAGCTACCACAGCCAGTAAGCCAAACGTCAGCCCCGCCGGTAACAGCTGATAAAACTGATAAGCCATTAATAAGGCTGCGTACAGGGTGATAAAACCGGCACTGGCCAGTGCCGCCGGAATATAGTTATCCAATGCCAGGCTAAACAGCCGCTTACGATGCAACCATTCGCTGCCGGCTACCAACAACAGCCCCATTACTACAGCACTGATAATACGCAGCGCCGGTGAAAACCAGCCCGCATCCAGCGAGTGACGTACCAGAAAAATGCCACCAAAAGCCAGCGCCACACCGCCCAGCCATACCATGCCGCGATCAATCAACTGCCGTTCAAGCCAGCCCAGCCAGTTTATGGCTGCCTTAGCCGGCCGCTCAGCCGGTTCAGGCACCAGGACACGGCTTGCCGTGCTGCTGTAGTTTACCGCAAAGGGTGATATTACTTCAGCCGCTGTTTGAGCCGGCGCCGCCTTAGTCACCGCCGCTGTTGCAGACACCACGCCGGGCATATTAACAGACTCAGGCTGTGTTACCCTGTCGGCCGCAGTAGCTGCCGGCTGGCGCTGCTGAGCCAGCACCGCCACCTGCCGGCGCAAGCCGTCTAATTGCAACAAAGCAATAATGCCACAAACCGAACCAACCAGTACCAGCAGCCCCGCTAACAGCGCCATTAATTCAAACATGCTACGCTTCCATTTATTGAGTAAACCCAGCATAAAAATTGTGTAATGTTAAAGCAAATTTATCTGCAAGCATGATTGTTGAACATTTCCGCTCAGTAATGCGTACCACTGCCGAAGTTGTTGCAAGCTTTCCGGAGGATTTTCACCTGAAACAGAGGCTTACATCGGCCACAAATAAAAAACGCCGGGCTTTGTCCCGGCGTTTTTAGTTTAATTTGTACAAGCGTTGTCAGATGTATTTGACGTCGGTAATTTCAAACTCAACCACCCCTTTGGGAGTAGTAATATTAGCCACATCGTCTGCTACCTTACCGATTAAACCGCGCGCTATCGGCGAATTTACCGAGATCAGGTTATTTTTAATATCGGCTTCATCGTCACCAACAATACGATAAGTCACTTCTTCCTCTGTATCCAGGTTCAGAATAGTCACTGTACTGCCAAAAATAACCTTACCGGTATTAGGTAACTTGCTGATATCAATGATCTGCGCATTAGACAGCTTGGCTTCAATATCCTGAATGCGGCCTTCACAAAAACCCTGTTGCTCGCGGGCTGCATGGTACTCGGCGTTTTCTTTTAAATCGCCGTGCTCACGCGCCGTAGCAATGGCCTGAATAATCGCCGGCCGTTTCACTGATTTCAATTCATGCAGCTCAGTGCGCAAACGTTCTGCGCCCTGCACTGTCATCGGGATTGCACTCATCCGTTTACTCTCTTATGTAGTTCCTGCACCGATGCTACGCTGTCAAAGGCACTGGCGGCATTTGATTTAACGGTAGCGAAGGCGGCATTTAACGTCGTGGTATAGTTGGCTTTATACTGCAAAGCGCCACGGCGTATTACTTTAGAATCTTCAATTGCCTGACGACCGTCAGTAGTATTCACAATGTAGCTGTACTCGCCGTTTTTAATGCGGTCCAGAATATGCGGCCGGCCTTCAGACACCTTATTTACGGTACGGCAAACCACACCGGCAGCTTCTAATGCCTTAGCGGTACCGCCGGTAGCGTCCAACTCAAAGCCTTTGACTACCATTAGTTTTGCCAGTTCAACTACGCGCACTTTATCGCTGTCACGCACGGAAAGCAAGGCACGGCCTCCGGTCGGAATTAAGGTGCTGGCACCAAGCTGACCTTTAGCAAACGCTTGCTCGAAGGTATCCCCCACACCCATCACTTCGCCGGTAGAACGCATTTCAGGGCCAAGGATCGGATCCACACCCGGGAATTTGTTAAACGGAATAACCACTTCTTTTACCGAGAAAAACGGCGGAATGATTTCTTTGGTAATACCTTGTGCAGCAAGTGATTTGCCGGCCATACAGCGGGCCCCCACTTTGGCTACCGCCACACCGGTAGCCTTAGAGACAAACGGCACAGTACGGGCGGCACGCGGGTTAACTTCAATTAAGTAGACTTCGTTATCTTTTACCGCAAACTGCGTGTTCATCAGGCCGACCACGCCCAGCTCCATCGCCAGCTTACGCACCTGCTCACGCATTACGTCCTGAATCTCTTTGCTCAGGCTATGCGGAGGCAGTGAACAGGCCGAGTCACCGGAGTGCACACCGGCTTGTTCGATGTGTTCCATAATGCCGCCAATCACCACTTCTTTGCCATCGCAGATAGCGTCGATGTCGACTTCAATCGCATCATCAAGGAAGTTATCCAGCAGCACCGGTGAGTCATTCGATACGCTAACCGCATCGGTCATATAACGGCGCAGGTCCTGTTCGTCATAGACGATTTCCATCGCGCGGCCACCCAGTACGTAAGATGGGCGTACTACCATCGGGAAACCGATTTCCGGCGCCTTGGAAATCGCTTCTTCCATGCTGGTTACGGTAGCGTTTTTCGGCTGTTTTAAGCCTAAACGCTCTACTGCTTGCTGGAAACGTTCGCGGTCTTCAGCGCGGTCAATGGCATCCGGTGAGGTACCTATAATTGGCACGCCGTTGGCTTCCAGTGCACGGGCTAATTTCAGTGGCGTTTGGCCACCGTATTGCACGATCACGCCTTTAGGCTGCTCTTTACGCACAATCTCCAGCACGTCTTCCAGCGTGATAGGCTCGAAGTATAACCGGTCTGACGTGTCGTAATCGGTAGACACGGTTTCAGGGTTACAGTTAACCATGATGGTTTCAAAGCCGTCTTCGCGCAGTGCCAGTGACGCATGTACACAACAATAGTCGAATTCGATACCCTGACCGATACGGTTCGGCCCGCCGCCGATAATCATAATTTTATCGCGGTTGGTCGGTGCAGCTTCACACTCTTCATCGTAAGTGCTGTACATGTAAGCGGTGTTAGAGGCAAATTCTGCCGCACAGGTATCTACCCGTTTGTACACCGGGTGCAACTTGTAGCCGTAACGCTTTTTGCGTACTTCGTTTTCGCTGACACCTAATACATCGGCAATACGCTTATCGGCAAAGCCTTTGCGTTTTAAGCGTTTTAACCGGGCTTCGTCCAGCGCGGCAAAGCCATCTTTACCCAATGCCAGCTCTTCTTTTACCAAATCTTCGATTTGCACCAGGAACCAGCGGTCGATATTGGTTAAGGTGAAAATATCATCCATGCTCATGCCAAAACGGAACGCATCGGCGATATACCAAATACGGTGCGAGCCAGGCTCTTTTAATTCACGGACAATTTTATCTTTCGCTTCCGGCAGCGTAATATCAATAACAGGGTCTAAACCACAAACACCAATTTCAAGGCTGCGCAGTGCTTTTTGCAGCGATTCCTGCTGGTTGCGGCCAATTGACATCACCTCACCGACTGACTTCATCTGGGTAGTAAGGCGATCATTAGCACCGGCAAATTTTTCAAAGTTAAAGCGCGGCACCTTGGTAACCACGTAGTCGATACTCGGCTCAAACGACGCCGGGGTTTTACCGCCGGTAATGTCGTTGGCCAGCTCGTCCAGCGTATAACCAATGGCCAGTTTGGCGGCCACTTTGGCAATCGGGAAGCCGGTAGCTTTAGAGGCCAGCGCAGATGAGCGCGACACGCGCGGGTTCATCTCAATGATAACCATGCGGCCATCAACCGGGTTAATACCAAACTGTACGTTGGAACCACCGGTTTCAACGCCGATTTCACGCAGTACTGCCAACGAGGCATTACGCATGATTTGGTATTCTTTGTCGGTCAGCGTTTGCGCCGGGGCTACGGTGATAGAATCACCGGTGTGCACGCCCATAGGGTCGAAGTTTTCAATGGCACAAACGATAATACAGTTATCGTTTTTATCGCGTACCACTTCCATTTCGTACTCTTTCCAGCCGATTAATGACTCATCAATCAGCAATTCTTTGGTAGGTGATAGATCCAGGCCGCGGGTACAAATTTCTTCAAACTCTTCGCGGTTATAGGCTATACCACCACCTGAGCCGCCCATAGTGAACGACGGCCGGATAATGCACGGAAAGCCAATGTCTTCCAGTACCTGGTAGGCTTCATCCATCGAATGCGCAAAACCCGCGCGTGGGCAAGCCAGGCCGATAGAGCGCATGGCCTTGTCAAAGCGACCACGATCTTCTGCCTTATCGATGGCATCGGCAGTAGCGCCAATCATCTCAACATTATATTTAGCCAGCACACCTTGCCGTTCTAATTCCAGTGCACAGTTCAGTGCAGTCTGGCCGCCCATGGTGGGCAGAACAGCGCAAGGGCGCTCTTTTTCAATAATTTTTTCCACTACCTGCCAGTGAATTGGCTCAATGTAGGTGGCATCAGCCATTTCCGGGTCGGTCATAATGGTGGCTGGGTTCGAGTTCACCAGAATAACGCGGTAACCTTCTTCTTTTAATGCTTTACAGGCTTGGGCACCTGAATAGTCAAATTCACAGGCCTGGCCAATCACGATCGGGCCGGCGCCTAAAATCAGAATGCTTTTTAAATCTGTACGTTTTGGCATTGCTGCTATATCTCCGTAATTCGTGTCTGCCTAGGCGTTATGCTGTTGCATCAGCGCAATAAAATGGTCGAACAGCTCAGAGGCTTCGTGCGGACCTGGGCTGGCTTCAGGGTGGCCCTGGAAGCTGAACGCCGGTTTGTCGGTACGATGTATGCCCTGTAAGGTGCCGTCAAACAACGATTTATGGGTGGCGCGTAAATTCGCCGGCAAACTGGCTTCATCCACAGCAAAACCATGGTTTTGCGCCGTAATCAGTACCCGTTTGGTATCCAAATTTTGCACCGGGTGGTTACCACCATGGTGGCCCACTGTCATCTTCACCGTTTGCGCACCACTGGCCAGTGCCAGCAGCTGATGGCCTAAACAGATACCAAACACAGGAATGTCGGTCTCAAGGAAGGTTTTAATCGCGTCAATTGCGTAGGTACAAGGTGCCGGGTCGCCAGGGCCGTTGGATAAAAAGATCCCGTCCGGCTTCATTGCCAGTACTTCACTGGCCGGTGTTTGTGCCGGTACTACCGTTAGCTTACAGCCGCGGTCCGCCAGCATGCGCAGAATATTGCGCTTTACACCAAAGTCATAGGCTACCACATGAAACCGTTGTGGCGCTGCTGCGCGATGGCCTTCGCCTAACTGCCAGCTGCCTTCAGTCCATTGATAAGCTTTTTTCACGCTAACTTCTTTGGCTAAATCCATACCTGATAAGCCAGGGAAACCTTTAGCCAGCGCCAGTGCTTGAGCTTCATCCGGGTTGTCGCCGGCGATCAGGCAGCCATTTTGCGCACCTTTCTCGCGTAAAATACGGGTTAACTTACGGGTATCAATATCGGCGATGCCGAGAATATTGTGTTGTGTTAAATACTGACTAAGAGAGAGTTGGTTACGGAAATTACTGGCAAGAAGCGGAAGGTCACGGATTATCAGGCCTCTGGCCCAAATTTGTCCGGATTCTTCATCCTCAAGGTTAGTACCGGTATTGCCAATGTGTGGATAAGTGAGAGTAACGATTTGTTCTGCGTATGAGGGATCAGTCAATATTTCCTGATACCCGGTCATGGAAGTGTTAAACACCACTTCACCTACAGAAACTCCTTCAGCGCCAATGGCTGTACCGCGAAATACGGTGCCGTCTTCCAGTACGAGCAGGGCGGACTTAGTCAAGATAACCTCCAAACAGCAAAAAACGGGCGAAAACCTGACACTGTTTTACAACCCGTTTTGACCCAAAATGTGATACCCGATTTGCCTTAGGCAAACCTGACTATTTTAGGCGATCAGCGCTGGATAAGCTATGCTTTTTTTGATTTTTATTACAAATGACAACTTTAGCCGGTTTTTAAGCTTAATAGCGCAAAAAGCTAGCTTAAATCAGCTAAACCTAACACTTGTTGCATAGAATAAAGTCCGCTCTGTTTATTTTGCAACCACAGAGCAGCGCGCAGTGCGCCTTGAGCAAAGGTGTTACGGCTGGAGGCTTTGTGGCTTATTTCCAGCCTTTCGCCTAAATCAGCGAATAAGGCGGTATGGTCGCCAATAATGTCACCGCCACGCACGGTGGCAAAGCCGATAGTTTGCTGCTCCCGCTCACCGGTAATGCCTTCGCGGCCATATACTGCAACCTTAGCTAAATCGCGATCCAGCGCTTTGGCGATGCTGGCACCGATAGCCATAGCCGTGCCCGAAGGCGCATCTTTTTTAAAGCGGTGATGCGCTTCAATAATTTCAATATCCGCCGTTTGCCCCATTACTTTGGCGGCGGTTTGCACCAAATGCAGCAACAAGTTTACGCCTACGCTCATATTCGGTGCCCAAACAACAGGAATATGCTGGCTGGCCTGCTGTACCTGCTGGTATTGCGCGTCGGTTAAGCCGGTAACACCTATTACCATGGCTTTTTTCGCCGCTACCGCCAATTGCAAATGCGCCAGCATCGCTTCAGGCATAGTAAAGTCGACCCAAATATCGGCGTTATTAATACTGTCAGGGCCGGTGGCACTAAGTGGCAGACCCAGCTTACCCACACCCGCTAATTCACCGGCATCGACACCGATAAGATCTGACCCTGTGCGCACTGTGGCAGCCGTCAGGTTTAGTTGTTGCTCTTTAGCAACAGTAATTAACGCCCGGCCCATGCGGCCGTTAGCACCAAAGATCCCGATAGATGGCATAGTCTGGCTCTGTAGAAATATGATAATGGCGGCTATTAGAGCAAAAGCCGCCTGCAGGGGGAAGTAAAATAGCCATCTTAATGGCTATTTTTATATCTAAACCGCCCGTTGCAAAATCTGCCGCGACACGTCCGGGGTAATATCAGCATGTTCGCCCAACTTCAGCATACCGTTAGCTTGCAGCGCGTCTACCAGCTTATCAACTGCATCGGCTTTAATACCGTAATCGGCTAAGCGGGTCGGCACGCCCATTTGCTCGAAAAAGGCACGTGTGTGATTAATCGCCTCGTCAATTAAACGCTCTTCATCCTGGTGCTGTAACTGCCAGATACGGCGGCCATATTGCAGTAGCTTATCGCGCTTTTGTCCGCGCTGTTGTTGCAACAGGGATGGCAACACTATTGCCAGTGTTTGCGCATGATCGAGGCCATACAGCGCGGTGATCTCATGGCCAATCATGTGAGTAGCCCAATCCTGCGGTACACCCTGGCCAATCAGACCGTTTAGTGCCATGGTTGCCGCCCACATTACATTAGCGCGCACATCGTAGTTGTCCGGCTGGCTTAGCGCTTTGGGGCCTTCTTCTATCAGGGTATGTAATAAGCCCTCAGCAAAGCGGTCCTGCACCGGCGCATTGACCGGATAGGTCATATACTGCTCCATCACATGCACGAAGGCATCCACCACGCCATTGGCGACTTGCTTGGGCGGCAGGCTGAAGGTGACGGTAGGGTCTAAAATGGCAAACTGCGGATACACCAGCGCGCTGGAGAACGACAGTTTTTGCTGGGTTTCATAACGGGTGACAACCGAATTGCCGTTGCTCTCGGTGCCGGTGGCCGGTAAGGTGAGCACACAACCCAGCGGAATTGCAGCGGTAACTTTAGCGCCTTTGGCCAGAATATCCCAGGCATCACCTGCAAACATTGCAGCAGCGGCGATAAACTTAGTACCGTCAATAACACTGCCACCGCCTACCGGCAACAGAAAATCTATTTTCTCGCGCCGCACCAAATCAGCAGCCCGCATCAAAGTCTCAAAGCTGGGGTTTGGCTCTATGCCACTGAATTCCTGCCAGTCAAAACCGTCCAGTGCTTTCACTACCTGGTCGTAAACACCGTTGTGTTTAATGGAGCCACCGCCGTAGGTCAGCAGTACTTTGCTGCCCGGTGGAATAAGTTTGCTTAACTGCGCCAGCTGATCTTTGCCAAATACGATGCGGGTAGGGTTTTGAAATGAGAAATTAAACATCTTGCCTCCGAAACTGTGGCCTGAGCCAACATTAGACAAGTGTTATGCGGCCAACCTGATACAGGTTCAAGGCTGGCCGCCATTATTGCGTTAAATCACACAGCGCTTAAGCCAGATCGCCCCGCAGCAGACGCACCTGGCGCTCCAACTCAGCTGCAGCGGCTTGTTCCGCAGGCAAGGGCGCACTGGCTATCAGCTTTACTTTTGACCAAAAGCGACCTTTAAACTTAAAGGCTCCACTGCCATGGTGACTGAAAAATGAGCCCCACAGGCCCTGCAGCGCCATCGGCACTACCGGTACCGGCGTCTCCGCCAAAATCCGCTCGATACCGGGGCGGAAGCTGTCGATATCACCGCTTTTGGTTAAACGGCCTTCCGGGAAAATACACACCAAATTGCCCTGCTCCAGCTCACGCTTAATGGCCGCAAAAGCGGCTTCGTAAACCTGCTCGTTTTTCTGCTTTGAGCAAATAGGAATAGTACGGGCGGCTTTAAACAACCAGTTGGCTACCGGCAAATCATAAATGGCTTTTTCCATAACAAAGCGCACCGGCCGGCGCACTGCGCCGGCAATCAGCAACGCATCAACATAGCTAACATGATTCGCTACCAGCACTGCGGCGCCTTCTGCCGGGATATTATCCAGGCCACGACTGTTAACGCGGTACATGGTATGGCTAAGCAGGTAAATAACAAAGCGCAGGGCAAACTCCGGCACCCGGCTGTATACATATAACGCGACCACAGCATTCATAATGGCCAGTACCAGAAAATACTGCGGAATAGCTAAATCCAGCACGGTTAAAAATACGATACCCGCAATGGCGCTAACTACCATAAACAGCGCATTGAAAATATTGTTAGCGGCAATGACCCGCGCCCGCTGTTGCGGCTCGGCCCGCTGCTGCAACAAAGCGTACAGTGGCACAATAAACAAACCACCAAATACGCCGATTAATGTCAGATCTGTCAGCACCCACCAGCCAAAAGCACTGGCCAGAAACTGCGGCAGGTTCAGCAGTTCTGCCGGTAACTCTGCCGGGCTGCTGAAAAACAGACTAATACCAAATACGCTTAAACCAACGGAACCAATAGGTACTATACCAAGCTCTACCCTATCGCCGGATAAACGTTCGCACAACATCGAGCCGATACCCACACCAACAGAGAATGCTACCAACAGCGCCGTTACCACAGTGTTGTCACCACCGAGCACCGTCTTGGTAAAATTGGGAAACTGAGTTAAATAGCTGGCCCCTAAAAACCAGAACCAACTGATAGCCATAATAGATAAGTACAGTGTGCGATTTTGATAGCTGATGCTGATAGTGGCCCTGGTTTGTTGCCAGGGCGCAAAACGAAATGTATCGGCATTATGCACCTCGCCCACGGCTGGGATCTGCCGGCTAATTAAATAACCCAGCACGGAAAACAGCACTACCACCAGCGCTACCCACAGCGGCGCATCCGCCAGGCCCACCAATAAGCCACCGGTAATGGTACCCAGCAAAATGGCAACAAAGGTGCCCATCTCTACCCACGCATTGCCGGCTAACAACTCTTTGTCGGTGAGTAGCTGCGGTAAAATTGCGTACTTTACCGGGCCAAAAAATGCCGACTGGCTGCCCATTAAAAACAGCAACCCCAGTAGCATTAAATACTGCTGAAAATAAAATGCTATCGCGGCCAGCAGCATCAGACCTATTTCCAGCAGCTTTAACGCGCGGATCAGTTTAGTTTTGCATACCGCATCGGCCAGGGTACCGGCGGTGGCAGAAAACAGCAGAAACGGCAGAATAAATAACCCTGCAGCCAGGTTCATGGTTAAATCGGTATCCCATGGCAACGCATTAGCTGCAGTAAAGGCCAGCATTAACATCAGCGCATTTTTAAACACGTTGTCATTAAAAGCACCGCTGGCTTGAGTGAGAAAAAATGGCAGAAAGCGTTTGCTGCTGATTAAGCGGTTTTGCGACATATCCACTCCATCGGAAAAAGAGATAGTAATAAATAAGTTGCCAGCATAATCAACTCAGGTAGCTTATACCAGTAGATAAAAATGCCTGCCGAATTGACAGGACGTCTAGCCATCTATATATTGCGCAACCATTAAGGCGATTGCACCGCCTGCGTATTTATAAGGTAAACCTATGAACGATACCACGCTGCCGGCAGCAGGGGCCAAGCGCTCGCTGCTGCCGTTACTGTTTTTTGTTGCGCTGTTTCTCGGCACCGGCTTGTACCTGCAAAGCCAGGATGTGGCTTATGCGTTTTATCAATTACCCGGCCATGTCGCTATTATTCCGGCGCTGATGCTGGCCATCTGGCTGCACAAAGCACCGTTGCAGCAATCAATCGATGTGATGATCAAAGGCGCCGGCAACAGCAATATTATTACCATGTGTATTATTTATTTGCTGGCCGGCGCCTTTGCCAGCGTGGCGACAGCAACCGGGGGTGTCGATGCTGCCGTTAACGCCGGCCTCAGTTTAGTGCCGGCGCCCTGGCTATTGCCGGGTTTGTTTGTTATTGCTGCGCTGGTGTCCACCGCTATGGGCACCTCTATGGGCACCATAGGCGCGCTGGCTCCTATCGCAGTAGGTCTGGCCAATCAGGCCGGGCTGGAGCAGGCATTAGTAGCAGGTGTATTACTCAGCGGCGCCATGTTTGGTGACAACCTGTCGATTATTTCCGACACCACCATTGCCTCTACCCGCACTCAGGGTGCGCAAATGGCCGACAAATTCCGCGAAAATATTAAAATTGCGCTGCCGGCTGCCGCGTTAACCCTGCTGTTGTATATCGTGCTGGCCACAGACGGAGCGCCGGTGCAGATTGACGCCGTAAACTGGAGTGGTGTAGTGCCTTATGCTGCCATTCTGTTACTGGCGGTGCTGGGCTTAAATGTGTTTGTAGTACTGCTGCTGGGTATAGTACTGGCGGCGCTGCAGGGCGCGCTGTTTGCCGATTACGCCATGGCTAACCTGGGCAAAGATATCGCTACCGGTTTTGCCAATGTGCAGGAAATTTTTCTGCTGGCGATGTTGGTCAGTGCACTCAGTGAATTTATAAAACAACAAGGTGGCTTGCAGTGGATCGCCGGTAAAATTCAGCACGCGGCAAACCGGCTGAAACTGGCGGGCAATAAAGCGCAGCAACTGGCGATAGCCGCATTAGCGTTTAGCAGTAATCTGTGTATTGCCAATAATACGGTAGCAATAGTGCTAACCGGTGAGGTAAGTAAAACCCTGGCACAACAACACCATATTACGCCCAAACGCAGCGCGAGCTTGCTGGATATTTTTGCCTGTATCAGCCAGGGGTTAGTGCCGTACGGTGCTCAGGCGCTGTTGCTGGGCGCCAGCTTCGGCATTTCGCCATGGCAGGTTGTCACACAAAGCTACTACTGCCTGATTTTATTGTTAGTAGCCTGTGTCATTATACTAACCCGGCGTCCAGCCTGAGCCGCTTACCAATGCTGATTGGGCGGACGTTTAGGCGCAAATTGGTACTTACCGAATAACTGATCACGCGCAGTAAAAAATGTTTTTATAGTTAAGTGCTTTAACAAAACCCATGGTGGCATTTTGATCCAGTGGCCGCGCAAATACACCAGCTGCTTTGCCCGACGATGCCACCAGCGGCACACCAGAGGATGCGATGGCAGCAATGCCGGCAGCATAATATATCGTGTCCAGAGACCATTACTTGATCCGTTAACACTCTGTTGTAGCGTTAATGGATCAAGAGCAGGCGCAAGATAATAATGCAGTGCGCTCAAACAATACTGCAGCTCATTGCAGAAGCCCGACACCTGCGCCAAGCCATGTAGTTGTTGCCAGAACTCTGTTGTGCTGAATTGCGTGATCAGCAAGTATAAGTCCCACAAATCTCTCATACCGCTTTGCATATCGTCGTTGGTAAATAAATGAATAATACTGTGCAGCACCATAGCTGCAGGGTTAAGCACCAGAGCACCTGATATTGTTGTCTGCGTTAAACGGAAAAACCTCGCCATATCTGCAGCACGGCCACTGATAGGTAAATACAGATTATGGTGCAAGTCCAATACTGTTCCCCGATGTATCTGCACCATCGGCGGAATTTCATGGCTCCACTGCCGGTAATACCGCTCATCGTAATCACTGAGTTTGTCAGTACGCCAACCATTTTTTTGCAACAACGCTTCGGCATCTGCAAGTTGCGACTTTGCAACCAGTACATCTAAATCATTACAAATACGGCCTCTGCCGTTGGCAGTGCCGGCCAATACATAGGCGGAACCTTTTAAATACAAAGCAGGTATGCCGGCGCCATCAAATAGCCGTTTCAATTCGTTGCATTCAAATCTGATTTGTTGACTCTGACGGTCGGCATATGTCAGTGCTGACCGCAAGTGCCGTCTGGCATAGACTGGCAGCTGCAGGCATAACTCTCTGCGTTCAAGCGCCGCAGCTAAAGCGGCAAGCAGCTTAGCTTCACGCAACAGCCAAATCAGCTGTTGCCATTGCGGCAGCGACAACTCTGCACAGCGCTCCGGTTCGGCCAGATACATCAGCAGTTGTTGTGCCCGAAATGCTGTCATGGCTGCACCAGTTCATCAAAAAACTGCGCCAGCTCAGTCAGTTCGCTGTACTCCACCTGATACAAGCCGGCATTACTAACCAAAGCAGCTACTATATCAAACGCCGTTTCTCCCAGCACATTATAATTAAAGGCGTTGCGGCTTAATTGTCCAAATGCGTCCAGCTGGTCCAGCTGATAAATAACCAGCTCGGTATCATGTTTGTATTTGGGGAAAACCACCGCACTTATTGGCACCGGTATAAGCTGCTGATAGTGTTCCCAGCTCAGCACTTTGACATGCGCCACATCGCCCTTTTGCGTATCACGGCATACAGGAGTAATCACGGCATTGGGATGCCAGCTGCGTAACAAGTCGATACTGTTGTTTTTCAAACACACCGGACGAAACAACGGCAACACCTGTCGGCTGTCAATATCGATAACGGCCATTTCGTCACTGTATACCGACCAACCGCTCAACCCCAAATACGCACTGAGTGTGCTCTTACCGGAACCCGGCAATGCCGGACAAATAATGGCTGTGTTGTTTTTTACCAGTACGGCAGCATGCAACAAAAAACGTGAATACTCGTGGGCAGCAATACACCAGTTCATGCCCCATTCCAGTACCGCATAGGCCTGAGACGACGGTAAAGGTTTAAAGGGGGAATGCTGATCGCAACGAAAATTTACCTGAGGCTTTATCCAACGCCGCAGCCATAAACCAGGATCTAAACCGATAGCAAAATCAGCCGGGGCGTCAGCCAGCAGTGCATCACCATAAACCTGTTGAACCGACCTCATAACAGCGCTGTCTGTTGTGGTTAAATCAAAGCGGTATTGGCCACAGTTAATCTGCATTAACACCCTGCTGCACTGATAATAAGCTGGTTATCTAGCAGGTACTGTATCACGCGGTCTGCTTCCTCAGCATCGATACCTAAGGAATTTTGCATATCTGTAAGATTAAAATCAGGCAAAGCAGAAAAACTCTGCAACATTACTGCGTCACGCAGCTCAGAATGCAGCATTAGGGTATCACCCGTGTATGAGCTGTAGATGGCTACGCCGCTACCATCACTAAAACAGCTTAGTTTGGTATGCGGCGCAAAAATAAGACGTCTCATTGCTGACTCAAATGGAACAGTTCGCTACCCAGCGTGTGCTGCCATCAGTGTAGCCAAGCATGTGATCAGAAATGGTACTGAAAGAGGAAGTACTCTTCTGCGTATACCAAAATAAATAAAGACGTTCAACCAGCGCCTCAGCATCTGCCTGACCGCTATATCCCGGATACAGGCCAAAAAAAGCATTCAGATACACAGCAGCCAGATGAAAATAAATATTACTATCACCATAACCGTTGCTGGCCAACCCGGAACGCACAGAGTGAGACGCTGCCTCTAATTCTGCCGGCAAAATCAATGGCATATCCATTGCCAACTCGACTGCATCAACATAGCATTTAAGGTATTTCTGATAAATTTGCGGTTTCTTTTTGTAGATAACTTTCTTACGACTTAAATCGGTAAAAATAGAGTGGCAATTGCTCTTGTAATTTAACCAGCCGCCGGGCGAGCGACCATTCCAAAGTTTAGGAATAGTGCAATCGTGCCTGTCGGTGTTTTGAGACAAATTGCCCGACAAAGCTCCTGATACCGAACATGCACCCCACACCGATTTTGCCGGCAGACTGGCAATAACAGCTCCAACCGCCGTTTTTTGTAAAAACCGCCGTCTGGAGACATCCTTATTTTGCTTAATTTCCATATTTTGCTTTCCTGTTATCAGGCTGCATAGCTAATAAAACCTACTACGAAAGCCATGCAAGATCAAATCCAACACTACAACACTATGTTTTTAAAATAATATAAAAAAGTACCGCTTACATCACCAGCAAAACTGTAAAACAAACTGACGCTTATCGATTACACTTTGGTAACGCAGAAGCTGTCTTACGTTCATTATAAGTTTTCATTGCCGCCGGCATTTTTTCGCGTAAATCTTTGATCCGTGTTTCCGGCAACGGGTGCGTTGACATAAATTCCGGCGTTCCTCCGCCACCAGCGGCTGCCATATTTTGCCATAAGTTCACCGCCTGGCGCGGTTCAAAACCGGCTTTAGCCATTAAGTCCAGACCAATAATATCAGACTCAGACTCATGCGCACGGCTAAACGGTAAGGCAACACCCAGTTGTGCGCCCAAACCGAAAGCCGTCATCAGTTCTTTTTGATACTGTACACCATAGGCTTTCATGCCGGCATCACCCAGAGACAACACCGTTTGTAATGCCTGGTTAGTTGATAAACGCTCGTTGCTGTGACCGGCAATAACGTGGCCTATTTCATGGCCAACTACCGCAGCCAGTTGGTCCTGGTTTTCAGCTACTTTTAGCAAGCCGGTGTATACACCTATTTTACCACCCGGTAAGGCGAAGGCATTGACCTGGTCGGAATCAAATACCACAATTTCCCAGCTTTGTGCCCGCATACTGTCCGGTGTTACCGCCAGCAAACTGTTGGCCACGCACTTAACATAGTTGTTAGTTTTAACGTCTTTAGCGATCGGCGTTTCGGCTTTCATGCTTTCAAACGTTTGCGCCCCCATTTTACTCAGCTCTGTATCATTAAACAGCATGATCTGACGCCGTCCGGTAGGTGATTGCGCGCAAGCAACGATCAGCAAAGTGCAAGTAGCGCCAAGCAATAACTTCTTCAACATCAATATATCCTTATCCATTGCAGTAGCAGGGAAAATATCATCAGCTTTTATTGTATCTGCTGAAAAACAAAAAACCACCCGCAGGTGGTTTTTCATTAGTGTTTAACTGGTTAAATCATCAAAGAACTTCTTCACACCATCAAAAAAGCCTTTTGATTTCGGCCGGTGTTTGGCCTCGCCGTCTCCTGCCATACTGTCATCCAGCTGGCGCAGTAAATCTTTTTGCTTGTCGCTTAAGTTCACCGGCGTTTCGATCACCACTTTACATACCAGATCACCTACGCCGCCGCCACGTACCGATTGCACACCTTTGCCACGCAGACGGAACATTTTTTCAGTTTGCGTTTCCGCCGGAATTTTCAGCTTAACGCGGCCATCCAGCGTGGGGACATCAATTTCGCCACCCAAGGCAGCAGTAGTGAAACTCAGTGGTACATCGCAGTACAGATTATTGCCATCGCGGACGAAAATCGGGTGTTCTTTAACATGCACCTGCACGTACAGATCACCTGCCGGTGCGCCATGCATACCCGCTTCACCTTCGCCGGTTAAACGAATGCGATCGCCGGTATCTACTCCGGCCGGAATTTTCACCGACAGGGTTTTGGTTTTCTCTACGCGGCCTTCGCCGTGGCACTTGCTGCACGGATCGGGAATGATCTTACCGCGGCCATTACAGGTTGGACAGGTTTGCTGCACAGCAAAAAAGCCCTGCCGCATGGTAACCTGGCCAGCACCATGACAAGTGGGGCAGCTTTTGGCTGAAGTGCCTTTTTTCGCACCTGAGCCATCGCAGCTATCGCAACCCACCATCGTCGGAACTTTAATATCGACCGATTTACCGCGTACTGCCTCTTCAAGGCTTAATTCCAGGTTGTAGCGTAAATCTGAACCGCGCTGCGCCCGTGACTGACCACGACGACCACCGCCACCGAAGATATCACCGAATACATCGCCGAAAATATCACCAAAATCAGCACCGCCGGCGCCACCGGCACCGCCACGGTTAGGATCTACCCCGGCATGGCCATAACGGTCGTAGGCGGCGCGTTTTTGTTCATCCGACAACACCTCATAGGCTTCCTGGACTTCTTTAAACTTCTCTTCCATGGCCTTATCACCCTGAGTACGGTCGGGGTGAAATTTCATGGCGAGGCGTTTATAAGCCTTTTTGATGTCTTTATCGTCGGCGCCTTTAGCGACACCTAATACTTCATAATAGTCACGCTTGGACATAGTTCCCGCTCAGTAAATGTCTTAATGCCAAAAGGCTGGCACCAGGCCAGCCCTTATACTTCAGCCAGATTACTTCTTATCGTCTTTGACTTCTTCGAACTCAGCATCAACCACATCGTCGTTGCTGTCAGCTTGCTGGCCGGCATCGCCGCCACCTTGCTGCGCTTTAGCCTGAGCTGCTTCCATCAACTTCTGCGACGCCTGGATCAGAGCTTGTGACTTCTCGTCAATCGCTGCCTTGTCACTGCCTTTTAACACAGCTTCCAGCTCTTTGATGGCTGTCTCAATGGCTTCTTTGTCATTAGCCGCTAAGCTGTCGCCCACTTCTTCCAGTTGTTTGCGCGTGGCATGTACCATCGCATCCGCCTGGTTACGGGTTTGTACCAGCTCTTCAAACTTTTTATCGTCCTCAGCGTGCGCTTCAGCATCACGTACCATGGCCTGAATTTCTTCATCGGTTAAACCCGAGTTGGCCTTGATGGTGATCTTCTGCTCTTTGCCGGTGTCTTTATCTTTAGCCGACACATGCAGAATACCATCAGCATCTAAATCGAATACTACTTCAATTTGTGGCTCGCCACGACGACCGCCGCGAATGCCTTCCAGGTTAAACTGGCCCAGTGACTTGTTGTCAGACGCACGCTTACGCTCGCCCTGCAGCACGTGAATAGTTACCGCAGACTGGTTATCTTCAGCGGTAGAGAACACCTGCGATTTCTTAGTTGGGATCGTGGTGTTTTTCTCAATCAGCGCCGTCATCACGCTGCCCATGGTTTCAATACCCAGTGACAGAGGCGTAACATCAAGCAACAATACGTCTTTAACATCACCTGACAGTACCGCGCCCTGAATAGCGGCACCCACTGCTACTGCTTCATCCGGGTTTACGTCTTTACGTGGCTCTTTGCCAAAGAAAGCTGTTACCGCTTCCTGAACTTTTGGCATCCGCGTTTGACCGCCCACCAGGATAATGTCGTTAATTTCACCGACGCTTAAATCAGCATCTTTCAGCGCTTGTTTCAGCGGCTCAATAGTGCGCTGAATTAAGTCTTCTACCAGTGATTCCAGCTTGGCACGGGTTACCTTGATGTTCAGGTGTTTCGGGCCTGAGGCATCAGCAGTAATGTACGGCAGGTTCACTTCAGTTTGTGATGCTGACGACAGCTCAATCTTGGCTTTTTCAGCAGACTCTTTTAAGCGCTGCATCGCCAATGGGTCGTTACGCAGGTCAATGCCCTGCTCTTTTTTGAATTCTTCAACTAAGTAGTTGATTAAACGGTTATCGAAGTCTTCACCACCTAAGTGGGTATCACCGTTAGTGGCCAATACTTCAAAAGTTTGCTCGCCGTCAACATCGTCAATCTCAATGATAGAGATATCAAAAGTACCACCACCTAAGTCATATACCGCAACCTTGGTGTCGCCTTTCTTTTTATCCATACCATAGGCCAGCGCTGCTGCAGTTGGCTCATTGATAATGCGTTTTACGTCTAAGCCTGCGATACGGCCGGCATCTTTGGTTGCCTGACGCTGTGCATCGTTAAAGTAAGCTGGTACCGTAATTACCGCAGCCGTTACCGCTTCACCTAAGAAATCCTCAGCGGTTTTCTTCATTTTTTTCAGCACTTCGGCTGAAATTTGCGGTGCGGCTAATTTTTTGCCTTTAACTTCAACCCAGGCATCGCCATTATCTGCTTTTACGATAGCGTAAGGCATAATTTTGATGTCGCGTTGTACTTCTTCGTCTTCAAAGCGACGGCCGATTAAACGCTTAATAGCGAATAAGGTGTTTTTCGGGTTAGTAACTGCCTGACGTTTTGCCGGCTGGCCCACTAATACTTCGCCGTCTTCAGCGTAAGCAATAATAGAAGGCGTAGTACGGGTACCTTCAGCGTTTTCTAATACGCGAGGTTTATCGCCGTCTAATACTGCTACACAAGAGTTGGTTGTACCCAAGTCAATACCGATAATTCTGCCCATAACTACACTCCACTTAATATTCTGAACAATCACAAATTGCGTTGAGCGATTAATGGGGATTAGCCCTGATCCATTCAAGGTTATTAGAGCAAAAATTTTGCCATCCGGGCATTTAATCCGGTTTTAGCGCCGGTTTAACGCTGTTATCTGCCGATAACGGTTAACTTATACAGCTTTACCTGCCTATAATAGCCGCCATCTGTAGCATTCATTTTGAGGGTGTTGTTATGCCATTACTCGACAGTTTCACCGTAGACCATACCATTATGAAAGCCCCCGCCGTGCGCGTGGCGAAGAAAATGAACACGCCTAAAGGCGATGCCATCACGGTATTTGATTTGCGTTTTTGCGTGCCGAATGAAGAAATCCTGTCGGAAAAAGGTATTCATACGCTGGAGCATTTATTTGCCGGTTTTATGCGCGACCATTTAAATGGCAACGATGTAGAAATTATCGACATTTCGCCCATGGGTTGTCGCACCGGCTTTTATATGAGCTTAATTGGCACCCCGGACGAGCAACGTGTCGCCAAAGCCTGGCAAGCGGCGATGGACGATGTGCTGCATGTTGCCAGCCAGAGCGATATTCCTGAGCTGAATATTTACCAGTGCGGCACCGCGCAAATGCACTCGCTGGAAGAAGCTAAGCAGATTGCCAAGAATATTCTTGACCGTGGTGTCGGTGTTAACCTTAATGACGAGCTGGCATTACCGGCTGAGATTTTAAATAAGCTGTAATACTTAGCGGCGTCAGTTCAGAACATGTGTGTTGGCTTCAATTGCCAACAACACGAAAAGACGCCGTAAATACCTCCCTGTAGGCTCCTCTGTGGCATCCCTGCCACAGACGCTTTTCTTAGTTGTCGCCAATCTCGCTAGCCAGTTTCGTTGCAGTGACGCTGCAAAAGCTTATGAGCACTTATCCAGCAAATACACCAGGTGCTGATACTCAATACCGCTGTGGCGCGATAAACCAATTTCACAAGTCCGGCTGGTTGACACCCCCTGCGAGCAGCCACTTACCTGCTGCTGTAGACCAGACAGCGCCGAGGCATTCAACTGTGGTAATACAAAACCTTTATCCCCGGCAAAGCCGCAGCAGCTGATGCCTTCCGGTATCACGACGTTATTACTGCAGGCAGAGAGCAGCCGCTGAAGTTTACCGGCCTGACCCAGTTGGCTGGCGCTGCAGGTAATATGCAGTGCTACCGGCTCGCTAAGCGGCGTGATATTCAACTTCGGCAACACCTTGTCATGTAAAAAGTCGACACTGTCATAGATCCTCAGCCGCGGGTCTAATTTGCTGCGCAAGGTTAAACTGCAGGGGCTGGTATCAGAAAACACCGCAATGTCGCCGTTATTGCTAACCTTAAGCAGCCACTGCTCCAGCTCGCGTTGTTTCAGCTCTGCCGCAGCAAACTGGCCCTTGGATTGAAACGGCATACCGCAGCACTGGTTAGCCAGGCCGTCAGGCATTATTAACTGATAACCTGCTTTTTGCAGTAAGCTGGCGCTTACCTGCTGCAAACTGCGTTTATCTTTACTGCCAGCCTGTGGCGCCATTACCCGGCCTGAGCAACTGGCTAAATAGATAACAGGTTTCAGCCGGGTATCTGCATGGGCTATTGGCAGCACATTGTTATAGTTTGCAGTTGGCATAGCGCTATGCCACAAAGCTCGCAGCGGCAGCAATTTAGCAAATATGCTGCCTATAGCCAGGCCAGCACGGGCCATAGCTGATACCGCCGTAAAATGCCTGGCAATAACAGCCGCCAGCCCCTGCCAGGGCCGGTTATGCTCTGCCCGCAGTTGCCGGGTCAGGTCGCCGGTATTAATACCCACCGGACAGGCGGTACTGCACATACCGCAGGCAGCACAGCTATCATTACCCTGATACTGATACGATTGCTGCAATGCCGCCAGCCGCTCAGGTTCATCGCCGCTGCGGCGTAAGCGCGATATCTCACGCTGGGTAACAATGCGCTGGCGTGGTGTTAGCGTTAATTTGCGCGACGGGCACACCGGCTCACAAAAGCCGCATTCAATGCATTTATCAACCAAAGGGTTCGTCGCCGGCAACGGCTTTAAGTTTTGCAGATGCAACTGCGGATTGTGGCTTAGCACTACCTCAGGGTTAAGAATGTGGTTAGGGTCGAGCAGCTTTTTAATTTGCCACATCAGCTGATAGGCTTGGTTGCCCCACTCCAGCTCAACAAAGGGTGCCATATTGCGGCCGGTGCCATGTTCAGCTTTTAATGAGCCGCCAAATTCTACCGCCACCAATTGCGCCACTTCCTGCATAAAGGCATCGTAACGGGCTACCTGGGTAGCATCATCGAAGCCCTGGGTAAA
Organism: Rheinheimera sp.; assembly: GCF_030690345.1. Classification (GTDB taxonomy): domain Bacteria; phylum Pseudomonadota; class Gammaproteobacteria; order Enterobacterales; family Alteromonadaceae; genus Alishewanella. The sequence continues at coordinate 174,039 of NZ_JAUYGV010000008.1, forward strand.
GACAAAATGCAGATTACCTTCCAGCGCATGGCCAAAAATAATCGCCTCAGTGTAATAATACTTATCAAACAGCTGCTGCAGCCGTGATACCCCTTGTGCCAATTGCGCAACCGGAAAGGTAACATCTTCAATAATCACCGTAGTGCCGGTTTTACGTACCGCACCTACTGCCGGAAAAGTGCCTTTGCGAATAGCCCACAGCTGGTTATATACCGCCGGGTCGGTACTGAATTCCACTTGCTGCTCCAGCTCAAACGCGGTCAGACTGGCCGGGATCTGCACCAGCTGCTGTTGCAACAAACTACCGCTGGCAGCCGTGGTTTCAATTAATAAGGCACAAGCATTATCAGACAAGTTTTTTACCCAAGCCGGCATACCCGGTTTATGCGCTACCGAGCGCAGGCTGCGCCGGTCGAGCAGCTCTACCGCCGATACCGGCTGCTGCTTTAATACTGTTACCGCACGACAGCAGCTTTCCACCGACGGAAACACCAACAAGCTACTGGCACGGTGCGGATAATCCGGCACGGTGTTGTAGGTCACGGCACTGATAAACCCCAGACAGCCTTCAGAGCCGACCATTAAATGAGTAAGGATATCAATTGGATCGGTAAATTCAGTTAAGGCATTCAGTGAAAAACCGGTGGTGTTTTTTAAACGGTATTTGTGGCGGATTTTGTTGCTAAGCTCGTTGTTGGCCCGAGTTTGTGCCCCCAGTTCAGCAAGTTCAGCCAGTAATTCACTGTGGCTGTGGCGAAACGCCGCTACACTTTGCGCATCTTCAGTATCCAGCACAGTGCCGTCGAATAACACCAGCCGCATTGCTGAGAGCGTATTAAAGCTGTTATGCGCCGTGCCGCAGCACATGCCGCTGGCGTTATTGGCCACGATACCGCCGATTTTGCAGCTGTTAATCGATGCCGGATCGGGGCCGATTTTGCGCTGAAATTTTGTCAGTACACTGTTGGCCGCCGCACCAATTACGCCCGGTTGCAGGCGTATTTGCTCACCTAAACCGCGCACTTCACGCTGCTGCCAGTTTTCGCCCAGCACCAGCAGCACCGAATCGGTTACTGCCTGGCCGGATAAACTGGTGCCGGCCGCACGGAAGGTTAGCGCAACCTTAAATTCATTCGCCAGTTTTAACAACGCCACCACTTCAGTTTCGCTTTCAACGCGCAAGACCAACTTGGGCAGCAAGCGATAAAAGCTGGCGTCAGTGCCATACGCCAGCGTAGCAACAGGGTCGTCAAAATAACGTTCAGCCGGAATAAGCTGTTTAACGGCCTGAATAAACTGCGCGTGCATGCAAACCTCTGGCTGGAAACACTGACGGTAGATTAACCGATAATACGGTATTCTCTTAAAGCTTGCATAAATTTTTTGCCATAAAAATCAATTTATGAATAATTTATTCACACGAATTAGCATGCAACAGGTATAAAGCGGGTTTTACCTGCCGCCACCGCGCCGGCACAGTTGCAGTGCTAAGCCCCAGGGATCGCGCAACATGGCCAGGTGCGAGCCGTCATTCAGGTGTACATCGGTAACATGGCTGGCACCGGCGGCGATTAGCCGGGCGCTGTCGGCGACCGGATCGGTTGATACCAGCGCCAGGTGCAATATCAGCGGGTCCATAGCGGCGTAATCGGGTACCTGATCGGCCGGGTTGCAGTAAATTTCTATCATCATGACGCCGCTGTCGTCGGCAAGAAAATGCGTTTGCGCCGCATCATTTAATGCCCGTTTTAAGCTAAAGCCTAAATGCTGCCTGTACCAGCTGGCCATCTGCTGCGGTTGGGCGACATTAAAAGCGACGTGTTCGATACGCATAACTCAGGGTTCCTGTTGTTTGTTACCGGCCGGAATAAAGCTGTCCAGCCAGGCCTTGATATTGTCTGTTGGCACGTCCAGCGCGCGGTACACCGGTTCTATCTGCGGATAACCTCCCACCTGCTGCTGGCTGTCGATAATGCGGCTGTTGCCGGTTTGCACCTGCTGCACAATGCGTTGATCAATGCTGTCGCGCTGCCAATAGCGGGCACCGGCCTGTGTCAGCACCATAGCTTCAGTTTCGCTGGCCGGTAAGGCGCTGTAACCGGCTGGCCACAGCGGTGGCGTATCAAGGCGGTTAATTACGCCCTGAGTGTCGTACATCGCTTGTTGGCGCAGGTTAAAGGTTTGATTATCTGCCATGAAGGCATCACCACGGTCTGATATCAGCGCTAAATCGGAATAAGAGTCCGTGCCATAACGCAACACATTACCCACTACAGCCACCTGCGGGTTTTGTGGGCTGATGCCTGAGCTCTGCCATTCGCGCTCGATAAAACCTAACTGCACCGCTGCGTTACCGGCGTTAATAATCAGGTTATTGGCGACCACGCCGGAACTGAACGCTTTGAAGTACGGGTTGCGTCTGTCATTGCTGACAAATAAATTGCCGATAAAGGCCACCTGCTGCACATTGTCATGTACCAGCGCACCTTTACTATGTTTGCCTTTGATATGGCTGGCATAATCCAGTGCTTCGGCCAGAATATTGTGCCGGAAGCTGATGTGCTTCGAGGTAGCAGCCGCGCCTTTATCGCGCGGGCCGGACGCCGACACCAGCTCGTCGGTGGCCCAGCTTATCGAGTTATGCTCGACCAACACATTGCAGGCATTGCTGCCGGTTACCGCTATGCCGTCGGTGTCCCAGCCGGCACGTTTAGCCAAACCGGCATCGCCCGGGCGGATATGTAAATGCCGCACTATCACATCATGGCTGATAATCCGCAGGCCGCCTTTAATCAGCGTAATGCCGGGGTTAGGGGCTGTTTCACCGGCGATGGTCAGGTATGGCTGATTTATTTCCAGATTAGTGCGCTGAAGATCTATCACCCCAGCCACTTCAAACACCACGATGCGCGGCCCGCTGTGCGCCAACGCGGCGGCCAGAGAGCCGGGCCCGTTGCGGTTCAGGTTAGTTACCTTTAACACCACACCGCCTGCACCGCCCGGCGTATCCAGACCAAAGTTAGTGCAGTGTTTATCTGATTGTGCCGCCACAGTACCAGCCAGCAACGGCAACACCATCAGCAGCGCCCTGCAATATAACCAGCGCGGTATCAAAACAAAAAGTCCGTTGATAAAAAGTGCGAGCTGCGCGCCTTTACCATCTGTTTAACAAAATCGATATCCGCCTGCTGATATTTCGCGGCCACTAAGGTTGGCGTAGAAAACTGCCGCAGCGCGTCCACCACCGACAAGGTGCCTTCGGCAGAGTCTTTACGGCCGTTAAACGGAAAGCTATCCGGCCCGCGTTGGCACTGGCTGTTGATATTAATCCGCCCCACCTGATTGGCAAAAATATCTACCAGTTCACCGACTTGCTGCGCGTCCTGACCGAAGATACTCAGCTGCTGGCCAAAGTTAGAATTAACTACATAATCAATCACTTCATTAATATCGTTATAAGGCACTACCGGCACCAGCGGGCCGAACTGTTCTTCGTTATATAACCGCATACTGTTGTTTACCGGATACAGCAATGCAGGGGTAAACAATGAAGCTGTGGTTGCGCCGCCACCGGGGTTTTGCAACTTAGCGCCTTTGCTTAGCGCGTCTTTAAGTAGCTCTGTTAAAAACTGCGTTTTGCCGGGCTCCGGCAGTGGGGTTATCGCCACGCCTTGCTGCCACGGCATACCGGCTTTCAGCTCACCGATAGCATGCGAGAGTTTATCTACCAGCTCGGCGGCACGGCTTTGCTGCACAAACAGAATTTTCAGCGCGGTACAGCGCTGGCCGTTAAACGACAAACTACCGGCCACGCATTCCTTCACTGTGCGCTCCATATCGGCGTCGGGCAAAATAATCGCCGGGTTCTTGGCATCCAGCCCCAGCACAGCGCGCAGCCGGTGTGGCTTGGGGTGCATACGTTTTAAGTCACTGGCGCCTTTGTTGGTACCGATAAAAGCGAATAAATCAATTTTGCCGCTTTCCATCAGCACGCCAACGGTTTCACGGCCACGGCCGTAGATAATGTTAATTACCCCGGGCGGGAAGCTTTGTAAAAACGCCTGCAATAGCGGCTGAATAAGCAATACGCCGTATTTTGCCGGTTTAAAAATCACCGTGTTACCCATGATCAGCGCCGGGATCAGCGTGGTAAAAGTTTCGTTCAGCGGATAATTAAACGGCCCCATACACAGCGCAACGCCCACCGGCACGCGGCGGATTTTGCCTAAACTGCCCTGCTCAATAATAAAGTGGCTGGCGTCTCTGTCTTGCTGCTTTAACGCTTCGATGGTATCGCGGATATAGTCACAGGTGCGGTCGAATTCTTTCGCCGCATCAGGGTAGGTTTTGCCTATTTCCCACATTAGCAGGCGGATAACTTCAGCGCGCTGCAGTTGCATTAACCCGAGGAATTTCTCCACATGCTGAATACGCTCCAGCACCGCCATCGTCGGCCAGGCGCCGCGGCCTAAGTCGTAGGCTTTTACCGCACTGTCGAGGGCTTTTAATGCCGTGTCGGCGTCCAGTAACGGCGTATGGCCCAGCACTACTTGCTGTAAGTTAATGCCTTCCCGTAAATATACGGGGCTCACGACCGGGCTTAATTCGCCCTGCCACTGCACCAACTCGCCATTTAACAAATAGTCGCGCTGGGTTATTTCTGCTGTATGGGCAAACTCTGCCGGTATATCAGCGGCTTGCGGAAAAACTGTTGCTAAACTCATGCCTTGCTCCTTCTAACAAAATTGACTTGGTTGCAAGTGCGATGTATGTCCGGTTTAAACCGGATCTTGTTATTACTTCACAAACACTGAAGGCCGGTTCTGTGCCCAAAAGCCGTTAAAGTGATCCTTACCGACAATAGCGCCGGTGTGCTCAACGACAAAGCCCGCTAAACGGGCGGCAAACTTCACTGCATGCTGCGGTGCTATACCACCTAACCGCGCAGCCAGATAACCGCCGTTAAACGAATCGCCGGCTGCAGTGGTGTCTACCACCTTCTTCACCGGATGCGCCAACGCCGTAAAACCCTGCTGCTGATAACGGCCGTTAATGCCGTTCTTGCCATCTTTAACAATAATCTCCGCCACACCCAGCTCTGTTAACTGCTCAACCACATCCTTGGTGGTTTGCGCCTCAAACAGCACCCGATGATCGTCCAGCCCCGGCAGCGCCACATCGGCTAAACTGTAAGCCTGAATAAAGGCCGCTTTGGCCGCTTCAGCATTAGGCCACAGCGCCGGGCGATAATTCGGATCAAACACAATCTGGCTGCCATCGGCTTTTAACCGGCTTACCAGCTCAAACAATTGCGCTCTGTCGGCATCAGATAAAATCGCCAGCGTAATGCCGGAGAAATAAAACATATCGCAGCCTTTAATGGCGTTGTAATTGAGCTGGGCGTTAAAACACTGCAATACCTGCTTTGCTGCCGAGCTGTCGCGCCAGTAGACAAAACTGCGCTCGCCAAAAGCATCGGTATTTATCATATACAGGCCCGGCCGTGCAGTTTTGGTACGCAGCATCAGGCTGGTGTCTATTTTTTCCCGCTCTACCGCCCGTACCAACTTGTCGCTGATAAGATCGGTACCCACTGCCGTAAAAAACTGTACGTCGACCGGGTTCTCACAGGTGCGTTTTAAATACACCGCAGTATTAAACACATCACCGGCAAAATTCTGGTGATAAACATTGTCGACCAGCTGATACAGCTCGACCATGCACTCGCCCATAATGACAATACGTTTGCTCATGCCGTGCTCCTTAAGCTGCGGTTTTAATCTGTTTGGCAATAGCGGTCGCTTCAGCGGCCAGGGCGGTTATTTGGCTCCACTGCTGTGCTTTTACCAGATTAGCCGGGGTTAACCAGGAGCCGCCCACTACAAACACATTTTTCAGCGCTAAAAACTCGGCCAGATTATGCTGACCAATACCGCCGGTGGGGCAAAACTTCACCTGTTGGAATACGCCGCTCAGGGCTTTTAGCATCTCAATGCCGCCGGATAAGTGCGCCGGGAAAAACTTAACTTCGCGCAAACCATATTCATACGCCATGGCAATTTCCGACGGTGTCGCTACACCGGGTGCCAATGGCAAGCCGGTATCGATCATCGCTTCAAGCAACTTTGGTGTACTGGCCGGGCTGACCAAAAACTGCGCGCCGGCATCTTTACAAGCGTTGGCATCGGCTGCCGACAATATAGTGCCGGCGCCGACCAATAAATTTGGCAAGGCAGTGCGAATAGCAGTAATCGCCGCTAGCGCCTGGCGGGTGCGCAGCACCACTTCAACCGACCCTACGCCGCCATCGGCCAGCGCTTTGGCTATGGCGACAGCTTGATGCGGCGTGTCGGCCTGAATTATCGGTAATAATGCCGGCCCCCTGATCACAGAAGAAAGCAGTGACGACAATAACTGAGGTAACGACGACATTAAATAACTCCTGCAAAAGCGGCCAGCGCAGCGGCTGGTCGGGTAACTAATTGCTGATAAGCAGCATGCACTGTACTAAAAAAGGTGTTGTTTAAACTGAGCTGTGGCGGGAACACCGCATCTACCGCTAAAAACAGCGCTACGTCAGTGTCGGCATTGCCGCTGCACTGCGCCGCTACGGCCAGCAGTTGCTCTGCCAGCGGGTCAACCAGTTTTTCGTTGTCGTTATAACGCTTAACAATAAAAAGGCACCAGGCGGCGATGGCAAACGCCAGTTTGTCTATCGGTTTACCGGCGGCTAAGTTGTCGCTGATGGCAGGCAGAATGCGCATCGGTAGCTTTTGCGAGCCGTCCCAGGCAATTTGCGCCAGCAAATGGCGGATAGCCGGGTTACGAAACCGCGCTAATATATCGTTACTGTACTGCTTAACATCCAACTCCGCCGGGGCTTTGAACGACGGCATAATCTCGTCGCTTATCATCTGCTGAATAAACTGCGTCAGCACTTCATCCTGCATCGCATCGAATACGGTTTCATATCCAAGCAGACAGCCAACATAAGCCAGCGTAGAGTGCGGTGCGTTGAGTAAACGCAGCTTGGCTTTTTCAAAGGCGCTGACATCCTGGGCATAAATTACCCCGGCTTGCTGCCAGGCGGGTCTGTCAGCCGGTAAAATATCTTCAATCACCCACTGCACAAAGGCTTCGCGTTTAATTGGCCAGTTATCCTGTACGCCCAACACCCCGGCTACCTGGGCTTTAATGGCATCATCGGTGGCAGGGGTAATGCTGTCGACCATAGTGCAGGGGCTGATCAGCTGCTGGCTTAGCCAGTTGGCGATAGTGGGGTCTTTTTGCTCAGCAAAGGCAATAAGCGCGTTACGCAGCTTATGGCCATTGTCGGTAAGGTTGTCACAGCTGATCACGCAAAACGGCGCGATATTGGCCTGGTAGCGGGCCGCCAGTGCGGTAAACAATAAGCCAATGGCTGTGATCGGTTGGCCGCTGCCGGTTAAATCCTGCTGAATTTGGCTGTGGTTTAAGTCCAGTTTACCGCTGCCATTTAAGCAGTAGCCTTTTTCGGTAATGGTCAGGGTAACGTATCTGGTGCTGGCGGCAGTTAAGCGCGCTAATACCTGGCTGTACTGTTCGCTGGCGATCAGCACTTCCTGCACCGAGCCGATAACCTGATAGCTTTGCACGGCATCCAGCACGGCCAGGGTATACAAGCCATCTTGCGGTGATAAAGCCTGGCTGACATCGGGTGAGCGCATTGATACCGCACTGATGGCCCAGTCGCCGCCAAATTGCAGCGCTTGTTCGGTATACCACGCCTGATGGCCGCGGAAAAAGGCACCGGGGCCTAGGTGCACTATGCCGATTTGCGGCTTTTGCTCTGCCAGCCGGTAAGCCGGTATTGGCAGTTTGCCGTTTAGGCTTGCCAGAGTCTGATTGTTTAGTTGTGTCATCAGTTTTTTGCCATTTGATTTAGGCTTCGCGGTCAGACAGCACACAAAGACGCCGTAAATACGTCCCTGTAGACTCCTCTGCCGCATCCATGCGGCAGACGCTTTGTTTAGCTATCTGCCCGCTGCGCTTTTCTGCAGTGTAGGCTTGGGCAGTTTGTTACACGCAGAGACGTCGTGAATACATCCTTGTAGACTCCTCTCCAGCATCCCTGCTGGAGACGCTCTGCTTAGTAACAATCTGCCCCGCTATAACGTTCTGTTTATTGTTACTTCAACTGATACGCTTTCTTTACCAGGCCGTAAGTCAGCTCGTAGGCTAACTCGCCGGCTTCTTCTTCGCTTAAGCGATGCTCGGCCACCAAGCCTGCCAGGAAGCGGCAGTCTATGCGCCTTGCTACGTCGTGCCGTGCCGGTATAGATAAAAACGCCCGTGTATCGTCGTTAAACCCCACAGTGTTGTAAAAACCGGCGGTTTCGGTTACCTGATGGCGAAAGCGCAGCATGCCTTCCGGGCTGTCATGGAACCACCAGGCCGGGCCAAGTTTTAACGCCGGGTAATGGCCTGCCAGTGGCGCCAGTTCACGAGCATAAGTGGTCTCGTCCAGCGTAAACAGAATGATGTTTAAACTGGCTTCGTTGCCGTATTTCTGCAGCAACGGCTTAAGCGCCTGCACGTATTCGGTCGGGCTTGGGATATCGGCGCCTTTGTCGGCACCAAAACGCTCAAAAATCACCTGGTTGTGGTTACGGTGTGCACCGGGGTGAATTTGCATCGTCATGCCATCTTCCAGGCTCATGCCGGCCATTTCAGTCAGCATCTGGCCGCGGAACAGCTCGGTTTCTGCTGCGGTGGCTTTACCGCTTAAGCAGCGTTGGAATAATGCCGCGGCATCTTTCATGGCCAAATCTGCCGTAATGGCAGTAGGGTGGCCGTGATCGGTCGCGGTAGCACCGTGCTCACGAAACACCTTACGGCGCTTGCGCAGTGCTGCCAGATAACCCTGCCAGCTTTTCGTATCTTCGCCGGTAATTTCGCCTAATTTAGCCACGTTAGCGGCAAAATCGGCGCGGTCGGCATCTACCACATCGTCGGGGCGGAAGGTGGTGATAACGCGGCTTTCAAAGCCGCTGCCTTTGAGCTTTGCATGGTGTTTTAAATCGTTTAGCGCGCCTTCGGTGGTGGCAATCAGCTCGATATTAAAACGCTGTAACAACGCTCGCGGTTTAAACTCGGGTTTAGCCAGTTGGGCGTTAATGCTGTCGTAATAATGATCGGCGGTATCTTCACACAGGGTCTCGGTTAAACCGAATACGTCGTGGAATACCGTGTCGAGCCAAATGCGTGATGGTGTGCCGCGAAACAGGTAATAGAGTTTGGCAAAAATATGGAAGATTTTGCGGTAATCGCTTTCCACCACGGCACCGTCTTTACGGCGTATGCCTAACTCTTCGAGCTTAATGCCCTGGCTGTATAACATGCGAAACACATAGTGATCCGGCAGCAGCAATAAGGCGGTGGCATTGTCCCAGTTGGCGTCTTCAGCAAACCAGCGTGGATCGGTATGGCCGTGCGGACTGACAATCGGCAAGTCTTTAATTTGCTGATATAAACGCCGGGCGATATCGCGCACCACAGGATCTGACGGGAATAACCGGTCCGGGTGCAGTTCTAAGCGACGACTCTGTGCCATATTCAAGTCCTGTTATAAAAAGTGTTTAAATTCAATACGTTTATTTTTACAGCGTGACGCCATTTTTCCAGATGGCAATTTCGCGGTTATCTGTCTGCTCGTTGCGTGTTGCTTTGCCTGAGGCGACATCAATCAGATAACGGAAAAAGTCATGGCTGAACTGCTCAGCGTCCTGACCTTTTTTCAGCAGGCCGCCGGCGTCATAGTCAATCCACTGCGGCTTGCGTGCGGCCAAAGCGGAATTCGACGAAATTTTTACTGTCGGTGCCGGAAAGCCCAGTGGTGTGCCACGCCCGGTGGTAAACAGCAATAAGGTCGCACCGGCAGCGGTTAAGGCGGTGGATGACACCGCATCGTTGCCCGGCCCTTCGAGCAGGGTTAAACCACTTTGGCTGGCCATATCGCCGTAACGGATCACCTGGTTTACCACCGCCGAGCCGCCTTTTTGAATGGCACCGAGCGATTTTTCTTCCAGTGTGGTTAAGCCGCCGTCTTTATTGCCCGGGCTGGGGTTTTCATACACCGGCTGTTTGTTGTCGATAAAGTACTGCTTAAAGTCATTTACCAGGCTAACGATATCGCCAAACACTTGCTCGTTTTGCGCGCGGGCCATAAATACCTGCTCGGCGCCAAACATTTCCGGCGTTTCGGTCAGTACTACTTTGCCGTTACCGGCAGCGACTAAATCGGCAATGCGGCCAACCAACGGGTTAGCGGTTAAGCCGCTTAAGCCATCAGAGCCACCGCATTTCATGCCCATCACTAAATCGGATACCGGGCACGGCGTGCGTTTATCACTGCGCATCTGCGCCACTAATTCGTCCACTGCCGCCAGGCCTTGCTCTATCTCGTCTTCCACCTGTTGGGCATTGAACGAGCGGATGCGGCTTAGATCAACGCCCGGGCTGGCAGCTAATAACTTGCTTAGCTGATTGTTCTCGCAGCCCAGGCCCATTACCAATACCGCACCGGCATTGGGGTGTTGAATCAGCCCGGCCAGTAAACGCCGGGTGTGGTCTAAATCATCGCCCAGCTGCGAGCAACCAAACGGATGGGTAAAGGCATAAATACCGTCGATATCATCGCCGTACAGCTTGCGTGCCTGTTCGGCCACCCGCATCGCGGCGCGGTTAACGCAGCCTACGGTGTTGATGATCCACAGCTCATTGCGCGTTCCCACTTTGCCGTTAGCACGGCGGTAACCCATAAATTCGGTTGGTAAACCGGCCGGAAACGCCAACGGCTGCGCCTGACAGCCGCTATAACGGTAATCGACCTGGCCGCTTAACAGCGTGGCAAGATTATGCGAGTGAATATGCTCACCGGCTTTAATATCCGTAGTAGCCGCGCCGATGGCAAAGCCGTATTTAATCACCGGCTCGCCTTTGGCAATATTAGCCAGTGCCACTTTATGCCCGGCCGGTACGGCCTGCTGTGCAGTTAACTGCGCAAACGGCTCCGGCAGCGCCACGCCCTGCGCCAGCGGTTGCAATGCCACCACCACGTTGTCACGCGGGTGTACCTGCAACACCTGTAATTGCCCGCCGATATCTGTCGGTGTATTCAGTTTGGTACTACAACCGGGTTTTAGCTCTGTGCTCATGTTCAACCTTCCTGCACCTTGTCTAGCGGTGGCAAACTGGGTTTAAAAAAATAGTCATAGCGTTAAAGCCTCACCATTTAAGGTTAGATCGACCGCATCAATCTGCGCCACATTCTCCAGCACGCCCAGGCTGGCGGTCTGGTTAAACTGCACATGGTGCAAACTGACACCACTTATCGGCGCCCGCTCAAAGCCGCGCAATAAAAACGCCCGCTGCGCTTTTTGCACGCGTAAATTACTGATATGCAAATTCTTCACCTGCGGCAAGTGCGTACCGGCGTCGCCTTCTTCGTAGAAGAAGTTAATCACGATAGCGTCTTTTACTTCGCCGATATCAATATCGCGGATATAGATATTTTCAATTAAGCCGCCGCGTACCGAGTTGGTTTTAATGCGAATGCCGCGCTCTAAATCCGGGCTACTCATCCGGCAGCGGCGGGCGAAAATATTGCGTGCGCCAGCGGATATTTCGCTACCAATAACCACACCACCGTGGCCGGCGCGCATCATACAATCCTGGATCACCACATTTTGCACCGGCGTTGCCAGTCGGCGACCGTCGTTATTACGGCCGGATTTCAGTGCAATACAATCATCGCCGGTATCAAATAAACAGTTCTCTATTAATACCCGGTTGCTCGACTCCGGGTTACAGCCATCTGAATTCGGCCCGTGGCTCACGCAATTTACACCGCGCACTATCACATCTTCCGACAGCACGGGGTTAATCAGCCAAAACGGCGAGTTACGAATGGTAATGCCTTCAATTAATACCCGTTTGCAGCGATACGGCTGAATAAACGGCGGCCGTAAATAATTTTGCGCAAACACACGCTCGCTAACCGGTACCCCGGCTTCAGCCATCTCAAACAACGGTGTGCGGGTATTGCTTTGATCAGTTGTCGCGTCCAGCGGCCACGGCGTATGTTTCCATTTGCCCTTCCACGGCCACCAGTGCGTGTTGCTGCCGTTACCTTCCAGAATACCTTCGCCGGTGACAGCGATGTTTTCCTGTTCAAAGGCATAAATCAGTGGCGAGTAGCCCATCAGCTCTACGCCTTCCCAGCGGGTGTGTACCGCCGGTAAATAACGCTGCGGCTCCGGGTAAAACGATAACAGCGCATCTTTTTGCAGGTGCAGGTTAACGTTAGATTTTAACTGCACCGGCCCGGTGTTAAAGCGCCCTGCCGGCACGACCACGCGGCCACCACCGGCAGCGGCACAAGCGGCAATAGCCGCGTTAATGGCCATGCTGCTGTCAAAATCTGCTGTGGCTTTGGCGCCAAACTCAGTAATAACAAAGTCACGTTTGGCAAACCGTGTTGGCGCTATGGCGGCGATAATGGCATCGGCCTGTTGCCATAACACATCATCGGCGGCATCGCTGGCAGAGCCCGGTACAACAGACACAGCTGAGCAGCCATTTAATGACCATAAAGATAAGCCCATTCCTGCCAGGCCTAAGGTTTTTAAATGTTGTCGCTTTTGTCTGTCTGTCATGGGTTACCTCTGGTGATGCTAAGCACTGCTGCTCAGTCGGCTTCCGTTAGCAATTGTTACTATAATAACCAATTTGCCACCGGTGGCAAGTAAATCGGCAAACTTTTTGCCAACGGTGGCAGAAAAGTTTGTTTTGTTTAAACGGCTGGTAAAGCGGCTTAGTCGCTGCTACCGGCTACGCGGGCAGTCGACTCACGCACCACTAAAGTAGGCGCTACTTTTGCCGCAACATTCGATGCGGCTTTGTCGTTGTTTTCTATCGACATAATCATTTTACTGGTGGCCAATAACGCCATTTGCCGTACCGGCCTTTTAATGGTGGTCAGCGCCGGTATTACCCGGGATGCCAGCATATTGTCATCAAAGCCGGCGACCGAGAGTTGCTCCGGTACCTTAATACCGAGGCTGTGCGCCACTTTTAATACCCCGGCGGCCATTTGGTCATTATTGGCAAAAATGGCGGTCGGTTTCTCCTCTGCCTGCAGCAGCTGGCGCGCACATTCAATACCGGTCTCAAAGGTGTTGTTACCCTCGATAATCCAGTCCGTGCGCAATTTAATGCCATAGGCAGACAGCCCCAGCTGAAAGCCTTCCATCCGTTCGGTGGAGGATTTATAGCGCTGTGGGCCGCTGATAAATGCAATATGTTCATGGCCAAGCTGGGCAAAATAACGTGCCATCTCGGCGGCGGCGGCACGATCGTCCGACACTACGATATGTTTGGCTTCGTCCAGCGCCACTGAGCTTAACCGCACATAAGGGCTGCCGGAGTCTTTTAATGCCTGCGCCAGGGTTTCAGACTCTGACACCGGCGGCAGTACAATAACGCCATCTAACTTCGAGCGCTGCATAAAGCGTAAGCAATCCTGCACCAGGGTTTCACTGCGGTAACGGCACGGATGTACTACCAGCTCGTAACCGAGGTTAGAGCACACTTCCAGCACACCGCGCTGCACGTCATCCAGATAGAGCGCATCGGGGTTATCGTAAATAAGGCCAAGCAAATAGGAGCGGCTGGACGCCAGACCACGGGCCTGGGTATTAGGTGAATACTTTAACTCGCTGATCACCTTTTCTACCCGGGTGCGGGTAGTATCACCAACACTGAGCGAACCGTTAATAACCCGCGATACCGTGCGTTTAGACACGCCGGCAATACGGGCGACATCGTTTATGGTGGCTTGTTTTTGCATAAGTCTCATCTTATTGACCACGCGCGCTGTTGCCGACCAACTGTGGCCGGTAAGTGCTGAGCGCGATATCGATTGCCGTTTGCTTCACGCTGGCAATCAGGTCGGTGTGGACTTTTTTCGCGAACAACGCCAGTGGCCCGGTAATGCCAACAGCTGCCACTACCGCCCCCTGACTGTCACGCACCGGCACCGCCAGGCAACGCACATCGTCGTGGTATTCCATTTCGTCGCTAGCATACCCGCGTGCCAGTACCCGCTGCAACTCTGTTGTTAACTCATTTGGTTGCACCAGGCTGTGCGCGGTGCGGCGCTTAAACAAACCGGCGGCCGCTAAGCTGTGTAACTGATCAAAATGATGAAAGGCTAAAAACACCTTACCGGCGGCAGAGCAGTTAAAATCGGCAATGGTGCCGGGCCTGGCCGCTAACCGCAGCGGATTCGGGCTGTCGCAGACTTCTACCAGCAAAGCCCCCTTGGCATGTGCCATGGCTAAATGGCTGCTTAGCCCGGTAGTCAGCGCCAGTTGTTGCAGCATCGGCAATGCCTGCTGCTGCAAACGCTGCGAGCTGAGCAAACTCAGGCCCATTTTAAACAGCTGGGCCCCCACCAGATAACGTTTGCCGTGCTTTTCCAGCACCTGCTCCTGGCACAGTGTTTGTAAAATACGAAATGCTGTGGTGCGCGGTACCGCTAAGCGCTGTTCCAGTTCAGTTAAACTCAGGCCCTGGTCCGACTCTGTCACCAGCGACAGAATACGACAAGCATTGGCCAGATTGGGGATCACGTAGCTTACCATCGGTTACCTCCTGAGTTTACCAACATTAAAAGCCAAACTGGGCCGGCAGCCATTCACTGATCGCCGGCACATAGGTTACCAACATCAGCACGACAAACATCGCCAGATATAACGGCATTAATGGCCGGATAATGGACTCGAGCTTAGTTTTAGCAATAGCACAGCTGACAAACAGCACGCTGCCCACCGGTGGTGACACCAGGCCAATGGATAAGTTAAGCACCATCATAATGCCGAAATGCAGCGGGCTCATGCCCAGTTCTACTGCCACCGGCAGAAAAATCGGCGTAAAAATCAGCACCGCCGGCGTCATATCCATAAAAGCGCCGACCAGCAGTAAGATCAGGTTAATCATCAGCAAAATCAGCAATGGGTTATCACTGAGTGCCAGCATGCCTGCACTGATGGCCTGTGGAATTTGCTCGTAAGATAAAATCCACGACATCGCCGACGAGGTGGCAATCAGCGCCAGCACAATGGCGGTGGTTTCAGCCGCTTTCATTAAAATAGCCGGCAGCTCAGTGGTGTTAACTTCGCGGTAAATACCTACCGCTAATATCAGTGAATACACCACCGCAATAGCGCCGGCCTCAGTGGCAGTAAATACGCCGCTGACAATGCCGCCGATAACGAGGAAAATCATAAACAGGCTGGGCAAGGCTGCCGCCACTTTTTGTACCACCAGTTTCAGCGGTAACCGCGCCCCCACCGGATAGCCCTTTAGCTTGGCGTAACCGGCACACACCAGCATCAGCGACACCCCCAGCAAAATACCCGGCAGATAACCGGCAATAAACAGTGCCGCTATCGACACCCCGCCACTGGCAATGGCATACACAATTAAAATATTGCTTGGCGGAATAAGCATGCCGGTGGTGGCCGCTGCGGCTGTTACGGCCGCACTGTAATTCACGTCGTAACCCTGTTTTTTCATCTCCGGCAGCATAAAGCTGCCAATCGCCGAGGTAGCCGCCACCGCAGAGCCGGAAATAGCGCCAAAAAACATACAGGACACTACATTCACCAGTGCCAGGCCGCCCGGCAGCATACCCACCAGCGCCATCGCGCATTCGATTAAACGTTTGGCAATGCCGCCGCGGCCCATAATAAGCCCGGACAAGACAAAAAACGGGATCGCCAGCAGCGCAAAGCTGTTAATACCACCGGCCATGCGCTGTGCCATCGTCGTCACTGCCGGCATAAAATCTACGCTTAGCAGCATGGTGGCCAAGGTAGCTAAACCAATACAAAATGAAATAGGTACGTTTAGCAGTAATAAGCCGAAAAATACCAGCAACAAAACCAGAATGGCCATTTCCATCAGTGCATCCCCTCAACCTGCTGCATCGGCTTATGCACCAGCATAAAGTACAGCTGGCACACGCCATAAAACGCAATCAGCAGCCCGGATAACGGCAGTACCGTGTAGATATAGGCCATCTTAATATTCAGCGCAGCCGACATCTGGTTCAGCTCCCACGTCAGCGCCACCAGATTACCGCCGCCTATCACCATTACGGCGATAGCGAAAATTACCACCGCAGCCGTCAGCACCATCGCTAAGCGTCGTTGTATTGCCGGCGCAAATTTTTGCGTTACGATATCTAACCCCAAATGCACCCCGGTGCGATACGCAAAGGCTGCCCCTACCATACCAATCCAAATCAGTAAGGTGCGCGACAACTCTTCGGTAATGGAACTGGGCGCATTTAACACGTAGCGAGACACCACCTGCCAGCACACCACCACTACAATGCCGGCCATTAACGACGCCAGAAACCACTTCAATACGCTATCAACCCAATGCACTAACTTAGTCATGGCTTTGCTCCATTTGCGCGCCCACTTCGGCAATTTGCTGCAATAAAGGCCCGATATCGGTTTGCTGCAAGCTTTGATGAAATGGCGCTACAGCGTCACGAAACGGCTGTTTATCCGGGTAAATCACCGTGACACCGGCGGCTTTTACCGCTGCTAAAGCATCATCAGAAACCTGCTGCCAGGCGGCACGCTGATAGGCTATAGAATCGTTGGCGGCCTGTTGCAGCCACTGCTGCTGCTGTGGGTTTAAACTCTTCCACACCGGCAGGCTGACAATCAGCACATCCGGCACCGCGGTGTGTTCATCCAGGGTGTAGTATTTGCTCAGCTCATAATGGCGCGATAAGTAAAAACTCGGTGGGTTATTCTCGGCGCCATCTACTACGCCCTGCTGCAGCGCGGTGTATAGCTCGCCCCAATCTACCGGCGTGGCGGCACCGCCCAGCTCCTCCACCATCCGCACCGCAGTTTGGCTGGCCAGCACGCGGAATTTTTTGCCACGTAAATCAGCCGGGGTATGAATTTCCGTATTGGTAGAGTAAAAACTGCGGCTGCCGGCATCATAGTAACCCAAGCCAAGTAAGCGCGCCGGCTGCAACGCCATTAATAACTCTGTGCCGGTTTTGCCGTTTAATATCTGCCACAGGTGGGCATTGTCGTTAAAAATATAGGGCACGCTGAATACGCGCATTTGCGGTACAAAGCTTTCCACCGAACTGGCCGATACTTTGGTCATTGCCAAACTGCCGATTTGCAGCAGCTCAACTAATTCGCGTTCATTGCCAAGCTGGCCGCCGCTGTAGATCTCTATTTGCATAGTGCCGTTAGAATAGTGCTCAAGGCGTTCGCCCATCAGTACCATGGCTTTGTGCACCACATGTTGCTGATCCAGCGCATGTGCCAGCCGTAAGGTGGTAACCTCCTGCTGAGGCTTGCAGCCTGCCAGCAGCGCAATGCTGGCCAGCAGCATGGCGCAAGCCTGCCGGGTGAAATTTTTCATAACTCGTCCTACCCTGTTGAGTGGCATGTCTTATTGCATGCCTTTACTTAATGCCTGCCAATGGCAGGTGCGTATTCAGGTATTACTTCATTGCACTGGCCGGGAATTTATCCATATCGTGGTAATCCAGGTTCTCACCGGCCATGCCCCAGATAAAGGCATAGTTACTGGTGCCACAGCCACTGTGAATAGACCAGGCCGGCGATACTACGGCTTGCTCATTGGCGACCCAAATATGCCGGGTTTGCTGCGGTTGGCCCATAAAATGGCACACCCGCTGCTCATCCCCGAGGTTAAAATAGAAATAAGCCTCCATCCGGCGGTCATGCTGGTGCGCCGGCATGGTGTTCCACACACTGCCGGGTTTCAGCACCGTTAAGCCCATTTGCAACTGACAAGTTTCAACCACGTCATTAATCATCAGTTGGTGAATCGCCCGCTCGTTCGAGGTTTCCAACGCGCCCATCTGCAGCACAGTGCAGTTATCCATAGTCAGATGTTTAGTCGGGTACGCATGATGCGCCGGAGCTGAGTTTAAATAGAATTTCGCCGGCGTTGCGCTATCAGCGCTGTGGAAGCTGACCTCACGTGCGCCCATCCCCACATATAGTGCTTCAGTGTTTTTCAGCTCGTAATCCGTGCCATCAACCGTTACTTTACCCGTGCCACCCACGTTGATAATGCCCAGCTCACGGCGCTGCAGAAAATATTGCGCTTTAAGTGGCTCCGGTGCGTCAAGCTTAACCGCAGCCTTTACCGGCACGGCGCTGCCGACAATCACCCGCTCGTAGTGGGTATAACACAGTACCAGCTTGTCAGCCTGCATCAGGTTGTCTACCAAAAAATGCTGGCGCAGCTCGTCAGTATCGTAGTGTTTTACGTCATCCGGATGGGTCGGGTAACGGCTTTCAAATAAAACAGTCATAAAAACCTCAGTTAAAAGTAAAATGTGTCAGCGCGCCAGCCAGCCGCCATCTACCGCAAGTACATGGCCATTGACATAGTTAGCCGCATTGGACGCCAAGAATACTGCTGCACCGGCTAAGTCTTCCGGCTCGCCCCAGCGACCGGCCGGGATCCGCGCTGTAATAGCCGCGTTACGCTCCGTATCCGCCTGCAGTGCAGCCGTGTTGTCGGTACTGAAATAGCCGGGCGCAATGGCGTTAACCTGAATATTATGTTGCGCCCATTCGTTGGCCAGCGCCTTGGTGACACCGGCAATAGCATGTTTGCTGGCGGTATAGGCCGGCACGGTAATACCGCCGCTGTAAGATAACATCGAGGCGATATTAATAATTTTGCCCTGCTTACGCTTAATCATCTCAGCGCCCAGGCGTTGGCTCAGTAAAAACGCTGCATCTAAATTCACTGCTATTACTTTATGCCATTCGTTCATCGGAAACTGGTGCGCCGGGGCGCGAAAAATAGTGCCGCCGCAATTCACCAGAATATGCACCGGCCCTTGTGCCAGCGCTTGCTGCGCCAATTGCTCTACTGCCGCTTCGTTACTTAAATCGGCCGCCAGCGCGCTGGCTGTGCCGCCGGCACTGTTAATAGCCGCCACGGTGTCACTACTGCCGTCCGCAGTTGAACTGGCACACAATACGCTGGCGCCGGCCTCTGCCAATGCCACCGCTATTGCCCGGCCTAAACCGCGACTGGCGCCGGTGACTAAAGCGGTCTGTCCTGCCAGTGAAAATAAGCTTGCCATAGGGCTCTCCTGTTAGCTCGTTTAGCTTGCTGCAGCAATAGAATTGTTCAAATATGGAACAATTTAAAAAATCAAAATCCGCAACAAACCTTTAAAATCATAAACTTAATCAAAAGTGACATAATTCAGTTACAAATTACACCGATTTAACCTCTATCAATAATTGACAGATTTTAGTTGATGGTGTTAGCTTTTTGCCATCGGTGGCACAAAATTGCAAGTTTTTTTTGCCACCGGTAGACAAAGCATATAAGCTGAATACAAAACAAGCAAATCGACAGGGAGCAGCAAGCTTTGCTCCGTAAAAACACTTAAGGCCCGGCATGACCCGGGCTACGACAACAAGTCAATTCAGGACGAGGTGAACACAGATGGCTTATCGCAATACACAATTTCGCCCGACTAAACTGGTACGGGCGCTTACCCTGGCCGGTTTAGCAACAATTCTCGGCGCGGCGCCGGCACTGCAGGCGCAACAAGCCGAGCAGAAAACTCCGGCACAAGTGCAGGAAGAAGATATCGAAGTGATCACCGTCACCGGTGGCTTTCGCGGCAGTTTAGCCAGCGCGTTGAACCAAAAGCGTTTTGAAACCGGCTCTACCGACACTATTAAAGCAGAAGATATCGCCGACTTTCCGGATCTAAACTTAGCAGAATCATTACAGCGCATTCCGGGCGTGGCGATAAGCCGTGCCGCCGGTGAAGGCCGGCAAATCTCGGTACGTGGCTTAGGCCCGGATTTTACCCGGGTACGTATTAACGGTATGGAAGCCCAATCGACCAGCGGCGGTACCGACCAAATTGGCGGCGCGAACCGTGGCCGTGGCTTTGACTTTAATACTTTCTCATCGGATTTATTCAGCGAACTGACCGTACGTAAAACAGCGTCGGCTAACGTAGAGGAAGGCTCACTCGGCGCCACAGTAGACCTGCGCACCGCGCGGCCGTTTGATTATGACGGCTTAACCTTTGCTGCCAACGTGCAGGCCGGTTACAACGATTTATCCGAAGAAGTGGATCCTAAAGCGTCGTTTTTAGTCAGTAATATTTTTGCTGATGGTAAATTTGGTGCCTTGTTCTCACTGGCGATGTCCGAGCGTAATGTCAAAGATGAAGGCGCCAGTACAGTACGTTGGAATAACGTTAACGACTTCGGTAGTTATCAGGGTATCACCGACTTAGAAAATGAAGATTTAGCCGCCATCAACGAAGGGTTCCGCCCACGTTTACCGCGCTATGACTCTTACAGCCATAATGTAAAACGCACCGGTGCCGCAGCAGCGTTTGAATTCCGCCCCAGTATGGAAACCAGGTTTAATCTGGATATTTTGTATTCCAAAGACGATTCAACCCGTAATGAAGTGTTTACCCAAGGCATACTCAACGGCAACGGCCAGACCGGGGCAATGAATGTACTGGATTACGAAATTGATGACAGCAACACGGTAACCTACGCTGCGTTTGAAAATGCCACTGTGCGTAACGAAAACCGCTACGACGAGCTGGGTACCGAGTTTTTGCAATTTAGTTTAAGCGGCCAGCATCAGCTGACTGATAACCTGAAAATTGACGCCATGATTGGCCGCGCCAAATCAGAATTTGATAACCCGGTGCAAACTACAGTGGTGATGCAAAAAACCGGTGTCGATTTCAGCTACGACTATCGCGGAGGCAAGCGTCAGGCACCGGAATTATTGTTTGGTAGCGGCGTGTATGAGACGGATGACTGGACTATCAACAGCGTACGCTTACGTCCGCTGGGCGCAGAAAACACCTTTGATAATGCTGCCCTGAATCTGGAGTATGTGCTGAGCGAAAGCCTGACGCTGCGCGGTGGCCTGCACTATAAAACCTTTGAATTTGAAACCCGTGAAGCACGTTTAAGTAGTGAGGGTGGATTACCCGGCGTAGAAGGCACAGTGCCTATGCCGGAAAACCTTATTATGCAGTATAACTCCGGCTTAGGCTCACAAGGCGCTTGGCTGGTACCGGATTTAAATGCTTTTGCATCTGAATATGGTATTTACAGCAACACCGATCCTTTTGTAGTTAGCATAGAAAACCGCCGCGTAGATAACTATTCCGCTGAAGAGAAAACCTTAGGCGCCTATCTGCAACTGGCGTTTGAAACGGAAGTCGGCGATACCGTGATTCGTGGTGATGTTGGCGGCCGTTATGTTAAAACCGATCAATCTTCTACTGCCTTTGCAAATCTTGGCGGCACCCAAACCCTGGTTACAGCCAAACACGACTATAACGACTTTTTGCCGTCATTAAACCTGGTATTTGAACCCTTAGAAGATGTGATTATCCGCTTTGGTTATGCCGAAGTAATGGCCCGTGCCGGTTTAGGTAGCCTGCGCCCTAACGTGTCGGTATCCGTATCCGGCGGCTCACGCAGTGTTAGTGGTGGTAACCCGACACTGGAGCCTACCAAAGCCAAAACCTATGACTTAGGCTTAGAGCTTTATTTTGACAATGAGTCACTGCTGGGTGTAGCGGTATTCCGTAAAGATATCGACAGCTATGTGCAGGGCCTGCGCGAAACCAAGCTGTTTACCGAAACCGGTTTACCGACTCAGGCGGCGATTGATGCCTGTAATGCCGGCCCGGGCTATGGCGTAGACTGTAATGAAAACCTGGAGTGGCAAACCAATACGCCGTTAAATGGCCCGGGCGGTAACCTGTATGGCTTTGAAGTGCAATACCAGATGCCATTTACCTTTCTGCCGGAAGGCTGGGATCGTTTTGGCTTTATCGGTAACTTTACTTACGTAAAAGCCCAGCTTGATTACGTAAATGCCGACGGCCAAATTCTGGCCACCCGTGACCTGCAGGGTTTATCAGAAAATACACGTAGCGCCACCCTGTACTACGAGGATGATAAGTTCAGCGCCCGCGTATCACTAACCGACCGTTCAGAATATCTGACTAACGCTATTGGTCGTGATAACAATGATATGGAAGGCACCAACGCCACCCGTAATATCGATGCGGCACTGTCATACCAACTGACAGATAAATGGAAAGTCAGCCTTGAAGCGCTTAACCTGACCGACGAAGTAGATGATCAATGGGTTGATTCCAGCGGTAACCGCTTAACCTACTACCATGCTACCGGCCGTCAGTACTACTTAGGCGCCCAGTACAAGTTCTGAGCTGAACCTTGATATAGCCACTGCTATGCTCCGGCATAGCAGTGTTGTTTCTCCCGCAAAACGCTGAGCCACGGAAGGCCGGTTTTATTTAGTATGGACGAACGAATTGTAATAACAGGTATTTTATGGCCCGCATTCTTTTTGGCAAAACCTTGTTAAGCCTGAGCATTGCCGCTGTTGTCAGCGCCTGCTCGCCACAACCTGCTGCCACAGCACCAGCTGCACAGCAAGATGACACTGTAGCCACGCTTACTGTCAGCAACCCTTCTACTTTTGTGCGCAAAGAGCAAAACCTGCTGCTGCCGTTTAGTGATCTGGGTGTAACTACAGACCAGGCACAGGCGCTGGTGGCGGTAGATGGCAATAATACGCTGGCATCGCAACTGATAGACCACAGCGGCGACGGCAACAAAGATAGCCTGTTATTACAGTTTGATTTAACTGACGCAGAGCACAAACAGCTGCGTATTGTTAATGACCAAGCGCGGTTTAACGCTCAACAGTTACCCAAACGCAGCCAGGCAGAAATATCACATAAAACCGGCGGCCAGTGGCAGGATGCTAAATACGTCGGTGGCGAGTTTCAAAACGTCACTGAGCTGACACCACCGCCACAATATACCGACCATTCCGAATGGATCCGCTACGAGGGCCCGGGCATAGAATCCGATAAAGTCGGCTATCGTATTTATCTGGATTGGCGTAACGGCTTTGATGTATTTGGTAATAAAACCGGCAAGCCGGTATTGCACCAGGTCGGGCTGGACGGCTATCAGTCGTACCATAAAATGGCCGACTGGGGCATGGACTTATTAAAAGTGGGTAAATCGCTCGGCGCCGGCGGCTTTGGTTACTGGGATGGCGAAAAAGTGCAACTGGTGTCCAAACTCAGTGGCCACAGCGCCAAAGTGATTGAAAACGGCGCTTTATATTCAGCACTGCAAATTCAGTACAAAGACTGGCAAATTGCCGGTAAAACCACCAACTTAACCGCCAACCTGGGTATGACCGCCGGTAGCCGCTTAGTGCATACCCGGCTCTCACTTAGCGAGCCACTGGACAATATCGCCATTGGCCTGGTACGGTTACCCGACACCAAGGTGCTGCATGGCAAATCAGAAATTACCGGCCACAGCTGGACCTATCTGGCCACCTGGGGCGAACAAACTCTGACCGGTGGCAAGGATAAACTGGGCATGGCGATCTTATACAAACGCGGTGCCAATAAACAACTGACCGGCGACGAACACAGCCATGTCGCGGTAATGACCCCGGCCGGCAATGAACTGGAGTATTATTTCCTGTCGGCGTGGGACGGAGAGCCCGGCGGCATTAAAACCGAAGCAGAATTTGTTGACTATCTTGAGCAGGAAGTGGCAAAGCTGACGCTGACACCCAGGCTCACGCTGAAAACCGCCTTATCTGAGCAGCAAAAAGCCGGCGAGCTGACAGCAAAAGCAGCATTGGATTGGAGTGAACGTTTAGCCGCCAGCGAAATGACGCGGCAAACCCCGTTTTATGCTTACGGTGGTTGGGACCATGAGCGCAAACGCCCGAGTAAGTGGGAATATACTACCGGCCTGCAGCTGCAAGCCTATGACGACCTGCTGAAACTGCGGCCTAACCCGGCGTGGCAACAGGTGCTGAGCGATGTTATCGACTCTTTTATCACTGAGGATGGCGATATCCGCACTTACAAAATCAGTAACTACAATATTGACAGCTTAAACAGCGGCAATATGCTGCTGCGCGAATACCAGCGTAACCCTAAGCCGCAGTATAAGCAGGCGCTGGATTTACTGCGTAAACAGTTAAGCGAACACCCGCGCACTTCTGAGGGCGCCTTCTGGCATAAGAAAATATACCCGCATCAGTTGTGGCTCGACGGTGTCTATATGGGTATGCCATTTCTGGCCAACTACAGCAAAACTTTTGAGCAGGGCCATGCCTTTGATGAAGTGGTAAAAGAATTTAGCATCAGCCGCGCTAAGCTGCGCGACCCCAACACCGGTTTGTACTATCACGCCTGGGATGAAGAGCGCGCGCAGGACTGGGCCGATAAAAACACCGGCCTGGCCAGTCAGTTTTGGGGCCGCGGTTTAGGCTGGTTAGCGATGGCGCTGGTGGATGTACTGGAGATTATTCCTGCAGAGCAAACTGAGTTGCGCCAGCCTTTGCTGGAGATGAGCGCCGAATTAGCCGAAGCACTGGTAAAGGTGCAAGATAGCAAAACCGGTACCTGGTACCAGATCTTGGATAAACCCGCTGCGCCGGGTAACTATTTAGAGTCATCTGCCAGCAGTATGTTTACCTACTTCTTTGCCAAAGGCGTAAACAACGGCTATCTGGACGCGCGTTATAAAGACACTGCCGTTAAAGCCTACCAAGGCCTGGTAGATGAATTTATTCTGGTGCATCCGGATAACAGCATAAGCTTAGTCAACACCTGCCAGGTGGCCGGTTTAGGTTTTGGCCGCGATGGCAGCTATAACTACTATATGAGTGAGCCGGTATTTCGTAACGACGCCAAAGCCAACGGCCCCTTTATTATGGCCGGTGTGCAAATAGCGAAACTGCTTGGTACTCACTAAGTTTCTTCCTGTGTTTAGCCGGTAAATCACCTGAACGAGAACCGGCTTACCCTAAACTAACCGTTGAAGGCATGGATGCCTGAATCGAGCCTACAAGGACGTATTCACGGCGTGTTAGTGTGGGTAAACCGGTTCGTGTCAGATGCATAAAACTTGCAGCCGGCTGCTTTTTTTGGAACCTGATACTATGCAACTACGCCTCTGGTCTTTGTTATTTCTGCTATTTAGCACAACCAGCTTCGCCGATATCATCCGCCTGCAGGTAGCACAAAGCGGCGATGCGCCCTTTCGCAGTATTCAGCAAGCGATAAACAGCCTGCCGGACAACGATACTCAGGCCATTATTCAGATTGGCCCCGGGGTGTATGCGGAAAAAATTTATCTGACCCGCAACAAGGTGGCGCTGATTGGCGCAGGAATGGATAAAACCGAAATCCGCGTCGCCGAACTGCGCACTAACTGGTTAAAACAGCACCCGTCCGATTGGGGCGCGGCCGTGGTGAATATCCGCGCCAGTGATATTGCGCTGCTGAATATCAGCATTGTAAACAGCTACGGTGAGCTGACCGGTGATAACGAACACCAATTTGCGGTACGCGGCTTTGAGCAGGCCACGCGCATTATCACCGCCAACTGCCGCATTATCGCCGGCGGCGCCGATACCTTAAGCCTGTGGAATAAAACCGACGGCATGTATTACCACGATAACTGTTACTTTGAAGGCCATACCGATATGGTGTGCCCACGCGGTTGGGCGTTTTTCAGTAACAGCACCTTTATCAATAAAAAAGCCTACGCGACGTTGTGGCATGACGGCGAATTAAACCAGCAGCAAAAAATGGTGGTGCGTGACTCACGCTTTGACGGCGTGCCGGGCTTTATGCTGGGCCGGCGCCACTATGATGCGCAGTTTTATCTGATTAATAACCAGTACAGTGCCAACATGGCCGACACGCCGATCTTCCGCCACACCTACCCGACGGAGCCAGAGCGCGACCGCGCCAACCTGTGGGGCGACCGGTATTACTTTAGCCACACAGATAATAAGCAGGTTATTTATCCGTGGTTGAAAACTCACTTGCCTGATGATGTAACCGCAGAGCAAATCACCGCTAAGTGGACCTTTGCCGGGCGCTGGGATCCAGAGCTGCAACTAAAATCCCTGCTGGAACTAAATGAGGAAAATCAATGAAATTCCTGGTCTCGCTGTTTTTTTGCCTTGCTTTTACTCAGGCTCAGGCTGATGAGCTTAAGCCGCTGACACTGCATTTAGTCGGCGACTCTACCATGTCGGATAAACCTAATCTGGCCTATCCCGAGCGCGGCTGGGGCCAGCTGCTGCCGCAGTTTTTATTGCCACAGCTTAGCGTGGTTAACCATGCCGCCAATGGCCGCAGTACGCGACGCTTTCTCAATGAAGGCCGCTGGCAGCTGCTGTTAAGCGAGCTGGGCCGCGGCGATTATGTGCTGATCCAGTTTGGCCATAACGACTCAAAACAGTCGGACCCGGCACGGTATGCCGCCTTTGACAGTGATTATCAGACATTTTTAACGCAATTTATTGCCGATGTGCGTGAGCGTGGTGCCACGCCGATGTTGGCCAGCTCAGTTTGCCGGCGCAATTTTGCCGAAGATGGCAGCTTAAAGCGTGATTTAGCCGACTATGCCAGCGCCGCAGCGCAAGTGGCCAAAGCCGCAGAGGTCAGTTTTTTTGATTTGCAGCAGCACAGCTGTGACTTATGGCAACAACTGGGCAAAGCGAACAGCCAGCCGTATTTTATTCAGGTACCGGCCGGGTTATATCAGAAATTCCCCGCCGGCAAAGTGGATAACACTCACCTGACGCTGCAGGGCGCGAGCAAAATTGCGCAGTTTTTTGTGCAGGAGTTGAAAAAGCAGCAACATCCGCTGGCTAATTATGTGTACCGGGAATTGCTGTAAGCGAATAATGTCAGCTCGGCAGGTGAACCTTAATAATTGTCTCGGTACAACAAGTTAGGTACTATTGCGCGGCAGTAAACGGCTGTTAAAAAGGATAGTACATTATATGAAAGGTTTTCCCGCCATGCTGAAGATAGCAGTGTTCAGCTCGCTTGCTTTTATGCTGCTCGCCTGCCAGTCTGACACCGCGAAAGACGTCACCACCCTGACACTCACCAGCAGTGACACCCTGCTGGATACCGCCTTTCCGCAACGTTTTGCTACTGTTACCGCTACCGCGCGCGACAGTGAAGGCAATTTACTGCGCAATGCTACTATCGAATTCAACACTGACCTGGGCAGCTTTAGCGACAGTAGCTTAAACCGCAGTGTAACAGCGACCACCTCGCGCGGAGATGCCAGCGGTGACGGTGAAGGCCAGGCTAAGGTCAGGCTGTACCCGGCAGCAGATGCCGGCACGGCTAATGTTACTGCCTATGTTAATGGTTACCGCCAAAGTGTCGCCTTAACCATTACCGGAA
Source organism: Rheinheimera sp. (assembly GCF_030690345.1). Classification (GTDB taxonomy): domain Bacteria; phylum Pseudomonadota; class Gammaproteobacteria; order Enterobacterales; family Alteromonadaceae; genus Alishewanella. The sequence continues at coordinate 201,466 of NZ_JAUYGV010000008.1, forward strand.
CTCCGCCCACACCGCCGCCACAGGCGCCTGCCGGCATTGCATTAACCGTAGCGGAAAAAGCCCTGCTGGTTGCAGGCGTCAATGGCAGCGACAGTACCACTGTTACGCTGCGATTACTGCAAGCCAATGGCGACCCTGCGCAAGATGCTGCCGAAGGCGTTGATAATCTGCAAGTCAGCTTTGTCAGCCAACCCGGCGGTGGCGAATACCTTAGTGGCCAGAACGCAGAGAACGAGGTAGTGCAAAGCGATACGGTCATTAGGGTAAATAGCAGAAACGGCACTACGGTATTAACGCTGAATGCCGGCACCTTACCGGGTGTAGTGGAGCTGCAGGCAGAAGCGCTGGATAACAACGGTAACAGTTACTCACCAGCGGTGATCACTACCGTATCTGCTGTAAGCATTGCTTCAGGTCCGGCGCATTCTATTGCCATCAGTTACCCAACCCAAGACGCTATTACTGATCTGGGCAACGGTATCTACCGGCGTGTAGGCGGCTTATTGGTTACCGATCGCTACGGCAATAAAGTGTCTGATGGCACTGTGGTTAACCTCGGTGTGCTGGACAGCGTAATGTTGTCCAACACTGCACCGGTAATTAACTATGGTTTTGCCAGCAGCGTTGCCGACAATGCTGCGACAACCAGTGCCGGTGTCAGTACTTTATCTGATGCCGGTAACAGCCTGTTCAGCAGTGCTTATATTACGCGCAACAGCAGCGAGCGCTATATCGAACCAAGCGACAGAGTACTTATATTAAACGCTCAGGCCGCCGATAAAAGCCGGTTTGTTGCTGCAAAACCACAACAGGTGTCGGAACTGAGCGTTAACCTGCCCTATACCGCTAACGCCACAGAGCTGAGTTATATCGTCGGTGCGTCTTTGCTCGGTGCTCAGGTATCCGGCGTCGACCCCGACAAAACAGAACTGGTCAGCGGCCAGGCGATAACGGATGATGGCAATGCCACCTTTTACCTGACCTATCCTGCCAACCGTCATACTATTCTTACCGGCTGCCTTGATCCGTTGGTTGATACCAGGCATCAACCGGCCGGCTCCGCTCAGGTTTGGCTGGTGGCCGGTGTCAGCAACAGTGGTGCCACCACGGTGAACAATGAGGCTTGTTTCAGCGCTATGCGCGAGCTGAAACTGCTTAATCTGTCCGGCAACAGTAATTTGTCAGAATCGGCTACTGTGCAGCTGCAGGCGCTGGATGCAACGGATATTGAACTGCCGTTTTTGAACATTAGCGCCACTGTTAGCTACAGCAAGAATGATGGTGGTTTAAATGTAGTGGTGGTCAATTGTCAAAGCAGAGCGGATAAGCGCACTAACCTGCAAGGGCAATGCGAGTTGCCGGTACTGATCAGTGGCGGCACAAGCGGAGACAGCGCAGAGCTGTCATTAAGCATTGGCCAGGACACGCCACTGCAAATCAGCATCAAGATCCCCTAACCGACTGACAGCTCGTTTTAACAAAAAACCGGCTGTACGCCGGTTTTTTTATTGTCACAAATACTGTGATTTATTCCGGTGCTTTAGATACACCTACCATCGCCGGGCGCAATAAGCGGCCGTTTAACTCGTAGCCTTTTTGCATCACAAAGGTAACGGTATTAGGCGCAACATCGGCAGATGGCTGAATGCTCATGGCCTGGTGGTGTTCAGGATTAAATGGCTGGCCCTGCGGGTCAATTTGATTCACGCCGTATTTGGCTACAGTATCCAGGAAGCTTTTCAGTGTTAGCTCAACCCCTTCCACTACGCCTTTTAAGCTGTCATCGGCACGATCAATAAAGCCCAGCGCCCGCTCCAAATTGTCTACTACCGGCAGCAAGTCGCCGGCGAATTTTTCCAGCGCAAATTTATGTGCTTTTTCCACGTCCATACTGGCACGACGGCGCACGTTTTCAGATTCTGCCTTAATTCGCAGCATCAGGTCCTGCTGCTCTGCCACCTTTGCATTAGCGTCGGCTAATTCAGCTTCCAGTTTGGCAATTACCGCCTGCTCACCCGACAGCTCTACTGTGTCGGCATGCTCATTGGCTTGCTCTGTCGCGTTGTCGTTTGGCTGTTGTTGCTCTGTCATGCGTTACTACTCCCAAATTAAGTAGGTGTATTATGGGGATGCTTGCCGCCGATTCAAGTTTAAATTTAATTGTCGGGCACAGGCTTCTACTAAGGGTATTAAGCGCGCGTAGTTCATCCGCCGCGGCCCCAGCAAGGCAATAAAGCGCTGCGGCTGGTTTTGATAACGCTGCGCTATCAGGCTGACATTGGCCAGCTCAATAAAACCGGACTCTTTACCCAGTAATAACTTGGGTTTGTCATCCTTGGTCAGGCTTTGCAATAAACGAATTAAGCCCTCGGGCCGCTCCAGCATATCCATCACTTGCTGTAAGGCCGGGTTTTGCTGATATTCCGGTGTTAACAACAGCTGGTGCTGGCCGAAAATAAGCGGCTGGTGCTGTTGCAGCTCATCTAAACTGAGCTGGCCCAACACTTTTTGCAGCAATTGCTGACACAAGCCGGTTTCATTGCGCACTATAGTACCTAAGCGCTCAATACCATCCTGCCACTGACCGCCGCCACCGAGCGCGGCATTAAGCAAGCACAATACTTTACTCAGCGTGTTGTTATCTATCGCACTTTCGCAGTGCAGCACACGGTGCAAAATATCGCCGTCTTCATCAATCACCACCAGCAACAAGCGGTCACTGGCCAGGCGGACTAAATCTATCTGCCGCACAATACGGCCATCGGCCTTGGGCGCACTGACAATAGCGACAAAGCCGGTAAGGTTGGTCAGCAACTGGCCGGCCTGCTGGCATAATAGCGAAATAGGCAGTTGCGGCGTAATTTTACGCTGCAGCTCGTTAATCCAAAACCCGGATAACGGCTGCAACTGCAGCATTTTATCAATAAATAACCGAATACCGGCCGTGGTAGGAATGCGCCCGGCCGAGGTGTGTGGCGAGCGGATCAAGCCTTGTTGCTCCAATGCCATCATGGTATTACGCACCGTAGCAGAGCTGACCGCCAGTTGGGCGTTATCCGCCAGCAATTTTGACGATACCGGCTGACCGTCTAACAGGTACTGCTCTACTATCAGCTTTAAAATCAGCTCGGGTCTGCTAAGGCTTAACGTCATGCGCCACACTCGTTTTATTCTTGTCAACGGATATGGGGGCATCAGGTTTTAATTCAAGCGCTACAAGCATCTGGTTTGCACCGCGTCCTGCCGTTATACTGCGTTAACGCCGTGCAAGGAAATCCTTATGCAACACGCCTTTAATACCGTTGGCCTGATTGGCAAACCACATCACCCGGGGGCTAACCACACCCTGGTTAGCCTGTACAATTTTCTGCAACAACAGGGCCTGACGGTCTATGTTGAAGAGCGGGTCGCTGAATCGCTGGCGCTGCCCGGCGTTGAAGTGCTGGACCTGGTGGAACTGGGCAAAAAATGCGATCTGGCCATTGTTGTTGGCGGCGACGGCAATATGCTCGGTGCCGCCAGGGTATTGGCGCGCTTTGATGTGGCGGTGCTGGGGGTAAACCGCGGTAATTTAGGCTTTCTGACTGATTTGGCGCCGGAAGATTTCCAGCAACCACTCAGCGAGGTGCTGGCCGGCAACTTTGTTACCGAAAAGCGTAACCTGCTGGAGATCTCGGTACACCGCCACGGTACAGTAAAAAGCAGCAACAGCGCAGTAAACGAAGCCGTGCTGCACGCCGATAAAGTGGCGCACATGATTGAGTTTGAAGCCTATATTAATGACGAGTTTGTTTACAGCCAACGTTCCGACGGCTTAATTATCAGCACCCCTACCGGCTCTACCGCCTACTCGTTATCCGGCGGCGGGCCGATCCTGACACCGGATTTAGACGCCGTTTGTCTGGTGCCGATGTTTCCGCACACCTTAAGCAGTCGGCCGCTGGTGGTCTCAGCCAACAGCGAAATCCGCTTAAAAGTGGCCAGCACCAACGACGCCCACCTGCAAATCAGCTGCGACAGCCATGTTATCCTCGCGGTAATGCCGGGTGATGATATCTATATCCGCAAACACCCTACCCCGCTGCGGCTGGTGCATCCGCCCGGTTACAGCTACTTTCATGTACTGCGCAATAAATTAGGCTGGGGCAGCAAACTTTATTAACCGCCTGCTTGCTAAGTAGCCAATACCTGTATAAAGTTACTGTATAAATAAACACTGTTATTTTTACCAGTAACTTTAACCTGTTCAGGTCTGGAGCATCGCATGCTGTGTCATCTGCATATCAGTAACTTTGCCATTGTTCGCGCGCTGGAAATCGATTGGGCCGGCGGCATGTCTACCATTACCGGCGAAACCGGTGCCGGTAAATCTATCGCTATTGATGCGCTGTCGTTGTGCTTGGGCGAGCGGGCGGACGCCAGCGTAGTGCGGCCAGGCGCTGAGAAAGCCGATATCGTCGCCAGCTTTGACGTCAGTAAACTAACGGCGGCGCAAAAATGGCTGGCAGAGCAAGACCTGGCCATGGGCAGCGAATGCATAGTGCGGCGGGTGGTAAGCAATGAAGGCCGCTCGCGCGGTTATATTAACGGTGTGCAGGTGCCGGCGCAGCAACTTAAAGCCCTGGGCCAGCATTTACTCAGTATCCATGGTCAGCATGCGCACCAACAATTACTGAAAAACGATTACCAACGCCAGTTAATCGACGCCTTTGCCGGCCATGCCGACACTCTGGAGGCTACTCGTACCGCCTGGCGCGGCTGGCAGCAACTGCAACGCGAATACAGCGAGCTGGAGCAGTCGCAACAACAGCGCGATGCCCAGCGCCAGTTGCTGGAATACCAGGTAGCCGAGCTGGATAATTTCGCACCGCTGGATGCGGAATATCCCGTCCTGGAAGCCGAACACAGCCGTTTAAGCCATGGCCATACCTTGCTTAGCCAAAGCCAGCAATGTCTGCAGCTGCTGTATGACGATGAGCAGCAAAATATCTATCAGGCACTGTCTGTGGCAGCCGCGCAATTAGAGCAACTCAGTGCACTGGACCCGGCGTTAAGCAGTATTCAGCAAATGCTCAACGATGCGCTGGTACAAACCGAAGAAGCCAGCCGCGAGCTGCGCCGCTATGCCGATAAAGTGGAATTAGACCCCGAGCGCCTGCAGCAGGTAGATGAGCGTCTTAGCCTGTGGCTGAATTTATCGCGTAAACATCAGGTAGCGCATGAAGAACTGCCGGCACTGCATCAGCAATTGTCCGCGCAGTTAGCCAGTCTGACCGGCGATGACAAACGCTTGCTGCAATTGGCCGCAGACATCGACAGCGCCCAACAGCAGTATCTGGCACAGGCGCAGCTGTTAAGCGAACAGCGCCGTGAAGCGGCGGCCATATTAAGTAGCCAGGTCAGCAGCAGCATGCACGAGCTGAGCATGGCCAATGCGCGGTTTGAAATTGTGCTTAGCCCACTGGATGCTGAGCACGCCGGCGCTAACGGTACCGACGCTATTGAGTTTCAGGTATCTACTAACCCGGGCCAGCCGCTGCAAGCGATGCACAAAGTGGCCTCCGGTGGCGAATTGTCACGTATCAGCCTGGCGATCCAGGTTATTTTGGCTGACAAAGTGACTACGCCTACGCTTATTTTTGACGAAGTGGACGTTGGTATCAGTGGCCCTGTAGCCGCCGGTGTCGGCCGCCTGTTGCGCCAGTTAGGCGACAGCACGCAAATTATTTGCGTAACGCATTTACCGCAGGTCGCCAGCCAGGGCCATCAGCAATTGTTTGTTGAAAAGTACACCGATGGCATAGCTACCGAGACACGGATGCGCACCCTGAACGATGAAGAACGGATCAGCGAAATTGCCCGCTTGCTGGCCGGTGAGAATATCAGCGCCAGCGCGCTGGCTAACGCACGCGAACTTTTATGCGCACCGGTAGTCTGAAAGAAGGTTTTTCACCGCGCTTGTCATAGGGTATGATGGGCGCAATCAGATAAAGCAGATGTGACAAATGAAAGCAGTGATTAAAACATTCGTATTGGTTGCCGGCTTAATCAGCCTTAGCGCCTGCAGCAGTTGGGTATACCGCATAGATATTCCACAGGGTAACTTTTTAGAGCAAAAAGATATCGATAAACTGCGCGTGGCCATGACCAAAGAGCAGGTTAAATATGTACTGGGCTCACCGGTGGCAGACAACGCCTTTGACAATAATACCTGGCATTATTTTTACGCCCTCAAAGGTGGCCGCGGCGCTAACTTTGAAAAACAACTGATTGTTGAGTTTAAAGACGACAAGCTGCAAGACATTAAAGGCGACTTTGACAAGTCTGCCGAGTTTAATACGCCGCTGGATATTTAAGATTTAAGCCAGGGGCAGCTAAGTAAAAAACCAGCATTATGCTGGTTTTTTGTTATTCCGTGCCGGCTTTTACCTCGTGTGGCCGGCCACCGGTAACTTTATCGGCACGGCCCTCTTCTTTGGCTTTCTCGGCACGACGGCGGCGCAAGTCTTTTGGATCGGCTATCAGCGGCCGGTAAATTTCCACTCTGTCGCCGGCTTTTAACAGCTCGTCCAGCTTTACCGGCCGGCTCCAGATGCCGACCTTTTGCACATCAAGGTCAATATCAGTAAATTGCTGCAATATACCAGATTGTTCAATGGCTTCGCGCACCGTACAGTACCGGCTAACCGACAAGGTTAGCAAACTCTGGCGCTGTGGTAAGGCGTAGGCCACTTCTACCGTGATCTGCTCAGCCATGCTGCTCTCCGTATACCTGTTTTGCCCGCTGGGTAAAAGCCTGCACCATAGAGGCGGTTACCTCGGCAAAAATTTTGCCAAAGGCAAATTGCACCAACTTGTTGGAAAATTCAAACTCCAGTTTCAGGATCACTTTGCAAGCAGTGTCGTTTAGTGGTTGAAACTCCCAGCCGCCTTGCAACTGTTTAAACGGGCCGTCAACCAGCTGCATAGCAATGCGTTGATTGGGGTAAAGCGTATTGCGGGTGGTAAAAGTATGGCCGATACCGGCCTTGGAAACGGTAAGCGATGCCACCATCTCTGTTTCAGACCGGCTGACAATACGTGCAGAGCTGCAGCCGGGCAAAAATTGCGGGTAGTCAGGTACGGCGTTGACTAAGTCAAACATCTGCTGCGCGCTGTAAAAAACCAGCGCACTGCGCTCAATTTGTGGCATACTCTATCCCCTTAAAATCCGCCGCCGATTGTAACAGAATAACGCGCTGCAACAAGGCTTGAGCCATCGCTGACCCATAAAACAGAGCTGCGACAAATAACCAATTATGAGTAAAAAACAAACTAGTAAAAACAAAAACGGCACCATAGCGCAGAACAGAAAAGCACGGCACGAGTACTTTCTGGAAGACCGCTATGAAGCGGGCATGGCGCTGCAGGGCTGGGAATTAAAAAGTATCCGCGAGGGTAAAGTTAACCTGTCGGATTCTTATGTCATCTTACACAATGGCGAAGCTTTCCTGCAGGGTGCGCAAATTCAGCCGCTAAACAGTGCCTCCAGCCACGTAGTGTGTGACCCGGAGCGTAGCCGCAAGTTGCTGCTGCACAAACGCGAACTGGATAAGTTAATTGGCTTAAAAGAGCGCGAAGGTTTTACCCTGATAGCTACCGCCATGTACTGGAAAGCCTGCTGGGTAAAGCTGGAATTTCACTTAGCCAAAGGTAAAAAAACCTTTGATAAGCGTGACGATATTAAAGACAGAGACTGGTCACGCGAAAAAGAACGCATGATGAAACACAGTAAACGTTAAAAGATACTTGAAACTTCTGTCGCTTAACCCCATCTAATTAAGGCGACAGGAACAACGGCTAAGCGTTAAAGCAAAGTTGTACCAAGCTTCCCTTGTGTAAAGCAAAGCGGCTGCGTACAATAGCCAAACACTGTAAGTGTAAGTGTAACACCACAGAATTCGGGGCTGATTCTGGATTCGACGGGATTCACGAACTCTTAGGTGCATGCCGAGGTGCGGTAGGCCTCGTAAAAAAACCGCAAAAAACTAGTCGCAAACGACGAAACATACGCAATCGCTGCTTAATAGGCAGTAGATAGCTCTTCCCCTCACGCATGTCTGTAAGCTGAGACTCTGGAAGATCACCCCTAACAGAATCGCGTCGCGTCTTCGCCTGGAGACAACACGTTAAAACCAATCAGGCTCGCCCGACGAAAGCCTGCCATTCGGCGCTCATAGGGTTAACTAAATGAATGTGCTAAGCATGTAGTACCGACGATGTAGGTTTTTCGGACGCGGGTTCAACTCCCGCCAGCTCCACCAAATAGCAAAGGCCAGCAGAAATGCTGGCCTTTTGTTTTTCTGCTTTTGCACACTAATGCCAATATCGGTATATGCTTTTGTTAGCAAGCAAACGGAGGTGTTTATGGCTATTGGCAAGGTGATAAACTACAACAACTCTCAGTTAGTTGAACTGCCGGCTGAAGCGCATTTCCCGGATAGCGTTACGCAAGTAACCGTGCGGGTGAATGGCACAGACCGCATACTCAGCCCCGCCACCAACAGCTGGGATTCGTTTTTTAAACAAGGCCCAGCGGTAACTGATGATTTTATGGCTGAGTAAGCATCGGTCACCCAAGTCAGACTAAAAAATCTACAAACGAGATAATCATTCCACATTCCTTACATGTTAAAACTTTGGCATATGAAAGCATCATGCACGAGCGCTTTAGGTCGACGGCATTTAGCATTATTTGAAAAGCTTCTCTCGCAGTGCCTGACAAGCACCATCAAGTCCGGGAAACATGCTGCTGTGTGTAATCCCCATATGCCTTAACTCCGTCATTACAGTATTTCGCTCACTGTAAGGTATATCAAAATACCGAATCACCTTACGATCACTTTGGCCTTCAAAGTACTGAATACAGTTTTCTATGTTAGCCATATTACTGAACATCACGATTGATTGCTGAGGAGTGGCTCGAAGATTATCTCGGCTCAAAACCTCAAGGATTCGCAATGCTGGTCTCGGATCTAAGACAGAATCAGCTGCATGGGGACCAGTTAATTTCCACCCTTCTCGGTCAAAGACAAAAACACGAGCGTAACCCTCGGTTTTGGTATTTTTTTCTATGTCTTTGAAAGCAAAAAATGCAGCAACAAATGGTGAGAAGCTCCAATCAAGAAGCGGTGTCGGAAATCCATGATGTTGGCCTAAAAACATGAGTTCAGTGAACTCTTCCGGATTGTTTAAATCCAGCTTCCGATTTTGAGTTGCCGCAACTACATGTTGCAAATAGATAAGGTCATTAAAAAAGCGTCTCATGTTTCGGCGCCCCAGCCGATGAAAATGAGTTGTTAAATCAAAATCAGAACTTTTTTGTCCTCGAAAAATGAGATTTCCACTTAGCATTTCATCGCTTAAAGCTCTTTCTCTGAACTCCTTCCAACTAACAATTGAGTCTTGCGAGACTTCAAAAGTTTTCTGGGGCTCGCGATACGTAAGGATAAAGCGGCCTTTAGTTCCGATATCACTAGTCCAATCCCCTACTATTTCAAGGTTGTCATCTATTGTTCCAATAAGCTGAGCTGAGGCAGGAATACTATTTTGGAAAGGCGCGCAGTCGTCTGCAGTGTGCCAAGCATGAGCATGGAAAGTAAAATTGCTCATCTGGCCTTTAACTGTTTGTCCTTCAAGCTCCAATTTAACGTCAGAAATGGTAGAAGCCTTATCAGTATCAATATCGAAAACTAAAATGACACCAGAATTCGGAGTATCACTGTCGATATTCAATGTAACCAATCCATCGTTTGTTCCGTCATGTATGCGCCCGATCCATTGCCCTTTAAGTTCCACCCATCACCCCAAATAAAGTACAAAAATTCAATAGCTTGATTCTGGCTTATGTTTACGTTTTCAACAATAGTTAGGAAAAAACGAAAATTGTTTAATAGACAATTCCCATAGACCTTAAACCTTTAGAAAACCTTGCAGAAATTGAAAATAAAGACGTCAGAGAAAAAAGAACGAAACCTCCCCAGCTCCACCAAATAGCAAAAGGCCAGCAGAAATGCTGGCCTTTTGTTTTTCTGCTTTAAGCAATGTTAACTTTAGGTAAATTTCAGTATCCCTATTGCTGGCAGGATAATTATGCTGTAGTTTCGGTTGTGCGGCTTGCCCAGACAATTCGCTGCCAAATACCGAAAATACGATACGTACGCATGACCATCCTAAGTAACGGTCACGTAATGAATATCAAAAACTACTGCACAAAAGCGACTGGGCTATTAACTAAACTAAGACGATATGATGCTTGCATAATAGCGTGGCAAGCCTTCGCAAATACTAACTCCTAATATCACGCCGCCGCAAACCAAAACCCAAACTGATAGCCTCGATGTTATGGCTTTGCTATTGCAGAAAAGCATTTACTCCATACAGGAGTCCGGCTTTGCTGACAATTGGCGAAGATCCAACATGGTTGGCTAAATATATGGAACACAAAAACTGGGCATGATCCGCATGCTTTAGACCCGTTGGATTGATAATTAGTAGGTGATTCAAATGAATAACAAAATTGAAAAAATACAAATTTCGGAAGTTTTAGAAGAGTTAGGCTTACCACCTGATTCAGAGTATTTGGGATATCTCATACACCGGCCTGATACAGACGATTTTGTCATGTTGGCTTCTGACAATAAAGAGTGCTCTTTATGGATGTGGAGTGACACACCCGAAGGCGCATTTAAATTTCAGGATTACTCATATGTCACTAAGTTGGCTTCAATATATAACAAAGCGCCAGTAATGGTTGGGTTAGTATTCGACACTGGCAACATGCTCGTATTTACTTCGAGTACTGGGCAACTTCACTAAGATGCACAAGCAGCCTATTACCCCAAAACAGCAAAGGAGTGGTTCCGCAGGCTGCTTTTCAAGAAACAATGATGTACCTATTGCAAAAAATCAATTATACCATTACTTTTTGAACAAAGAGTTATGGAGATAAAAAATGAGTGATGGAATTGTTTCGTTTTTCAACTATACGCAATTAGGATTTTACAGAGTTGGGGATGAATACAATGAACCACTCACCATGTCTGAAATGTTATCTTCCCTACATGAATGGTTTGCGGCACGAATTTCACTAGAGGACACATTACTCTGGGATGATGAGACGCCAGGTTACTCACATAGAAAAAAAGTGTACTTGAAATCCATAAAAGTAGATCCCGACACTGGTGATTATATGCTAATTCTCTGGCGAGCAGTCGGGAATGGAGATGGTGTATATGGCATAAAAGCCGATGCAAGTTTGGACGATTCACAGCTTTATGATGCTGATGCTGCTGCCGATGGTGAGCGAGTTATATGGGGCGAAGCGTCGTATTACTGGTTTATCCCCAGTCTAGATATATTTGCCTCTATTCGATTTCCAAAATCAGTAGCGGATACAGAAATGTTGCATCGCTATTTTCGCGACTTCATTGAGTTACATAGCAACATCCGGCAGAAAGTTAGAGAAGAAAAAACTGGGGTACAAGGTGCATATATTAGTATCCATTTTCCTCCTAAAACTCCCGGTGAAACTGGCAGACTATGGTTGAGAATTAGATCAAGACAATACACCAAACTCACTACTGGAGCGGACTTAAGCAAAATAGCCAAAGACATTACCCATTTTGTATACCGTGAAGTAATTAGCGCGAGAGCAAATACTCAGAAAGATTGGACAAGATACTTCGGACATTTACCTTTTATATCAGGCACTGTTGAGAAAGAAACTAGGAAAGTTGAAGTTAATATTGAAGCAAAACCAACTGTAGCTGAACTGCGGAAAATATTCGAAAACTATGCTGCTGAGTACGGACTAGGCAAAGACAGTTGGAGAAATATAGGCTTTAGAAAAGATGGTGTTGGAGGTATTTGCTGGTTAAATAGTTTTGTCATTAAAAATACTTTGCCGGTCAACGACTCTACCGCAGGTGGTCGTGATGATAATGGTCACTACACTGTGGACAGATTGTTCAACGCATTAACTTTCACTCGTGATAGGCTATTAGCACCTTTCGCTGCAACAGAAGCTGGGGCAATAGATGTACCTGAGGCTGAGGCAGAGAATCAAGTTAAGAACTTAATTAATGAAGAATCTCACGTATCATAGACTAGAAGCATTCAAGGCCATTACATGAACAAGGCAATATTTTGGCATATAGGAATAATAACCGTAATCAGTTATCTGAGTTACACATACGGAGCTAAGATTACAAGCAACGACTTGCAACCACTTATCGCTATTTTACAAAACACATCCGCGATGATTTTTACAATTATGGGTATCTGGGTTGCATATGTTTATCCCAATGCTGTATTGAGAATTGTTCAACCATCTAAAGTTATAGCCGTATATTCAAAAGATGATCTATCACAAGTGAAAATGCTAATAGGCATAATAATATTTTCCGCCCTCATTCTATTTTTACTACTAATTGGAACAACAATTGCGACCTTCGTATCAAAAACAAACATATACAATAATAACAGCGAATTATTTTTAATTACGACAACTTTCTCTATTTTATCATTAACGTATGGGCAGTTATTTTGCATTTACCTTGTTATTGCGACGAGTGTAAACTTTGTAATTGAGCTTGAAAATATTAAAACTAAAAAAGAGCTCTCCCAAAAACTGGATGGTAAACCAGGGCCATAATTATTTATTCTGCGTTTGAAGTCAATTAATCTTAACTGACTGATATAAGAATAATATTATTAATCAAACTTCCGCCAGCAGAAATGCCGGCCTTTTGTTTTTCTGTGGTTGCCACTTCCCCTGCTGCGTCCTATCCGCTGCAGCCACCGGCTATGTTATTACAAATTCTTAATTTATTTACCGACCGGTTAACCTGAGGTTCTGTTATGGTGTGCTATAGCCTTACTTTCGGCACTTGTGCGCCGGATATCAGCGGAGTGTTTAATGAAACCTGCAATCTTATTAACCGGGCTGTGTTTACTGACGCTGGCCGGTTGTGCTACCAAGCCGGTGCAACCTGAAGCTGTGCCGGTTGACGTTGCGCCGGCTGAGACTACGCAACCAACAACCAAGCCTGTTGAGTTGTCGGCAACAGAGCAGCTTAGCAGCGGCAAAACCACCACTATTGAAACCTCCCAGGGCAGCATTGAAATTCAGCCTACCGTGGTGGATATGGCCAACCGCGACGACCCCGAAACGCCGGCAGATGAAGCAGCAGAGCAATACAATGATCCGCTGGAGGGCTGGAACCGCGCCATATTCGGTTTTAACCATGTGGCCTACTCTTATGCCTTGATCCCGCTGGTAAAAGGCTACGAGTATGTGTTGCCGGATGTGGTACGCAGCAAAATAGGTAATGCCTTTCGCAATATCCGCGAGCCACTGAGCCTGCTAAACAACCTGGCTGCCGGTGAGGTAAAAGATGCCGGTACTAACCTTGGCCGCTTTTTAATTAACAGCACAGTAGGCCTGTTGGGGTTGTTTGACCCGGCTAGCGCCTGGTTTAATTTACCGCCGGCAAAACAATCGCTGGCCGATACGCTGGCAGGCTATGACGTAGGCCCGGGCCCTTATCTGGTGCTGCCTATCCTGGGACAGAATAATCTGCGCGGCTCTACTTCTGTAGTCAGCGAAGTGCTGCTGGACCCATTGCGCCAGGTTACCTCGACACCTGATACCTATTATTTGCAAGGCGTGGATGCCGTTGACAACTTTACTGACCGCGCCAGAGTGTACGAGACACTGTACCAGCAGGCGGACGACCCCTACCTGTATTTTCGCAATCAGTTTTTACAGGGAGTAAAGCGCGATGACGCCTTCAACAACCAAACAGAGTAACGCTTGCTTCAGCGCCTGGCTGGCACAGCGCATTGTGCAGCTACGGCTGGCGATATTGCTGCTATTTACCGTACTGATCGGCGCCGCCGCATTTTTTGTGCAGCAGTTCCGCATTGATGCCTCGGCCGAAACCCTGCTGGTAAAAAACAATGCGCTGTACATTAAAACCCAGCAGGCCAATCAGCGTTTTTCACCGGACGAGTTTATTCTGGTGGCGTATAAACCGCGCAACGGCGAGCTGTTCAGTGCTGCAACGTTTGCCGATTTAACCACGCTAAGTGAGCAATACCGCAAACTGCCGCGGGTGCAAAGTGTTACCTCAATGCTCAACGTGCCGCTGCTTGCCGATGCGTCTGTGCTGACCACAGATGCCGATGTGTCAGCGCTTACCTGGCAACAGCAGCAGTACTCGCCGGCACAAATGCAACAGCTGCTGAGCAAGCACCCAATTTTTACCGATTTGCTGCTCAATAGCGCCGAAACCGCCGCCGCCATGCAGATTGTGTTTAAACCCGACGCGCAATTAGTGGCGTTGGAGCGCGATATGCTGGCCATTGAGCAACACGCCTTGCAGCGTGAACTCAGTGCAGAAGAAGATGCAGCCCTGGCACAACTGCAAAAACAAGCAGACCCGCTGCGCCAGGCGCTGGTTAAGCAGCGGCAGCAGGAAATTGCGCAGATAGAACAGATTAACCAGCAGGTGCAGCAGCGCGCCCAAACCTTTAGTGGCGGCGCCTATGTGGTAGCACAGCATCTGGTGGATATTATCAGCAGCGATTTAACCGTGTTTGGCAGTGCCATCGCCATCATTATTGCCCTGCTGTTGTTGCTGCTGTACCGCAGCCTGCGCTGGGTACTGTTTCCGCTGTTAGCCTGTACGGTCAGCGTCTGGCTTACGCTTGGCCTGTTTGCACTGCTGGATATTCGCGCTACCGTTATCTCGGCCAACTTTATTGCGCTGCAGCTTATTTTAACCCTGGCGGTGATGATCCACCTTATCGGTGCCTATCGCGACATCGCCCGCAATAACAGCACGGCCAGCCAGCAGCAACGGGTAATAATGACGTTACAGCAAAAGCTGGCGCCCTGCTTTTACGCCGCTGTTACCACCTCAATCGGCTTTGGCTCGTTAGTTTTCAGCGGTATTCAGCCGGTGGTTGATTTTGGCTTTATGATGCTGATTGCCATGCTGCTGACCATGAGTGTCAGCCTGCTGCTGTTCCCTGCTCTGCTTAGCCTGCTGAAAGCTAAAGCCGAAACCACCGACTACGCCATCCTCAGCCGTGTATTGCAGGCTGTCCGGCGTTTGGTAGCGCGTGCGCCGCTGCGTACGGCTTTTGCCGGCTTACTGCTATTTGCCCTGCTGCTGCCGGGCCTGGCGCAATTGAATGTGGAAAACAGCTTTATTAATTATTTTGCCAAAGATACCCAGGTATACCGCGAACTTAAGTTTATTGATCAGGAGTTTGGCGGTTCTACCCCGCTGGATATTGTTATTACCCTTGACCCGGCAAAAGCCAAAGCAGATTTACTGCTAAGCGCAGAGCAGTTTAATCAACTGCATCTGGCCCACGCTGTGGTGGCAGAATTTGCCGCCAGCGGTAATGTAACGTCGCTGGTTAATTTTACCACCCTGGCCAGCCAACTGAATGATGGCAAGCCGCTGACAGAGTATGAACTAAATTCTATTTACCTGTTGCTGGAGCAAAAGGTAGTTAACCAACTGGTGGGGGCTTACCTGGCCGAACAGCCGTTGCAGGTGCGTATTGCCAGCCGTATTCAGGACACGACAGAGGGGCTTAACCGCGAACTGCTGATGCAACAACTGCATCAGGATTTACAATCGGTGGGGCTGACAACCGAAGATTACAGCCTGACTAACCTGTTTGTACTGTATCAGGATATTTTATCGCGCCTGTTTGACTCGCAAATTATGACTTTAGGTTTGGTGTATCTGGCCATGGCCGTTCTTTTGCTGCTGATCTTCCGCTCGTTAAAAATTGCGCTGATAGCATTGGTGCCGAATGTATGTACCACTCTGGGGATTCTGGGCCTGATTGGCTGGCTGGGTATTCCGCTGGATATTATGACCATTACCATCGCCGCCATTGCTATGGGTATTGCCATTGATGACACCATTCACTTTGTACACAGCTATTTGCAAGCTCCGGCAGGTAAAGCTTTGCACTATGCCTTTGCCCATACCGGGCTGGCCATGCTGTTTACTTCGGTGGTTATTGCCGCCGGTTTTGCCGTTTTTGGCTTTTCCGGCTTTTTACCCAGCGTGTATTTTGGCTTACTTACCGCCGCAGCCATGCTAATGGCGCTGGCCGCCGATTTAACCATACTGCCGGCGTTGTTAAGCCGTTTTGTGCCACCGGCAACCAAGCCAGCCTGATGCAAAAAGCCGGCAATATTGCCGGCTCTGTTTTAGCTCTGCCAGGTTTATACGCTAACGTGTAAACGCACGTCGACATTGCTGCGGGTAGCGTTTGAATAAGGGCACACCTGGTGTGCTTTAGCTACTAAATCGTCTGCTGCGGCTTTATCCATGCCAGGCAGGCTGACGAATAAATCCACATCCAGGCCAAAGCCGCCTTCAATTTTACCGATACCCACTTCTGCACGCAGGCTAAGATCTGCCGGCAGGGTTTGCTTGCTCTGGCCGGCAACAAACTTCATTGCACCGATAAAGCAGGCAGAATAACCGGCAGCAAATAACTGCTCGGGGTTAGTTGCACCGCCGCCACCACCTAACTCTTTTGGTGCGGCCAGTTTAACTTCTAATAAACCATCATTTGATTTAGCTGCACCATCACGGCCGCCGGTTGACGTTACTACTGCTTTATAAAGAATATCCATCGTTATTTCCTCAGTTAAGGTTAGTTGCCGTTAGCGAACATCTGCATAATAGCTACATTTAATCTTGCGCGCAAGATAGTTGCATATAACTTTATTGCCTGAAATATAATTTGCGGTGCTATAACGTGGCCGGTTAAGTTTGCTACACTGGCGCAAAATTGCCGGATGAATACAGATGAATAAAACCTTACCACTGGAAGAGCAGCTGTGCTTTGCGCTGTACAGTGCCTCTAATGCCGTAGTACGGCTGTACCGGCCACTGCTGCAACCATTCGATCTTACCTATCCGCAGTACGTGGTACTGTTAGCCTTATGGCAACAAGATGATATCAGCCTGGGAGAACTGGGCAG
Organism: Rheinheimera sp.; assembly: GCF_030690345.1. Classification (GTDB taxonomy): domain Bacteria; phylum Pseudomonadota; class Gammaproteobacteria; order Enterobacterales; family Alteromonadaceae; genus Alishewanella. The sequence goes on from NZ_JAUYGV010000008.1 coordinate 218,531, forward strand.
TAAAACCCTGTTCGACTCCGGCACCTTAACGCCGCTGGTTAAAAAGCTGGAACTCAAAGGCTGGTTAAAGCGTATACCGTCAGCACAGGATGAACGGGTAAAAAAGGTTGTATTAACGGTTGCCGGAAAAAACCTGGAAACCAAGGTAGCTGCGGTAATGCCGGCGCTGCGCTGCCAAATTTCACTCAGCAACGAGCGCCTGATTCAGCTGCGGGCGCTGGCAAGGCAGGTTCAGCAAGATATTCAACAGCTTGAACAGTGTGTTAGCGGCTAAGCTCGAGCTAACGGGTTGCCATATTCCTGTTTCGGTGCCCGGCAACTGAATAACCGCTGAATAACATTTAATTACAGTCGTTAAAAAGTAAAGTTTTTTTCTTGCATTAAAATCATTACGTTAGCCTAAAAACCTTATAAAACGGCGCCTTCACGCCTTTTTCAGGTTTGACGTCAGCGCTAATCAAACGCATAGTAATTCCTGCCTGTGGTTTTGCAACGGAATTGACTGCGTTTATACCCCCCGGATTTGGTGTTTTCAGGCATGAAGTTCACACAATGTACATATGACTGCCTGACAATAACGGCGGCATTAACCTTTTTGGGGCGCGCAATGACTTTGCTTTCCGCAGTGCACGACACTGCTTTTATGCCATGGCTGGAACCGGCGCAAATACCTGTCAACCGGGCTGATACAGCGTTACAGTATTTTTCGCATTTTTTTCAAGCCGCGCTTGCCCGCAGTGCCGCGCAGCAGCGCGACATCTTTCGTCTACGCCATAAGGTGTATTGTGAAGAAATGGCCTTTGAACCCTGCCGCGCGAACAAACTGGAACACGACAGTTTCGACCCGCGTTCTTTACATGCCTGCATCAAATATTGTGACAAAGATACCCTGGCCGGCACAGTCAGATTAATTACCTCAGAGAATAAAGACGAACTGCTGCCGATTGAGCAGTATTTTGGCCACTGCATTACTAATCCGGTACTAACACCGCATAATTTCGACCGCCGCCATATTTGTGAAATATCCAGGTTGGCAGTGCCGGTGGAAATCCGCTGCAAACAAAGCGTGATGTCCAACGATCGCATGACAGGCCTGAATACGCGGGAAAGCCAGTGTCGCAGTGCCGTGGCGGTATCGTTGTACCTTCTTGCCATGCTGATGAGCCTGCAGTCAAAGCGGCACCATGTGTTTGTGATGATAGAACCGGCGCTGGCCAGAGTACTAAAGCGGATTGGCATTCATTTCCAGCAAATTGGCGATGTTATCCACTTTAACGGCAAGCGCGCGCCTTACTACATAGACGCCAGAACCACTTACGACACCCTGCAACATGATTATGTCGAACTGGGTAAAGTATTGGCACAGCAGTTGTTTAACGAAAAAGCAGCAGCGGCACAAACAACAGACAGCGCCGTTGCAGCTGAACTGTGCTTTAGTGCCGCCAGTTAATCAGTTAATCGGCAAAACTCACCTTGCCCATAGTAACGCCCGGTATGCCCTCACGGGCATTGCTGAATTTTTGCTTACCGCCGACTAAACATTCATTCGCCAATACGGCAAATAATACCGCTTCTTTGGCGTCAGGGTTGATGCCCAAATCTGCTGTGGTTTTAATACTGACACCCGGCAGGGCCGCCTGAATTTGTGCCATTAACAGCGGGTTATGAATACCGCCGCCGCTGGCGTAAATAACAAACTTATCCAGCTTTGCTGTAGTTTGCTTAATGGCGCTGATAATCATGTCGGCGCTAAAGCAGTTTAGCGTGGCCATAATATCGGCATGGCTTAACAGCTCTGTGCCGCTGAGCTGTTGCGCGCGCGCCAAATAAGCCAGGTTAAACACTTCCGGCCCGGTGGTTTTGGGGAAATCCAGCGCAAAAAAACCATCTTGTTTTAATGCGTCAAGTAAAGGCTCGCTTAGCTTACCGGCTTTAGCCAAGGCCGAGTCTGCATCAAAATACTGGCCAGGGTAATGCTGCTGAATAAACGCATCCATCATGGTATTGCCAGGGCCAATATCGCTGCTGAACACCGCTTCAGCGTCCAGCGTTTGCGGCAGCCAGGTAAAGTTAGCTATACCGCCGATATTCAGCATAATGCGGTTTTCTGCGCTGCTGCTAAACAATAAATAATCGCCGTATACCGCTAAAGGTGCGCCCTCGCCGCCGGCGGCAATGTGCTTTTGCCGGAAATCACTCAGGGTAATAATACCGCTGGCCATGGCTAAATGGTCACCATCGCCGATTTGCAACGTGGCATTGCCATAGTCGGCCAACTGATGCTGGCGCTTCGGGCAGTGAAAAATGGTTTGGCCGTGGCTGGCAATAATATCGACATCTGCTGCGCTTAACTGCCACTGTGCCAGGCATTGGTTAATCATGCGGCCGTGCTCCAGGCCTATCCACGGGTTTAGCAAGGTTACCGCCTGCAAGTCTACCTCACGTTTGGAAAACACCGCCTTTACCCGCTGTTTGTAGCTGCTGTCGTAGTCTACCGTGGTGAATTGCAGCAGCTTAATGCCGGTGTTCAGGCCATCGCCGCTAAGTTCACACAAGGCCACATCGAGGCCATCAAGCGAGGTGCCGCTCATCAGGCCTATTACCTTACGGCTGGGTTTGGCGGCAATAGCATACAACTGCTGAATATGACTGTGCATAGGCGTTTCCTGTGATAGTTAAAACTGACAAGCAAACTGTAGCATGAATAATTTATCCGACAACAGATGCAAAGTAACTAAATAAAATTGCATAAAACGGTGCATTGGGTTATATATTCAGAAGAAAGCAAAATTAAATGTATAAAAAATTCATAAACCCTAACCCGACATTTTGCCCAGCAACAGGGAGTATACCCGGATGACATCTTACCTCAGCAAAAAAACTCACAGCTATAATCTGCGTCGCGCGTCTAAACTGGCACTGGCGATCAATCTGGCTTTGTTCAGCCAACTTAGCATGGCACAGCAGGCCGACAGCACTGCCGGCGCAGAAAAAACCGAAGTGATCACCATTACCGGCTCGCGCATTGCCCGCACTGAACTGGTGTCTTCCAGTCCGGTGGCATCAGTAGATGAAGTGCAAATTCAGCTCGACCGCGCAGTAAACGTGGAAGACATTACCGCCAAATTACCGCAAGCCGCTGCCGGTGCCAATGCAACCGGCGCCACAGTGGGTGACTCTTTAGGCTCATCCACTATTGACCTGCGTAGCCTGGGTCAAAACCGCACCCTGGTGCTGATTAACGGCACCCGTGCGGTACCGTTCAGCTTTCGTAACTCGGTAGATGTAAACATTATTCCGGCCGGTTTAATTAAACGGGTTGACGTATTAACCGGCGGTGCAGCAGCAGTATACGGTGCCGATGCCGTAGCCGGCGTGGTGAACTTTATTATGGACGACCAGTTTAACGGTGTTGAACTGTCGGCCAGCTATGAAGCCGCTGACGGCGGTGGTGAAAAACTCAATACCGAAGCTGTATTTGGCGGTGATATTGCCAACGGCCGTGGCCATATTACCGGCTACATTGGTTACTCTGAACGTAAAGCCCTGCTGGCCGGCGAGCGCAGCTGGGCCATGCAAAACAGCGGCAGCATGATTAACACCGGCGGCTTTTATACCGACGTTGCCACGGGCAACAGCTTTGGTATCGACGATAACGGCGGCGTAACCGGCGAACGTAATACGGTAAATGTTACCGGCCAGCGCTACCTGACCCAACCGATGGACCGTTTATCGGCCGGGTTATTTTTCGGCGCTGAGCTAAACGATTATGCCGAGCTGTATGGCCGCGGCATGTACGCCAAAATAACCGTAACCGGCGCCGGTGCCAGCGGCCAAACGCCTGTTTCAGTTAATGAGCAGGTTACCTTAACGGCAGACAACCCATTTATTCCTGAGGCGGCACGCGATTTAATCAGTTTTGATGCCAACGGCAATGCATTGGTAAATGTGGAGCGAAATCTGGGGTTAGGTGTGCAAACCACCGAAGCGGTGCGTGAATCCAGCCAGTTCCAACTGGGGTTAAAAGGTGTGCTTACCGACAGCTTAAGCTACGATATTTACGCCCAGTATGGCCGTACCGACGAAACCTCCAGCATTCATAACAATGCCTATAAAAACAACAACAGCGGTGCCAGCCGTTTTGCTGCGCTGGCCAATACGGTAGATATTTTTGACCCACTGCTGGATTTAAGCTCGTTCAGCTCACCTTTGCTGTACTCCAATCGCGAGCGCACGCAAAGTGTAATGGCCGCTACGCTGTCGGGTGATTCTGCGCCACTGTTTGAATTACCGGCCGGCAGCGTTAGTTATGCACTGGGTTATGAATACCGCAAAGAAACCGGTAAACAGCTGCCTGGCGATGCGTTTCGTAACGGCACCAGTTTTGCGGCAGTAAGTGTGTTTGATATGGACGCCGGCTTTGACAGCAAAGAAGTGTATGCCGAAGTACTGGTGCCGCTGCTGTTTGATAAACCGTTTTTCGACCAGCTGGATTTTGAAGGGGCGTACCGCATTTCAGAATATTCCAATACCGATGCCGAAAACACCTGGAAGCTGGGCCTGAACTGGGCGATTAACAGCGATGTGCGTATTCGCGCCAGCCGCCAAACCGCCTTTCGCGCGCCTAATTTAGGTGAGTTTGCCAGCCCGATCACGGCCTTGTCACTGGCGTTATTTGACCAAACCAGCGAACAGTTTGTGCCGCGCTTTGCCGGCCGCTTTGACGGCGACCCGTGCTTACTGGGCACCGGCAATGCTGAGCAGTGTGCCCGCTACGGTGCCGCGCCGGCCGGCACACCGTTTGATGCCGCTACCGCCAGCTACACCTTTGGCGGTAACCCGGACATTAAGCCGGAACAGGCCGAATCCTCGACCCTGGGCGTGGTGTATACCCCATCTTACCTCAGTGGTTTTGATGTTACGCTGGATTACTACACGATAAAAATTACCGATGCGGTAAGCCAAATTCAACCGGCAGCAGCACTTAAAAACTGCTACATCGACAACCCGGTAGCCGGCAACCCTTTGTGTGATGCAGTGCAGCGTGACCCGCAAACCGGCCTGATCAGCACAGCTATAGTAAATGACTTTAACCTGGCAGCAGTACGCCAGGACGGTGTTGACCTGGCGGCCAACTATCGCTTTACCGCTCCTGAGGTAATGGGTGGCAGCATGAAGTTGGCGTATCATGCCACTATAATTACCAAACAAACGCGGCAGAATAACGCCACTGTAGCGGCGATTGACTGTAAAGGCACCTTTGGTAGTGCCTGCTCCGGCGACTTTGCCAGTGTGCTGCAGGCCGACTACAAGCACCGCGTTACGCTGGACTGGAACCTCGACACTGTTGGCGTGCAGTTAGGCTGGCGCCGTATTGGTGAGGTAGAAAATGCAGCGGATCGCAGTATCAGCATCAGCGCACAAAACTACCTTGATCTGGCCGCATCCTGGCAAGCCAGTGATGAGCTGAGCCTGACCGCCGGTATCGACAACCTGCTGGACAAAGAGCCGCCACTGCCGTTGTCCGGTGCCAACCACTTTAATACCGTAAGCGACTACCCGGTAACGGGCCGTACCTTAGGTGTTTCACTGCGTTACACACCCGCGTTCTAATCCCGGACCGGTGTTTCCCGGCCTGTATTGCAGGCCGGGCTTTTCAATTTGCTCCGGTCATAATAAGCTGCGGGTTAAACCCGTTTTATTACGCTGTGCTCTGTGCCGGCAAACAGGACTACCGGATGTCTGTACTTGATAAAATTGAAGCACTGCGCGAGAAATTCCCCCGCGCCGAACAACAACTGGCGGAATATATCCTCGCTAATCCTCAACAAATCCGCGATATGCCGTCGCAGTTGCTGGCGCAAATGGTTGGCATCAGTCAGGCCAGTGTGGTGCGTTTCAGCCAAAAGCTGGGCTATAAAGGTTACCCCGATTTTAAATTTGCCCTAAGCGACACCCTGCACCTGCAAACACCGACTGACAGCACCGCTAAATTACACGGCGAAATTTCGCTGGACGACAATTTCAGTATCATGAGCCAAAAGCTGTTGGCCGGTAAAATCAATGTGCTGCAAAAAACCCATGCTGTTAACCCGCAAGCCAGTTATGAGCAAGCTACCGCACTGCTGCTGAATGCCAAGCGCGTGCTGTTATGCGGTAAGGGCGGCTCAGCCCTGGTAGCAAAAGACTTTTCCTACAAGCTGCAAAAACTGGGCATGGCGGCACTGGCCGAAACCGACACTCATGTGCAGCTGGCTAATATTGCCAACTACACCGGCGAAGATGTGCTGGTGGTGTTAAGTGAGTCGGGCGAAACCGCCGATAGCGTAAAAATTACCGAGCAAGCCGCCATTAACGGCGTGCAAATTATCAGTATTACCGCCTATGGCAACAACAGCGTAACCAAACTGGCCGGGGTAAAACTTTATACCGTGGCCGATGAAAGCTCAGCGCGGTTATCGTCAATATTAGCCCGCAATGCCCAGGAGCTGGTGATTGACACCCTGTTTATTCTGCTCACCCAAAGCTGCCCGCAAGGTCGTAAAAAGCTGGCTGCCTCTAACCTGGCGGTAGATACCTTTTTGGCACGCAAACGCTGATAACGTAACCAGCAACATCAGGCAACGCAAAATAAAAAACCCCGCGCCAAACGGCACGGGGTGTCAGATGAAAAGACAAAGGACAAGGATAGACGTAGTTTGGTGGTGACGTTCAGTTCGCGGGGGAAGTAGCAGATCCAGCTGCTACCCCCTCGCTCACTCGCTCCCGAAAAGTTCCACCAACTCTTTCCGGGCTGCTTACTTTACCGACGCGACGAATTCAGGGTAGGCTTCAATACCACACTCTGACGCATCAACGCCTTCATACTCGGCTTCTTCGCTAACACGAATGCCTATTGCCAGTTTCAATACGTACCACACCACCAGGCTGGTAACGAATACCCAGGCGAAAATCGCCGCGGCGCCAACCAACTGGCCAACAAAACTGCTACCTTCTTTGGTCAGCGGCACTAATAACAGGCCGAATAAGCCAACCACACCGTGCACTGAAATCGCGCCTACAGGGTCATCAATTTTCAGCTTATCCAGACCGATAATAGAGGCCACAACCAAGACACCGCCAACAGCACCAAACAAGGTTGCCTGCAGTGCAGTAGGCGTGGATGGCTCAGCAGTTATGGCCACTAAACCCGCCAGCGCACCGTTTAATGCCATGGTTAAATCCGCTTTACGGAACAGCACTACCGACAATGCCAACGCAGCTATAGCACCTGCAGCAGCAGCGGCATTGGTGTTCAAAAATACTACCGCTACAGCATTGGCGTTGCTGATATCGCCCAGTTTTAATACCGAGCCACCGTTAAAGCCAAACCAACCCATCCACAAAATTAAGGTACCCAGGGTAGCCATTGGCATATTGGCACCGGGGATGGCATTTACTTTACCTTCTTTGCTGTACTTGCCTTTACGTGCGCCCAACAGCAATACACCCGCCAGGGCAGCAGCGGCACCGGCCATATGCACTATGCCTGAGCCGGCAAAGTCAGAGAAACCGAACTGATCATCCAGATTAATACCAAACATGCCCTCTGCGCCCCAAGTCCAGGAGCCGTGTACCGGATAGATAAAACCGGTCATCACCACAGCAAACGCAAGGAAAGCCCACAGTTTCATCCGCTCTGCTACTGCACCGGAGACAATTGACATGGCGGTAGCCACAAACACTACCTGGAAGAAGAAGTCAGAGGCTGTTGAATACACCGCACCGCCGGTGAAGCCGTCTTCGCGTTCGGCAAAGCTGGTTAGCGTAGCGTCAACATCAACACCGCCAATACCGCTTAAGAAGAACTCACCGCCATACATAAAGGCGTAACCGCATATCAGGTACATAATGCAGGCGATAGAATACAGGGCCACGTTTTTCGTTAAAATTTCTGTGGTGTTTTTTGCCCGCACCAAGCCTGCTTCTAACATCGAAAAGCCGGCCGCCATCCACATCACCAATACTCCGCAGATCAGGAAGTAAAAGGTGTCCATCGCATATTGTAAGTGATAAATTTGCTCTTGCATGATAACAGCTCCTTATATGGCTTCAGCGTCAGATTCGCCGGTGCGGATCCGCACAGCTTGTTCCAGGTCGTAAACGAAAATTTTACCGTCGCCGATACGGCCGGTATGGGCAGCTTTCTGAATAGCCTCAATTAAGCGGTCTACCTGATCGTCCAGCGTGGCAATTTCCAGTTTTACCTTTGGCAGAAAATCAACCTGATACTCAGCACCACGATATAACTCGGTGTGTCCTTTCTGACGGCCGAAACCTTTTACTTCTGTTACCGTTAAACCTTCTACCCCAATGTCAGCAATGGCTTCGCGTACATCGTCCAGTTTAAACGGCTTGATGATGGCACATACAAGCTTCATAGCGTTTTCCTTTTACTTTTCTTGTGCGATTGCACAATAGACAAGAAAACCTTGTGCCACTTTTATTTTTATGTTTAATATCAACTATATAAAAATACAAACGCAACTATTAGCTTATAAAATGCACCACTATGGTGCAGTTAATCCCTCTGGCTGTGCAGCAGAAATTGCTGCGACTGCTGTATTGCGCAGCAAGTAATTACTACTATGCTTAAGGCATTAACTGCAGATACTTAACCGTGTCAGTACCCAAGGCTTTTGTTATGCACCGGGTTTTCACCAGGCAGCGCCCGTTATCATTGTTACGGTTGGCTATCCTCACATTGGCGCTGTCATTTTCGCTGTATCCGTCGGCTTCTCCTGTATCACCACCGACATCGCGTTTTGCGAGACTGGATATTCAGCACGGCTTATCTCAAACCACTGTCACCGCCCTGGCGCAGGATAACGCCGGCAATATCTGGATTGGCACGCAAAATGGCCTGAACCGTTATGATGGCTTTGCGGTAACCGTGTTCCGGCCCGAGCCGAAACAGAGCAACGCTATCAGTGATAACTTTGTTACCGCACTGCAGGTGGATCAGCAAGGCGTGATTTGGGTTGGCACCCTGAACGGCCTGAACCGGTTTGACCCCGAACAGGGCCGGTTTGAAAGTATCCGCCTGGCCGGCACCGATGCCGGGGCAGAAGACGTGGTGTTGTCCTTGCATCTGGATACACAGCAACAGCTCTGGGTTGGCACTAATCAGGGCCTGGCGAAGTGGCATGCGCCATCGCAAAGTCTGCAGCGGCAAAGCCATAACGGTCAACACAGCACAGTGCCGGCAAACAGCAATATCACCGCCATATCTGCCGATACTGCAGGCCGGTTATGGCTGGGTACGCCGCGTGGTTTGGCACGCTTTGAGCCGCACAATGGCCAACTTAACACCGTGCCGGACTTTCCGTTGCCGCATGCCTCAGTGATGGCGCTACACCATGACAAAGCCGGCCGGCTCTGGGTAGGGCTGGAACATGACGGGCTGCTGATGCACGACCCCGCCACCGGGCGCTGGACGCAAATTGCTGTCAGCAGTTACGCCAGCGGTGTCAGCAGTAACGAAATTCGCAGTATTACCATGGCAACAGACGGCGATGTCTGGGTTGGCAGCCAGCATGAATTGAGCCGGTTACGCCTGGTTGACGGTCGCTGGCAACAGCAGGCGAGCTACTATCATCAGCGCCACAATCCGGCCAGCCTTGGTAGCGGTAAAGTGGTATCGTTACTGGAAGATCGTGACGGCAGCATCTGGGTCGGCACCTGGAATGGCGGCGTATCGCGTCTTAACCGTGCCAATAACCTGTTTGCCAGTATTACGCCGGACTTGCCGTTAATGGCAGCCGCACGCAACCCTGCCACCATTAGTCTGGTTACCGATAAAGATCGGCTCTGGGCCGGCACCGCAGACGGCCTGTTTCAGCTTAATGTAGCCGACAGCAGCTTTACACCGGTGGCGGATGACACTCTGCGCTATACCTTTTACAGCGCCCTGGCCCGACAGCAGCACCTTTGGTTTGGCCATGCGCGGGGGATCAGCACGCTTAACAAGCAAAGCGGACAATATCAGGATCTGACACTGCCGCCCTCTGTCCGTGCCGGCCCGGTGCGGCGAATGTGGGCCAATGCAGAGCAGCTGTGGCTGGCGATAGATCAGTTTGGTATCGTCATTTTGGATTACAGTGCTAAGCACCTGCTGGCACAACAGCCGCTTAGTCGTGCTGTTACCTTTATCCGCCCGTTAGGGCAACGTTATGTGTTAGTAGGCTCGTATAGTGGCTTATCCTGGTTTGATGCCCAAAGCGGACGGCTGCTGTTTGAACACAAACTGGCCGCCGGCGGCGATAACAGTGCCGCTACCCTGCCGTCGGCACCGATGGCATACCTGAGCGGCGCGGACGGTCGCCACTGGCTGGCCAGCAATGGCAATGGTTTATTAGAGCTGCTGGTACACGACAGCGCCATAACACCAGCCAAAGTCAGCTTTAAGCAGTATGCTGAGGCTCAAGGCCTGGCCAGTGGCCAGTTAAAAGCCGCCGCGTTGGATAGCAAGGGCAATATCTGGCTGAGCACAGCCTTTGGTATCTCGGTGTTTAATCCGGCCACAGCGCACTTTCGCAACTTCGGTTATCGCCATGGTACGCTGCGCCGCGATTACATTAACGCCTCTGCGGCCAGCTTTGCCGATGGCACTATCGCCTTTGGTGGTATTGACGGCTTCACCCTGTTCCAACCAGAGCAGGTATTGGCTTATCATCCCGGGCCAATTGCTGCGCCAGCCATAGTGGCGCTGGATATTAATGACACCGGCACAGAACGCAGCAACAGCAGCCGCGAGGCGATACTGGCAAATGTGCTGTATAAGCAGCATAAACTGACAGTTCCTGCTGCCGGCGCGCGCAGTTTCAGCGTCGGTTATTCTACCCGCGAGTTTATTGAAACCGATCAGGTGCAATTTCAATACCGGTTGGATCCGGTATCTGACGATTGGCTCAGTCAGGATAGCGCTAACCGTACCGCCCGCTTCGAGCGTTTGCCACCGGGACATTATCAGTTAAGGTTGCGTGCCGGTTTACCACAAACCGGTTGGAGCGACGAAACCCGGCTTGACGTTGAGGTACTGCCACTGTGGTGGGAAACCTGGTGGGCGCGGGTACTGCTGCTTAGCCTGCTGCTATCAGTGCCGCTGGGCTTACATTTTTTGCGCTTAACCCGGCTGAAAAAGCAGCAGGAAGAACTGGCGTGGCTGGTGAGGGCACGCACCGAAGCGCTGAACGACAGAACCAAAGCACTGGAGGAGTCGAAGAACAAAGCCGAGCAAACGCTACAGCAGCTGGAATCGACGATGAAAGAGCTGGTGCGCACCGAAAAAATGGCTGCGCTGGGACAATTGGTGGCAGGTGTAGCACATGAGGTGAATACCCCGCTGGGTGTAGCGTTAACTGCCAACAGCGTGGTAACGGAAGAAAGTGTACTACTACAGAAAAAACTGGCCAGCGGTAATATCCGCCGTCAGGAGCTGGACGATTATTTGTATAAACTGACCCAAGCCGGACGTTTGCTGGATCACAACCTGCAACGCGCAGCGCAATTGGTGGCTAACTTTAAACAAGTATCAGTTGATCGCACCGCCGACAACCAGCGCCGGTTTAATCTGGCGCTGTACTTAGATGAGCTGCTGGAGAGCTTAAGTTTAATGTGGCGCAGCCAGCAAATCCGTCTGCGGGTTAACTGCCCCGACGACATCGAAATGGAGAGCTTCCCCGGCACTATTGGCCAGATCATTACTAATATGACGCAAAATGCCATAGTGCATGGCTTTAAAGACAGCGACAGTGGCGAGATTATCCTCAGTTGCACCAACAAAGAGCAGTGGGTCGAAATTATCTTTGCTGATAACGGCGCAGGTATCAGCAGCGATAACCTGGAGCAGATTTTCGATCCGTTCTTTACCACTAATCGTCATCAGGGTGGTACCGGGCTGGGCCTGCATATTGTGTTTAATCTGATCACGCAAAAGCTGGGCGGCAGTATCACGGTGGCCAGTACGCCCGGCGCCGGCACCCGCTTTACATTGCTGTTACCCCGCCAGCTAAAACAGCCTTAACCTTGCTGCTGCGTTAATCTGCCAGAAACTGCTGCCATTCGCGCAGCAGTTTCAGTAAATCTTCCAGACCGCATTGCGTTTGCATGCCATGCTCGTCCAGCTGTAAATCGTCATCCGCCAATTTATCTTGTTGTCGCTGCGGCAACTGCTCTGTGCCGGTATAGAACAGTGTGTTGTGGCTTAATGTCACCTCGCCGTTTTCTACCTCCAGCAAAAACTCCCTGCCCTGATATTGCATACTCTGGCGCGGTTTAAGCGCGTTTAATTGCTGCAACAGCGGCGTATAGGCCTCAGCTTGCTGGCCAAATTCGTCCAGCAAAAAACGGCCCAACACCTCATGCTCTGCCGCCAGCCTGATGCTGAACTGCAAGGTATTGCGATCGTAAATAAAGTCGTATTCCATACATCTCGTCCGTACAAAGGAAATGGCTGATGGTTATTTGCGCAGCTTCTCCATGGCGGGTTTGCATCCCCAATGGGGCGACACAGGGTGTCTGAGCGAACGCGCAGCGGGCGCGAGTTACTGTGGCGAGCCCGGTGGGCGTTGCAATTCCGCCCGCGCAAATAATCTTTCAGCCGGTCGCTGCTAAAATTGTAGCCGCTCGCCGTATATTAGCGAGCAGAAAAAAGGCCTGCAGTGGCAGGCCTTTAGCATTACAGGGCTAGTTACACCGCTTGCTGGATAATCACGTTATCCGCTTTTTTGGTGTACTGCTCCATGCGGTGGAAGTTCAGGTAACGATAAGTATCGGCCGCAGTAGCATCGATTTGCTTCGCGTATTCCATATACTCGGCTACTGTTGGCAGTTTACCGATAATAGAAGCAACTGCTGCCAGCTCGGCTGAAGCTAAGTACACGTTTGCGCCCTGACCTAAACGGTTCGGGAAGTTACGCGTAGAGGTAGATACTACTGTTGAGTTCTCCGCTACCCGTGCCTGGTTACCCATACACAGTGAACAACCCGGCATTTCAGTGCGGGCACCTACTTTACCGAAAATGCTGTAGTAACCTTCTTCGGTCAACTGCGCCTGGTCCATCTTGGTTGGCGGTGCAATCCACAGACGGGTTGGCAGCTGGCCTTTGTATTTATCCAGCAGCTTACCGGCGGCGCGGAAGTGGCCGATGTTGGTCATACAAGAACCGATAAACACTTCGTCGATTTTGTCGCCGGCTACGTCAGACAGTAAACGCGCATCGTCCGGATCGTTTGGTGCACACAGCACCGGCTCTTTAATGTCAGCAAGGTCAATCTCGATAATTTCGCTGTACTCAGCATCGGCATCGGCAGACATCAGCTGTGGATCTTTCAGCCAGGCCTGCATTGCGTTAATACGACGCTCGATAGTGCGCACATCGCCGTAGCCTTCAGCAATCATCCACTTCAGCATAACAATGTTTGATTCTAAGTATTCAGCAATAGAGGCATCTGACAGCTTGATACTGCAACCGGCAGCAGAGCGCTCTGCAGACGCATCAGATAACTCAAACGCTTGTTCTACTGTTAAATTTGGTAAACCTTCGATTTCCAGAATACGGCCGGAGAAGATGTTCTTCTTGCCTTTCTTATCAACGGTTAACAAGCCTTTTTGGATGGCTACGTACGGAATAGCATGTACTAAGTCGCGCAGGGTAATACCCGGCTGCATTTCGCCTTTAAAGCGTACCAGTACTGATTCCGGCATATCCAGTGGCATTACACCGGTTGCAGCTGCGAACGCTACCAGGCCAGAACCGGCCGGGAACGAAATACCAATCGGGAAACGGGTGTGCGAGTCACCACCGGTACCTACGGTATCAGGCAGTAACATACGGTTTAACCAGCTGTGGATAATACCATCGCCCGGACGCAGTGATACACCGCCGCGATTCATAATAAAGTCCGGCAGCGTGTGGTGCGTATCAACATCAACCGGCTTCGGATAAGCGGCAGTGTGACAGAACGACTGCATGGTTAAATCGGCCGAAAAACCCAAACAGGCTAAGTCTTTTAACTCGTCGCGCGTCATCGGGCCGGTGGTATCTTGCGAGCCCACTGTGGTCATTTTTGGCTCACAGTATGTGCCGGGGCGTACGCCTTTCACGCCGCAAGCTTTACCGACCATTTTCTGCGCCAGCGTAAAGCCTTTACCTGAGTCCACTTTAGCTTGTGGCCGGCGGAATTTGTCCGACGGGCCATGGCCTAAGAATTCACGCGCACGGTCAGTTAAGCCACGGCCGATAATCAGCGGAATACGGCCACCGGCACGTACTTCGTCAATTAACACGTCGGTTGCCAGGCTAAATTCAGCCAGCACTTCACCACTACCGTGACGAACCACTTTGCCTTCGAACGGCAGAATGTCGATCACATCACCCATTTCCAGCTTGGAAACATCAACTTCAATTGGCAGCGCACCTGAGTCTTCCATAGTGTTAAAGAAGATAGGTGCAATTTTGCCACCCAGCACAAAACCACCGCCGCGCTTGTTCGGCACGTATGGAATGTCGTCACCCATAAACCACAGCACAGAGTTAGTGGCGGATTTACGTGACGAACCGGTACCCACTACATCGCCAACATAAGCCAGCGGGAAGCCTTTTTTGTTCAGCTCGTCTAACTGTTTGATTGGGCCAACAGTGCCCGGCTGATCCGGGTTAATGCCTTCACGGGCATTTTTCAGCATGGCTAAGGCATGCAGTGGAATATCCGGCCGTGACCAGGCATCCGGTGCCGGTGATAAATCATCAGTGTTGGTTTCACCCGACACTTTAAATACGGTAACAGTAATTTTTTCCGCTAAGGCTGGTTTGGCTTCAAACCACTCGGCATCGGCCCAGCTTTGTACTACTTGCTTGGCATGCACATTACCGGCATCGGCTTTTTCGGTGACATCATGGAAAGCATCGAAAATCAGCAAGGTGTGCGACAGCGCTTTGGCAGCAATAGGCGCCAGCTTGTCGTTGTCCAGCAGGCTGATTAACGGCTGAATATTGTAGCCGCCCATCATGGTGCCTAATAACTCAGTAGCGTATTCGGCACTGATCAGGCTGCTTGACGCTTCGCCATTAGCCAGAGCGGCTAAAAAGCCGGCTTTAACATAAGCCGCTTCGTCTACGCCCGGTGGTACGCGGTTTACTAATAAATCAACTAAGGTGTCTTCTTCACCTTTTGGCGGGTTCTTTAACAGTTCAACTAAGGCGGCTACCTGCTCAGCATTGAGCGGTTTTGGCGGGATACCTTGCGCAGCGCGCTCGGCCACATGTTCGCGATATTGTTGTAGCACAGTATGATCCTCTTGGTCGTTGCCGGCAGTCTTGCTACTGCGGCGTCATTCTTAGAATGAATGGGCGTAATTATATGAAAATTCGGGCCAGATTGACATCGGGCCGTTAACCACCCTACTTATAGTGGGTATAAATACGGTGAATATGAAACCGGATGTTATATACTCTTCGTTATAGTGGTCTGACCTCGCTAGCTATGACAGAGGTTGGAATCCCGAGCCGGGCGCCACAGAGTGTCTGAGCCCTGCCGCAGGCAGTAGGGCGAGTTGCTGTGGCGAGCCGGAGCGGGAATTGCAACCGGCGGGCTAAACTCTGTTAACTATTATAGATATAAAAAAGGCTGAGTAGTCACCTACTCAGCCTGTGCAGTGTAGCAGATTTTTGTTATCCAGCGATTACCAGATCTTAACGCGCTGCTCTGGTGCAATATACATCGCATCGCCTTCTTTAATATCAAAAGCCGTGTAAAACTCCGGAATATTTGGCAGTACACCGATAACACGATAATGCGCCGGTGAGTGTGGCCCCGTGCTTAACTGGCGCTTTAACGCCTCTTCGCGGTACTGTGAACGCCATACCTGCGCCCAGCTTAAAAAGAAACGTTGCTGACCGCTAAAACCATCCAGTACCGGCGCTTCTTTGCCTTCCAACGACAGTTGATAGGCTTTCAGAGCTACCGTCATACCGCCTAAGTCACCGATGTTTTCACCCAGCGCCAGCGCACCGTTAATGCTCAGGCCAGGCAAAGGTTCAAACTTATTGTACTGGCCAATTAACTTGGCGCCACGCGCCTGGAACTGCATTTTGTCCTGCTCGGTCCACCAGTTGCGCAGGTTACCATTACCGTCGTACTTAGCGCCCTGATCATCAAAACCATGGCCGATTTCGTGGCCAATAACACCACCGATACCGCCGTAGTTTACCGCATCATCTGCTGCCATATTAAAGAATGGTGGTTGCAGAATAGCCGCCGGAAACACAATCTCGTTATTTACCGGGTTGTAGTAAGCATTCACCGTTTGTGGCGTCATAAACCACTCGCTCTTGTCGATTGGCTGACCCAGCTTATTGATCATGTCGTCGTAGCCCCAATGGCTGGCGCGGACAAAGTTACCGACTAAATCGTCGGCTTTAATTTCCAGGGCAGAGTAATCTTTCCATTTATCCGGGTAACCGATTTTCGGTGTGAAGGTGCTGAGTTTTTCCAGCGCCGCAACCTTGGTTTCCTCTGTCATCCACTCCAGCTCTTTAATCGAGATTTCGTAGGCTTTAATCAGGTTAGCTACCAGCTGTTCCATCCGCGCTTTGGCTTCCGGTTTAAAGTGGCGCTCAACGTACAGCTTACCGGTCAACTCACCTAATACCTGGTCTGAGGCATCAACCGCCCGTTTCCAACGCGGTTGCTGCTGTTCAATGCCGCTCAAGGTGGTGCCGTAAAAAGCAAAACGCCGCTCGGCAAAGTTGCTGCTGAGTTTATCGGCATAGCTGTTAATGGTTTTGATGCTTAAATAATCCTGCCAGCTTTGTAAGTCTGTGCTGTCCAGCACCTTAGCAAAACCGTCGAAGTAGCTTGGTTGACGCACAATAATGTCAGTTACGCCGGCAAGTTTGGCACCGTTAGCAAAGGCAGCCCAATCAAAGCTACCCATTTGGCTATCGAGCTCTGTAGCGGCAATTTTGTTATAGGTTTTATCGGCGTTGCGGCTCTCTACCCGCGTCCAGTGATGTTCGGCCAGCGCTTTTTCCAGTGCATAAACGCGCTCAGCCGCTGCAGCAGCATCGGTGTGACCGGCCAGGCTAAACATATCGGCTAAATAGGCTTTGTAATCGGCAATCAGCTTTAATGAGGCTTCATCATCTTTAAAGTAATAATCGCGATCCGGTAAACCTAAACCACCCTGGTTCAGATACACGGCGTACTCAGAAGAGTTCTTCGCATCGTTATTAACATACCAGCCAAACGGAATGGCTACGCCATCGCGCTGCAAGCTGGCAAATAACGACGCCAGTTGCGCTTTGTCAGTAACGGCTTTAATGGCATCCAGTTGTGGTGCCAGCGGACTGATGCCCAGTTTTTCAATAGTGGCTTCATCCATAAAGCTGTTGAAAAAGCTGCCCAGCTTTTGCTCATCAGAGCCGGTTTTTAAATCGGTACGGGCCGACACTTCATCAATAATGGCCTTAACTGCCTGCTGTGAATTGTCGTTCAGAATGTGGAACGAGCCGTAAGAGGCTTTATCGGCCGGGATCGGCGTTTCAGCTAACCACTTGCCGTTTACTGCGAGGAAGAAGTCTTCACTGAATTTTACCGCCGGGTCAAAGTATTGCTGGTCGATGCCCGATACTAACGGGGCTTTCACTTCAGCAACTGCCGCAGTTTGGGTTTGAGTGGCATCCTGTTTGTTACACGCCGTAAGGCCAAGTGCCAGCGCCACTGAGGCGGCGGCTAAGGTAAGTTTTTTCATTGTTGTTATCCTGTTGGGTTACATAAAATACAGCCGCTTTATACTACTCTGTTGCTGCCTGGATGCCAAACCGCCGGCGGCGCGAAGTTGTAACAAGTTATAAAATCGCTATGATGCTATTCACTTAATACAAACAAGCCAGACCAAATATGGATCAACTGCGCCGCGCCGATCAACTGTTGCAGTGGACAGAGCAACAGCAACTCAACACTAACCAGCTGCAACAGGCCGCCGGCCGTTATGCGCTGCAGCCGGCAACCGAACTCTGGCTGCTACTGGCCAACCGCGTGTTACTGTTTAGCAGTGTAGTCCTGTTAAGCAGTGCGCTGATTTTCTTTCTCGCCCATAACTGGCCGTTAATGCATTATTTTGCCAAATTTGCGCTGGCAGGCGCTGCTGTGCTGACAGCCGGTGCCGTAGCCTTTTTCAGCAAGGCGCACAGCCTGCTACAACGTGCAGCCTTGCTGGCAACGGCGATAACGACGGGCGCCTTATTGGCACTGATCGGCCAAACTTACCAAACCGGTGCCGATATCTGGCAGCTATTTGCCGGCTGGGCGGCATTGATAACGCCGCTGGTGCTGCTGTCCGGCAGTCGTGCCTGCTATCTACTGTGGTTTTTGCTGCTGGAGCTGGCGCTGAGCCGTTATCTGCATACTCAGTCTGATTTTTTCTGGCTGCCGGCAAGCCCACCTATGATACTGAATCTGGCATTGGCGAACCTGTTGCTATTGGTATTTGCCGAATTTGCCCTGCCCCGGCTTCGGGTTAAAGCCAACCAGGCGCTGGTTTGGCTGGCAGCGCTGCTGTTAATAGCGCCGTTAACTTACGGCGCAGCTATCGGCACATGGGACAGCGACTACCGGCCCAACTTGCTGGCTTATCTGCTGCTGACAGCCGCGCTGATGCTGTGGTATTGGCGCCGGCGCCGCGATGTGCTGTTGTTAGCCTTACTGACATTCAGTGCCATTAGCGTGGCAACCTCAATGCTGGCAAGCGTGCTGGAAAATGCTGATGAGTTTGTTGCGATGAATTTGTTGGCACTGTTTGTTATCGGCAGCAGCACCGGCGCGGTGATCTGGCTGAAAAAGCTGCTGCAAGCCCCTGTAGAGACCACCGTATGAAGCCAAACGCCGAACTCACCACACAGCTCACCGCTGAACTCGCCACACAATTGCAGCAAGCCGGTATTGTTGACCAGGCCGCCGCAGCGCAGTTGCTTAATCCGGCAAGCCCCTGGTGGCTGCAAATTATGCAGGGCATCGCCGCCTGGATAGCATCGATATTTATTATCAGCGCCTTTGTCGGCCCGCTACTGGCGCTGACAGGCAGCAACGTAGTGTACTTAGTTACCGGCTTGCTGTTATTAGCCGGCGCTATCTGGTTGGCGTTGCGGCCGCAAGAGTTTTTGCAGCATATGTCGGTCGCTGTAGCATTAGCAGGCCAGGGCTTGCTGGTGTACAGCAGCTATGAACTGTTTGCGCATTCTATCGACGTACCGCGCTATGCCTGCGCCCTTATCAGCGCGCTACTGCTGTTAAGCCCGCTTAACCGGCTGCACCAGCGGGCCAGCTTAAGCATTGCCTTGCTGTGTCTGTTGTCGTTAATTGACTCTGCGCCGGCAATAGCCGTTATCAGCTCAGTGCTGGCGGCGCTGGCGGTTGTGTTGTGGTGCAGCCGGCCGCAGTGGAGCGGCCTGGCCTTTGCCGGCCGGATAAAAAGCCTGCTGGAAGTTGCCACCCTGGCCGGGTTTGGCCTGAGTTTATTTGGCCAGTGCCTGCTGTTTATTGACAGCAGCCACTGGCTGGACAACAAGCTGATGCTGGCCCGCGCTTTATGCAGTGCACTTGGCAGTGTACTGTTAATTGCTACCGTATTTTGGCTCAGCCGGCTGGCAACAGTGCCCAGCCGGCTGGCACTACTGACCGTAACCACGCTGCTGTGTATTTTACTGTACCCGGCGTCGGGTTTATTGGTTAGCTGCGCCTTAATGCTGGCGTGTTTTTACGGCTGCAGCCGGCGCTGGTGCGCGCTGGCTTTACTGAGCATGCTGTTTGCCATCAGCCAGTTCTATTACAGCCTTGAGCTTAATTTGCTGCACAAATCCGGCCTGCTGGCATTATCGGGCCTGCTGGTACTGGCAGCCTGGTTATTACTGCAACGTTACCAGCGGAGGTTAGCATGATATTAACGCGGCACAGGCTGGCCATTGCCGCCGCCGTATTACTTGTTCTGGCCACGGCAGGCGCAGCAATTGCGCAGTTTGAGCACACGCTGAAAACCGGCCGCGTGGTTAATATCGCGCTGGCACCGCTGGACCCCCGCTCGATTATGCAGGGAGATTATATGGCGCTGGCCTATGCCATTGACCGCGAATTACCGGAAGATGCCGCGCAGTATAAATACGCCTGGCTAAGTGTAGATGCCCGGCAACTGGCCAGCTTGCACAGCCTGAGTAACAGTTTGCCGCAACAGCCGCAGTTGGTTGCCGTATTGCTGCGCCGGCGCGACGGTATATTCAGTGTTGGCCCCAATGCGTTCTTTTTTGCTGAGGGCACAGGCGCGCTATATGAACAGGCACCGTATGGTCAGTTCCGGGTAGATGCCGGCGGCAAAGCATTGCTGGTAAGTTTACTGGATGAAAATTTGCAGTTATTAGGGGAGAATAGCCGCTGAAACCTGCACCAGGCGAGAACCGGATTGCCCTAAGCCAACCGTTGCAGGCCAGGACGGCCGAATCGAGCCTACAGGGACGTATTTACGGCGTGTTGGTGTGGGTAAACCGGTTCGACGCCCCTCAAACTGTTTAATCTTGACACTGATAACAGCCGGGGCTACGCGGGCAACTGTTACCGCGGGCGCAAATCAGTTGCACCGGCTTTTGTAAGCTGCGTGCCACCCAGTTAATATTCAGAATATTCGCCACACTGGTCAGCGCGGTTTGAATAGTTTTCGGCACCCTGGCACCACCGCTGCTGCCAACACACAACTGCTTTAATTCACCGGCCATGCTATCGGCATCGACACCCTGCGCCAGCAACGCCGGGTTTAAATCGATACCGGCGCACAATACATGGGTATTGCCGGCCAAATCGCTTACTTTGGTAGACTCGCAGCAGTAAATACGCGGCGCGCCGTTTACATCCAGCAACGACAGCTGCGCACTGCTGGCTACGCCTTCTACGTCAAACATCCGAAACACCGCCCAATGCTGACACGGATCTTCAACCTGACGCATATTACCCCAAGGCAGCGGTATTCCGTTGCCGCGATACACCGCTTTAAGTTTACCCGGTGTATAGGCATCAAAATAATGCCAGTGCGTGTAGGGCGATACTGCCGTCATGCGGCGCATTGCCACCGATGCCGACACCCCGGCTTGCTGATGCGTGCTGATCTCATAACCATGGCGGTCCAGCAACTGGCGAAACGGTAATTTGGGGCATAAAAGCGCGCCGGCAAAAAAGCTCGATTCAAAATCACGCCAGGCGTGCAAAATATCCTGCGGCTGCACGGCGGTAGAGCTGGACAGCTCATCATCATGCGCACCGCCCACTGTCATGCTGCTTTTTACACCGTCTTTATTGTGCAGCACGGCATGGCCGATATGCACCGCCAGCTCGTATTTTAACCGTGTAGGAAACTGCTGCAGCAAGCTGTTTAAATGCAGGGTATTGGGCGGACTGAAAAACGACGTGGAGACGTTTTTTGACAATACCCCCAATTCATCCAGCAGCTCTTTCGGGGCTTCGGTAAACCAGCTGATCTGCAGCCCAAGCTGTTTTACGATCGCCAGCAACTCTTCCACACTCAGCGGCATACGTTTTTGGCCAACGTCTTCGGCCGCACGTTCCAGCTCAGGGAAGTGGTTTTGATGGTGCTCCTGATGCGCGCGAATAAGCAACTGGGCAAACTGCTTGCCACTGGTACCGGTTTGCGACAGCATTTCCGGAATGGCAATTTGCAAAATATCATTGGAAAACAAAAAACCCGGCTCCAGCGCCATACCGCTGATACCGCCACGGCTGCCTTTTTGTGGCGTTAAATCCTGGCCGTCGTCTTCACCATCGAGAAACCAGTCGATGTCTTTTTGAAATACTTCAGCAATAACCTGCAGCATTTCCACACCGGGCACCCGTTTACCGCGTTCAATCATGGACAGATAAGACACCGACGGCGCCTGCTCCGGATCGACGCGGATACAGCGGGTGGATAAATCTTCCATGGTTAAGTTATTGCGCTTTCTCAGGTTTCTGATCTTGGTTCCGAGAAAATGCGACTTTCTGAGCAGGCTTTTATTTGCTTTCATTTTGTAAAATTCACACTGTAAAATTTTTATTGTGAAATTATGCTGATTTTTAGCCTAGACTAGTTTTTAACCGATAGCAACTGGTCTGACATTCAACGTCAGATTGGCAGATGCTCAGATGCTGACAGCAAAGGTGCCGATCCTTTTCGCATTGGCGAAGGCGGACAACACATTCGTCCGGAACGAATGTGGCCTGCGCAGCAGGTCCGCCAGGTTGAGGGCCGGATAGCCCGAAACTCCGCGGCACCGGGCATGGCAGCATCTGAGCATCGGTTATTAAAGCTAAACACTGCACCTGATTACAAGAGACGAGGATGACATCATGACTACATTGGCCCAACAACACAGCACTCCATCACAGAGCCATACCGCCTGGATGGCGACCGAGCTTAGCGTGATTAACGAGCTGAACCAGCGCCATGTCAAACAGGTAATGGATTACTCAAAAGGCTTTTTAGATAAAACCTTTCCGCTGCAGCAAGGCTCGCATAAAGACGTATGCAGCTATGTGGTGTACTACCAGCAGCTGCTGGCGTTTTTTGCCGACGGCAGCACCAGCGGTTTGCAAACCCCGCCGCAGTTTGTTGCCTTAAGCGGCCATCGCGAAGCCCCCTGCTCTATTGTGCTGAACAATAATGGCCGCCACGTCGAGCTGATTTTAAACCGCAGCGGCATTAACGGTTGTCAGGATAAAGCCAGTATTGACGATATTCAGCTGCAAACCTCAGAGCCGGATTGCGTTTGGTTTAGCATGGTAACCGGCCGCCAGGTAAGTTGCGCCCACAAAGGCAATAAGCAGTTTACCTGCAAAGACGGCTTGCCATATTCACTGGCATAGCGTCAGCGCAACTTAACCACCATGATACCGGGCAACTTGCATTGCCCGGTTATTCTGCGTTCCGGCACGCAAATAGCGCTTTAACATAACACCAGCTTTGTGTAACATCTTTACTTTATTTTCACAGCTTTTTTTAACTTACGGCTTAGCCTTGAGGCGAGATGAAACATTTAACCACTATGCTCATGTTCTGCGCGCTGCTGGCATTAAATGGCTGTACTGTGTTGGGTATCATTGTTGATAATAAAGTGGATAACAGAACCATTGACCCGATAGTTCCACCCGGCACTCACGTACCATCAAAAGTGGAACCCTCTTTTGCCAGCGAAGGCCTTGAAGCCGACATTGCCATTGCCAAGCTGATTAAAGACGCCATTTTCCCGGCTAAACCCCAGCCTAAAGTACGCTGCGCTATGGAGAACGGCCTGCGCATTTGTTACGAAGAAGGCGCCGAGGGCTACTAAGTAGCCAACTACAGTGGCGCCGTTAAAACAACGACAACCCCAACTCGTCTGCTAACAAACTGATCAACTGCATTGCCACCACGGAGTTACCAAAGCGGTTTAGCGGCGGGCTCCATGCCGTTATGACACCAAATTGCGGCACTATCGCCACTATGGCACCGCCAACACCGCTTTTCGCCGGCAAGCCCACTTTAAAAGCAAACTCGCCGGACTGATCATACATGCCACTGGTAGATAAAATAGCGTTAACGCGGTGCGCATCACGCCGGCTGCAAATTTGCTCATTGTTGTGCGGCTGTACGCCGCGATTGGCCAAAAACAGCAACGAGCGCGCTAACTGCTCGCAGTTAATAGCGGTAGCGCATTGATGAAAGTAGTGCTCCAGCACCTGGGGTACTTCAGCTTCAATATTGCCAAAGCTTTTCATCAGATACGCCAGCGCGGCATTGCGGTTACCGTGCTCCAACTCTGACAAATACACCTGCTGATCGGCGTAAATGGCCTCAACTCCGGTTAAGCGGCGCAAAAAAGTTAAAAATGCGGTTTTACTGGCCGAATAGTGGCTTACCAACACATCGGCGACCAAAATAGCACCGGCATTAATTACCGGGTTGCGCGGTATGCCCTGCTCCCATTCCAACTGCACGATAGAATTAAACGGCTGGCCGGACGGCTCCATATTGACCCGCTGCCACAGCTCATCACCCAGCCGGTTCATCGCCATTACCAGACCAAAAATTTTTGAAATACTTTGCAGTGAAAAGCTTTGCTGTGCCGCCCCGGCACTGTGAATTTTACCATCCAGCGTCGCCACTGCCACCGCGGCTTGTTGTGGTGCAACCTGCGCCAGCGCCGGAATATAATCGGCCACTTTGCCCTGGCTATACAGCGGCTGGCATTGTGCCAATAACTGCTGTAGCAAGGCATTCAAATCGGAGGAGTTTTTCATCGGCAATGGCCTTATCTGCGCTGTTCCTGTGGCCCGGCAGTATGCCATAGCGGCCCGCAATGCAGTAGCGCAGTAAACATACTTCTTAACTTGCCACGGACATAAGTTGCAGCCACGCTATTTTTTCTGTTTAACTGCACCAAATCCCGTTATCCGCCGTAACCTGTGCGCATAATATTAATCTGCCAATTTACCGGAGCCTTAGCCATGATCAGTTACGTTACCCTGGGTGTCAGTGATTTAACCGCCGCTAAAGTATTTTATGGCAATTTACTTGCAGAGCTAAATAGCAAAGCGCTGCTGGATATGGGCCGCATTGCGTTTTTTGGCAAAAGTATGGCGCAACCAATGCTGGCAGTATGTGTGCCTTTTAACCTGCAACCGGCTAATCCGGGTAACGGCAATATGGTGTCGTTTCAACCGGGTTCAAAAGAAAAAGTCGATGCGCTGTATCACAAAGCCATAGCACTGGGGGCTACTTGCGACGGCGCACCTGGCCAGCGGGTAGAAAACATGTTTTACGGTGCCTACGTTAAAGATACCGATGGCAACAAACTGTGTTTTTGTCACTTTGGTTAAGGCGTAGTATCTGATGCAGCTAAACAGCGATCTTAACCAGCGCGTACTGATACTGCCTGAGCAGTATCAGTTTGTCAGCTCACCGCTGCAGGGCGTAAGCCGGATGATGCTTGACCGCGCCGGTGCAGAAGTGGCGCGTGCCACCAGCATAGTGCGTTATGCCCCGGGTAGTGGTTACAGCCGCCACACCCACGATGGAGGGGAAGAAATACTGGTGCTCGATGGCGTATTCAGTGATGAACACGGCGACTATCCGGCCGGTACTTATTTGCGTAATCCGCCCGGTAGCTCGCATCAACCTTTTTCCCGCGATGGTTGCACCCTATTGGTAAAGCTATGGCAATTTGCCGCTGATGATAATCAGCAATTGGTTATTAATACGGGTAAGTCTCAGTGGCAGCCGGGGTTGGTGCCGGGACTATCAGTGTTGCCGCTGCACGAGCACAACGGTGTTAGTACTGCACTGGTCCGCTGGGCGCCCGATACATTATTTAACCGCCACATTCACGTTGGCGGTGAAGAAATACTGGTACTTGAAGGTCTGTTTTGTGATGAGCACGGCCGTTATGCTGCCAAAAGCTGGTTGCGCAACCCGCGCTACAGCACGCACACTCCGTTTACCCTTGAACAAGGCGCATTAATTTACGTTAAAGTCGGGCATATAGGGGCAGGCTTATTGGGTAATCAGTTTATTGAAGCGGTAGCTACAACATGAGCCGGCATTTCAGCGCTGAACAGCTGTCACGCATTATTGAAATGGCGTGGGAAGACAGAACCCCTTTTGAGGCTATACAATACCTTTACGGTGTAACAGAGCCTGACTTAATTACATTAATGCGCCGTGAACTTAAGAGCTCATCGTTCAGGTTGTGGCGTGCGCGTGTCAGTGGCCGCAAAACAAAGCATCTGAAACTACGCAGCCCTGATGTAAGCCGTGCATACTGCCCTACACAATACAAGCGTTAGCCGGTAACACTGTTGTATAAGCAAAGGTGGCTAAGTTTACTTACCTCATTTTATTGTTCTTTGTAAGGTTACTAAGACGTATATGGATTCGTTAACACAACTTACGCTGGGAGCGGCAGTTGCCGTGGTCGCGCTGGGCAAACTGCCCGGCAGCAAGCTAAAGGTAGCGCTTACGGGCGCAGTGCTTGGCACTTTACCCGATTTAGATGTGATTATTGATTACGGTGATGTGGTCAGTAATATGGTATTGCACCGCACTGAAAGCCATGCCCTGTTTTATCAAACACTGCTGTCGCCACTGCTGGCCTGGCTGGCGGCGCTGTGCTGCAAACAGCAGCAATATTACCGGCGCTGGTTATTGGCGACCTGGCTTATTTTACTGACCCATACCGGCATTGATGCCATGACGGTGTACGGCACCCAATTTGGTTTACCCTTTACCAACACCCCCTTTGCGGTGGGCAGCATTTTTATTATCGACCCGCTGTACACCTTGCCGCTGCTTATCGGTGTTAGTTGGTTTTTATTCTCCGGCTTAACCAGAGGATACAAGGCAAATATAGCCGGCCTGGTATTATCATCCGTTTATCTGCTGTGGAGTGTTGCAGCGCAGCAGCATGTCAGTACTATTGCGGCCAGAAATGCACAACAACAATTGCCCGGTTATCAACAAATGCTGGTAACACCGGCCCCGCTGAACACCCTGCTGTGGCGCATAGTGCTGATGACAGAGCAGGGCTATGCCGAGGGCTTTTATTCATTGCTCGATGATACAGAGCAGATCAGTTTTACGCTGGTACACCAGGATAACAGGCTGAAACAGCAGTACGCCGCGCTTAAGCCGGTGCAGCAACTGCAATGGTTCAGCCGTGGCTTTTACACCCTGGCACAACAAGGCGACAAACTACTGCTGACAGACCTGCGCATGGGCCAGGAAGGCAGTTACGCTTTTCAGTTTGTGCTGGACCCGTTAAACCCTACTGCAGTGACTCAGCTACCGATGCGACAGGACACTGCCCGGGCTTTGCCGTGGTTGTGGCAACGCATGCTGGGCACAGCGTTGCCATCGCCTTATGCTACTTCAGCGCTTAACCAATGATGTTGTAACCATACCAGTCTGGTTGCATCGGTTGGCTTTGGCCGGACGGAGTAAGGTGAATGTACAAACCCTGCAATTGCTCTACTGCGAAGCAGTCATCCAGCTCCAGCAAATTATCTTTGTGCGGGCTGCCGGCACCGGGTAACAACAGCTGCTTTGCTTTGGCCTTAGCCTCAGCGGCTGAGCCTGCCACGCACAACATAAAATCATGCTGCTCAGCTATTTTATCCGTGTGATAACCACCGAAATTGACAAAATATAACTTAACATCAAGCTTTTGCGGCTCGCGCTGCACACTGACACTGTAACCGTCTATATGTTTTACCTGCATGTAGCTGTCGATATGCAGGCCTTTTACGCTACCAAACCATTGTTGACACAACTGCGTATAAGTATCCTCAATGCGCTCAGCCGCCACAAAGCGCACATCGTGTAACTCTATATTGGCACCCGGCGCAATACCGCCGAGATAAACTAAAAATAATTGCATCGTTTTTTCATCCTTGGGCAAAACGCGCAGTATAACCATGGCTTAACTTTGTCACCAGCAGCAGTTGCGTTAAGCTGCTAAGCTAACTGAATAAAACAACATTGATACAACTTTAGCCGGACGGAAATATCACGATGAAAGCTGCTCTGCCGCATAACGAACAGCAACGATTAGATAGCTTGTATCAATTAAACATTCTCGACACCGCGCAAGAAGATGCCTTTGATGCCTTAACACAGCTGGCCGGCATGATTTGCGGCGTTCCCATTTCTGTTATCTCACTGGTAGATAAAGACCGTCAGTGGTTTAAATCTAAACAAGGCATGGACGACGTGCAAACAAGCCGTGATGTCTCTTTTTGCGCTCATGCCATTTTACAGCCTGAGCAAATCCTGCAGGTAGCCGATGCCAGCAAAGACCGACGTTTTGCCGATAATCCTAATGTACTGGCCCCGGGCGGAATACGCTTTTATGCCGGCGTGCCGTTGGTGCTGGATAAGGGCTTAGCCCTTGGCACCCTGTGTGTAGTTGATACCGTATGCAAAACCCTGGCACCGGCACAGCTCACCGCCTTGCAACTGCTGGCGCGTCAGGCTACCAAGCTGCTGGAAGCACGTAAGCTGGCGCTGGATAATCAACATAAAAGCGCCTTACTGCAGCAAAGCGAACAACGTTACCGCTCTATGCTGGAAAACCTGCCGGGTATTGTATATCGCTGCCAAAACGATACTGATTGGAATATGTTGTTTATCAGTGATGAAGTCGAAACTCTGACCGGCTTCACCGCTGACGACTTTATTGCCAATCGCGCCGTAAGTTTTACCCAACTCACCTTTGAAGACGATATTCCAAGGCTATACCACACAGTGCAGCAAGCACTGGCAAAGCAACAAGGCTATGATGTGCAGTACCGCATTACCACCCGCCAGGGCGAGGTAAAATGGCTGCAGGAATTGGGGCGGGGTATTTTTACAGCGGATGGCCAGTTGCAATATCTGGATGGCTTTATCTGGGACATTACAGAGCAAAAAACCGTAGAGCAATTGAAAAACCAGTTTGTCTCTACCGTAAGCCACGAACTACGCACGCCGCTGACCTCCATCAGCGGCTCACTCGGCCTGGTACTGGGTGGTGTGGCCGGCAAATTACCGGACGCCGCCAACCAAATGCTGCAAATTGCCAACGACAACTGCGAACGACTCACCCATCTGATCAACGATTTACTTGATATTGAAAAGCTGATGGCCGGCAAAATACAACTTACTACCAGCACACTACATGCACATACTCTGCTGGAAAAAAGCCTGCAGCAAAACCAGCCTTATGCCGGCAAGCACCTGTGTAAACTGGAATTGCAACCCGGGCCGGATCTCTGGCTGCAGGCAGATGAGCGCCGGCTGGAGCAGGTTTTAACCAATTTATTATCTAATGCTGCCAAGTTCTCGCCGGCTAACTCCCGTGTGCTGATCAGTGTTAGTCTGCACAACCAGCAGGTGGAAATTGCAGTGCAGGACCAGGGTCCGGGCATTGCAGATGGTTTTAAAAGTAAAATATTTCAAAAGTTTTCCCAGGCAGATGCCGCCGATTCACGCTCAAAAGGCGGCACCGGGTTGGGGCTGGCAATATGCAAAGAGCTGATGCAGGCCATGAGAGGCGAAATAGGTTACCAAAACCTGGAAGACGGTTGCCGCTTTTATATCCGGCTGCCGTTGGCTAACCAGCCGCTGGCGGTTGTGCCAGAATAACCCGGTTGCGGCCGCTGGTTTTAGCCTTGTATAAGGCTTGATCGGCCTTTTCTATCACCACATCAGCTGCAGTAATGCCTGCTACTGCACTGATACCGGCACTAAAGGTGCAAAAAAAACGTTGCTCGTTGCTACTGAAGGGCAAACCGGCGAATAACTCGCGTATTTGTTCAATTACTTCAAACGCCCGCTGTAAGGTACACTCCGGTAACACCAGCAAAAACTCCTCACCGCCATAGCGCCCTACCAGGTCAGTTTTACGCAACTGTTGTTTCAGCAAATTAGCTAAGTTGGCTATAACCTGGTCGCCTACCAGGTGGCCATAGTTATCGTTTACTTTTTTAAAATGATCAATATCCAGCATCACCACACTAACAGGCTGACCGCTGCGCTCCGAGCGCAGCATTTCCAACGCAAGCCGCTCTTTAATATGCGCGTGTTGCAGTAAACCGGTAAGGCTGTCCCGCGTCATAATTTCTGCCAACTGTCGTGCGCGCTGCGCTCTGGCAAATACCGCCACCAACAGGGCCGTGTCAGAAATAGGTTTGGTGATAAAGTCATCGCCGGCTTTGATTAAAGCCGCCAGCTGCTGCTCGCTGTCGGTTTCAGATGACAGATAAATAATCGGTACACCGAGCCAACTTTGCTGCAAACGTACCAGTTGTGCTAACTCCGGGCCACTGCAAAACGGCATATTGACGTCCAGCAAGATCACATCCGGATGAAAACGGTTTAGTGCATCAAAAATATGCGCCGGCTGCGGCAAAATCTCTACCATCAACCCGCCCTGCTGCAACACCAGCGCATAGTGTTGCGCCAACATCTGGTCGTCATCAACCAGCATCACCCGAAAAGGTTCGCGTTCAGCGCCGGATAATTGCTTGCGCACCCCGGCTTCCAGCTCAGTGGTATTTAACGGCCGGCTGTAGTACCCCACCGCGCCAATGCGCACCGCATCAAGGTAACTGTTAAAGTCTGTTTTATTGCTGACTAACAGCAGCGGCAACGCTGTTTTTTGCTCGTTTTGGATTAATTGTAATTCAGCCACGGCCCCCGGTTGGTCGGCATCCGCAATCACAACTGCCGGTCGTTGCGCCGCCACCGCCTCGCGCAGCGCAGCAAAGCCGGTAAACTGGCGATTAGCATAACCGAAAATATCCAGCATAATGCTGATCTGCTCTTTCAGCGCGCTATCGGCGCAACACAAATAAATGCTGGTTGTAGCCGGCTGGCGGCCGGCGTCAACAGTAAACACCGGGCTCTCTGCGCCGGTTTCACTCAAACGGCTCAGCAAAGTTATGCCGGTTATAACGTCGCGGTACGCCGCAACATCGGGTTGGATACCGGCATGCAACCAGTGTTTAACCTGCTGTTCCAGCTGTTTTGCACTTTCGCCCAGTTGCGTCAAACCGAAGGTGCCGGCAGAGCCCGCCAGGGTATGTAAAGCCGCCATAAGCTGCGTCGCTTGCTGCTGCCATAGCTCTGATGGTGTGTCGGGCAATGCCTGTGCCTGTTGCAGTAACGCCGGTAAATCCTGTTGCAGTCGTTCAACATATGCCAGCCGCAGTGTTTCAAGCTGTTGTTGCAGGTCCGTGGTCGATGCCTTCATATCAGAGCCATTAGTTTTTGTACTTTGTTTATCCGCTGCCGACGCGTTTCCTGAATTCGGGGCATGGCGCAGATCTGCAATTTATTACAACAAGTGAATGATTAAACTGCGTTAAATTTAGCGCATAAGCTTTAAAGATGCTATACATTGCAGTTACGCAGCCGGGGTTATTTGTACTGAATCTGAGCTAATACGGAGCGTTGTTTGCCCTTATGCATATTGAACTACAACATATTTTGTCACAGATCAGCCTGAATCCGGATATTGATAAGGGTGACCTTAGTGCCAGTAACCGGCTTATTTTACAGGGTATTACCAGCGGGCTTGGCACCGATCGTGCCAGCGTTTGGTTAATGTCGTCTGACAAACAGCAAATGCATTGTGCTTACTTACTGGACTGCGATACCCATCACACTGAGCCGGATATCACCTTATCACGGCAAGATTTTCCGAATTATTTCTCTGCCTTGGACCTGGAACGTAATATCGTTGCGCAAGACGCCCACACCCATCCACAAACAAGCGAATTTTCAGCGCCTTACCTCACACCACTACAAATATGCTCTATGCTGGACACGCCTATCCGGCATCATGGTGTGATGGTAGGTATTATTTGTATTGAGCACCGCCAAGCCAAACATTGGCAAACGGACGAAATTGTGTTTGCCGGCTTTCTTGCCGACATCTATGGCCGGGCGCTCAGTGCCTCTGAGCGGATGCGGTATCAGTGTGAACTGGAACAGCTCAATAGTGGTCTTGAACAGATTATCAGCCAGCGTACTCAGGAGCTGACACAATCGCTGGAACAGTTGCAACATACCCAGCGACGCTTAATTGAAGTAGAAAAGATGGCCAGCTTAGGCCGGCTGGTGGCCGGTATTGCGCATGAAATCAATACACCATTGGGGGTAGCGGTTACCGCTAACAGCCATGCCGAAACCACTTTGTCAGCCCTGGAAAAGCTGTTTCAGGCCGGCCAGCTTACCCGGCAGCAATTCAGCCAAAGCGGCGCGGCGATTAAAAGCAGTATCGCCATGGTAAATACCAACTTACAACGTGCTGTTGATTTGGTTAACAGCTTTAAGCAGACGGCAGCCGGTGGCGCCGACCAGCAGCCGGAGTCGCTGCAGCTCAGCCGCTTTGTGCCTAAGGTATTGTCCAGCGTAGAGTCGTTGCTGAAACAACATCAGATTGAAGTACAACTGCAGCTGCCACCAACATTGACTGTTCAAAGTTTTGCCAGCCCGTTGGCAACCATCCTGACACGGTTAATTGAAAATGCCTGCCAGCATGCGTTTGCTGCGCAAAGCGCACGCCAAATTGTGATCCGTGCCAGCAAAAATGCCTACAGCTGGCAGCTGGAGGTGGCAGATAACGGCAGAGGCATGACAGCTGATGAGCTGAACAGGGCTTTCGAGCCATTTTTTACCACCCAGCGTAACCGCGGCGCCAAAGGCCTGGGGCTGACACTGGTGTTTAATCTGGTGTCACATTTACTGCAAGGTGAAGTCAGCCTGCGCAATAC
Organism: Rheinheimera sp.; assembly: GCF_030690345.1. GTDB lineage: Bacteria > Pseudomonadota > Gammaproteobacteria > Enterobacterales > Alteromonadaceae > Alishewanella. Next base: position 250,898 of record NZ_JAUYGV010000008.1, read on the forward strand.
CGACACAGGCTGTGTCGTTAGCTTAACCTGCCCGCTGACTATCGACGCTACAGCCTGACCGTTAAACCATCCGCCAACGCTTTGCGATAGGCCAATATGCCGGGCAGCGTTGCTAACAGTGCCGATAACAGCAAAATGCCAGCGGCCCAATACAGGGTAGTCAGTTTAACAATGTTGAGGCTGATAAACAGGCCAAAGTCTGCTGCCAGCGTATCTTGCAGCAGATATAAACTCAGCAGCAGCAAAGCGGCAGCCGATAACATAGACAACAAGGTTACCAGTAATACCTCAAGCTGAATAAGCACAAACAAATACCACGGGTGTGCCCCGGTGGCGCGTAAAATGGCCATTTCACGTTGCCGCTCTTTCATCGATGCCAGTAAGGTGGTGATCATCCCCACCAGCGCCGCCAGCAAAACCAACAGACTGATCAGTAACAACAGGTTCTCTACCATGCTTAGCATTTGCCACAGCTCGGCCAACGCCACGCCGGGCAAAATAGCCGACAGCGGTTCGTTTTTATACTCATTGATTTGCCGCTGCAACGTAAAGGTGGCCATGCGCGATTTTAACCCCACCATAAAAGCAGTAATGGATTTCGGCGTTAAATCCATCGCCAATACCTGGTCGCTGCTCAGTTGCCTGCCCGGCATGGGGGCACCCTGCTGCCAGTCCAGGTGAATAGCTTCTATTGCTTCCAGGCTGACATGCACCGTTTGGTCAACCGGCGTGCCTGTGGGAGCCAAAATGCCGGCCACGGTAAAAGGTTTGTCTTTGTGCTGGCTAAAACTGACGGCGCCAACGCCATGCGACAACTCAATTTGCTCACCCAACTTATAACCTAACTTCACCGCCACTTCGGCGCCCAGCACAGTATCAAATACACCGTCAAATGCCTTGCCCTGCGCCAAAACCAGTGGCTGGCTGTTGGCATAGCGGTAATGATTAAAATAGTCGCCGTTGGTGCCCATCACACGGTAACCCCGATGTGAGTCGCCCAGCGATATCGGAATACTCCAGCTTATTTGCGGATGTTTAATAATACGCTGATAGGTTGGCCAACTGATATTGGCGGTAGCATTGCCGATGCGAAATACCGAGTACAGCAACAAATTAAGCTGACCGGAACGGGCGCCAACGATTAAATCGGTACCGGATACGGTGCTGGTAAAGCTGTTTTTGGCTTCAGTGCGTAAATGATCTATACCCAACAACAAGGCAATACTTATTGTCAACGATAACCAGGTCATCAGCACTGTGCCGCGCCGGTTCCATAAACTTAACCGCGCCAGTTTCATCAGCATGGTTGTACTCCTTTGGCTAACTGCTGCATATCCAGCTGAGTATGAAAATACTGTGTCAGACTCTGATCGTGGCTGACAAAAATAACAGTGCAGCCATTAGCATCGGCTTCTGCCAGCATTACACGCATAAAAGCATCGCGGTTGTCGCTGTCCAGTGCAGAGGTAGGCTCATCAGCTATCAACAAGGTCGGTTTTGGCAATAATGCCCTGGCAATGGCCACCCGTTGTTGTTGGCCTACGCTAAGCTGATTAGCTGCTTTATGCCATAAGTCCTGTTGCAGCCCGAGGCGTTGCAATAAGGTTTTAGCACGGCTTAACGCCTCGGTTTTGCTTTGCCCGGCAAAATGGCTGCTAAGCAGGGTATTGTCCAGCACCGACAAATACGGGATCAGGTTAAGCTGTTGAAATACCACACCAATGTATTTCGCCCTTAAGGTATCGCGGGCACTGCTGCTTAAAATGTGCAGCGGCTTGCCGTTAACATACAGCTCACCGCTGGCAGGCCGCGTAATACCGCAAAGTAAATTCAATAAGGTGGTTTTACCGCTGCCGGAGGCACCACGGACAAATAAATGCTGGCCGCGGGCCAAAACCAACTGTGGCAGATGCAGCTGCCAACCACCGCTTTGGTAGTAAAACAGCAACTGTTTGAGCTCAATAGCAGGAATTTTCGGCTTGTCAGTCACAGGCGCTCTCAGTGTCATGTTATGATATCGGCGTTTTTTGCCATTATGCCAACTTAGGGAGGCGAGCTCCAATGCTACGGACGTTATCTGTTGCGTTATACCTGACACTGGTCGCATGTTTTTCTGTCGCACTTAGTGCAAGCGAGGTTAAAACCCTTGAATGGACCGATTTAATGCCGGAAGAAGATTTAAAGCTGTTAGAGCAAATGCCGCAAGTGCAGCATGATTACAGCCAGCCATCGCCGTTTGATGATGACTATAAAGGCGATGATCCGGCCGCACAGCAATGGCAGCAAATTATGAACTCCGCCAAGGTGGTGGAAAAGTATAATAATACCAAGGTGCGGGTACCGGGTTTTATTGTACCGCTGGAATTTGATGGCGAGCAAAATGTTACCAGCTTCTTTTTAGTGCCTTATTTTGGCGCCTGTATTCACGTGCCACCGCCGCCGCCAAACCAGATGATTTTCGTCAACGGTGCCAAAGGCCTGAAAGCCGACATGATTTACTCGCCATTCTGGATCAGCGGCACCCTGACCACTGATGTGATGACACATGATTTAGGCCAGGCCGCTTACAGCCTGAAAGTAGATAAAGTAGAAGAATATACCTATTGAGAAAACGGCAGCTTAAGCTGCCGTTTTTGTTTCAACCTTACTGAAAACGTATGGTACTGCTGCTTAATGCTGCCTGTGATGCACCTTGCTGGCCGTTGATAATCCACTGAATATCCATATGCTCCAGTGTTGGCAGCAGGCTGAAAATAGTTAGTTGTAACTCGTTGAGCCGCGCCGGACGCTGACATAACAGTTGATAATTGGCATAAAAATCGGCATGGCCTTTATTGGCCTGCAGCTCTGTCAGATCAGTACTGGCTTCTGCCATCACCAGCTCACAGTTGGCGTCGGTATTAAAACTAAACCATTGCGCCTGATTAAACACCTCTATGGCCGCTGTCACTTCCTGCTGTTGCTCTGTTGTGCCGGGCTTGTGCTCAAACCCCACTATACTTTGCGCTGCCGACTGAAACGCCAATTGCATTTCATTACCTTCCAGCACCAGGGTTAGCACGGCATGGCCATGCACATGCGCCCCCAAAGCTACCATGTCTGTCTCGTCATCATGCTCGTGCTGCTGATCATGCTCGTGATCGTGGTCATGTTTTTGCTCAGATACAGCATGCTGTAACGGTTGCACCGGGTGTACTGCCGATTGCTCAGCAAAGGCTGTAGCAGTTAAGGCACTAAGTATGGTTAAAGCAGCAGGTAAATACATAGCAAGATCCGTAACGTAATCAGAGTTCCCATCATAGCGCCTCCCCCTGCTGATGCAAACGCCTGTATCACTATGCCTGCATAAAAAATGCTGCCGGTTGGCAGCATTTTTTCTCCGGTCATGCCGGTTTACCGCCTGAAACGGCGTAAAAATAACATGCCTAAACCAAATAACGCCAAACCGGCAGGTTCAGGTACCGGCAAAGCCCGTGATGTGATATTAAACCGGGCCCGGAAGTTGTTTACCTGATCTTCAACCGTAACAAAGCCATAACAGCCGGAGTCAACAGATGCTGCAGCACAGGCTTCATCAGACAAGAGGCCACCTCCTTCTAAAGATATGTTTATCGTGTAAGCATAACCATCAAAATTAAAGGCTTGCAGCAAACTGTCCGGCGATGCAATAGCAAAGATATCACCGCAGCCATTGATATTAGCGCCACTGCCGTTGCTGCCACCGTCCGGGCATAAGTCAAGGTTATTTGTAGTCTCCAAAAAATCAATCATAAAAGTGATAGCAGGAGGAGTGTAAGATGGCCCAGCCGCCGGCATATTCGGAGTAAGCATTAAAATAGTCTGCATTTGCACGCTGAGTAATGAAGGTGCAAAGATAGGAAAATTATTATGTGTCAATAATAACCCATCAACATCATTACCAAAGCTATCTACCTGTCCTACCGTGGCATCTGACAGCAAAAATGACGATAAAGGCCCGCCATCTACCGGCTGTCCCCACGTTAACGATTTATACCAGTCATTTGATACATCATAGCCACCTGCAGTTACGCCTGCGGCAGGGGCCCAACTGTTGTTAACAAAACCAGCGTCAACCTGATAGTCCCACAACGTGATCATTGCTGCCTGAGCAGTACCGCAAGTCAAAGCCAGAGTAGCTAACCCTGCTAAATAAGTATGTTTCATCCTGAAGTTCCTTCTTGTTAAACAGCCGGTACAGACTGCTTGCAGCAGTCAAAAAGCATATTCGGTGCCAAATGTTAACAATATACCCCATCATATTGATTGTTAACCGGAAAAAATATCAGACAACACGGATATCGACAGTAAAAATTCTGTAGATGTAAATTACGCTGACAATACATAACGCTACAAAGAAAATCATACTGATCTGCAGAGGTTGCAGGCTGCGTATTAGCCATATCAGTACGTGCAGACCTTATTTATGGCCAACCTTATTATTATCCTGGGTGATCAGCTCAGCCCTGCGCTGCCCGGCTTACGCGACGCCCAAGCGGATGATGTCATCCTGCTGGCAGAAGTTGGTGCCGAAGCCGGCTATGTACAGCACCATAAACATAAAATTATTCTTATTTTCAGTGCCATGCGCCATTTCTCTGCGGTATTGCAACAGCAAGGCGTACAACTTTGTTATATCAGATATGGTGCTGTACCGGACATCCACAGCATGACAGATGCTGTGCGTTATGCGCTGCAACAGCACCCGGAACTGGACGGTCTGCTGGTTACACAGTGCGGCGAGTACCGCTTACAACAGGAAATAAACAGCTGGCAGCAGCAGTTTTCGCTGCCACTGCATATAGCAGATGACGACCGTTTTATTTGCAGTGCCGCGCGGTTCAACGCCTGGGCCGGGGATAAAAAGCAACTGCGGATGGAGTACTTTTACCGCGATATGCGCCGCTACACCGGCCTGCTAATGCAAGGTGATACACCCGAAGGCGGTAAGTGGAACTATGACGCTGATAACCGTAAACCCTGCCCCGCGGATTTACCGCAAATTCCGCCGCTGCGTTTTGCCCCTGATGCTCTTACCCTGGAGGTGATAGCGCTGGTTGACCAGCAGTTTGCCGGCAATATGGGCAATGGCGACAATTTCAGCTATGCCGTAACCGGCAAAGACGCGCGGCGGGCCTTTTTACATTTTGTTGAGCAGCAACTGCCGGTGTTTGGCGACTATCAGGATGCGATGCTGCTGGATCAGCCGTTTTTGTTTCACAGTATTTGCTCCATGTATTTAAACTGCGGCTTGTTGGATGTGCGTTGGATGTGTAACAAAGTACAGCAAGCTTATCAGCAGGGCTTGGTGCCGTTAAACGCCGCTGAGGGCTTTATCCGCCAGTTAATTGGCTGGCGTGAATATGTTCGCGGCCTGTACTGGCTGCTGATGCCGGATTACAAACAGCATAACGCGTTAAACGCTGAACGCGCTCTGCCGGGGTTTTACTGGCATGGCAACACGCAAATGCGCTGTATGCAGCAAGCGGTGCAGCACACTATTGAGCATGCTTACTCGCATCATATTCAACGCTTGATGATCACCGGCAACTTTGCGCTGTTGGCGGGTTTGTCGGTTGAGCAGGTAACCGACTGGTATCTGGCCGTTTACGCCGATGCTTACGAATGGGTAGAGCTGCCCAATACCCTTGGCATGGCGCTGTTTGCCGATGGCGGCGTGCTGGCTTCAAAGCCCTATGCCGCTAGTGGCGCTTATATTAACCGCATGAGTAACTACTGCAAAAACTGCGCTTATAACGTTAAACGCACTACCGAAACCGATGCCTGCCCGTTTAATGCGTTGTACTGGGATTTCCTCAACCGTAACCAACAACAGTTGGGCGCTAATCCGCGGCTGGCGTTGCCGTTTGCCAACTGGCATAAACGCAGCGACAACGATAAGGCGGCTATTTTGGCGAAAGCTGCCGACACACTAAACCGGCTGGAGCAGTTATGAGTGTCAGCTTAGTTTTGCTAAATGACACCTTACGCCTGCATGACAACCCGCTGCTTAATGCCTGTGCCGGGCCCAAAGTCGCGGTTGTCGTACTGAATAAAGCCGCTTTTTTTGGCCGCCAATATGGTTTAGCCCGCGCCAACCTGCAGCGCTTGCAGCAGCAATTGGCGCTAATAGCCGAACTAAAAACCGCACTGGCTGAACAGCAGATTGGTTTAATCACCTTGTTTGGCGACACCGCCTCCTGCATCACGCAGTTAGCACAGCGTATAAATGCCACGCGGCTGTATTGTGCAGAACCGGTAGCGCCGCATGAGCGCACTGCCTTGCAGCAACTGGCAACGCGGTTTAGCGTCACACAGCTCGATTGCAACTCGCTGCTGGGCGGCGCACTGCGGCCGCAGCTGAGCAGCCTGCCGCACAGCTTTACGCCATTTCGCAAACAACTAGAGCCGCTGCTAATGGTCAGTGAACCGGTAACACCCTTGCCAAATGCCGGTGACTGGCTGTCGCCAATAGCAGCAGAGCTCTACAACAGCGAATTTGCCGCACTGCAGCAGCAATATCAGGCACAGCAGCCGGATGCTGCGGCCGGTGAACAGGCAGCGCTGGCACGGCTTGAGTATTTTATCTGGCAGGGCCGGCATATTCTGCATTACAAAGACAGCCGCAACCAGCTGTCGGGCAGCGACTATGCCAGTTTTTGCTCTGCCCCGCTGGCAAGCGGTGGCTTATCAGTACGTTGGTTATGGCAGCAAATTGTTCAGTTTGAAACACAGGTAGCAGCGAATGAATCCACCTACTGGCTTAAGTTTGAGCTTTTGTGGCGCGAGTTTTTCCGTTGGCAGTTTCGCAAACACGGCGCGCGCTGGTTTAGCAAGGGCGCAATCAAAGGCAGGCTTGATTTTAGCGCCCCTACACTGAACAGTGCGCAGCAAGCCGCCTTTAACCGTTGGTGCAACGCCGAAACCAGCATGGCTTTTATTGATGCCAATATGCGCCTGCTGAACCAAAGCGGTTTAATGAGTAACCGCGGCCGGCAGAATGTCGCCAGCTATCTGGTGCACGACCTTGGCATAGATTGGCGTATGGGGGCGGCGTATTTTGAGCAACGTTTACTGGATTACGACTGTGCCAGTAACTGGGGCAACTGGGCTTATATCGCCGGTACCGGTAACAGCAGCGAGCGGCAGTTTAATGTGCAAAAGCAAGCACAACACTATGACCCGGATGGTGCTTTTGTCCGCCAAATGCTGACGGTACAGCAACCATGACCGCATTGGTATGGTTTAAGCGCGATTTACGTATTGATGACCATCAGCCGCTGTTTCAGGCGGCCAAAACCGGCGCAGTACTGCCGCTGTATATTATCGAACCGGACTACTGGCAACAGAGCGATGTATCACTGCGCCACTGGCAGTTTGTCGCGCCGGCACTGCAGCAATTAAACCGGCAGTTAACCGCCCTCGGCCAACCACTATTGGTGATAAAAGGCCCGGCTACAGCAGTGCTGCGCCGGTTATGCCGGCAATTTGCCATCAGCAGTGTACACAGCCATGAAGAAACCGGTAACCTCTGGACCTATCAACGCGATCTGGCCGTTAAGCGCCTGCTGCATGAGCTGAATATCCCCTGGCAGCAATATCGCCAGTTCGCCATTTTTCGCAAATTAGCCGACAGGGATAACTGGTTTAATCTGGCTGACAACTGGTTGAAATCCGCACCGGCACCGGCTGTTACCCGGCTGGCTTTTGTAACTGACAGCCAATGGGATTTGTCTGAGCTTGCGCCTCATCGCAAAACCGACCTGCCGCTTTGCACTACAGTGCAAAACGCAAACGCCGCCCAAGATACGCTAAGTAGCTTTTTGCAGCTGCGCTGCGTCGATTATCGCCGGCATATTTCATTGCCGGCAAAAGCAGTACACAGCTGCTCCAGGCTCAGCCCTTATATCAGCTATGGCCAGCTTAGCCTGCGCCGCTTGCAACAACAGACCTTTTTGGTGTCCAAACACAGCACTGAGCAACGCCGGCAACAGGGTTTACAGGCGTTTTTCAGCCGGCTGCGCTGGCATTGCCATTTTATGCAAAAGCTGGAGGATGAGCCGGCAATCGAGTTTTTTAATATGCACCGTGGTTTTGATGGCCTGCGGGAAAACGACTTTAACCCCGCCTTGTTTCAAGCCTGGCAAACCGGCCATAGTGGCTATCCGCTGATCGATGCCGCTATGCGCAGCTTGCTCGCTACCGGCTGGCTGCATTTTCGAGCCCGCGCCATGCTGGTGGCTTTTGCCAGTTATCACTTGTGGCTGCATTGGCGGCCGCTGGCGCTGCATTTGGCACAGTGTTTTGTCGACTACGAACCAGGTATTCATTACGCGCAAATGCAGATGCAGGCCGGCACCACCGGTATTAACCCGAACCGGATGTATAACCCGGTAAAACAAAGCCAACAAAAAGATGCCGACGGCCGCTTTATCCGCCAGTGGTTGCCCGAGCTGCGCCAGGTACCGGATAGTTGGTTGCACACGCCCTGGCTAATGCCTGCCGCGCTGCAACAACGTTATGCTTGTGTGATAGAGCTTGATTACCCACTGCCGATAGTTGATTTGCAGCAGGCTCAGCAACACGCCAGGGCCCGGCTTAGCCAGTGGTTGAAACAGCATGACAAACTGCACTGGCAACAACAAAAACAAGCAGTATTTGTGCGCCACGCCAGCCGTAAACGTCCGGTGGCTAAGGCAGTGTTAAATCGTCAGCAATTGAGCTTTGACTGGTGATCAGCGTTTCGCCGCTTGCAAAGTTTGTGGCGGCTGTTGCTCCAGCCATTGCACGGTTTGCCAGATGGCGCTGATTGCCATCTCAAGAAAATCCGCTTCAATGCGCTGCCAGGTGTCGTCAGGCGTGTGATAATGCGGGTGCTCCTGGCCACCGAAAAACAAATACGGGATACCGGCGCGATAAAAAGGCCCGTGATCGCTGGCATTGGGCCAGTCATAGCGCGGGTTATTACGTGCCATACGGCCAGGGCCGCGATGGTGCAAAAACTGCAGTTTGCTAAAATCCTTTGCCAACTGCGCTGTTAAAGCCGGATAGCGCCGGGCACCGGTCAGGTACAGCCTGCCACGCCGGTCAGCGCGGCTAATCATGTCCAAATTCAGGTTCAGCACGATGTTTTCTACCGGCACCGGCGGTGCAGCAACAAAGGCTTTGCTGCCGTGTAAACCGCCTTCTTCTGCATCAGTAGCGAGGAAAATATACGAATAAGCAGGACAAACAGCACTTAACCTGGCGGCCAGTTCCAGCATGGCAGCCACGCCCGAGGCGTTATCATCAGCGCCATGGAATATTTTCCGGCCCTGTTTACCCAAATGGTCATAATGTGCGGTAATAACGATAAATTGCTGCGGATAGGTGCAGCCGGGTTGATACGCCAGTATGTTAACACCGGTTTTCTTCTGACCGCGCCCGTAGCTGAAGTTTTGCCGGTAACCGTTACTGAATGTAGCCAACTGCAACTGAGTGTATCGCTCAACAATAAACTGCTGCGCCAGCTCTGCTCCGGCAGTACCGGTTTTGCGGCCTTGCATCTGTACAGCACTTAACTGCTGAATATCGGCCAGTACGTCTGCTTTAGATATATAACTGTATTGCAGACAAGACGACAAAAACAGCCAAAACAGAAGATTAGATCGCATCCTCATCTTCTTCGCCAGTACGGATCCGGATCACGCGCTCAACTTCAAACACAAAAATCTTACCATCACCAATACGGCCGGTTTGTGCGGTTTTCATAATGGCCTCTACACAACGCTCTACCTGCTCATCCGGCACCACGATTTCCAACTTCACCTTGGGCAGAAAATCCACCATATACTCAGCGCCACGATACAGTTCAGTGTGGCCTTTTTGCCGGCCGAAGCCTTTTACCTCTGTAACTGTCATACCGGTAATACTGATATCTGCCAGCGCTTCACGCACATCATCCAGCTTAAAAGGTTTAATAATGGCTTCAATTTTTTTCATTGCAGTTTCCGTCTGTTAAGCAGCAGTGTTAGCGGCAGTATAATACAAGCTACTATGCTGTTCAGCAGTTAATCGATAAGAATCACTTGATCTGCCAAGGGTAAAGCGCGGTAAGATAGCGTGATACTTTGCAGCAGAGGCCACAATACTATGAATGCAGCCGAAATCATCGAAGAAATGCGGGTATTACCGCAGATAGATCCGCAATTTGAGATCCGTCGCCGGGTCGACTTTATTAAACAACGCCTGAGCGCGTCCGGTATGAAGACGCTGGTGCTTGGCATTAGCGGCGGCATTGACTCCACTACCTGCGGCCGTCTGGCGCAACTGGCGGTAGACGAGTTGAACCAAAGCGGCAGTGGTTATCAGTTTGTTGCGGTACGCCTGCCTTATGCCACACAAAAAGATGAAGCCGAAGCCCAACTGGCGGTAGACTTTATTCAACCCACTAAAGCCCTATCCGTTAATGTGCAACCTGGTGCTGATGCCATTCACCAGGCCACCTGGAGTGCTATGGCGGCTCAGGAAATGGCCACCGCTACTGATACACAGGCAGATTTCGCCAAAGGCAATGTTAAAGCCCGTACGCGGATGGTTATTCAGTATCATATTGCCGCCTTACTGGGTGGTTTGGTGTTGGGCACTGACCATTCCGCTGAAAACATTACCGGCTTTTATACCAAGTGGGGCGATGGCGCCTGTGATTTAGCGCCGCTGTTTGGCTTAAGCAAACGCCAGGTAAGGCTGGTGGGTAAAACCCTGGGTGCACCTGACCTGTTGGTTGGAAAAACACCGACTGCAGATCTGGAATGCATGGCACCGCAAAAGGCGGATGAAGCAGCGCTGGGGCTAACCTACGAGCAAATAGATGATTTCCTCGAAGGTAAAGCTGTTGCCGCTGATGTCAGTGCTAAATTAATCGCCATTTATCAGAAAACCCAGCACAAACGTCAACCTATCCCCACCCCTTACGACTAAGCTGGTTGCAGCATTAAAATATTTAATGCTGCATTTATTTTACATTTATTCAATAAATACTATGCTTTTTGCATTGCACCGCTGTTGCTGAGAAGCTGCTATGCCACAACCTTTACGACAAGGGTTTAGCCTGATTGAATTGCTGGTAACGTTAGCCGTGCTGACTATTCTGATCAGCAGCACTATGCCGGCACTGGCGGAATTTATTGAACGGCAACGCGCCAGCGCTTATGTGCGCCAGTTCAGTCAGCATTTAGCTTACGCCCGGGTGGCCGCCACCAGCAGTAATTTAGCGGTGCAGTTGTGTCCCTATGAAGATGGTGAATGTGCAGCAGACTGGCAGCACTTGCCGCTGCAGCTGAATTTGCTTTATCCGGATCCCGGCGAAAAGAAGTTGCTACGGGAAATTGCGCCGGTTTACGCTGCACATCGCTTGCACTATAACCGCAGTGCAGTAACGTTTCGTCGTGATGGCAGTTTAAATGGCTTTGAAAACGGTACTTTTTATTACTGCCCGCAAACACAGTATCAATGGCATTACCGTATGACACTTAACCAGGCCGGACGTGGCCGGCTGACCGAGTTAGCAGAACCCTGCCCGACTAACTAATCCCAACAGGCCAGGCTATGTGGATATTGCACATTGCGCTGACCAAACTGATTAACGCTATAGAACAAACAATCACTATCTGAACGCTGTAACCCTTCAGCCTCTGCCGTTATGTCAAACGCCAGATTAGCTTCTGACAGCTGTATTTGAAACTCATAACGCTCTGACGGGCTAAGCGCAGCGCCACCCAACGCAGACAAATCGTCAGTATAGACACCATAATCCGCCAGATACTGCTCCTGTGCTGCAGCCAGTTGCAGTAGTTGCGCTGTCGCTTCGGCGCGGTAAGTTCTTAATACATATTGTTGATAAGACGGATAACATATTGCTGCCAGGATACCCAACACCGCCAACGCGACCAGTAACTCAAGCAAACTAAACCCGCGCCGTACATTACACATTTTAATGTGCTCCTTGTTCAGTCTGGTAGGTAGCAAGCCGGAGAGTAACGGGAAACTGCGCCGCCGTTAGCGGTGTCACGCAATCTGCACATTCATCGGTTATGGCTTTTAAGTCAGTTAATAAAAGCTGCTGTTGCTGATCGTGCTGCAGGCTAAGCTCAAGCTCTCCGCTGCTATTCTTTTGCAATACCAGTTCAGCGTTATCTATAGCGCTGATATCCCACTGCCTTCTGGCATAAACTAAACCGGCATGATGCAAATGTACCGCGTACAGCTGAGATACCGCGTCATCAGCCAAACTACAGTCAGCTCTGAGCTGCGTTTCAGCGGCAGAGGTTAGATAAATTACCCCGGCGTATACTTGTGGCACAGCAGTTAAGCGTTGATCCAGCTGTATATACCAGCCAGCGCCTTGTTGAATTTGCTGCCATAACTGTTCAGCAATGCCGTAGCGTTGTTCATCGGCACTCACAACAGTTCTGTCAATCAGGTCAGCCAACTGCAGTGGGCTTTGCCTGTGCCTCTGGTGCTTAACAGCCAGCAATAAATCGCCGGCGGGCATCGTCGCTGTCAACAGCAGCATGGTTTGCTGTTGCATCAGGCCAGCGCTGTGCGGTGCCAACATTTGTACCAGTTGCAACGGCTGCGTAAACCGGGCTTGCGTGTCACTAAAGTCTGCCAGTAACTCTACCGCTTCGAACCCCCGGCTGTTTATCGTTACAAACCACAGCAATCCGCGGCTGTCCACTACGTAGACGGCATCTGCGCTACCATCATAATTATGATCCAATACGACAGGCTGCGCTTTGATACTGCTGATTTGTCCCGTCGCTGTCGGCCAATCTGTCAGTTGATCAATCAACATAAAACTGTCGGCGCTATGTATTTTAAGCACACCGTCAGCTTCCGGCAGTTCAAGCTGAACATTATTGCTCAACAACACGCGCCTTGGCTGCTCATCGGCATTACCGGCTGCCAGGTTGGCCGCAACAGGCTCCGCTTCGTTTAAATTACAGCTGTTGGCCGTAGCGGTTAACAACAAACTAAACAGCGTAATAAGGTAACGTGTTGCCATCTTAGTCAACCTCCTTTGTCAGGCGTTGTCTTAACAGCAAACTGCTATAGCCGGCATAAAAATGTCGCCCGCCGGAGTAGGTTTCTGTATCTACCCGTAATAGCTCGCACTGCACAGCACCACCAGACCAGGCGGCATAGCTTGCCGGGCAATCAGCCATTAACTCTGCGGCCGGAAGTTCCCCTGCCGGCAGCGACGTTAGCTGCGACAAATGCTGCTTTAACGCCAACTGTGACGTTTGCAATTGTTGCTGTGCAGCGTATGCCGTTTTATGACTTAACTGACTCACCAGTAACATGGCAGACACCAGCAAAGCCATCACCAGTAAAAACACCAGCGCCACGATCAGTACCATTCCTTTATTTATTGCCATATCCGGCTCCTAAAGCACTGCGTTTTGAAAAAATATCGTACTGCTGACCAACAGCCGGCGATAATGATCGCCCGGCGCAACAAAGCGGTGCGGCCCCATATCATAACGCTGTTGATTGATGTAGTTCGGATCTGACTGGCGGGCACGTAGTAACAAGTGGTATCGCAGGCTGATAATACGGGCATTACTTTGCTGCCACAGTTGCGCTGACATTTGCTCTGTCGTTAGTTGATAATCCAGTTGGCCGTCTGCATCACTGTCAATACCGAATTCAAAGTGCATGCGTTCAACACCGTCCAGCACAGAATCGGTGCTGATCACGGCCTGCCCGGCTTGATTTCTGCTCAGGCGCTTGCGCATTAATACCGGTATTGATTCGCCGTCAAGCCGTTGCTGCTGCAGATAGAACACCAAATGCTGGTAAGGAAAATAGTCATATTCTGCAGTTAAACCGGCGCTGTTGCTGTCAACAAAGCGGCTATGCTGCCATCCGCTTTCCAGATAAAACCGGTTCTGCCGCATATCCGCAATAGCTGTTTGCAGGCCAAGTAAGCGTTTTATCTGTAGCAGTTCGGTTTGCGGGATAGCGCCGGTCAAACAGTTTAACTGACGCCCGGCACCAATGGTGCGGGCATATAAGGTGACAAAGCTTTGCGCCGGTTGCGGAAAACTGCCACTGTCCAGTGCTGCTTCAACGCAATCCCCTGCCGGTGGATTCGGCAGAGTCAAGGTTACTGCTAACTGCGGCTCTGAGCGCCCGCCCCAGAAACCGGTATTAGCCAGCTCATTTTGCAAAATACTCATCGCCAGTTGCGCATTTTGCTGCAACTCAGCCAATTGCTGAGTTTGCCGGGCTGATCGGCTCAGACTGCTAAAAGCCGTTAGTGTCAGGGTCATAAGAATCATGCCTAACAGCATGGCAATCAGTAATTCAGTCAGCGTAAAACCGGTTACAGGGCGCATAATTACCAACCACCGCCCTGTATGGCAAAACCACTGCGGCCTGCGGTTACCTCACAAGGCGCGGCATTATTTTCTGCAGCATGTAGCCGTTGCTGCCAACTTACGCTCAACCGCGCTGCACCGCCCACCTGCTGCAGACAAAACTCTGCATCACTCAAGCCGGCACCTGTAGCTGGCTGTAGCAAACTAAACCAACTGTGTAATTGTGCTGCTGCCATTTGCTCTGCATTGCAGGCGACGTCGGGGCTGCAATCCGGTGCGGCCGGGATCTCAGACTGTAAATTTAACTGAGGGCCGATAACATCAGCCAAACGCCGATTGGCGCGTATTTCATTGAATAAACTGTTACTTAAAGCAACAGCATGGGTACGCTGTATCGCCCCTTGCAGCTGCCGTAAAGTTAAGGCTTGCGCAGCTAATACGCCTAATAACCCCACTTTCAGGATTAATAATGTAACGAGTACTTCAACCAAGCTAAATCCATGTTGTAACCGCATATCCGTATGCCACAAACATTTTTATTTAACCTTAAAGTTACAACAATATTTCAATAAATCAAATTTAAATGAAAAATCACCAACACTGTCTTATGACATCTAAGCCGGCAGCACCATTCAAAGCACCTTTTCTTCCTGTCTGGTCAAGAGTCAGGACACCACATACAGCATCATTTTGTATAGCCGTCGGTTGAGCAGCAAGTGTATAAGCTCTTGCTGCTCTGTTGGTAAATGCAAATGTATACCTTTGAGCCAGATCATTTCTGCAAGTAAGTGCAGGTAACAGCACTTCCGGATCAGGTATATATGTCATATTTTGTGTATACAAGCGCTCCATAAATTGGGATAACTCTAATAAGCAGGCACTTGCGGCACCTCTGTTTGTTCTTGTGACATAGTTTTGATAAGAAGGGTAGGCTATAGAAGCCAAAATACCCACTATCACCACAACTATCATCACCTCAATTAACGTCATGCCTTTAATAAATCGCTTGCTCATCTGCTTACCTGCTAAATTTCAATTAATATTTCTACTGCAGTTCACGCCAGGTTAGCCGGTTAGAACGAATGCCAATGTTAACCGGCTCCGGTGGCGGCAAACTACCGTCCCCCTCACCATCTACTCCGGTATAGGTGCCATCTTTCTTCCTTACAATATCACGACCAGAGATAATACCGTCTGTCCTTTGACCACTGGTAACCTCACCGGTTGATAAGTTATCACCGTCATCGAAATCGCCGTCCCCATCTACATCAAAATAGTTTGTTCTTAATCTACCGCCTTTATAGGGGTCAATCGCCAGCTTCCAACTGATACCGCCAGCCAAACAAGGGTCGTTGTCCGGGGTGATAGTCGTAACCTCCAGTTGCTGATCGGCTAATAGCGCTGGTAAGACAACCCGCTCACCATTTGCCAAATCTATATACCAACCGCGCTTGTTCAGCCCTAATGCTGTTGAGGCCGACAACCCCCGCCTGTTAGGATCCTCAACATCTGTAGTTAACACTCTGACATCAAGATCGCTGCGGGTTAAAGTTAAACCACTGTCACTGAAATCATCCGTTAAACCATATATAGACTGAGTGCTGAAGTTAGCGGAATCCAAATCGGCTAACGTCAGGTACTTACCGGTGCCAAAATGTAACCAGAGCTTACCGGAGCCGGGTTCTGTTGACAGTGTCAAACCACCGGTAATCGGTTGTTCTTTTCCACCAACAACAGCTTTAAATAATGGTTGCCCACTATTAGCCATTTTCCATCCGCCTGCGCCACGTAAATCGAACTTCCAGATATTACCCTGTACATCACCGCTATAAACAAAGTCCATATTACCGTCAAAATCGTAGTCCCAGCTTTCTATCTTACTGAATCCATTATTACTATCGTTTGTTGCTACAATCATCGTAGCTGCAGCGCCACTGTAATCACCAAATTGGCCTTGTAACTGCGCCAATTTAAAATTTAGTAATCCTGTTTTATTAGCACTGTTGTTATATCCGCTCCCCAACAGAGCAGTCCACGAACCATCATTTGCTCTGGCTATTATCGGCGTACCAACATTCTGACCAATTGGGCTATATGAGATATCAAAAAGTACTTCAATATCGGCGGGATTGGTAATATCAAGTGCAAAGATACTGCTAAAGTCTCCGCGTCCGGTGGTTGTCAGTAACACAGTGCGCCACTCACCATCCAGATAAATATCACGTACAGTTGAGTTACCATCTACATAGTACTGATGGGCATAATTTACATTAGCTAACTCTTTCAGTTCCGGAATTACTGCCTGAGGAATATAGGCAAAGGTTTCAACACCAGTCTTTGCGTCAAATACATGGAACATGCCATCATTGGCGCCAACATAAACCATATGTGGTCTGTTCTTGTGAGTTTCCAAAAACGCTTCATAGCTGGATGCTTCAGGCCAATTAGTAAACCGTTGGTAGCCCATACGCTCCGGAGCTGCAACATAAACCGGCGAAGAGTTGGCAATATCACCTAGTGGCCCAACTCTGTCACGAAATTTATAACTACCATTGCTCAGCACCTCATTTGATCTGTCGCCACGCAAATAGTTAACAACGGCTGTCTTCACAGCGTCATTCTCCAGCCCCATTTGTTCAGCCGTCAGATTATCGGGTTTAAAATCAACTAATGAGTTGCTCTTGATAAATTTGATATTTCTATCAGTATATTTTGGTAGTTTCTCTGACGCCTTCCAGGAAACACTTGCGCCCTCTTCCAAATCATAAGCCCAAAGATCACCATCCCATTTTCCGGAAAGATAGCGGCCCTGAAATACTTTAGCCCCGGCTTGCGTTGACGCACTTACTGCCGCAAGGTTGGATGCTGAACCTACTCTTGTTTTAATTTTATTCAAGGTGCTGGTAAGGCCATTGGCGAAGTCCGTTGGCTTTGCTGCACTAAAAAAGCCGCCGCGACTATTCACGCTGGCGTGCAGCAGATCATCTATCTTGGCATTATTGCTGGTGGTGGGATCAGGCCAATTAATATTCTCTTTATTTTTAATGGCCGCAAACACATCATCTATTACCACATCACCATCTACCCCAAAGCCTATGCCAAAAGTTGTCATATGCTGCCAAAACGCAGGATAATCCTCTGACGACGGTACCCTGTTCTCTAATAACGGACGTAAATCTGAACGCCAGTATTTCATGGCAACATCAGCAAGGGTGTTGCTGTGACCGTCTTTAAAAGGCCCAATCGCTTTGTACTGCCCTGTACTACCATCCGGGGAAGCTATAGAAGGGCCATCAGTACCGTCAGCATTACCTGCCGCAGTAGTTGAGTCGCCATAATAACCATCAGTCATCAACATGGTAAAACTCTGCCGGCATGTTAACTCGGTAAAATCGGTGTCACTGGATTGCCATGGCTGGGCAGACGAAAAATACTCACCTGCTGCGGTAAGTGCGCCAATAAGTGGTGTACTGCCATCTGCTTCTTTATTGTATAACCAATTAAAAAATGCTTTTCTGGAGGCGCCTTCAAATTTTTTTGCTTGTGAGCTTACGTTAGTTGAATTTTTGATAGTGCCGTCACTACTGGCTTTATTGATACCTGCATAGCCAACCCGCATTGTATTTGACTGTCGCTGAAAAGCCCGCCCGATGCCGGTTTTCGCAGCCATCATTCGGGTGCGGTAAAAAGAAAACCAATTGGCGAATTTTTGTTGTTCTGCTGCTGATACATATTTTATGTCATAACAATCATTGGCATAAACATCGTCGCAACCGGTTTTGAAAGTGTAGTAAAAAGCCTTACCTTCATTACCCGAGGGGCTCACCGTAAAGCCGAAGCGATTTGTATTGGAACCTGACGTTCGGCCATAATAGTAATAATCATCCATTATCGCCCGGTATTTAGTCGATAGATTAATACTGGCAGAACTACTGTTATATCCGTTAACCTTCGCTGCAGTAAAAGAGGCAGGCTCATACAAATTACCGTCTTCATTAACCGGTGGTTCATAACTCTCGTTGGGATCGAAATAGATTTTATTCATATGACTGGACGCCAAATACGCGCGCCCGGATGTGTCGAGAAAACAGGTGTTACTCACCCCGGCATAATCCCCTCTGCCACTGCAGGTGGGTAAATAGCGATTATTGCTCATACGGGTTACCAGATCATCTTTCATAAAACCCCAGCGCATTGAGCCTGAATCATCTATTAAAAACAATATATTCGGGTCTACCGCACTGCCGGTCTGCAGTGGTGTCGGAGAAATATCAACAGCAGCTTGCGCCGTGCCAACAGACCAAAGAGCTGCAGCGGCAAAACTAATAAATTTACTTTTATTCATACATTTACCTATAAGCAAATAGTTGCCGTTAAATTGGTAAACCAACAGTGGTTTGCAACATAACGCTTGCCCGACCATCTATCGGAGCTGTGCGCGCTGTTAAACGATATGCCCGTAATCTGCATATAACATTTGAATCACCAGACCCCGTAGACAAACACCCCGGCTGCGCCAGCTGAATGTCGAGATCTTCAATAATGTATTCTGCGGCTGGTAGTCCCTGCCCTGCGGCTATTGAAATCCAGTCAAAACCAGCAGGAGGCGCTTCCCACGCTTCTTGCATGCCTGCAGTTGGTACCCGTGGAGGAATTGCAACAAAAGGAGCCCCGGTTACGATAAGTTGCTCAGCTGCGATTAAAGCGCGCTCAGCCGCCTGCATAGCCAGCTCTCTGTCATAAAGGTTGCTGGCCATTTTTTCCTGAATAATGGTGCCGCGCATCGCAGATGTCGCCAGAAGTGTAATAGCAACTAATAGCAGTAACGAAACGATTAGCGCCACACCTTGCTGTTTTGAGTTTGTCATATGAGTGATATTCATCAGGCATACCTGTTGCGGATATTAATGACATAACGAAATGTTCTGTTTTCTACAGCCAGATCTAAGCCGTCAAGTGCACTTAACTGTAATGTTATCTCAACAACATTTATTTGTGGCCATTGCGCTGCAGTGGGCGCGTCAGTAAGCGCTATACCCGGCCCCGAATAACGCAACTGTAAATCACTGATATTGTCAGCTATCTCTTCAGCTACCGGCACACCAGCAATCACTGACTCCCTGAATAAACTCGGGTTACCTTCGTTATTTAACGCTACATACCACACCACACTATTTAGCTGTGTAAGTGACGCTCCGGGTAAAAATGTCATCGGTACACCATTGAGGCCTAGCGCACCGGCATAACTAACAACACCGCCTACGCCTCCTGCAGCCTCAGCAGCAATGTTAAAAATGGCGGTATGTACCGTGCTATATGGTTCACAGGCAATAACGAGATCACCGGGTAAGAAACCTACCACGTCATTCGTAACAAACGATGCCGGAGCTGCGGGATTATGCTGTGCAACCGTCGCCATTACATTGCTGCCAAATACTGCATGAATAGCATCTGAGCCGGCCAAAGGAGCGTTTGTCAAGCCGGGGTTCGCACCGTTTGCGAAACCTGTAATACCATTTCCGGGCTCTGGCCAGGTAGTCCAAAAGCTGGCAGGCACCGCGAGTCCTACCCGGGTTGCCCTTTCATTGCAACCTGTATAGCCCGCCAATCTCAAATCTTCTGACATTAATTGAAATGCTGTTCTGACTTTTTCCTGGATGCTGCCAGACGCTTCGTTCATTCTGAATGTCGTCTGGTTTGCTATAAAGACACCAATAACGCCACCAACAACAACCAGTCCCAGAACCAAAGCAATCATCAGCTCAACTAATGACAACCCAAGTAAGCGTTTAATGTTACTAATATTTCTCATTAGTATGCCACCACGTAAGTCATTGTCATCTGATCATTCCCCTCAGTACCACGACTGTCATCCCAAACCATCGATATGGTATATACCCTTGCCGCCAGATCTTGTTGTACAGTTGGACAGGCCGAATCTGACAGCAATTGCTGTACATCATTAACCCATCCGGCAATTGCAGCCCCGGGAGCTTCACAGTCTCCATTAAAGCTTGCCCGCGGAATTGCATTCGTATTACGGGCTAAGGCCTGTTCATTTGCCGTTATCTGCTCAGCCAGTTGGCTTACCATAACCGTCAGTAAAGTTCTCTCCTGGGCACTCATGGTGTTTCTTAAAGAGCTGTTTTGTAATCCGGCAACACCCAACACTCCTATACCCAGAATTAATACTGCAACCAAAACCTCAACTAAACTTACTCCCTGTTGGTGTCTGAAGTAAGAACGGGGGGCTACACAATTAAGCAACATCAGACACACTCCTCAATCCGGACAGCATCAACACTTACTCTGCCACCACTGACAAAGTTCATTAATCTGGCATTTTGCGGTACCTGCTCTGAATCACTACAAATCGTAAAAGTCCCACCTAAAGGCGCACCGTTAGCGTTGTTTCGGATCAGGCCGTTAGACGTGAACTGAATAACATCTGTATTAGCAGTACCTGTTGTTCTTAGATTTGCGGAAAAAAAACCACTGGCGATAACTCTGTTCCCTGTATCTGCTATTAACCAGCCTTGCCAGCCTGCAGCACCCGGCGCTGAGCAGTTTACGCCATTATCAGAATGGCATAACCGGGTATTCTGATTCAGTTTAATCGCTTCGTTTCTGGCTAAATTAAAAGCAGAGATGAGCTCATTTGCTTCACCTGTCAATGAGTTACGCACAATCAGATTAGTAAAAGATGGTACAGCAACCGTCAGTACAATAGCTGCCACCGCTAACGTCACCATTAACTCCAGCAACGTAAACCCCTGGTTCTGCCTTACAGTTAAAACGTTGTCAGCAAGGTTTTTTGTTTGAGCAATTATCATTTGATTAAGATCTCTGCGTAAAACACAACACATTTTTATCTGTATGACTTTACATCATCATCACGGTAGTAAAATGATTTTACGACAAACGGTGGTATAAACTGACGGGCGGTAATAAAACTGAGTTAAGACATGCAACTGCGAATATTGGCTACTTCACGACGGCTTACTTCCAGCTTGCCGTCCCAACCAAGCAGCTGCACCCAGTGCTTGCCGTGTGCGGAGAACAACCTGGACAAGTACGTTTTGTTGATTAAAGTACTGCGGTGCACCCTTAGCAATTGCATTGGAAACTGTTGCTGCAACTGCACCAGGCTCTGCTCAATAATTGCCTCCCCCGAGGTAAAAACCATACGTACATACTTATCTTCTGCGCTGAAAAACAGCACCTCTTTTAATTCAAGCTGCCGTTTCACTCCCGCCTGCACATAACCAATTTTAGGTTCGGTATTTCTGCGGCCGAGATGAGCTTTAGTTTGCATACCTACGCGTTCCAATGCGTGCTGCAGGCGCTCAATAGAAACGGGCTTAAGCAGGTAATCGGCAGGAGATGCCTGATATGCTTCTAACGCATGTTGCGGATGAGCTGTCACAAAAATAACAGCCGGAGGTGTTGGCAGCTGCAGAATATCTTTGCCTAAATCAATGCCATCTGCCCCGGGCATAGCAATATCCAGCAGTACAACCTCTGGCTGACACGAATGTATGAGTTCAATTGCCTTACGTGCACTTTCAGCTTCACCAATACACTCATAACTATGTAACTCTGCAAGCAGTCTTTTTAATCTTGCTCTTGCAAGGGGTTCATCATCTACGATTAATATACGCATATTTCAACCTTAGCGCGCCTTTGGAATAACAAGCTTGACGCGAAAGACATCGTCTACAACGCCAAGAGTCAAACTGGCCCGATCACCATACTGCAATTGCAGGCGTTGCCGGATATTGTTAAGTGCTACACCATTACCCCGCCGCATACCTTTAACATCAGAGAATGGATTGGTAATTACCAGACTTAGCGCCTGACGGCTTTCGGTGCAAGCAATTGATAATACACTTGTGGCAGAACTGCTTTCAATGCCATAACGCACCGCATTTTCCAGCAAAGGTTGTATAGTCAGTGATGGAATAAGTATATCCGGGATAGTGTCATTAATATCCCAATTTACCTGCATTCGCTCACCCAAACGCCATTGCTCTAATGACAAATATTGCCTCGCTACGAGAAGCTCGTCTTTTAAGGCCACCATTTCTCCGGCATATAATGCAGCACGAAACAGAGCAGACAAGTCCAGCAATGCTTTTTCAGCGGCTTTAGCGTCAACCTGAGTAAGCTCAGCTACGGTATTCAAACTATTGAATAAAAAATGTGGCTGAATTCGCGCCTGCAGAGCACTGAGTTCTGCCCGCCCTTGCGCTGTAACCTGTTCACTGCGCTCGGTATGCATAATGAAAAATTGCACCGCAACCAAAGCAATAATAAAAGCAACCATCAAATTACTCAGCGTAAAACCCGACACACTGTGGCTGAATTCCGATAAAAAAGAGCCAAGCCAGGCATATGAGGTCATGCTGATACAAAACGTGATAAATAGAAAAACTGAATTGGCAGCCACAAGAATATACAGAGGCGATAAGCGGTTAATTTTTCTGCGTAATACGCATAAACATAATACGGTTAATAACACTACCCAATGTACAAATACGCTGATAACCCCCAAACGGCCCCAGACATTGTCACTTTGTAATCCCGGAGCAAATGCAAGCACTACGGCAACAGCTTGCGCCAGCACCATAGCTCTTACTATATAACGACTATGACATAAATAAGGGATCTGTAACGGTGGCAATTGCCATTGAAATAACATCAAGCCATCCTGTTAAAACCTGGTTGGCTGAATACTACACTGATATTGCTATTGTTGTTAACCGGCAAAAGCTGCAATAAATTACCGCAGCTCTGCCGGGATAGCGAACACCACATTTTCTTCGCGGCCGGGGTTTTCACTTACTGTTTTACCGCCCCACTGCTGCAGCTGTTTAACTACCTGTTGCACCAGCACTTCAGGTGCAGAGGCACCGGCAGTTACGCCTACCGCTTTTATACCATCAAGCCAAGCTTGCTGAATATCGTTGGCGGTATCGATTAAATAGGCGGTGCAGCCCATTTTGTCGGCCAGTTCGCGCAAGCGGTTGGAGTTACTGCTGTTTTTCGCACCCACCACCAGCAGCAAATCAGCTTTAGCGGCTAAATCGCGCACCGCATCCTGGCGGTTTTGCGTGGCATAGCAGATATCATCTTTGCGCGGACCTTCAATATCGGGGAAACGGCTGCGCAGCGCATCAATCACATCCGCAGTGTCATCCACCGATAACGTCGTTTGGCTGCTGAAACACAGCTGGGCCGGGTTCTTCACCTTCAGCGCCGCCACATCATCAACCGATTCGACCAAATAAATGCCACCTTCGGCGTTATCATACTGGCCCATGGTGCCTTCTACTTCGGGGTGGCCGGCGTGGCCAATCAGAATGCACTCAATGCCTTTGCGGCTGGCACGGGTGACTTCCATATGTACTTTGGTTACCAGCGGACAGGTAGCATCAAATACTTTTAAGCCGCGCTGTTTGGCGTTTTCACGCACCGCCTGGGATACACCATGCGCACTGAAAATAACGATATTGCCATCCGGCACTTCGTTCAGCTCATCGACAAACACCGCGCCGCGGCGGCGCAGACCGTCTACAACAAACTTGTTGTGCACCACTTCGTGGCGCACATAAATTGGTGGCTCGTACAGCTCCAGTGCGCGCTCAACAATGCTGATAGCGCGGTCTACGCCGGCACAAAAGCCACGCGGATTGGCTAATAAAATGTCCATAACTCAGCTTACCTGTACTATTTCAACGCTGAAGGTCAGCGTCTGCCCGGCCAGCGGGTGGTTAAAATCTATCGTCACCGACTCGCCCACCACTTCACGCACCAGGCCCGGCATTTCAGAACCATCCGGCATGGTAAAACCGATAATCATGCCGGCTTTAGCGGGTGCATCGGCAGAGAACTTACTGCGGTCAACATAGTAGATATTATCCGGGTTTGGCATGCCGTAGGCATCTTGTGGCGCCAGCGTAAAGGTTTTTTTATCGCCGGCTGCCAAGCCACTTAGCTGCGCTTCAAACGCCGGGGAAATACTGCCATCACCCATCTGCAGTTTCGCCGGCTTGTTGTGCACCCGGGTGCTTTCTGCCGCGCTGCCGTCGGACAACTTAATATCAAAGTGAAAAATTACGCTGCTGTTGGCGCCTATTACTGCGTTTGTCACTTTTTCACCTCGTTATTACTAAAGCTGTCCCAAATAAGTAAGGCTGCACCAATACAGATGGCCGAGTCGGCAATATTAAACGCCGGATAATGCCAGTTCTGATAATACAGGTGGAAAAAGTCTATTACGTAGCCATAAATACTACGATCAATCAGGTTACCCACAGCACCAGCCAGCACTAAACTCAGCGCCAGGTTCAGCTTTAACTGTGTTTTGCTGTTGCGTGCCAGCCATACCGCCAACACGCAACTGATAGCTACGGCAATAAAGGTAAAGAACCAACGCTGCCAGCCACCGGCGTCACTTAAAAACGAGAAGGCTGCGCCGTAGTTACGCACATAGGTAAAGTTAAAAAACGGCAGCAGCTCAATAGAATCAAACAGCTGCATATTGGCAATCACCACCTGCTTACTGATCTGATCCGCCACCAGCACCAACAACATCAGCCACCACAGGCGCCAACCGCTATCTTTAAATACTGCCATTATGCAAATGCCCGCTGTTCGCCGTCACCTTCTACATTGCTCACGCAGCGCAGACATAACTCGGCATGTGCCGCATCGGCGCCGACATCATGGCGGTGATGCCAGCAGCGGCCGCATTTTGCTGCCGTTGAAGCAGCTACCTGAACGCTTAAGCCGGCTAATTCGGTTTGCACCGCATCGGCCGGTGCTGTTTCTGTGCTTACCTGCGCCGTAGAGGTGATCAGTACAAAACGCAGTTCATCCCCCAACTTGGCCAAATCGGCCGCTAGCGCCGCTGAGGCATATAAGGTTACTTCGGCCTGCAGTGAAGCGCCGATTTTATCTTCACGCCGCGCCGCTTCCAGCACCTTGTTAACTTCGTCACGTACCTGCAGCAATTGCTGCCAGAAAGCATCGTCAAACTTACCACCGGTAACACCGCTAAAACCGGTATACCAAACATCAGTAAACACAAATTCCTGCTGCTGGCCTGGCAGTTCATGCCAGATTTCCTGCGCAGTAAAGCTCATTACCGGCGCCATCCAGCGTACCATCGCCTGGGCAATATGGTACAACGCGGTTTGACACGAGCGCCGCGCCACACCATCGCTGTGGGCGGTGTATTGGCGATCTTTAATCACATCCAGATAAAAGCTACCCAGCTCTACGGTACAGAAGTTCATCAGCTTTTGGCTTACCTGATGGAACTGATAGTTATCGTAAGCGGCGATAATTTCCTGCTGCAATTTAGCCGCGCGGTTCACTACCCACAGGTCCAGCTCAACCATTTTGTCAAACGGCACTAAATCGGTTGCCGGATTAAAGCCGTTTAAGTTTGCCAGTAAAAAGCGTGCGGTGTTGCGGATGCGGCGGTATTTGTCCGCTGCACGGTTTAATATTTCATCCGACACTGTCATCTCTGAGGTGTAATCGGTAGTGGCCACCCATAAGCGCAAAATATCGGCGCCTAATTTGTTCATCACGTCTTGTGGTGATACCACATTCCCCAGCGATTTCGACATCTTGCGGCCATCACCGTCTACGGTAAAGCCATGTGTCAGTACTTGCTTATACGGTGCTTTATGCTTGATGCTAACGCCGGTCATCAAGGACGACATAAACCAGCCCCGGTGCTGATCTGAGCCTTCCAGGTATAAATCGGCCTGATCGGCGCCGCCAAACTCCGGCCGCACATCAACCACGCAGGCATGGGTAACACCGGAGTCGAACCAGACATCCAGCGTATCACTTACCTTAACGTATTGCTGCGCATCGTCGCCTAGCAGAGTTTCCGCGCTTAAATCAAACCAGGCCTGAATACCGTCTTGCTCTACCAGCTTGGCCACCTGCTCCATTAACGCCTGAGTGTTCGGGTGCAACGCACCGGTGTCTTTATCAACAAACAGTGCTATCGGCACACCCCAGGTACGCTGGCGTGAAATACACCAGTCCGGCCGGCCTTCTACCATTTTTTCAATCCGCTGTTGGCCCCAATCCGGGATCCAGCGGGTTTGTTCAATTTGCTTAAGCGACGTAGCACGCAGGCCCTGCTGTTCCATGCTGATAAACCACTGCGGCGTAGCACGGAAAATAATCGGCGTTTTATGCCGCCAGCAGTGCGGGTAGCTGTGCTTATAAGCTTTGTGCACCAGCAACGCGCCGGCTTCTTTTAACGCCTCTACTACGCTGTCGTTCGCTTTAAACACATGCTGGCCGGCAAACAGTGGCGTGTCCGGCAGGTAAACGCCGTTCGCGCCCACCGGGTTAGCCACTTCAAGGTTATAGTGCTTACCAACAATAAAGTCTTCCTGACCATGGCCGGGCGCCGTGTGCACACAACCGGTGCCGGAGTCGGTAGTAACGTGCTCGCCCATGATCAGCGGTACGCTAAAGTCATACAGCGGGTGTTGTAATGGCACTAATTCCAGCGCTGCACCCTTAGCAAAACCCAGCGCATGGTAGTGTTCAATACCGGCACGCGCCATCACATCTTTTACCAGGTCAGTCGCAATAATTAAGCGCTCAGCACCCAGCGGGCCCTGCTCTACCTGTACCAGGCTGTAATCCAGTTTGGCGTTTAATGCCACCGCACGGTTGGCCGGAATAGTCCAGGGCGTGGTGGTCCAGATCACTACCGATACTTTGCCACTGCCACGTTTACCTTCAGGATGATCAAAGCGGTCTACCGCGGCTTCATCTACTAAAGCAAAACGTACGTCAATTGCCGGTGATACTTTATCCTGATATTCCACTTCCGCTTCTGCCAACGCTGAGCCACAGTCGGTACACCAGTGCACCGGCTTAAAGCCCTGCTGTAAATGGCCGTTATCAATGATTTTGCTCAGCGAGCGGATGATATTGGCTTCAAAACCGTAATCCATAGTGCGGTACGGGTTTTGCCAGTCGCCCAGCACACCTAAACGGATAAAGTCGGTGCGCTGCGCATCAATTTGCGTGGCAGCGTATTCGCGGCATTTTTGCCGGAATTCGGCAGCGGTTAACTTGGTGCCCGGCTTGCCGTATTTTTTCTCCACTACCAGTTCAATTGGCAGGCCGTGACAGTCCCAACCCGGTACATAGGGCGCGTCAAAATCGTCCAGCGTTTTGGCTTTAACGATAATGTCTTTCAGAATTTTGTTAACCGCATGCCCGATATGAATATTGCCGTTAGCGTAGGGCGGGCCGTCGTGCAAAATAAAGGTTTTTTTACCTTTTTTGGCTGCACGAATTTTGCCGTATAAATCGGCTTCGGTCCATTTGGCCAGCATTTGCGGCTCGCGCTGCGCCAGATTGGCGCGCATCGCAAAAGCCGTTTCCGGCAAATTCAGGGTATGCTTATAGTCGCTCATCCGTTGGGTTCCGTCTTATCAGTAGTGGCATGCGCTGGTGTTAAAGCGCCATGCTGAAAAAATGCTTTTGCTGCTGTCACATCAGCAGCAATTTGTTGTTGTAATGCGGCTAAACCGTCGAAACGTTGTTCGTTACGCAACTTATGCTGCAATAACACTTCTATTTGGCTGCCGTATAAATCGCCTTTAAAATCAAACAAATGCGCTTCAAGCTGCTGGCGTTGGCCCTGTACAGTCGGCCGGTTACCAATATTGGCTACGCCATAATAACTGCCAAATACCGTGTTCGCCGTAATGGCATACACTCCCGCTACCGGCAGCTTACGCCGGTATAAAAACACATTGGCGGTCGGAAAGCCCAGGTCGCGGCCTAATTTGCGGCCATGCCGCACGCGGCCGGTTAAAGCAAAAGGCCGGCCCAGCATCTCTGCGGCCAGGGTTAACTTATCCTCTGCCAGCGCCTGACGGATCAAGGTGCTGCTGATGCGCTGCTGGCCTAACACTAAACTTGAAGTGCTGCACAAACTGAATTGGTATTGCTCAGACGCCAGGGCTAATAACTCAAAATTACCGCTACGCTGACTGCCAAAGCGAAAATCATCACCCACAATTAAGTGCTCTACACCCAGCTGTTTTAGCAACAACTGCTGAATAAATTGCTCCGGCGCCTGCGCAGCAAAAGCAGGCGTAAAATTAACGCATAACAAGCGATCAATACCCAGTTGTGCCAGCGCGTTGTACTTCTCGCGAAACCTCGTTAAGCGTGCCGGTGCCGCAGTGCCGGCAAACAACTCCAACGGCTGTGGTTCAAACAGCATCACGCATGACGGCAGCTGCATTTGTTTGGCAATAGCCACCACTTTATGCAGCACCGCCTGATGGCCCAAATGCACGCCATCAAAATTACCGATGGTAAGCACACAACCGCGATGCCGGGGCTGAATATTGTGTAAGCCGCGAATTAACTCCATGCCTGCCGTTTCTGAGTGCTGATTATAAACCGCGCATTATAACCACTTAATCAATTGCTTTCAGCAACAGAATTGGCTTTAAAATGACGCAAACGTACACCAAGCAACCACAACAGGGCAAAATAACCCGTTACCGCCAAGCCACACAGCGCGCTTAAACGCCACGCCTGAGCAGTAAAACTCAGTTGTACCCAAGCGGCCAGGGTTGGCGTTTGCCAATACAGCAGGCCCGCCATTACCAGGCTGGCGATAACCAGCTTCAACAAAAATACCCTGCTGGTTTTACTTAGTTGGTATACGCCGGCCAGTTTTAAACCACGATACAATAAATAGGCGTTTAAGCTGGCTGACATCGCAGTAGCCAGCGCCAGGCCAACATAGCTTAAAAATGGTGCCAGCATCAGGTTAAACGCCATATTCGCTACCATGGCAATAATACCGATGCGTACCGGCGTTTTAATGTCCTGGCGCGCATAAAACCCGGGTGCCAGTACTTTTATCAGCATATAGCTAAGTAAACCGGTGCTATAGGCAATTAAACTGTACGACACCATCAGCACGTCGTTTTGGCTAAACTCGCCGCGCATAAACAGCAAAGCGATAATCGGTTGTGATAACACCATTAAACCTGCCATAGCCGGAATGCCGAATAAGGCGACAAAGCGCAATGACCAGTCCAGTGTCTGGCTAAAGCGCTCTGTATTGGCGCCGGCATGATGGCGGGATAAATTCGGTAAAATTACTGTAGCTATGGCAATGCCAAATAAACCCAGCGGAAACTCTATTAACCGGTCGGAATAATAAAGCCAGCTTACAGCGCCGGTAAGCAAAAACGAGGCGATAACGGTATCAAGCAATAAATTAATCTGGCTTACCGACACACCAAACAACGCCGGCAGCATCAGTTTACGAATTTTAGTGACGTTTTCATCACGCCAGCCCCATTTGGGCCATACCAGCAAACCAGCTTTGGCCAAAAACGGCAACTGAAATAATAACTGCACCACCCCACCGATAAACACGCCCCAAGCCAGCGCCAGTGCCGGCTCATTAAGTGTGGGTGCCATATACACCGCACAGGCAATAATGGCGATATTTAAAAATACCGGCGTAAAGGCCGCCACGGCGAAACGGTTGTAGGTATTAAGCACAGCACCGGATAACGCCACCAGGCTGATAAACCATAAATACGGAAAGGTAATTTTCAGCATCAGGCTGGCCAGCTCAAATTTATCTGCTTCCGGGCCGTCATTCAGCCATTCGACAAACCAGCCCATGCCGAACAACATCGCCACCAGCGGCGATGCAATTACACCAAACAACGTGACTACAGTGACCACAACGCCGAGGCTGCCAGCCACTTTTGCCAACAGTTCGCGCACAGCATCATCGCCATGTTTGGCTTTTACCTCGGCCAGCACCGGCACGAAGGCTTGCGAAAAGGCACCTTCAGCAAATAAACGCCGCAGAAAATTCGGAATACGGTTAGCAAAAAAGAATACGTCGGCAGCCGCACCGGCACCGATAAAATTCGCCACTACTACGTCACGCACCAACCCCAGCACACGGGAAATTAATGTCATAAAGCTGACAATAAGGCCTGATTTTAATAACTTTGCTGACACTAAAACTTCCTTCTTGTTACCAGCGGCTATTTTGCCTCTATACTGCGACGGATTACCAGTAGGCTATCGGATTAAAATCTGTGACTTTACCGTTAAAGCATTTGACAACGGGCCATTAAATAGGCATATTATGCGGCCTTTGATGGGTCCGGTTTAGTTTTTTAGGAGTGTTACCTTGGCTAACATTAAGTCTGCTAAGAAGCGCGCAATTCAATCAGAAAAACGTCGTCAGCAAAATGCTTCGCAACGTTCTATGATGCGTACTTTCATAAAGAAAACCTACGCGGCGGTTTTAACTGCTGACGTAACTGCTTCAACTGAAGCATTCAAGAAAATGGTGCCTGTTCTTGATCGTATGGCCTCTAAAGGTCTGATCCACAAGAACAAAGCAGCACGTCATAAAGCTCGTTTAAATGCACATGTAAAAGCATTAAGCGCCGCTTAAGACACAGTTCCAACAAAAAAGCCGGCTTACGCCGGCTTTTTTGTTGCTGCTATGCTGTAGCTGTCAGGCATCATCCGAGCAATACAGTTTATGCATCAACGCAATTAACGCTTCGGCTTCTTTACTGTTCAGGCTATAAAATACGGTTTGCGCTTCTTTGCGGGTTTTTACCAGCTTATGCCGGCGTAACAATGCCAGATGCTGTGACAAAGCAGATTGGCTAAGCTCCAGTTTCTGATTCATTTCCCCGACTGACAACTCCCCTTCCAGCAAGTGGCATAGGATCAGTAACCGCCTCTCATTCGACACTGCCTTGAGCAGCTTTACGGCTTTGGCGGAGTTTTTCAACATATCCTGTAAATTCATTACACTTACACTCTGTCTGTCCGGATGGACTAATATTACCGATTTAAGGATAGAGCGACAATATAATCATTCTTATTTAACAAAGAATAACGATTTTCGAAAAAATATCCACGATAGGGGAGTTAATGCAGTAGTGGCCGCACCAGGCTGTTAATACGACTGGCAGTAAAAGGCTTGATCACAAAGGCTTTGGCACCATTTTCAATCGCTTGTTTCAGGTTTTCTACACTGGAAAATGCCGACACCATAAAAACAACGGTATGTTGGTCCTGTTGCTTAAACAGCTTTAGCAATTGCTGGCCGTCAATATCCGGTAGCTGAATATCCAGAAACACCAATTGTGGCTGATGTTGGCTGAACAACTGCGTGGCAGTGTTGCCGTCCGCCGCTTCGATAACCGACGTAATGCCCAACTGCTGCAAAATTTGACTGATATAACTGCGTACAGCAGCTACATCATCTACGATAAGCGCACTAAGCGATTGAGGCATTCCTTGCATCCTTACTACCTGATGTCATTCCGTCTGACAAACTACCGTTTTTAGCGTTGCCCTATGTAGGGCATGATAAAAAGGTGTTAGAGTCATCAATACTCTAACAATAGCGGGACAAAATGAAAAGATGAAATTGTGGCTAACAACAATAACTGCGGCACTGAGCCTGAATTTAGCGGCGAATGAACTGACGCTGGATAATACCCTGGCGTATCAGCTTACTGAGTCTTTAACGGTAGAAGTAGGACAACGCCTTGCCGGTAGCGAGGCAGATGCCCGTGCTGTAGCTTGGGCAGAGCAAAAATTTAAGCAACTGGGTTATGATAAAGTGTGGAGCGAGCCTTTTACCATGCAGTATTGGCAGCGCGGCAACGCCAGCCTGGCAGTTAGCGCGCCCTTTCATCAGAATCTGGTGGTGACTGCGCTTGGCGGCTCAATCGGCACGCCGTTTGATGGCATTAATGCTCAGGTCGTAATGTTTGACAGCCTCGAGCAGCTAAAACAAGCTGATGCCGCCGTAGTCAAAGACAAAATTGTCTTTATCAATAAAAGTATGGGTAAAGATAAACTGGGTACCTTTTACGGTTCAGTGGTCGGTGCCCGCGCCCAAGGTGCCGTTGAAGCAGCAAAGCTTGGTGCCAAAGCCATTATTATCCGCTCTGTCGGCACCAGCATTAACCGCTTCGCTCATACCGGCATTATGCGTTACAGCGACGAAGTAGCACGAATTCCTGCTGCCGCGATTTCAGTGCCGGATGCCATACAATTGGATAAAATGCTCAGCCGCCAGCCGGAATTAAGCCTGCATTTACAAATGCAGAATAAATTACCGGGTGAAGTAGTAAGCCATAACGTTATAGCGGAAATTACCGGCAGTAAGCGGCCGGATGAAATCGTGCTGATCAGTGCCCACCTTGATTCGTGGGACGAAGGCACAGGTGCACTGGATGACGGCGCAGGTGTTGGCATAGTAATGGCCACCGGCGCTTTACTGAAACAGCAGGGGCGGCCCGAACGTACCGTGCGGGTGGTGTTATTCGGTAATGAAGAAGGTGGTTTAGTCGGTGCCCGCGCTTATGCCGCCAAACATGCAGCCACGCTGAAAAACCACGTATTTGCATCTGAATCAGATTTTGGCGCCGGCCGTATCTGGCGTCTGGACACCGGCTTCGGTGAGAAGGCATTGGCTTTTGGCAACACCTTGCAACAGAAGCTGGCTCCGCTGGGTGTAGAGATGGGCGACAATACCGCATCCGGCGGCCCGGATGTATCAGTGTTAAAAGCCCAGGGCGTGCCGGTAGTCAGCCTGCAACAAGATGGCACAGACTACTTTGACTATCACCACACGCCAAACGATACCATGGATAAAATAGACCCTGCCGCCATGCAACAAAATGTTGAAGCCTGGCTTATCACCACCGGCGAAGTGGCAAACAGCAAAGTAGATTTACGCCGCTGATTTACCGCAACTTCCGGCTGACAATTTAACCGCGTGAACGCAACGGCCCGGTATGTAGTACCGGCCGTTGATGCTTACGATAACTGCCACGCAACAACCACAACTGCATACCTATAACCAGCAGTATCATGGCTGACGGATAAAAATAGATATTGTTACTCAACGCAAAAAGCAGCAGCGCCAGCATAAAATAGCTGAACGGCAACAACTCGTAGCACCAGAACGGCAGGATACCACCGTACTTGCTGCGGGCCGCTTTAATATCGGAGCGGCGGTTATCTGAGCGCAGCACCCACACTACCGCGCCGGCACACACCATTAAGAAACCGCACACTACCAACAGCCAGGCATTAGTCGCCAGCATTACCGCACTGCCGACAGCCACATAAGCATAAGGCAAAACTTCATATATTTTATCCGGTATCATAGCTGGCTCCTGCTTTTTCAGCCTGAACTAAGTGTAGAACAACTTTTTCGCCACATTTAACAATTAACCACAACCCATCAATTTAACTAATCTGAAAACCACAAAATTCCTCAGTTGAGTAAAACAGATCCGGCCAGCATAATGCGCACAAATTTTAACCGCTGTAGTATGCAGGAAAGCGCCATGGAAAATATCGTGTTCGACGTAATCAGCTGGGTTGGGCTAACGATTTGTATTGGTGCTTTTTTTATTAAAGATGTGTTCTGGTTACGCCTGACAACACTGGTAGGTTGTAGCCTGCTGTTTGTTTACTACAGCCACATTGCAATCCCACAGGGCGTTATCTCAAACTTATTAGTATTACTAATTAATGCTTATTATTTAATTCGCTTTGCCAAAGCGCGTAAAGCTGAGCAAACCGCCCAACAAACCACGCCGGTAAGTCTGACTGCGCAAGCAGAGTAAACAGCGTAAAACTTTTGTCTGACGAAGCGGCAGGCTATAATTGCCGCCCGACATACAGGAGTACCCGCTATGCAAAACGAAGAAGTCGAGTTGTTTCTGCAGGAGATGTCCGGCGTTAAGCCCCTGTCACAAGATGCCGTATTACCGGAGCAAGGTGAGTTTAGCCCCAGCCTGGCGCAACAAGCCAGACGCAAAGCGGCAGAGCAGGAAATGGAATATGATCCGAATTACCTCAGCATGGAATATGTTGATCTGGTAAAGCCGGACGAGCCCTTCACCTATAAAAAAGATGGCGTGCAGGATGGCGTGTACCGCAACCTGCGCTTGGGCAAATATCAGCTGGACGCCACCCTGAACCTGCTGGGTAAAAGCCTTAGCGACGCCAGACGCGAACTGTTTTATTTTATTGATGACTGCCACAAGCGCGGCATACGTACCTTGCTTATTCACCACGGCATGGGCCGCAACAGCAAACCGCATCCGGCCATACTACGCAGCTATGTGTTTAAATGGTTACCGCAAATTCCTGTTGTACTGGCCTGCAATACCGCACAAAAACAGCATGGCGGCTACAGCGCAACCTATGTGTTACTGCAGAAAAATGCGGAGCAAAAGCGGGAAAACCGTGAGTTACACAGTAAACGCGGTGCGCAGAAATAACTAACCCCCGGCAAGCCGGGGGTTAGGGTTAGTCAATCCGTTTGACTGCATTCGATTCCTGCTATCCACCACACAACAGGCAGACAGCTTCGGCTTTGGTCAAAAATGCCGATAACGCCATTAAACACACTACAACGGCGATTGCGGTAAAGCCAAAACCACGACTGGACGCTTTACTCATAACTAACCTCAGTAACGCTTTTTATTATTCTATTTAGCAAGTTGGCCTAAGTTTCCCCAAACCGGCGTTAAGTGTAGTTAAGTTGTAATAAAGTTACAATAACTGTGTATTTAACCAGCACTTTTACTGTGGTGCGCCAAGGCAGAATAAATAAAATCTGCCGCTAATAAGCGGCTGTCATTCAGCTGCGGTAAAGCCTCTGTAATGGTTTCTGTATGCGTAATGCTAAAACCGGCATGTTGGTAATTTTTCAACGCCGACGGATGATCGGCACTGCAGGTATGCAGCCAAATTTTGGCAGCCTGCCACTGTGCCGCCTGCATCACTGCAGCTTGCGCCAGCTTTAAACCTAAGCCACGGCCGATAAACTGCGGCACTAAACCAAAGAACTTAATTTCCACACTTTGATCAGCATGCTTCAACAGCTCAATATAACCGGCCGGCGTGCCTTGTACCCACAACAACCAGGTACGCACCTGTTGTTGCGTCAGATAATCCAGCCATTGCTGATAATTCCAGCTTAAACGGCTAAACCAACGCCAGGGTCCGCCCACCGTTCTGAACATAAACTGGCTAAGCTCCGGACTGGCAATTTCTGCTTCGACTAACTGCGTGCCCTGTGGCCAGTCAATATGCATTGGCGGCACCGCATCGAACTGCAAAAACCAGGTAGTCACTTCAGTATGCTTTGTTATCGTCACCTTAATAACCCCGCCCCATATCAACCGGATTACACAGCGGCTCGCCGCCCTGACTGCGGCGGTAGTTGTCGGCAATTTGCTCCACAACCGTTGCGACATTAGTGACGGCCGACACATGCGGGGTAATTAAAATAGCCGGATGCTGCCAAAACGGGTGCTCTGCCGGCAAGGGCTCCTGGCGGAACACATCCAGGCATGCCGCCTGCACTTGCCCGCTATCCAGCGCCGCTAACAAGGCGTCGTCATCAACAATAGCGCCGCGGGCAACATTAATAAAAATAGCGCCTGGCGTTAAGCGGTTAAAAAAATCCTCTGCCAGCATATTTTCTGTCGCGGCAGTAAGAGGCAACAGGCAAATCACTATATCGGCCCCGGCAACGGCACTGCCCAGTTCCTCAGTGCCACTGTAACAACGGATATGCGGCAACACCTTTGCCGTTCTGGCCCAGCCGCTGACGCTGTAGCCCAGAGCGGCAAAATGCGCTGCCGCCGCCGCACCTAATTCGCCCAGCCCCAACACGCAAATATGCGCAATACGCCGCGGGCCTTTCGGCTGCCATAACGCTTGCTGTTGCGAAGCACTGAACAAATCCAGCCGCAGCCGGTAATAGCTGAGCACACCATCTAAATAACGCACCATGGTTTGTGTCAGGCCGGGGTCAACAATGCGTGCTATCGGCAAGGCCGGCAAAGTTGGATCGGCCAGAATAGCATCGACACCGGCGCCAAAACATTGAATAGCCTTTAAGTTTGGCAACGCCGCCAAACTGCCGTGCGGTTGTTTCCACACTACCGCAAATTCGACCTCTTCCGGCTTACGGATATCCGGCCAGATTTCTATCCGGGTGTCGGCTAATGCCAGCGCTAAGCGCTGTTGTAAATCATCAAGTTTGCGATCAGGAATGATCAGGGCAAGGCTCATAGGTCACCAAAGCTTCAAAAAATCGTCATACCACTGACACAGCCGGCACCGATGCTGGCAGCGCTTAAAGATAACATGGTACCGACGATGCTGAACTGCCGCACCATTTTTTTATCTGACGTTCATCTGGGTTGCAAAGACTGCCGCGCCGATTATCTACTCAACTTTCTTGAGCAAAGCCAGGCCAGTACCATTTATTTGCTGGGAGATATTGTTGACCTGTGGGCCATGCGTAAGCAAGTGCACTGGACGCCTGAGCAAAACAAAGTGCTGCGTTGTCTGTTAGACAAAGCAGAGCAAGGTGTAGAAGTAGTGTATATTCCCGGCAACCATGATGAAGCCATGCGGCTATACGCCGGTAAAAGCTTCGGCAATATCCGCATTGCGCTGCGCGGTTGCCATACCACGCTGCAGGGCAAAAAACTGTTGTTACTGCACGGCGACGAATTCGATAAAGAGGTCAACTTTGGCCGTGCCCACGCCTGGCTGGGTGATAACCTGTATGATTTCCTGCTGTTTTTAAACCGTTGGTACAACCGTGTGCGCCGGCTTACCGGCGGCAGTTACTTCAGCCTGGCGGCTTATATAAAAAGTAAGGTGCCGGGGGCCAAAAAAGCCATAGCACGTTATCGCGCTGCTGCTATAGCTAAAGCAAAGCGCGGCGGCTTTGACGGTGTGGTATGCGGCCATATTCATCATCCGGAAATCCGCCTGGAACAAGGTATTATTTATTGCAATGACGGCGACTGGATAGACAGCTGCACCGCACTGGTAGAGCAGCTGGATGGCAGCCTGGCACTGTATCACTGGACAGAGCAGGCAGAGAGAATTGCCGCCCTGCCCCTTGCTGTCAGCGCTAAAAAAGCCGCCTGAAATTTCAGCAAACTGCCATAAATCCGACACTGAACTGTCATACAACCACTTTAGCCTGAGCCCAGCCTACTGCAGTGCTATCGGAGCTCAATATGATCAGTGTCGACCAGGTACTTAGCCAAAACCTTCCGCAGTTAACCAACAAGCCCTGGCTATACCGGCCGGTAAAAGGTGCACTGCGCCGCCTGTTGCATGAACAGGACTTTATTGACTTCGCCGCGCGCTATCCGCACCTGCAGGGACTGGAATTTGTTGAGCAGGTGCTGGATTACTTCAATTTTCGTTATTCTGTGCGCGACAACGAAGTTGAGCGCATTCCGGCCAGTGGCCGCGTGGTGATTATCGCTAACCACCCTATCGGCTCGCTGGATGGCCTGGCTTTGTTAAAGTTAGTCAGTGATATTCGTCCCGACGTAAAAGTGGTTGCTAACCAATTGCTGATGGCACTGGAGCCGCTGCACAATCTGTTACTGCCGGTAAACAATATGTATGGTGGCACGGAGCGGCGGGCACTGGATAATATTCAGCAGCATTTAGCTTCGGAGGGCGCTCTGATCCTGTTCCCCTCGGGTGAAGTCTCGCGTCTGCGGCCGGAAGGCATTCGTGATGGCAAGTGGCACAGCGGCTTTTTACGCTTTGCTGCCAACGCTAAGGCGCCGATATTGCCGATCTTTATTGATGGCCGTAATTCCGCACTGTTTTACGGTGCCTCTATGCTGTACAAACCGCTGGCGACTATGCTGCTGGTGCAGGAAATGTTTAACCAACAGCGTAAAAAGCTGGAGATGCGCATTGGCGAGCAAATCCCATACGAAGCCTTCGCTAACTTAGCGCTGGAAACCCAGGCCAAAGTAAAACTGTTTAAGAAACACCTGTACCGGCTGGCAAAAAATAAGCCACCGCTGTTTATTACCCAAAGCGCCATTGCCCATCCGGAAGATCGTATTACGCTGAAAAAAGCCGTGGAAAGCTGCGAGCTGCTGGGACAAACCAGCGACGGCAAACAAATTTACCTGTATTGCCACCAGCAAAGCTCGCCGGTGCTGCGCGAAATTGGCCGGCTGCGCGAATTTGCCTTTCGCGCCGTAGGTGAAGGCAGTGGCCAGCGCCGCGATATCGACCGTTTTGACAGCTACTACGAGCAATTGATCCTGTGGGATAAAGACGATTTGGAAATAGTCGGCGCCTACCGTTTTGCCAATACCCGTAAAGTACTGGCGCAGCATGGCGAAGCCGGGCTTTACACCGCCTCGCTGTTTCAGTTTGATGCCAAGATGCAGCCGTATCTGGATGCCGGGCTGGAGCTGGGGCGCAGCTTTGTCCAGCCCAAATATTGGGGCAAGCGTAGCCTGGAATACTTATGGTACGGCATTGGCGCTTATTTACGCCGTAATCCGGATATCCGCTATTTGTTTGGCGGTGTCAGTTTGTCGAACAGCTACCCGCAAGCTGCCCGCGATCTGATGGTGTATTTTTACAGCCTGTACTTTGGCGACAGTGCCTGCGCGGCGGTATCAAAACAACCTTATCAGCTACCGCAAGCTATCTTGTCTGAGTTACAACAGCACTTTAGCGGCAACGATTACCTGAATGATTTTACCCAACTGAAGCACCTGCTGGCCAATATGGGCGTAAGTGTACCAACCTTGTACAAGCAGTACAGCGAGCTGTGCGAGCCGGGCGGAGCCAAGTTTCTCGCCTTTGGTACCGACCCTGCTTTCGCCAACTGCGTTGACGGCCTGGTGCTGGTGGATATGACCATGTTAAAAGCCAATAAAAAAGCGCGCTACATCGACGCTGCATAACAACCCTGCCGCCAACATAAACCGGCAGCTTTGCTTGCCGGTTTTGCAGTGTAAAGGTTCCGTAAAGTTCAGTTTCAATTCAGCCTAATCCCCCTATAAGCTATACACTGTATAAAAAGTCGCCTGTCATGTATTTTAATGCCAGCGGCTTAAACTGAGGATAGCAAGATGAAAAACCTGATGCTGCAACTAAGCCGAGCTTTGGCCGTCTGCGTGCTGTTGGTTTGCCAGACGGTGCAGGCAGAAGATGACAGCTGGTCTGAAGCAGAACTGGATCAAATGCTGGCGCCGGTCGCGCTGTACCCGGACACTGTATTAACCCACGTACTGATTGCTGCTACTTATCCACTGGAGGTAGTGCAGGCCGCGCGCTGGGTGAAAGATAACCCCGAACTGAGCGCCGACGATGCCGTGCGCGCGGTAGAAGATAAAGGCTGGGACCCGAGTGTCAAAGCCCTGGTGGCCTTTCCACAGCTGTTAGAACGCCTGAGCAACGATCTGGACTGGACCCAACAGCTGGGTGAAGCCTTTTTAGCCGATGAAACTCAGGTACTGGCCAGTATTCAAACCCTGCGGCAAAAAGCCTATGCTAACGGCTCACTTAACGATAACAAGCATGTAGTGGTAGAGCGCGAACGTGAAGTTATTGTTATTGAACCGGCCCGGCGCGAAGTGGTCTATGTACCGGTGTACAATACCCGCGTAGTTTACGGTGACTGGTGGTGGCCATCGCATCCGCCGGTGTATTGGCATACTGCCGGGGTATATTACCGTAACAGTCCGTTCCATTGGGGCGTAAGTGTTAATGTGCGGCCCTGGTTCTACTTTGGTATCTTTGATTGGCGCCATCGCCATGTCATCGTGCATCATCATTATTACCACACGCCACCACGCTATTATCCGAGACGCCATAAGCATTACGTTGATGCGCGGCGCTGGCAGCACAATACCGAACATCGCCGTGGTGTACATTACCGTCATGAACGCTTAAACCGCGATTACAATGCCGGCTATGGCTATCGCCAACCTACCCGAGAAATTCAGGGTAAGCCGGTGCGCCACACCAGGGTAGATAACAACGTAACAGTGCGCGAAAGCAAACAGTTGTACCAGCGCAAAACCGCGGAGCAAGTGCGGTTGCCTGAGCGGCAATACCAGAGCCATGACAAAAATCCGCGCCAGCACAATGAAGCGCTGCGCCAGCAACGTAATGCTGCTACCACAGAGCAACGGCTACGCACTACTGAAGTTAACCGCGATGAGCGCCGCCAGCAGCTAAACCAGCAACTTAAACAGCCGACGGTGCAGCGCGAACGCGTAACAACCACAGAGCAGCAACGCCAGCAGCGGGTTATCAGTACCGAGCAATTGCGCCAGCGCCAGGCTGTACGTGAAGTACAGCCGAAGCAGTACCAGCAACCTGCGGTGCAACAACACCGCCAGCCAGAGCAGCAGAGAGTCCAGGTGCAACAACGCCAGGCTCCTGTGCAACAACGTCAGCAGGCTCAACCGGCACGTGAGTACCGCCAGCCACCGGCCCGGCCAACCACTACGGTGCAACGCCACGAGCGCCGGCAAATCGACTAAGCGCTACTTTATTGATACAAAACAAATTAC
This sequence comes from Rheinheimera sp., assembly GCF_030690345.1. GTDB lineage: Bacteria > Pseudomonadota > Gammaproteobacteria > Enterobacterales > Alteromonadaceae > Alishewanella. Next base: position 291,756 of record NZ_JAUYGV010000008.1, read on the forward strand.
GGGGCTGAATTTATCTCAGCCCCGTTTTTTATTGATCCAGGCCAATATTCTTTGCCGGCCAAAGCGGACAATTGCAGCAGACCTTATCTGCGGAGTTTATTATGAAAACCACTTTGTCTGTACTTACTCTGGCCGCTGCACTGGCCGCGGCCCCGGCTTATGCCGACTTTGCCATTAACGTTGGCGCCATTACCGTCGCCCCGGACGATAGCAGCTCCAGCCTGAACGTTATTGAACAAGTCGCCGGGCTGCCGGCCGGATCGACTGCGGTAGGGGTTAATACTAATACCCAATTGGGCCTGACTTTTGACTACCGGATCAACCCGAACTGGGCCGTACAGCTGATTGCCGCCACACCATTCAGCCATGATATTAAAGTAAAAGGCTCGGCGATAGACGGCTTAAAAGTGGGTAAAACCAAGCACTTACCACCTACTTTGCTGGCACAATACCATTTTATGCCACAACATCAGACCTTTGACCCCTTTGTTGGTGTCGGCCTGAACTACACGGTGTTTTTTGACGAGCAAATTGACGGCCAGCTTGAAGGCGCGCTGGATGCGTTAAACGTAACCGCTGCCAATGATAATGTCAGTCTGAAGCTGAAAAGCTCTTATGGTCTGGCACTGCAGGCCGGGGTGAATATTAAGCTGAATGAAACCTTTGGTGTACACATTATGCTAAGCAAAATGGATATCGATACCACCGGCCGCGTGCAGGTTAACGGCGCTACTGTGCAAAGTGTCGATGTGAATATTGACCCTTACGTTGCGATGATTGGTCTGCGCTGGACTTTGTAAGGCTGCAGCGTTAATCACCCAGACTAAAGGCGACTGTATAAAGGTCGCCTTTTTGTTTTACACTGAGACACATTACACCGTGACACAACAAGCCTTGCGCCGGATGGGTTATGAGTAAAACCACAGACAAGCTGAACTGGCAACAACTGTTAAAATCGGGCGACCGTATTTTTATCGGCTCGCACGCCGCTACACCAACGGCACTGATTGATCACTTAATCAGCAATGCCAAACAGCTGCATGACATTGAAATTGTGCAGGTGTATTCCCTATCCGACAACAAATGGGCAGAACCGGAATATCAGCAGTTATTTAAAGTTAACGCCTTATTTATCGGTGGCGACCAGGTACGCCGCGCGGTGGCAGAAGGCCGTGCCGATTACACGCCTTGTTTTATGTCGGATATTCCCTCCTTGTTCAGTGACGGCATTTTGCCGCTGGATGCCGCACTTATTATGGTGAGCCCGGCTGACGAACACGGTTATCATTCGCTTGGCGTATCGGTGGATATTGTTTCCTCCGCGGCCAAAGCAGCAAAAAAGGTCATTGCTCAGGTTAATCCCTCCATGCCCATCACCTATGGCCAGGCTTTTATCCATAAAGATCAGATCAGCGCGTATTTTTATGCCGAACAGCCGATAGCGCAAATGCCCCAGCTCAAACCGGATCCGGTGACAGAGCGGGTTGGCCAGTATGTTTCCTTGCTGGTGGAAGACGGCGCCACTATTCAAATTGGTGTCGGTAAAATGTGCGATGCCGTGCTGCGCTATCTGGGTAACCATAGCGACCTTGGCATTCACAGTGAAATGATCACCGACTCGATGATGGAACTGATAAAAAAGGGCGTGGTAACCAACCGTAAAAAAACCTTTCACCCGGGCAAAACCGTTGCCAGCTTCTGTGTGGGCAGCAAAGCACTGTACGATTTTGTGCACTGTAATCCGCATATGGGTTTTTACCCCAGTGAATACGTCAATTCACCGGCCAATATCGCCCGGAACGACAATATGGTGTCGATAAACAGCGCCATTGAGGTCGACTTAACCGGTCAGATTGTGTCTGACTCTATCGGGCATTTATTTTACAGCGGCATTGGCGGCCAGGTCGATTTCAGCCGCGGCGCCTCTATGAGCAACGGTGGCAAGCCCATTATTGCGCTGCCCAGCACAGCGAAAAACGGTACCGTATCACGTATTGTCGCGCATTTAAGCCCGGGCGCCGGGGTAGTAACCTCACGCGGCCATGTGCATTATGTGGTTACCGAATTTGGTGTGGCGTCTTTGCGCGGCAAAAGTATTCGCGAGCGCGCGCTGGAGCTTATCCGTGTGGCGCATCCGAAATTTCGCCAGCAATTGCTGGAGCAAATCCGCCTGCAATTCTGGGTGCCGCACTATCAGCTGCATACCCCTACCGAAGTACCGGAACTGGGCAGCGTCGGCTTTAAAGAACTGCATATCGACGGCGAGGAATTTGACTTGCGGCCACTTAACCCGTCAGACGAGCGCAGGCTGCAGGAATTTTTCTACTCGCATACCAAAGAAACGCTGCAACTGCGCTACAGTGCCGTGCCAACTCAGATGAGTCGCGAGAAATCCTGCACCCTGGTCGGTGTCGATCAATCCAGAGACCTGGCATTGTGTATCGTGAAACAAAAAGGCTCAGCGGTGCAAATTCAGGCTGTGGGGCGCTACTATTTGCTCAACGATAATCAGGGTTGTGAAGTAGCCTTTGTCACACGGGAGAAATACCAGGGCAAAGGCATGGCCAAACGCCTGCTGCAGGAATTGATTAACATCGCCGAGCTACGCGGCCTAACCAGCATGACAGCCTATGTACGCGCAGAAAATAAAGCCATGTTGGCGGTATTCCAAAAAGCCGGTTTTGCCCGTCTGCCTGGCGACGACCCCAGCGAAGTATACCTGCAACTGCACCTGCCGCGCTCAGCTCATAACGGGGAGACCAGCTAATGGCCATTACCTTATTCAGTCACCCAAGCTGTTATTTGCATTTGGCCGGCGATGACCATCCCGAACAACCGGCCCGCTTAAGTGCCGTTAATGATCAGCTGATCCGCTCAGGGCTGGAGTTTGTTGTGCAGCAGCGCGATGCCAGCCCTGCAGCGGCAACAGACTTATACCCGGTGCACAGTAAACTGTATGTCGATGAAATTTACGCCAAAGCGCCAACAGAAGGCCATATCTGGCTGGACCCGGATACCCAGATGATGCGGCACAGCCTGAGCGCAGCACTACACGCCGCCGGCGCCGCCATTAATGCGGTAGACCAGGTTATGGCTGATGTGAACCAGCAGGCATTTTGCAATATACGCCCGCCGGGCCATCATGCCACCCGCGACCAGGCCATGGGCTTTTGTATTTTTAACAACGTCGCCGTAGCCGCCGCCTATGCATTGCAAAAGTATCAGTTAAACCGCGTCGCTATTGTCGATTTTGATGTACACCACGGCAACGGTACCGAAGATATTTTTGCCGGCGACGCACGGGTGTTGTTTTGCTCATCGTTTCAGTATCCGCTGTATCCCAATACCGGCGATACACCATCAGGCGATAATATCGAAAACCTACCCTTGCCGGCGTTATGCAAACCGGCGATTTGGCGCGAGCAAATCATTAAACATTGGCTGCCGCGCATTAACGCCTTTCAACCGCAACTTATTCTGGTGTCGGCCGGCTTTGACGGCCACCGCGAAGATGATATGGCGCAGTTTCTGTTAACAGAGGATGACTACCACTGGATAGCGCAACAGCTGAAGCAACTGGCAGATCAACACTGCCAGGGCCGTATAGTGGCGGTACTGGAAGGTGGCTATGCGCTAAGCGCACTGGGGCGTAGTGTAGTCGCGTTTTTAAAAGGGCTGATGTAACAAGGCGTTAAGCTGCTATGCTATAACCTAAGTGCAATAACTTCCGGCCTCTATGCAGCTTTTTACCCGTTACTTTCCGGCATTCAGCTACCTGGACCGCAGCAGTGAAGCTGAATTTTGCCGTTATTTGGTCCACCGCACACACAACAGCACCAAACGTTTTGCCGTAGTTTGCATTGTATTAATGCTGCTGTTTTCTGTTACCGACGTGCTACTGGGCGACAGTTGGCTTAGCCTCACCAACCTGGCCCGCTATACCGCTGTAATGTGTATAGTGGCGTATATCGTCTTGTCATTAAAACTGAACGCTGAACACTGGCTACAGGGCTGGCTGGCGCTCAGTGCCATAGTAATTATGCTGCTTAGCATTACCTTTTATACCTCTGGCCAATACAACGGCCGGCTGGGTGAAGGCGGCCCTATGGTGGTGGCCTTTGCTATAGCCGCGATACCGATTTTTAATTTGCAGCAAAAATTGTTGTTGTGGCTACTGCTGTTAAGCAGTCTGTTATTTATTAAACTTTGCACTGACACCAACACCGGTTGGGTAATATTTTATTTATGCATCAGCATATTGTTGTGCATGACCTGGCAAAGACAGTTTGACACCTTACTGCGCAGCCAATTTAAAGCAGTACGGCTGGAGCAACAAAAAGCCGAAACCGACCAGTTAACCGGTTTATTAAACCGCCGCAGCTTTGAGCAGCGCTTGCAGCAAAAGCTGGCTCAGCTCACCGAAGGGCAACAATTATCATTGGGATTGCTGGACATAGACCATTTTAAAGCCTACAACGACCACTATGGCCACCTCGACGGTGATTTGGTGTTAATACAATTGTCGCGTTTGCTGTCTGCTGATAAAAAACGTCTGGTAGTACGCTTTGGTGGTGAAGAATTTATTCTGGTAGAACAACATGCAACCGCTCAGCCGCCCGGCTTACTGCAATTACCACAACAACTGGCTGCACAAGCGATACCGCACCGTGCCTCGCCGTTTGGCGTGCTTACCGCGTCCATCGGTGTGGTAACACTGAATTATCCCGGCCACCAGCTGACATCCGGCGAGCTGATGCAGCAGGCAGATTTGCTGCTGTACCAGGCCAAGCAACAAGGCCGCAACCAGGCCCGGCATAGCGTGATAAATCCGTTGCCGGCCGGTAACTCTTGACCCGGAAAAAGGGGAACCAAATGAAAAAATGCCGCTCACCTTAAGTGAACGGCATTATATAATGAGGTGCCTTTTATGCTTTTCTCTTTTTATCGCAATAAACTTATTTTGAAGCGAAACAACGTCCGCTTCTAATGTACTTAATAAGTTAATCGCTACATATTAAGGGCATACTAACTCATCGCCGGTAATCGTCCAATTTAGTTCATTGATCAAGAAATAACGAGACGTTTCTGCTTCGCAATATCTCAGGCCTTCTGCACCAAAAACAACATCTCCCCGAGCATTTTGCTCAGCCCAGCCCGTCAACGTTTTATCATAATTAATCTGAGAAAAAGTCTCACTGCTAAACATTTTTTCCATATTTACAATACTGGTTATATTCCAAGATCCTAAATTTTGATTAAAAGTTCTTGCTGCAAAAAACATCTCTGATGTGACCTGTAAATGAGTTGTATCCCATTGACCAATATCTCTATTAAAAGCGAAGGCTTCTCTGAACATACTTTCCATCGAGGTCACGTTACTAACATCCCAGCCACTGATATCACTGTTAAATGCTGCAGCCCTGGAAAACATACTGGTCATATCTGTGACGTTGCTTGTATCCCATTGGCTAATGTCGCTATTAAAGTTTTTAGCACGATAAAACATCTGGTACATAGAAGTTACGTTGGAGAGATTTGGTAAATCAGTCGCGCTAAAGCCATGCCCCTCCCATCCACCAAAAGTCAAACTTTTCCAGGGAATGTCTCCCCACTGATTTACATCCTTTAGATACTCAATGTCAGGAGTATGAAAATAAGGATAATAACCTTTAATCTCAAGAGTATACGTTCCTGGTTCGACTAAGGTAGTCTGAAAAAACTGTTCTTTTTCAGACGAAACGCTACCACTTTGTACGGGTAACCCGTAGGCATCTTTCCATGTAAATTGGTAGTTACCATCAAAGTCACCAGAACTCAGGTTAATGTCAGTATTGGCTTCATCGGTTTGCCAAGTGGTAATATATGGTCGAAAATCTCCAGCCAAAACGGTCCAACTTTGTATCGTTGTACCATCTTCAGCAGTCACCGTATAAGTGACAGGATTTGTTAAATCAACTATTTCACCACTTGCAGGAACACTAGTTGCGCCATCAGACAAGCTAAAGACAGGCCTCACTGCGGTTAAATCTGCCACCGATAATAAATTGGCAGATACAGTATGTTCTGTTTTATCAACGGTAAAAAACGGGGTGATATTTTCTATCTCAAAAGTAACAAAATCAGTGTCAGTTCGCAGTGGCACAGCTTCAACCGTTACTACCCAATCTTTGGCTTCAGCATTACTCAATCCTGTAACTGAATAAACAACCGGGTGGGTAAAGTCGACTAGAGTACCGTTTGGAATTGAACTAAACGCACCATCAGAAAGCGTAACCGTTGGCGATAATACCGACACATCAGTACCACGCTGAACTTCACTGGTCACAGTGTAGTTTTTATGATCAACAATCGCAGGCCCTGTTTGCTCTGGCAAAACAAAGGTACGGATATGATCATTAGGCAGTGGATGTGCACTTGACTCAATGGCATATTCATAAACAAAGTCTACGTTTTCAGCTGAAAGATGATCTTCACTTATGGCAACAACGACTAAGTACAGTTCTTCGCCTTCCTGCGTTGTTACTTCAAGTTCCGCTTCGCCATTGCCTAATGAGACTTCAGTCCCGATAGGTAAATCAACATATTCATAAGCACCAGGCGTTCCTTTAACCACTTTGCCGATGAAGTTTAAGTCTCCGGTATTTTGATCACTGCCTTTTACTTTTAACGTATAAGTAGCAGCTGCTGTCGACTCGATTTTGTAGCTATTCCATCCATAGGCACCAGGCAAATAGCGTTTTGGTGCGAAATGGTAAATACCATAAGTGCCTTCTGCCGGCCAGGTTGCCGCCAGAGTGTTATCTGCTTCACCAACAACAATCGCTTTTTTCTGAACTGCTTTTAAGTCATCGCTAACTTTAGGGTCCGGGTAATCCCAAACTGTCGTTCTGGCGGCAAATTCAGCAAACTCCTGAGGGAAGTCATGCCCTTCATCTTCGACCACTTTTATAAGTGCTTTGAAAGCATCCGATTCAATTTCAGGTGAATTATATAACTTTCCTATAATGCTATCGCCTGTAACAAAAGCCGTTATATAAGCAAACATTATTGAAGTATGGTAATATCTTTTCTTACCCAGCTCTTTAGTTATTTCATACATCCCTAAATGGGGATTCAAGGTAAATGCTCCATGGCTATAACCTGCAGGAGATTTATTGTAAAAACTCCATGAGGCCCAACTTGCCGTTGCTTCGGCCAGCCATTTACCACCTCCGAACAAGGGCATTTGATAACCGTGGAAGTTCTCATGCAGCCAGTAATGAGTATTCACACTACTATCTGTACTAAACAAGTTATCCAAAGTGAAAAATTCAAACCTTCTGGTAGCGCTATTAGATAAAGAATTGTTCTCTCGATTAACCCAACGATCCAGACTAGCCTGACGATCTACATCATCATACTTATACATTTGAACATCAAATGTATTCCGGTCATATGCCATTTCAAGTGCATGAAGATAAACTCGCTTTTTCTCTTCCAGCAGTTGTTCCTCGCTTTGTAGCCAAAGACATGTATATACACCACAGAGTCTGAATGGGTAATCTGCAAAAGGAAGATGGGTTGGCTCTACTGCCTCTGTACAACGCGCACTGCGCTCATAAATAACCTCGTCGGATACTTGCGAGTTAGTTAATAATACATCCCAGACGTTTCCGTCATATTCTTGCAGGTTAAAAGAATCAATCTCTAACGAGCCGACATTAACATCATCAAACCATTCACCATTTACATACGGCGACATAACGCCGTTTTTAAAACGGATAGCCACGTGATTACATGTGAGTGTATCCAGTCGCACATTATAAATATTATTTATGCCATTAGCGCTGATAAGCAACTGCTCTTCAACTTGACTAATAGTAAGTGCGTCGGAGCTGAAAAACTCTGTCGTTTGCTGATGCGTATTAGGCGTTATTTTAAAAGAGATAGTGCCGTCTGAGGCAGACAAGCTCTTCTCTAATTCAACATTTATCTCTTTACCTATCATGCCGGGGTGTCTTAGTAAGTTGTTGGCACTATCCCCGGTCGTCGTGACGCTGATGCTATTATGTCTATCGGTTTTATCATAATCGCCCGCTAATCGTTGCATATAAAGAATTGCATTTTCATACGCAAGTACTTCGACTGTAGTTTGTTCACTAAAATGTGATGATGCGTTACCTTTGAGAGCGACTATTCGGTAAACATAGTGGGTACCAAGTGTCAAACCATCGTCTTGATAGAACGTTGTATTAGCCCCTACTTCGGCCACGATTTCAAACACCAATGGATTGCCCCGGACGGCCCTTTCAATTCTAAAACCGGTTTCGTTATTAGAGTTATCCTGCCAAGTCAATGTTACTTCATCATTAATACTTGCCTCGGTTGTTACGTTTGTTGGTGGTGCTAATCGTTCTGCATCTGCAAACACTTGTACATGTTGCCAAGTACCTTTGGTGATTTTATCCAGGGAACGAGTGTTAGCAGTTAAACCAATAAACACGTTATCGCCCATCACTACAGTAGCCCGATGTGTTTCTCGCCAGGTTTCACCATCATCTGAAATATAATTAATGAACAGGTTATCTAACCGTTCTAATTTAAACCATAAAGGTAATAGGTTTTTTGTTTCTTCAATCTGTTCTTCTATTGCCCCGTTATTACGACTTTTAAAGAAAGCACGGCCTCTATGGTACATATTACTCACGAATTGTGAGTCCGTATCTAACGTTTCCCTGATCATAATTCCGTGATAACCCGTCTGGCCAGCATTCTCAGCACTTAGTAACTGACCAACAATCTCACCATTTCCTTCTAAAGGTTGATAAACAAAATGAAAAGAATCGAAGGTACCCGTAATATTTCCATTACCTGATACAGAGTACTGATCGCCAGTATAAGTTGCGAAACCGGCTATGGCGGGAGAGCCAATGTCGGTGCTGCTCCAGGCATCAGGCAATTTCGACTCATCTGCCATCGTCGTCCTGTTGACCACATTACTGTAACCTGAGGCGATCTCGCCCATTAAAGCACTTACTCTGTAATGATAGGTCGTCTCTGGCTCTAAGGCATGATCGACTAAATAGGTAGAATTCGGCGACAGCACCGCAAATGATTCAAACTCAAGCGAGTCAGCGTCTTCGGCTCTTTCTACTCTGTACCCTGTTTCATTGTCAGCATTATCTTGCCAAGTTAATGCCACTGCTTTCATCCCACGTGCCACAGCGGTTAAATTGGTTGGTGAATTTACAATATCAGGTGAATTGCCTGTGGATGACACCTCGACATTTTGCCAAGTACCTGTGGTTATTTTCCTTTTATGATGAGCATTAGCGGCCAGGCCAATAAGCACATTTTCGCTCATCACTACGGTTTCCCGATGTGTTTCTTGCCAGGTTTCACCATCATTAGAAATAGAGGCAATAAAAACATCACTCACTCTTTCCAATTTTAGCCATACATTTGGCAAATGGACCTGTTTGTCTTCAATAGGAACATTGATCCCAACGCCATCGCGGCGTCCTTTAAAAAACGAAATCGCTTCATCTTCGAAATAATGGTTACTCGCATATTGCGAGTCATTATTAAGCGTTTCCCTGACCATCAACCCATGATATCCCCATTTACCGGCATCAGAGATATTGGTTAATTGAGCAACAATCTGCCCATCACCTTGTAAAGGCTGATAAATAAAATGCAAAGAGTCATTAGTGTCTAAACTATAACCATTGCCTGATAAAAGGATTTGACCATCGCTATAACTGGCAGATCCAGCTAGATCCGGAGTGCCCACATCGACACTAGTCCAAACATCCGGGAGTGCAGATTCATTTATGGTACCGGTAGAGTTTAATCCTGCTGTATCGGGCAATGCCCCGACAGACTGAGCGTTTGTTGTTGCCAGTTGCTGAGCTTGAGCTGGTGGTGATTCTGAATCACCACCACAAGCGCTAAGGCTCAGGCACGCTAGCATTATTGCTGAACGAGTGAAAATTGCTATATTTCTCATGAGATTATATTCCCTAGTGTTACAAATCCAACCTAACGTATACCAGGACCGAGTAACAAAACGTGGTAAAAATCGTGGTTTTTTAGTGGGGGGCGTGGTTTTTTAACTGCATTAAGAACGACGAGCAACCTATTGGGTTACTGTTCAAACAAAAAATAAACAACAAAGTTAAACGAAGCGTAGCTACTGTAAATAAAATACTTCATCAGCATATACGAGGTTACGCCTTTGCTATTAATGAGCGGGTTGATGTTATTTACTTAAGATTTAACGTGTAAGCTCTACAAAACCACTAAAACATTTAATTAAAGACAGTTTTAAGTCATAAGTTTTAAGAAAAATCCAGAGCTCCAATGGTGATAGAATTTTTCGACGGCAATCAAAAAATAGCTATTAACCCGGAGGCCGTACAAGGCCAATTAGGCTGGATGATTATCAGATCAAAATTAAAGCTGCTTTCGCCATCCTGGAAAAAGGTGGCGAGCTTATAATCACTACTTATTATGCAAGCTATTAAAATATAATAGATTATCCAAACTTAACTTTAATTTTCTGCTACAGCCGTGCCGCCTGCACGTGCATCCAGTCGAAATTACGGCTGCGGCCTAAACTTACCCAGCCCTCGTCTTCCCAACACTGCCACCAGTAGTGGTAATCAGCGCCGGCAAAACCGGCTTTGCTGCTGTTCCATTTCAGCTGGTTGTGCTGTGGGTCAAAGTCAAAAGCGATACCCCAACTGTGGGTGGATAAACTGCTGCCACCGCGTTTAGCGCGCAGGTTAAAGCCACCGCCGTATAAGTCTAAACGCAGTTGTTGTACAGCATCGAAGCCGTAATACAGCACCACCTGTTCCAGCACCTTTTGCAAACTGGTCGCTACTTTTTGATGGCATTGCGTGCTGAGCACTGTGGTGGAGAGATCCCATGCCAGTCGCAGCGGATAAGGTAAACTTACCTTAACCAGTTGGCTGCCCGGCTCGCCATAAAAAGCGCGCAATTCTGCTTCTCTGTCCAGCGGCCACTGGTTAGGGTTAGCCGGCGTGGTAAAGTTATCCCGCCAGGCCGGTGGCGGTTTGCCTTGCTGTTGTATGGCAGCTAACTGCTCAGCGGCGTAAGCGGTTTGTGGCCCCCACCAGCCATCAGGCTCGCCCGGGTTCACTCCGGCTTGCCGGCAACACAGCTGCAGGCATAACACGGCCTGGCGTTCTGCCGGCCAACTTTGCCAGTTTAATGCGCCGGCAGATGCAGCATTGGTTTGCAACCACTGTGAGCACGTTGTCAGCATATAAGTATTCAGAGCACCGTTGACATGCTCGTCATTAAGCTGCAACGCTTGTTGTAAGGCAATAACCGCGGATTTTTGCATAGCCACCTCAGTGACCGGTAATATATTGGGCCAAAATGTCATTAAGTGTAGTTGCTGCAACACGGCGTTGCCGGAATTTAGTGCAGCAGAAAAATCGGCCAGTGTTGAATTGAAGGGCTGAAAAAAACAACCCTGCCGTAGCAGGGTTGTTTAGTGTGTTGCCGGCTTAACCTAACCAGACGCGGGCGTTACGGAACATCCGCATCCAGGGGCTGTCTTCCTGCCAGCCGTCCGGCTGCCAGGAGTTGGCCACGGCGCGAAACACCCGCTCCGGGTGTGGCATCATAATAGTGACGCGGCCATCAGTGGTGGTTAAAGCAGTAATACCGGCAGCCGAGCCATTCGGGTTCTGCGGGTATTGCTCTGTTACTTTGCCGTAATGGTCAATAAAGCGCATGGCTACCGTGCCACTGTGGTTAGCTTTAACAAAGGCTTCGTTGCTGGCAAATTCAGCATGGCCTTCACCGTGTGATACGGCGATAGGCATACGCGAACCGGCCATACCCTTAAACAGCAGCGACGGGCTTTGTTGAATTTCAACCTGGCTAAAGCGTGCTTCAAAGCGCTCAGATTTGTTGCGCACAAAGTGTGGCCACAGCTCTGCACCCGGGATCAGGCTCTTGAGGTTAGACATCATCTGACAGCCGTTACACACCCCCAGTGAAAAGGTGCTTTGGCGCGCAAAAAACTCTGCAAACTGCTTACGGGCAATATCGTTAAACAGTACCGACTTAGCCCAGCCCTCACCGGCACCTAAGACGTCACCGTAGGAGAAACCACCGCAGGCTACCAGGCCGTTAAAATCAGCTAACTTAGCGCGGCCGGCTAAAATGTCGCTCATATGCACGTCAACCGCGCTAAAACCGGCACGGTTAAAGGCAGCAGCCATTTCAACATGCGAGTTAACACCCTGTTCGCGCAAAATTGCAATTTTAGGTGCTGCGCCTTTTAAGATGAAAGGCGCAGCCACATCTTCGTTGATATCAAAGCTGAGTTTCACATTCAGACCAGGATCGGCAGCATCTGCCTTAGCAGCAAACTCCTGTTTAGCTCCTTCCGGGTTGTCACGCAGCGCCTGCATCTGGTAAGTGGTTTCGGCCCAGATGCAGCGTAAACGGGTGCGGCTGTCGCTTAACACCACGTTATCGCCACGGCTGAATACCAGCTCGTCATGGCTGTTTACCACGCCAATCACATGGCTGCAGTTGCCAAGCTCGTGCTGCGCCAGTACCTGCTTAACGTACTCAAGCTCACTGTCGCTTACCTGAATTACTGCGCCCGGCTCTTCCGAGAACAGCACGGCCATATCATCGTTACCCAGGCTACTTACATCAGCACGCACACCGGCTTTACCGGCAAAGGCCATTTCGGCCAGGGTAACAAATAAACCACCGTCGGAGCGGTCATGGTAAGCCAGCAGTTTTTGCTCACGCGTTAACTGCTGCACGGCGTTAAAGAAGTTAATCAGCAGCTGCGGGCTGTCTAAATCAACCGGCGTCTGGCCCAGCTGTTTATACACCTGGGCTAAGCACGAGGCGCCCAGACGGTTTTGGCCCTGGCCTAAGTCAATTAACACCAGGCTGGTATCGCCCTTATCAGTGCGCAGCTGTGGCGTTACCGTTTTGCGGATATCTTCTACCCGGGCAAAAGCGGTGATCACTAAAGATAGTGGCGAGGTGACGGCTTTATCTTCACCGTTTTGCTGCCATTTGGTTTTCATCGACATCGAGTCCTTGCCCACCGGAATGGTCACTTCCAGCGCCGGGCATAACTCTTCACCTATGGCTTTTACCGCAGCGTATAAGCCGGCATCTTCACCCGGGTGGCCGGCAGCAGCCATCCAGTTAGCCGATAACTTAATGCGCTTTAAATCACCAATGTCGGTGGCGGCAATATTGGTAATGGCTTCTGCCACCGCTAACCGGGCTGAAGCGGCAAAATCCAGCAGCGCCACCGGGGTGCGCTCGCCCATTGCCATGGCTTCGCCGTGGTATGTATCATAGCTGGCTGCCGTTACGCCGCAGTTAGCTACCGGCACCTGCCAGGGACCAACCATTTGGTCGCGTGCTACCAGGCCGGTAACAGTGCGATCGCCAATGGTAACCAAAAAGGTTTTCTCAGCAATCGCCGGTAAGCGCAGTAACCGCTCTGCCGCGTCTTTTACTGTTACGCCGGTAAAATCCAATGCTTTACCCGCTGTTTGCACACTTTGCACGTCACGGTGCATTTTTGGCGCTTTGCCCAGCAACACGTTTAACGGCAGATCAATAGGTGTGCTGCCAAAATGGGTGTCAGTCAGGGTTAAATGCTGATCGCCAGTGGCTTCACCCACTACGGCAAAAGGTGCGCGCTCGCGCTTACAAATTTGCTCGAACACCGGCATTTTATCCGCCGGTATCGCCATCACATAACGCTCTTGCGACTCGTTACACCAGATTTGCAGCGGCGACATGCCAGGCTCGTCGTTTGGTACATTACGCAGTTCAAACTTACCGCCTACGCCACCGTCGTTAACCAACTCAGGGAAGGCATTGGATAAACCGCCGGCACCAACATCGTGGATAAACACGATAGGGTTATCCTTACCCAGCTGCCAGCAGCGGTCAATCACTTCCTGGCAACGGCGTTCTATTTCCGGGTTTTCACGCTGTACTGAGGCAAAGTCTAAATCTTCTGCCGATTGACCCGATGCCATCGAAGAAGCCGCACCGCCACCCAGGCCGATATTCATCGCCGGGCCACCCAGTACCACTAATTTAGCGCCTACCGGCAAATCGCCTTTTTGTACATGATCCGCACGGATATTACCTAAACCACCGGCCAACATAATCGGCTTGTGGTAACCGCGTACTTCTTCACCGTTATGCCCGGGTACCTTTTCTTCATAGGTACGGAAATAACCGTTAATCGCCGGCCGGCCAAATTCGTTGTTAAAGGCAGCGCCGCCCAGCGGGCCTTCCAGCATAATGTCCAGTGCAGATACGATTCGCTCCGGTTTGCCAAAATCGGTTTCCCACGGCTGTTCAAAACCCGGGATGCGCAGGTTTGATACCGAGAAACCTACCAGGCCAGCTTTGGGTTTAGATCCTACGCCGGTAGCACCTTCATCACGGATTTCACCGCCTGAACCGGTAGCTGCACCCGGGTAAGGTGAAATCGCGGTTGGGTGGTTATGGGTTTCTACCTTCATCAGTATATGAATAGGTTCATGGTGATACTGATAAGTTAAATTACCGGGCTGGGCAAAAAAGCGGCCAGCGCTGGAACCTTCCATTACCGCGGCATTGTCTTTATATGCCGACAACACATAGTCCGGTGTTTGCTCAAAGGTGTTTTTAATCATTTTGAACAGCGATTTAGGCTGTTGTACGCCGTCGATAGTCCAATCGGCGTTAAAAATTTTGTGCCGGCAATGCTCAGAGTTAGCCTGAGCAAACATATACAGCTCTATGTCGTTCGGGTTACGGCCCAAAGCGGTAAAGTTATCGAACAGATAATCTATTTCATCATCGGCCAGCGCCAGGCCCATCTCAATGTTAGCGTTAGCCAGTGCGGTGCGGCCGCCATTGATAATATCAACCGAGCTAAGCGGCGCCGGTTCAGCTTTGGTAAACAAGGCCTGCGCCTGAGTTAATTCGGTAAACACCGCTTCCATCATACGGTCATGCAACAGTGCGGCAACCTGCTGCAATTGCTGTGCGTTTAATACCGTTGGCGCTTCAACATAGTAAGCAATACCGCGCTCTAAACGCGCTACCGGCGCTAAACCACAGTTGCGGGCAATATCTGTCGCTTTAGATGACCAGGGCGAAATAGTGCCCGGCCGTGGTGTAACCAGTAACAACTGGCCATGTGGCTCATGGCTGGCAATGGCCGGGCCATAAGTCAGTAGTTTATCCAGCGTTTGTTGCTGTGCGTCAGTCAATGCGCTGCTAACATCAGCAAAGTGCATAAACTCAGCATAAACACCGCTGATGGTTAAGCCACTTTGGGCGCATTGGTCGAGTAACTTTTGAATTCTGAATTCGGACAGTGCTGGCGCACCACGCAGGATCAACATAGGCTTTCTTTTCCCGTGGGTTGAACGACGATGGAACCTGAAACAGGCGCGCCATTATAAAGAAATTTCTGCCCAAGTGGTATGAGTAAACACTGACGTAGCGACAGAAGTTTGCTATAACAGCGCAGATTAAGCAGTAACAGGTGGATGCGAATGCAGAAAAGTTTGGGCTGGTTAGTGTTGTTGCTCTGCCTCGCAGCTTGTACCCCCGAGCCAACACAAAGCCAGCTTTATGATATATATCAAAGTGATAAGATAAAGGTTGGCATATTGCACGGCCCCACCAGCTATTATATCGGCACAGATGGTCCTACCGGTTTTGAATTAGAACTGAGCCAGGCACTGGCAGATAAGCTGGGCGTTGAATTAGCGCTTTTTCCCAGTTATCACCTGGATGAACTGCTGCAAAAACTGCAAAACGGCCAGGTGGATTATATTGCAGGTGGTTTAACCCTAACCGGACAGCGCCGCGGCCTGTATCGCGCCTCGCCGGCTTATCGCTGGATTAACGAAGTATTAGTATTTAAACAAGGCAATACCTGGCCCCGCACACTTAAAGACGTCACTGACAG
This sequence comes from Rheinheimera sp., assembly GCF_030690345.1. Taxonomy (GTDB): domain Bacteria; phylum Pseudomonadota; class Gammaproteobacteria; order Enterobacterales; family Alteromonadaceae; genus Alishewanella. The sequence goes on from NZ_JAUYGV010000008.1 coordinate 307,741, forward strand.
TATCATAGTGGTAAAAGACAGCAGCCATGCCGAAACCCTGCAGCAGCTTAGCCTTGACCATCCCGACCTGAACTGGCAACAACACCCGACATTAGACTCCGACGAAATTTTGCAGCAAGTCATTGACGGCAATATCGCTTACACCATAACGGATTCAAATCAGTTAGCATTAAACCGGCGTTTTTACCCCAATCTGAGTATTGCCTTTACCGTCAGGGATAATCTGCCGGTAAGCTGGCTACTGGCCGATAACAGCGATGACTCACTCTATGCTGTACTGATCGAATTCTTCGGCGCCATGTACCAAAGCGGTGAACTCATCGCATTGGAAGATCGCTATTTTGGCCACGTGCAACAGTTTGACTATGTTGATACCCTGGCTTATATCGATGCGATAGAAACCAGTTTGCCGGATTTAAAAGCCTGGTTTTTACAATACGCCGGCGAACTGGACTGGCGCTTGCTGGCAGCTCTGAGTTATCAGGAATCACACTGGGATCCTAAAGCTAAAAGCCCTACCGGCGTACGCGGCCTGATGATGCTTACCCTGCCCACAGCGCAACAGATGGGCGTTGCCAGCCGGCTGGACCCGGAACAAAGTATTCGTGGGGGCAGCCGCTACCTGCATCAGTTAGTCACCCGCATACCGGAGCGGATTGCCATGCCTGACCGGCTTTGGTTTGCCCTGGCTGCCTATAATGTAGGCTGGGGTCATGTTGAAGATGCGCGCATTCTTACGCAGCAACGGGGGGCCGACCCGGATAAATGGCTCGACGTTAAACAGCACCTGCCGTTATTACGGCAAAAAAGCGTGTACCAAACCACCAAGTACGGCTATGCCCGTGGCGATGAAGCGGTTACTTATGTCGAAAATATCCGGCGTTACTATGACACCCTGCTGTGGGTAGACGAGCGGCAACAAGCAGAGCAACGCCTGGAGCTGCAAAAACAGCGATTGTCAGACCAACTTAGTACAGAAATATTGCCGCCGGCTACGCCGACAGACACACCGCCGGGTTCTTGAAAGTTTGCAGTGCCAGGCCCATAGTAAAGCCATATTCAGCGGGAAAGAGATACTATGTTAAAACGTAAAAAACCGCGGCTCAGCAGCCTGCGTCGTCGTCTGGTAGATGTTGCCGCAAGCCGGCGCCGTATTAAACGTAATATCGCTGTAACCAAACTGCATCAGCGTCGGCGCCATTATCTGAGCTTTTTTAATCAGACAGACGAAGCTGTTTAGCCGCCTTTTGTTCCTGCCGTCGCCGCTTAAAAAACGCAGATAACTGCGTGGCACATTCGGCGGCTAACACGCCGGATACCACCTCCAACTGATGATTAAACTGTACCTGCTGCACCACGTTCAGCACTGAGCCTGCGGCACCGGTTTTCAAATCAGTGGCGCCAAATACCAGACGCTTAATCCGGCTGTGCACCATTAAACCGGCGCACATACTGCAAGGTTCCAGTGTCACGTACAAGGTACAATCCGGCAGACGGTAGTTGCCTATTTTGGCTGCTGCAGCCCTTATAGCCTGCATTTCAGCATGAGCTGAGGGGTCATTCAGGCTAATCATCTGATTCCAACCCTCCCCCAGCAGCACTTTATCTTTTACCAACACCGCGCCCACCGGCACTTCGCCCTGCAGTTCGGCTTTAGCGGCCAGCGCAATAGCATGTTGCATCCAATCTTCATCTGTCATAATGGCTTACAATTAATTGCTGGATCCCAGGCTGAGTTTACCACTATATTTTGGTGAATTTAGCTAAACTTTTGTTTATGCGCCGCAAACAAAGCAAACGGTATAGATTTAATAGATTGATTAATATCACTATTAATTAATTGGCATTGGCCTTGCTTGTTATGCCTGCCTAACTAAAGGAGATAAATTATGGATATAGGTGTAGTTATTATTGTTGTGGTGGCTATTATTGGCGGCATTGGCTACGACGCACTAAAAATGCGTTATAAATACCAGCAACTGGCGTCCGGTAAAGGCGTGGATAAACTGGAGCAGGAAATAGCCGAATTAAAGCAGCGCATAGCCGCGCTGGAAAGTATAGTTACCGATAAACCTTACCAATTAAAACAACAAATTAACCAGCTGTAGCGGAGAGCAAAGCACAATGGGACCTTTTGAAATAGCAGCACTGGCCATTATTGGCGGCATTGGATTATCTGCCTTTAAGGTATATCACGATAATAAGGGCAAAGCCGGTAGCGCAGAACTGGATGAACTTAAAGCTGAGCAGGAAAAGCTTAAACAGCGCATTGCCACACTGGAAAGCATTGTTACCGACAAGTCATATCAACTTAAAGATCAGATCAACCGCTTATAATCACAGTTGTTTTTGCATGGTCGACAGCGTGGCAGTTAGGCACTGATATGGTACACTGCCGGTAACTGCTTGACAGGAGCTGACAATGTCGACGGAAACTCTGGTTAACCGCGCCCGCGTTATTTGTGAAAATAACGGCGCCCGTTTTACATCAATACGCGAAAAAGTGTTTCGCCTGCTGGCCAATCTTAATGGTGGTATCGGCGCTTATGAATTGCTGGAGCAGTTAAAACAAACTGAACCGGGCGCCAAGCCTGCCACCGTGTACCGCGCGCTGGAGTTCCTCACTGAGCAAGGCTTTATTCATAAAATAGAGTCGAGCAATGCATTTTTACTCTGTCATCATTTTGGCCAGCATCATCCGGCGCAGCTGTTGATCTGTGACCAATGTGGTAACGTAACCGAGTTACACTCAAGTTTGTTACAAGACGAATTTAACCGTCAGGCAGTAAGCCATGGTTTTGTCATTAAGCATCAAACCATTGAAGCACACGGCATTTGTGCCGACTGTAAAGTAACAGAATAAAACATACCAAAAACAAAGCCATGGCTTGTGCATTTGGTAAAAGATTCCTAATCTTAAGCAAGCTTTATCCTATGTCCCGTTTTCTTTGATAGGCATTGACATGAATGTTGAATTTATAAACCCGTTTTTATCTTCGTTAGTAAATGTGCTCAGCACCATGGCCAATACCACCATAGTTCCGGGGCAACCCAGAATTAAAAAAGACGAAGTGGCCCGCGGCGACGTGTCCGGCTTAATAGGCATGGTAAGCCCGCAAACCAAAGGCTCTTTTTCGATTACCTTTGAAGAATCTTTAGCGGTAGAAATTATGTTTCGCATGTTAGGCGAGCGGCCAAAAGGCATTACTGCAGATGTTACCGATATGGTGGGTGAAATTACCAATATGGTTACCGGCGGCGCCAAGCGTGTGCTGGGTGAAAAAGGTTACGACTTCACCATGGCTACACCGGTAGTGGTGTCCGGTAAAAACCATACCATTTCGCATAAGTCCGAAGGCGCGAAAATTTTAATGCCGTTCGACTCCGAATTTGGCAAAGTGCATATCGAAGTCAGCTTTGATAAATAACCGCGACTTTTGCAACAAAACGCCGGCAGCTGCCGGCGTTTTTGTTTAGTGTGATGGATTAATATAACTAAATTGTACGCGACTGGTGATATTGCATAGCAGCTCATAGGCGATGGTATCCACACAGCGCGCCAGTTGCTCTACCGGTAAATCGCTGCCCCACAGGATAACGTTGTCGCCCACGGCTACCGCTTCGTTGCCGATATCAACGGTAATCATATCCATCGACACCCGGCCAACGATGGGCAAGCGCTTGCCGTTAATCAGTACCGCGGCATTATTACCGGCGGCGCGCGGGTAACCATCACCATAGCCCATTGCCACTACCGCTAAGCGGCTATCGTGCGCGGCTATCCAGCTGCCGCCGTAACCAACTGCATCACCGGCGTTTACCTCGCGTACCGCTATAACACTGCTGCTGAGTGTCATTACCGGCTTTAAGTCATGAGCACTGCCAACTGCATCTGCCATTGGCGATACGCCATACAGCATTAAGCCGGGCCGTACCCAATCACCATGGCTTTGCGGCCAGTTTAGTACGGCGCCGGAGTTTGCCAGCGAAAGCTCACCGGCACTGCCCTGAGTAATCTGCTGAAATAACGCCAACTGATTAGCAGTAGCAGGCTTATCCAGCTCGTCTGAGCTGGCAAAATGGCTCATTAACCGCAGCGGCCCCTGCACATTGCGGCTTTGGCTTAAACGCTGATACAACTCATTAAATTCGTGTGGGTAAATACCCAGCCGATGCATGCCGGAATCGACTTTTAACCACACCCGCACCGGCGCATCCAGCTGCGCCGCCAATAAGGCTTCAGCCTGCTCGCGATGGTGTATTACCAGTTGTAAATTTGACGCCACAACCTGTGCCAGTTCGTCCTGATGGAAAAAACCTTCCAACAGCACTATAGGCCTGGCAATACCACCGGCGCGCAGTGCTAAGGCTTCATCCAGCCGGGCCACGCCCAGCGCATCGGCCTGCTTTAACGCTTGAGCTACCGGCAACATACCATGGCCGTAGGCATTGGCTTTTAGCACCGCCAGTATTTTGCTGTTTGGCGCCAGTTGCTTTACGCGGGTAAAGTTATGCTCAAGCGCAGCTAAGTCTATGGTGGCATGAGGCCGGCGGCTGGGCATTAATCGTCCTCGAACCTGGCGCTACCGGCGTAGTTATCAAAGCGTGAATATCGACCGTGGAAGGTTAACCGCACCCGACCAATCGGGCCGTTCCGCTGCTTACCTATGATTACTTCTGCCGTGCCTTTATCCGGGCTGTCATCGTTGTACACTTCGTCGCGGTAGATAAACATAATTAAGTCGGCATCCTGCTCGATAGAGCCGGACTCACGTAAGTCGGAGTTTACCGGGCGTTTGTCGGCGCGTTGCTCCAATGAGCGGTTAAGCTGCGACAGCGCCACTACCGGTACTTTCAGCTCTTTGGCCAGTGCTTTTAACGAGCGTGAAATTTCGGCAATCTCTAAGGTACGGTTTTCACTCATACCAGGCACGGTCATCAGCTGTAAGTAGTCGACCATGATCATGCTTAAACCGCCATGTTCGCGTGCGACCCGGCGCGCCCGTGAGCGCACTTCGGTTGGTGTTAAGCCCGAGCCATCATCGATATACATTTTGCCTTTAGTGTTCAAAAGCTCAATGGCAGAAGACAGCCGCGCCCAGTCTTCATCTTCCAACTGGCCGGTACGTACCTTAGTTTGGTCAATGCGGCCTAAGGACGCCAGCATACGCATCATAATTTGCTCGGACGGCATCTCTAAGCTGAAAATAAGCACCGGTTTATCTGAGGTAATAGCCGCATGCTCACACAGGTTCATCGCGAAGGTGGTTTTACCCATCGATGGCCGGGCCGCAACAATAATCAAATCTGACGGTTGCATACCGTTAGTCATTTTATCTAAATCGACATAGCCGGTAGACACCCCGGTAACACCGTCATACGGTGAGCGAAACAGCTCGTCAATTTTCTCAATGGTTTTGGCCAAAATGCTGTTAATCGGCTCAGGGCCTTCATTAGCATTGGTACGCTGTTCGGCAATTTTAAATACCTTGGTTTCAGCAAAGTCCAACAGCTCGGCCGAGCTGCGGCCCTGGGTGTCGTAACCGGCATCGGCAATATCGTGCGCCACGGAAATCATATCGCGCACTACAGCGCGCTCACGCACAATTTCGGCGTAGGCCAAAATATTAGCGGCACTGGGTGTGTTCTTGGCAATTTCGCCCAAATAGGCAAAACCGCCGACATCGTCCAGTTGCAGGTTAGCTTCTAAATTTTCCGATACGGTAATAATATCAATCGGCTGAGTAGCTTCAGCCAGACGCGACATAGCAGCAAAAATAAAGCGGTGCGCGCGCAGGTAAAAATCCTGCTCGACGACTTTTTCTGCCACGCGATCCCAGGCTTCATTATCCAGCATTAAGCCGCCAAGGACCGACTGCTCAGCTTCTATCGAGTGGGGCGGCATTTTAACCGCGGCAACCTGTTTGTCTTTGATACTACTCATAACACCTGTTTCAGTTGGCGAAAACAGCATAATGCTAACCCGCCTAAGGCAGATCACAAAGCGAAGTGTCAGATATTTTTATCGGCTTAACTAAACGAACGGGATAAACAACAACGGGGAAAACAGAGGAAAAAGCGCACTGCAGATACAGTGCGCTTTAAAGCTTATTAAGCTTCTGCGATTACTACAACTTTTACAGTTGCAGTAACTTCAGCGTGTAACTGAACGTCGATCTCGTACTCGCCAGTTTCACGTAAAGTACCGGTAGGCAGTTTAACTTCTGCTTTAGATACTTTAACGCCGGCTTCAGTGATCGCATCAGCGATATCACGGGTGCCAACTGAACCGAACAGCTTGCCTTCGTCACCGGCTTTAGAAGCGATAGTCACTTCACCCAGCGCAGCAAGTTTAGCAGCACGATCGTTCGCAGCAGTTAAATCAGTAGCTAATTTAGCTTCTAATTCAGCGCGGCGGGCTTCGAATTTCTCGATGTTAGCCTTAGTAGCCGGAACTGCTTTACCCTGAGGGAACAAGAAGTTACGCGCATAACCAGACTTAACAGTTACATTGTCACCTAAACCACCAAGGTTAGAGACTTTGTCTAACAGAATAATTTGCATTGCTTATACCCCTTCTGTATTAACTGTGTGAGTCGCTGTAAGGCAGCAGAGCCAGGTAGCGTGCGCGCTTGATAGCACGAGCCAGTTGGCGCTGATACTTAGCGCTGGTACCAGTAATACGGCTAGGTACGATCTTGCCGCTTTCTGTAACGTAGTTTTTCAGAACAGCGGTATCTTTGTAATCAATCTCTACAGTGCCTTCTGCAGAAAAACGGCAGAATTTACGGCGACGGAAAAAACGTGACATTTGCCTGTCTCCTAACTTATATGTTCAATTTGTTGCGCATGCAGCACCAGCTTTGCTTGTCCGCTGCGGCTTTGGTGGCGGTTTAAAAAACCTGTCACCTTTACCATGTTGCCCAACGTTAACTGTCGGGTATGTTGTGTTAGTGCGGCTCCGGTCAGTACTACCTGGATCCTGACATAGGCCTGGCGGTTTAAACCTGCCTCTGTCTGGTTACTGCGGTGTTCTAACACCAGAACCGTATGCGGTATACCCGCAGGACTCTCGCTGTGCTCCGGTTGACGGCAGATACTGCCAACCAGTACGGTGCTATTGTCCATTAACAACAACTTACTCTTCGTTTGCTACTTGCTCTTCATGTTCGCGAGGAGCACGCTCACGACGTTCATCACGTACTTTAGCCATTGGTGATGGCTCAACTACGGCACCATCGGTGCGCATAATCAGGTTACGTAATACCGCGTCGTTGTAGCGGAAGTTAGTTTCCAGCTCATCAATCACAGTTTGTGGTGCTTCTACGTTCATCAGAACATAGTGAGCTTTATGCAACTTCTGGATTGGGTAAGCCAGTTGACGACGACCCCAGTCTTCCAGACGGTGAATAGAACCACCCGCTTCTTTGATTGCGCCAGTGTAACGCTCAATCATGCCAGGTACTTGTTCACTCTGATCAGGGTGAACCATAAAAACGATTTCGTAATGACGCATTGTAGCTCCTTACGGTTAGTAAGCCTCGGGGGAACTCGGCCGGGGTTCTCATGGAGGCAAGGAACGTTAGTGTATGGCCGAAGGTCGCGTATTTTACGGAGTTAGCGGGTAAATAACAAGCAGAAAGCCGTCAATTTGAAAGATTAAGCAGGTAAAAGTGAGTGATAGCACAGCCACAAACCCATTTCGCGTAAGCGAAGGCGGCGGGCAAATTCGTCGGGAACGAATTTGGTAAGCGTAGCTGAGCCGCCTCACTGAGGGCAGGATTGCCCGAAGTGCCGTTGTGGCGAGCATAGCACTCACTTTTACCGGCAACTTCAAAGCAAGGCTAGCTATTTCGCTGTGCTCGCCACAGCAACTCGTTCGCTGCTTGCGCGCTCACTCAGACACTCTGTGGCTGCGCAATCGAAACACCTAACCTTTGCTATCGCCCAAAAGCAATCGGGCACGGAGTTTACTGGCGCTGGCGCACGGCTTCGAATAAACAGATACCGGCGGCAACCGATACGTTAAGGCTGGACACGCTGCCAAACATCGGAATTTTTACCAGGCTATCGCAGGTTTCGCGGGTTAAGCGGCGCAGGCCTTCACCTTCAGCACCCAATACCAGCGCCAGCGGGCCTTTGAAATCGGCTTGGTAAATACTGGTATCGGTTTCACCGGCGGTGCCGACTACCCAAACCCCGGCATCCTGCAGTTCGCGCAAGGTACGGGCTAAGTTGGTTATGGTAATAAAAGGCACGCTCTCTGCGGCGCCACAGGCGACTTTACGCACCACGGACGTCAGCTTTACTGAACGGTCTTTTGGCGATACCACTGCATGCACACCGGCCGCATCGGCACTACGCAAAATGGCGCCCAGGTTATGCGGGTCGGTTACGCCATCAAGGATCAGAATAAAGGGTTTTTCATGCTGCGCAACAATGGCAGCTAAATCAGCTTCGCTACCACTGCTTTGTAAGCGGGCTTTAGCAATAATGCCCTGATGCTGGCCGCCGACCATATCATCCAAGGTTTTGCGGTTACAAAACTGCACCGAGATGCCGTTTTGCCGCGCGTCCTGAATAAGCGGCTGCATGCGCTTGTCGTCGCGATCTTTCATCACAAACAACTCCAGCACATCTTGCGGTGCGCGTTGTAATAATGCTCCTACCGCATGAATACCAAATACCAGATCTGCGCTCATTGTTAACCCTTAATGCCGACGCTTAAAAAAGGCCGGCAGTTTACCTGAATTTATTGTATTAACGAACCGGTTTGCCCACGCCAACACGCCGTGAATATGTCCCTATAGGCTCGACTCAGGCATCCATGCCTTCAACGGTTGGCTTAGGGCAAGCCGATTCTCATGTAGGCAAAGCTATCTACTTAGCCTTACGCCGTGGCTTTTTGCGTGCGGTAATATTGCGCGCGCCTTTAGGCTTAGCTTCGCCACCTTTGGTCGGTGCAGCTGCGGCTTTACCGGTAGCGCGTTTACCGCCTTTAGCTGCACCTTGCTTTGACGCCTTGATTTGCTCTTTACTGACGATGCGTTTTGGCTCGCCTACTAACACTAAATCAATTTTACGCGCTTCTAAGTTAACCGCAGCCACCTTCACTTTTAGTAAATCGCCCATGCGATAAGTTACTTTGCCATGCTCACCACTTAACGTATGGCGCTCGGCATCAAAGTGGTAGTAGTCGTTTTGCAACGAGGTAACATGCACCAAACCTTCGATATACAGCTCAGTTAAACGCACAAACAGGCCAAAGCTGGTAACGGTAGCTACTACGCCGTCAAACTCTGCGCCCAAGTGATCCTGCATATATTCGCATTTAAGCCAATCGGCTACTTCGCGGGTGGCATCATCAGCTCGGCGCTCTGTCATCGAGCACTGCTCGCCCAGCGGGGTAATTTCGGCTTCAGAATATTCGCGCGCGCCCGTCACTTTCTGGCCTTGTTTCGCCAGTAAAGCTTTAATACCACGGTGCAGCACTAAATCCGGGTAACGGCGGATGGGTGAGGTAAAGTGAGCGTAAGCTTCCAGCGCCAAGCCAAAGTGGCCCTGATTATCGCCCTGATACACCGCTTGCTTCATCGAGCGCAGCATGGTGGTTTCTATCAGTTCACGATCCGGCCGGTCACCGATTTTTTCCAGCGTTTGCGTGAGCTCCAACGGGGTTGGCTCAGCCGATAAGTTCGCTTCTATGCCCAGCTCAGCTAAAAAGCGGCGGAAGTTGTCGAAACGGTCGGCATCCGGCCGTTCGTGCACACGGAAAAGCGTATGGGCTTCGTGCTTTTCAATAAAGCGTGCGGCGGCCACATTGGCCATGATCATGCACTCTTCAATGATCTTATGCGACTCTACACGGTGCACCGGTACAATCTGCTCAATTTTACGGTGGCTGTTAAATACAAAGCGGGTTTCTACGGTTTCAAACTCAATAGCGCCGCGTTGGCCGCGTACTTTGGCCAGCTTTTTATACAGGCTGTTCAGCGTTTCAATATTAGTCAGGTTAGCCGCGTATTGCGCCCGCAGCTCAGGGTCGCCCTGCAATATTTTATGCACCTTGTTATAGGTTAAGCGCGCACTGGAGTGCATTACCGCTTCATAAAATTGATAGCTGTCGAGTTTGCCGCTGGCGCTGATATGCATATCGGCGACTAAACATAAGCGGTCAACATGCGGGTTAAGTGAGCACAGGCCGTTCGATAGCGCTTCCGGCAGCATCGGTACTACGTGGTCGGGGAAATACACCGAATTGCCGCGTTCAATAGCAGTATTATCCAGCACCGTATAAGGCAGCACGTAAGCGCTGACATCGGCTATAGCGACCCATAAGCGCCAGCCGCCGTTGTCTTTGGCTTCGGCGTAAACGGCATCGTCAAAATCGCGCGCGTCCTCACCATCAATGGTAATTAAACCCAATTGGGTTAAATCAACGCGGCCTTGTTTGGCCTCTGCCGGCACTTCTTCGCCGTATTTGGCCACTTGTTTTAATACTGCATCAGAAAACACATGCGGAATTTGATGGTTGCGAATGGCAATTTCAATTTCCATGCCGGGCGCCATGTGCTCGCCCAATACTTCGGTGACTTTGCCAATGCCGTTAACACGCTTGGATGGCCGCTGGGTGATCTCTACCAACACCACCTGGCCGTGCCGGGCTTCGCCCTGTTCACCGTCAGGGATAACAATATCCTGGGTAATGCGCGGGTCATCCGGCACCACTACGCCCAAAGCGAAATCTTTGTAATAGCGACCAACTATCGGCTCACTGCGTGGCTCTAATACCCGCACTACGCGGGCTTCAATTTTATCTTTGCTGTTTACGCTTTGCGCTGTCGCCAGCACAATATCGCCGTGCAGTAAGCGCTGCATTTCAAAATTGGGGATAAACCAGTCCGGCCCACCCTGCTCCAGCTTCAAAAAACCGAAACCTTCGCGGTGGCCCAATACCGTGCCTTTGACCAGATCCATATTATCGACCAGGCCATAGCGGCGGTTTTTGGTATAAATTAACTGACCGTCACGCTCCATGGCGCGCAGACGTTTTTTCAGCGCGAAAATAGCATCGTCATCGGTTAAGCCCAGCTCTTCAACTAATTCTTCAAAATAAGCGGGGCTCTGGCGTTTTTCGATATGCTCGAGAATAAATTCACGGCTGGGGATGGGGTTGTCGTATTTTTCCTGCTCACGCGCAAGATGCGGATCATTTACCGTCATTAAGTTATCTTTTGTTGCCTAAATTGTGTTAAGTGTAACAGCTAAACTGCCTGATGAGTATGAACTTCATTTTAACGGCCGTTTAGCGTTTGCTACCACCCGTGGTGGCATCTTCTGCGCTAACTGGCTAAGCAGGTGCTGTATTTGTTTGTGTCTAGCGCCATCGGCGGTAATAGCATGGTGCAACCAGCGGTAGCTTTGTTCAAAATCGACCGGGCTGCCATGGCCATCAACCAATATCTGCGCTAAGCGCAATTGGGCTTTTAAATTACCCAGCGCCGAGGCCTCACGCAGATACACGATGGCTTTATCTACATCCGGCTGCACAAAGCGGCCAATATGATAATAACGGCCTACTTGCTCCAAACCTTCCGGCAAGCCTTGGGCTGCGGCTTGTAGCATTAAGTCCCAGCCACGCTCTACGTTGCGTGGCACACAGACTGCATACGCCAGCATATCACCATATAAAAACTGATAAGCCGGCAGCTGCATAATGTCGGCACGGGCGTCAATATCCCGCACCAGCTGACAATCATCATCACGCACCCGTTTAAGATGACTATTGGTTTGGATCAAAGCCAGCAGCTCATCCTGGCTATACAGTTGCACCGCTTCCAGTTCCTGCGCCTGTACCTGTGCGGTCGCCGGCAATAATAACCATGCCGCTATGATCCAATATTTTTTACTCATCTTATGCGCCTGTAAATTGTCACTTTAGCCTTATCGGCCGCTACCGGCTTTTTTAAAGCAAGTTTCGCGCCTGTTATTGCTCGTTGTTTAAAACCCATGGCGCTGCCAAGCGCGGTTTAACGGCTTTTGCCTGCGTCGTAGCAGCACTCACTGCAACATCACTGCAGCTACCATTGGCAATATAGCTTACCGCTTCAGCATATAACGCATCCCCTGCGACACCCCAATCGCCGGCAATGGCATCATCTACCGGACAATTCGGTATCAAACCATCAAAGTACTCCCCCTGGCCCAATGCATTAACAGTCTGAAAATTAATGGCAAACAACACATAATCACCAATAATATCAGGTTGTTGACCTACAGGTTTACCACAGGTGGTCTCACCGATTTGTACCACATCGACAAAAGGTGTCAGAGAGTTAATTACCAACTCGCTGGAGGAGCAACTGCTTGCTGTGGTCAGCACAAACACCTGATCCAAATCCAGTGCACTGCTACCTGCCCCCCTTGCAAACAAGGTAGTATTATTTTTGCCGCTGTTTTTATCATTATATTGATACTTAACAAACACTTCGCCCAATACGTTGTTAAGAGCGACTTGCGTGCTCAGCTGATTAGCCACCCGAATTAAGCCACCACCGTTGTAGCGTAAGTCCAGCACCAGCGCATCGACGCCCTCTGCTACAAAAAACGCAAATGCTTGCTCCAGCTCAGTTTCAGACAATTCGATAAAACTGTTAAACACCAGATAACCGACGCGCCTATCGCCCTGAGTACTGACCGAGCGGTGTAAAACCGTATTGGTAGTAACATCTGTTTTAATAAAGTCTGCAGACAGTTCAGTATTATCTGGCTTTTGCCAGACAAAGTTACGCATAACACCGGCTTCATTCGGGCCGTACACATCATCATTAGTGGCAGTACCGGCATCAAGCCGGCTTAGCCACTGCGCTACGCTAACGCCTTCAATCTCAGTGATCTTGTCACCGCGGCGCAACCCGTTTTGTGCAGCAGAGCCATCGTCATAGACATAAGCTATGTGCAACGCTGTATTATTATCCGCCCGGACAGAAGAGAAGCCGTAACCAAAAAAAGTCGCATTAATAAAACGGTCTTCATATTCCTGCCGTGTCGTGATATAGCTGTAGCGGTCCTGCGGCGCGGCAACAGCATCCAGCATGGCTGACGGCGAGGCATAAGCGCCCGGATCAATATCTTCCGGTAAATCGCGATACCACAGATAATCCTGCTGCAGTGCGCAAAATACCTGAGAGTTAATGTCCGTACGCTGGCACGCAGCTGTTGCTGTATCATCGTCGCTGCTACTGCCGCCACAGGCACTCAGGGTAAATAACGCGGTAATCAAAATCAGTGTACGCATAGCCATAACTCCATCTGCTGCTGTTTTGACCAGCATAAAACAAAAACGCTGCCTGATGGCAGCGTTTTTTATCGTGTTATTGCTTTACGTTAGCATCAGGCAAACGGATGACGTAATACGATGGTTTGTACGCGATCCGGTCCGGTAGAAACAATATCAATCGGCACACCGGTCAACTGCTCTAAACGGCTGATATAGTCACGTGCCGCTTGTGGCAGTTTATCTAACTGTTGCACACCGAAGGTGCTTTGCTGCCAGCCAGGCATTTCTTCATATATCGGCGTAACTAACTCATAGCCTTCAGCTGCCATGGGTGGAATATCGGAAATATTGCCGGCGGCATCTTTATAACCGGTGCAAATTTTTACTTTATCCAAGCCATCTAATACATCCAGCTTGGTTAAACAAAATCCGGAAATACTGTTTAACTGTACCGCACGTTTAACCGCCACGGCATCGAACCAACCACAGCGACGCTTACGACCGGTAGTAGCACCAAATTCGTGGCCTTTAACACCTAAGTGTTCGCCAACAGCACAATCCAGCTCGGTCGGAAACGGGCCAGAACCAACACGGGTAGTGTAGGCTTTGACGATACCCAGCACGTAGTCCAGGTAACGCGGACCAAAACCGGTACCGGTGGCTACACCGCCTGCAGTGGTGTTGGACGACGTAACATAAGGGTAAGTACCGTGGTCGATATCCAGCAAGGTGCCTTGGGCACCTTCAAACATAATTTCCTGACCGGCTTTGCGGGCGCGATCCAGCAAATCGGTAACGTCGACGACTAACGGCTTTAATATTTTCGCAATAGCCAGGGCGTTATCCAGTGTAGTTTGATAATCCACCGCAGGTACTTTGTAATACTGTGTCAGCGTAAAGTTATGTAACTCCATCACTGTTTTCAGCTTCTCAGCAAACAATTCCGGGTTAAACAAATCGCCGACACGTAAACCACGACGGGCCACTTTATCTTCATAAGCAGGGCCGATACCACGGCCGGTGGTGCCAATCGGCTTGTCGCCACGCGCCAGTTCACGCGCTTTATCCAGCTCAACGTGAAACGGCAGGATTAATGGACAAGCTTCACTTAGCAGTAAACGCTCTTTTACCGGCACGCCACGCTGCTCCAGCATGGTCATTTCCTTTAAGAACGCTTCAGGAGATAACACTACACCATTGCCGATTACGCATTTAACGTTTGCACGTAAAATACCTGACGGAATTAAATGTAATACGGTTTTTTCACCGTCAATAACCAAAGTATGGCCTGCATTGTGTCCGCCCTGATAGCGCACCACATAGCTGGCTTTATCTGTTAATAAATCGACGATTTTACCTTTACCTTCGTCACCCCATTGGGTGCCGAGCACTACTACGTTCTTGGCCATGGTTCCTACATCATGGAAAAAATCAGGCGTGGATTCTACCAAATAGCCGGGCAAGTTTCAGCCGTCCGGATGAAAAAAAGCCGCTTTTTTCGCAGCGGCTTATTTAGTGGTTTTTAATCAATCAGTTAAACGGGTGTTAAGCCAAACAACTTAAGTCGTACTGCGCGCTGTTATGGTATAAAGCGAAGCCAAAGCGCAGACGGTCAGCCCTATAGTCTGTTTCAATGCCAGCCCGTTTAAGTAAAGCTGCCAATTCGGCCACCTCAGGTACGCTGCCCGGCCGAAACGTTAAAAAATGGCCATGGCAGCTAAGATCCTGAGCCAACAAATTGCCGGCGTGCAATTTAGCATGTTGTACTGCCGCCAGTTTTTGTAAAAATGCCTGTTGCAACTGCTGTACATACTGGTGAATACGGCCAACGCTGATGCCCTGTTGTTTAAATAAACGCAGTACCGCATTCAGCCGGTACAGCGCAGAAAAGTCCATGGTGGCACCGGCAAAACGATAACCGTCTTCACTGTACAAAACCGTGGCCGATTTCTCTGCCGCTAAAGTACCAAACTCGGCAAACCAGCCGGTATACAACGGCCGCTCAGTGCTGCCAACCGGCACCGCCATAAAACAACAGCCCTCGCCGCCCTGGGCATACTTATAACTGCCGGCCAGATAAAAAATACGTTCGGCAATGGCAGATAAATCGGTCGGCAACGCCATAAAACCATGATAACCGTCGATTACGATCATCGCCTCACTGACAGCAGCAATTTGCTGTACAAAGCCGGTTAAATTGCTCACCGCCACGCCGGAGTTAAAAAATACCTGGCTGCAGAAAATAAGTTGATACTGGTTTGCTGCCGCTGATGCGGCAAAGCGCTGTTCAAAACTGTCATACGGTTCAGTGGCAACAATATCCACCTGCACATTGTCATATTCTGCCAGGCGTTTGACCTGACGCGAAAAACTGTAAAACTCGCTGTCTGTCGTTAAAATGCGCAACGGTTGGCGTAAATCAAAACAGCTGAGCAAACGCATCACTAATTCATGTGTATTAGGCGCAAACACAATTTGTTCCGGCTGCGGTAATTGCAGAATATCTGCGATCAGCTGCTGGGTTTGCGGCACTTTTTCGCCAAAAATATAGCGCCACTTGTCGTCTACCAGCCGCGCGGTGTCATCCCAGTATTCCAGCATGGCATCGCGGCTGACATCCGGCCAGTAATGATGCGAATGGCAGGCAAAATGCTGCTTGCCCTGATTGGCCTGCAAAAAGCGCTGATAAAATTGTTGATACATAGCTCCCCCCGATACACCGTTACAGACAAAAAAGGCCCTTTCGGGCCTTTTTCAGTACTGGCAGCAGTTAATTCTGCACCTTATCTGACTTCATATATTTAAAGAAATCATTGTCCGGCTGTATAACTAACACATCATCCTTGCTTTTGAAGCTGTTTTTATACGCTTCGAGGCTACGGATAAAGGAGTAAAACTCAGCATTCTTGTTAAAGGTTTCAGCGTACACATTAGCGGCTAATGCATCACCTTCACCGCGCACACTACGCGAGTTACGCTCAGCATCTGCCACCATTACGGTAACGCGGGCGTCAACGTCGGCGCGGATAATTTCAGCTTCTTCCATACCTTTAGAGCGGTGCTCCCGCGCTACAGCATGGCGTTCAGCTTCCATCCGCGCAAAAATTGAACTACTGACTTCCTGCGGCAGGTTAATTTGTTTAACCCGTACATCAACCACTTCAATGCCCAGCTCTTTTGACGCCTGGCCAGCTTGTTGTAAAGCACTTTGCATTAGCTGCGTGCGCTCACCGGATACAATTTCCTGAATGGTACGGGCACCAAACTCAGTACGTAAACCGTTGTTAATGTATTGCTTTAATAACACTTCAGCTTGCGCTGTGTTACCGCCGGTAGAGAGAAAGTAGGCGCCAAAATCGTTGATACGCCATTTTACATAGCTGTCTACCAGTAAGTCTTTCTTCTCCGCGGTAACGAAGCGATCCTGAGCATCATCCAGGGTTTGTACCCGCGCATCCAATTTGCGTACCGTTTCAATTAACGGCAACTTGAAATGCAGGCCCGGCTCATACACCACAACGTTCTGCTCAGCGTCACGCTGAATTTTACCAAACTGAATCACTATGCCGCGCTGGCCTTCCGGCACTACAAACAAAGCTGACAGCACGATAAAACCCACAACTACAATAATGGCAACTATAAAATTCTTCATTGCTTACCCCCTGCCACTGCGCGCTGAACCGGCACGTGACGTGTCAGTGCGGTTTGAACTACTGCTGTCCGTAGTACTACGCGACGGAATTAATGGCATAGCACCGGATGACGGCGCGGTACCGCTACTACCTTGGTTCAACATTTTATCTAATGGTAAATACATAATGTTATTACCATTTTTCACATCAACCAGTACTTTGGAAGTATTGCTGTATACCTGCTCCATAGTTTCCAGATACATACGGTCGCGGGTTACTTTCGGTGCAGCCAGATATTCCGGTAGCAGCTTTTCAAACCGGGCTACTTCACCCTGAGCTTTCAACACAATTTGTTGTTTATAAGCTTCCGCTTCCTGCATTACACGGTTAACCTGACCACGGGCACGCGGTTCAATTTCACGCGCGTAGGCCTGAGCTTCCTGAATAAAACGTTCCTGGTCTTCTTGTGCCTTAATGGCGTCATCAAAGGCGTCACGCACTTCTTCCGGCGGCCTGGCGTCGCGGAAGTTAACATCAACCAGCGCTATGCCCATATTGTAGGGCTCAATAATACCTTCCAGTTCCTGACGGGTATTTTGCCGCACCACTTCACGGCCGCGGGTTAATACGTCATCCATAATGGAGTGACCAATAACATAACGCAGAGCAGCATCGGTGGCCTGATGCAGGCTGCTGTCGGCATCAACTACCGAGAATTTGTAAAGCCGTGCATTAAATACGCGGTACTGAATTTCAAAGGTAACCCGTACCAGGTTTTGATCCTGTGTCAGCATAAAGCCGTCGCTGCGTAATGAGCGCACACTGGTAACATCAACCGGCAGTACATTATCGATAAACGTAGGTTTCCAATGAATACCAGGCCCCACTTCACTGTGATACTGGCCAAAACGCAACACTACACCACGCTCAGATTCTTTGATGGTGTAAAAACCACTGAATGCCCAAACCAGGGCCGCCACAATTAACACCAGTATCAGGGCTGCTGATGCGCCACCGTTACTGCTGCCACCTGAAGATTTGCCTCCACCGAAAATGCCACCGAACTTTTTGCCTAAGTTACGAAACACTTCATCTAAATCGGGCGGGCCTTGATCACGACCACCCTGTTTCCAGGGGTCGTTGTTCTTGCCGTTGTTGCCCGGCTCATTCCAAGCCATGCTCTACTCCAGTTTTAAGTTGTAAAATAAGGGCTAATGTATCAAATAACCGCTGCGCTGACGACATAGTTTTCTAATGCCCCCTGCGATTGCTTTACGCTGCGTTGCCAGACTGACTCACTCAGCCGGAGCGTTAACTGACAATTGCCATCTGCGTCGAACTGCTCTTGCGTTATGCAGTGCTGTTGATGAAAACGGGCGCGCCATACCGCCTGGTCCGGCGGCAAAGACAAGTTGATATCGATATACCGCTCTGACAGCAACTGCGCGACGGCCTGCATCAGCAAGTCTATACCTTCACCGGTAGCGGCAGATAGATACACTGCCACCGGCTGATTATATTCGTTGTATTCAATACGTGGCTTTTGCTCAAGCAGGTCAATTTTATTGTATACCACTAACTGAGGTAAGTGATCTGCTTCAATCTCCTGCAATACTGCAGCTACCTGCTGCATATTGTCGGTTTTACGCGCATCGGCCGCATCAACGACATGCAATTGCAAATCCGCTTCGCGGGTTTCCTGCAGCGTCGATTTAAATGCAGCGACTAAATCATGCGGTAAATGACGGATAAA
This sequence comes from Rheinheimera sp., assembly GCF_030690345.1. Taxonomy (GTDB): domain Bacteria; phylum Pseudomonadota; class Gammaproteobacteria; order Enterobacterales; family Alteromonadaceae; genus Alishewanella. Next base: position 326,405 of record NZ_JAUYGV010000008.1, read on the forward strand.
GCCCACGGTGTCGGCCAGTACTATCTCGCCAACTCCCTTAAGCTTTAACTTGCGTAAGGTGGGATCTAACGTAGCAAACAATTGATCTGCCGCGTAAACATCGGCACGGGTAATGCGGTTAAACAAGGTTGACTTACCGGCATTGGTATAGCCGACTACCGACACCACCGGCACCGCTGAGCGTTGCCTTGCGCGCCGGCCTTGTTCACGTTGCCGCTCCAGTTTGTCCAAACGCAGCTGCAACGCTTTTACCCGTTCACGCAGTAAGCGCCGGTCGGTTTCCAGCTGGGTTTCACCCGGGCCACGTAAGCCTATGCCACCTTTTTGCCGGTCAAGACTATCCCAGCCACGCACCAGACGCGAGGCTAAATGCTTTAACTGAGCCAGCTCTACCTGCAGCTTGCCCTCAAAAGTACGGGCACGCTGGGCAAAAATATCCAGAATAAGGGTGGTACGGTCAATTACGCGGGTCAGACACAACCGCTCTAAATTACGGGTTTGTGCCGGACTTAACGCATGATTAAAAATAACCACTGTTGCCTGATGCTGCTCTACCAGGTCGGCAATGTCCTGTGCTTTACCTGAGCCGACAAAAAACTTCGGATCAGGGGCGCTGCGATTGGTGCTAACCACTTCTATGCTGTTAACACCGGCAGAAGACACCAATAGCTTAAGTTCAGCTAAATCTTCACTGGTATGCTGCTGCGAAAAGTTCACATGGACAAGGATCGCTTGTTCCGGTACAGCGTTAATGTCAGACAAGCGAACAACCCCTGTTGTTATTCTGTGTCGTCTTCGTCATGCTGGCCATTGCTTTGAGCAACCATAGTATTGACAGCTCGCGCCGGCACTACAGTGGAAATGGCATGTTTATATACCATCTGGCTCACGGTGTTTTTCAGCAGTATCACAAACTGATCAAAAGACTCGATTTGACCCTGAAGTTTAATGCCATTCACCAAATAAATTGATACCGGAATACGTTCCCGTCTCAAGGTGTTTAAAAATGGGTCTTGTAAAGATTGGCCCTTTGCCATGTGCCGCTTTCCTTTTTTTATTAGTCCGACTTATATTGGTATTATTTTTTTTATTTCAAGTTGTTAAAACGTCTTTTTTATCCATCTTGTTTAGCTTAGCGAAGATAAAATCGCTTGCAAGTTTTCTGACATCGGCGCATCACTTTTTAACCATGTCAGGTCATGCCAGCTTCTTAACCAGGTAAGTTGACGTTTTGCCAGTTGCCTGGTTGCCGCTATGCCACGCAATGTCATCTCCGCATAACTGCATTCGCCGTCCAGATATTGCCACATCTGCCGGTAGCCGACACAGCGCATGGATGGTAAATCAGGATGTAAATCAGTACGTTGTTTTAGCTTTAAAACTTCCTGTTCAAAACCTGCCGCCAACATTTGCTCGTATCTTTGCGCTATACGTTGGTGCAGCACTGCGCGATCTTCCGGCGCAATAGCAAATTGGTGTACCGGAAAGCCAAAAGGTTCCCCTTTCTGTGCAGTAAGTTCCGTTAAAGTACGTCCGCTAATACGAAAGACTTCTAACGCACGGTTGATACGTTGCGGATCATTCGGATGGATCCGCAGCGCCGACACCGGATCCACTGCTGCCAGTTCGCCATGTAATGCCGGCCAGCCTTTTTCTGCCGCTTCCAGCTCCAACTGCTGCCGCACCGCCGGATCCGCTTCCGGTAATGGTGATATACCTTCGAGCAATGCTTTGAAGTACAACATAGTACCACCAACCAGAATAGGAATGTTACCACGATGTTGAATTTCTGCAATTAGACGCAACGCATCAGCACGGAAGTCTGCCGCAGAATAGCTTTGCGCCGGGTCACGGATATCCAGCAGATGGTGCGGTGCCAACTCCAGCTCTGCAGCAGTCGGTTTAGCTGTGCCGATATCCATACCACGGTAAATCAAGGCACTGTCAACACTAACTAACTCTGACGGCAAGCGCTGATACAGCTCAGTCGCCAGAGCTGTTTTACCCGACGCTGTTGGCCCCAGCAAAAAAATCACCGCTGTGTTGGTATTAGTCATGCAGTTTGCTCCTGCAACAGCGCCAGGGTTGCATCCAATTGCAGCGGCACCGCCAGCCGGCCGCTGTCGCCGGCTATTTGCGGGCAATATTCTAACAAGCGCACTGCATCCAACCCATTAGCATTAAGTAGCATAGATACTAAACCGGGCAGAGGATTGGCATCTGCCGTTTGTGCCAGCTGGCTTAACCACAGCGGGATCCAATGGCTTAACGTAGTGTGCCGCAACCAGCCCGGCACAGCGCGGATAATTAACACCTCATCGGTTAACAGCATATCAAAACCGGCTTGGTTCAGTTGGCGCGCATTATGCGTTAATACACTCATTTGCGCGGCATCGAGTGTCAGGCGCTGCGGCAATAATAACGGCACCGGCGTAATCTGCTGTGCTGCGCTGTAAGCGGCTATAGCGGCGGCCAAATCAATCAATGTCACATCCGCACCGTGTTGCTGCAATAAATAGCGGTTGCGGGCAATTAACGGTCTGGCCGGCGTGAGCTCAGTGGCTGTCGGCGCCGGCTTAAGCGGCGTGTCAGATTGTTCCCCCGTGTGGCTATGTTGCCAGTAAGACAACTCACGGCCAACCTGCACTGCAGCAGGCCGGCGCGGTTGATAACTGCCGCCGCTTTGCACGCGGTAAGCAGAGGTGGCGCTTTCCTGCACATTATTTGCAGTATGGCCGTTAGCCGTAATCTGTATGGGGTTATCAGCCGGGCTTAACTGCGCTAAAGCATCGCTTAGTGCTGATACCACAAAATCGTGAATTAAACGCGCCTGATGAAAGCGTACTTCATGCTTGGCCGGATGCACATTCACGTCTACCTGACGCGGGTCCAGTTCCAGATACAACACAAAAGCCGGTTGTTGCTCCTGGCTTAAACTGTCGCCATAGGCCTGGCGGATAGCGTGGTTCAGCAATTTATCCCGCATCATACGGCCATTTACGTAACTGTATTGGCATTGTAACTGCGCAGAGCACGCTTGCGGCTGCACTATCCAGCCCCAAATCCGTACATCGCCGTAGCGGTTTTCAATAAAGGCGGCCTGCTCTGCAAAAGCGCGGCCACATAAAGCCCCCACCCGTTTTTGCCGTTGTTCGTCTGTCGTGGCAGCTTTTAACCGGCGCACGCTCTGGCCGTTATGCGTCAATTGCCAGCTCACGTCGTAGCGGCTTAGCGCCAAACGCTTTACCAGCTCATCAATATGACCAAACTCGGTTTTATCGGTACGCATAAACTTGCGCCTGGCCGGGGTGTTAAAAAATAAATCCAACACTTCAATACTGGTACCCACCGGATGCGCTGCAGGGCGTACCTCTACCTGCATCTCGCGTCCGGCGGCACTGGCTTGCCAGGCTGCGTGTTGCTCAGCCGTTTTCGACGTCAGCGTAAGCCGTGATACCGAGCTGATACTGGCCAGAGCTTCACCACGAAAACCCAAACTGTTGATGGCTTCCAAATCGTCAAGATCGGTAATTTTACTGGTAGCGTGCCGGCTTAAAGCCAACACTAATTCCTGCTCTGCTATGCCACTGCCGTTGTCACGCACGCGGATAAGTTTGCTGCCGCCTTTTTCTATATCAATATCAATATGGCTGGCACCGGCATCGAGGCTGTTTTCCACTAACTCCTTGACTACAGACGCCGGACGCTCAACAACTTCACCGGCCGCAATCTGGTTAGCCAGCTGCGGCGGTAAGATACGGATGGGCATAATTAAGGGATCCGCAGTGTCTGACCAACACGAATACTATCGTTAGCCAGTTGATTGTGGTTACGTAAATCATCCACCGAAACGTTATAACGCTGCGCCAGCAACGACAGCGACTCGCCGGCGCTGACTCTGTGCTCACGGGCACGTTGCTGAGCAAACAGTGAGTCTGCCGGCGCTGACTTTTCAAAATGACGTTTTAACGCAGTAAACAACGATTGCGCCAACTTGGTTTGATAGGCAGACGAGCGTAGCTGCCGCTCTTCTTTCGGGTTGGAAATAAAGCCGACTTCTACCAAAATGGACGGAATATCCGGCGCTTTCAGCACACCTAAACTGGCCGCCTGCGGTTGCTTTTTATGCAGATAAGCAACCTTACCCAGCTCCTGCAACACTTCATTGGCCGCCTGATACGCCGTTATCATCGAATGGTTCATCGATAAATCCAACACCGTTTGTGCCAGATAACGCTCGTTGGCAGAGTCTTTGATAATTTCCGCGACGCCGCCCAATAATTCAGAATGACGTTCAGTTTGCTCCAGCATCCGGCCTACTTCAGATGTGGCACGCCGCAGCGATAACACCCACACCGAGGCACCACGTGGCTGTGGCGTGGTAAAAGCATCAGCATGAATAGAAACCAGTAAATCGGCCTGCTGGCCGCGGGCAATCTCGGTACGCCGGTTAACATGAATATAATAATCATTAGTGCGTACCATCATGGCTTTCATGCCGGGCTGGCTGTTAATTAACTGCGCCAGCTGTTTGGCGATAGGCAAAGTAATATTTTTTTCATAAAACCCGCTGGGGCCAATGGACCCGGGATCTTCCCCACCGTGGCCGGCATCAATGGCAATAACAATATCGCGTGCCGCCCGAATTGCCGCCGGCGGTATATTTTGTACCGGCTGATCGTCGGGTAAATCGACCACTAAACGATGACCATAAGGCGGTGTGGGCGGCAAGGTAAAAACGTTAGCATTACTGTGCTTGGCTAAGTCGAGCACGATACGCATGCTGTTACCATCACCACTACTGCGAATAGCTTTAATTAACGCAGACTCGCCGGATATCTCCGGCAAACTGCTGCCGCCTTTAATATTACTTAAATCAATCACCAGCCGGTCTGGTTTATCCAAACTAAAGCTTTTATGCTCAGGCGCTGCCGACATATCAAACACCACCCGGGTGTTATCCGGTGATGGCCAAACCCGCACACTCTGCACCTGATTCGACGCCAGCGCAGCAAAGCTATGCAGCGCCAGGCTCAGCAGCAAACAGCTTTTGATTTTGTAATAGTTATTTTTCATCATCCGCTACAGCTTTCAATATTTGGTCACCGGCAGCAGTATTGGCTGTTAACTCAGCCCGCCGGTGTTCCTGTTCAAAAATTAAGTGTATGTCGAGATCCGCCACAGGTAAATATCCACAACCCCGCTCTGGCCATTCAATCAAACATAGACTATCAGCACGAAAATAATCGCGAATGCCCATAAACTCCAGCTCTTCACTGTCGCGCAAGCGGTACAGATCAAAATGATATACCGCCAACTGCGCTAACTGATAAGGCTCTACCAGGGTGTAAGTCGGGCTTTTTACCGTACCTTTGTGCCCCAAAGCGTTAATCAGACCGCGACTGAAGGTGGTTTTACCGGCACCCAGTTCGCCATGCAAAAAAACTGTCAGACCACCGCTAACATGACGTGCCAGCCGCTGCGCCAGCAATAAGGTTGCCGCTTCATCCTTTAATACATACTGAAATTGCGCCACTTATCACCACTTATACTGTTACCCGGCCGTTATAAGCGCTATGTTAACAAATTAATCACCCGCTGAGCCAGCAAAACTGCCGGCCGTGTCTATGACTCAGTACAAAGCAGCAAGGTTCCCGCCCGGCACGCGCCTTAGTGTACTATATGCTAAATTGCACTGTGATTTCTTAACTACCAACAGCATGACTACAGATTACGCCGCTTTAGCGCAGCAAATAAAACAATGGGCAAAAGAGCTTGGTTTCGCCCAACTGGGTATTACCGGCGTGTCTTTACCCGATGCCGAACGTCAGTTGCAAAAATGGCTTGCTGCCGGCTACCACGGTGAAATGGACTATATGGCCAGCCACGGTATGTTGCGAGCCAGGCCGGCCGAGTTGCTACCGGGCACCTTAAGGGTGTTAAGTGTGCGCATGGATTATCTGCCGCAAGGTGCCGGTTTTGCTACCAACCTGGCCGACCCGACACAAGCCTATATCAGCCGCTATGCGCTGGGCCGCGACTACCATAAATTAATCCGTAACCGGTTAAAACAACTGGGCGAGCGCATTAACCAACAGGTGGCCGAGCTGGGTTACCGGCCTTTTACTGATTCGGCACCCGTTATGGAACGGCCGTTGGCACAGCAAGCCGGGTTGGGCTGGGTTGGAAAACACAGTTTATTGCTCAACAACGAGGCCGGCTCGTGGTTTTTCCTGGGCGAGTTACTGGTTAATTTGCCGCTGCCCATCGATACGCCACACCCGGGCGATTGCGGCAGCTGTGTGGCCTGCATCACCAGTTGCCCCACCGGCGCTATTGTTGAGCCCTATGTCGTTGACGCCAGACGCTGCATTTCTTATCTTACCATTGAGCTTAAAGGTGCCATTCCCGAGCAGTTCAGGCCACTTATCGGCAACCGCATCTATGGCTGTGATGACTGCCAACTGGTGTGCCCGGAAAACCGCGCCGCACCGCTGAGCATTGAAGGTGACTTTCAGCGCCGACCACAATGGCAAAGTCAAAGTCTGCTCAGCTTGTTTGCCTGGCAGCAGCATGAATTTTTAAGCTATACCGAAGGCAGTGCCATCCGCCGCATCGGCTATGAACGCTGGCAGCGTAATATTGCCGTCGCTTTGGGTAATGCGCCTTATCAGGTTGAAATTATGCAGGCATTAACAACTAAACTTGATAGTGCCAGCGAGCTGGTAGCCGAACATATTCACTGGGCGTTAGCACAACAAAAACGCAAAAGCTGGCAGGCAGAATCATTATTGCCGCGCAGTACAGAGCGGCTGGTACGGATTATTCAAAAAGGCTTACCACGGGATGCATAACAACAGCGACTGCCTCACGCTGCGCCATTCGCTCGGCAGCCAGATGTAAAATTTGCTCACGCCGCAATACATCTGCAGTGTGCCACTCAATAATTTCCTGCACCAAACGGCCGCAGCCCAGGCAACAGTCTTGCTGATCCAAACAACAATTGCGCACACAAGGAGACTCAGACATAGCGGGCCGGCAGTGTGTTAAACATGCATTAACTATATCGCAGAAAACAAAAAACCGCACTGTGCTTACGCAAAGTACGGTTTCTTATCGAATTTGGAGCGAGTAACGAGGTTCGAACTCGTGACCTCGACCTTGGCAAGGTCGCGCTCTACCAGCTGAGCTATACTCGCATCAACTAACGTTGTTACGTCGTGATGGCGCGCATTTTACAAAATCAGTTAGCTTATGCAAGCACTTTATTGCGGTAATTTAAAAAAATGCTCGCGATAGGTCACTAATTCAGCAATCGACTCCCGAATATCGTCCAGCGCCAAATGACTGCCGGCTTTTTGTACTTTTTTCAGCACTTCAGGGTGCCAGCGCCGCGCCAGCTCTTTCACTGTACTGACATCTAAATTACGGTAATGAAAAAATGCTTCCAGCGTGGGCGCATATTCGGCAAGAAAACGCCGGTCCTGGCCGATACTGTTACCACACATCGGCGATTTACCGGCAGCTACGTAACGGCTTAAAAACGCTATGGTTTGCTGCTCAGCGTCAGCCAGGCTGACTGTGCTGGCACGGCAGCGTGCGGTTAAGCCGCTTTTACCGTGTTGCTCAACACACCAGGCGCTCATATTGTCCAGCACCTCGTCCGGTTGCTTAATAGCGAATACCGGCCCTTCTGCAAGGATATTCAGCTGGCTGTCAGTCACTATGGTGGCCATTTCCAGAATGACATCAGTTTTGGGCTCCAGCCCGGTCATTTCCAAATCCAGCCAAATCAAATTATTGTCATTTACGCTCATGAAAAACCCTTACGCAGCTTGCTGCTTTGTTCATTTACAGAATACAGGTATCATACACGCCCTAAGCTTAGCAGTAATAGCATCCTTTATATCAGAGCGATAAAAGCAGCAGTGACCAAGAAAAAACATCTTACCCAGCGCCAGCAACAGCGTATTGTCGATAACGCCGGCAAGCGGCTACGCGCGCCGAAAAACAAAGGTGTCGAATCGGTTGATGACACCAGCTTTGCTGCTGTTGAAACCGGGTTAATACTCAGCCGTTTCGGCCAGCATGCTGATGTTGAAGACAGCCAGGGCGCAGTAGTGCGCTGTAATATGCGCCGCTCCGTAGCTTCCCTGGTTACCGGCGATCGGGTGGTCTGGCGCCGTGCGCTGCACACCACCGGCGGCGTGGACGGTGTTATCGATGCGGTAGAAGAACGAAGCTCTGTACTGCTGCGGCCGGATTTCTATGACGGCTTAAAGCCGGTGGCGGCCAATATTGATTTAATGATTATCGTCTCTGCGGTATTGCCGGCCCTATCACTGAATATTATCGATCGTTACCTTGTGGCCGCTGAAATGACCGGCATTAAACCGCTATTGGTGATCAACAAGGTAGACTTACTCAGTGACACAGAGCTGGCAGACGTAGAGCAGCAGCTGGCACTGTACCAAAAGTTAGGCTATGACTTTTTAGCCGTCAGTGCCAAAAGCGGTATGGGTATGCAACAGCTGCTGGATTATTTACACAGCGGTACCAGTATCTTTGTCGGCCAATCCGGGGTGGGCAAATCCTCGTTGATGAATAACTTAATGCCCGGGCTGGAAGCCCATACGCAAGAAGTGTCCAGCAATTCAGGCCTTGGCCAGCACACTACTACAGTATCGCGCCTGTATCATTTGCCCGACGGCGGTGACTTAATTGACTCGCCGGGGATTCGCGAATTTGCGCTGTGGCATCTGACGCCGGAAGAAGTTACCCAAGGCTTTACTGAATTTACCCCCTGGCTCGGGCGCTGCAAGTTCCGCGATTGTAAACATATCTCAGACCCGGGCTGCGCCATTCAACATGCGGTTGAAAACGGCGACGTAAGCCGGGAGCGCTACGACAGTTATCTGAAAATCCTCGCCAGTATGGCGCAGGACAAACCAAATCACTTTTAACCTTTTACGAGACCACAATGGATAATTTAAAAATTACCCTGCAATACCTGATGCCCAAGCATTTAATTTCACGCCTGGTAGGCAAACTGGCGGCGGCAAAGCTGGGCTGGTTTACGCATTTTTTGATCAACCGCTTTATCAAAGCCTATGGCATTAATATGGCTGAGGCGCAGTTTGAACGGGCACAAGACTACGCCAGTTTTAATGAGTTTTTCACACGGCCGTTAAAAGACGGTATCCGCCCGCTGGCAACAGAGGCCGATATAGTGGCGCATCCGGTAGATGGTTGTATCAGTCAGCTTGGCCCTATAGTACAGGGCCAATTGGTGCAGGCAAAAAACCACAGTTACTCACTGCAAGCTTTATTGGGCGGCGATATTGCGGCCGCAGAGCCTTTTATCGGCGGCGACTTTGCCACTATTTATCTGGCACCGAAAGATTATCACCGTATTCATATGCCGGTTAGCGGCACCTTACGCCAGATGATTTATGTGCCGGGCGATTTATTCTCGGTAAACCCGTTAACTGCAGAAAATGTACCGGACTTATTTGCCCGCAACGAGCGCGTAGTCACTATCTTTGACACTGAACTGGGCCCAATGGCGCTGGTATTGGTAGGCGCCACTATTGTCGCCAGTATTGAAACCGTCTGGGCCGGTACTGTAACGCCGCCAGCGGGTAAAAATGTGTTTCGCTGGACTTACCCGGCACAGGGCAAAAATGCGATTACACTGGAAAAAGGCGCAGAAATGGGCCGCTTTAAATTAGGCTCAACTGTAGTGCTGGCTTTCGCGGCGGATAAACTGCAGTTTTTAGCCGACCAGCAGCCTGGCACAGTAACCCGCATGGGTGCGCCTTTTGCTGAAACTAATAGCTAAAGCTATTCTTCAACTACGGCGCTTCGAAAACGTGAATGCGCCGTATATTTTTTCTGCGACACGCCGTGAACCCATCCCTGGGGGCTCGATTCGGCCATCCTGGCCTGCAACGGTCGCCGAAAAAAATACTCTACATTCACTTCATCTGTTTAATATCCAGCCTTAGAACGGAGTAAACATGCAAATCATTGCTCATCGTGGTGCCAGTGGTGACTATCCGGAAAATACCCTGCTGGCCATTGATCAGGCCATAGCTCAGGGTGCCGACGCCATTGAAATAGACGTCTTCGCGGTACAGGGCGAACTTATTGTTATTCATGATCATCACTTAGCCCGCACTACCAATGGCAGTGGTAGCATTTATCAATACAGTGTCGCGCAGCTGATGCAGTTAGATGCCGGCCACGGCGAGCGCATTCCTACGCTGTGGCAGGTACTACAACGACTGCAACACACCACACTGTGGCTTAATATTGAGTTAAAGGGCGACAATACCGTAACGCCGCTGTTGGCCTTGCTGGATAAAGCACAGCAAGAGCTGCAATTTGACTGTCAGCGGCTGCTGATATCGTCTTTTAACCATCACCTGCTGGCAGAACTTAAACAGCACAGGCCAGAGCTAAAGCGGGGCGCACTTACCGCCAGCTTAGCCATCGACTACGCTGCTTTTGCGCAGCAACTGCAGGCGTATTCAGTCAATTGCGACGTCAGCTTTATTAATCAGGCTTTTGTTACCGATGCCAAAGCGCGTGGCTTACAAGTGTACGTGTATACCGTGGACCAGCCGGATGATATTGCTCGTATGCAGCAATACGGCGTTGACGGCATTTTCAGTAATTATCCGGCCAGAAGCCGGCAGCAGTTGGCAGAAAAGCCCTAACGCCAGAAAGCAAAAATCCCGCCGCAGCGGGATTTCTTATAAATTTTGATACTTAATGATCATGACAGCTCTTGCAGCTGTTGCACAACCGCATATTCATCACATGCGCCAACACCACCAAAGACGCGCCAACGATTAATACAGCGTGCTCATACTCGTGGCCCCACACATCGCGCTGCCAATAAATAAACACACCTAAAAACAATGAATAAAACGGATACAGCTTGCGGTGGTAACGGTGAAAACCAATAAACAAAGCAATAAAACCAAGCACTATGGTAACGAGCAACATCACGCGCTCAAAAGCATGATTATGGCCAACGCTGAGGCCCAGTAACGGCAGAACCGGCAAAATGATCGGCAGCATAATGCAGTGAATGGCGCAAAGCGACGTCACTGTAATACCTACTTTATCAAATACGCTTCTTACTGTTGCTAACACAATGCTCACTCTGACGGCTTAAATTAAGAAACGAGATAATATAACAAAACGTTTGCGAAAGAAACGGCCAGAGAGAAAAATACTGCGCTTGCACAGCTAACAAGCTAACTCTGCTGAAGCGGCGCCGGCCTTATGGCATAATAGCGCCACTTTTTTCAGCGCAGTCGTATTATGGATACCTTACTTAACCAACTTGATGACAATTTAAAAGAGCTGTACCGCAAAGCACTGGACGCAGATGCCCTGCTCGACAGCCTGCAACAACAGGGCCATGCCAAACATCAGCGTATTTTTGCCGACAACAAACTGTTTCAGGTATCAGCTAACCGCTTTATGCCTTATCTGGCAGAAACCGCTGAACAAGTCGCTGCAATGCGGCAAAGCCAACAATTTAATACCGCTACGCTGCAGAAGGTTGTGCAGCAATTAAAGCAGTTACACAGCACCCTGGGAGAGTTTCGCGCTGTTATAACCAAATAAAATAACGGTATTATTTTGGTCGCAAAATAATCTAACGCTGCCTGGCGCCTGCACTAGTCTAAAAAGATGATTGGAGGTGGTTATGTCAGCGATAAGTGTAAGCCCGCCGGTTGCAGTAAATCGCAGCGCTGCACAGCTTGGCCAACAGGTTGTTGCCGGCAGCAACAGTACTGATATCGCGCCCACACTGCTTAATGCATCAGCCCCTGCCACAAGCGGTAACAATGCCGCCGTTGTGGCTGAAAACAACAGCAATGAATCAATAAGAGTGTCCAGCAGTATCGGCCGTGCCGCTTCAGCCGGCCAGTTAAGCCGGCAGGAAGCGTTAGATATTTACCGCCAGATAGCCAGTTTGCTTTAAATTAGTTAGTGCTCACTTTGGGCAACGCTAAAGCATATTGCTCTACTTTCGGCAGAAGCTCCTTGTCAAACCAGGTGTTTAACATCTGCTTTTCGTAGCGGAACTCTTCGTTGTCACTGACAGAGCGTATTGAATGCATAAAGCCCATATCACGCAGCTTTTCTTCGTTGCTGATAACTTCTTCACCATGCTTATCGCGCAGCACATGGCTGAATTTAATCGCCGGCGAATAAATATCTTTAACGATACGTAAAGTATTACCGGCCCCACCGGCGAAGTAATCAATATCACCGGCCAAATCAATGTCGGTTACCGTAACCTGCCAGCTGTAGCCCTCCGGTAGCCTGGCCGCCATATCAGTAAAAAAGCCATCAAACTTTTTCATTATCCGCTCGCGATACGCCTTGCGGCTGTCATTTGCCGGACGGATATCGGTAAACTTTTCCGGCTCCTGCCATTGTACTTTTACTTCTGCAGCCTGTACGGCACCGGCAGCCAATGCAGCTATGCTGCAAGCTATTAGAATGTTTCGCATTGCGACCTCCTGAAACGTAACGTGGTTCCGCTGTAATAGCTAAAGTTAGAACAGGCTAAGACAGATAAGTTTATTGCTAAGCCTAACTATAGCGCCAAATGCGATGTAATAACTGTGTGGTTTTGTATAAATGTGTAGCCGTGCAGCGTAAAAAACAAAACCCCGGCACAAGGCCGGGGTTTTGCTGGAGCAAGATATGTGGCCTTATGCCATCACATCATGCCGCCCATACCACCCATGCCGCCCATATCAGGCATTGCAGGAGCATCGTTCTTCGGCAACTCAGTTACCATTGCTTCAGTGGTGATCATCAGCGAGCCAACAGAAGCCGCGAACTGCAGCGCAGAACGGGTTACTTTAGTTGGGTCAAGAATACCCATCTCCAGCATGTCGCCGTATTCACCGGTGGCCGCATTGTAGCCGTAGTTACCGCTGCCGGCTTTAACGTTGTTTACTACTACTGACGGCTCTTCACCGGCGTTATCAACGATTTGACGCAGCGGTGATTCCATCGCGCGCAGCGCAATTTTAATACCGTGGTTTTGATCTTCGTTAATACCGCGCAGGTCAACCAGCTTGGCAGCTACACGCACCAGGGCTACACCACCGCCAGGCACCACGCCTTCTTCTACCGCAGCACGGGTTGCGTGCAGGGCATCTTCAACGCGGGCTTTTTTCTCTTTCATTTCAATTTCAGTAGAAGCACCTACTTTGATAACCGCAACACCGCCAGCCAGTTTGGCCAAACGCTCTTGCAGTTTTTCTTTATCATAATCTGACGTGGCTTCTTCAATTTGCTGGCGAATTTGCTTCACACGGCCATCGATAGCACCTTGCTCGCCGGCACCGTCAATAATGGTGGTGTTATCTTTAGTGATAACCACACGCTTGGCAGTACCTAATTCTTCCAGACCGGCTTTTTCCAGTTCCATGCCGATTTCTTCAGAAATCACAGTACCACCGGCTAAGGTAGCAATGTCTTGCAGCATGGCTTTACGACGGTCGCCGAAGCCAGGCGCTTTAACCGCAGAGATTTTCACGATACCGCGCATATTGTTCACTACTAAGGTAGCTAAGGCTTCGCCTTCTACGTCTTCAGCAATGATCAATAAAGGCTTGCCGGATTTCGCTACGCCTTCCAGTACAGGTAACAGCTCACGAATGTTGGTGATTTTCTTGTCAACGGTCAGAATGTACGGGTTATCCAGTTCAACCTGGCCGGCTTCCTGATTGTTGATAAAGTACGGCGATAAGTAACCACGGTCGAACTGCATACCTTCAACCACGTCCAGCTCGTTGGCTAAACCCTGGCCTTCTTCAACAGTGATCACGCCTTCTTTGCCCACTTTATCCATGGCGCTGGCAATGATTTGGCCAATCTCGTCATCCGAGTTAGCAGAGATAGTACCTACCTGGGCAATGGCTTTGCTGTCGGCACAAGGCTGAGACAGTAATTTCAGCTCGGCAACTGCAGCGATAACCGCTTTGTCGATACCGCGCTTTAAATCCATCGGGTTCATACCGGCCGCAACCGCTTTAACACCTTCGTTGATGATGTTTTGCGCTAATACTGTTGCCGTGGTGGTACCGTCACCGGCTTCGTCATTGGCTTTAGAGGCAACCTCTTTCACCATTTGCGCGCCCATGTTTTCGAATTTATCTTCCAGCTCAATTTCTTTCGCTACCGATACACCGTCTTTAGTGATCATCGGTGCGCCGAACGATTTGTCCAGAATAACGTTACGGCCTTTCGGGCCTAAGGTTACGCGTACAGCGTTAGCCAGAATATTTACGCCTTTAAGCATTTTGTTACGGGCTTCATCGCCGAAACGTACGTCTTTTGCTGCCATTTTCTTGATCCTTTAATTCGGTTAATACGTTGAACAGTTCGGGTAAAGTTAGCCTAAGATCACACCTAAGATATTGTCTTCTTTGGTGATTACATATTCCTGGCCATCAACCTTTTCGGTGCGCTCTACATAGGCGCCGAACAGCACTTTATCGCCAACTTTAACGTCTAACGGTTTGATCTCACCGTTGTCTAACACGCGGCCATTGCCAACAGCGACCACTTCACCACGGCTTGATTTTTCCGCTGAAGCGCCGGTTAAGACGATGCCACCTGCTGATTTGCTTTCAGCTTCTAAACGTTTGATGATGACACGATCATGTAATGGACGAATATTCATGCTCTATCTCCTAAAGCTATTTTTGTGTTTTAACATGGGTGTTAAATTGTCTGGTCGGTATATGGGGCAGCCGGGAAAAAAACCCAAGGGCAAAATTAAAATTTCTTCATCTTGCCTTAAGATTTGCCGGCTAATTTTAGCGCGGTTGAAATAACACGGCTGTGCATCTGGTCTGTGCAAAAGTGTAAATGAACGCAGCCACTAAGCCGGGTTGCCACTATTACCGTACTATGTGCCGGGCTATTGCCGGACTGTTACGCTACAGCCAACACATGTTAGTCTGGCGGCATGACAACGCTGAGGCGTTTAAGAGGAAGTATAAGCTGATGTATAAAGTGTTTTTTCTGCCATTTTTACTCTGGTTCACCCTGCTGGCACTGCCGCCGGCGCAGGCACAACAAAATTCAGTGCTTAACAGCCTGCTGCAGGCTAATGATGAGTTTTTGCCGGTTGAACAAGCCTTTGTGTTTGACTTTGTGCAACAGCAGGATGAGTTACTGATTAGCTGGACCATTGCCGACGGCTATTATCTGTACAAAGATAAACTGAAATTTGGCGGCATTGCAGTCAGTTTTTCCCATCCCACTTACCCGGCAGCCATGACAATTGAAGATGAATTCTTCGGCGTCAGTGAAGTGTATTACCATCAGCTAACGCTTCGTATACCGCTGACCGACGTCAGCGAAGATGCGGTATTTAAGATTCAGTATATGGGCTGCGCCGAAGCCGGCTTATGCTACCCACCGGTAACCAAAGAGCTGCCGTTATCTACCCTGACTGCAGCAGACGCTGCCGCAGGCAACAGTGCAGGCAGCAGCGCCGATGGTCAAAGCAATACACCGGTATCAAGCCAAAACACCCTGGCGGCTAAACTGAGTGACGGCGCCGGATTAGCTACCCTGGCCGGCTTCTTTTTACTTGGTTTAGGTTTAGCGTTTACGCCCTGCGTGTTTCCGATGTACCCCATTTTAACCAGCATTATCGTCGGCCAGGGTAAGCAGTTATCCAATAAACGCGCCTTTACGCTGTCGTTCTCTTATGTGCAGGGTATGGCTATTACGTACTCGGCTTTAGGTTTAGTGGTAGCCAGTTTAGGCGTGCGCTTCCAGGGCTATATGCAGCACCCCTCAGTATTAATTGTCGCCAGTGTGATTTTCGTGCTGCTGGCGCTGGCAATGTTTGGGGTATTTAATCTCAGCCTGCCATCCGCCTGGCAGGAAAAAATCAGCAAAGTCAGTAATAACCAGCAAGGTGGCTCGCATAAAGGCGCCTTTACCATGGGCGCGCTGTCAGGCCTTATCGCCTCGCCCTGCACCACAGCACCGTTATCGGCTGCCTTGTTGTATGTGGCACAAAGCGGCGACTTACTGCTGGGCGCCGTAACGCTGTATATCTTAAGCCTGGGCATGGGGTTACCCTTATTGCTGCTGGGCAGCTCCGGCGGCAAATTGCTGCCCAAAGCCGGCAACTGGATGAACGCGGTAAAAACCGCCTTTGGCTTCCTGCTGCTGGCTGTGCCGTTAATTCTGCTGGAGCGGATGCTGCCGTTTGACTATGTGTTAGCAGCGGGCTCATTGCTACTGCTGTGTTTTGTTATTTACCTGTACCGCACTCTGTTTACTTTAAACAATGCCACGGCTAAAGCTGCAGTGCTGATTATCGGCCAGGTACTGCTAATTGGCGCCGTTATGCTAAATGTACGATACTGGTGGCCTGCCCCGGCCGCAATTGGCGCGGTAGTTAACGCCAACCAACAGCAAGGCTTTGAGCTGGTGGGCTCGCTGGAGGAATTACAGCAGAAGATTGCCGCCAGCGGCGAGCGCTTTACCCTGGTCGACTTATATGCGGATTGGTGCATTGCCTGTAAAGAGTTTGAACACCTAACCTTCCCTAAAGCCGAAGTGCAGGCGCAGATGCAAAATATGCAGCTGATTAAAGTCGATGTTACTAAGATGACGCGTAAAGACCAGGCACTACTGGATAACTACCAGGTATTGGGCCTGCCCACTCTGCTGTTTTTCAGCCCGCAAGGTGAAGAGCTCAGCAGTGCCCGGGTTACCGGTTTTATGAACGCTACCGACTTCGCCGCCCACCTGCAACAACTGCAACAGTAACTTTGTGGCGGCGCTTTCTTCCGGCGCCGCCTACTGCCACCTGCCTCCCGGCTGATAAGACCAGTATTTTGCTGCGATTTGTCACGATTTCACTATAATAAGTCGCTATTGTTAAGCTAACGGCTCTGCGTACGACAGAATTTTGTCAAACAGATGCAATTCGCACTTAGCTTTGGCAAGATAGTGCCGGATCAAAACAATTAGCGGGAATAACGCACAAATGGCGGCAACTTATCGAATTTTAGTGTTGAACGGCCCTAACCTGAATATGTTGGGCGTGCGTGAACCGGCGGTATATGGTTCAGCCACTCTGCAACAGATTATTACCGACCTGACGGAACAGGCAGCGGCGAAAAGTGTCGAACTGACACATTTACAATCGAACGCCGAACACGACCTGGTGACTGCCATTCAACAAAGCCTCGGCCAACAGGATTATATCCTGATTAACCCCGGTGCTTTTACTCATACCAGCGTGGCGATTCGTGATGCGCTGCTGGCAGTAGCCATACCTTTTATTGAAGTACATTTATCTAATGTACATGCCCGCGAAGCATTCCGCCGGCACTCGTATTTATCTGATATCGCCAAAGGGGTGATCTGTGGTCTGGGGGCCAAAGGTTATCACTACGCACTTGATGCGGCGGTAGCAGCGTTACAAACAACCAAACAGTAATAACTAAATCAGGCTAAGAAGACATGGATATTAGAAAGATTAAAAAATTGATCGAGCTGTTAGAAGAATCTGGTATTAACGAGCTTGAGATCACCGAAGGCGAAGAGTCAGTGCGCATCAGCCGTAACGGCCCGACACCGCAATATGCGCCTATGCAGCAATACGCTCCGGCGCCACAGCAATATGCGCCGGCACCGGCCGCTGCGCCTGCCGCAGCACCGGCAGCTGCTGCCCCGGCCGCTGTCAGCGGTCATGTGGTTAAATCACCTATGGTAGGTTCCTTCTACCGCGCCGCCTCACCTACTGCGAAGAACTTCGTTGAAGTGGGCCAAAGCGTCAAAGTAGGCGATACGCTGTGTATTGTTGAAGCGATGAAAATGATGAACCAGATCCAGTCTGACAAGGCCGGTGTGATCAAAGAAATTCTGGTAGAAAACGGCGAGCCGGTTGAATTTGACCAGCCACTCTTTGTGATTGAATAACGCAAAAGGCAGACTGATGCTAGAAAAAGTACTGATTGCCAACCGCGGCGAAATTGCACTGCGCATACTGCGTGCATGTAAAGAACTGGGTATTAAAACGGTGGCTGTGCACTCCACGGTAGACCGTAATTTAAAGCATGTGCTGCTGGCCGACGAAACCATTTGTATTGGCCCGGCGCCCTCACCACAAAGCTATTTAAATATTCCGGCGTTAATTGCCGCCGCTGAAGTGACTAACGCTCAGGCGATTCACCCGGGCTACGGCTTTTTAGCTGAGCGCGCTGACTTTGCCCAACAGGTAGAAGAAAGCGGCCTGGTGTTTATCGGCCCGCATCCGGATTCTATCCGCTTAATGGGCGATAAAGTATCAGCCATTGAAGCGATGAAAAAAGCCGGTGTACCTTGTGTGCCGGGCTCCGACGGCGCAGTAGGTGACGATGCAGCCACCAACAAAATCATTGCTAAACGTATCGGTTATCCGATTATCGTTAAAGCCGCCGGCGGCGGCGGTGGCCGTGGTATGCGCGTGGTTCGTAGCGAAGAAGAGCTGGTTAGCTCTATCGAAATGACCAAAGCTGAAGCAAAAGCCGCTTTTGGTAATGACATGGTGTACATGGAGAAATTCCTGGAAAACCCGCGTCATATCGAAATTCAGGTATTAGCCGATGGCCAGGGCAATGCCATTCACTTAGGTGAGCGTGACTGTTCTATGCAGCGCCGCCACCAGAAAGTGGTAGAAGAAGCACCGGCACCGGGTATTACACCCGAGCTGCGCGCCTTTATCGGCGGCCGCTGTGTTGATGCCTGTAAGGTGATGAATTATCGCGGCGCCGGTACCTTCGAATTCTTGTTTGAAAACGGCGAGTTCTTCTTTATTGAGATGAACACCCGGATTCAGGTAGAACACCCGGTAACCGAAATGATCAGCGGTGTCGACCTGATTAAAGAGCAGCTGCGTATTGCCTCCGGCATGCCGCTGACCCTGAAGCAGGAAGATATCATTATTCGCGGCCATGCCGTGGAATGCCGTATTAACGCTGAAGATCCGAAAACCTTTATGCCATCGCCGGGTAAAATTACCCGCTTTCACCCTGCCGGGGGCAATGGTATTCGCTGGGATTCGCACATCTATGCTGAGTACACCGTGCCGCCAAACTACGATTCGATGGTGGGCAAGCTGATTACTTACGGCGAAACCCGTGATATTGCTATCGCCCGGATGCGTAACGCGCTGGACGAATTGCTGGTAGAAGGCATTAAAACCAACATCCCGCTGCATAAAGACATTATGCGCGATGAAGGCTTCTGCAAAGGCGGCACCAATATCCACTATCTGGAACATAAGCTGGGTATTAAATAATCCGCTAAGCGTTTGGTTCTGTTATGTAAAAAACCGCCGGTAACGGCGGTTTTCTTTTGCTTTAGATATCAGCAACTTTGAAATTCCCCGGCCATTTCGCTGTGACAAAAAGGTTAACCTGCACTACTGTTAAGCGGCTTAAGCTTGTTATTGTCAGGGAGGATCTATGACTGAAACACTCCGTCGCTGGTGCATGCCTTGCCTGCTGAGCCTGGCCTTATTAAACCTTAGCCTGGTGGCATCTGCCGAACCCATGGCGGCACCGGGAGATAAAACCAAAGCGGTACAGTTAAAACTGACTGAAGTGAGCGGTAAACCCGGCCGCTGGCATAAAAAGGCGCTGACACTATCCGCCGATACAGAACAACGCTTTTTTGTGCGCGGCTTAAACCCGGCTGCGCCATTGTCTGTGCAGTTAATCGCTGAAGATACCAACCTGCCCGCCAACATCTCTCTGCACCGCTTAAGCTGGATCAATGCCGAATATCAGGCTGCACTACAGCAAGGTTTATTCCGCTTTGATGGCCGCGCTTACGGCGATGTTGGTATTCGCATCAAACCGCAAGCCAACGGCAGCACTAAAGCCACATTGCTGTTGTGGCAAGGCGAACCGGTGGTAAAACCACTGGTTAGTTTTTACACGCCACCGGATAGCACGGCGACCAGCAGCACAAAGCCGGCCGACAACAAACAAGGCGGCACACCGTGGTGGTATATCGCTATTGTGGTGCTGTTACTGGTTATTGTGGTGCTGCTGCTAAAACTACTGCGTAAACCTGCCGCTTCAGCTGCCGTGCTCGCCATCAGCCTTGTCATCACAGGCTTGTTGCCTGCCCCACCGCTAAGCGCGCAGGATAAAGACGACAAGCCACCGGTTGAACAAGCAGAGCCGGTTCCCAACAATCCTTTTGATATCCCCAAAGACGCTAAACCGGCAGATGTTACTGTAGATAAAAACAAAGACGCCAGCGCCGGTAGCAGAGCTGATAAAGATAAAGACCAGGACAAAGATACACAGCAAACCGGCAACGATAAGGACAAGCCGGAGCCGGGTGACACTACCCCACCTGGCTCAGAAAGCAGCTATCAGCAACGCATTGCCGCTGCAGAACAGCACGTAGAGGCGCTGTCAGCACAAGTCAGTGCTAACCGTGCTGAGCTGGAGCGGCTGCGTCTGCTGCTGGAGCAAGATCGTGACAATGAGCCGGATGCAGCTAACTTACCGGCGCTGCCGCTAAGCTGCAAGCCGCCGCAAATAGAAGGTGACGGCATTGTCCGCGATGGCGATGCACAGTGGCAAAACTTCGAGCGCTGTCAGCAATGTTACGCCCAACCGCTGGCCGATTTGGAGAATCACTTGCTGGTGTATGAAAAACTACGGGTAATTTACCGCAGCACCAAAGACTATGTTAGTAATGCCATTACCCTGGGTGATAAAGTGCCCAAGCCGCATACGCTGTTGGAAAATGCCTGGGCCGGGCAAAAATACGCGATAAACCAGTCATTTGAAAAAACCAAACAAGCCTATGACACCAAACTGCCCGAGCTAAACACTACGCTCAGTGACATTTTGGATCGGGTGGGCCAGTGCGAAACCGACTTTAACAATAACCCTATGTGGCGCCAGACTGCCGGTATCTTTTTCTACAATACTATGGCCACCAGCTATAAAAGGAGCGACTAATGCCTCTGCGATTTTATTTAGTGTTACTCCTGCTTAGCGTTTCCGCTGCTGCACAACAGCCAGACCAGTCTGCGCCGGCTAAGCCTCATCCGCTAAAAGCCAATACACAACGCCTGCTGGAGATTACACCGGGCGCTAAGCAGGCGCTGGAACTGGCAGCAGAGGGCGATATAACACCGCTGACCACGGCAGAGCTGGAGCAACTGATTACCGACGCCGGTGGCAGCCTGACTAAACATGGCCGCAACTTTGCGAACGAGCTGGAGCAAGCCGGCGCCACTGCACAATTCAGCGCCGAAGAAGTGGCACAAATGGTGGCACAAACCAACAAAGGTAAGGTGAATGCCACTCATATTCGCAAAATACTGGAGCAACGTGAAGCAGAGCAACAACCCAGTGTAGTCGGTGGGCGGCAAAGCGATGATTGCCCGGGCCTGGTGTATGGCGCCGGTAAACGTGAAATTTGCCTGCCACTGGCAGAGCTGTCGTTTGCCGACCGCGTCGTGTCTTTTACCGCGGGTGAAAAGCCGTCGAAAATCCCGTTTAACAATCCGGATAAGGCACTGGGTGAGCCGGATTATCGCAGCACCAAAAGCCCCGACTTTATTTCTATCGGTTGCAACGGCGAGTTAATCACTCAGTTTACCGACAATGTGCTGGTAGACGTTGCCGGGCCGGATTTATACATTTTTGAAGTCGGTCCCTTTGTCGAAAAAACCGAACTGGCTATCTCACAGGATGGCAGTAATTGGCTGGAAGTAGGCGTGATTGAAGGTGCCCGCTCTGATGTTGATATTAATGGCCTGGTCGCAGCCGGTGAGCACTATAACTATGTCCGGCTGCGTAACGCCGGCACAAGCTGTGGCGGCATGCACAGCGGTGCCGACATTGATGCCATTGCCGCTGTCGGCGCAGAGATCCGCCTGTCGCTGGACAGCGCCCTGCTGTTTGATATAGGCCAATACCAGTTAAAACCTGAGGCACAAGCTGCGCTGGAAGAGCTATTGGAGAAAGTAGCGGCCTATGGCCCGGATATCCGCGTCACCGTTGAAGGCCATACCGACAGCACCGGCTCAGACAGCGATAACAAGCTATTGTCTGAACAACGGGCTAAAGCCGTGTGGCAATATCTGGCACCAGGACTGAAGCTGCCGGCTGCGCAAGTCAGTATCAAAGGTTATGGCGAAAGCAGGCCGGTAGCCAGCAATGATGATGAGGCGGGCCGCGCCCTAAACCGTCGGGTAGATTTACTGATCAAACCGGGCAGCCGGTTAAAACGCTGACAGGAGACAACTATGCTATTGCGCGCCCTAATAATCAGCACAGTAATCAACACAGCGCTACTGTGTATGTCTCTGCCAATACTGGCCGGGCAGCCAGCTGGCTTTAATTGGGATAATTGGGCCCGGGCACTGAACGAATCACCGTGTAACTGGTTCAGTGACGGGCAGTGGCAGCAACTGCTGGGCACAGATCGCCATGCTACTGCCAGTACCAGCAATAGCGCAACCAGTTGTAAATTCAGCAATAGCGCGCAAACGCCCTTGCTAACTATCAGTATTCGCAGCCAGGCAAATGCCACGGCAATCAATGCTGAGCGTGACGCTATGCTGCAACAGATCAGCCAGTATGGCAGTGGCCGCTTTGAACAGTTGCCGACCAGCCAACAAGCCGTTAGCGCCATTTTACGTAAAGACAAACTGCAGCTGTTTATCTTTGCCAACAACAATAACGAAACTGCTTTTATCCTGCTCAGCGCTCATCCGGTGCGCACTGAGAGCCCGCAGCAAAAAGCGCAACGTAAAACCCGCCTACTGCACGTGGCTGAGGCGATATTTAGCCAGTTTCAGTTTTAATCCTGGTGGCAGCAAGCTGCGAAACGCCGGGTTTTCAGGTAGAATGCCGGCTCTTTTGCTGCCTTAGAGATTGATTATGCCCTGGATCCAACTGCGCGTTAGCACCACTGAAGAAAAAGCCGAACAGGTCAGCGATATGCTGATGGGCTGGGGCGCCCAGGCAGTAAGTTTTCTTGATGCACATGACACCCCTATTTACGAGCCGATGCCGGGCGAAGTGATCTACTGGACTAACACCGTGGTGGTGGGTCTGTTTGACGCTGAGCATCCGATGGATAAGGTGGTAAAGCAGTTACAGCAGGTGTCGTTTTTTAAAGATGGCGTTGATTACAAGTTGGAGCAGTTGGAAGATAAAGACTGGGAGCGCGAGTGGATGGATAACTTCCACCCGATTAAATTCGGCAACCGGCTGTGGGTGTGCCCCAGCTGGCGCGATATCCCTGATCCAACCGCGGTAAACGTGATGTTGGACCCCGGGCTGGCATTCGGCACCGGCACCCACCCTACTACGGCGCTGTGTATGCAGTGGCTGGATGCAACGATTCAGAGCGAGCAGACGGTAGTCGATTTTGGCTGCGGCTCCGGTATTTTAGGCATAGCGGCATTAAAGCTCGGCGCTAAACGGGTGATTGGCGTTGATATCGACCCGCAGGCAATAGAAGCCAGCAGCGCTAATGCCAAGCGTAACAATGTCGAAGGCCTGATAGAACTGTATTTACCTAAAGACCAACCAAAAGATTTTCAGGCCGATGTGGTGGTGGCGAATATCCTCGCCGGCCCACTGGCAGAGCTGAAGCACATTATCAGTGCTTATGTGA
The DNA here is from genome assembly GCF_030690345.1 of Rheinheimera sp. Taxonomy (GTDB): domain Bacteria; phylum Pseudomonadota; class Gammaproteobacteria; order Enterobacterales; family Alteromonadaceae; genus Alishewanella. Next base: position 350,123 of record NZ_JAUYGV010000008.1, read on the forward strand.
AACCCGGTGGCCAACTGGCACTGTCGGGTATTTTACAAAGCCAGGCGCAAAGCGTTATAGATGCGTACAGCGACGAGTTCAGCTTCGACCCCATCGCCGTGCAGGATGAATGGGTGCGCCTGAGCGCACGCAAACACGGTTAGTACGTTACAACGCGGCGAGAAAACGCTCGCTGCGGGGTAAATAGTAGTTGTCATAGTCTAAAGAGAACAACACCTTACCGGCGCGCCCGACAATTTCGTGCCGTGGTACAAAGCCGATTACACGTGAGTCGGCACTGTTATCGCGGTTATCACCCAGAACCAGATAATGGCCATCAGGTACTTTTACCGCATTAAAACTGTCGCGGCCGCTGGCAAAGGGCGCCAGCTTAACGGTGTGAGCAATGCTACCCAATTGCTCGGTCAGCAACCGGCTGCCATCCTCCGTCGTGTCTGTAGTAAGGTCGGCACCGCTATAGGCCAGTGGCTCGCCGTTAATACTTACCACATTGTGCTGCATCGCCACTATATCGCCCGGCACACCTATCACGCGCTTTACCAGCCGGTTGTCGGCCGCTTCCGAGGCAAAAATAACAATATCGCCCCGCTTGGGATCAGCGCGCTTAATTAAAGACGTGGTGGTAAACGGCAGGCGCAGATCATAGGCCATTTTATTCACCAAAATACGATCGCCAATCTGAATAGTCGGTTGCATAGAGCCGGTAGGCACATCATTCCAATCCGCTACGGCACTGCGAAACACAAACATCAGGCTTAAACACAGGATAATGCTGCGGTTATCACGCCACAGTTGTTTGATTTTGCTCATGACTTACTCCGTTAAGTAACCTGCACGGTAAGACCCGCGCCCGGCCACAGAGTTCAGGCCCGCAGTTAAAGTTGTTATAGCCACTACATAATTTGTGCCTTGCGGTTGCACTGCGGCGGTTATTTTCGCAAAGTAGCAGCCAGTATTAATCTGGCTGAGCTTTGTATGCCAACATCCTCTGAACTTCGAACCCTGCTGGTAGGCTATGGTTATGCCGGTAAAACCTTTCACGCCCCGCTGTTACAGGCAACCCCGGGCATTAAGCTGACACATGTGGCGTCATCGCAAGTCGCGCAGGTTAAGCAACAATTGGGCGCGAACGTAACAGTATTGGCTGACTATCAAGCCGCCGTGCAGCAGCCGCAGATTGATCTGGTGGTTATTGCCAGCCCGAATGACAGCCATGCACCTTTAGCAGAGTTGGCACTGCGCGCCGGTAAGCACGTAGTGGTAGATAAACCCTTTGCGCTTACGTTTAACGAAGCCAAAGCGTTAACGGCGCTGGCTACAGAGCAAAAACTATTGTTATCGGTATTTCATAACCGCCGCTTTGATGCCGATTTTCTCAGCCTGCAGCACCTGCTAAACAGCGGACAGTTGGGCCAGGTGGCGCATTTAGAATCACGCTTTGATCGCTTCCGGCCACAGGTGCGTCAGCGCTGGCGTGAACAAGCTGGCCCGGGTGCCGGTTTATGGTTCGATTTAGGCCCGCACCTGCTGGACCAAAGCCTGGTATTATTTGGCCTGCCACGCAGCATTACGGCCAGCTTAAAAACCCTACGGCCGGATGCCACAGCGACAGACTGGTTCTCGGTGTTACTGGATTACGGCCACTTTAGTGTCACCCTCGGTGCCTCTATGTTGGCCGCCGCACCATCGGCGCGCTTTACGCTGCAGGCTCAACATGGCAGCTGGCAAAAGTTTGGTCTGGATATTCAGGAAGAACAGCTCAAACAAGGCTTAACACCGGCCGATGCCGGTTGGGGTATCGAACCCCAACCCGGCTTACTTTATCAGGCAGAGCAGGTTACGCCTTACAGCCCGGCAGTGGGCTGTTATCAACATTATTATGCCGCCATTGTTGCCGCCATACAGGGCAAAGGCCCCAACCCGGTACCGCCGCAGCCAGCCTGCAGCGTAATGCAACTGTTGGAGCTGGCGGAGCAATCCGCCGCTGTAGGCAAAACCTTAGCGGTTGGCGCAACATAACGCCGTTTTAAAACTGCACCGGCTAAAGCAAAGCCGGTGTTACAGTGTGCTCAACGCTGCCAGGGTACGGGAAATTTCCTGCTCGTTATTAATCAGGCTGGGCGCAAAACGGGCATACGATTTCCGGTATGGCGTACTGCTGATAATAATGCCTTTGGCATGCAGCGCTTTTACTACATCGTCCGGCGCCATATCTTTGTAATCAAAACAGACCATACCTGATGACAGTTCAGCCGACACCGGCGTATGCAGGGTTACACCTTTTATTTGCTGCAGCCCTTGTTTGGTCAGGCTGTTTAATTGGTGAATACGCTGCTGCACATTGGCTTTACCCAGCTGCAAATGCAGCTTGAACGCCTCCGGCAAGGCCCAGCGATGTTCAAACGAGTGAAAACCGCCCGGCGTCATATGCTCACCAACCGGCACCTGGTCCTGTGTACTACCTCCCAGCCAAACATCATAGGAACGGCTGAAGCTTGGGATCACCGCTTTGCACTGCGCCCAACCTTTATCACTGCCCCAGATAACGCCGGTGCCGCGCGGGCCAAACAGCCATTTGTGCGTGCCGGCGATAAAAAAATCACAGCCCAGCGTTGATACATCAACATCCTCGATACCAAAACCATGTACGCCATCAACGCAAAACAGCAGCTGATCAGCCTCGGTGCGCTGTTTATTTTGCTCAGCCAGCAAATCGGCCATAGCACGGATCGGCAGTTTAACGCCATTGCACGAATGCACCCAGGTTACCGCCACTACTTTAGTAGCCGGCGTAATAGCCGCTTTTAACTTACTTAGTACCTCATCAACCGATACCTGTGAGGGCTTATCATACAACGCCACCCGCCGCACCGTAGCACCGGTGCGCTCAGCCCGTAGTTGTAAAGATAAATCCGTTGAATAATGGTCGTGCACCGTTTGCAGAATTTCATCACCCGGCCGTAACGTCAGGCCACTGTATACCAGGGCCAACCCCATAGTGGTACTGTCGGTCAGCGCAATTTGCCCGGCCGTGCCGCCCATATACTCTGCCGCAGCCGCGGCCACTTCACCGTCTATGGTCATAAAGTGCTGATGCCAGTAATCGGCCGGATTAACATCAAAAGCCCGCCGGTGCCGCTCTATCGCTTCAGCAACCGGTTTGGGGTGCGAGGCCAGTAAAAACGTGGCCAGATGGATATAGTCATAACTCAGGGCAAACAGTTTGCGTAAGCCAGACCAGTCTGCGGCTTTTACCAGCGTGGCGGCAGTGCCGGGTTCAGCACCGGCCTGCAGCAAAGCAGACAATGGCAGTATGCTGCTGCCCACAGCCAATGAGGTTTTTGTCAGAAATTCACGCCGTTTCATCTTAACCACCTATGGTTAAATTTCACTCAGTATAGTGCATTCGCTGAGCGCATTTTCTGCATCAATAAGCACAGCGATTTTTTTCTCAGCGTGAATACCCTTCAATTACTGCTTCCTGCAATACTTTTAAGGAAATACCTTTTTAAGGAAAGCAAACCTTTAGCCGGTAGCTTGCAAGTATCTCTCCGGTTGGTTTTATTCAGCGAACTATTACCAGAAAACAAAAATAGGATTGGGCAATATCGCAATACTATTGTTCTACTTGTCACCGCATCGTCGATGCCATGCTGATTAGCATGACCCTAATCAACAGAGAGCTATTTTATGACGATCTCAGCAGCAATAGCCTGGTTTATTGCCGGCGTTACCCGCGATTTAGGTGTAGCTGTTTCGCTATGCGCAGCTTTAATGGTTATGCCTGCGGCGGCAGCGCAAACACCGGCTCAAATAACCGGGCAAAATAGGCAGCTTGTCAGTCAGGCATTTACCGATTGGGCTGATGGTGGCAGCAGCTTTTTCACCGATATGCTGGCACCCGATGTTGTTTGGACCATTAAAGGTTCCGGTCCGGCCGCCGGCAGTTACCATGGCCGCGACGACTTCATTAACCGTGCAGTAAAGCCCTTTACCGAACGGATGGCAGGCCCGTTAAAGCCTACTGTGCGTGATATCTGGGCGCAGGGTAATGATGTAATAATCCACTGGGATGGCACCGGCACCGCTAAAGATGGCCTGCCCTATCACAACAGTTATGTCTGGATCTTCCGGATGAAAGGGCTACAGGCAACAGAAGTTATTGCCTTTCTTGACCTTAGCCGCTATGACGAGCTGCTAAACAGGGTGAAACCTGAAGCACCATAACGTCTTGGGTATTTCGCTTTAAACCGGTAGCCGCCAGCAAGTTAGTTACGCTGTCCGCTGGACGCCATGCCTGCTGAAAACTGTCGGCGTCAAATTGCGCGGCTATAGCATCCGACTGGCCATTATAAAACTCTGTCATCGGGTAGTGGCTAAAGACAATCAGCGTTTTACCTGCTTGTTCAGCGCGCTGCAGCATAGCGGCGCATATTGCCAATTCAAACGTTATAGCTAACACTGAAGCGCCCTGATATTAAATAAGGATTGTTACTATGCCCCGCTTTGCCCTGCGTAACCTGTATTTGCTGCCGTTGCTGTGCTGCCCGCTAATGGCACTGGCGCAATTTGATCAATGCGCTATCGACACCCCCTCTGCGGTTTACGGTGCCCAAACCTGGCTGGAGATGGGCCATCCGCTGAATATGACCACAGAGCGTCTCGGCCGCTTACCAAGCAGTGCAGGCGCTAAGCTGATTGCCCTGGCCTATCAGGGTTGGCAGCAGGGTAAAGCAGAACAGCAAATCAGCAGCGAAGTCACCGCGCTGTGTAAAACCTTTACTGCCGACGACCTGCTGGCTGACATAGTAGATAGCCCCTGGCCGGTGCTACGCACAGTGTGCGGCGATGCCAGCGAAAACCTGCTAACAGCTCTGAACGAGGCCGGCGCAGCTAATACCAGCGCAGCCTCAGTGCTGTTTTATCTGAAAGGCGAAGAACCGGCACCAAATTTACTGCCACTGGCCGAGCAAACCGTAGCACTTAAACAACAAAACACCGCCGATATACAGATCCTGGAGCGACTATATGCCAGCTGCGCCGCAAAAACCGACGCGTATAAATTAGCATTGGGCAAGGAAATATATGTTGAGTGAGCCGTATCAAACCGGCACAAGATAAACCGGCCCGGCAGTGTGCACTGCCGGGCTGTGCTGCTTAATGAATAGCTGATACTGATTCAACTACCCGCTGTGCACCGTGTTCAATATCGTCGATGATCGCCGACAACCGGTTAATTTTATCGCTGTTTTGTTTACTTAAACCGTCAATGGAATTAATGGCCTGCAGCACATTTTGCGTGACTTCAAGGTTTCTGCTGACAACACTGGAAATATCACTGGTGGCCTGGCTGGTTCTGGATGCCAGTTGCCTGACTTCATCTGCTACCACGGCAAAACCGCGGCCTGCTTCGCCGGCTCTGGCGGCTTCAATCGCCGCATTTAATGCCAGCAGATTCGTTTGCTCTGCCACGCTGCGGATAATGCTCACCATATTGGCAATTTCTTTTGCCTGCTCATTCAAACTCTGGATCACGCTATCGGTTTGCAACACAGTGGCTGAAATTTCTGCCGCCAGCGCAGTAGACGAGGCAATATGCAATTTGCCCTGCTCTGCCACATTAAAAGTTTCTGTCGCGGTTTCATGGGCTATGCGGGCAGCTTCGCGGGTGCGCATTGCCTGCATCACGCGGTTGGTGATCAATGTAGCAAACTTAATCACCTTGTGTACCTTGCCCTGCGCATCCAATACCGGGTTGTAGGTTGCCTCCAGCCATACTTCATTACCGCGGGCATCAACCCGTTTAAACTTACCGGAACTGACCTTACCCTGCGCCAGCTTACTCCAGAAGTCGGGGTTTTCACGGTAGAAACTGTCTTCACAGAACATGCGATGATGTTTATGCTGAATTTGCTCCAGCCTATAACCCATAGACTGCAGAAAATTTTTATTAGCACTAACAATGTGACCATCTGGCATAAATTCAATTACCGCCATTGCCTGATCTATCGAGGCATAAATCGCTTTTTGCTCATCAGCTTCCAGTGTTTGCCGGGTTACATCGTAAGCTATCTTCATCACTGAGCGCACTTTGCCACTATCGTCCCGCACCGGGAAATAGGTGGCCTCCAGCCATATTTTTTTGCCACCGTTGGTTTTACGCAAAAAAGTACCCTGTTTAGCCTCGCCACGGCCCAAAGACTGCCAAAATGCCCGGTATTCACCACTGTTGGCATAAGCACTTTCACAAAACATCGAATGACGCTGCCCTTTGATCTGCTCAAGCGGATAACCCACGACATCAAGAAACAACGGATTAGCATCCTGAATAACGCCGTCGGCGCTAAATTCGACCAGAGCAACACTATTGCGTACCGCAGCGATTACTGCGTTTTTATATGCTAAATCCGTTTGTGCAGACAACAACTGAGCTTTTAACTGTTTGTTAAACATGATTTTCCCGATTTAAGCAGCGTGTTCTGATACAAACCAGCGAATTTTGGTTGAAATAGAAACAACATGATATTGGTACGCAGTGAGCAACCAATACGGTGCGACCTTCACTTTTGATCAGCAGGAAAGACAAAAAGGCTAAAACCGGCGGGTATCCCCGCCAGTGTGTTTAAGCAGATTTAATATACGTAGTTTAATTATTGGCTAAGCCCGCTAAGGCTGCCGTTGCTTAAATCCAGCATAAAGTGCATATCGTTTTCGCCGTGGCTAAAGGCCTGCAGCAGTTGAAACACACCGCCAAACTGCCGGGCGAAGCCGCTGCTGTCGGTTGCAGCTTTGGCCGCCAGTACACGGGTAAGCAACTGATACTGCGCCAGCCGCTGCGGACTGATGTCATGCAACGCCAGGCTGCCGGCATTGCGCAGCCGGTAAAAATCCAGCGCTAAATCAAAGCCACTCCAGCCGGCAAACTGCTGCAGCGTAAAGCCGGCATCCCGTGCCAGGGTATCGGCAGCCTTTAACGCCTGCTGCCAATTTGGGCTTTGTTGCATTGTTGCCAGCTCAGCCGGCAGCTGCGCTAACGGCGGTAAATTTTGCCATTGCGATAACAGCAGCATTTGCCGGCCATCTAAGGCCAACAGCGCTTCGCGCAGCGGCGCCGGCCAGTCTTGCGGTAAAAAACGTTGCCGCGTTAATTCTCTCAGATGCCAGTTGGTAAACTCACGGTAGTTTTTTGCCGTTAAAATCGCCTTGTTCCACAACGGCGCACCCTGTTTTGTCAGGGTGTCATGTTCCTGCTGATAATGCACAAACAGCTCGTTGTAGCGCGGAACATCCTCCAGCACCACCGTTTGCACCGCCACTTTGTGCTGCGGCTTAATACTCACCAGTTTATACGCCGGCACATAAGCGGCCAGCGACGGTGCCTGCACATTCACCAGCACCTTGCCATCCGCGCTTTTGCTAATGCCGGTGTCGTTGAAATGCATATGGCCGCCAATATGCAGCTTTAAGCCGGTAGCCGCCAGCAAGTTAGTTACGCTGTCGGCCGGGCGGCGTGCCAGCTGAAAACTGTCGGCGCCAAATTGCGCGGCTATCGCATCAGACTGGCCATTATAAAATTCTGTCATCGGGTAGTGGCTAAAGGCAATCAGCGTTTTACCGGCTTGTGCAGCGCGCTGCACCACCTGCGCTATCCAGTCGGTTACCTGAGTTTTATGGCTAAACATGCGGTTATAACCGGCATTGCCGGCCCCGGCATAACCCTTGCCATCGGCCTGCGGTATATACACATTGGCATCTATTGCCAGCAACCAGACACCTTCTACCGGCTCTACTAAGTAACTGCTGTCGGGCACGCTGCTGCACTGGCTGTAACCGGGCTGTTTATAGCGCCCGCCGGTGCCCTGGCGGCATATTTCATACTGACGCCGGCTGTAAGCAGCCTGCTCGCCGGCCAGCTTAACGTTGTAATTAAGCTCGCTGTAACTACTGTACGGCGTTTCCCAATACAGATAATCGGGCTGCGGCTGAAAACCAAAGGGGGCCAGCTGCGCCATAATCTCTTGATAGCCCAGCTCTTTTACCTCGTCGCTGCAAATAGTACGCAGTGGGGTGTGGCTTTGTACTGCCGGCAATTTAGCAGAGCACGCCGCACTACCCGGGCTGTAAATTGGCTGCGGGTAACCGCCGGCGCCTAAATAATCGCTTTTACCGGCCGGGCGGCTAAAGGGCCGCACCGGGTCGTGGTTACCGGGAGCGGCAAAAAACTGCATGCCGTAAGTCTGGCTGTAGTGCTGCAAAATAGCCGCCAGGCCACGGATATGCAGCGGCTGGCCATCGTCGCTGAAGTCGCCCGGCAGCGCTATCAGCTTAACGCCGCGCGCGGCCGCATCATCCAGTGCAGCCAGCAGGGCAAAGTAGTTTTCGTTAAATAATCGCGTCGATTGAAGCTGGGCCGCCATAGTGCGGATAGTGGCATGCTTACCGCTTACGCCATCAGGCAAACCGGCAAAGGCGCCATCGCGGAAACTGGCGTAAATATCGTGAAAATGAATGTCCGGCATAAAGGCAATTTGCAGCTCTTGCGCGGCGTTGTTGTCCGGAACAGGGGTGGCGGCCAGGCTGCTAAAGCTCATTAACAGCGCCAGCATAGGGCTGACACGGGGGCTCAGTGACATAAGCTAACCTTGTTTACCAAAAAAGCTCGCCAATAAAACAGCCGGCACTGCAGCGTGAACTGCAGTACCGGCCGGCGTGGCTTAGAAATCTGCGCGGATGCCTAAGCTGATACGGCGTCCGGAGAACTCGTTCATTACCGGGAACTGCGGCGTTAAGGTATAACCTGTGGTGGCTTCATCGGTAATATTAATACCTTTTAAGCTCAGTTTAATATTGTCGGTCAGGTTATAACCAATGGCGATATCGGTTTGGCCATAAGCATCGCGGTACACCGGGTATAAGTTACGTTCAATTACTTCAACATACTTATCTTTGTAGTTATAAGAGATGCGCGCATCGAAACGGTCATTCTCATAATACAGCGTAAAGTTGTAAGTACTGTCGGCCAGGCCTTCCGGCGGCGTAGGAATATCCAAACCGGATGAGCCGGTTAAGGAGTTATCCAGCATGGTGTAGTTAGCATTGATACCAAAGCCGTCCAACCGCGGATGCAACATGCTGAGCGGTAGTTGCGCTATCAGCTCTAATCCGGTGACTTTATAAGAGCCATCAGCATTAACCGGCTGATAAACATCAAAGTCGTAGTAACCATCTAAGGTACCGTTGGCATTGCGTTTTTCTACATCTTCAACCACACCGGTCAGCTCTTGCCGTACCACGCCTTCGATATCTTTCCAGAAATAAGATACCGCCAGAATACCGCCATTCTGCAGATACCATTCCAGTCCGGCTTCCCATTGCTTAGCATAGGTAGGCTGCAGATCCGGGTTGCCGTCGGTAAAACGGAACTCATTCCAGCTGACAGAGCGTTTATAGGCAATATTGGTCAGTGCCGGGCGCATCAGGGTTTCAGACGCTGCAGCGCGAAACAGCACATCATCCAAAATCTCTACCGTCATATTCAGGCTCGGCAGCACATCGGTATAGCTGCCTTCTTTTGAGATCGGCGTATCGGTGTAACCGTTAGAGCCATCTTCGTTCTGCACCTGGTGGTAACCAAATGACAACACAGAAGTATCTACGGCCCGCACCCCGGCATTCAGGGTTACCGGTTTACCGGCCAGGTCAAAATCCAGGTTGGCCATCGCATACAGGCTCAGTGCTTCTTCATCTACGCGATAATAGTCGCCATCATTAAACGGCGTGCTAAAACCGGCATAACGGAAGGTGCTACGGGCATAATCATTTGATACCTGCATCCAGTTCAAATCTTTCGCCTTGTACGCACCACCGGGTACTATGTCAGTTACCCATTGCAGTTCGCTGTCGGCCATAGTTCTGCTGTTAACCCAGGACGCATCACCCGCCGCCGGGCCCTGAATTTTAACACCGCCAAACTGGCGCTGTTTCGATTTATCGGTATAACGCACGCCAAACTGCACGCTGCTCAGTGCCGGCATAAAGGTCAGCTCAAGTGACTTTTTAAAATCAAGCTGGGCTGCATATTTATCGTCGCTAACCTGCTCCAGCTCAGTCTCATATGCCTCAAACAGGTAGCTGTCCGGCGAGTTGTACATATCAATACTGCCAGGGTTAGCGCTAACAACCGTTTCGCCGCCGTTAGCAGTCCAGCGGCTACTTGACGGCGCATAGGCCACGTGTTTCAGGTTGGCGTAATCCTGTGATTTTTCTGCACCGGAAAAGCCTACCAGGCCGTTGATATCCCAGCCATGGGTTTGCCAGTCCAGTGCCAGGCTGTACTGTGAGTAATCGGTGTTATTAATACGCTGTTTGCTTAAAAACTCGTGCTGGGTAGCGCTGTAAGACACATCGGTCAGCACAATAATGCCGTACTGCGCCAAAGTAGTGTCATCATAATCGTGAATAGTTTCCAGCGTACTGCGGCTCGACGCGGTATACGCCGCGGCATCGTACTCATCTTCGGTTACATCGTAGCCGCCTTTCATCGCATCAAAGGTCAGGCTGAAATCATTGCCGGGCTTGTACTGCAGCGACGCGGTAGCGCCCCACTTATCCTGGTCATTCAGGTACAAACGGTCGCCGACTTTATCCTGAAAAATAATCCGGTTGGTTTCGTTTTTATCGCTGCGGTCGCTTACCACTACACCGGCATCACGTTCCAGCACCGCGGCAGCTTGATCAGAGCGTGGCCCTGTGGCTTCCAAAAAGCGCCCCATCGGCCGGAAGTTAATGCCGGAGTTCGAATCGGTTCTGTTAGTGCGGCTGGCTTTGGAGAACGACACTAACGCGCCCCAATCCCCAAAAGTATCGCTGGCTAAAAAGGAGAACTTAGGGTCAACTTCTTCGGAAATAGAGTTATGTGCGCCTTCGGCCGACACAATCAGTTTGCGCTCGCTGTAATCAAACGGCCGCGCGGTAGATATCATTACTGAGCCTGCGATACCGCCTTCTTCATCTGCTGCCGTTGGCGATTTTTGCACCGTGACGCTTTGAATAATTTCCGAGGCAAAAATATCAAACTCAACATCACGGCCACCACTGCCCGAGGCTGTCGCAAGGTTGTTGATAGACACATGAGTAAATTCACTTGGCAAACTGCGCACGTTTATTTTACTGCCCAGGCCCTTGTTGCGCTCTATGGTAACGCCCGGCATACGCTGCAGCGCTTCGGCGAGGTTTTGCTCAGGGAAATCGGCCACGTCGGTGGCAACAACAGAATCAGAAAAGCCGATATTCGACTTTTTCAAATCGACTGCCTGTTCCAGGCTGCGGCTGTAGCTGCCGGTGACCGAAATCACTTCCACCGCTTGTTCTGTATTGTTATCTGCTGTTTGCGCCAGCAGCGGTGCTGCGGCTACGGCCAACGCACCACCCAGCAATATCTGCTGCACGGCACGGCTTAATAGTGTTTTGTTTAACTTGCTGATGTCGTTGTGTTTAATAGAGGACTGCATGTGTTTACCCACTGCTAATAGCTATCGCCGGCCCAGCCGCTGTTATAGCAACCCGGCTTGGCGCGCACGGTTATTATCGGATTTGCTGTTGTCTGCTCCTGCGCCAGCACAATTAAACTTAACAGCGTGGCACTGCGTCCTGCTATCAGGAACGCGGTTACGCTACAGCAGCTGTGTGATGCTTTTTTTACAGCCAGATTAATGATTTGCGACAGCAATAAGCCATAAGTAACCGGTTACAGCGCAGCGGGTAGGCCGCAGCCCGGGTTGGCATAGTTTCTGCTTTATTTCGGTACAGGCAACAACCCTACCTTAGCGGAGCGCATCCTATGACAGTGTCAGGCCTTAGTATTAATAACTACCAACTACAGTATCAGCTGTTAAAACCCGAAACAGAAGCTGCCGACAACAGCGCAGCGCGGCAAGAAATTGCCGCTATTGCCACGCCAGCGGCGACACCGGCAACGCAGCAAGCGCCACAGCAGCAGGATGAAACCAGCAAACAGCAAGAGGCGTTTTTAACTCAGCTGATGGAGCAAATGCTGGCCAACCGCATCGGCCTGGATAAACAAAAGTACGATGAAATACAGCAGAAGATAGAAGAGGCGCAGGCCGAAAAAGACGCCCTGCAACAACAACCACAAAGCCCGCAGCGCGACGGTAAAATAGCCGCCTTAGATGCCAAGCTGGATAAACTGGGTAAAGCCCTCGAAGGCTTAATAGCAGAAGCCAACCGCAACCGCGAGGCTAAAGAGCGCGAGCAGCAAACAGTAAATGCCGTACAGCAATATCAGCTAACGGCGGCAACCGATAAAGAGCAAAAGCTGTTTTTGTAACAGCCGTTAGTTACCCGGCCAGTAATTCATTGCGTACAATTTGCGCCCCTGCTGCCAGAGCATTTAACTTGCCGCTGGCAACCTCGCGCGATAACGGTGCCATACCGCAGTTAGTGCAGGGGTAAAGCTTGTCAGCATCGACATATTGCAGTGCTTTTCTCAGCGTTGCCGCCACTTCTTCTGCGGTTTCTATGCTATCGGTTGCCACATCAATGGCACCTACCATCACTTTTTTACCGCGGATAAGCTGCAGCAGCTCAAGCGGCACCCGCGAGTTGTGACACTCCAAGGATATAATATCGATATTGGATTGTTGCAGTTTGGGGAAAATTTCTTCGTATTGCCGCCACTCCGAACCCAGGGTTTTCTTCCAATCGGTATTGGCTTTAATGCCATAGCCATAGCAAATATGTACTGCCGTTTCGCATTTAAGCCCTTCGATGGCGCGCTCTAAACACTTAATGCCCCACTCATTTACCTCATCAAAAAACACATTAAAGGCCGGCTCATCAAACTGAATAATATCCACACCGGCGGCCTCCAGGTCTTTGGCTTCTTGGTTCAGTATTTTGGCAAATTCCCACGCCAGTTGTTCGCGGCTTTTATAGTGGTCATCGTACAGGGTGTCGATCATCGTCATCGGCCCGGGCAGCGCCCATTTTATCGGCTGGCTGGTTTGCGCGCGTAAAAATTTAGCATCGTCGACAAACACCGGCTTTGGCCGCGACACCGGGCCCACTATCGTTGGCACACTGGCATCATAGCGGTTACGAATTCTGACCGTCTTACGCTGGTTAAAATCCACGCCGCTTAAATGCTCTATAAAGGTGGTGACAAAGTGTTGCCGGCTTTGCTCGCCGTCACTAACAATATCAATGCCTGAGCGTTGCTGCTGTTGCAATGCCAGCCGCAGCGCATCCTGCTTGCCATCAGCCAGTTCGTCACCCTGTAATTTCCACGGTGACCACAGTGTTTCCGGCTGTGCCAGCCAGGATGGTTTAGGCAAACTACCGGCCGTTGAGGTAGGTAAAAGTGTTTTCATAGTTAGTATTATCCGGATTATTAATTAAGCGAAGTTAGCCGACCATTGTTCCAGCGTTGCCCGGTGCGGTTTAATAAAGTGCTCTTCAGCAAACCGGCCCTGGGCTATAGCTAACTTGCTGCGCTCTTCGCGGTCATACACAATTTGCGTAATGGAATGATCCGAATTTTTTAAATCCGGTTTATAGCTTTTGCCTGCAACCGCATTGGCGTTATAAATCTCCGGCCGGTAAATCTTTTGAAAGGTTTCCATGGTGCTGATGGTGCTAATCAGCTCAAGGTTGGTGTAATCGTTAAGTAAGTCACCAACGAAATGGAAGGCCAAAGGCGCCACGCTGTTTGGTGGCATAAAATAGCGCACCTGCAAGCCCATCTTTTTAAAATACTGTTCGGTTAACGACGATTCGTTTGCCAGGTACTCCACCCCCAATACCGGATGCTGGTTTTCCGTACGCTGATAGGTTTTGTTATCCGACACACTCAGGCAGATAACCGGCGGCTTGTTAAAGTGCTGCTTGTAAGCATTTGAGTTAACAAAATATTTAAACAGCTTGCCATGCAGCTCGCCAAAATTTTGCGGAATGCTGAATTGCGCTTGCTGCTTATTATGCTCCAGCAGCAATACGCTAAAATCATAGTCCCGCACGTAGGAGGAAAAGTTATTGCCCACTATGCCTTCAATGCGCTCGTTGGTTTTATGATCAACAATATTGGTTTTTAATACTTCAATCGACGGGAAGCTATCGCCATTGCCGGCAATATCGACATCAACCGAAACGATGTCCAGCTCGACAGAGTAACGATCGCCCTTGGGGTTATCCCATTGCGCTAACGCATTAAAACGGTTGTTAATCATCGTTAAAGCGTTACGCAAATTCTGCTGGCGGCACTCACCTCGTGCCAGGTTAGCGAAGTTGGTGGTGATACGGGTACTGTCCGCCGGCTGATAATGTTCATCGAACCGGATACGCTTAATGGTAAAACTGAAATCGTTGTTCTTCATGCTCTGCTATCCCCTTTGCTAATCTGCCGCCGAAAACATCCAGACGTCTAGACTTAAAGCCATGCGTAATTTGTACACCCGGGGCTGCATGAATAAAAATGATATTATTTCATTAACCCATGAGCAGAAGTCATAGTTAATGCATTTCGAACGCTTAACAGCGCGATGGCGGGATATCGCACGCTGCTGTTGGCAGCATAAAAAGCTCGCGGAAGTGATGCCCCCTGAGTAAAAGGGGGCGGCTGATATGTAATTGCATTAGCTAACTTATGTCATCGAGTGCAGGCCGATTAAATTGCCCTCACAGTCGCGCACTACGGCGCAAAAACCATGTTCACCAATAGACATTTTCGCCTGCTGTATACTGCCGCCATTGGCTGCTGCACGATCAGCCTGCACCGCACAATCCTCGCAGCCAAAATACACCAAAGTGCCACCGCAGCCGGGAGTAAAACCAGCCATCTTCACCAGGCTACCGCCGGCACCGTAATAACTCATGCCGTTTTCTTTATCCATCGGGAAGAACCACATGTCCATCTCAACCTCCGGCGTGGGTGATGGCATGTGTTCCAGCTTGATATCAAACAGCGCCTGATAAAACGCTTTGGCGCGCGGCATATCGTCGACATAAATTTCAAAGTGCACTACCGGGTTAAATTTCATCGTGTTGCTCCTAAAATTGGCAATACCCTGCCACAGCCAGCTGATGTTGCTGCAGTATAGGTAGCAGTGATTGACTCACGTTAGTTAGTCGGATGGGGAAAGTAAAGATTTAATCGCTACCACTATTCTAGACACTACGCCAACTGAGTTTTATATTTATACGTCAGTTGCGTTCGGTGTGCTTCTGAATCCCTTACACTTAGTAAAACTAATTCAATGCGAGTAGTAGCGCAATTTTAGAAATGCATATTCTCGTATTGGTTATTCCAATTTAATCTTTAGAGTAACCTATCTGCAGCTTGGGCATTTACTATTTTCAACTGTTTAATAATTGACCAGATGAGATACACCTCCTATCCTGAAATTCAAGAATTTCCACTAAACAAGGAAGTGTAATGACAGCTCATCTAAAATTGGATGTCGTGCGAGAATCTGATTTTTTCGTTGAGGAATCGGAGCACGACATATTCATTACCGGAACGTCATTTTCAATGCCCAAATTTGATCCCAGCACCTGGGGCAGAAAAAACCTCTACATTCAGGCCTACGATCTCACCCTCATTGAAAATATACAGTCACCCGGGAAAGTCATTTCGATCAATACCAGAACTCTCCGAACTCCTTCTACAATAACTATTGATGTGTCTGGCGGACATGGAGCACCACATACGCTAAGAGCAAACAATGGTCGTACCTTAGGTGCCGCAGGAAATAATGGCCAAGACGGATCCGCCGGCAAAGACGCTGGAACCATCATGATGCATTTAGAGAATCATATCGGACAAAGCGTGACGTTGTTGGCTATTGGAGGCAATGGCGCACAAGGCCAGCATGGTGGTGATGGCCAGCAGGGTCCGCAGGGACGAAATGCTAAGGACAGAATTACGCGTCAATCTGACGAAGGACCAGGTAAAGCGGGAGAACGAGGAGGTAAAGGAGGCGACGCTGGCCGTGGTGGCAAAGGCGGCAAAGGTGGTAATGGGGGCACAATCAACCTTGAGCTTGGTGAGGCGGCAGACAAAACGAAATTTATCTCCAAAGTAACTGGCGGTAAGGCGGGTCTTCCGGGGGAAAACGGAAAGCCTGGTATAGGCGGAAATGGCGGAAAAGGGGGAAAAGGAGTTTCTTGTGAATATGAAGCTCGCGATCACTGGCGGTAAGCGAATCATTTGTTTGTAAGAGCGATACAACATCATTTTTTCAAAGGCACTAACAAGGAACTTAATCATGCCAATCTGGTGTACACACACTAAGCGAGCTGCAAATGGGCCACAGGGCTTTGAAGGAAATATTCCTGCGGCAAATGACAATGGAGTTCTGGGAAAAAATGGTGAGCTGTTAGTTATCACCGACAACAATAAAGGATTATCTACTGGGTACAGTTTGTCTTTTACTCAAATGCTGCTCCATGAAGCAGAACTTGATTATTTAAATCAACGTTTTGAGACATCAGCAGAAAAACTTATCTGGATAAAAAGTATCGTATTGAGCACAACCGCGTTTAAAAGTGAAGCAGTCGACATGTTGGTAGCAGGACAAGAGCTTGAAATGTTACCAGACGTGCAACTAGTGCTAGTTAAACGTATTAATGTGCTACTGACTAAACTATCACAAGGTCTCGACTATTATGGACATTTCCCAGGCCATGTACCTCTTACTACGCTTGACGTGTATGAGCAAACGATAAACCGAATGTTGCCATTGGCTGGCGATATCGAAAAAGCCTATGAACAATATTACACAAAACAACAAGAAGATGTAATTCTGAAAAAAGCCATTGATACGGCAGTCAGCACTTTAGAAATCCAATATGATCGAATTGACAATCAAATACTTCATTTTAGTAGACAAATTCAAGGGGATAGAGATGAGGTTGCCTCACTCCTGTTGGAGGAGGAGGCCTTAAAGTTTAAGGTTGAAAAGGCAGAAGAAGAATTTAAAGAGGCTGTAGCGCGACAAGCCTCTTGTGGATTTGAAGACGCTTTAAAAGCTGGCGCTGCGGTAACGGCAATCGCTACCGGAATCGGAGCAATTGCTGCTGGAGGTACCGCAATATTCAATGCAGGCCAGATGATCGAAAAATCAAAAACACTCGAACAATGGAAGAAAACCGGCCAATACATAGTCAAGCAAGCTAAAGTGATTAAAGGTGGCATAGACGAACTGAAAAAAGGCTATAACGATATTAAAGAGGTCGTCGAATTGGAGAGGGACGCAGGTAAGCTTATCGTTGCAGAAGATGACTTTGATAAAATGATTGATAAGTTCAGTAACTTGCCAGAAGCCAATCAATATCAAAAGCTCATGAAGCAATACTTAGCCATTATTAAGCTGAGAAATAATAAAATTCTTGGAATCGATGCTGCCATTTCACAAGTGTATGAACTTGAATCAGAACAAGAAGGGATTGAACATGACATAGCATCAACAAAGATACGAAATATTCAAGTGTTTAACCGCAGGTTAGCGGAGCATTATGTCTTTTTCGATAAAGCTTTAAGACGCGTCAAAGCAGATCTTCTAAAAGCTGTTGTCATGGCTCACCGCGCACTTAACTATTGGTCACTCAATGGTCATGGGGTACCACGTGATTTACAGGACAGATCTGTGGACCAAATCAAAGCCTATTATGCGGGCTTTATCGCTGACATTTTGAATGAGAGAACCAACCGTAACAGTGCGCCAACCAAATTCACCACTGGAAAAATTCAATTCTCCCGTGGTACCCACCCTGAATTATTTGACACATTCGATGTAACTGGTCAGTTTACTGTGGAAATCGAAAAGACCAATCGTGAATTTGTATTATACTCACAAATGTTAGTTACATCGCTAAAGCTTGCGGTCAAATCAAGAAAACCATTCGAGGGTACACGTTGGGTGAAGTTGGTTCACAACGGGGACCCGTTGTTTATTGATAGACAAAATAAAGAGCACCGATTTTTGCATGACGCTCGCAGCTTCCCGATTCAATTCTCAAAGAGCCAAGATGAACGAGAAATCGAACTTGGTAGCTCTAAGGTTTACGCAGAACTAAGTCCATTAGCTTCTTGGTCTTTATCCATGGAGTTTGCCAATGATACTGGGCTATTGGATGGGGAGTACGAAAGAAAAGAGCGTAAAAACATAAAACAAGTAGACTTTATGTTTTCAGGCGTAACTTTCGCGCGATAAAAAAATATTTCCAGTGTACTAGCTTAGAGCACATTTAAACAGGTATCAGTTTTAAAGGCTTTTTTTTACAAAAAAGAATCTATAGTGACAGATTGCCTGACTCTTGATCGAAGATTTATATGAAATTTATCACGCTGTGAAATCTAATACTCGATTTTAGTTACTATACTTCCTCAATATTCGCTGAGTTGGCCTGTTTATAAACTACCAACGATTGAAGTAATCAGGCTCTAATAAAATAAGGAGATTTTCTGATGTCTAAGGAAGACGAAATTAAAAAAGAGGTTTTAGATCTATATAGTAGTTATGCCTTAAAACTTGGACGAGACACGTCAACTATCACGGCGGATACCATACTGGCTTTTCCAGCAGGTTTAAAACTTACTGTTATTCAGAGAAAGTCTCTTAAGCCTGATCTGAATAAAATCCTAAATAGAGAAAATGCAAAACTGTTCGTCAATGACGATGTCACTTCATTCATAAAAATAAAAGACGCTCAGAGTAAAGTATGGGATAGAATCAAAAGCAGGGAATAAAAACCGAATAAGGATATATATTATGAAATATAGCTCATCACTATGCAGCATTGTTTTTTTACTTCCTCATTTTACTCATGGCGTTGAAAGTGAGTGCCCAATAACCTTATCTCAGCACAGTACAGACAAAAACAGGACATCAAAACCTGCTTATATTCAGTACATCAAATCAAATAAAGATGATGAAAATAAAGAAGATAAAGAGTCATACTCTATAGACGCTGCTCTAAGTGTTTCTTGCCCAATTAATGAAACAAGCGAATTTATGTTCGCGGTTGAAGGCCATAAAAATGATCTAACAACTAAGGAGTCTGATTCATTGGCGGCAAGAGCAGGATGGTCAACTAACCGCTACAAAGATAAAAACTATGGCTTTATGACTTCAATAGGCTATATTTCAGATCACGTTAAAGACACAAAGAGTATACAAGTTATTGCTGACTTAGATTTTTTAAAAAATAATTGGTATTTAAATAACTATTGGATTGGCGACTCAACAGCCTTTATGTGGTCACCAACACTTGCTATAGAGTATGAAAATTTCATTAATCAAGCTGATAGTAAAGAAGGCAGCGTTATAAGGGGAATGCTTGGCATATCTGGAACGTACGCATTTTGGGAAGATAAAGTTTCTGGAGTTTACAAACTAGTGTTTAACGTGAGTTACAATAAATGGCTGAACTTCAATGACAGTAAAAAACTTGAGCTGCCTAAGAATCACGAACTAGCAACTGTTTCTCTGAGTTACATAATTGAAAAAACGAAGAATTATGAGATATCTTTGTCTTACAAGTACAACAATGGCGAAGATATAAGAAACAAAATTGCTGATAATAAATATGATCAGCTAGGTTTAGGTATTAGCGTTATATTTAAGTAGCACTGGGAATATTTCTATTCTGACTGAGCAACAAAGTGCATATAGGCTTTACACCGAAGAAAGTTTGCAGGTTCGGACTATGAAACAGGCATGGCCTCACTCGCCGATTGATAAAAAAACAGCCCTCAACCGGCATTGGTACATAGATTTTATGTCTGACCAGCTTAGTAACTGAATGCGTTGTTGGGTATTGAATGTGAAGGAACACTATTCGCTTAGTATGCAGCAGTCTCTATCAGCGGCAGACATGTGGCAAGTAATAGAATAAATATAACATTGAACAACCTTCAGAATGAAGATTTTTCCTTTTTAATTTTAACCTCGGCCATTTCTTTTAGCTCTTGCTCCTCTTCAAGCTCTTTATCAGCAGCATCTTCCTCATTTTCTTTGTAGCTTATCAAAGGTAGCCGCTTTGAAGCGACTAACCAAGATATCCCAAATGCCCACAAGCAGACAAATTCGACCCAAAACACAGCTGTATTGTCTGGTGAGTTATCAAGCCACTTTGAGAGAATTAAGTAGATACCTGATAAGACCATAGCCCCCGCACATAGCTTATATATCCAAAAGCGAATTCGAATTCGATGCAGGTTCGGGTGCTTTTTCAATTTATCGTTTGCACGATTGGCAAATCCCAGGCAGTAATAAAATAGTATAGTGATTAGTAAGACGGCGCTAGTGTAGTGAATATATGGAGTTACCTTCGAGCCGGTGGTATTACAGATACTTTTATCTTCTAAAGTGCGAATGAAACCATCATCGCTATGAAGGTTTTTACAATATTGAGTGTCAAATGGAATCTTGGCAGAATCTATCCAGTTTAAGTTCAATGTTGTTGGAAAAACCGCCACAAAAATAGCAAGTATGCCTGCAATCTTAGCAAGAACCTTTTCCGTCTTACTAAATCCGTTATAAGCAATGAGAAAGGAGCCAACGGCAAACAACGAACCGACAAAAAAATCCCTTGCGCCTAAATGATATGTGACACTAATACTTGTTGGGATCATAAACTTGCTATTGTGAAGACCAAACATGATAGTTGTTACTATCGCGATACTAATGGCTATTGAGCCCACTATTAGCCGGAGGGCTTTATAGTTTATATCCTTATTGCCAGACATCAGCCCCCCCTCTCCCTAGTCTGAGCGTCTTTGCCCTTCACCTAATACAGTAGATGAATCGCCATTACTTGCGTGTTGTGGCAGAACTATCCTAGCGACCATTACTAATCTTCCCTGTACCTTTGCAGTAGTGGCAATCTATCTTATTAGTACCACCTTTGGTATGGATTGGGCTGCGGCTGTCATAGCTGGCACTTATTTCAATCACATCTGTAACAAACTGCTTCGCGGCGCTATCAAATCCATTTACATCAGAAACGTATTTCCCCGAGAGTTTCAAAGAGAAATGTGTATTCGTTTTTATAAGAGCTAAGAGCTGCCCTGCTAAATCGTTACTTAAATCTTCGCTATTATCCACGAAAATCCTCCATTTCTCTGTATGCAGTGTGAATATCCGGGGTAAGATAATTTTTTACAATTGTCATATTCGGATTAGTCGCGCCATCAACTTGTTTAATATCGTTTAACCATTCGTTGTAAATACGCTTATATAATTCGCCATGATCGTTGAGTAAGTAATCTCGCTTTTCCTTTTTATTGAAAAAGTTGCTACGCCAAGCTCTAGATATCATTTCAAGATGCAACCTAACTGGATTGAACTCTTCATGATAAGCAATTTCTGATTTAGGGTGAGGTGTCTTGAAATTATTGCCATCCTTAACTTTGTTCAAGTATTCAATTAATTCCTTTTTAGTGTACCCCTCGAATCTCCGTTCCTTTGCAAACAAAAAATTGTATATTCCAATCAATCCTCCTGCAATGGCAGTTATCCAAACGAATATTTGCAACAAGGTTGGATCAGCTGAGTCAGACATAACAGAGAATCCTAATATCGTCGCTATGAAGGCTAATTATTGAAAAAATTTATAGACTATTTTGAAATAGGAAGCAAGTTTGCTTCATGTGAATCTTTTTTAACTTGTGAAATGACTAGACTTGCCCTAGTGCCATAGACTTTCATTAAACTCATAGAGATTAGATTTTGCACTTTAATACGCATTAAAGATCAGATTTTGCACTAACTTAGAGACAAAGAGCGGTCAGCGCATCTAACTTAATTAATTTTCTACGAGCTGTCACTACGTTAGTTACAGTTTACATTATTGCAACTATTGAGGGCGATACAGCACCGTATCTACAAGCTCACAGCTTGTCAGAACAATAAGTAGGAATGTGCTTTGATGTATTACAAAAAGAGAGTTTAGAATCGCAGAGTAAGAATAAATCCCAGTCTGGCTGGGCTTTGAATATCACATATTACTTTTTGGCTAAAATTTCTTCGCCATTGGCGGTAGCCAGATTGCACAGCAAATGATGCAAAGTACTTAGCAAGAAGACTCTATATTTACGATGAATTAGTTTGAAACGGGTAATAACTTACTGAGAATATTGGTGCCTAGGGTCGGACTCGAACCGACACGGAGTTTCCCCCGGCGGATTTTGAATCCGCTGCGTCTACCGATTTCGCCACCCAGGCACTGAGGGATATTTTGAGGTAAACGCCTGCATTATACGACGCGAATGGCGATGCGCAAGCGAATTTATGCCACAGCGGTTTAGTTGCACAAAATTACAGCAGCTTCGAAAAAACAAGGCTGCATGCTACACTTGCGCGGTTTTTTACTAGCGGATAACACTATGTTTGCTGATGCACCCCGGGCCGGGTTAATTCGCCGTTTGGCGGCGATGTTGTATGACTGGTTAATTTTAGCTGCACTGTGGATGGCGGCGATGATGCTGGCCTTGTTGCTGGTTACACTGCTAAACAGCATTGGCGTAATTTCGCTGGCTGATTACACCGACCATGCCGATTTTATTGCCCAACATAAAATCTGGTTTCAGCTCTATTCTGTGTTGTGGTTCTTTTGGTTTTATCTGTACTTTTGGTACAAAGGCGGCCAAACCCTGGGTATGCGCGCCTGGCGTTTATTGTTAGTGCAGCAAAACGGCGGCGCTATCAGCTTTAAGCAGGGTTTACTACGCGCCCTTACGGCGTTATTGGGCTTAGGTAATTTATGGCTTTGGCTACGCTGGGGTAAAGGCCTGGCACTGCAGGATCAGCTAACTGATACTCAGGTAATAGTGCTGACCAAAGAGCAAAGCAAATTACTGAACCTGCATAAAGCAGCGCGGTGATTAAGCACTAACAACCCGATTGCACTAAGCCTACGGTTAAACGCATGGCGATGTGTTGGCGTGTGCAATCGGGTTGGTAAAAGTTAACTATACCTTCTTACGCATTAAGTACACCGATAAGGCAATAAACAGCGCGCTGGGTACTATGGCGCCGGCCAGTGGTGGCAACTGGTATACCAGGGCTACCGGGCCGAATACTTCGTTACTCATATAAAACGCAAAGCCGGTTAATATCCCCATCAGCACCCTGGCGGCCATAGTAACGCTGCGCAGCGGGCCGAAGATAAACGACAAGGCCATTAATAACATAGCGATAATAGTCAGCGGTTGCAGCGCTTTGCGCCAAAAGGCCAGCTCGTACCGGCTGGAGTCCTGGGCATTTTGCTGCAAATAATCCACGTAGTCGTTTAAGCCGCTTAACGACAGCATTTCCGGCTTAATGGTTACCACGCCCAGTTTGTCCGGCGTTAACGACGAGCGCCAGCCCTGCTCCGGCCACTGTTGTTTAATCACGCGCAGTTCGGTTAAATCCAGCCGCTTTACCTGCTGCAGCTGCCAGGCATCGCTGCTGTATACCGCGCTGTCAGCACTGGTGACCGACACTAACTGCAACTGGCTGTCGAATTGGTAAATAACAATTCCTTCCAGGTTACCGAAATCGTCTACCTTGCGGATATTAACAAACTGGTCGCCGTCTTTGGCCCAAATACCCTGCTGCGCAGCAAACAGGCTACCGTCTGAAATAGCTTTGGTGCGCAGCTCACGGGCCGCCCTGTCGCTTACCGGCGCGCCCCACTCGGCTACCGCCATAACAAACAACATCATGATCACAGCGGTTTTCATTACCGAACTGATGATATTAAAGCGCGATAAACCGGCGGCCTGCATTACCACCAGCTCGCTGCTGCTGGCTAACATGCCCAAACCAATTAAACCGCCGATCAGCGCTGCCATCGGGAAAAAGGTCACCAGGTCGCCCGGTACGCTGTACAACGTAAATAAGGCGGCGTGCACCATGTCGTAATAGCCACGGCCAACCGAGCGCATCTGGTCGATAAATTTAAACATCGCCGATATGGCCAGCAATACGCTCAGCGTTAGCATCGAGGTGTTTAAGATAGTGCGGCCGATATACAGATCAAGAATTTTCAGCATCTCAGCCCCTACCCGCCAGCCAGGCGCGCAAGCGCTGGGCACTGCTGCGACTGTTCATAATAAGCGCCGTACCCAGCAGTAAGGCACTGGCATGCAACCACCACATGCCGAGGGCCGGCGGAATTTTGCCATCTTCCAATGCCGAGCGGGCAATAATTAACAGCGAATAGTAGCCCAGGTACAACAGCAACGCCGGCAACAAGCGACCAAATTTACCCTGACGCGGATTAACGCGGCTGAGCGGCACAGCGATTAGCGCCAACAGCGGAATAGACAGCGGTATGGCGATACGCCAGTGCCACTCGGCAATGGCTTCGCTGCTTTGCATGGTTAACAGCTCGGCGGTGGGCACACTGCCCAGCTTGCGCCGGCGCTGCTCTACTTCCTGCTCGCGGATCTGAATTTGGTAGCGCTCAAACTCGGTAATTTCAAACGCCGGCGACACCGCATCACCGGCATAACGCCGGCCCTGCTCCAGTTGCAATACCTGGGCACCGCTGGCGTCTTCCTTTACATTACCGCTTTGCGCATACACGATAGAATGGCCGGGCTCGTCGCGGGCATTACTTTGCGCCACAAACACGCGGGATAATTCGCCGCTGCTACTACCGCGGCCAACGTCGTGCACGAAGATCACCGCTTTTTCATTTGAGGTATGCTGAAACCGGCCCGGCACTACCGATAATAAACCGGCATTGGCGTCGGCTTTTTCCAAAATGCGGTATTCCTGCTCGGTAGCCCAGGGGCTTAAAAACAAGGTAACACTGCCGGCCAAAATGGCCATTAACAGCGATAGCATCAAGGTTAGCCGCGTAACATACCACTCGCTTACGCCGGTGGCGTGCAATACGGTCATCTCGCTGTCGGCATACACGCGGCCATAGGCCACTAAAATGCCAATAAAGGCACTGAGCGGCAGAATAATTACCGCCAGCTGTGGCAGCTTCAGCGCCACTATGGTCATTACCAACTGTCCCGGGATTTCGCCCTCAGAGGCATCGGCCAGAATTTTGACAAAGCGCTGGCTAATGATAATGGTCATCAGAATGATAAAAACCGCTAACTGAGACTTAAACACCTCACCCAACAGGTAACGAAAAATAATCAACGCGCCCCCTAAAAACCTGCCTTTTTACTGGAACCCTGGCGATTTTTCAGTAAACTTGATATTTATAGCAATTATTATCGACCAAACGGCGTAGAAAACCGAGCTTTTTTATGAATTCACGGTAGAATTTGGCCATTAATGTGTCGGCTTATGTTAGCACAATCTCTTAGAATCAGGAGTTAGCATGGAGTTCAGCGTAAAAAGCGGAAGTCCGGAAAAACAACGCAGTGCATGCATTGTTGTCGGCGTGTACGAACCGCGTCGTCTTTCCGCTGTAGCAGAACAACTGGATAAAATCAGTGAAGGGTATATCAGCAACCTGCTGCGCCGCGGCGATTTGGAAGGCAAACCCGGCCAAATGCTGTTGTTGCATCACGTACCTAACGTATTGAGCGAACGCGTATTATTGGTAGGCTGCGGTAAAGAGCGCGAGCTGGACGAGCGCCAATACCGGCAGATTATTGCCAAAACGATCAGCACGCTAAACGAAACCGGTTCGATGGAAGCGGTATGCTTTTTATCCGAGTTGCACGTAAAAGGCCGCGATACCTACTGGAAAGTGCGCCACGCGGTGGAAACCACCCAGGACTGTCTGTACGTATTTGACCGCTTAAAAAGCAAAAAAGATGAAACCCGCCGCCCGCTGCGCAAAATT
The DNA here is from genome assembly GCF_030690345.1 of Rheinheimera sp. Taxonomy (GTDB): domain Bacteria; phylum Pseudomonadota; class Gammaproteobacteria; order Enterobacterales; family Alteromonadaceae; genus Alishewanella. Next base: position 375,941 of record NZ_JAUYGV010000008.1, read on the forward strand.
GTATTTAATGTGCCGACACGGCGCGACCTGACTATTGGCGAAAAAGCAGTAGAACAAGGCCTGGCTATAGCGGCCGGTATTAAACAATGTAAAGACGTCGGCAATATGCCGCCGAATATCTGTACGCCGCAGTATCTGGCCGACCAGGCACTGCTGCTGGCTGAAAGCTCAGCCAAAATCAGTGTTGATGTATTAGGCCCGGAAGAGCTGGCCGCACACGGCATGAACTCTTACCTCGCGGTTGGCCGTGGTTCAGTGAATGGCCCGCGTATGGCGGTTATTAAGTACAACGGTGCCGGTAACGACAGCGCGCCGGTGGTACTGGTAGGTAAAGGCTTAACCTTCGACTCCGGTGGTATCAGCTTAAAACCGGGCGATGGCATGGACGAAATGAAATACGATATGTGTGGCGCCGCCTCTGTGCTGGGTACCATGCATGCCGTAGTCCAGCTGAACCTGCAGGTGAACATTGTCGCCGTACTCGCCGCCGCCGAGAACATGCCGGATGCTAACGCCTACCGGCCGGGTGATATTTTAACCACTATGTCCGGCCAAACGGTGGAAGTATTAAACACCGACGCTGAAGGCCGCTTAGTGTTGTGTGACGCCTTAACCTATGTCGAGCGTTTTGACCCCGAGCTGGTAATAGATGTGGCCACCTTAACCGGTGCCTGCGTTATCGCACTGGGTAAACATGCTACCGGTTTGCTGAGTAACCATAACCCGTTGGCGCATGAGATTTTAAATGCGTCCGAGCAAAGTGGTGATCGCGCCTGGCGCCTGCCGCTGTGGGATGATTACCAGGATCAGCTGGAAAGCCCGTTTGCCGATTTCAGCAACTTAGGTGGCCGCGCCGCCGGTACTATTACTGCCGCCTGCTTTTTATCGCGCTTTACCCGCAAATATAACTGGGCGCACCTGGATATTGCCGGCACCGCCTGGCGCAGTGGCGGCAAAGATAAAGGCAGCACCGGCCGGCCGGTGTCGTTGTTAACCCAGTTTTTAATTAACCGGGTTGGCCAACAGCAGGATCATTAATGCAAGTTAGCTTTTATCTGCTAAGCGACACACCGGCAGAAGATCAAGCGAGACAAAATGAGCTGAGCAGCACGCCAGCTCATTTTGCTTTGGCATGCCGGCTGTGTGCCGACTTGTACCGCGCCAAGCAGCGCGTTTTCGTTTATACTGCCGACCAACAACAGGCCGAAGTTTTCGACGAACTGCTATGGCAGTTTGATGCCGAACGCTTTGTACCGCATAACTTAAGCGGTGAAGGCCCGAAATACGGCGCACCGGTAGAAATAAGCTGGCAGGCGCCACGGCAAAACCGCCAGGTGCTGATTAATTTAGCCACTGAGATCCCGGCTTTTGCCAACCGCTTTAGCCAAATCATCGAATTTGTTCCCGCCGCCGAGCAATTAAAAGCGCAGGCGCGGGAGCGTTTTAAGCAATATCGTCAGTTGGGCGTTAACCCGCAAACCGTTAACGCCCCCTGAGCACAGGTACTATCATGGAAAAAACGTTTAACCCCACTGAAATAGAACAGGCGATGTATAACGCCTGGCAAGCCAAAGGCTACTTTGCGCCACACGGCGATGAGAGCAACGGCAACTACTGTATTATGATCCCGCCGCCGAATGTTACCGGCAGCCTGCATATGGGCCATGCCTTTCAGCAAACCATTATGGACGCCCTTACCCGCTACCAGCGCATGCAGGGTAAAAATACGCTGTGGCAGGTAGGTACCGACCACGCCGGTATTGCTACCCAAATGGTGGTAGAGCGTAAACTGGCGGCTGAAGGCTTACCTGGTCGCCACCAACTGGGCCGTGATGCATTTATTGAAAAAGTCTGGCAGTGGAAGGAAGAGTCCGGCGGCACTATTACCTCGCAAATGCGCCGTTTAGGTAACTCAGTAGACTGGCAGCGCGAGCGCTTTACCATGGATGAAGGCTTATCCAATGCGGTGCAGGAAGTGTTCGTCCGGCTGTATGACGACGAGCTGATTTACCGCGGCAAACGTCTGGTAAACTGGGACCCGAAACTGCACACCGCCATCTCTGATCTGGAAGTGGAAAACAAAGAGCAAAAAGGCCAGATGTGGCACTTGCGCTATCCGCTGGCCGACGGCGCTGTAACGGCTGATGGTAAAAATTATCTGGTTGTAGCCACCACCAGGCCGGAAACTATGCTGGGTGATACCGGCGTAGCAGTAAACCCGGAAGATGAGCGTTATCAGGCACTGATTGGCAAAGAGGTGTTACTGCCGCTGGTAAACCGCCGTATTCCTGTGCTGGCCGATGAGCATGCCGATATGGAAAAAGGCACCGGCTGCGTCAAAATTACCCCGGCACACGATTTTAACGACTATGAAGTGGGCAAGCGCCATCAGCTGCCGATGATTAACGTGATGACACCGGACGCCACTATCCGTAGCGAAGGGGAAGGCTTCCACAGCAATGGCGAATTAAACCCGGCGCTGGTTGGCGTTATTCCAGCTGAGTATCAGGGGCTGGACCGCTATGCCGCGCGTAAAGCTATAGTTGCTGCCTTTGATGCCGCCGGCTTGCTGGAAAAAGTCGAAGATCACAACAACACCCTGCCGTACGGCGACCGTAGCGGCGTGGTAATTGAACCGCTGCTCACCGATCAGTGGTATGTGCGGGTTGCGCCGCTGGCGAAAACCGCCACTGAAGCGGTAGAAAGCGGCCAGATTGAATTTGTGCCCAAGCAATACGAGAACATGTACTACAGCTGGATGCGCGACATTCAGGATTGGTGTATCTCACGTCAGCTATGGTGGGGCCACCGTATTCCGGCCTGGTACGACCAAACCGGTAAAGTCTATGTCGGCCGTAATGAGGCTGAAGTGCGCGCTAAACATCAGTTAGCCGACAGCGTAACGTTAAAGCAGGATGATGACGTACTGGACACCTGGTTCAGCTCGGCACTGTGGACCTTCTCCACCCTGGGTTGGCCGGACGATACCGAGGCACTGCGTACCTTCCACCCCACCAATGTGCTGGTAACCGGCTTTGACATTATTTTCTTCTGGGTCGCCAGAATGATCATGATGACCATGCACTTTATTAAAGATAAAGACGGCAAGCCGCAGGTACCGTTTAAAACTGTCTATGTTACCGGGCTTATCCGCGATGAAAACGGCGATAAGATGTCAAAATCCAAGGGCAACGTGGTTGACCCGCTGGATATGATCGACGGCATTACGCTGGACGAGTTACTGGCCAAGCGCACCAGCAATATGATGCAGCCCAAAGATGCCGAGAAAATTGCCGAGCGCACCCGCAAACAATTCCCTGAAGGTATCAGCGCCAGCGGCACCGACGCGCTGCGCTTTACCCTGGCAGCGCTGGCATCTACCGGGCGTGATATTAACTGGGATATGAAGCGCTTAGAGGGCTACCGTAACTTCTGCAATAAACTGTGGAATGCCAGCCGCTATGTGCTGATGAACACCGAAGACCAGGATTGCGGCTTTAACGGCGGTGACATGCAGTTATCGCTGGCCGATAAATGGATCTTGGCGCAGTACCAGCAAACAGTTAAGCAAGTGCGGCAGTACTTTGATACCTACCGCTTTGATTTAGCCGCCACCGCCTTGTACGAATTTACCTGGAACCAGTTCTGTGACTGGTATTTAGAGCTGACCAAGCCGGTGCTGTTTAAAGGCAATGAAGCACAGCAACGCGCCACGCGCCATACCCTGGTTACTGTGCTGGAAAGCCTGCTGCGTTTAATGCACCCGATAATGCCGTTTATTACCGAGACCATCTGGCAATCGGTAAAACCGCTGGCCGGCGCTACTATCAACAACAACGCCGACAGCATAATGCTGCAAGCCTACCCGCAAGTGGATGACAGCCTGGTTGATGCTACCGCCACTGCTGATCTGGAATGGTTAAAAGCAGTGATCACTGCCATTCGTAACGTGCGCGGCGAGATGAACATTGCGCCGGGTAAACCGCTGAGCATATTGCTGCGCAATGTAAACAGCGAAGAGCAGCGCCGCTTAAGCGAAAACGAGAGTTTCCTGATGAACCTGGCAAAGCTGGAGCAAATCACTGTGCTGTCAGCTGATGCGCCGGCGCCAACCTGTGCCACGCAATTAATCGGCAGCATGGATTTACTCATTCCGATGGCCGGTTTAATTGATAAAGACGCCGAGCTTAGCCGCATTGCCAAGCAGTTGGAGAAAACCCAACAGGAACTGGCCCGCGTGGCAGGCAAGCTTAGCAACGCAGGTTTTGTGGCCAAAGCACCGGAAGCGGTGCTGGAGAAAGAGCGCGCCAAGCAAGCCGAGCTGGAGCAGGCCGTGGTTAAGCTGCAAGCCCAGCAAGCCGAAATCGCGGCCTTGTAATAGCACCTTTGCCGAAAAAACCGGGCCTTAGTGTCCGGTTTTTTATTGCTAACGGCCGCGGCCAAAGCTTTAGCTGCCAAGGGCCGGCAAAAGATCTCAGTTGTAGAAAACAAAATTTTTGCTATGATTGCGCGGTATTTCGGCAACTGGCTGACTATACGCTTGCACTGCGTATTTATGCAGTAAAGTCTGGGGTTTAGCGCCGGTGTTTTTTGCGCGCAGCACAGCTGAATAAATGCAAGGAACCGCTCCGTTGAGTTGGGTTATCTGCTGCAACGGTTCACTTAACTTTTATCCGGCGTGCCGGAGTTAACTTTGAGAATAATAAATGATGTCAGCAGATACCCTGGTTGAGAGTCTCGCCGAACCTGTTGCAGCGGCGGCCGAAGCGGCCGCCGCAGTTGTCACCACCCCTTCTGCTATCAGCTTAATTCCACCTGTGGTGGTACTGGCTATTGCTATCTGGTTAAAACGGCCGATTTTAGCGCTGGTAATGGGCGCTATTGCCGGTTTATTGCTGTTATCACCGGTTGGCGCGCTGGGGAATTTTGCCGACACCTCATTGCGTGTTATGCAGGATGAAACCATAGGCTGGTTAATTCTGGTATGTGGTGGTTTTGGCTCACTTATCGCCCTGCTGGTGCATACCGGTGGCGCCTTTGCTTTTGGCCGTGCCGCGCAGCGTGTGGCCACCGGGCGTAAATCCTCGATGTTGATGACCTGCTTCCTCGGCATAGTGATCTTTGTTGATGACTATTTAAATGCGCTGACAGTGGGCGAAACCATGAAACGCATTACCGACAAATACAAAGTATCACGCGAGATGCTGGCCTATATTGTCGACTCAACCGCCGCACCGATTTGTGTACTTATTCCTATCTCTACCTGGGCGGTGTTTTTCGGTGGCCTGCTGGTTGCCAACGACGTGGCCCCGGCCGGCGACGCCAGCGGTATTCAAACCTATATTTCTGCCATTCCGTATATGCTGTATGCCTGGCTGGCGATGCTGATGGTAATCCTGGTTATTTTAGGTGTGGTGCCGGTATTTGGTCCGATGAAAAAGGCCGAATTAGCCGCACAGCAGTCGCTGCTTGCCGCCGAAGATGCGCCCAATTCAGCCACCACAGCGCAGGACACCCATTCCGCTGATGATTTTGCCGTGCAGTCATTTGACGAAGAGTTTGAGCAAAGCAACCGCAAAACCGGCAAGCTGCATAACTTTTTGCTGCCGATGATCATGCTGGTGGGCTTTACCATTTGGTTTGAAATTGACGTATGGAAAGGCCTGTTAATGACCTTTGTTATTACCTTGCCGCTGTATATGCTGCAACGGCTGATGAATATCTCCGAAATGATGGACGTGATGATCCATGGTTTTAAAACCATGCTACCGGCTATCTGCACGGTTATTGCTGCCTTTATCTTTAAAGACGTGTGCGACCAGCTGGGTTTACCGCAATATATTATTGATAACCTGGCGCCCTATATGAGCGCGCAGCTGTTGCCAGCACTGGTGTTTTTCTCAATGGCGATCCTGGCCTTTGCTACCGGCTCGTCCTGGGGCATTTTTGCTGTATCTATTCCGATTGTAATGCCACTGGCATTTGCGGTAGAAGCCAATATTCCGCTGGTAATAGGCGCGCTGTTATCGGCCAGCTCTTTTGGTAGCCAGGCCTGTTTCTACAGTGATTCTACCGTACTGGCGGCGCAGGGCTCAGGCTGTAACCTGATGAGCCATGCGTTAACCCAGTTCCCCTATGCCTTTATGGCTGCTGTGTTGGCGTTTTTCGGCTTTTTAGCACTGGCTTGAGCTGAGTATTCATCAGCAAAAAAGGCGCTTAAAGCGCCTTTTTTATTTACTCCGCTGTGGTTAAAAATCCAGGCTGACGGTAACCGTCCAGATAACGCTCAATGGTTGCCGCCAGCGATACCAGCTGCGGCTCAGACCAGGGTAGCGCCACAAGGCTAATGCCCAGCGGCAAAACTCCATCAAAGGCTGCCGGTATGGTTACCGAAGGGTATCCGGCCACGGCCGCAGCGGTAGAAGTACCAAAATTAAACTGATCACCTTTAACGTGGTCTATTGGCCATGCCGGGCCATACGAGGGCAAAATAATCGCATCATAGCCCTGCTGCAGATACTGGTTAAGCGCTAGCTCAGCCAACTGCCGGCTTTGCTCCAGTGCAGCAAGATAGTCGGCCTTGTCTTGTTCAAGATCTATCGCCTCGGCCTGCTGCAAATATTCTTGGCCATAAAATGCCAGCGCCGCCTTACCTTGCTGCTGATTAAACGCCACAATTTCTGCCACAGTGTCTACCGTTTCGGGTGCCTGATAGCTTTTTAGCCATTGTTCCAGGTCGCGTTTAAACTCATAAATCAGCACCTTAAATTCAGCCTGATACAGCTCGTCTGGCAGCTGCCAGCTGTCAGCATTAACTACCTCAATGCCATCGGCCTGCAGCATTACCGCTAACTGATTAAACATCGGGGCCAAAGCGCGGTTCCGTTTATCATAAGCGCGCACTAACAACACTTTTTTCGCCTTGCTTGGCACTGTGGCAAAATGTGCCAAGGGTGCAGACAGTTTACTGCGTGCTTCAGCGGTTAGCATAGCGTCCAGCAACAACGCAGCATCAAACACCTTACGCGCCATGGGCCCGGCGATATCCTGAGCATGCGCAATAGGAATAATACCCTCGCCCGACACTGCGCCACGGCTGGGCTTAATGCCTACTATGCCGTTGATGGCCGCCGGACAGGTTATTGAGCCATCGGTTTCGGTGCCCACGGCGAACAAGGTAAAATCTGCCGCCACGGCTACCCCGGAACCTGAACTGGAGCCGCACGGAGTATGAGTTAACAAATGCGGGTTCTTCACCTGACCGCCCAATGCCGACCAGCCACTGGCTGAGCCTTCACCGCGAAAATTAGCCCATTCGGATAGATTTGCTTTAGCCATGACCACTGCACCAGCGGCACGCAGTTGATGCACCAGCTGTGCATCACCAGGCGTAATATGGCCTTTTAACGCCAACGCCCCCGCCGTTGTTGGCATATCATCTGCGGTGGCAATATTAGCTTTTAGCACTACCGGCAGGCCATGCAAGGGTGATAAAACCTGCCCCACGGCGCGCTGTTGATCCAGTTGCCTGGCTTGTGCCAGCGCCTGTTGATTAATATCAGCTATTGCCGCCAGCTGGTGGCCATTTTGGTTGTTGGCGGCAATCTGAGCCAGATAATGACTAACTAACTGCTCGCTACTAAGCTCGCCGCGCTGCATCGCATCCAGCGCTGTTTTGGCATCTAGCCAGGCTGGCGCCTGCTGTGCTGGCGCAATGCTACTAAACAGCAAAATACTTATCAGGTTTAAACGGCTACGCATGGCAAATTTACCTTGTTGTTATCGTCAGTTAACAGATAGTACGTCAGCTGCTGCTAATACTGCTGAAACTTTATCCTGCAAAAGCCGCTATTGCCCGCAAAATAACCAACCACAGCGGCGCCGGAGTAAAAACAGGCATTGCATCAACACTTTGTCACTGTTTTATCCCTGACAAAACGCCGCTACACTGTTACCTTATATAACAATCCTCTATAACAACTTTATACAGCCTGTTTACCGGAGTGTTTATGCTTACCTTAGTGGCTAAAATTCTGAAAGTACTTAACTCGGAAGCCTCCCCCTGGCAAATTGGCTGGGCCATTGCGCTGGGCCTGTTTGCCGGTATCTTACCCTTTGGCTTACTCACCTTGCTGATCATCTTAATTGTCTGCCTGCTGACCATTAATCTGTCGACCTTTATTGTGGTATGGGGCTTAACCTCTGGCCTGATGTTACTGTTTGCCGACCCGCTGGAGCGCCTGACCTGGCAGTACGCGCAAAACGACAGCCTGTTGCAACTGTTAGCCAACACCGAAACGCTGCAACTGCTGCATTTGCACCATACGCTGACATTAGGCGCCTTTGTACTGGGCGCTGTATTGCTGCTGCCCATTGCCTGGTTAAGTAAAATGCTGGTAATGCAGTACCGTGTGCGGGTGATGAACAGCGTGCAAAAATGGAAAATTATGCAAATGCTCAAAGCCAGCAAGCTGTTTGCGCTGTACGAAAAGTTAAATTAAGGAGCACAACATGATCCGTAAATCCGGTTGGTTAGTCTTTATTGTGTTCTTTGCCGCCTTACTGGCGCTGGTGTATCTGTTTGCCGGCCCGGCTATTCGTATTGGCATGGTGTATAGCCTGGAAAAAGCCGTCGGTGCTGAGGTGAATATCAGCAAGGTATCGCTTGAGCTGGCGCCGCTGGCGCTGCGGGTAAACAACCTGCAAATAACCGATGCGGCAAAGCCCACGCACAACAGTTTAAGCTTTGGCCACGCCCGTGCCGCGCTGGAGTTATGGCCGGCCCTGCTGGGTTATTATGTTATTGAAGAGCTTACAGTAGATGGCCTGCAATACGGTGCACAGCGTAGCAGTGAAGGTGCCGTGTACCGCCAACCCGGCGCTGAGGGCGAAAAAGTTGATATAGCCAAACTGCTGCAGGTTGATTTACCCGATGCCGATGAGCTGATCGGCCGGGCTAACCTGCAAACCCCGGCCAAAGCTGAAGCGTTAAAACAGTTAGCCGCCACAGAGCAACAACAACTGAAAGGCCTGCAGGACCAACTGCCGACTAAAGATACCCTGGCGCAGTACCAGGCTGAGATTAAAGCCCTGACCGACAGCAAAATTGCCAACGCCGCCGATCTGGCCGCCAAAGCACAGCAGCTGCAACAGCTGAAAGATAAACTGAACGCCGAAAAAGCTAAAGTAGATCAGGTAAAGCAGCAACTGACACTAAGCAAAGACAACCTGCAACAAGCGGTTGCTGAGCTAAAGGCGGCCAGCAGCGAGGATTACGCCAAAGTGCAGCAACTGGCGAATTTAAGCGACGGCGGTTTAGCCGGCATCAGCCAAATTCTGCTTGGCGACTTATGGGGTCAGCGTATTGCCCAATTACAAAGCCTGTATTTATTGGCTAAGCCTTACCTGCCGGAAAAAACAGCATCGACGGCGGAAAACAGTGCAGAGCCGGAAGTGATCTTGCCCAACCGCATTTTGCCCTTGCCGGGCCAGCCTTACCCCGATTTTTGGGTAAAACAGGCGCGGGTTAACTGGCTGATTGGCGGTGGTGAAGCCACCATCGCCTTGCAGGATATTACCGCCCAGCATGCGCTGATTAACAGCGCAACTAAGTTCTCGCTGGATGTAAAACAGTTGCCGCAACTGGCAGCATTTAACTTAAGCGGCGACTTTGCCATTTTGCAGCAAATGGTAACTAACCTGAACTGGCAGCTCGATGGCTTAAACCTGCAGCCGATGACTTTAGGTAAAGGTGACAGCGCGCTGGATCTGGCAGCCGGGCTTATCAGCTCAGGCGGCAAGCTTAACCTGACCGATAACCGGATCACGCAACAAGCCAATGTCGTATTAAACGCAGCAAACTTTAACAGCAGCGGCAATAAGTATCTGCAACAGCTGGCCGGGCTACTGAACCAACAACAGCAAATTCCGTTTAATATTACCACCACCGGCTTAGTCAGCGCGCCGGATGTGAGTATCCGCTCCTCGCTGGATAAATTGCTGGGCGATGCGCTGCTGGGTGAAGCCAAACAAAAAGTGGCCGCTTACCAAAGCGAGTTACAGGCTAAACTAAACAGCCAGCTGCAAAGCGGCCTGGCCGGCCAACAAGACTGGGCGGCACTGCTGACACAGCAAGATGGCGCAGTAACAGATGCCGGCAGCAGTATTGAGACTATGCTGAATGCCAAACTGGCCGATGTAAAAGACCAGGCCAAAGATAAGCTGAAAGACAAACTGCTGAATAAACTCGGTGGTGGTAACTAAGCTGCTCTGCTTACAGGCTGTAACCGGGTGTTACAGCTTGTAAGGCTTTATTAATGCGCCCCCGCCGGGCGCATAATTGCCTCCGTTTGCCCCATTGCTATCGCTTTTATTCTGCCAACGCTTAGATTTCAGGCCACATAAGTGCATGGAATCACGCGCATGAACCTTACCCGCGCGGCATTGAAAAGCCCGGCCAGTATTATTGTTATCGCCATTCTGATTTTACTGTTTGGTGTGATCAGCCTGTTGAAATTACCAATCCAGATCACACCGGATATTGAACAACCGCAAATATCGGTATTTACCGGCTGGCGCTCGGCAGCACCACAGGAAGTGGAAGCGGTGATTATTGAGCCGATAGAAAACGCCATTAAAAATACCCGTGGTGTGGTGAAGGTAGAAACCAACATTCAACGCGGTTTTGGCTCCATTACGCTAACCTTCGATGTTGGCGCCGATATGCAGCAGGCTACGCTGGATGTAATTAATAATCTGAACCAGGCTCCGCCCTTACCACTGGATGCCTTCGAACCCACAGTAGTAGCCGGCGGTGGACAAAATACGCCGAATGCCGCCTCTATCCTGATCCGGCCGTTACCGGGCAACAAGATGCAGGATGTCGCCCGTTACCAACAGTTGATTGAAGATGTGGTGTATCCGCGTTTAAGCCGTATTCAGGGCGTAGGCCAGGTTAATTTAAACAGCCAGCGCCCGCGTGAGCTGCGCATCAGCTTTGATCCGCAGCGGGCCGCAGCGCTGGGCTTGAGCATTAACAGCATGGCCACACAAATCCGCGCCGCTACGGATGCTTCCGGCGGCTTTGCCGATGTTGGCCGGCGCCAGTATACCGTGCGCTTTGCCGGCCAATTTACCCCGCAATCGCTGGGCGATATGATCCTCGCTTACAGCGGCGAAAGGCCGATATACCTGCGCGATGTTGCCACAGCAGAGACCGGCTTTAGTGATCGTACCGGCTTTACGCTGCGCAACGGCGCCCACGCTTACTATATTACGGTGGCGCGCAATAATGACGCCAATACCGTTGCCCTGCTGGATGATATTAACCTGGCCATTAAAGAGCTGAACGAGGGCCCGCTGCTTGAGGCCGGCCTGATGATGGATTTAAGCTTTGATGCTTCAGTACATATCCGCAATGCACTGGCGCTGGTAAAAAGCAATTTAGGCCTTGGCGTACTGCTGGCGCTGGCACTGCTGTGGCTATTTATGCGCGGCTGGCGCGCCACTGCCATTATTGCGCTGACAATTCCGCTGTCGCTGGCGATGGCCCTGCTGGCACTGCAACTGCTGGGGCGCAGCCTTAACGTTATTTCACTGGCAGGGTTGGCGTTTGCAGTGGGTTTAGTGCTGGATGCCGCCATCATAGTGCAGGAAAATATCCTGCGTTTAAAAAGCGGCGGCATGGATGATAAAAAAGCTGCCCTGCGCGGCGCAGCCCAGGTTAGCGGCGCCCTGCTGGCCTCTACCGCCACCACAGTGGCGATCTTTTTACCTATCTTGTTTATGGCCGGCATTGAAGGCCAGTTGTTTTCTGACCTGGCGCTGACCTTATCGGTCGCGGTGTGCAGCAGCTTTGTTGCCGCCATTACCGTGGTGCCGCTGGCCAGCCGTTACTGGCTGCCGGCACAGCAACAAGCTGACCCTTTTGCCGCGTACTGGCAGCGTTTAAGCCAGCTGATCCTGCGCCTGACCAACAGCAGCAGTAAACGCCTGAGCTGGGTCGCCGGCTTGCTGGCGGGCTCAGTAGCGCTGACACTGCTGTTGCTGCCACGCACTGACTTTATGCCACGGGCACCGATAGACGGCTTTTTCTTTAATTTCAGTTTGCCACCGGGCGGCAATATCGAATTTCTTGAGCAGGAGCTGGCTAACCGCGTAGTAGAGCGGCTGGAGCCTTATTACAGCGGCGGCAAAACGCCCGGCATTAAAAGTTATAACTTTTACTCTTACGGCCCTAATGCCAGCGGCGGTTTTATTTACGCCGCCGACCCGACTCAGGTTGAGCAATTAATGGCGCTGGTGCGCAACGAAGTATTTGCCGGCATCCCCGATACCCAGGTATTTTTGTTCCGCGGTTCAATGATTAACGTCTCCGGTGGCGGCGATGGCCGCAATATAGAATTGAACCTGCAGGGGCCTGAGCTGGCAGAGCTGATAAAAGCCGCCCGCATTGGCGTTGATGCCGTACAGCAGCACTTACCGGGCGGCAGTGCCCAGCCGGTACCGGCACTGGATATGGCTGAACCGGAGCTGCAACTGCTGCCCAACGACAGAGCCATCAGCCAGGCCGGGCTAAACCGCGCTGACATTGCCGGCTATGTGCAGGCCTTTACCAGCGGCTTGTTTGTGTCGGAGTATTTTGATGGTAACGATCGCATGAATGTCATTTTACGCGCCCTGGCCTGGCAAACGCCGGAGCAGCTGGCCGCGATGCCGGTGGTCACGCCACGGGCCGGTAACCAAACGCTGTCTGACCTGGTTTATGTGCGCCAAACCGTAGGGCCATCACAGCTGCGCCGCATTGGCGGTAAGCGCACTATCAGCTTAATAGTGCGGCCACCGGAGGGAATGTCGCTGGATGAAAGCATGGATATTCTGCAGCAGCATGTGCTGCCACCGATGCAACAAGCTCTGCCGCAAGGTGCCAGCCTGCTGCTGAGCGGTAATGCCAGCCAGATGAATTCTGCCATCGATGAAATGCTGCTGAATTTTGCCATGGCACTGCTGATCCTGTTGTTATTAATGACAGCCCTGTTCAAATCCTTGCGTGATGCCCTGTTGGTGCTGCTGGTCATGCCACTGGCGATTGCCGGTGGTGTCGCTGCTCTGGCGCTGGTGAATTTGTTTGCGGTGCAGTCACTCGACCTGCTGACGATGATTGGCTTTATTATTTTACTTGGTCTGGTAGTCAATAACGCCATTTTATTGGTAGACCAAACCCGCAGCGGTGAGCGCGAGGGCTTAAGCCGGCACGATGCAGTGCAGCAGGCCATATTACTGCGCGCCCGGCCGGTATATATGAGCACCCTGACCAGCTTATTCGGCATGCTGCCGTTAATGCTGATCCCGGGCGTCGGCGCCGAAATATACCGCGGCCTGGCAACTGTTATCGTCGGCGGCATGGCGGTCAGCGCCATTTTCACGCTGATTTTACTGCCGGCCGTGTTACAAATGCAGCGCCCGGTAGCGCTACGCCGCACCATTCCCCCCGTTTCAGCCCAAGGAGCGCACAATGCGTAATACTTTACTTATCCTCTGTTGGTTTTGCTCTGGCCTGGCATCGGCGCAAACTGCACCGGTTACCTCAGTGCAACTTAGCCAAAGCCGTTTATCCTATGAGGTGCCTACCATAGACGTGGCCGGCACGGTGTACAGCCTGAACAACACAGAACTGACCGCCGGTATAGACGGCCGCCTGAGCTGGGTAGCGGAGGCCGGCACCCTGGTAAAAGCCGGCGATTTACTGGCACAACTGGACCCGTTGCCGCTGCAATTGCAAAAAGCCGAGTTGGATGCCCAACATACACGGGCCAAATTGCAGGCCGGGTACTTTGAACGTGAGTACAACAGGTTGCAGGATTTGCAGCAAAGCCAGAGCATCTCGCTGTTACAGCTGGATAAAGCCCGCTCGGATTATCAGCTGGCACAAGCAGATGCCGATATTATGGCAGCGCGCATTGCTCAGCTGAATGATCAGCTCAGCCGCACAGAAGTAAGAGCGCCTTTTGCCGGTGTAGTTGCCCAAAGGCTGCGCGAAGCCGGCGGTGATGTATCGCGCAGCACAGCGCTGCTGCGCTTGCAGGATATTTATCAGTTGGAAGTGCGGGCCTATGTGCCGCTGCACTACCTGCGCTTTGTCCGGCCCGGTGACACGCTTAGCATCAGCAGTGCGCAACAACAGGGCAGCGCAGCCGTTAGCGCACTGATCCCGGCGGCAGATGCGCAAAGCCAGCGCGCCGAACTGCGGTTAAAACTGGGTAACGCCTCCGGCGATTGGCTGGCCGGTGAACTGGTGAGCGTAAAAGTAGCCACCCGCGATGCTAAAGCGGCGGTTACCGTGCACCGTGATGCCCTGCTGCTGCGCAGCGACGGCACCTATGTGGTTACCGTAGACGAGAATAATGTTGCGCATCGCAAAGCGGTGAAAGTCAGCGATGGTAACGGCGAATGGGTGACCATTGATGAAGGCTTACAACCTGGTGAGAATGTGGTCACCCGCGGTGCCGAGCGGCTGCAGGATGGCCAGACAGTATCGCAAAGCTAAAGCGGCCGCTGCCACGCGGCCCTTTTTTAACCACAAATAAAATCATTTGTTTTACATTTAGTTTAAATTAATGCAAACTCAGGCCTACCTGTTTAATCGAAGCAATGCGTTGCTTAAAGGAACCGGTATGACTTTGGGTTGGACTATCTTCGCCTGCATCGGCACTTTCTTTCTGTCTTATGTGGTATTAGCCATCGGCTTTGTTACCGCCTTTGGCTTACAACAATATGGCAAACTACTGAATTACTATGTGGTCAGCGCCTGGGCCTGGCTGCCAGGTTCAGGTATTCTGGCTATTGTGCTGGGGATCGGTAATTACCGCAGCGGCGCCGATGCCGACGGCTACTGGATTTTTGTATTGCCGTTTGCCGCACTGGCGCTGTATTTTGCCGGCTTACTGCTGCTGGATAAAAAGCGCGAACATTTGCTGTCGCCTGAAGTAAAAGGCCGGGTTACCCGTGGCGGTGCGCCCTTTCAGGGGGCTTGTGTGGTGCGTGCTTTAACACACGGCGAGACACACTATATCGACGAAGCGGTGACCGATGAGCAGGGCCGGTTTCAGTTTGCGCCGAAAAGCGTGATAACGCGCGCCTGGTTTAAAAACCACTTTCGCCAGGAGGTTTACCTGAAAACCGATGGCGAAGCACTGGCGCTGTGGTATATCAGCGCGGATCAGGCATTAACCCATAAGAGTATTGATATTCTGCTGCAACAGCTGCAATGCGAGTTAGATAACCCGGAACTGGCCTATGAGCTGGTGAACTTTGAACAACCGGAACAACATCTGACCGCCATCAGTCGCAGTATCTTTAACCAGCCGGAGCTGATTAAAAATACCGCACCTTATTGATTCAGCCTGGCTGTGCAGCGCAGGCTTGCTTAAGCAGTACCGCGCCGCAATCACAAAAAAGCCGCTTTAGAGCGGCTTTTTTGTGTTCAGTAAGCGTTATTCTTCGTCGTCATCCAGCTCTATTTCATCTTCATCGCTTTCAAAATAGGTACCCCAGCCGTCGTACTCTACTTTATGCTTGTGCGCCAGCTCTTCTAATTTGATAGCGTCGGCCACTATGCTGTCGGCATCCAGCGGTTGCTCGCGAATGGCATCGAATACCCAGGCGTTGCCACCGTCTTCAAACTCGACTTCTTCAGCGTCAGTAACTTCGTAACCCAGCTTAAACAGCTCGACCGCCAGCTTTTCCAGCTTGGCGAAGTCTTTGTCGTAGAAGTGATGTTCAATGGTGTAAAGCGCATCCGGATCGCTGCCATCTTCTAACAAGGCGGCGATGGTGTCTTCGGTAAATTCCTGCCAGTTTTCCATAAAATTACTCTTTAGCTGCAATATTACCGGCAGTGTAGTCGTTGCTCAGTTCGCTATCAAGTTCAGCAATTTTTGTCTGCATCTGAGCGTGGATATTTTGCGCAAATTCACGGATATTCAACTGCTCTTTCGGCAGTTCTACCGGCGCCATCAGTTCAATAATCACCTTGCCGTTATTCCAGCGGTTGAACCTGAACTTGTCATGGGTGCTGCTCATACAGACCGGCACCAGCGCTACTTTTGCTTCCAGCGCTATATGAAAAGCGCCGGTTTTAAACGGTAACAGGCCACGGCCGTAGCTGCGGGTACCTTCGGGGAACATCCAAACCGAAATATTGTGCTTACTGATCCGCTCTGCCGCCCCTAACATGGCGCCCAGAGCGCGGCTTTTATTTTGCCGGTCGATTAAGATATTACCGCTGAGCCAATACAGCTGGCCAAAGAACGGAATGTACTTCAGGCTTTTTTTACCAATGGTGACGGTACGCGGCTGCACGCCGTTACTGATGGTAAATAAATCGAGGTTATTCTGATGGTTGGCAATATACACATAGGGTGTAGCCGGGTCGATATTGGCGTGACGGCGCACTTCCACGCTGAGGCCGAAAATACGCGACACCCAACCGTACCAATGCGAAAAAATATACACATTATTCGGGTGAAATGGCCGCACCAGACAAATCAGCAAGCCCGCAACAGTACTGATAAGAAAAAACAGCACCAATAAAATTAACCTGACTACCGCTATCACCGTACACTCCGCTTTGCCGTTTTATTCCGGCTGTTGTCACTGGCGCAAAACAAGGGCGCCATAAAAAAGGCGCCCAGTATAACGGCTTTACTCTGCAGTGCTGGTTTGATCACTGGCGCTTTCTGCGCTTTGATTCAGCAATATTTCGTCAATACGCTGCAAACCACGCGGTAACTTATTACCACGCCGGCCACGCTCACCGTGATAATGCGCCAGGTCGTCTGCCTTCAGGCCCAATTTACGTTTACCGGCTACTAAGGTAACGCTGCCGTCTGCCGGCACTATCGCCAATTGACAAACATATTCTTCGCGGCTGGCAGCACGAGCGGAGGGAATAGACATCAGCTTATTGCCCTTGCCTTTGCTTAGCTTCGGTAAGTCTGCCACCGGGAACACCAGCATGCGGCCTTCGTTAGAGATACACAGCACTAAGTCGGTATCCGGCTGTTTTACCACCAGCGGCGGCAACACTTTGGCGCCTGTCGGCAAACTCAACACCGCTTTACCGGCCTTATTACGACTGAGTAAATCGCTGTATTGCGCGACAAAGCCATAGCCTGCATCACTGGCCAATAACAGCGTTTGTTTATCGTCGCCCAACAATACATGGTCGAACGATTCGCCGGCCACCACGGCAAAACGGCCGCTTAGTGGCTCACCCTGGCCGCGGGCCGATGGCAACTCGTGTGCTTCGGTGGCAAAACTGCGACCGGAAGAGTCAATAAACACGGCTAATTGGTTAGAGCGGCCGCTGGCCAGCGCTTTAAAGGCATCACCGGCTTTGTAACTTAATGCATTGCCATCGACATCGTGGCCTTTGGCACAGCGCACCCAACCTTTTTCCGACAGCACTACCGTAACCGGCTCGCTGGGTAGCAACTCTTTCTCGCTCAGCGCCTTGGCTTCACCGCGCATGACCAACGGGCTGCGCCGGTCGTCGCCGTACTTTTGTGCATCAGCTAACAGCTCATCACGGATTAATTTGGTCAGCTTTTTCTCTGAACCTAAAATGCCGGCTAACTTGTCACGCTCTTTGGCCAGCTCATCCTGCTCACCGCGGATCTTGGTTTCTTCCAGCTTAGCTAAATGGCGCAGCTTTAATTCTAAAATGGCTTCAGCCTGACGCTCGCTGATGCCGAAAAAGGCAATCAGCTCCGGCTTGGGCTCATCAAAGGTGCGGATAATACGGATCACATCATCAATATTTAAAAAGGCGATTAATAAACCTTCTAATACGTGTAAGCGATCCAACACCTTATCGAGGCGATACTGCAAGCGCCGGCGCACTGTATCGCGGCGGAACACTAACCATTCGCTGAGAATTTCCAGCAGGTTTTTTACCCGCGGCCGCTGGTCCAGGCCAAGGATATTAATATTAACCCGATAGCTTTTCTCTAAATCAGTCGTTGCAAACAGATGCTGCATTAACTGTTCAACATCAATACGGTTGGAGCGCGGCACTATCACAATCCGCGTCGGGTTTTCATGATCTGACTCGTCACGTAAGTCGCTGACCATCGGCAGTTTTTTCGCCTGCATCTGGGCGGCAATTTGCTCTAACACTTTAGAACCGGACGTTTGATGCGGCAGTGCGGTAATAACTATGTCACCGTCTTCCTGCATATACACAGCGCGCATTTTTACGCTGCCACGGCCGGTTTCATAAATAGCTGCCAGGTCAGCTGCCGGGCTGATAATCTCAGCATCGGTGGGGTAATCCGGACCTTTTACGTACTGCATTAAGTCCGCTACGCTGCTGTGCGGATTATCCAGTAAGGCGGCACAGGCGTGCGCCACTTCACGGGCGTTATGCGGCGGAATATCAGTGGCCATACCTACGGCGATACCGGTAATACCGTTGAGCAATATATGCGGTAATCTGGCCGGTAGTACCTTGGGCTCTTCCAGGGTGCCATCAAAGTTTGGCAACCAGTCGGTGGTGCCGGCGCCTAATTCCGACAATAACACTTCAGCGAAGCGCGAAAGTTTGGCCTCGGTGTAACGCATGGCGGCAAACGATTTCGGGTCATCCGGCGCACCCCAGTTGCCCTGGCCATCTACCAGCGGGTAGCGATAAGAGAACGGCTGCGCCATCAGCACCATGGCTTCATAACAGGCCGAATCGCCGTGCGGGTGAAATTTACCCAGCACGTCACCGACGGTACGGGCCGACTTTTTAAACTTGGCCAGATGCGACAAGCCCAGCTCTGACATAGCATAGATAATACGCCGCTGTACCGGCTTTAACCCATCGCCGATATGTGGCAGGGCGCGGTCCATAATGACGTACATCGAATAGTTTAAGTAGGCGTCTTCGGTAAAGCGGCGCAGCGGTAACTGCTCTACGCCATCATGAGATATTACGGTTTCTGTCATAGCTTATCCTGTCTGCAACGGGCTATCGGTGCCCGCTGCGGTGTTTTTACCAGTGCGCCGCGTCAGCTGCCACAGCAATAAAATCAGCAATACCAGGGTAGTGCAACCCAGAATGCCCAACCATAAAAATTGTAACTGCCGGCCACGTTCGGCCTGTTCCAGCCGCAAGGCTTTTAATTCGTTATCCTGCTCCAGCAAGCGCTGTAGTTGTAATTGGCGTTCGTGATCAAAGTTCAGCCGCATTTGCTCAATTGCCAGCTCGTTTTCTTTGTTGCGCTCTTCCTGAAAGGCAAAGACAAAATCGTGCAGTTGCTGGTAAGCACGTTGATATTCGCCCTGGTCGGCCAGCAGCTGTGCCTTTAAATACCATACATTTAACCGCGTTGGGCTGTCGGCGGCTATGCCCTCGCCGGTTAAGCTGTCTTCGTACAACATCACCTGCTGCAATGCCAGCGAGGTTTGCTTCAGCTTGCGGTAAATCAGTGCTTTTTCATAATAATGCGTAGACATATGTGAGCTGGATTGCAACTGCGGCAAATACTCTTCAGCCTTACTGATATAAGACAACGCTGCATCAGAGCGGCCGCTGTCACTGCTGGTAATGGCCAGGCCTAAATAGGCATGGTACAGGTTAACCATATCCTGTACCTGCAGGCTTTTTTGCAGCATTTTATTGTAGGTTTGCAGCGACAACTCATAGCGCTCTAAAAAGCTGTAAGTGCGGGCCAGGTTAAACAACACGGTGATCTGGTTTTTCTGCCAGCCCAGTTGCTCATACAGGCCAAGCGCAGTTTGCAGCAGTTCTACCGCTTCATCCTCATACGCCAGCGAAGCATACAGCAAGCCCAACTCGCCGTTTATCTCGGCCGACAGCTCAATGTCATTTAAGCGCATGGCGCGCTGATACACATCTTGCAGCAATGCCAGAGCCTGTTGTTCCTGGTTTTGCGCACTGAAAATAGCGGCTTGATTAATCTGCCCCATCAGCAGCTGCTTTTTATCTTCCAGCAAGGTTGCCAACGCTATACCCTGCTGATAATGCGCCAACGCCGCCTGATAATCGGTCTGCATTTCTCTGGCAAAACCCAGCTCGTACCACAGCTTTACTTTTAAAGCCGATTGTTCTCCTCCCAACAAGGCCAGGCCCTGTTCGGCCGCCTGTTGTTGTTGCTGATGCCGGCCGAGGCCGTCAAAAATTGCGGCCTGCAGGTAGTAATAGTAAGCTTGCTGCTGCGGCTTTAAGCTGTCTAATTCGTGTTGATGCTGCTGCAACAGCGCCAGCATCGCTTCCGGTTGCCGGCGCTTTTCAGCGGCCACCTGTTGCAACCAGTCCGGCAAGTCTGTGGTTATTACTGTTGTCTGTGATGCAGCTTGCACGGCGTCCTGCGCAGTTGCCGCTAACGGTGCGCCCAACAGCGCACAGCAGCCTAACAGCATCAGAGTAAAGTATCTTTTCACGGTATTCAGGGCCTTGTTGTCCGGTGCGCGTTACACACTGATAGCGGCTTTATCGCCTTTTAATTCCAACCAGTCACGCCGGTCTGTCGCGCGTTTTTTTGCCAACAACATATCCATCAGCTCCATTGTTTGCGCTACATCATCTATAGTGAGCTGCACTAAACGTCTGGTATTCGGGTCCATGGTGGTTTCACGCAATTGTAACGGATTCATTTCACCCAGACCTTTAAAGCGTTGCACATTAACCTTGCCACGCTTTTTCTCCGCCTCTATCCGGTCGAGGATACCGTTTTTCTCATCCTCATCCAGCGCGTAAAAGACTTCTTTGCCGATATCAATACGGTACAGAGGCGGCATCGCCACATACACATGGCCTGCGGACACCAAACTGCGGAAATGCTGCATAAACAGCGCGCATAATAAGGTAGCAATGTGTAATCCGTCGGAGTCAGCATCGGCTAAAATACATAGTTTACCGTAACGTAAGCCGGTTAAATCCTCGCTGTCCGGATCCATACCAATGGCAACGGAAATATCATGTACTTCCTGCGAGGCAAGGATTTGGCCGGATTCCACTTCCCAAGTATTAAGTATTTTACCGCGCAGCGGCATTACCGCCTGAAATTCACGGTCGCGGGCTTGTTTAGCACTACCACCTGCTGAATCACCTTCTACCAGAAACAGTTCAGTGCGGTTAAGATCCTGCGCCGAGCAGTCTGCCAGTTTACCGGGCAGGGCCGGACCGGAAGTGACTTTTTTACGTACCACCTTTTTTGCCGCTTTTAAGCGTTTTTGGGCGTTGTTAATGCAAAAATCAGCCAGGCTTTCCGCAATATCAGTGTGTTCATTCAGCCATAAGCTAAAGGCATCTTTAACTATGCCAGAAACAAAAGCAGCCGACTGGCGTGACGATAAGCGCTCTTTAGTTTGGCCGGCAAACTGCGGATCCTGCATTTTTAACGATAAAATATAGGAACAGCGGTCCCAAACATCTTCCGGTGATAATTTAATGCCGCGTGGCAATAAGTTACGGAATTCGCAAAATTCGCGCAGCGCTTCAAGCAAGCCCTGGCGTAAACCATTAACGTGAGTACCGCCCTGAGCGGTCGGAATTAAGTTAACATAGCTTTCGGTAACCAGCTCGCCGCCTTCCGGCAGCCATAACAGCGCCCATTCTACCGCTTCGGTACTGGCACTAAAGCTGCCGGTAAAGGGTTTTTCCGGCAGGCAAATGTAGTCTTTAACTGACTCGGCCAAATAATCTTTAATGCCGTTTTGATAACACCACTGATATTGCTGCTGGTTCACTTTATCGTCAAAGCTGACCGTTAAACCAGGGCACAACACTGCCTTGGCTTTGAGCACATGCAACATGCGGCTGACAGAGAACTTTGGCGAATCAAAATACGACGGCGTCGGCCAAAACCGTACACGGGTGCCGGTATTACGCTTGCCTACCGTGCCGGTAACTGTCAGCTCTGCTACTTTATTACCGTGTTCAAACGCCATTTCATAAATATTACCGTCGCGGCGCACCGTCACATCAACGCGGCTGGATAAGGCGTTTACCACAGAAATACCCACGCCGTGCAAACCACCGGAGAACTGGTAATTTTTATTGGAGAACTTACCGCCGGCATGCAGGCGGCAGAAAATCAGCTCGACACCGGTAACACCCTCTTCAGGGTGAATATCGACCGGCATACCGCGGCCGTTATCAATCACTTCCAGCGATTGATCATCATGCAAAATCACCTGCACGGTATCAGCGTGTCCGGCTAAGGCTTCATCCACACTGTTATCAATAACCTCCTGGCCCAAATGGTTAGGCCGGGTGGTATCGGTATACATTCCCGGGCGACGTTGCACCGGCTCTAATCCGGTTAGTACTTCAATCGAATCGGCATTGTATTGTTGTGCAGTCATAGTCTCGTCACTGGCTGATAGGATTAAGCGCGTTTTTACGCGAGTTGGCAAAAATTGGCAATAGTCTGCAATTGGCCGGCATAGCCGACGTAACTGTGATCGCCACCTTCGCTCAGGTTTATGTTTGCGCCCTGATAGTAACTAAGCGCAAGACGGTAATCTAACACTTCATCGCCGCTTTGCAACAACAGCAGGTAATTCTGTGGCTGCAGCAGGCGCGGCGGCATTAATTGCGCTAATACGTCCATGTGTTCGGTACTGACATCATAGTGTTGTTGCAGCACCGGATGGTAGTAGCGACCCAAATGTTGATTTAATACAGTATGCGGTGCCACAGCCGGATTAATCAGGCAGGCGCGGCAGTTAATCTGCTCGGCGATGCAGGTGGCCAGAAAGCCGCCCAGCGAGCTGCCGATTAACGCCACATCACGCCGCGTGCCGATAAGCTGTTGCAATAGCTGCATTGCCAGAGCCGGATCATAGGGTAAATCCGGCGCACTAAAGTCAATATGCGGGTAATGCTGCAGGAAAAAATCGCGGGTTTGTACCGCTTTATCTGACTGCGACGAGCTGGCAAAACCATGTAAATACACTACTTTGTTATTCATTGTCTGCTTTTACTACTAAACTTTCTACTTAACTGCAGCTGGCGAAACTGCCAACTGACACTGCCTTCTGCAGCAAAATACCAATCGCACCACTGCGGCCCGTCGTCTTTAGTTTGCCAATCCGGCGTTGCTAAAAACTGCACCGAGCTGGCCGGGCAGCCGACAATAGTAACGCCCTGCTGCTGTGACTGATAAGCATAGTGCGCATGGCCATGGCCTATGCCGGCAATACGTGGCTCTGCCGCAATCGCCTGCCATAATGCAACGGCATCCTGCTGGCCATGTTTATCAATAAAGCAGTGTAACGGCGCCGGATGATGATGGCAAAACAACCAGATAGCCGCTGCATTACTGTGCCGGCACTGTGCCTGCAGCCAGGCTTGCTCTGCGACAGGAAAAGCACCGGCCGGGGTATCACCTTTGCTGTTAAGCAGCAGCAATTGCCAATCGCCCAGCTGTAAGCTGCGCTGTGGCTGAAACGGTGCTTGCTGACATAACTGTTGCAGCATGGCGATATCATCATGGTTGCCGGGCAAGCAAAATACCGGGCAGCTAAGCGGCGCCAAAAGTTGCGCCAGCAGCTGATAAGAGGCAGCGCTGTGATCCTGAGTTAAATCGCCGGTTAGCAGCACCGCATCGGGTTGCTCGGTAACCAGGGTGGCGACAATGGCTGCCAGATGTGCTGCCGGTTGTACCTGCTTATATACACCTTCAGCGCTGGCGAGCAAATGGCAATCGGTGATTTGCGCCAGCCGGTACTGCGCTTTGGCACTGAACGAATACTGCATCAACCGAAAGCCAGCTCCCTGTTGATATAACCCTGACCGGCGCACAGTTTTAACCAGTCACGCAGCAACAGGTTTATCTGCCGTTTTTCGTCCGGCAGCAGCATCTCGGGGTTGGGATAATCGTAACGCGCTTTAAAGCGGCTGACATGCTGACAAGACAGCACTTCAGCAACCTGCGCATCATGGTACAGGCGTACAACAAACCCGGGGCGAAAATAATGCTCACGCGCGTCGGTCAGTTCAATTTGTAAGGTGGTGGTGAAGCGTGCCACTTCGGTTACGCTGATACGGTAATGATGCTGCTCGGTAACACGGATCACTGTAGTATGGCCAGGCACGGTATCGTCCGCCAGATAGCGGTTAAGCTGGGCATAGTTACGCTCGCACAACGCCAGAAAATCCGGCAGCTTGGGTACATATTTCCGGCGTTTTAACCACACGTTACGCCCTCCAGGCCTGCTGTACTTTATCAAGGTTAAGTGCCAGCCATTGCAGCGCAATGACACTGGCAGCGTTATCTATCTTTTGTTCAGCCAGCAACTGCATAGCAGCCGGCCGTGTTACCAGATGTACTTTAATGTCTTCATGCTCGTCGGCCAGGCCAAAAATGCCGCTTTGTACCGGCTGTGTCAACCGGCCTAAAAACAACTGAATGCGCTCGGTGGTGCCGCCCGGGCTCGACAAGTAGCTAAGCATAGGCCAAAGTTCGCTGATTGTTAACCCTGCCTCTTCTTCTGCTTCGCGCTGCGCCACCTGCTCTGCGGTTTCGCCCGGCTCTATCATACCGGCGATCGCCTCAAGCAACCAGGGGCTGGCACTGCTGAAGGCCGCGCCAAGCCGGACTTGCTCTATCAGCACCACTTCATCCGTTTCGGCATTGTACGGTAACACCACAGCAGCATGGCCACGTTCGAAAATTTCCCGCTGCATTGGCTCACTCCAGCCACCGTTAAACAAACGATGACGTAAGGTATAACGGTCTAAGCGGAAAAAACCTTGAAAAACCGTGCTTTTGTCGAGAATTTCCAGATCCGCCGTGCCAAATGAGGGATACTGCTGCGCATTGATTTCAGACATAACTGCACTCACATTCTGTTACACTCTTGCGTGTAACTTTACGGTTTAATGATTACTTAGTTTACAGTATCAGAGTATTATTCGTGCAGTTTCCTTTTAGCTGGCCAGGATTGGTAAAAATGAAAAAAACCTTATTAAGCACTTTGTTAGCCTCTTCTTTCGCGCTGTTAAGCTGGCACACCGCTGCAGCAGATCTGCAGGAAATCTATCAGCTAGCCACACAAAAAGACCCGCAATTGCTAAAAGCTGTTGCTGTGCGTGATGCGGCCAAGCAAGGCATTGACGTATCTAAAGCAAGCTTACTGCCGCAGGTAAACTTCACCGCAGGATATTCCAAAACGATATCAGAAAGCGGCCAGTTTATTGATGGTACTCTGGTGCCTCTGGAAAGGGACAGCAGTGGCTGGAGTGCAGAAGTAGGCCTGTCGCAGTCAATTTTCGACTGGACCAACTGGAAAAACCTGAATACCGCAGAAAAACGTGCCATGCAAAGCCAGACTAATTTGGATGCTGCAATACAGGCATTGATTGTGCGGGTATCACAGAGCTACTTCAATGTGCTTAAAGCCGTTGACGATTTAGGTTTTGCCGAAGCAGAGAAGCGCTCTATCGAGCGTCAGTTAGAGCAAACCAAGCAACGCTTTGCAGTGGGTTTAACCGCCATTACCGACGTACATGAAGCTCAGGCGCAATTTGACAGTGCTGTAGCTCGTGAAATTACCGCCCAGAACGCATTGGAAACCGCACGTGAAGCGCTGCGTGAAATCACCGGCCAGTACCACGCTGAACTGGCAACGCTGAATACCGATAAATTTTCTACTCAGGCTCCTTCACCCGCAACTGCAGACGAATGGGTCAAACTTGCTGAAGAGATGAATCTGAGCTTAAAGGCTAATAAGCTGGCGCTGGACATAGCAGGAAACGATATTGAAAATGCTAAAGCCGGTCACTATCCGACATTAAGCTTAGATGCTTCTTATGGCACCTCAGATTCTACTTCAGACACAACCATTGAAGGCACAACAACAACCAGTAACTTGCCGCGTTTCGATACCAAACAGATTGGTCTGAACTTACGCGTGCCAATTTATAGCGGTGGCGGCACCACAGCGCAAACCGCCGTAGCACGTGCTAACTATGTTGCTGCAGGTCAGGATCTGGAGCTGAGTTACCGTACTGCAGTGCGCCAGGTACGCAGTTCGTTTAACGATATTAACGCCAATATTGCTACTATCCGCGCGTTGGAGCAGGCGGTAATTTCAGCAGAAAGCGCTTTAAATGCGACAGAGGCAGGTTTTGAAGTAGGCACCCGTACTATCGTTGATGTGTTGCTAAGCACCCGCAACTTGTTTGAAGCACGCCGTAACTTGTCAGGTGCACGCTACAACTACGTTATAGCCATTCTGACGCTGAAACAGGCCGCCGGTAATCTGTCTGAACAAGACCTGCAAGGTATTAATCAGGCGCTGGCTGGCTAAGCCCGCATTCTCTGCTTCTCAGGTTCACCGCATTTGCGGTGAACCTCTTACCAGTTTTCACTATCACCGCCGCCGATTTTCGTTACAATAGCGCATTATTTTTTTGCTGAGGACAACGCGTGGTTCAGGCTCCGCAGTTTAGCTGGCGTTTTCTACTGCCAAAATATTGGTTATTATGGCTCGGTGCTGCCTTACTTTGGCTTATCAGCTGGTTACCTTATCCGGCGTTAATGTGGCTGGGTAGCAGCTTTGGCCGTTTGCTGCATCGCAGCTTAACATCACGCCGCAAAGTCGCCGCGCGTAATATTGCCCTGTGCTTTCCTGATATGCCCGCCGCCGAACAGGCTGCATTGGTAAAACGCAATTTTGAGGAAACCGGTAAAGCGCTGTTTGATACCGTAATTGGCTGGTGGTGGCCGGATTGGCGCATTAAAAAGCTGGCCCATTTCAGCGGTTATCAGCATATTGCGGCTGCCGTAGCGCAAGGTAAAGGTGTGCTGCTGCTGGCGGCGCATTTCCTGCATCTGGAAGGGGCCTGCCGCGTATTTGGCTTAACCCACCCCAGCGTCGGCTTTTACCGGCCACACAATAATCCACTGATGGATTACCTGCAGTATCATGGTCGCAATAAAGCCAACAAATATATGGTCGGCAAGCGCGATGTTAAAGGCCTGATTGGCGCGTTGAACCAACAGGAAGTGTGCTTTTACCTGCCCGACCAGGACTATGGCCGCAACCGTGCTGAATTTGTGCCGTTTTTTGCCGTTAACGAAACAGCCACCACCACCGGCACGCTATTATTTGCTAACGCCGCTAACTGCGTGGTAATACCGGTCGTTACCGGTCGCATGGCCGGTAATAAGGGTTATCATGTTGATGTATTGCCGCCGTTAACCCCTTTTCCAACCGGGGATGACAAAGCTGATGTAACCAGAGTTAACCAATGGGTTGAGCAAGCTGTGCTGCGCCACCCTGAACAATATATGTGGCTGCACCGCCGGTTTAAAACCCGACCGCAGGCAGACGCCCCTTCGCTTTATAAAGGAGACTGAAGTATGTGGTTTTGGCTGCGTAATCTTACAATATTAGTGGTATTAGGTACTCTGGCGTACCTTATTCTTACACGGCCAGACTTTTTGATCCGCAAAAACTCCGCCAATGAAGCTGCTGAAGGTTTCAGCCAGTTTTACAGCAAAATTCGCGGCTCTATTGCCGATGGTGCCAGGGAAATATCTGAGTTCCGCCTTACTTTACCGGATACCAGCGATAAGTTAACCGGTCAGTTGAAGCAACGCGCCAAAGTGGTGGTGCCGGGTGATGAAAACTGGCGTGGTCAGGTAACCGACCGCCGCTTTCGCGAAGGCGATACCATTAAAACCAAACTGACCGAATATGCCAGAGCCGAAGGCGTTGAGCTGTTCTGGACCTTACCGCGCGATTACGTGGTAAAGCAGTATTTTCAGACCGACAGCACCTTAATAGAAACCATCTATGAAGTTGGCGTTGCCATTGCACCGGACTTTTCTTCGCCGGTTTTATCCTACTACTGCCCGCGCGAGCGGGCCGCCGTGATTACCGATAAAACCAACGCACACCTGCAGCAATACTGCATTACCGCCGATGCCAAGCCCAAAGCCAAACAAGGCTGAGGGCTAAGCCACGCCGAATAACTGCTGCCAAATTTGTTCCACCTGCTGTTTGGCCTGCTGCAAACTGTCAAGCGACGGCAGCGTGGCCGGCGCCAGGGTATGCCGGTGGCCGGCGCCACGTAATAACTGATACGCCTGCTGTAGCTGTGTCACCTGCTCTGCACTGAGCAAACCGCCGGCAGCTGCCGCATCCAGAATACGGATATTATCGCTGTAGCGGTACAAGCCGGCATCGCTGGCTGCATGCGCCAATACCAGATACTGGCTGATAAATTCCAGGTCAACAATGCCGCCGCTGCTGTGTTTGGGGTCCAGCTCATCAGCCGCATGGTGCTGGCGCAGCTTGTCGCGCATTTGCACCACATCAATGCGCAGCTTGGCAGCATCGCGCGGCAGGCTGAGAATTTGCTGCCGGATCTGGTCAAACTGTTGCACCAACTCAGGGCTGCCGTATATCGCCCTTGCCCGCACCAGTGCCTGATGCTCCCAGGTCCAGGCTTCCTGCTGCAAATACTGCGCATAGGTATTAATATTAATCGCCAGCAAACCGGAGTTACCGGATGGTCGCAGCCGCGTGTCGATGTCGTACAGCACGCCACTGTTGGTACGGGTGGTACAAAGATGCAGCACGCGCTGTACCAGTTTTAAATAAAACTGCTTTGAGTCAATGCTGCGCTCACCGTCGGTGCCAGCCTGGCTGTCGCAATTGTGTACAAATACCAGATCCAGATCCGAGCCATAGCCCAGCTCCAACCCGCCCAGTTTACCGTAAGCAATAACGGCAAAGCCTTTATCGCCGGCCGTAGCATTGGCCGGCGCGCCATAGCGCTCTGTCATTTGCTGCCAGGCCAGCTCAACTACCTGCGCCATCACCACTTCTGCCAGCCAGGTCAGATGATCACTCACTTTCATTAGTGGCAACACGCCGCTGATATCGGCAGCGGCAATGCGTAACTGCTGCGCTTGTTTATACTGGCGCAGAGTTTCCATCAGCAGTTCTAAATCGTCCGCCGGTACGCGCAGCATATGCTGGCGCAGCCGGTCGCTGTAATCAGTGCGGCTGGCCACCTGATACAGTTGCGCCGGGTCTATCAGCTCATCGAGCAACATCGGGTAACGCGCCAGTTGCTCTGCCAGCCAGCCGCTTTGGTTACACAACAGCACCAATTGCTGCAGTGCGGCGGTGTTTTCAAACAGCAGCTCCAGGTAAGCCGTGCGGGTTACTATTTGCCGGAACACGCCTAACACCCTTGCCAGTACTGTCGGCTGACATTGTTGCTGCTGCAACATATGCAGTAATAACGGCACCAATTTGGCAAGAAAATCGCGGCCACGCGGCCCGACGCTGCGCTTTTGGCAGTCTTGTTTAAATTGTTGCAGTTGCGCTATCAGTGCCATAGCGTCTGGCAGCTGCAGCCAGTCCAGCTGCGTTGCCAAATCCTCCGCCGGTTGCTCACTGTCCCACAGCAATTTACCGATACTGGTGTCCTGCTGCTCGGGCTCTTCACCGTTATCAATTACCAGTTTAAATTGCTGATGCACCCGCGCCATCGCCGCATCAACCTGCTGTTGTAACTCTGTCCAGCTGCCCAGTTGTAATGACGCCAGCAGCTGCGCCCGTAGCAAGGCTTCTTGTGGCAGCGTTTGCGTTTGCTGATCGTCTATACCCTGCAGCGCCTGCTCAACACGGCGCAGCAGCAGATAATCTGTACGCAATTCGGCGGCCTGCTGTGGCGTTAACACCGCTTCGTCTGCCAATACTGTCAGTGCCGTTAATAAAGAAGGTTGTTGCATCGCCGGAATGCGGCCGCCGCGGATCAGCTGCAGCGTTTGTACGATAAACTCCACTTCGCGAATGCCGCCGATGCCAAGCTTAATATTGTCGCGCCGGTTTAAACGGCGGTTTTCCTGCTCTATTTGCTGCTTCATCCGCCGCAACGATTCAATGGCAGAGAAATCAATATAACGCCGGTAAATAAACGGCTTCAACAGCTGTTGCAGCTCGGTGCTGTGGCGGCCATCCGGGTTCAGTACCCGCGCTTTTAGCATGGCGTAACGCTCCCACTCCCGGCCCTGCTCCTGGTAATAATCTTCCATAGCAGCAAAGCTTAGTACCAGCGGGCCGCTGTCGCCAAAGGGCCGTAACCGCATATCAACCCGGTAGGCAAAACCATCGGCAGTAACCTGATGCAGCGCCGCGATCAGCTTTTGCCCCAATTTGGTAAAAAACTGTTGGTGTTCGGTGCTGCGCCGGCCACCGCTGGTTTCGCCATTCGCCGGGTAGGTAAAAATTAAATCGATATCGGAGGAGAAATTCAGCTCGCCCCCGCCCAGCTTACCCATGCCGAGAATAAGCAGTGGCATCGGCTCGCCCTGGTCGTCCAGCGGTGTGCCCCACTGTGCGCTTAGTTGCTGATAGGCCCAGTGGTAGGCAGTATTGATCAGCAAGTCTGCCAACTGCGATACCTGCTGCAAACTGGCGCTAACCGGCTGAAGCTGCAGAATGTCGGCGGCCAAAATGCGGCACAACTGCGCATTGCGGTAGCGTCGCAGCGCAGCAAACACCGCCGCCTCGTCTGTCAGTACTGTATCTGCCGGCAATACTTCGCCCGGCTGGCGCAACTGTTGGCACAGCGTTGGCGCATGACAAAACTCTGCCAGCAGCGCCGGTTGCTGCTGTAAAGTACGGCCAATAAAGCTGCTGGCACTGAGCAAGGTGCGCAGTTGCTGCTGTGCTTCGCTACCAAAGGCATCCAGTTCAAACCGGCTGAGTATTTGCGCCAGATACGCGGTTAACGCCGCACTGTTATCAGTCATCATTACCTCCGCTTCAGCCGTTGTGGTACAGGTATTCAGACACCGCCAACAGCAACAGATGGTAATCTTGCTGTGCCAACACCTTATCATCTGAGCGCAGTTGCGTAGCCAGCGCCGCCGCGCGGCTGCTCAGCTGCTGTAATGCCGGCAGCGCTTGCATACTGTCTGCCAGCGCAGCCAGGGATTGTGCCGCTGCGGCTAACGCACTGCTGCTACTCTGTTGTTGATAGCAAGCAGCGGCTTGTTGTAAGGCGTTAATTTGCGCCAGCAGGCTATCACCGCTATGCCGCGGCAATGTCAGCGGTTGTTGTGCTGCCAGGCCATAACCACGGGCGGCTTTACTCTGCCAGCCGGTAACTAACGGCAAATGCTGCAACAGCTGCCGTGCCAGATTAAACAATTGCTGTGCGTCCCCGCTCAGCAACTCTAATTCCAGCTCAGCAATCGGCTGAGTGCGCGTACCGGCCAGCACCTGGCCCTGGTCGTACACCAGTTCAACCATGCTGCCGTCTGAACACTGCAACTGCCAGCTTTTGCGGGTAAAATCGGTGCGGAACAACTCGGTTATTTGTTGTTGTAGCTGCACTATATCGGTGCCGGCCGGCCAGATATGCGCAGGGAAAGCGCTAAGTTGCGGCTCCACACCGGCACAGGGCACATTGTATTCCGGCCGCATTTGCATGGCGCCATGCTGGCTACCGGCCAACTTGATGGTTTGTTCATAGCGGCCGCGCTTAAGGCGGCTACGCAGGCCCATATCATGGCGGCGAAACCACCTATCCTTGGTTTCAAAATAAGCATTCAGCAAGCTGGTGTCATCGCTGCTTTGCGTAGTACCCAACTGTGGCAGCATGGCAATAAGTTGCGCTAAATACCGCGGCGGCATTAAAAACTTCAGTTCCAGTTCAGTACTCATCTGCTACTCTGTTTGCTAAGGTAACGGTGCTGTGCCCGCTTACCGTTTTAACCCTTGTCAATTGCCGCGCAACTCCCTATCATCCAAGATGTTGGCTGCAAAGCTGTTTTGTACAAATAAGCTCAGGATACCTATGTTCAGATTAATTAAAAGCTCCCTGCTGGTATTATTTTCGGCGTACTGCTTAGTCCTTGCCGGCGCAGCCAGCGCCCAGGCAGAAAGCAAACCGGCCTTTATCAGCGATGCGTTATTTGTCTATCTGCATTCCGGCCCCAGCAACCAGTATCGTATTATCGGTACGGTAAATGCCGGCCAGAGTGTGACCTTTTTGTCTGAAGATGCCGAAACCGGTTATGCGCAAATTCAGTTTGAAGACAACAAGACCGGCTGGTTACCAAAAGAATATGTGACGTACACGCCAGGCCTGGTCAGCCAGTTAGCACAACTGAAAGCCGACTACGCCAACCATAATGAAAATATTAACCAGCTGGAGCAGCAGCGCGATCAGTTGAACAGCCAGTTAAATAAAGCGGTGGCGGAGCGGCAAACCGCGCTGGAGCAATTGGAACAGGCTAACCGCGCCTATGAGCAGTTAAAAGGCCAGGTGGAAGCCACGCAAAGCTCGATCTGGCAAAAACCTATGGTGTTGGGTTCGTTAATCCTGCTGGCCGGGTTAATTTTCGGCTTATTACTGCCGCTGCTGATGCCAAAACGCCGCGACAGTGAGCGCTGGATGTAAACAACAGCCTGTTTTGCTTGTAACGCCGGCGCCCTGCCGTGCGGTTACAAGCAGAATATTAACTTTGCACCGCCTCTGTGGTTTTTAACGGCAAACCCGCATCGCTCTTTACCTGTTCAATCACCACATAAGTATGGGTTTGCGCTACGCCCGGCAAATCAACGATTAATGCCAGAATGTTACGATAAGCATCCATATTCGGCAGCCGCAGTTTTAATAAATAATCAAAACCGCCGGCTACCATATGGCATTCGGCCACCTGTGGAATTTGCACTACCGCATCGCGGAATTTATCAAATACCTCGCTGGTGGTTCTGTCCAGCGTAACCTGAATAAAAGCAGCCGTGCCAAAACCCAACCTGGCGGCGTTTAATCTGGCACCAAAACCATCGATATAGCCTTCTTTCTCCAACCGCTTTACCCTGTCAATACAAGGGCTGGCGCTTAAGTTCACTTTTTTGGCTAAATCAACATTGGCAATGCGGCCGTCGCGCTGCAGCGTATCCAGAATACTGATATCTATCCGGTCCAGTCCTTTACTTTTTACAGGTGTACTCATGGCAGCTATTTTTCTGGTTTTGGTTAACATTGGCAGAATTATATAGGGTTAAAGCAAAAAAATAACCACCCTATGCGGCAGACTTTTCACTAGAATGCCGCATTCTCAAATCTTGTCAGGAAGCTTACTGCCATGCTGTATAACGGTTCCCTGGTTGCCACTCAACCGCTGCGTCAAACTATTCGTGATTTCTACCGTGCCGATGAAGATAAAGTATTGGATTATCTGCTGCCACTGGCCGACATTGGCGTTAATGCCCGCAGTCGCGCCTGGGAGCGGGCGCGCAAGTTAGTGCTTAGCATCCGCCAGGCACAGGTAGGCAAGGGCGGTGTTGATGCGTTACTGAATGAGTTTTCGCTGTCAACTGACGAAGGTTTGGTATTAATGTGTCTGGCCGAAGCCTTGCTGCGCGTGCCGGACAAAACCACGGCTGACCGCCTTATTCGCGATAAGCTGGCGCAAGGTGACTGGAGTTCGCATTTAGGCAACAGCAGCTCATTATTTGTCAATGCTTCTGCCTGGGGCCTGCTGTTAACCGGCAAGCTGGTAAACTACTCTGACGAGCAGAAAAAACAACAATTTGGTTTGCTCAAGCGCACCTGTGGCCGTTTAGGCGAACCGGTGATCCGCCAGGCGGTGCGTTATGCCATGCAAATTATGGGCGCCCAGTTTGTCATGGGCACCACCATAGGCGCAGCGCTGGAGCGCGCCACACAAATGGAAGCCAAAGGCTTTCGCTACTCCTACGATATGCTGGGCGAAGGCGCCCGCACTATGGCCGATGCAGATCGCTATTTCGACAGCTATATGCAGGCAATTGATACCATTGGTAAAGCAGCTAAAGGTCGCGGCCCGTTTAACAGCCCGGGCATTTCGGTGAAATTGTCGGCCATTCACCCTCGCTATGA
The DNA here is from genome assembly GCF_030690345.1 of Rheinheimera sp. Lineage (GTDB taxonomy): Bacteria > Pseudomonadota > Gammaproteobacteria > Enterobacterales > Alteromonadaceae > Alishewanella. Next base: position 409,854 of record NZ_JAUYGV010000008.1, read on the forward strand.
ATTCAGCCACCGCGACCGCGTTATCGAAGAGCTGGTACCCCGGGTAAAACAACTGGCTCTGGCGGCCAAAGCTTATGATATCGGCTTTACCATCGACGCCGAGGAAGCCGACCGGCTGGATTTATCGCTGGATATCATTGAGGCAGTGTTCAGTGACCCGGCGCTGGATGGCTGGGAAGGTTTTGGCTTAGCGGTGCAGGCCTATCAGAAACGCGGTATCCATGTGATTGAATGGCTGCGTGATTTAACGGTAAAAGTTGGCCGCAAAATGATGGTGCGGTTAGTAAAAGGCGCCTACTGGGATACCGAGATTAAGCTTAGTCAGCTTGAAGGCTTCAGCGACTTTCCGGTGTTCAGCCGCAAGCCCGCTACCGATGTGTCTTATCAGGCCTGTGCGAGAAAAATGCTCAGCTACCGCGACAGCATTTACCCGCAATTTGCCACCCATAATGCTTACACTGTCGCCACCATTATGGAAATGACGAAGGATTACAGCGGCTTTGAGTTCCAGCGTTTACATGGCATGGGCGATGCGCTGTACGACGAAATCGTGATTAAAGACAAAATCCCCTGCCGCATTTATGCGCCGGTGGGTGAACACTCCGACTTACTGGCCTATTTAGTGCGCCGTTTGCTGGAAAACGGCGCTAACAGCTCCTTCGTTAATAATATTGTTGATGAAAGCATTCCGGTAGAATCACTGTTGGGCGACCCGGTAGAAACCGTGCGCGGCTGGAGCAAAAAACGCAACCAACAAATTCCGTTACCTGCTGCCTTATATGGCGCTGAGCGGCAAAACTCCAGTGGCTTGGATTTAACCGATATCGACCAGGTAGAACCGGTTAAAACCGCGATGGAACAATGGTTCAACAGCACTAAGCAGTTACCGGTAGAGCACGATGCGATAGCCGTAACCAATCCGGCTAACCTTGATGAAATTATCGGTTATTTGCACTATGCCGACAAAGACAAAATGCAGCAAATACTGGCTAATGCTGACGCGGCTTTTGCCAGCTGGTCTGCAAGCACGGTAACAGAGCGCGCGGCCTTATTGCGCCGCATTGGCGATGCGCTGGAAACGAACCGCGATGAGCTGTTGGCGCTGTGCGTAAAAGAAGCCGGTAAAACCTTAGGTGACAGCGTTGCTGAAGTGCGTGAAGCCATCGACTTCTGCCGTTACTATTCGGCCCGTGCCGAAGAGCTGTTTGCTAAGCCACAACAAGCCCGCGGTGTGTTTTTATGTATCAGCCCGTGGAATTTTCCGTTGGCCATTTTCTTAGGCCAGGTAGCCGCCGCCATCGTTGCCGGCAATACCGTAGTGGCGAAACCGGCTGAACAAACCAGCTTAATTGCCATCCGCACTGTCGAACTGATGCGCCAATGTGGTATGCCGGAGCACGTGGTACAGCTGGTTATCGCACCGGGCCGTCAGGTAGGGGAACATATAGTACCGGACAGCCGTATTCAGGGCGTGATGTTCACCGGATCCACCGAAACCGGTTGCTGGATAGCGCGTAAACTGGCAGAGCGTGGCGGCGAACCGGTGCCGCTGATTGCCGAAACCGGCGGCCAGAACTGTATGATTGTCGACTCGACCGCCCTGCCGGAACAGGTAGTAGATGATGTTATCTCGTCGGGTTTCCAAAGTGCCGGCCAGCGCTGCTCAGCGCTGCGGGTGCTGTTTTTGCAAGAAGACGTGGCCGATAAAATTATCACTATGTTAAAAGGCGCTATGGCACAGTTGCACGTTGGCGACCCACAATGGCTCAGTACAGATTTAGGCCCGGTCATTGATGCCAAAGCGCTGGAGCGTTTAAACAGCCATGTGCAGTACCTGGCTGATAAAGCTACTCTGCACTACGAATGCCAGGTGCCGACCGGTGACCGGCATTATTTCTTCGCACCGCGCCTGTACGAGATCAGCGATTTAACCGTGCTGGAGCGCGAAGTGTTTGGCCCGGTGGTGCATATTATCCGCTTTAACGCCAATCAGCTGGATAACATTATCAACCAGATCAACGCCACCGGCTACGGCCTGACTATGGGAGTACACAGCCGCATTGAGCAGTTTACCCAACGTATTGCCCGCGATATTAAAGCCGGCAATATCTACGTAAACCGCAATATGATTGGCGCCGTGGTCGGTGTGCAGCCCTTTGGTGGTCGCGGCTTATCCGGCACCGGCCCCAAAGCCGGCGGCCCCTTGTATTTAACCAGGCTGGTTAAAGATAACTTTGATGTCAGCTGCGCTGAACTGAGTGAACAAAAACGTCACCGCCTGCTCAGTGAAACCACCAGCAATGCTGTAGCCTACGCTATGCCAACAGCTGCTGTAGCACAGCAACAATGGGCACTGCTGAGCATTAATCAGCGTACTTCTGTACTGCGCCAGTTCCTGGCATCACTGGCGTCGAACGCGGTAGTAAATAAGCTGGAACCGGACTTAGAGCAAGTGCTCACCCTGGCACAGCAAAAACTGCAACGGGTAGAGCGTGAGCTGCAAAAGCCGGTAATGCTGCCCGGGCCCACCGGTGAAACAAATATGCTGCTGCTGGATCCGCGCGGCATTTTGGCACTGGTACGCGATGAAACCAGCTCATTCAGCCATTGGTTAGTGGTCATTATTACCGCGCTGGCAGCCGGCAATGCGGTAGTAACAGCGGTAGAAGAAGCCGATGTAGCCGAAGCTGAAGCCTGTATTAAAGCGCTGCAACAGGCCGGCATGCCGGCACACCTGCTGGCCGTAGTACGGTTAGACTGCCTGACTACCCTGCTGGCGCATGCTGATTTGGCCGGTGCTATAGTGGAAGTGAGCAGTGCAGTAAAACCGCTGTGTGCTGAGCTGTTAGCCAGCCGTGAAGGCGCGATTCTGCCGCTAATCACAGCCCCGGCCGGGCAGCGCTTGTTGCAGCGTTTAATTACCGAAAAAACCGTTACCATTAATACCACGGCTGCCGGCGGCAATGCGTCGCTGATGACCATGGCAGATAACGCCGGTTAACCCCTGCACCACTCTGTTTCAATCTGGCTAAAGCCCGCAGTTGCGGGCTTTATGCTATGTTATACGGCATGCTATCGCAGCATTATGACAAATCAGCTCTTTGTTAATATGCAGTTAAGCAACTTCAGGTATACTGCACGGCTGATGTAACGATGGGATTCAGGTTAAACACAAGATGGCATATCAGGAAGTTAACATCGCCGATTTGCAGCCGGGAAGCTATGTAGTGCAGGTATTGCAGCAAACCGGCGAAATAGTCGTCAAACATGCCGGTTGGGTCCGTACGACACAGGCGGTTGACGTATTACGCCAAAAAGGCGTACGCGTGCTGTTGATTGACCCTGATAAAAAGCTAATCAGCCAGGTTGCTGAAGCGCCTGCACCTGCCGCCACCGTTACTGCGGATGAACCACCACCGCGCAGCTTGTTCAGCACTGAATGGCCAAGGGCTGAGCGGGTATTGCAGCAAACCGGCAAAGCACAGCGCCAGTTACTCGATGCGGTACGTCAGGAAAAAGCCATCGATCTGAGCTTAATCTATGAAGTCAGCGCCGGCTTATCTGAGTCTGTGGCCCGCAACCAGGACGTATTGCTGTGCCTGACCCGCATCGCAGAACAAAGCGACACCCTGCTACAACACAGCATCAGCTGCGCGGTTTATATGGCAGCTTTTGGCCGTTACCTCGGCTTGCCACCGCATAAAGTGCAGGCGCTGATCACTGCGGCGTTATTGCACGATATCGGCAAAACCACCAACCCCGATTACCTGAACGCCGACGATCATGTTGCTATAGCGGCAAGTATGACGGCATTGCAAAAAACGCCACACCTGGCCGGCGAAATTTCACTGTGGATCAGCCAGCACTGTGCTTATCTTGATGGCAGCGGCTCGCCAAAAATCAGCAGCAAGCAAATTGATAAAGGTAGCCGGATGCTGGCTATTGTAAACCACTATGAAAACCTGACATCAGCCCATCAGGGTAAACAAGGGCCGCTTAACGCGTCGCGCCAGTTATTGGACCTGACGCCAAGGCAACTGGATGGCGACCTGCTGCAGCTGTTTATTAAATGCATAGGGGTCTATCCGCCGGGTTCAGTGGTAAAACTAAGCAGTGGCCGGCTAGCGCTGGTGCTGGAAAACAACCCGAAAAAGCCGGTGCAGCCCAAGGTAAAAGTGTTCTATCACAGCGTACATCAGCACCATATTCCGGCTAAAGTGCTCGACCTGGCACGGCAGCAGGATGAACAAATTGAAGCTTGTGTCGATTTGAAAAAGTTTGGTCTGGACGTACACAACTATTTGTAAAAAACGCCTGTAAAAACTGTCTTTGAAGTCAGCGCTTGTTTAAGCACGCCCCAGGCACTAGTATTCTAAGGATACGCCATCACTGAAGTTTGCCCATCGTGAAGACAATTCCCATTGATCAGCTGATCTGCGGTATGTTTATTGTCAAAATAGCACAACAACAAAATGCTGCTGCTCTGCAGGTACAAGGCCAGGTTAAAGACAGCGCACAAATTGACTTACTTAAACGCAAGGGTGTAACCGCAGTGGTTATTGACCCGGCCAAACAGCAGGTTGTTGCCTTAGACATTGCCGACAGCAACGGTTTTACTCATGCCTCTGCAGTGCCGGCGCCCCCGGCAGTGACCCTGAGTGCACGGCAAAGCGGCAAAAAAACCAGCATGACGCAGGAGCTGGCAAAAGCAGAAAAACTCTATGCCGAAGCCAAAAATCTGCAAAAGCGCGCCTTTCGTGACATCAGCAACGGTAAAACCATTGACGTTGCCGACTTTCGCAATTGTGCCGACGGCATTATTGACTCGGTGTTCCGCAACCAGGATGCACTGCTGTGCATGAGCCGGATCCGCGATAAAGACGCTTACCTGCTGGAACACTCGGTTAACGTCTCCATTCTGATGAGCATCTTTGCCAAGTTTCTCAATATGGAAGAGTCGGTTATTGAGCAATTGGCAACCGGCGCACTGCTGCACGACATTGGTAAAATTCAGGTGCCGGACGCGGTATTAAATAAGCCGGGCCGGCTGACTGAAGATGAGTTTGTGCAAATGCGCAAACACGTCGAGTACAGCCGCGATATTTTGCAACAAACTGAAGGTATTTCAGATATCAGCCTGGATGTAGCAGCAAACCATCATGAACGCCTCGATGGCAAAGGCTATCCTGCCGGCTTAACGGGTGAGCAAATTTCGTTGTACAGCCGGATGATCGCCATTGTCGATAGCTATGACGCCATCACCGCACAGCGGGTGTATAAAAGCGGCCAAACCAGCGTTAAAGCGCTGAAGATTTTACTCGCCGACAGCCCGCATCATTTCGACCCGGTATTGGTAAAACAGTTTATCAGCGCCATAGGCATGTACCCGCCAGGCACCCTGGTAAAACTGGACAGCGAGAAACTGGCATTAGTGCTGGAACACAACCCGGCCAGCCTGACCTGTCCTATTGTGAAAGTGTTCTACCATGGCAGTAAGCGGCACTATTTAACCCCGGTGACGCTGGATTTAACTAACGCCCGTTGCAACGATGCCATTAACACTGCTGTAGACGCGCTGGAATATAAGATTGATCTGAAGAAGTTTTTTAATCAGTTTATCATGAAAGTCTGACACCAGCGGGCTAGCCGCCGCTGCCCGGCCATTCGGTCAGGGCCGCCATACTGAACAGCTGGTTACCCAGCTGCAGCAGCACAAATTGCGGCGTAATTTCTTTAATGCGGATATCTGCCGTTACCCACTGACCTTCCTGCAAGGTTTTACCGTTTACTTTCACCCAACGCTGGCTAACCGTAGTGGCATAGACGTGGGCATCAAAGCGCAGCGGCGGAATTTGTTGCTGCAGTTGTCGCTCCAGGCTACCGATATCGCGCGCCGGCGCACTTTGGTTACGCTGGCCGCCAGCCGCCACTCTGCCCTCTGTTGCCTCTATCGCCGAAGCAAATTTATCCCGCAGCTCTGCTGACACTGCCGGTTCTGCAGCAGGCTCAGGCTTAGCCTCCACTAACGGCTGAGGTTCCGCAGCAGCAGTCCCGGCCGTCACCGTTGCCATGGCAGGTTTGCTGGTCAGTTGCTCCTGCACTACTTGCGGTTGCGGCGGTTGCGGCGTTAGTGCCTGGGCCAATTCAGTAACAACCGCCGGTGCTGTTTTATCTGCCGCTTCGTTATCGGCGGGGCTTAATGCCGCCAGAATAGCGTCGGGTTGCGCCGGTATCACTACCTCTGCAGCAGGGGTTGCAGCGGGTTTAACCAGCGGCATTAACAGATAGGCGGCGACGGCGCCGGTTAGCAGCGCCAACAGTAAGGCCAGCGCCAACGCCAGTTTACGCCAAAATGCACTGCCATCTGCCGCCGGCGGCGCAGCCTGATGCTGTTGTTTCAATGCTTGCATTAAAATTGACATAAAGTTCCCGGCCCGGTGGGCACTACATTATCCGTTTTGCAGCAGCGGCAGCATAACCACTGCCAGACTAAAGCCCAGCACTATAGCGCAAAGGCCCAGCACAGGCCAGAACCAGCGTGGCAATGCCGCCGGCTTTAGCTGATCTGACAGTGGTAAAATCTCGCCTGCCGCTTGTTGCACCAGCTTGTCACTGACCATAGCCTGTTGCTGACTGTAAGCACCGAGCAAGGCGCGGTCGGCCATCAGATTCAGCAGCCGCGGTATACCGCCGCTGAGCTGATACAAACGCTTTACTGCGCTGTCACTAAATACCGGCCGGCTGCAGCCCGCTACCTGTAAACGGAATTTCAGATAGTGCCTTACTTCATCCAGACTCAGCGGCAGTAAATGATAGCGCGCGGTAATACGCTGCGCTAACTGACGTAAATCATTGCGTTTTAACAGCTGCTGCAGCTCAGGTTGGCCAATTAAAATCACCTGCAGCAACTTACGGGTATTGGTTTCCAGATTGGTCAGCAAACGCAGTTGCTCCAGCACCGCCGGTTGCAGATGCTGGGCTTCGTCAATAATTAACAACGTATGCTTGCCGGCCTCATGGTTTTTCAGCAAGCGGGCTTTTATTTTATCGCCCAGCAGCTTTAGGCTGGCATCGGTTTTTTTGTAGCGGATTTTCAGCTCGTCACAAATGGCTGCCAGCAGCTCCAGCTCAGATAAGGTGGGGTTTAGAATAAAGGCCACCTCGGCACGTTCGTCCAGCTCTTGTAATAAACAGCGCGATACTGTGGTTTTACCGGTACCCACTTCACCGGTCAGCAGCACAAAACCGCCGGCTTCACCCAAGCCATAGCGCAAATGTGCCAGTGCTTCGGCATGGCGCGGGCTTAAATACATAAAGTCAGGGTTAGGTGCAATAGAAAACGGGGCACTGGTTAAGCCGAAAAATCCGGTATACATACTGCATCCTGCTGGTTAGGGCGCCGCCATTTGTTGCGACCGTGCATTTTGAAAGACGACAGGTATAATGGCAAAAAATCAGCCAACAGGAAAGCCGGTGCAACGATATCTGGTAGGTGGAGCAGTACGCGACAGTCTTTTGGGCTACCCGTTTCACGAGCGGGACTGGGTGGTAGTGGGCGCCACCCCACAGCAAATGCTGGATTTAGGCTATCAGCAGGTGGGTAAAGACTTCCCGGTATTTTTACACCCGGATACCAAAGAAGAACATGCTTTAGCCCGTACCGAGCGTAAAAGCGGTAAAGGTTACACCGGCTTTAGCGTCTATGCCGCACCAGACGTTACACTGGAGCAGGATTTACTGCGCCGCGATTTAACGATTAATGCCATTGCGCAGGCCGATGACGGCACTTTAGTTGATCCCTTTGCTGGTGCAGCCGATATCGAAAATAAAATTCTGCGCCATGTCTCCGACGCCTTTGCCGAAGATCCGCTGCGTGTGCTGCGGGTAGCGCGTTTTTATGCCCGCTATGCCCATTTAGGTTTTACTGTTGCAAGCGAAACCCAAGCTTTAATGCAGCGGTTAAGCGATGAGCTTGGCACTTTGACGCCGGAGCGGGTGTGGCAGGAAACCGCCAAAGCACTGAGCGAACAAACGCCGCAGGCCTATTTTCAACTGCTTTACGATACCGGCGCCTTGCAGGTGCTGATGCCGGAGCTGGCCGCTTTATGGGGCGTACCGCAACCACCGCAGTGGCACCCGGAAATTGATAGCGGCGTGCACACCTTAATGGTGCTGCAGCAAGCCGCGGCTTTATCAGCACGGCTGGATATCCGTTTTGCCGCTTTGGTGCATGATTTAGGTAAAGGCGTCACCAAACCAGAGCTTTGGCCGGCACATCATGGTCATGAACACTCTGGTCTGCCGCTGATTAAGCAGCTGTGCGACAGATTGCGGGTGCCAAATGACTGCCGCGAGCTGGCGTTAGCGGTATGTGAATATCATCAAATTATTCATCGCGCCCGCGAGCTTAAAAGCAGCACGGTGTTAAAGCTGTTTAATGCGATAGATGTGTGGCGCAAACCTGAGCGTTTAGAAGCGATATTGCTGTGCTGCACAGCAGATTTGCGCGGCCGCACCGGTTTTGAACAGGCAGAATACCCACAGGCAACCTACCTGCAAGCACTGGCGAATGCGGCGCGCCGGGTAAACGCCAAAGAGTTAGTGGCACAAGGCTTAAGCGGTGAAGCCATCAAGCAGGGCTTACAACAGGCACGGCTGCAAGCTATTAAAGCAGCCAAAGCGCAGCTGAACAGTGCTGCGCTGTAATATCGTCAGTGCGCTATAGGTTGCTTGTTACTTAGGCCGCATTGCTAAGCAATGCCAATAAAACCACACCTAAAATCAGCCGGTATATTACAAACGGCAACATGCCCATGCGCTCTATCACTTTTAAAAACAAGTGAATACAAATAAAGGCGCTGAGAAAAGACAAGCCGGTACCCAACAAGATGGCCGTAATGTCATAGTGCGTAGGCTCTGCCAGTAACTTGCTGCCCTGATAACCACCGCTTAAGATAATGATCGGAATAGACAGTAAAAAAGAAAACCGCGCCGCGCTGACTCTGTCCAACCCCAGCATTAACGCCGCTGTCATGGTAATACCTGAGCGTGAAGTCCCCGGAATAAGAGCAACAGCCTGGGCTATACCAATCAACAACGCTTGCTTCCAGCTTAGCTGTTCCATGCTTTGCAGCTGTTTTGCCGTGGCATCTGCCAGCCACAACGCTAAACCAAATACGATGGTAGTGATAGCAATAACGTAAGGCGAGCGCAGGAACGTTTCTATCAAATCAGCCGCCAACAAGCCGGCCAAACCAGCCGGAATGGTGGCTAATATTACCCACCATGCCAGCTTACTCTCGGTGCTGTGCTTACCACCCAGGCTTTGAAACCAGCCCACTGTTAGCTGACCGATATCACGGCGAAAATACAACATTACTGCCAGCAAAGTGCCGACATGCACAGCAACATCAAACACCAGGCCCTGATCCTGCCAGCCAAATACAGCAGAGGGTAAAATAAGATGAGCAGAAGACGAAATAGGTAAAAACTCGGTAAGACCTTGAATAATAGCTAAAATGATAACTTCCACTGTACTCACTGCTTGTCACTCCAGTTAAATGGCACCGGCCATAGTTTTTGTTGTTTACGATAGTTTTGCCACAAGCTGGCATAGCTTTGCCCGCTACCGGGATGAATGACCTCCGGCGCTAACTCGGCCAGCGGCCACAGCACAAAGGCGTTTTCGGTAATTTCCTGCCGCGGCAAAATAACGGGGCTGTTACATACCACATCGTCATAGGTCAGCAGGTCTAAATCCAGGGTACGGCCACAGAACTTCTGCGCACCACGTACTCTGCCGTATTGATCCTCTATCTGCTTTAACAGCGCTACGCACTGCGCAATGGTTAAATCGGTATCGGCTCCGGCCACCATATTGTAAAACGCATCACCGCTAAAACCGACAGCCTCGCTTTCATACACTGACGACAGCTGCACGGCGGCAAAGTGCTGCTGCAATGCCTCTACTCCGGCGCGGACATAATAGTCGCGCTCGATATTGCTGCCAATACTGATATAAATACGCGCCATCAGCTGCGGCTCCTGACAATATGCACACCCACTGTTTGCGCCTGCTTAACAGCGCCCGGTTTGCTTACCGTTACTTCCACCTTACTGGTAGCAAACTCGCTCAGCAGCAGCTGTGCCACACGTTCAGCGACGGTTTCAATCAGCTCTATCGGCGCAGCGGTGATAAGCGCTGTGACTTTTTCGGCAATCACCGCATAGTCCAGGGTTAATTTAATATCGTCTGTTGCTGCCGCACTGCGTTGATCTGCCGTTAGCGCCAGGTCGAGAAATAAGCTTTGCGTTATCGCCTTTTCCCAATCGTATACGCCAATCACGGTATCAACTTGTAGCTGTTTTATAAAAACTATGTCCATTCAGTTACATCCGCATTGCGTTATTTCTCGTTTCAGGTAGGCTGGTCGGATAGGCAAAACCGCGAAAACCCTATATTCTGCTGGCGCTACGCCATAGGGCAATCTTAACGTAAAAACTGGTGCTGAGGAACCGCCTTAATGACCCCGCTGATTGGAATTATGATGCTGGCTGCCTATTTATTAGGCTCCGTTTCGTCGGCAGTGCTGGTCAGCAAGCTGTTTCGCTTACCCGATCCCCGCTTACACGGTTCCTGCAACCCGGGCGCGACTAATGTGCTGCGTCTGGGCGGTAAATTGCCGGCCATTTTGGTACTGCTGTTTGATATTTTAAAAGGCACCATTCCGGTGTGGGGTTCATACTTCCTAAAAATTGAGCCGCTGTTTCTCGGCCTAATTGCTATTTGTGCCTGTGTCGGCCATATTTTTCCGCTATTTTTTGGCTTTAAAGGTGGCAAAGCCGTTGCTACTGCCTTTGGCGCCATGATGCCGATTGGGCTGGATTTGGCCGGTTTGCTGATTGCCAGCTGGCTGATTATTGTGGCACTAAGTGGCTATTCCTCACTGGCGGCTATTTTAACTGTCAGCTTAGCCCCACTGTTTACCTGGTTTATAAAACCGCTGTATACCATACCGGTGCTGATGCTGAGCATTCTGATTATTGTGCGCCACCGCGAGAATATCGTGCGATTGTGGCAGGGCAAAGAAAGCAAAGTCTGGGATAAGTCCAAGCGGATCCGGGAGTGAACCGCAGCTTCGGCTGTGCTTTCGGTTGCAACTCCCGCTCTGGCTCGCCACAGCAACTCGCCCTACTGCCTGCGGCAGGGCTCAGACACTCTGTGGCGCCCAAATCGGGATTCCAACCTTCAGTCCAAACTACTGACTTATCAAGTTAAACCGCCGGCAGTTCCTGCATTGGCCAGCGCGGAGTTACACCAATCGTTAAATCCTGCTGCTGCCCGGCCGCTAAGCGGTAATACCCCGCCAGCGCTATCATGGCACCATTGTCGGTGCAAAACTCTTTACGCGGATAAAACACTTCACCGCCGTGGCGCTTAAGTAACTGCGCTAATTGCTCACGCAACGAAGTATTGGCGCTGACACCTCCGGCTATCACCAGGCGTTTATAACCGGTTTGCAGCAGCGCCCGCTCACATTTAATCACCAGGGTATCTACCACCGCCTGCTGAAACGATGCGGCAATATCAGCTTGTACCTGCGCGCTGTTGCCCTCTTTGGCTATTACGTTCGCTGCTGAGGTTTTCAGCCCGCTAAAGCTGAAATCCAACCCCGGGCGGTCGGTCATCGGCCGTGGGAACTTATATTTTTTACTGTCGCCCTGCACCGCCAGCTTTGCCAATAACGGGCCGCCGGGGTAATCCAGCCCCATTAATTTGGCGGTTTTGTCAAAGGCTTCGCCGGCAGCATCATCAATAGACTCGCCTAACAGCTCATAACGGCCAATACCTTCTACCGCCACTAACTGGGTGTGGCCGCCGGATACCAACAGCGCCAGAAACGGAAACTGCGGCGGGTTGGCCTCCAACATGGGCGCCAATAAATGGCCTTCCATATGGTGCACCGCCAGCGCCGGCTTGCCCCAAGCCATGGCTAAAGAACGGCCGATAGATGCGCCTACCAGTAAAGCACCGGCTAAACCCGGGCCAGCGGTATAGGCCACGCCGTCAATATCGGCGGCAGCGCAGTTGGCCTCGCGCAGCGCTTGTTGTATCAGCGGAATGGTTTTACGGATATGATCACGCGAGGCAAGCTCCGGCACCACACCGCCGTAATCGGCGTGCAGCGGGATCTGGCTGTACAGTACATGGCTTAATAAACCCAGCTTGTCGTCATAAACGGCAATACCGGTTTCATCGCAGGACGTTTCTATACCTAAAACTCGCATCTGTGTCTCAAATCCGCTAAAATGGCGGCCATTGTACCGGCTCAGTTCACTCAGAGCCAGAGGATCGGATTTAGATCGCAGAACTGCTTTACATCGCCCTGTCTTTTTGCGTAAAATGCCGCACCATTTTTAATCGTATTGGTTCACAGATAACCAATTTGGCCCTGAGGTGAGAATTTAATGCCTGTTGTTAAAGTAAAAGAAAACGAACCGTTTGACGTAGCATTACGTCGTTTCAAGCGCTCATGCGAAAAAGCTGGTGTATTAGCTGACGTACGCGCTAAAGAATTCTACGAGAAGCCAACTTGGATCCGTAAGCGTAAAAAAGCAGCAGCTGTTAAGCGTCACGCTAAGAAGCTGTCTCGCGAAAACGCACGTCGCATCAAGCTGTACTAAGCCTAACCGGCTGTTAGTACCCGCTTAGCGACACCGGTGCTGTCTGCTGCGCACATTATTGCCAGCAACGCTAATAGCAAAGACCAGCCCGACGTAACAGCGCAAAGTCGACATCTGCATACCGTGCCCGCAAGGCACGGTTTGTCTTTTTCTGAATAACGCCGAAGGAAAAAGGTGGCAGGACAAATCCCCAGACAGTTTATCGACGAGTTGTTGGCCCGCACCGACATCGTTGAACTGATAGACCAGCGCGTACCGCTGAAAAAAGCCGGTAGAAATTACGCTGCCTGTTGTCCGTTCCATAGCGAAAAATCGCCCTCTTTCACTGTTAGCCCCGACAAACAGTTTTACCATTGCTTTGGCTGTGGCGCGCACGGCAATGCCATCAGCTTTATGATGGAGTTTGAACAACTCGAGTTTGTTGAAGCCATTGAAGAGCTGGCGCAGCAGCACCATCTTGAAGTACCACGCGAGCAAGGTGCCGGCCCCAAACGCCCTGCGGCGCAGGCCGATGATTACCACTTAATGCAGCAAGCGGCAGAGTTTTACCAGCAACAACTGCAAAGCCACCCCAATGCTGCCATGGTGCAGCAATATGTCGCCAAGCGCGGTTTAAGTGCGAAAACCCTGGCAGATTTTGCTATAGGTTACGCCCCGGATGGCTGGGATAACCTGTTAAAACGCTTAAGCCCGACTAACAATAAAGTGCTGCGCGATCAGCTGTTTGAATTGCGGTTGATAAACCGCAACGACAATGGCCGTGAGTATGACTTTTTCCGCGAACGCTTAATGTTTCCCATTCGCGACAAACGCGGCCGCGTTATTGCTTTTGGTGGCCGCGTATTGGGTGACGGCACGCCGAAATATTTAAATTCACCGGAAAGCCGGCTGTTTCACAAAGGCCGTGAGCTGTATGGCTTATATGAAGTGCGCCAGCAACCGGGCCATGTCGAACAAATACTGGTAGTAGAAGGCTATATGGATGTGGTGGCGCTGGCCGAACACGATATCCGCTTTGCCGTCGCCTGCTTGGGCACCGCCACTACGTCGGATCATATGCATACGCTGTTTCGCTACACGCCCAAAGTAGTGTGCTGCTACGACGGTGACCGCGCCGGCCGCGATGCCGCCTGGCGTGCATTGCAAAGCGCACTGCCGCAATTAAAAGATGGCGTAGAGTTAAATTTCGTGTTTTTGCCCGACGGCGAAGACCCGGATTCATTAGTACAAAAAGAAGGCAAAGACGCCTTTTTACAACGTATCGCCGGCGCCATGCCGCTTAATCAGTACTTTTTTGAGCACCTAGTGCAGGAATTTGACCCGGCCACCGATGCCGGCAAATCAGCGTTATCGGTAAAAGCGGCAGAGCTGATTAAACAAATTCCGAGTGAATTTTACCGTGACAGTTTAAGCGATAAATTGGCCAACCTGCTGGGTAAGCCGCGTGAGCGCACAAAAGCCGCAGTAAACCGCGCGTCAAACCGGGTAAAACCGGCGGCAATGAAAATAACGCCGATGCGCCGTGCTATTGGTTTATTGCTGCAGTACCCCAACTTAGTGAACGTGATGCCGGACGCGCCCGAGCTTGGCGATGCCAATATTCCGGGCATAGGCTTATTACTGGCGCTGCAACAACGGCTGCAACAACAAGCGGACTTAACCACGGCACAACTGATCGAGCAGTGGCGTGATTTGCCCGAGCATAATATTTTAATGACGCTGGCGGCCTGGGATCACCAGATAGCGCCGGAACAATTATCACAGGAATTTGTCGATACCTTTCACTCTATTGAGGATCAGTATCTGCAACAACGGCTGGAAGCCCTGGAACGGAAAGACAAGCTGCAACAACTGAGTAAAGCCGAATGGCATGAATACAAACTGTTGCTGCAGGCATTAAAAAGCAAAAAACCAAAGCTTGCGACCTAATGCGGCTGGCTAGAAAAGCCGCGCTTTGTTATAATCGCTAGTTCGCAATTTTACATTAATCAAATTGGTGGAAGATAAGTCTCTATGGAGCAAAATCCTCAGTCGCAGTTAAAACTCCTGATCATTAAAGGTAAAGAGCAAGGTTATCTTACCTTTGCTGAGGTGAATGATCACCTGCCGCAAGACATTATCGATTCAGATCAGATAGAAGACATTATCCGCATGATCAATGACATGGGGATCCAGGTGTTTGAAAGCGCCCCGGATGCCGACGATCTGATCATGACCGATGCCACCACAGATGAAGACGCAGTGGAAGAAGCTGCGCAAGCCTTAGTCAGCGTAGACAAAGAACTGGGCCGCACTACCGACCCGGTGCGGATGTACATGCGTGAAATGGGCACCGTTGAGCTGTTAACCCGCGAAGGCGAAATTGACATCGCCAAACGGATTGAAGACGGTATCAACACCGTGCAAAGCTCAGTAGCTGAATACCCGGAAGCCATTACTTACCTGCTGGAACAGTGGGACAAGTACGAAGCCGAAGAAATTCGCTTAAGCGACATTGTTACTGCCTTTATCGACCCGAACGAAATTGATGAGGCGCCGGTAGCCGGCAGCCATATCGGCTCTGACGTGCCGGAAGATAAGATGGACGATGACGACAGCGACGACGATGACGACGATGACAGCGATGCTGACGACGGCGACACCGGCCCGGATCCGGAAATGGCACGGCTGAAGTTTGGCGAACTGCGTACCCAGTACGACGTTACCCGTAACTCTATCGTGAAGAACGGCCGCGAACACGCCACCACCAAAGTAGAAATTGAAAAATTAAGCGAAGTGTTCCGCTGCTTCCGTCTGGTACCAAAACAGTTCGATCGCCTGGTTAAAAACATGCGCGAAATGATGGACCGTGTGCGGGTGCAGGAACGCATCGTGATGAAGCACTGCGTTGAATACGCCAAGATGCCGAAGAAAAACTTCGTTAAAGCCTTTACCGGTTTTGAAACCTCTACCGCTTGGGTAGACGTGGAAATTGCTGCGAATAAGCCCTACTCCGCCAAGCTGAAAGAAATGCAGGAAGAGTTGGTTCGCAGCATTGAAAAACTGAAAAAAGTAGAAGAAGAAACCGGCTTAAGTATCTTTAAAATTAAAGATATTAACCGTCGCATGTCGATTGGCGAAGCCAAAGCCCGCCGCGCCAAGAAAGAGATGGTAGAAGCTAACTTACGTTTGGTTATCTCTATCGCGAAAAAATACACCAACCGTGGTCTGCAATTCCTTGATTTAATTCAGGAAGGCAACATCGGTTTGATGAAAGCGGTAGATAAGTTTGAATACCGCCGTGGTTACAAGTTCTCTACCTATGCTACCTGGTGGATCCGTCAGGCCATTACCCGCTCTATCGCGGACCAGGCCCGCACCATCCGTATTCCGGTGCATATGATTGAAACCATCAACAAGTTAAACCGCATTTCCCGCCAAATGTTGCAGGAAATGGGCCGCGAGCCGTCACCGGAAGAATTATCCGAACGCATGCAAATGCCGGAAGATAAAATCCGTAAGGTGCTGAAAATCGCCAAAGAGCCGATTTCAATGGAAACGCCGATTGGTGATGATGAAGACTCGCATCTGGGTGACTTTATTGAAGACGCCACCGGTGAATCACCGCTGGACTCTGCCACTATGGAAAGCCTGAAAAACGCGACTAACGAAGTGTTGGCCGGCTTAACCGCACGCGAAGCCAAAGTACTGCGCATGCGCTTTGGTATCGACATGAATACCGACCATACGTTGGAAGAAGTGGGTAAACAGTTTGACGTAACGCGTGAGCGTATTCGTCAGATCGAAGCCAAAGCGCTGCGTAAACTGCGCCACCCGTCACGCTCTGAAGTATTAAAAAGCTTCCTGGACGAGTAAGCTGCAGCTATAGCAACTACCCCGATAAAGGCGCCAAACGGCGCCTTTATTATTAAAATCAACTTAAAGCCTAAAAAAGCAGCAATTAACTGCACTTAGCGCAATAAGCCGGATGACAAAGCCGGCAAAAGTTTTTATACTGCCTGCCGCTTCACCTATGATGGCCCCATAGCTCAGTTGGTTAGAGCGCTCGACTCATAATTAGTGAGTCCATGTGGTACCATAGGAAATGTTGGTTCAAGTTGTAAAATCGTGGCCCCATAGCTCAGTTGGTTAGAGCGCTCGACTCATAATCGATCGGTCGCTGGTTCGAGTCCAGCTGGGGCCACCAATCCACTAAATACGCGGCTTCTAGCTGTGTTCAGCACCAAAACCCATCACTCTTACTAGAAAAATCGACTGGTTGTAGCTGAAAAAGCTTGGGCTAGTAAATTATTCATGGTTTCAAGCACAACCAAAGCACCACGTAATACACCGGCTACAGCATAGTGTAAAAAGTCGTAAGGGCTTTATATGCTCTGTTGTATTACAGCTAACAGAAATCGTCTCTTTGGCAGCTGTGGTGTAATAAATCCAAAAATGGAAATAAACTTCTTTGCTTTCCTAGGTGACAAATGTAACATAAGGCACATAACAAACAGCTGGATATTTAAACAGTATGAGTATAGGAAAAAGTGGTAGGATTGTCTTACAAATAGACCCTAACTTAAAAAAGCAGCTATACGGAGAGCTGGCAATTCAGGGACTAACACTCAAAGAGTGGTTTCTTGCCAGAGCAGGCGAACTACTGAAAAGTGGCAACGATCGTACCCAATCAACTACTAACAAAGAAAATGAGTAAAATGGCTGAAGAAATTGAGAAAAGTGAAATCGTTGAAGAAACCGCGAGCACAAAAAAAGGCAAATACGACCCGCGCAATAAGCTGAACGATCTAACATCAAGTGAATGGATTCCTGAAACAATTTCCGTATGGAATCAGAAAGGTCTAGGCGCTAAACATCCTGATGTAAAAATTGAAAAACAACACCCTGCGCCGTTCTCATTCACTGATGTGGCAAGACTTATCAGATTTTTTACTAAAAAAGATCAAGTCGTACTTGACCCTTTTTTGGGTATTGGTTCAACTCTCAAAGCTTGCGCGACCGAGCATAGGCGTGGCATAGGTATCGAGCTTAACCCTAAATACGCAGAACTATCGAAAGAAAGAATGGATACTGAGCTTGCAGAGAGCTCAAACAAATCCGAGCAAGTAGTTCTGCAAGGCGACTCACGAGAAGTCCTTGATACACTTGAAGAAAACAGCATCGACTTCGTTGTAACCAGTCCTCCATACTGGAATATTCTTCATAAAGAAGATCATAAGGTAAAGCAGGAACGCAAAGAGCACTCTTTGGATACCAAGTACAGTGATAGCGAACAGGATTTAGGCAACATTGACGATTACGAAATATTTCTGGAACAACTAACTGGAATTTTAGCAAAGTGTGCAAGGGTGCTAAAACCACAAAAATACATGGCTGTTGTTGTAAGCGATTTCCGTGATAAGTCAAAATATATAATGTTCCATTCAGACTTAGCTAGAAAATTAGATCCGATTGGTCTGGAAATGCGAGGCTTAAAAGTGCTTTACCAAAGGCATAAAAGAATATTTCCATACGGATATCCCTATGCTTACGTTCCCAATATTCATAACCAATACATACTGATTTTGCAAAATGCTAAAAAATAACACTAATTCAATTCTGAATATCGATTGTATTGAAGGGTTAAGAAATCTACCCGATAACTCGGTAAATCTTATAGTTGCAGACCCACCATACAACTTAAATAAAAACTTTGGGAAGTGGGACGAAAGCAAAAAGAAAGATGTTTGGTTGCCATGGTGCAAGGAATGGCTGAATGAATGTAAACGGGTATTAAAGGATGATGGCAGCATATTCGTGTACGGCATACACCATCATCTATGTTGGTTACAATGCCATATGATTGACATTGGGCTAGAGTATCGTAGACAGATAATTTGGTACTACGAAAATGGTTTCTCTGGCTATAAAAACACCCTGCAAGCACACTATGAACCCCTGCTATGGTTTTCAAAAACTAGCGAATTCACTTACCATGTAATCAGAGAGCCATATAAAAGTGAAGAAAGACTAAAAAATAAAATTACTAAAAATGGTAAAGTATGGACACCGCATCCTGATGGAAGAATGGCTGGTGATGTATGGAGCTTTCCAACTTTGGCCGGTAAAAGATTCCAAGGTGAAAAAGTAGACCACCCTACGCAGAAGCCATTATCAATCTCAGAGAGGATAATCAGGCATTTTTCAAACGAAGGTGATTTGGTAGTTATTCCATTTGCTGGAAGTGGATCAGAATGTGTCGCAGCCAAAAAGCTTAACCGTAATTTTATCGGATTTGAACTGAACCCTGACTACATTGAAATTGCCAACAAGAGACTAGCTGACTTGAAACAGATTGAAGCTGCTTTTATTTAGCAGCTTCAACAAGGTTACAAGGGGATGCCAAATTTGGCTCCCTTCCCAGCAAAATGGTTATCCCTTCCCTAGCGCTGGTATTATCTTTACTTAAGTTAAACAATAGAACATCCATGGCTGTCTTATTCCAAGCAACACTCAACAAAGCAGTCAAAGGGACAATCATAATATCTAAATCTACTACATTCTTGATGTCACTAATCAATTCCCAAAACTCTGTTCTTTTGTTTGGGAGCTCCGGCAAAACAATCATTCCTTTTACTTTACTCTTGTCAACATTGTTTCTAGAACAGAAAACGGCTACATCATCAAGAATATCTCTTGGTGAATCTAAATTTGCTACAGTTTCAACCTCTACTAAGATGTGAAAATCACCATAAGCGCTGATCCCATCCATACGCATATTCACATCGCCCTGTCTGGTCAGAAACGTGTCGATTCCTGTGACTTGAAGAGCTTTGCAAACTAACCTGTTAATAGTAGCGGTTCTTGAATCTAGCATATTTATATTTACAAGCACCCCTCTAATTAATGGTTCACTCTCTATAATAGGTTGATTTGAATGGGAAATATTAAGACTATTTAAAACTACCGGAGTATCTGTGCGTTTCAAATTGCTCAAATCTCGGTGTATAACAGCCTTGCTTTGATTATTAAAGTGGATCGCCCCGACAGGGCAGACAGCAATACAAAGCCCACACCCGATGCATTTATCACTGTCAATAGATACGTTGCCATCGTCATCCTTAAAAACTGCATCGGTAGGACAGAGAACGTCTGTCTGAGACATGCGCAAGTCATCCCAAACGTTCTCACCTACCTTAATCTTCAAGCACGACTCTTCAAAACAGTTGATACAGGAACTTTTTATAACTGCTCCACTTTCGAAACTCAGGGTCGCCGGCTGTCCCGCCACATATAAAACATCAATCCTCTGACTGTCATCTAGGTAGCTATATGCAGTTTTGTTTTTAATTCGCTGCAACAGTTCAGCCATTTATAATCCCCTTTAGCTCAGCAAGAACTTCAAACTCCAGGCTTTTACTTCCCTTAATTGCTTCTATCGCCAACTTTAACAAATAATCTATCCCTAAAACTGCAATATCAATTCCATATACCTTTTTAATATCGCTAATTAAACTTGCAACTTCAGCTCTTTCATTAGGTAACTCATACCCCACAGCAAGACTTGACGTACCAAATTTGTTTGCCTCAGTTTTCCTAGACTGCAGGATAATTTTATTTTCTAAAGCCTGTCGAACAGCCTTTACAGAAATGTTCAACTCTTCTGTGGGGGATTTTATTTCCATAGGTATTGAATCACCATCAGAGATAATAATTGCATCCCAACGTCTTGAGTTAACGCCATGTGGTGGAATGTCACAGTTCAAACCTAAGCATGAAAATATTTGGCCGATAAGGGGATAAAACTGCTCTTTTGTGTATGTTCTATATCGCTGTTTTAATTGCTGGATAACTTCTTCATCAGTTTTATGTGCAATCAGCGCTTGAACCTGCTTTTTGAATTCATTATCTCTAACAACAGCGCTTGGGCTATCAACTAAAGCTTTCTTTAAATCTATGCTAATTGCTGAAGCTAAACCTTTCGATCTTTCTGCCAACCGCGCTGGTGAGTAAATTGATACTCGTTTACTGCTTGGGGGCACAATTGAAAAAAACTCATTCAAGCTATTCTGCTCAAAAGATTGGAAAGGTGAAAATATTATCTCAGCCGTTCCCAAAACTGCTTTAATATGAGCATCAGCGGTCTGCTTCTGCGAAGCTACAGGACTGGTATCGAAACCAGCCCGCTCTAACATGCCATAAAACGCGCTTTGAGATAATAAACTGCTATCCAAGCCAAGTTTGCCGATAGAAGCCAACCGAATGTCTTTTTTCGCTGCCAATTGCGACAACAAGGTTTTTCCATGTGCTGTTATTTGATAGGTTCTTTGAGATTTTTTATAGTCTTTTTTATTGTTAATTGGCTGAGCCCAATTCAACCACTTCAATGCACCAAGTGGGAAGCGAGTGTAATTTCCTGCGGTTACTGGTGATATACCTCTTGCTTCTAACCGCTGGTTAAACTCCTTGTCAAACTCTATTGGATTTTGCCGATAATAAATTAATTCATCACACATAGACCTGAAAGATTCATCGGTAATATCTGAATCCATAGATAATGGGCCGAATATCATTTCGTCTCTTGATAAGCACCCATTAAGATAATTAAGTGTTTTCAATATAGTAAAGAATGGTCGTATTTCGTGAGTTCCATTTACGCTTAGAACTCTGTTTGGGTATTCCATACCTAAGAAGCATTCTTCAATTAGTCTTTTACTATCCGCGACCCCTTGCGCGATATAGTCCCCCAACAACGTAAAGTTGTACCAAAGTGCCTTATCGCCACTTTGAATCCATCCAAGAGTCCTATACAGTTCAGCATACATTTTGCATTGATTGTAAGATTTGTCCCGTGACAAATCTTTACTTGCTCCACGTAGCAGGGCCTCTATTCCCATAGCGCCAGAAGAACTGATTAGTCCATTCGAAACAAGTAATTCCTGCATGTCATGCAGGTCAAAAACCTCATTCCGGTTTATATTTCGGTATAGGAAAAGATAACAGTTAACTAAATTATCAAGGGCTGAGCCGGGGTTTGGGAATCTGAGCATAACGTCCTGTAATGGCTTTTTCTTTTAATACTAACAGCTTGGATTCCGGTAAGATAGTGGGAACGAGAATACTGTTTACCCAAAGCGCACTTCTGTGCACCAAGCCTTATTAACCGTCAAAATGGCACAGCCATGTTGGAATATACAAGTAAAGACCTGATTTATATGAAGCTATTAAACACATATGACGATAAAGAAACCGCAGAGCATGCATGCTCAATGATAAGTGGAGTAAAAAGACTTGCAAGCGAACGAGATGGTACTCAAACCATTTATAATCTGTTTGGCACTCCCACTTGGGGAAATTTCTACAGGCTTGATATGTTTAACTTGAAACAACTCGAAAATTTACTCAGTCAGAGAGATACTGGGCTGCCATATGATCAAAATCAGCATAGACAAATCATCAACCAATTAAGATACGTCGAATCAAGTTTCGAATTAAAAATTCCTGAGCGCTGGAATTTATGATTTAGTTATAAGGTATAAGTATGCCCTTTAGGTAAGCCCCTGTAAATCAGCAGCTTTGATAGGCATGTATGAGAAACTATTAGGGGGAATATTAGCGCGCATCCATGTATCGGATGGATTTTCGATGGTTTTAACGTATGCAAACCATTGCTGTTGTTAGCTGTTGGCTCTTTACCCTATTGACCGGATAGTACCCATTATCAGTTCAGTAACGGGTTTCAAGATGGCAATCTACAAACGTAAAAACTCATCCAGCTACTACTGTGAAATCACCATTAACGGCAAAACCGTTATCCGTAGCACCAAAACAGCTAAAAAGTCGGATGCTTTGCGCTTTGAAGCCCAGTTACGTGAGCAGCTATATCGTCAGGTGGTGTTAGGTGAGCAACAAACCATCACTTTGGAACAAGCCATTGCTGATTATGCCAAAACCAAAGCCGGTTCGGTGAATGGTCGTAACCTTAAAACACAGATCACCACACTACGTACTCAGCTTAACCGAGTGTACTCACTTAAAAACGGCTTACATGGCTTAAACGGTGGTCATTTAAACCGCTTAGTTGCACTTCGTCGGCAAGATGATGTATCCGATGGCACTATCCGCTTAATGTTCACCACGTTAAAAGGGGTGGTCAACTTCACTAAATCGGCAGGCTATCTGCAACCAACCAATCTGGTTATCCCACGTTTAAAAGTCAGCAACCAGAGAACCCGCACCCTGTCAGATGCAGAAGAACAGCGGTTACTGGCAATCCTACAAACTCACAAAAACCCTGATGATTACGATTTGGTTGTGTTACTGCTTGATACCGCAGCACGTTTAAACGAAATCCAGCAACTTACATGGGATTCAGTGGATTTAGCAGCTGCTGAACTGCGTGTATGGCGCACCAAAACGCAAACCGAATCACTATTAAAGCTTACGGATAGGTCACTGGCTATCCTGCAACGCAGAGCAGCAAGCAATCAGGATTCGTCACTGGTGTTTCCATCAAAATCGGGTGGCATTCGTCGCACTACACCAAAAACCATTCAAAAGGCTTATAAACAAGCTGGCTTGGATGATTTTTGCACCCACAGTATTCGTCACAGCACAGCCAGTAAACTGGTTAAAAACGGCATGAGCTTATTTGCTGTATCGAAAATCCTGGGCCATTCCAGTATATCCATGAGCCAACGTTACTCACACCTTGAGCAAGCAACGGTAGCAGAGCAAGCCATGCAAATTCTTAATAACTGATACCGTGGTACTTGCTGCCAAGCTTAGGCCACATTACTGATAAAAGTGCTGTCAAGGGGCTAACTCCCCCGTTCTCTGCAAGCATAAATAGTTGGACACTTACCGCATTGTAACGATGTAAGGGAACCAACAATGAGTGTTTTTAAACGAAATGGCATTGGTAATTACTATATCCAGTTCAACCATAACGGTAAAACCTACTGCAAAAGCTCAAAAACTACCAACAAGCGCACAGCTGAACGCATGGAACGGGATTGGCGTGATGAAATTCACCGGATTGAAGAACTTGGTGAACGGCCACGCATTACCTTAAAAGATGCTTTAAACGGCTATGTTCAAAGCAAAGCCAATACTGGTAGCAGTGTGTATGCAAAAAATAATCTACCCGCCATCGAATCCAAAATGGATACATCTGTTTTCATCGATGAACTAAGGGATTGGGATTTAAACAAATTTAAATCCAGCCGTGAAGCTGATGGTATGGCACCTCAAACCATAAAACATAACCTGCAAGCTATCCGTAGTGCTATTGCATGGGCCAAAGATCATGGTTATCAGATTAAACCGTTAACCTTTCCCAAAGTTAAGCTTAATAAACACAGGTTACGCTACCTATCACACGATGAAGAAGCACGGTTACTGGCCGATTTAGATCCGAAACGCAAACGGCCCTACCGGCCAGATTATGAGTTTCGTCCTGCTGCTGAAAACCGGATGTATCAGGATAACTATGATTTGGTCGTGTTACTGCTGGATACGGGCGCTCGTTATAGTGAAATCGCTAATATCAAGTGGTCTGCTATCGATCTGGAAAATGGAATAATCAATCTGTGGCGCCCTAAAGTCCGTAACGAGTCCATCATTTACATGACCAGTCGGGTAAAAGATATTCTTACCCACCGGTATTCAGATCGGGTAAGTGATGATCACCTGTTTACCAATCTGGATGGTCAGCCACGGGGCTATCAGTCAAAAGGTATTCGTTCCGCTTTTCAACGTGCTGGTATTACTGATTTCAAAATCCATGATTTGCGTCATACCTGTGCCAGCAGATTGGTACAGGCTGGATTATCACTGTATGAAGTTGCCAGTATTCTGGGACATACAGATGTTTCAACTACCCAGATTTACGCTCACCTTGAACGCAAAGATGTCAGCGCAAAAGCACGTGATGTACTGGAAAACCTGCATCGTCTCACACAAGGAGAACTACAATGAAAGTCGATGATATTTTAACCGAAAGTAATGGCTGGGAAGCAGTACGCAAATGGCTGGATAAGTTATTTGCCTTAACCACAGATTTACCCTCGAAACTCAAACGGGTTAAACAGGGCTTTGATGAAAAAACCGGAGAACACGTTATTCTCTTGGAATATCGTGCTAAAGCTCCGTTTCAACAGGCATTACCGAAACCCGCAAAGGTTAAGGCAATACCTGATAATCAACGCCAGAAAAAGTAAGCTACAACAGCATCCGAACTGCGTTACCAATGGCAAACTGTACACCAGTTGCATAACGGGTTCGGTCTGATACTTTGCAATACCACCCCAACAACACCCCGCCAGGTGTTCTTGCTTCAATCCTGTCTGGTAGCTCCCTTATACGCCCGATAATCTGGCCATTCGGATAACGGATTATTTGCTCGTTCATAGTGATACCTCCTGATGTTGTAGTACCACCATCCCGCTAAAAAGTTTTAGGGTCAACGCGTTGCCATTAAGGGTAATCGGTTTGATGCTTACCCCATCAAAACCAATGGAACACACACCATGATTACCGATAAACACCTTACCGCAGAGCAAATTATCCAGCTGTCAGAAATGGTCGCTGAATTGCTTAGTGGGCAAGCTTTAACCCGTGAAACAGTCGATGAACTTACTGGGATGCTGCTTGAAGATGTATCCGGTATGGAATGTGTTTCTGATACTGAAATTAAGGAGATTACCAATGAAATCTGGCAACAACTCACCAGCAACTAAACCTGTCAAAGCTGATGTATCTGCACCTGCTGCTATTACAGATGCAAAAGCACCAGCAACTAAAATGGAACGGGCTACGGCTCTTTACAGCAAGTTACTG
This sequence comes from Rheinheimera sp., assembly GCF_030690345.1. Lineage (GTDB taxonomy): Bacteria > Pseudomonadota > Gammaproteobacteria > Enterobacterales > Alteromonadaceae > Alishewanella. The sequence continues at coordinate 435,357 of NZ_JAUYGV010000008.1, forward strand.
GCGGATGATCCACATATCCCCCGTAAAGATATTATCGATGAATTTGTTAAGCACTGTGAATTAACCCCAGCTGGTGCAGCTACTTATTACAGCACCATTAAAAAACGAGTTTCCAGTAAAAAGTCTTAAAATCTGTTCAGGCTTCCCATCGAACTAGGCAATACGTGGAACTATAACCACGTATTGTTTTACCTGCTATACAATCCAGATCCGCTAACTATTTTCACGGTGTTGGGTAACTCGCAAAATAACGTTCACACTGCATCGCTGTTCGATACCACTGCTTCCTCGGATAGGATACTTTGTAGTTACGTTGATACCACATCTAAAATCGATTTTAACGGTGGTTGCTCACTGTCGTAATGAGCTATCAGCAAAAGGCATTGCATCGGCTTATAATCGTTTATAGATGTGGTTTATTCTCTGTAGCAGCTAACAGGCTCCACAGCTCTTGTTATAGCAATATCACTGTCGAAAACCTCTGGCATAGAAATGGCCATGGTGTTTCGCTCTGTCCATTACATCAATCTTACCAAAAGATCGGTCAAGTACCTTCGCTTCACACCTTCTACATAGGTGTACTGGTCCATAGTTACTTTTAAAATACTTCCATGCTGGTGAACGCCACCTTTTGCACTCATGGCACTGTTGTTTATCCATGGTTCTCCTGTTCGCTTTGGATTCCAGTATCAGCTTGGCTGGTTTTGGTTCTTTAACTTTGGTACTCATTCGAAATCTCCGAAATAGATTGATGTGTCAGAAAGCCACCCAACACGGTTACTGGATCTGCTACCACCAAACTCAAATTGCTTGGTTAAGTACCATTCCAGCTTGTTTGTTCCGTCGTTGTAGTAGTCTTGTAGTAAGTAGTGAGCTATGTAGTACTGGCTGTTGTAGCGCTTCAGGTAGTCCAACTGCTTGTTTAACAGCTGCTCAAACCTTTCATGCTTGGGTAACCAGTCATCGTCAGCAATCAATATGTGGAAGTGGTATGTTTGCATTGCAGTGGTATATTCCTGCACAGCAAAACCTTTTAAGAATGATAAACCTTGTTTAAAACGTCGCTTATAAATGGCTCTGTTAAGTTGCTTGATAAGCTTGTTTAATCGGGAAACGCATACAGGTTCAGGGGTAAACCTCGTAAACGTCACAGTAAGGTGATAACGGGTGTTGTTGGTCAATAACCAGTCAATCATGGCATTACGTGTAGTAGTAGCTGCTACCATGTTCATGTTCCATCAAACAATAGAATAACCAACGCACTACCGTTAACGGTGTGCATGAGTTATCTGAATTGTGGAAGCAACAGCAAGAGGACCCATTAAATAAAAACGTAATCATTGCTGCAGCTGTGAAAAGGTAGATGCTGTTAAATCTTTAACATCTACCTTATTTATCATCGAGATTTACCTGTGTGCATTAACGTATAAAAACAATGCTACAGGTGATAATGGTGATGACTTCTAGATATGAAGTTCTGCTACAACAATGTTTTGAACCATCCGATTATCATCGTGAACATCACGATAGTAATCACATATAACAACGTAGGCGTAATCATCATTCCGTTTAAAATCCAGCTCCATTTCTGCAGGGTTATAGGTATAAAAGCCCGTCCTGTACCGCCCCAAGTATTCATACAGCACATCTTGAACGTGCTTGTCATGCGGTTCATACACGCGCTTATGATCGTATTGTTCTATGCGATCAGCACCAGAAGCAGCAAAGTTAAAATTGTCGCATGTTTGTACAGTTGTTAAATGACACGGATTTTCTGGATCAGTGTCATGCACAAGCATATGGTCTAGCAAAATGCCAGAAGTATCCGGGACGATGCGACTGCCTAATACATAAGCACAGAAGCCTTCCAGTTCGTCTTGGGTTAGCTTGCTAGAGCCATCAGACGAATGTATTTCATCTGCGAGCATAGCTTGTTCTGGACTCTCATACTCTGATCGAGATATTTCGATTACATCCAGTTCGAAATCTTCTGAATCTGACCGCAAAGGAAAACAAAGCACTTTATTTTCATTAGCTTCAGCAATTAGCAAACCAACGTTATAACTTGTTGAGACGATGATTTGGTTCTTTTTTTTAGTGAAAGGTATAATTGCATTCATAGCAGTAAATTCCTGTAAGTATTAAAAGTTAAAGTTAGTTTTTGTCTTAATGACGAACAGGAGTTTACTAACGAATATCGAATCAACCGCTGAAGGAACCAGCCCTTTGACATCGAGAGCTTTTTATGTTACCGAGCAAAAATAACACGCAGATTTAGGCATCCGCGATTTGAGAAAGTACTTAGTCCTGATATTTCCAACCCAGATGTACATGACATAAGCCGATAAGTTATAGCTTAAGCTTTGAGACGGTAAATGCGATTTAACAGCATCTACCGTATTTTTAAGTGACAAGAGGATATGACGAAAGTCTGTTCGTTGATGCTATTTAATCTAAGACCTTTGCAACAACAGCGTTTTGAATTTTGTAGCTACCTTCATAAAGGGAGCAATCAAAAACAATCGCGTACAACTCGTCAGCCTGTGAAAGGCTTAAAACATTATTCGGGTTTATGAAACTGAAGCAATCATATTTTCCATCAAATAAATAATTTAGTCCAGCAATCGTGACTTCATCATCTGGGTTAAAATTTAAGTCTACATCATGATCAACATAATGATGCTTCCAAAAAGAGAAAGCTTCAAGACTGTTGCATGATACTGCAATGCAAATTCGACAATTTGTACCATATTCTTTAGTGAGTTCGACAAGCTGCTTTAGTGCTTGCTCCCATATAGAGAAAATGAGTGAATTACTTATAATATGTGCATCCCATCTACGCCTTTCAATTTCAGTGAATTCCCTGAAGTCATTTGGACTTTCAAAATCTGCTTCGAAAGCACTCTTTGGACTTTCATAATCATCGGGATAGAAAGTAATTGGAGCTAATTGTCCGTTGCCATGAGTTGCTTCCAGATGCAATTCCAGTATCTCTCCGGCATTCATTCGTTCAATGAGACTTTCAAGGTTAAGATTTACTTTACCAGTGATTTGTTTAATTTCTGATGTGTTGATTGCGTTATACATAAAAGCTCCCGTTAATTATTAAGATAAAAAGTAACTTGCCTTAGTGGCGAACGGGAGTTTACTAGTTAATACAGAATACAGAGCTGAGGCAACCAGCCCTTTGACAGCCAGATTTTCTTATGTTAGTAGCTATGTGAATAATAGCCTTTGACGGCTAATAGATTTAGTAAGCAGGTTGCCTGTTTGTGATCGTAATAAAAATCGATCTTTTTTGTGTAGCTTCGATATTTGAGATAGCCAGAAAGCTCATCACATAACTGTAGAATAGAAAATGCACGTGGAGTTTCATCATCATTTTCGTTACCACTATCCGTTTTTGTTTTTTTGCTAAATTTCTCATTCCATTGTGCTACCACATTTATTTCATGTTCTTTTCTTTCTTTTGATGAGGCAAAGTGCTTTGTACGCTCTTTTATGTTTTCGAGCATATCATAATAACTTTTACCTTTATCATCTTTTAGGAGCAATAGTACATTAGGGTCACTAATCCAAGAGTCAATATTCTCTATCAATCTTGCGAAATATGATGCAGAAACGCCTATAAGCGCTGCTAGCTCCGCTTGGGTAAATAAAAAATTTATGTCACCATCTTCATCATCTGGTTCAATATTGTTAGTTAAAAACTCCCCCCAATACCTTCCATCGTAACGAAAGCGAGTAAAAGCTGATAACACAAAGCAACAAAAGTATCTTTCGGATTCGGTGATTCCTATAAAATTGTAATTGTAAAATTCTAGCCGCACTTTAAAGAGCATATAAAGTGAATTGATTACATCATATTCTTCTGAACCCAAATCATCTAAACTCCAACTTTCGGGACACTTCCCGAATAGCACGTAATCTTTGAGTAGGTTAATATTTGCGTAAATTTTCGAATCTAAAAAGCTTGGAGCTTCAGTACCAAGGTAATCACTGAGATAAGAAGTTGTAGCCTTGTAGAACATTGCGGCTCCAACGATTACTTCTTGAAATATGTTCTCGCTATTCCCGTTTATTAAAGTGTTTATCGTTATTCCACTGTATTTGTACATAAATCGCTCTCCCAGTAGCTTGATTTACTATTACTTTTCTGGCTTGTGCAAAACGGTTTAGGTAATTGCATGAAACAACCGTTAGCCGTTAATTTCGCAAAATTTAAACACTTAAAAACTGAAATCTCAAACGAAAACAACGTAAAGCTCTGAATAATGTGATGGGAATCAAAATTTAAACAGCCGTTTAAAACTCAATAAAAAAACACACTGAAATGTCGGCGATACCAATAGCTCAAAAAATCAGATAATTAGCCAATAGGCAAAATGCAGTTAGACTCAAATCTTCAAACAGCATTTAGAAGGTCGTTTTTCAATCAATTACCGCGACTGACCGCCAATTCGGATACTCATCGGGAATTGTGATATTAAACATAATGATTCAAACGAAACCATTTTGTGTTAAAGGTGTGTAATTTCTGATTTAGTGTGGTGGTAAGAGTTTAGAGCAACTTCATTGGTCTAATAGGGATATGAGCAAAGCCATGGTAATACGTTACCAGTATAACGTTACACTGGTAACGAAACTGGTAAGGTAGTGAACCTGCATGGTGGATAAAGTGCAGAAAATGCGGTGGTATTTGCTTGCAAGCGGAGTCTCATAATCGATCGGTCGCTGGTTCGAGTCCAGCTGGGGCCACCATTTCACGCTTCACTTTCATGTTACCCCTCAGCGGACTATTCCCTCTTGCAGCTAAAGCTGCTGCGCGCCCATATTTTTGAATTTCGAAGGCGAAATGCCGGTGTAATTTGTAAAAGCGAGACTAAAAGCACTCGCTGATTTATATCCCACGCGATCGGCTATTTGCACCATTGAGTACAATTGCGTCTTCAATAAGTCTTTTGCAATCGTCATGCGCCATGCCACCTGATATTCCATTGGCGTTATTCCGACAGTTTGTCGAAACCGATAGAAAAATGCTGAGCGCGAAAGCGCTGCTACTTTAGCTAATTGCGCGACAGTTTTTGTTTGGCTTATATCCTGGTGCATTGTTCGTATGGCTTCGGCAATTCGTTTGTCCGCTAATCCTACTAACAGGCCCGGCACCGCAGGCGTATTGATCTTGGTTCGGAAAGCTTCGATCAATAACACCTGCAGCAGGTGACGCACAACTTGCACATAACCGGGTGGGCGAGCTAAAGATTCTTCTATCAGCATTTCTACCAGACTTGTAAGCCTGGTGGCGTTGCGGATATGCACTAACTTCGGCAGTAAAGAAACCAGGATCTTTGCGTCCAGCGAATCAAACCGACAATGCCCCACCAACAACTGCACATTTGCTGCTTGCTCTTTGTCCCCCAGCCTGAATCTACCGGCTGAAATTGCTTCAGGCAGGGAATGTATATCATCGCCCGCAACAGGCGCTGTACTGCTAAACGTAAAATCGAAAGCTTCCGGTATCAGTACAAAATCACCTGCGGTTAAATGACGTGGTTGGTCATTGTCCAGCGTTAAAGCGCATTCACCACTGATAACCACACAATAAAAAGGCTCACCGGTATTTTCACGCGTAATTCGCCATGCTCCGGCACCCTGCACCATTTTTGAGAAAGCAACTTGCGGGTTAAGGAGCGAAACAATTTCTGAAAGAGGGTCAACCACCAACGGACTCTTTATAATACTTTATGGACTTTTCACTATATAGGGTATCAACCAGAATGGCTATAGTATCGCTACCGCAGCGAATTACAGAGGCACTATGAAAACAATACTTATCACCGGATGTTCTTCAGGCTTTGGCTTTGAAACAGCCAATTACTTTTTGTCAAAAGGCTGGAGGGTTATCGCAACAATGCGTAACACTGCCGATAGCTTACTGCAGGAGTCTGAGCGATTAAGGATATTGCCACTTGATGTCAGCGATATCAGCAGCATTGAGAGAGCTGTTGATTTAGCCGGGCCAATAGATGTACTGGTTAATAATGCCGGAATAGGTGTAATGGGCGCACTGGAAGGCACAACAACAAATACCATTCATGATGTGTTTGCGGTTAATGTGCTCGGAACCATTAATGTAACTAAGGCATTTTTGCCTTTGTTCAGAGCGCAAAAGTCAGGCGTGATTATCAATGTATCATCCAGTATAACGCTGGTTCCTCTAGCATTACTTTCTGTTTATACCGCCAGTAAAGCGGCGATAAATGCCTTTACTGAGTCCTTAGCCATCGAATTAGAACAGTTTAATATCCGGGTAAATCTGGTTTTACCCGGCCGGGCTCCTGCAACCCGGTTCGGCGAAAACTCAAAGCCCAGGATGGCCACGGCGATTCCACAGCCCTATGCAGTATTTGCACAGTCAGTTTTTAAAGGCAGGGATGATAACCACATTACTCACCCTCAAGACGTTATCAACGCCATATGGCAAGCCGCCAATAACAGCAGCAGCCCGCTGAAAATTCTTGCGGGCGAAGATGCTAAAGCATTGGCACATAGCAGCAACTAACAACACTGAAAGGTGGCTCTTCGTGTGAACAATGAATTGCCACCGTTAATTATGTCGCGAGTATTCCGCAACGCGAGCTCACGCCTACTGCACTTTTGCTTTGCTGTTATTAGCATTTTTATCTGCCTGTGCCACACTTAACGGCCCTGATCCGTACTGCAGGTGTTTGATGAACAGCTTGCGACTTATTGTTCTGCTTACTATTTTGCTGCTTTGCAGCCCCGTAAAGGCACAGACTGACAGCTTGTTGCTGGCCAGCAGCAATTACTACCCGCACTATGCTGCTGATTTGCCGCAGCAAGGCGCAGTAAGTGAAATTATCCGTCAGGCGTTTTTATTGCAGGGTATCGACATCAGCATTGATTTTATGCCGTTTGCCCGCGCTTATCGTGAAAGCCGGCAAGCGAACTATATTGGCCTGGTGGCCGCCTGGTACAATGATGAGCGGGCGCAGCACTTTTACTACTCCCAGCCGTTGTATGCCAACCAGATTGTATTTTTTAAACGTAAAGATCAGCCGATAAGCTATCGCGAATATAGCGATTTAGCCCAACAACATTTGCGCCTGGCGGTGGTGCAGGGTTACCTGCATTTGCCAGGCTTGCTGGAGAGCGGTATTGCGACAGAGCAGGTCGCCACAGATGAGCAAGCCTTTCATATGCTGGCGCGCGGCAGAGTAGATTTAGTGCCGGCAGATAAATTCAATGGCTTGTATTTACTGGACGAAAAAATGCCGCAGTTTGCCGGCTCACTGGAATGGATGACGCCGGCGCTGGAGCTGCGGCCTATGTATCTGTTGTTGTCGAAGCAAGACCCGCGCTCAGAAGCGCTGATACAACGCTTTAATACCGGCCTGACTGAGCTGCGCCAGTCCGGCCGCTATCAGCAGATTATAGATAACTTACTGCCGCAGCATGACGTACATTAAACAGCGGCTAATTGCGGCCGAATAACACCAGATGATCTAAATCCAGCCGGATACCAATTTGCTCGCCAATGGCGTGGTTGTGATGACTCAGCGCCAGGCATTGCACCAGCTCGCCGCTGTGTAATTTAAGCTGATATAAAATATGTGAACCGCGAAAAGCTTTTTCTACCACCTGGGCGGTAATGCCGCTGCTGTCGTCGTGCACTATGTCGTCCGGGCGAATTAATACATCTACCTTATCACCCTGTTGCGCCGCGCTGGCATAACGTTGGCGAAACACGCCCAGATTGGTTTGCACCTGCTGCGCATCCAGCATGGTACCGGGCAACAATACGCCGCGGCCGATAAAGTCAGCGACAAAACGATTTACCGGCTTGTGATACAGCTCGTAAGGCGTTGCCCACTGCTGCAAACGGCCATGCTGCATTACGCCGATCATATCGGCCATGGTAAAGGCTTCGTTTTGATCGTGCGTTACCATCACCGCAGTAATATGCAGCTGTTGTAAAATTTGGCGGATTTCGCGCGCCAAGCCTTCGCGCAGCTCAGTATCCAGGCTGGAGAAGGGTTCATCCAGCAGCAGTATTTTCGGTTGCGGTGCCAGTGCACGGGCTAACGCTACACGTTGCTGCTGGCCGCCGGACAGCTGATGGATATAGCGCTGGCCTAAATCCGGCAGGCCAACCAGCTGCAATAACTGCTTTACCTTTTCTGCTCTGGCGGCTTTGCCGAGGTTAAACAAACCAAAACTGATATTGTCTGCCACATTAAGATGCGGAAATAAGGCGAAATCCTGAAACACCATACCCACCTGGCGCCGCTCCGGCGCCAGCATTTGCGTAGCACTGCTTACCGCTTGCTGCTGCAGGCTGATACAACCTTCTGACACCGGTTCGAAACCGGCAATGGCGCGCAATAAGGTGGTTTTACCGCAACCGGACGGCCCGACTAAACAACCAATCTGGCCCTGCGCTAACGACAAGCTGATATCTTTCACTACAGTATGGCCGCCGTAAGCCACAGCAACCTGTTGTAAATCCAGCATTAATGCGATCCCTTCATACTTGAGTCTACCGAGCGCGCCAGCAAGATCACCGGCAATAAGCTTACTAATACAATAGCCAGCGCCGGTAAAGCAGCGTCGGCCAGCCGCTCATCAGATGCCAGCTCGTAGGTGCGTACCGCCAAAGTATTAAAGTTAAACGGCCGCAGTATCAGCGTTGCCGGCAGCTCTTTTAATACATCAACAAACACCAGCAACAGCGCCGTTAACACACTGGCACGCAGCAACGGCACATGCACCTTTTGCAACACTTTAAGTGGCGCATACCCTAAGGAGCGCGCCGCATTATCCATGCCGGGTTTAATCCGCTCCAGTCCCGCTTCCACGCTATGCAATGACACCGCCAAAAAGCGCACACTGTACGCCAGCAGCAGCGCAAATAGGGTACCGGAGAATATCAGCCCGGTGCGCACACCAAACCACTGTTCGGCCAGCAGGTCTATGTGGCCATCCAGCCAGGCCAGTGGCAACATTACGCCAATAGCAATAACGGTGCCGGGCACCGCATAACCCAGTGCTGCCACACGCACCGGCGCCTGCACCAGTACGTCACGCCGCAACCGCTTGCCGTAGGCAAACAACAACGCCAGCAACACCGAAATGACCGCCGCCAGCGCGGCCAGTGAAAAACTGTTCCACACCAGTTGGCCAAACTGGTTGTTCAGCGTAACGCTGTAATTCGACATAGCCCAGCTGACCAGCTGCGCTGCAGGAATAACAAAGCCAAACAGTACCGGTAGCAAACACAACGCCAACAACATCAATTGCCGCAGCGGACTGACAATACGCCCGGCCCCAGCCTGAGTACGCTGGCCCTGATGGTAGTAACGGATTTTACGCCTGGACCAGCGCTCCAGCAGCAGCAACAGCAGCACAAAGCCGGTTAACATTGCCGCCAACTGTGCAGCCGCCGGCTGATTGCCCATGCCAAACCAGGTGCGGAAAATGCCGGTGGTAAAGGTTGTGACGCCAAAATACTGCACGGTGCCGTAATCAGCAAAGGCTTCCATCATCGCCAGCGCAGTGCCGGTTAAAATAGCCGGCCGTGCCAACGGCAATGCGACTTTCCAAAAATGCTGCCTTGGGGTTAAACCCAAGGTGCGGCTGGCTTCAGCTAATGAAGCCGACTGTTCGCGAAACGCACTGCGCGCCAGCATATACACATAGGGATACAGCACCAGCGCCAGCATAATAATGGCGCCGGTTAATGAGCGGATTTGCGGAAACCAGTAATCACCATAGCGCCAGTCAAACTGCGCCCTTAGCGCGCTTTGCACCGGACCGGCAAAATCCAGCATGCCGGTATAGGTGTAAGCAATAATATAGGCCGGCATAGCCAGCGGCAGTAACAGCAGCCATTCGAGGATGCGCCTGCCAACAAACTGGTAGCGGGTAATAATCCAGGCAGCAGCTGTGCCAATCAGTAAGGCACCTAACCCGGTGCCAGCGGCCAGTAGCAGCGAGTTGACAACATAGTCGGCCAGCACGGTCTGGCGTAAATGCTGCCACACCGCGGTTTGCGGGTTTAACACGCTGGCAAAGATCACCACTACCGGCAACGCCAGCACTAAGGCCGGCAGCAATACCGACCAACGCCAGATATCGCGCCAGCCTTGCTTCATCCGGCGCTTACCACATTACAACAAATTGAATTCAAAGATTATTTCCAGCCAGCGCGATCCATTACACGAATGGCTTCGGCGTTTAATTCCCCTAATTTGTCCAATTGTAACTGGTCTGCTTTAAATTCACCAAAGCCTTGTAAAATAGCACTGGCTTTTACGCCCTCACGCACCGGGTATTCGTGGTTTACTTCGGCATACCACTGCTGGGCATCAGCTGTCGTCATATATTCCAGTAACTTAACCGCTTCGGTTTTGTTTGGTGCATATTTAGCCACTCCGGCGCCGGAGATATTAACGTGAGCACCGCGGCCGTCCTGATTAGGCCAAAATACTTTAACTTTTTCCGCAGCGGCCTTCTCTTTCGCATCGGCCAGCATACCGCCTAAGTAGTAAGTATTAGCAATAGCAATATCACACACACCGGCTGCAGCGGCTTTGATCTGGTCGCGGTCGCCGCCCTTGGGTGGCATGGCAAAGTTGGCTACCAGGCCTTTGGCCCAGCTCTCTGCTTGTGCTGCACCGTCATGCGCAATCATACTGGCGGTCATCGACTGGTTATAAATATTGTCAGATGAGCGGATACAGATGCGGCCTTTCCATTGTGGGCTGGCTAAATCTTCATAGGTAGACAGCTGCTCCGGCTTTACTTTACCCGGCACATATAAAATCGGCCTTGCCCGCATGGTCAGGCCATACCATTGCCCGGCCGGGTCGCGCAGCGCTTGGGGAATAGTGGCGGTTAATACTTCAGACTCAACGCTTTGCAGCACACCTTGTTGTTTAGCACGGTATAAACGGCCAACATCGGTACTGATTAGAATATCCGCCGGGCTATTGCGGCCTTCGCTGGCCATACGGCTAATCAGCTCATCCGGCTTACCGGTGATCAGGTTTACTTTAATACCGGTGTCGGCAGTAAACTTGTCCAGTAGTGGTTTAATCAACTCTTCCTGGCGGGCTGAATAAATGTTCACTTCTGCGGCTTGTGCCGCGGCAATATTGATAAATGCACCGGCGATACCGGCGCCTAATAAACTTAATGCGTAAGCTGATTTCATACTGCCACTCCTGCAGGGTGTTAAGGTAGAAAAAGATAGGCTATATAAGCATAAATACGAACTATTCTCAATGCGATAAAAGCCCGATAAACAAAAAAAGGCCGTTAAATATACTTAACGGCCTTTTCAGCAAGCTTACAGCAACACAACCTTAGTGGTCATGCGCCTCTGCCGGTTGTGCAATACCTAGCCAAACTAACTTATGCGGCACAAAGTTCAGCTGCTGGCTTGCTACTATTTCACCATCGGCAGTATCAACTGTCAGCAAGCTGCTATCTATCGGGTTAGTTACATACACTTTGTCATCGCTGGCCGATATTGCCAATTCAAAGCGGCTGCCCTCCGGCATAGTCGCCACATCTGCCGTTGTCAGCTGCACTTTGGCGGCAAATTCAAAGGCCGGCTCTGCCGCTTCAGCTGCATCAGCGTCTTCATGCTCGTGGCCATGATAATTCAGGATGGTTAAATAGCCCTGGTTATCCAGCAACACAAATTTGCTGCCGTTATCGGCAAAACCATAGCCGGTAAGCGCCGCACCTTCTGCTGCCTGCCAATCTATCAGCTCCATTTCACCGTCATGGGCGTGAATAGCAAAAGCACTGGCGCCGGCAAAGCCAACAAAATGCTCAGCGTGTTCAGTACCTACCAGGGTGCCGATACGCATGCTGTCGGTAAAATCGGCAGTATTAGCCAGCTTGACGGCAGTAAAGCCGGTGCCGTCTTGCTCAATCAACAACACTCCGTCGGTACAGCCAAAGCCGATAAAATGCTCGTTTTGCGCACTGCCGTGTAAGCCGGGGCATAACTCGTCAAATACCAGCTCTTCGTGGTAGTGATCGCCATGCTGTTCGTACACCGCCACTTTATCCGGCAAGGTGGTTGCACTGTCAGCATCGCGTATTGTGGAGATTAAGTAATCACCACGCGCCTGAGCGGCACCGTGCATGTTCACACTATAATTCAGCACCGGGTAGCCATTGCTGTCGGTAGTAATATCGGCTTCAGTAATTACCGCTACGGCTGCCGGGGTAGAGCTTGCAGCATCGCCGTCAAAAAACAGCGCCAGTTGGCTGTCGGTAGCGGTGATATGGGTTGGCCGGCTGTCACTTAATATAAAGCTGGTTAGCGCCGGTTCTTGCTGATAATCATGCAGGTGGTCGACATGGTCTTCCTGAAACAGGCCGCCATCAATAAACTCTACACGGTCTGTGGTGCGCTGCACTGCTAAGGCGTACCGTTTGGCCGGTGATGCTGCCAATGCAGAGGGCACATCGGCTACGGCAAAGGTATCCAGCAGGCTGCCGTCGCTTAGTTCATACACCGATACCAGATTAGTGTCTTTCGCTGAAATCGCCAGCCGGCCCGCCGTGCTGATTTCATCATGATCGTGGTCATGATCGTCTTCAACCGGGATCGGGTCTTTTTCGACAATATTAGTCGTGCTGTCACCACAAGCACTGAGTAAAGATACGCTGATCAGCACCGCCGCCAGGCTTAATTTAGTTTGCAACATGGACTGTAACATGAAATCTCCTTGCTAAATAAAAAGTTGCCGCAGGCCAGGAACCACACATACCTGCGACAAAAACGTTAAAAACTACCGCGCACACCCAGTGCCATCGAACGGCCCGGCAGTGGGGTTTTGTCTTTTAAAAATGAGGTATGCACCCGAACATCTTCATCTGTCAGATTCTGGCCTTTGAGGTAGGCAGTAAGCTGCGAAGAGCCAAGGTTAAAGCGGTAGCTGACGCTGGCATCGAGCAAGGTATAACCGTCAGTCGCCGTTTCCAGCGCTGCAGTTCTGTCCTGCTTCATATAGCGGGTGGCGCGTAAATCTGCGCTGATGGCATCCTGCTCATAAGCCAGCTCTGCGGAAAAACGCAGTGGCGGCGTGCGGGGTAAGTCACCACCACCTTTTAAGCGGGCACGGATATAATCGCCTTGCAAGGTTAGTTTAAACGGCTCATTTAGCTGCCAGACATACTGCGCCTCTAAACCGTGCAAAGTGACATCAGCAGCGGTAAACAGATACACCGGCAACTCACCGCTGTGATCATGCTCATCGCCGTGATCGTGATCATCGCCGTGGTCATCGTCGTGATCATGACCGTCTTCGGCAAACAAGCCGGTATTTTGCTGGTAGTAGTAGTTATCCACCTGGTTATAGAAGGCATTTAACACAAAGCCGGTATTACCGCTGAATTTACGCAGCGTAATATCCAGGTTATTCGCCGTTTCCATTTCTATTGCTTGAGTGTTTAACACAAACTCATCGTCATCCAGCACAAATAATGCACCAACTTCATAGGCCGCCGTACCAATGTGCGGGCCAAATGACAGTAACTCAGATGCGGAGGGCGCCCGCTGCGAACGTGATACTGATACACCGAGGTTATAGCCTTCAGCAAAATCCCATACCGCACCGGCCGACAGGCTGTAAGGTGTGAATTTTTGGCTGACATCAAATACGCGGATAAACTCTGCACCGTGGTCGTCATCAGCGTGGTCATCATGCTCGTCGTGGCCATGGGCAGCAATATCCGGCAACAGCACATTCGTTGCATCAAGCGTTACCCGTTCAATACGGGCACCTAACTGCACTAACCAGGGGCCACAGTGGCGTTCTTCCATCCAGCCCAACGCCAGCATTTGCGTTTCTGACGGCGGCGTAAAGGCTTCTGCGCCGATGGCCTCAAAATCACTGTATTTGTAGTGCAGGCTTAAGCCGCCGCGCCAGTCCTGATAAGGCCGGTGTAAAATTTCAATACGGGCTTCACGGCTTTGGTTTTGAAAGGTAGTGCCAATTTCGCCATGCTCAATTTCAGCATGCTCATAATCGGTAAATGCCAGTTTGGTGTTAACGGCGCGGATTAACCCGGATGAAAAGTTCAGCTCGCTAAGCAGCTGATAGCGGTTCTGGGTTAAGTCGGCAAACACGTCTTCTTCGGCGCTGTGCTCATCGTGGTCGTCATGATCATCGTGCTCATCATGGCCACCATGCGAATGTCCCGGAATACCGTACTCGCGGTCCAGCCGGCCATAAGACACACCAATATAGCCGTTATCCAGCAAATAACTGCCACCTAAGGTAAAGCCTTTAGCAGTAGCGGCGGTATTAGCTACCTTACCTTTTACCGCATCTTCATCCGGCGCTATATCGGCAAAGCCGGGAATACTGTAGTTGCCGTTGTCGCGCCAGAAGCCATCGACGTAAACGCCAATGTTATCGACACCGGAAACCAAAGAACCTGCAGCTAATTTTTCATTGTTAACGGATTCACGCTGCAGCATCCATTCGGCACGGGTGCTGTTGTCGGTAGGAATACGCTCGTCGACCACATTCACCACACCACCAATAGCACCACTGCCGTAAAATAAGGTGGCCGGGCCGCGCAGCACTTCAATTTGTGTGGCAGTGCTGGCCTCGGCGGCTACACTATGGTCAGGCCCTACGCGTGAGGCATCACCGGCATCGAGGCCATTTTGCGTAATCAGCACGCGCGGGCCGTCCAGGCCACGGATAATCGGGCTGCTGGCCACTCCACCATAGAAATTAGAATGCACGCCGACTTCGTTTTTTAACGTATCACCCAGTGTCGACGCTTGACGCATTTTCAGCGCATCGCCGGCCAATACGCTAACCGGCAAGGCTGACTCAGTAGCAGAGGCATGAAACGGGCTGGCTTTTACATCTATTACTTCAATGCTGCTGCTAAGCAGGGTCAGGCTAACATCTGTTAAGCCTTGCTGTGGCACAGTAAAGTGAAAATTACGGTGGCCAAAGCGGCGCGCTTCTATATGCAACTCTGCTTCAGCGGCCAGCAGCTTGCTTACCACAAAACGGCCGTTGGCATCGGTAAATACCCGCTGATTCTCCCCCACCACGCTAATTTCAGCCCCCGCTACCGGCTGGCCATTCTCATCAATAACCACGCCGCTAACAGACTCTGCACTGGCATAACCCGCCAGCAAACAGCTACTAACCACCGTGGCCAATATGGTTTTCTTAAACATCTTATTCCCCATAAATAGCGCCGTTTTGCCATTGCCTGGAGCAGCTTCAGCATTTGACGGCTCAATTGTTATGTTATAACATCTTTTAACTTTTGTGATGTTATAACATTATTTAGCGTTAGTGCAACGCCTGCGGGTAAATAACATCAGCCAACCCCCAACTTATTCAGTGAAGCGAAGTAATGACGAAACCTATTGATCCACGGCTGCCGGTAACGGTGTTATCCGGCTTTCTCGGAGCCGGTAAAACTACCCTGCTTAACTATGTACTGCATAACCGCGACGGCTTGCGCGTGGCGGTTATCGTTAACGATATGAGCGACGTCAATATCGACGCTCATCAGTTAAATAAAGAAGTAAGCCTGAACCGCGCCGAAGAAAAACTGGTGGAAATGAGCAACGGCTGCATTTGCTGCACCTTGCGCGAAGATTTATTGCTGGAGGTGGGCAAACTGGCTAAAGCCGGCCGCTTTGATTATTTGTTGATTGAATCCACCGGCATTTCCGAGCCGCTGCCGATTGCTGAAACCTTTACCTTTGAGCACGAAGACGGCCAGAGCCTGGCCGATATTGCCAGGCTGGATACCCTGGTAACGGTAGTGGATGCGGTAAATTTTCTTGCTGACTTTGAAGCCGCGCAGGATTTAAGTGAACGTGGCGAAAGCCTGGGCGAAGACGACGAGCGCAGCGTCGCCGACTTATTAATCGAGCAAGTGGAGTTTTGCGATGTATTGGTAGTAAGCAAAGCCGATTTGGTCAGCGCAGAGAAGTTACAACGTCTTAGCGCCATTTTACGTAGCTTAAACAGCCGCGCCCGCATTATTCATGCTGACAAAGGCAAAGTTGAGATAACGCAGATCCTTAATACCGGCTTATTTAACTTTGAGCAGGCGCAACAAGCGCCCGGCTGGCTGGCTGAACTACGCGGTGAGCATAAACCGGAAACCGAAGAATACGGTATCAGCAGCTTTGCCTTTACTGCACGCAAGCCGTTTCACCCGGCGCGCTTTCATGCCTTTTTACATCAGGACTGGCCGAGCGGCCGCCTGCTGCGCTCTAAGGGTTATTTTTGGCTGGCCAGCACGCCCGAATACGCCTGGCTGTGGCATCAGGCCGGTGGCATGGCCCGCTACAATATGGCCGGCTTATTCTGGCAAGCGGTGCCGGATGCAGAGTGGCCGAAAGAGCCGGAATTGCAGGAGGCCATTATGCAAAGCTGGGCTGAGCCCTATGGCGACCGGCGCCAGCAGCTGGTGTTTATCGGCCGGCAACTGGATAAAACCACCATGCTGGCGCAGTTGGAAGCCTGCCTGTTAACCGACGCCGAACTTGAACCGGGTGAGCAGCAATGGCAGCAACTTACCAACCCCTTTATGCAGGAGACACCATAGCACTGCGACAATATGTCGCATCCACTGCTGCGCCGGTATTTGTTACCTTAGTTGAGTAAAATCAATTAACTAACAGAATAATGCGCATGACATTTAATAAACTTACCCCAGCCGTGCTTGGTCTGCCTTTACTGCTTGCTCCCGCTATCGTGTTCGCCACAGAGGCGACAGCAAATGATATTGAAGTGATGGTGGTCACCAGCAGCCGCCAGGCGCAGGCGTTGGTTAATCTGGCCGAAGCCGTGTCCGTGCTGGATGAAGCCACTATTCAAAACGTCAGCCCCGGCCACCCGGCGGAGCTGTTAAACCGTGTCTCCGGAGTGCATGTTAACGATTTAGGCGGTGAAGGCCATATGACGGCTATCCGCCAACCTATCAGCACCGGTGGCGTTTACTTGTTTTTAGAAGATGGCTTACCTACCCGGCCGACAGGTTTTTTTAACCATAACGGCCTGTATGAAATAGATATTCCGAATGCCGGCCGGGTAGAAGTGACCAAAGGCCCGGGCTCAGCGCTGTACGGTAGTGATGCCATCGGCGGCATGTTTAATATTTTAACGCCAGAGCCGGCTGCGCAGTTTGGCGGCCGCTTACAGGCGGAATTGGGTAGTGACGGCTGGCAACGCGGTTTACTTAGTGTCAGCGGGCCTGTAGCGGAAAACCACAGTGCCTTCTGGCAGCTTAACAGCACACAAAGTGACAGTTTTCGCGAACAGTCGGATTATCAGCGTTTTTCCACTAACCTGCGGCTGGATAGCGAAGTCAGCGACAGCACCCGGCTAAAAACCCTGCTTAGCTTTGGCAAGGTAGAGCAAAGCGGCACATCAGGCTTGTCTTTTACCGACTTTAGCCAAAACCCACAGCGTAATTACTATCATGCTGAAATGGGCGCACGCGATGTGCAGGCGCTGCGGTTGTCGGCCGAGCTGCGCCATCAGCTATCTGACACCAGCGAGCTGATGCTGACGCCCTTTTTCCGCGATAACCGCTCCGATCTAATGCCCGGCTGGATGCTAAGCTACGACCCGGTACTGCAGCAAACCCGGTTTAAATCCTATGGTTTACTGGCGCAGTACAGCCAGCAAAACAGCAGCGCCTTTAACTGGACGGCCGGGCTGGATATTGACTATACGCCGGCCAACTTTGCCGAGCAGCAAATTACCGTCAGCCGCGACGGCGATATTTACACTGATTACGCCCTGACCGGCCGCACCAACTACCACTATGACGCCGATCAGACTGTATTATCTCCCTATGCACAACTGCAGTGGTTTGCCACTGAGCAACTGATTATCAGCCTGGGCGCGCGCTATGATTATTTCAGCGTGGATTACACCGACTTGCTGCCAGAGGATGTGCCTCAGCAAGTGGGCCGTAGCAGCTGGTTACGGCCAGAGTCGCAGAAGGTCAGCTACCGCCAGCTTAGCCCCAAAGCCGGTATAGTGTGGAAATTCGCTGACAACCAGCAGCTGTATGCCAACCGGCGCCATGCTTTCAGGGTGCCGTCTGTTGGCCAGGCATTCCGCCCCGGTAGCAGCAGTGACACCACTGAACTGCAGCCGGTAACTGCGGTAAACCACGAACTGGGCTGGCGTGGCCAGTTCGGGCGGATCAGGCTTGATACAAGCTTGTACGATCTGACCATAAAAGATGATGTGGTGACCTACATCGACGGCAATACGCGCAAAGTGACCAATGCCGGTGAAACCAGCCACCGCGGTATTGAACTGATGCTGCAGCTTGCACTGAATGCGCAATGGCAATGGCAAACCAGCGGCAGCTATAGCCGGCAGAAATATGACGATTTTCAGTATCTTTACAGCTGTTTTCCACCGGCCTGCGTACCGCCGCTGTCAGAAACCCGCAACTTTGCCGGTTTTGATGTCGGCAAAGCGCCAAAACAGCTATGGCAAAGCAGCCTGAGTTATCAGCCGCAAGCAGTATCGGGCTTGTGGTTGGAGTTAGAATGGCAAAAAGTCGGCCGTTACTTTACCGACGAGACCAACACCAACACTTACCCGGGCCACGATTTATGGCACCTGCGAGCCCGTTATCAGCTAACCGGCAGCATTACACTGGCGGCAAGACTGATGAATATCAGCGATAAAACCTACTCGACCTATACCAGCAATCAGGTCGGTTCAAGCGCCGTCGAGTACCGGCCGGGTATGCCGCGCAGTGTATTTGTCAGTGCCACAGTCAGCTTCTAAGGGGCAAGCATGAAAACCTTTACCTTAGTAAAATGGCACCGCTTGCTGTTATGGCTCGGTGGCGCCACCTTGGTTATCTTTGCCCTTAGCGGTATCACTCACCCTGTTATGAGTTGGACCGGGCCACAAGCGGTCACCATGCGCCCACCGGCGCTGCAGCTTGACGGCGCCACTTTACAGCGGGCTATGCTGCAGCTGAATAACGCCGCGCTGCCATCGCAAGCGCTGGTAAAGCTGCTGCCCTATCGTAATACAGTACTGATCCAGCTAACCGCCGATCTCACTTCGCCGCGCCGCTATCTGACACTGGATGGTAGCGACGCGCCGGACGATAAAGACGTCGCAGTTTGGCTAAGCAGTCACTACAGTGGTCTGCCGGAAGCAGAGGTTAGCGCCATTACGCTGCTAACGGCGTATAACAATGCCTATCCGTCGATAAACCGCCTGCTGCCGGTGTATCAGGTGGATTACCAAAACGGCCTGAGCCTGTATATTCACACCGAAAGCCTGAGCATGGCCGGCATTACCAATCCATATAAAACCACAGTACAGGCGGTATTTCGCCAGCTACACAGCTGGCAGTGGCTGGATAGCACGCCCACGTTGAAAGTTATCATTATGACCATACTGCTTGGCAGCGCGCTGTTACTGACACTCAGCGGCATCTGGCTGTTGCTGAAACTGCCTTTGGGCGCCCGCCGCAGGGGCCTGCGCCGCTGGCATTATGCGCTGTCCTGGCTGCTGGCGCTGCCGGTGCTGTTGTATCTGCTAAGCGGCATCTATCACTTTGCTTATAAACAACTGCCCAAGGCCAACACCGGTTTAACACTGCCTGCCAGCCAGCCGCTGCCGGCCACGCTTAACCTGCAACAACAGCTTGATAGCCGGGTGTTGTATAACAGCGCCAGTTTAATTCAAGCCGCTGCTGGCCACTGGTATTGGCGACTATCTGAATTTAACCCCCAACAACAGGCCGATCGCCACAGCCGTTTTAACGGCCAGCAAAGCGAGCAAGGCGCCCGGTTTTTAGCCCTGACTAACAACGCCCCGGCGCTGGACGATGTCCGCTACGCCCGCTTGCTGGCAGAGAAGTTTACCGGTTTAGCGCCAGAGCAGCTTAGTAATCAAACGCTAATCAGCCGCTTTGGTCCGGACTACGATTTTCGCAACAAGCGCCTGCCGGTATGGCAGTTTGACTACCCCGGCGGCCGGCTGTTTGTCGATGCGCTAAGCGGCCAGTTAATTGAGCAGCAAAGCCAGGCCAGCCGGCTTGAGCGCTACAGTTTTTCTTTTGTGCATAAATGGGGCCTGTTGCAGCCGCTGTTAGGCCGTGAAGGCCGCGATATAGCGGTAACAGGCATTATGTTGTTAGTGCTGCTGATGGCTGGTTTGGGCTTTGCCATGCGCCTGCGCCGCAGATAACACCATACACAACAGTAGTGCGACAATTTGCCACAGCGACGCAAGCCGCTGATGGCGTTACACTTAACACACTCAGAATGACATTACCGCTGCAATGGTTTAGTCTGCTCTGACATTTTGCAAACGGCTGCCTGGCAGCCGTCTTTTTTCTGTAGCAAGGTAGAGCTTCGCTATGGCCACACAACTTATTATTGCCACTGAACTTTCCGCGCAACATCAGCTTAAACACTTTGTGCAGTTTCGCTGGGGTTTGGTAAGCTTTGCAGCGTTAGCACTGCTTGCCGGTTGGTTACTGCATTATGAGGTCAGCTCCTGGCCGTTACTTAGTCTGTTGCTGCTAACCCATATTTGCACCAATTTACTGCCGCCCTGGCTGGCTGCCAGCCGCGTACCACTTAACGCCATTTACCTGCTGTGTTGCACACTCGATGTGCTTTTGTTGACCTGCTTACTGGCGTTAAGCGGCGGTGTCAGTAATGGCTTAGTCGCCATGCTGTTACTGCCGGTGGCCGTAGCCGCCGTTATGCTACCCGGGCGCAGCTGTTATTTTATTGCCCTGCTGGCCATTGTTGGCTATAGCCTGCTGTTACAGGTGGGCGATTTAAACATTCCGGATATTGATAGCTTGCTGGCGCAAACTGAGCAGCACGCCGCCCATGCCGGCCACCTGATGCATGCGCAGCACAGTACAACGAGTGGATTTAGCCAGCATATGCAGCAAATGTGGTGGGCCTTTGCTATCTCGGCCTTGCTAATCAGTTGGTTTATCAGCGCCCAGGCTAACTTAAATCGGGTTAAATCGAAAAAAATAAGTGAATTACAGCAGCAGCAAGTGCGCAACGAGCAAATGCTGGCACTGGCAACCTTTGCCGCTAACGCGGCGCATGACTTAGCCAGCCCAATCCAAACCATGCAGCTGTTGGCCGATGAACTGGCAACCGATCAGCCGGCAGCACAGGATTTAAAGCAACAGCTGCAGCGCTGCCAGCAGATTGTGCAGCAACTGCGCAGCGATGCCGGCAGCCTGCGCCAGCAGCACAGCACAGCGCCGTTGTGCCAGCAAACAGAGCAGGCGATAACACGCTGGCTAAACAGCCGGCCGGATATCAGCCTTAACATCAAGCGGGTCATACAGGCCGAAGATTTTACGCTAAGCGATAGCCAGGGTTTTAGTGCTGCCCTGCTGAATATCCTTGATAACGCTGCCGACGCCAGTTTGGCCAATAACAGTAACCAGTTGGAATTACAGCTGAGCCTGCACGCTGAAGGCTTAACCTTGCAGGTAGGGGATTTTGGTGAGGGGTTATCTGACAGCCGGCTGGCTGAGCTGGGTAAACTGCCACAGCAAAGTGAGCAAGGCTTAGGCATAGGCCAGTTTCTGGCCAATATGTCGATTGAGCGCTTAGGCGGCAGTGTGCGCCGGCAAAATGCCGGCAATGGCACCCTAACGCTAATCACTATGCCACGCCAGCACACGGAGCCCAAGGCGTGAAGCTGGTAATTGTTGATGATGATATCGCGTTGCTTAATGCGCTATCGCGCCGGTTTAGCCTGCGAGGTTTTAGCGTCGTGGCTATTTCAGACGCGATTACGCCGCCGCAGCTTGTAGCACTGCAGGCCGATGTCTATTTACTGGATCTGCGCTTTGCCAGCCAGTCCGGCTTAAGCTTTGTTACGCCGCTGCGCCAGGCATTGCCTGCTTGCCGTATTGTGCTGCTAACCGGCTATGCCAGCATTGCCAATGCTGTGCAGGCGGTAAAGCTGGGCGCCGATGACTACCTGACCAAGCCTGTCGATTTACTGCAACTTGAGCAGGCACTGCGCGGTGATAACAGCGCGCTTCCTGCTACAGAGCACAACAGCCAACCGCTCCTGTCACCTGATCAGCTGGAATGGGAACATATAAACCGCGTGCTCAGCGAGCAGGACGGCAATATCAGCCGTACCGCAGAGCTGTTGGGCATGCACCGGCGAACATTGCAGCGCAAGCTAAGCAAACACCGGCCTTAATCTGATTTATTGCTGTTCAGCCATTTGCTGTAAAAACTGCAGGCGCTGCAGCTCTTGCTCGTCGGGTTGCCAGGGCTCATCGCTTAGCTGGTTAAGTGAAAAACTGTCTAACTGGTATTCGGCTTTTTCACTGTCGCCGTATTGCGTGAGCTCACCCGGTACCGCCGGGCGTTTTTCCAGTACAAAGCTGCCGAGAATATAAGGCCCGCTGTTATTACGCAGCACGGCTTTAAAAGCGCGTAAGGTGATTTGCTGCTTGCCGCTGCCCAGTTTTTCAGTTGCGGTCAAAAGTGCCAGTGGCTGACGTTGTTCGGTGTACAAATTGGCACGCAGGCGGTAAAAACCAGCTTGTTTTACCTCAAGCTGCAGCGGGATCTGCATATCACTGCCCAGACCGCGTACCTCACCGACGCCGGTAATAGTGGCGACCGGGTTATGGTATTCAATACCGGTCTTCAGTACCTGGTTTTGTCCATTAGCGCTAAAGCTTACCTGCACTTCAAAGGCGCCGTTCCAGCTATCTTCCGGCTCAAGTGTAGCGCTGTAGCGCTGTGGTGTGCCGCGCATCTCTGCACTTGCTGCGCTGTCAGCGCTGCTTTCTTGTACCAGCTGCACGCTGACATCAAATACCTGTAAGCCGTTTATTTCCAGCGTAACCGGCACAGACTCAGGGTAACTAAAACGATACTTAGACAGCACTATGCTGGCGCTGGCGCCGCCTGCAAGCGGCACGCTTTGCGGGATATAGCGGTTGGGGTTAAGTAAATGCTCGTCATCAGTGCTTAGCGGCCGCGAGTAGCCTGGCAACTCCAACTCGGTAGCATAGGCGCTGGCCAGCAGTTTAAAGCTCTCACTTATTGGCTGCGGGACTTTCTCGGTTACCGTAATTTGCTGCGGCGCAGCAGCGGCAGGCTGTAATGGAGCTTTGGCCACAGTATCAGGCCGGGCCAATTCCGGCTTTGGCTGTTGTTGCAGCGGTGCCGGTTGCGGCCAGAATAACCCTAAGCCTGCCAGCAAAGCTGACAGGCTTAGTACTAACAACCACTTCTTATTCATGTTTAATTCGCGGCCTGATACACCAGTGCCGACATGCTGGTGTTATTCGAGTTACGCACCACACGATAACGTGAGCTGAAAATCCACCAGCCGCGGTTTTCATCGTAGGTATTAAACTGCAACCGCTCACCGTTTAAGTAATCAGCACCGCTGTTAGCGGCGGTAATTTCATCCTCAGCACTGTTAGCAATCACCTCGCTGTGGCTGTAGCCTTCGCTCATCAGCATCGGGTAGTGATACGGCATAAAGCCAGACGGACCACTAACCGAAGTAAGCTTGCCATCAAAGGCCACACTGCGCGAGCAACTGTTAAAGCTGGCCACAGCGGAAGCGCCGCAACTGGAATGACTGGCCACTACGCCATCGTCCTCGCCCGGTAAAAACAAGCCGGTAGCACCTAAGAAATCTGACCCGGCGCCAACAAAACGTAAGCGCGGTACGCGGCTATCCGGCAACGGCGCTAACTGCCGGGCGGTGTTTACCCGTAAATCGTTTAACACCCCTACCGTTGCCGGGGTAGGAATTTCACCCAGCCACAATGACAAGGCTAAACGCAGCGCGCCATCGATCAGGCCCGAACCACCGGCCACATTTACCGCTAAATCAGCCAGCTCTACCCCACCACCGGCACCGGCAAAGTCGAAGCTGGCAACAATATTCAGCGGTTGCAGGCCGGCGTTTTGCAGCCACAGCGCTTGGTTGTCAATAATGTAGCGGGTGACTAAATCGCCGGTAGAGTGCGAGACAAAAATACAGCCGTTGGCACAAGTACCCTGCTGCGACATTTGCTGCAACTTCGGCCAAACATAGTCACTGGCAATTTTACCGGCTACACGTTCCTGTGATGGCCAGTCTATGCGCACATCGGCACGGTCGCGCCAATATTCAGCCCAGTACTCAGCGCCATTGTTGCTTACCTGGCTGCCGGTAGGCCGGCTGGCTAAATTATCCGGCTGAAAGCCATGTACTAATACAACAGGGTAGCCGCCAACAGCCGCCTGCGCCGACGCGCTAAGCAGGCCTGCTAATAGCAGCAGGGTAGATTTTTTCATTGGGTTGTCCTCGCCTTTTCTCTGCTGAAACAGGGTTCTTGCTGAGATTATCGTTATTATTTTTGCGTCTCGTCCATGTGACTGGTTACAACTCCACCAACAAGATAGACCAGTAAGATCTGAATGCAATACGTAACGTTGGCCGGGCGGCAAGCAACAGCGGTTAAAAAACAACCTGACTGTTTAAATTCCCCAACAGTGAGATAAATGTGAATGTCGCAGCTGGTTTAACCACCTGCCTTAGTCGTTATAAAGCGGCAGCCAGCGGCTTAAACTGCTGTTTAAAGTGATTGCTCAAATTATTTTTGTCTTTCTTATCGCTTACCGGTATTAACCTTTAGCTCAGCCAACAAGGGTAAGCGCTTTATATTGCAGGCACTGTTGCAGTTGAGCCACTTTTTCCGGGTCGGTAGTTATGCAGATAAAGCGTGGGTTTTCCTGCAGATAAGGTTGGTTATTTTGTATGGTACAAATTTCCAACAGTTGCAAATTGGCAGTTCGCAGTTGCTGCTGTAAAACCGGCAGAAAGAAACCACCGTCATCGTAATAATTTAACTCGCCAAGCGGAACTCCGTGTTTATCGTACAGGCTGTCTGTTACCAGTGTTATGCCGGCCTGGCGGATCGGCACCAACTTATTCATACTAGCCAGAGCCCAGGGATCAAATTCTTTCCATTCAACATAACAATGAAAGTCCTCCCCCAGCAGCGCATCCAGCCAAAACAATTCTTTATAGATACCCTGCCGCTCATCTACCTCAGGTGTTACTACATTGGCCGCGACAAAACCCGGAACAGCTTGTTCCAGAGCAGTATAAAGCTCCGCATTATCCAAAATTAATTCCTTAATATTAAGCATAAATAACTAAAAATCAGCCATCACAAGATATTTACACTATGTGATCTGAAAACGCAGCCTAAGCTGCGTTTTTTTATATCAGCACCGGCTTACTGCTTTTTCATCAACTGATGAAAGGCGGCAATGTCGGTCACTTTTTTCTGGTCGGGTAAATCGGCAAAGGGTTGGTCGCGAAATTTAGTACCGCGCATCTGCACTGAAACCCGCGGTGCTTTGGCGTTTAACATGGTTTCGCGGTAAAAGGCCTTAACGTCTGCCAGGGTTACCTGCTCAACCGCAGCAATTAACTGCTGCTTGCTGTCGAAGCTGAATTTCTCGCGGTACCAGTCGCTAATTAACGGCCCTACTTCGTCCTGCAGGTTTTTTGGCGGCTCTTTTAACGTGACCAGGCTGCTGGCTTTTAACTGCGCGAAGGCCTCTTCAGTTAAAGCATCCAGCTCTTTGGCATACTGCTGTTTAAACAAGTCAAACCTCGCCTGAATATCAGCCACACCTTTTACCGGGGTCTGAATATACATGGCAAAGCCAACATAATCTTCCAACTGCATGGCGGTACCACCTACGGCGTACGCCAGTTGCTCTTCAGTGCGCAGCTTGTCAAAAGCCACATTACTGAAATGGCTTTTCAGCACCGTAGCACGTGCCAACTGGGCATAAGATGGCTCAGGATGCACATGCACATCTACCAGCGCAACGTCGGCTACGTCGATGTCTTTTTGCAGTACCAAAGTTTCGCCCACTGCCGGTTGCCAATAGGCTGTGCGGCTATATGGCAGTTCAGTGCGCTGTGCCGGTAAGGCTTGTTTTACCGTGGTTACTACTTGCTCTACCGCGGCCTTATCGTAGTTACCAAAAGCAAAAATACGCAGTTGGTTATGCGCCAGCGTAGTGGCAATAAAGGCCTGTAGCTCATCTGCAGTTAACGCATTTGTAGTTGCTATTAATTGCTCTGTTTCATAATTGCCGTTGCGGATCAGGCTATTGTAAGCGTTAAATGCCTGATAAAACGGGAACTGTTTAGCCTGATTTTGCAAGCCGCGTACGTAGCGATCTTTGGCCTGAGCAAAGCTTTGCCCATCGCTGCTTAGCGTTAAACCGGCCAACGCTTGCTGCAATAGCTGCGGTTGTTTGTCGGTAAAACCGGCTACCGTCAGCGCCATGCCACTGCCGGCAGTAAGGCGTAGTTGCATACCGGCAATATCGGCTTCAGTGGCCAGGGCGCTTTGCTGCAGGTTGTATAAGTCGTGCCACAGTGCCAGCAATACTTTGGCTTTAATGTCCTGTTGCGGCGCACCGGTATTAAAGAAAATCTCCAGCACACCGCGTGGCTGGCCGGCAAACTGTTGGCTGGGATACAACCAGGCGCTGATGCCATCCTGTTGCAGCACTAACTCCGGCTTTTGCTGTGCCTGTGGCGCTTTAACGGCAAAGTTCTCCGGTAGCAAGCGGTTTACCGCCGGCAGTGTCAGGGCCAGTTGCGGGCTTTGTTGCCAGCTTTGCTGCTCTTCCGCGCTGATATCGGCAATTTTGTATTTGCCGTCATAAAAATGCAGGCTGCTGTTATGCGGCTCCTGCTTGCTGATATACCACACCCGTAAGCGCTGTGGCGTTAACTGCGCCAGCACATCGCGGATCGCATCAGCGTCAAAACGTTGATAGTAAAACGGCGCATTAACAGCGTGGCGCGCCGGCACTTTTTGCATTGCATCGGCCAGGTTAGACACATAACCAAACTCATCGCCCTTTTCTAAAAAGCGGAATTGGTTATTCAGGCTGGTTTGAATTTCGCTGAAGTATTTGCTGTCCACGCCCTGACGTTTTACCAGTTCAATATACTGCATAATAGTGGCCACTATGCCTTCACGCGCTTGCATACCGGCATCGGTTAACTCGACATCAATGCTGAGCGAGCCATAATTGCCGTATAAGTCCGGCGTGGCACTGGCATTTAAGTTAGAAATAAGCCCCATGGCTTTTAATTGCTCTGCCGGGGTGCCGGGCATCTCTGAACCCAGCAGGTAGCTGATAAATTCGTTTGGTTTAACCGCAAAGCGGTCGCTGTTATTACTGATGGTAAAATCCAGCCGCAGCTGTTTTACATCCTGGTTCGGCACATAGTGAATGCGTTTGGCACCCAGCTGGCTGAAATCTAACTGCGCCGTAACGGCTGGCTTCTGAATGTTTTTATTCTCAATGCTGCTGAAATGTTTTGCCGCCAGTTGCTCCATCTCAGTCAGCGGTAAATTACTCAACAGCGCCACTTTCATAATATTGGCTGAATAATATTTTTGGTAAAACGCTACGGTTTCCGGGTGTAGCTTGCTGTCGTCTTTGTCGCCGAGCGTTTCCAGGTTACCAATTAAAAACCGGTTTGCCGGATGGCTGCCCATCATACCGCGCGATAAATTGTACTGGCCGAAAAAGTCCATCTCACGGCGCATTGACCACTCAGCATTGACCGCATTTTTCTCTTTATCGGTGTATTCCGGGTATAACTTGGGCGCTTTAAAAAAGTCGGAGAAGCGGTCCAGCGCTTCGTCGTAAGCGCCATTATTTACCTTAAACATATAGTTGGTAATATCAAGCCAGGTGTAGGCATTTTGCGCACCGCCATTGGCGGTCATAAATTCGCTGTAGCCCTTGGTATCCGGGTAGCGTTCAGTGCCCAAAAACAGCATATGCTCTAAATAATGCGCCATGCCTTGCTGGCTCATCGGGTCTTGTAATAAACCCACACCAACGCTTAAGGCAGCAGCAGATTTCTCGGCCGTAGGATCAGACACCAGCAGCACTTCCAGTTTATTTGGCAGCAGCAGAGTTTTATAAGCGCGGTTATCATTCGGGCTTACCAATACCTGGCCCTGCAGCTGTTGCTGAGTGGCTTGTGCATCGGCAGATAAACTACGTTCACCGGCACAACCGGTCAGCACTGCCAGAGCTACTGCACTGATAACAAATAATTTTTTCATCTTAATACCTGTAGATAAACAAAAGGTGGGTGTCTGTTTGCTTTAATGTAATGAATTGGCCGGCAGGCTGCCAGCAAAGGCTGCTGCGGGATTGTAATAAAATGTGTCGGTAGCCTGACGATGAGTCAAGCTACCTTAGATAAAGCATAAAAACCGGCTGTTATTCGTTACACGTTACCCAGCTTTGACCTTCATCAGTACTACAGGTTTTAATGTAAGTACCATCGGCTTGATATTCCAGTTTCTCCCACGGCTGGTCGGAATATTTATCCACTTGTACACGGTTAGTTGTACGATCATCGGTGGCGTTTTTGTGCCAGCTGCTGACATCCAACAAGACAGTGTCATCAAACTTATAGCCGCTGTTGTTCAGGTGCGTAGTTAAATCTGCCAGATTTAATATACCAGCTTTAGCCTGCAGGTCATTCCATTGCACAAAGGTTTGATATTCAGCTGTATCTTCTGCGATAACAAACCTGGTGTGATAAACAACAGCGTTTTCAACATAGTCGACGCTGTAATATTTGTAAGGGCCATTACTAAAGCTAGTATTTACACATTGTGCCACAGAGGCCGCAGTAGCCGAACTGCCATCGTTTGACAGGCCAAAGGTTATGCCATCCAACGTTACCGATACGGCTTCAGTATTAGTACAGCTATAATCCGTACCATCACCACCGTAGCTGTAAATATCCCTGGTTTGGCTTAACACACCAGCCCCCCAGGTAGTTTCAGTATTTTCACGCAGGTAAATGTCACGCAGCACTTCCGTCAGCTCGTCATTCATTTTTACCAGCTCGGTACTGTAGCCGCTATCGAATGACAACATAGTGTCGCGATACCATGCCTGTGGGTAGGCATTATTGTTGTCTATGTCGCTGCCCTGATAAAACTGGCTGCGGATATAGTTTGCTGTCGGGTGCTGTTGCTTCAGTTGCTGCTTGTAGGCATAAGCGGCTTTTAAGCCTTTAACGATACTTTGTGCCAACTGGTAACTTGCCTCATCATCAGCAGCAATAAAGTCAGCGAAGATTTTATCCGCGGCAATATTATATTTACTTACTGTCGTTTGAATAATGTCTTTAACTTCGTTGCTGATTTGCACACCCAGTTCATTATTTGCAATAAGATCTGCACACGACAAACTCTGTTGTCCATTGTTTGACAATTGCGCCTGCACCTGTTGCCATAACACCGACGTTAACGGCGAAATATGCAACAATGCCGCTTCATCTAACGGCTGTAACTGCGCCGGCCGGGCCATTTGATAGGCTGCGGTTACTTCACCGCTGTCTTCATCTATTGCACCTACCGGTACATCAACATACAAGGTGGCATAAGGTACGCACTCGCGCTGCTCTTCGGTTAATTCCAATGCATACTCACCGGCCGCGATTGATACAGTAGAAGGCTCATCTTCATCCTGTACGCCGTTGCCGTTAATATCCAGCCATACCTTAGCACCACTGACATAGCCATCAATAACCTTGCCATTTAATAACGACGTTGCCACAGGCAGCAGCTCAAAGCCTGCTGTCACCGTACAGGCAGCACTGACAGGTGCAGTAGTAAAAGTAGTGCCGTCTAATGCTCCACCACAGCCGGTTACCGACGTTATGCCATAACCGTCATTAGCACTAACCGTAAAGCTGGTACTTTGACCGGCAGTAACAGCACGATCACCTGGCGAGATAGTACCGCCAGCGCCCGCTGTTGCAGTTACAGTATAGCTAACGGGTAGCTGTTCAAAGCCGGCAGTTACCGTACAAGCAGCGCTGATTGACGCGGTAGTATAAGTAGCGCCATTTAATGTTCCGCCGCAGCCGGTCACTGACGCTATACCATAACCGTCATTAGCGCTAACCGTAAAGCTGGTGCTCTGGCCGGACGTAACAGCACGATCACCGGGCGAAATAGTACCGCCGGCACCTGCTGTAGCGGTTACAGTAAAACTCAGCGGCGCCGTCTCAGAGCTGCTACCGC
Organism: Rheinheimera sp.; assembly: GCF_030690345.1. Taxonomy (GTDB): domain Bacteria; phylum Pseudomonadota; class Gammaproteobacteria; order Enterobacterales; family Alteromonadaceae; genus Alishewanella. The sequence goes on from NZ_JAUYGV010000008.1 coordinate 465,558, forward strand.
CACCACAAGCCGCCGTGCCACAGGCCAACGATAATATTAGAACCGCTTTAAACGCGTTATATTTAACTTCCATGCTAATTCCGTAAGTTGATGTAAAAGAATAATTTTTAGCAGTACATATTCATTTCACATTACAAAATAAGCAAGAATTTTATTTAAACAAATCAAATTAATTACATAAACACTTTAGTAGTAACAATAATGCCCGTTTTCACTGTCAGCCCAGGGCGGTATCCAATAACATCATCAAGACAAAGCCCAACATTAAACCATTAGTAGCAGCCAGTTCGTGGCCCTGCCGATGTGACTCCGGGATCATTTCATGGCTTATGACAAACAACATGGCACCGGCGGCCAATGCCAGACCCCAGGGTAACAACAGGCTGGACTCGCCCAGCACCGCGGCCCCAATAATCGCCATTACCGGCTCAGTTAAACCAGACAATACTGCTATAGCTACCGCCAGTGCGCGGCTGTACCCCACCGCCAACAACGCCATCGCCACCACCAGCCCTTCGGGAATGTCCTGCACCGATATGCCGGTAGCCAAAGCTGTAGCCGCAGCGGTGTCGCCACCGGCAAAAGAAGCGCCGATGGCCAAACCTTCAGGGATATTGTGCAGCGCTATGGCAAACACAAACAGCCAGCTGCGGCGCAGAGTTTGGCCGCGCAGCCGGTCTTCATCTTTAATAAAATGCTGATGCGGTACCAACCGCTCCAGCAGCAGCATAAAGGCACCGCCAAGCAAAATAGCCAGCGCCACACTGGCGGAGCTGCGCCAGGGCGACGCGCCACTGTCGGTTAATAAGGCCAGCGCCGGTACGATCAGCGAGAACATGCAGGCGGCCAGCATCACACCGGCACCAAAGCCCAACATTACATCCAGCAGCTTTTGCGATAACCGCCGCATAAACAAGGCCGGCACAGCGCCGGCAGCGGTGGCTGCAGCGGCCACCATACCGGCATAAAAGGCATAGCGCACATTAGCTTGCTGTTGCATCAGCATTACCAGCTGCTGCAAGCCATAGCCGGTGCCCAGCAATACAATGGCCGCCCCCGACAGCTTGCGGCCACTGCGCCAGGGCGACTGCAACAACGATAACCTCATGCCTGCTCCGAATACCACTGTGCAACCTGTGGCCAGTTAATTACATTGAAAAAAGCCGCGACATAGTCCGGCCGCTTATTCTGATACTGTAAATAATAAGCATGCTCCCACACATCCAGTCCCAGTATTGGTGTCAGGCCGTCCATCAGCGGGCTGTCCTGATTCGCGCTGCTGCTCACCGCCAATTTACCCTCTGCATCTGCGACCAACCACGCCCAGCCGCTGCCAAAGCGGCTTAGTGCCGCCTGAATAAACAGCTGTTTAAATTCGGCAAAGCTGCCAAAAGCCTGTTGTATTGCCTGTGCCAGTTGTCCTTGCGGTTCACCACCGCCATCCGGTGCCATCACCTGCCAGAACAAGCTGTGGTTAGCATGGCCGCCACCATGGTTACGTACCGCCTGTTGCAACCCTTGTGGCAGGGTGTGTATTTCACGCAGTAAACGCGTTAACGACCAGTCAGTATAGGTGCTGCCTTGCAGCGCCGCATTTAAGCCGTTGACATAGGTTTGATGATGCCGGCTGTGGTGGATTTGCATGGTTAAGGCATCCAGATGCGGCTCCAATGCGGTATAGGCATAAGGTAAATCCGGCAGGGTAAAAGGCATAATGCGCTCCTTAATTTATTAATGATAACCATTATCATTTGCATTTAAGTGAAAAACAAGCCATATTTTTAACCGGACTTCCGACAGGGTGAGTGATATGGATGCAATAGAACACTGGAAACACATTATTCGTCAGGCAAACAGCGCCTTTGCCCACGACCATTACGCACTGGCCGCCGATTTATACCAGCAAGCCACACTGCTGCTGGCGCAAAGTTGGCCACAATATGAAGCCAGGTTGGCCGGCCCGGCCTTAGCGCCCAATCAGGACGGCACCGCGCTGCTGATCATCTGTTTATCCATCAGTGTGCAAAATCTGGCCGAAACCTATGCCAGGCAACAGCGCTGGCGCCGTTGCCTCAGTACCTTAAACCGTGCTTTGCAGCAAGTAATACAGCTGCAGCAACAAATTCCGCCGGCGCACCCGGCCAATATCGCCCTGCTGCGCGAAAGCTGTAACCTGCGCCGCGAGCTGTGCCGCTTTAGTCAATTGGCTGCGCCGACGGCGCCTTACGCTGTATTGCCGCATACGCTGCCGGCATCGCGCGCGCTGCATTAACTGTTTAACATTGAAACCGGGGGTGAACCTTTATGCTGATCGATACCGCACTGTGGCAGGATTTCAGCCGTCTTAGCCGGCTGTTAAAACAAAGTGATGTGCAGCCTTGCGATTACTACCGGCTGGTGTCTGATTATTGCGGTTGCTGTTGCCGGCTGGCCACGCAGTTGGCATTGCAACGCAACAGCCTGTTGCAGGAATGGTGTTTGCGTTATGCCTTGTTTACTCTGGCCGATGCGGCGGTAGATGCCGGCCATAGCGACGAGCAAAAACGTCTGTGTTTGGATATGCTGTATATGCCGCTGATAGCCCTTACCAGACTGTATCGTTGTCAGCCGCAGGGCCAGACTGAACTGGCGGCGTTACATGCAAAACTAAAACAGTGTTTTGCATGTAACTAAAAACATATATTACAACTGCGATTGCAGCCGGCAGTTACATCTGTGATTGCAAATAGTTGGGCAGACCCAGCAGTTTAATCAGGTTAAGCTGTTGCTCCAGCCAGTGCGCGTGGTCTACCTCGGTATCATCCAATAGCTGCTGCAGCATGGCGCGGGTAACGTAATCCCGCTCTTGCTCACACAGTGCCATGGTTTGCTTTAACAGCTTTTGCACCGTGTATTCCACGTTTAAGTCGTTTTGCAGCATGGCCGGTACATCTTTGCCAACGTGAATAGCATCACGCTTGCTCATATCCGGCACACCTTCTAAAAAGATAATGCGTTCAATCAGTTTGGATGCATGGCCTTTTTCATCATCGAACTCGTGGTCGATACGCTCAAACAGTTTATGCAAACCCCAATCGTGGTACATGCGCGAGTGAATAAAATACTGATCCATTGCCGCCAGCTCATTGGCCAGCAGTACGTTCAGTGCGTCAATAATCTTGTTGTTGCCTTTCATTTACTCGCCTCCCAGCTGCGCTTGCAGGTAATTTGCCAGCCCCATAATACCAATTTGATGCTGCTGCGTTTCCAGCCAGTCCAGGTGCTCTTCTTCGTATTCCAGTATTTCTGTCAGCATATCGCGGCTGACATAATCCTGCTCTGCTTCACACAGCGCTATGGTAGCGCGCAGCAACGGCAGTTGCTCCAGCTGAAAATCCATATCGCACTGCAGCATTTCTTCGCTGTCTTCACCAATGCGCAGCTTGCCCAGTGCCTGTAAATTCGGCAAGCCTTCGAGCATTAAGATGCGTTCAATCAGCTCATCGGCCTGCTTCATATCTTTAATCGACTTTTTATAGCAGGCGTCGTTAAGCGCTTTTAAACCGCGGTTTTTATAAATACGGGCATGTAAAAAGTATTGATTAATCGAGGTTAATTCAGCTGTCAGCACCTCGTTCAGTTTTGACAGCACCTGTGGATTGCCTTTCATTGCGTTAACCTTGTTTATCTAAGCAGAAAATATGTTGCCAAGTGTAGAGTAAAAAGCTGCCTTAAGCAAAATTATGTTTAAATTCAACAGCATACTACTGATAACAATTCGCGTTATTAACTTGTTTCGCTTCCCGTTTTCGCTGAGGTATATGGCAGCGTTTTTTCGTCGGCTGGTCTCAAGCCTTTTGTATTTAAGCGCATTTTGCGCTACACAGAGCAACGATAATATTTTTTATAATAATAATCCGGGGGTCCGATGAAACTGTTTCAACCTTTTGCCCTGCTGCTATTGCTTTGCAGCACGGCTTTAATGGCCACTGAGCGCCAGATAGAAATTGACAGCACTGTGGTAAGCGAACATAAAACCGAAGTCAACGGCAAGCGTTTCAGCTACAGCGCCACTACCGGTACCCAGCCGGTGTGGGATGAAGACGGCGTGCCTACTGCCACGCTGTTTTATACCTATTATAAGCGTAGCGATATTAAAGATCGCAGCAAACGCCCGCTGCTGATCTCCTTTAACGGTGGCCCGGGCTCTGCCTCGGTATGGATGCATGTCGCCTACACCGGACCTAAATCGCTGGTAATTGACGACGAGGGCTACCCGGTACAACCGTACGGCGTAAAAACTAACCCCTATTCCGTGCTCGACGTGGCCGACATTGTGTTTGTTAATCCGGTAAATACCGGTTACTCGCGCGTGTTACCGGGCAAAGACGGCAAAATGCCGTCAAAAGAGCAGCAGCAAAAAATGTTCTTTGGCGTAAATGCCGATGTGAAATACCTGGCCGAGTGGATCAATACCTTTGTAAGCCGTAATGAGCGCTGGCAGTCACCGAAGTTTTTAATTGGTGAAAGCTACGGTACCACCCGCGTATCCGGTTTAGCGCTGGCACTGCAGAACCAGCAGTGGATGTACTTAAACGGCGTGGTACTGGTATCACCTACCGATTTAGGCATAGAGCGCGCCGGCCCGGTAAAAGCCGCTAACCGCCTGCCGTATTTTGCCGCTACTGCCTGGTATCATAAAAAGCTGAGCAACGAGCTGCAGCAACAAGATTTATACGACATTCTGCCGGAAGTAGAAGCCTTCACCTTAAACCAGTATTTACCGGCGCTGGCCAAAGGCAATGCGATAAGTGCGGAAGAAAAACAACGCGTAGCGCAACAAGTGGCCACTTATGCCGGCCTTTCCGTTGAGGCCGTGCTGCAAAATAACCTGGATATCCCCACCAACTTCTATTGGAAAGAACTGCTGCGCGACCGCGGCCAAACCGTTGGCCGGCTGGACTCACGCTACTTAGGTATTGATAAACGCGATGCCGGTGACAAGCCGGATTATAACGCTGAGCTGACATCCTGGCTGCACTCGTTCACCCCGGCCATTAACTACTACCTGCGGAATGAGCTGAATTACAAAACCGACATTAAATACAATATGTTCGGCCCGGTGCACCCGTGGGACAGAAGTGACGACAGCACCGGCGAGAACCTGCGCCAGGCGATGGCACAAAACCCCTATCTTAAAGTAATGACACAGTCGGGCTACTTTGATGGCGCCACCAACTATTTCGACGGCAAATACAATATGTGGCAGTTGGACCCAAGCGGTAAAATGAAACATCGCCTTAGCTTTAAGGGCTACCGCAGCGGCCATATGATGTACCTGCGCCGTGAAGATCTGAAAAAGTCGAACGACGATCTGCGCGAGTTTATCCTCGGCGCTTTACCGGCCGAAGGTGTAGCAGCCAAATACTGATAGCGTGATAAAACAGTTTTGTATAACAAAAACCCCTGCAGTGCAGGGGTTTTCATTTCAGCGCTAAGCCGGTGGCGCAACGGTATGCCGCTACGGAATACGCGCAATAACCTTGATTTCAAAATCAAACCCCGCCAACCAGGTAACACCAACCGCAGTCCAGTTTGGATAAGGCTTAGCAGGAAACACTTTTTGCTTCACCTGCATAATGGTATCAAACTGGTTTTGCGGGTCAGTATGAAAGGTTGTGACATCCACAATATCATCCAGGCTACAACCTGCAGCAACCAGCGTAGCCTGCAGGTTGTCAAATGCCAGCTCAACCTGGCGGGCAAAATCCGGTTCCGGGCTGCCATCAGCACGGCTGCCGACCTGGCCGGAAACAAACAGTAAATCACCGGAACGGATGGCGGCAGAGTAGCCGTGTTCTTCATACAGTGCATGCCGGTTGGCAGGGAAAATAGCTTCGCGCTTGGACATAGTTTTCACCTCAGGTTAGATAATTAGGCCAGACAGCCACAACAATGCACTGCGGCTCTTCACAAGCGGCTGCTGTTTCTGGTATACGATACACAGAGAAAAACAAACATACGCCGCGTATATAAACTACAGTTATACGCAGCGTATGTCAAATTAATATACGACACGTATGTGACATTAAGGATAAACCATTGAACCGACGCGCTGTAACAATGGCAGATAATCGCGCCAAGCTAATCTCCGCGGCAAGAAAAGCTTTTGCCGAAAAAGGCTATGCCGCAGCATCTATGGATGAGCTAACGGCAGAAGCAGGCTTAACCAGGGGCGCGCTGTATCACAATTTTGGTGACAAACGCGGGCTGCTGGCGGCGGTGGTCGATCAGATAGACTCTGATATGGCACAGCGTGCCCAACACATTGGCGCGCAGGAAAAAGACGACTGGCAAGCGCTGTTGGCCGAAGGCGCAGCCTATATCCGCATGGCACTTGAGCCTGAAGTGCAGCGCATTGTATTGCTTGATGGCCCGGCTGTACTGGGCGACCCGTCGCAATGGCCCAGTCAAAGCAGTTGCCTGCAGGCCACCAGACAGAAGTTGGAGCAGCTGATGGCACAAGGTGTATTAAAAACGGTAGATGCCGAAGCCGCGGCTCGGCTACTGAGTGGTGCGGCACTGAATGCCGCGCTGTGGATTGCCGCCAGTGCCTCGCCGGAAGATGTTACCGCCAAAGCTGTTGAAGCGTTCAGGTTGTTAGCATCCGGTTTGCTGAAGGCCCCTGCCGGCTATTAGTTCCGAGCTTGTTGTTGCTATTGGATTAGGCGAATCACTGCCACAGATAAGCTAACAAGGTACCGACGGCAATAACACCTACCACTCCAAGCAGCGGCAGCCAGGAGCGTTTTTGACCATCCGCTTGCTTTGCACCAATCAAGTGGTATGAAGCCGTGCCAAGCACTGCAGTTACCACAACAAAGCCGGCAATAGCAGCATACACAGATCCGGTCTGCCACCAGATCACCGCAGCAGAAATTAAGCCGGCATACAGAAAAATCTCAAAAGACAGGTCCGCCAGAAAACGACGCACCCCGAATACAAAGCGAGAGGTTCCACTCATTTAAAAAGACCCTTATTACATACCGGTGATTAACTCAGGGGCAGACAGCCGCTGAGTTTCAACAGCCATTTTACCGGTTATGTGGCCGGCAATTCCAGCCCTCAAATCCTTGGCTATACTCTGTTTACCTGCTTATCCCGGGCGTCTGTGTGAAACCATCTGTGCTTGCTTTGCTGTTACTGGCCTGTAGTTGTGCTTTGGCGCAACCGGTGCGTATTGGCATGCCGCTGGGTGACTCCGCGTTGCGGCAAAAGCTGCAGCAACAGCTGACGCAGGCTTATACCGCCCTGGGTTATCAACCACAGTTTATTGCCCTGCCGTCGCAGCGACGCTTCCGGCTATTAAAAGACGGGCTGATTGATGCTGATTTGTTCCGCATTTGCCAATTAGATGAAACACATGCTGAACTGCTGGTGGTGCCGGTACCTTTAGATACCTTACGGCTAAATGCCTACAGTTTATCGACAGAAAAGCTGACTAACTGGCAACAGCGCAGCGATTTGCTGATAAGCCATATTCGTGGTTTTAAGATGGCAGAGCAGCAGGAATTTGCCGGAGTAAGAGTACTGGTTAACAGTGACGAACAAGCGTTTGGCCTGATGTTGCAAGGCCGGGTAGAAATAGTGCTGGAAGACAGCCGCACCGCAGAGCGGTTTTTAACACAGCAGGCTGAATTGGCCGGTATTGCCATGCAGCAGGTGGCTGATTTTGATGTGTGCCATATCCTTAACCACAATTGGCAGCAACTGTTGCCTGCGCTAGCAGAGCAACTGCAACAATAAACCAGATCAATGTTAAACCGAAAAAAAGCCCTGCGAATTCGCAGGGCGTTAAAACACTTTTATTGCAGCGGCACGTTTATCAACCGCAACACACTTTGCACACTCTGGTTATACGAGCGATTGCGATAGTCATAACTGGACTGGATAAAAGTTTCCCGCTCAGTTTGCTTGATGACTTTGAAGTTCCGATAATTGACGGTTACATATTCACCATCTGCCAGCCGTTGCTCCAACTCTGTTGCACACTGGCTGAACGTCTGCTCATCGCCACAGGCTGCGCTGTATACAAACGTGACAGAACCGTCGTTTTCTTGCTGCCATTTATAGGACTTGTAATTGTAGCCATATACATCTTTGCTATTACTAAACAACGACGCTGTATTATCTGCAAAAATATTATGGTAATAAGGCGTCACGTTTACATACTGCTCGGTTAAGAAGTTGCCAATTAACGCCTGCGCATTGTATTGCTGCTCTGCAACCAGCAGCGGAGAATACAGGTTATTCTGGTCAACAATACTAAGCCCATTTACCGGGTGCTGAATAAACCGGTAGCGATAAACTTCACCAGCTAAAGTGATAACCAGCTGCTGACCGTCAACAGTCCAATCAAATTCACTTTCTTGCTGTGCAAAAGCCTGTGGCACACTAAAACGTGCTACACCTTGCGAATTGTTGGTGAACAACACTTCGCTACCACCGAATAACATATTTTGGCCATCAAAGTCGGGTTTTAGCCTGAATGATGCGTAATATGATGTATTTAAAACAAATTGTGGCACCGCCAATTGTTCATTTAAGCCAAGCTCGAGATGTCCGGTATAAGGCTGTGCTAATGCTTCTGTCATACCGTCAAAATCTTGCGGATCAACAGTGCTGTCGTTAAGCACGAAAGAAAGTTGGTATTGAATGGTTAAACGCCCGTCAGCTGATGGCAATATTTCACCAACGACAAAATTAACCCCAAATTCAATATTGACATAATCATCGGTAGTGTAGCGATAGAGGTTCATCGTAAACTGATCAATATTGCTTTGTGCCTGCAATCCCCCATCTGCTGTAAGCTGCGTTTCAATCTCGGCCCACGAATTTAAACTACTTCCTGACACCATAAACTTAAACGGAGCATAAATATGTGCACTTGAACCATCGATACTGTACACATAATCTACTGCTAAATGATTTAAACTATACAAACCTTCCTGCAATGGCTTGGTATTATAAGGCGTCACTGTAACAGCAAGCATTTCCTCGTCTGACTCCAGCACCAAACGTTTTCTGCCTTCTTCAGTGGCGATTACGTAGACTTCAAAATAATCATAACACTCGTCTGAGACGCAATTCACCTGCGTCGAGCTGATTTCAATATAGCCATTCATGCCATACCAAACCAAATCAAACACATCACCGTCTGCAGCCAGGTAACGCCCGGTTTCATTGGCATACAGATGCAAGCTGTCGCCGTTATCCAATGCCCACTGGCCGACAAAATCCACTTTAGGCGTGCTAATTTCAACCCATTTCGACGGGTCGTCTGCCACATTCAATGTAATGGTATAGTCAGAGTGCAACTTACCATCCGATACCCGCACCTCAAACTGATGTGCGCCTACACTGAAAAAGTCCGGTGTCGCTGTTAACTGCAACTGATTACTGCTCAGCGTACCCTCAACCCAATCGGGTTTATTGGTGTAACTGACTGTAAGTTGATCATTTTCTGCATCCAACAAAGCAAAATTCACACTACCGGCAGCGGCGGCAGTTAATTGCAGACTAAGCTGCCCGGTAAGCACCGGTGCAGTATTGGTTGTGGTATTAGCTGTATCATCTGAACCGGAAGAACCTCCGCAACCAGACAATATACTTAACAATAATAACCCTGTTAAAGCGCGCATTATTCCCTCTTTTATGTTTATATCCTTTACAGAAGCAAAGAATAATACACAGTATTTTATCAATCAGCTATATGCTGCATAACTTATTCAACCGGCTTAGTAACAAACCCCAATTGGGTAATACCTAACTGCTGTGCCAGCGCCATTACCGTTAGCACATGCTGGTATTGTACCGCTTTATCGGCCATTAACTGCAGCGGTGGTTGCTGTGGTAACTGCGCTATTTGCGCCAGCTTTTGCTGCAGTTGCTCAGCTGTTACCGCCTCGCTGTTCCACTGCACAGTGCCATCGCGCAGTACGCTGATGGCGATGCTGTCGGGCTGTGTCGTAGTGGGCTCTGCACTGGCTTGGGGCAACTCCACCAGCACCGATTGAGTTAATACCGGCATGGTGATCATAAAAATAATCAGCAGTACCAGCATCACATCCACCAACGGCGTCATATTAATTTCACTGATGATGTCATCATCCGGCGAATCAACAGAAAACGCCATTTACGCACTCTCCTGCTTATTGGTTAACACACTGACACTGGCTTTAGGCGCCGCGCCGGTTAGAAAATACGCATGCAACTGATGGGCAAAGCGGTTAAGCCGGGTAATAACACCTTTATTGGCCCGTTGCAGCGCGTTATAACCCAGCACCGCCGGTATGGCGACGGCCAGACCTACTGCCGTCATAATTAATGCCTCACCTACCGGGCCGGCTACCTTATCAATACCGGCCTGGCCGGATACACCTATGCTAACCAAGGCATGATAGATGCCCCACACAGTGCCAAACAAACCGATAAAGGGCGCGGTTGAACCCACCGACGCCAGCACCGGCAAGCCACGCTGCAGGTGTTGAACATTGTCGTCAATAGCATTGCGCAAACAGGCGCTGAGCCAGTCATTTAAACTAAGCTGGCCGTGTAAATCGGCTTTGTGCAGCCGGTGATGATCGACTGCCGCCAGGCCTTCTTCTGCCAACATGCGATACGGGCTGGCACTGTTGCCGGGTTGCAATAACTGCAGGCCTTGGGCAAAACTTTGTGCGTGCCAAAAGTCACGTGAAGCGTTATTGGCCGGGCGCAGGCGCCACAGCTGTAGGCTGCGCCAGAGAATCACGCTCCAACTGGCGACGGACATTAACAGCAGTAAGATTGCCACGCCTTTGATCACCCAATCGCCCTGCGCCCACAGTGTTGCCAGGCCATAGGGGTTATCTGCTAATGCTGTCATTGTTTCACTCCTTCGGTTAAGGAAAATTCTATCCGCTGGCGGTAGCGGTAATCTATTGCCTTGCCGGCACACTGTGCAGGCTGATAGCGCCAGTGCTGCACCGCCGACAACGCCGCCTTGTCTAATCTGGGGTAACCGCTGCTTTGCTGCACGGTTACGTCGGCTACCTTGCCGCTGGCCAGCACAGTAAGCTCCAGCACAACCGTACCCTGTTCACGTAATTTGCGTGATAAGCGCGGATAGTGCGGTGGAGCGTTATAGTGCGCCGTGGCGTTGAGCACCGGGGCCGACACCGGCACCGCGCTGGCAGCGGCACTGTCTTTTGCTGCGGCCACGGGGGTGGCAACGCCGGCCGGCGGCGGCCCGGGTTCGGCTTGAGTAACAGGCGCCATCTGACGTACGGCAGGTTCTGCCGGCTTAACCGCTTTGGCTGCAGCGGGCCTGACATTAGTTGGCTTCGCGCTAAGGTGTTTAACCTCCGTTTGCTTTAGCTTTGGCTGCGTCTTTAGCTCAGGCTTTGGCGGCGCGGCCTGTTGCGCAGCTGGGGCGGCCTGCGAGGCCGGTTGCTGCACAAATACCCCGGTTAACAGCGGCGGCGTTACGGTTACCGCGCTGCTGCTGTTTGCCGTCAAATACCACAACAGCGGCAATAAATGTGCGGCTAATACGCTGCCCAACGTAAACAAAAAGCCCCCTGCTTTAACAGCAGGGGGAAGGCTTTGCGCCAGCGGTTGCATAGCGGCGGGAGAAAACACTAGAAGCTGTAGCTGATAGCCAGTTTGGCGTAACGGCCGGGTTCGCTGTAACGCTGCAAACCTTCACCGCCGGGCAGTACACCGCCACGCACCCCACTGCCTACCCAGTTGGTAACGAAACGCACGCGTTGCCATTGATAGTATTCTTCGTCAAACAGGTTATAAATACCGGCACTTAAGCGCCACTGCGGGCTGATATCATAGTTGGCCATTAAGTCGACTACGGTGTAGCTGTCGGTTAAATAGGGTTTAGCTTCAAATGCACTTTCTGTTGAATCGTAGGCATCTGCTGCTTTTTTTGCCGCACTGTGGGTAATATTCGCTGTCAGATCCCAGTTGGCCGCGTCGTAGCGCAAACCCAATACGGCAGAAGCCGGGTTGATGCTGCGCAGCGGATCACCGTTTTCTTTTTCACCTTCGTTCCAGGAATAAGCTAGACGCGAACTGACGGCACGACTGATGCGCCAGAGCGCTTCCAGCTCTACGCCTTTTACGTCGGCTTCACCAATATTCTCAATGGTGTTGTACTGGTTGCCCTGTGACTCGGTGCAAACGCCACGGCTACAGCTTTCATACACCACATCGGGGTTTTGCACCCGGGCAACAGTGTCAATCATATCGCTGTACTGATCGTTAAATACCGATATGCCAAGTAACAGCTTATCGGTCTGGTAACGGTAACCCGCTTCCAGGTTCAGGCTACGCTCCGCTTTTAGATCCGGGTTGGCAATACTGCTCCATAAGTCATCTACCACTACGCCGCTAGCCTGTTCGGTGCGGCTGATAAGCGAGGTTGGTGAATACATTTCTGCTACCGTCGGTGCGCGGAAACCCCGCCCGGCTTGCAGCCATACTTGCTGTGTAGTGCTCAGCTGATAGGTCAGGTTACTCTGCCAGGTAAAGGCAGAGAAATCGACATCGCTGACCGTATCGGTATTATCGGCGTATTGCTCGTCAAACTGCGGGCTGTATTTTAACGTATCAAAGCGGCCGCCCAGACTTAATGTCCAGCGCGGAGCCAGCTTAATAACGTCGCGGGCATACAGGCTTATTGCCGTTACGTCGGTTTCAGGCACCTGATCCGGGTCAATTACCGGCGGGCTGGCCTGCTCGTCAGTCTGGCCGATATAACGCCGGTCTATCGCAGAGTATTCCACTTTACGCTGTTCAACTGAGCCACCATACAGCCATTGCTGCTGCACAGTGTTACCAAACAGTTCTTTATCCAGTGCTACCGCCAGTTTCAGTTGCTGCTGTTTAAAATCGCGATCTTCACTGCGCAGGCAGGGCGATACTTCGCCGTTAGTTTCACCGCTGCAGCCGGTGGTCAGCATGCTGGTGACACCATTGGTGTAATTGGACTGGTAGTCCAGGGTGGCATTTACGCTATCGGCAAAAGCTTGCGCTGCCAGCCACTCATACTGCAGGCCAAAGCGCTTGCGCTCAATGTCATCATCGCCGTGGCGCGATAAATAGGTGCTGTCCAGCCTGGATTGGTTATCCAGCTCACTGCTTTGGTTAAAATATTCACCGGTCCAGCCAAGCCGCTGACGGTCAGTTAACTGATACTGCAACTTGGCCAGAATGTTATCACTGCTGTAATCCAGCGGATCAGCAATGGTGCGACCGGCACCGCTGATATTTTCGCCGGAGCGGGCGCTGCGGTTTTCTTCGCCGTCCCTTCGGGTGTACACCAGCAAGGATTCCAGCTTACCGCTGCGGTTCGCCACTGTAGTACTGAACGAGGTTTCATCATTTAAGCCGCTGAAACCAGCTTTTAACCCCAGATGGCTGTCGTCGCCCTGCGGCGCAAGATAGTCGGCCGGATCTTTGGTAACAAACAACACTGCGCCGGCCAAAGCGCCGCTACCGGCAGCAATAGCATCAGCGCCTTTAATAATCTCTACCTGTTTTAACGCATCAATATCCACGCCACCGCGGGCCGAGCGGAAAAACTCGTAAGCAACAAAGGTTGGCGGGTCCAGGGTTTCCCCCAGTGCTAAACCGTCGACGGTAATAGCAACCCGGTCGCCATCCAGGCCGCGGATATTAAAACCGTTACTGCCAAAACGGCCCATATCGGTGGTGGTAACACCAGGTACAAAGCGCACCACATCGGCAATATTTTGTGCCTGTTGTTGTTGCAGCTCAGTAGCACTAAGCTGCTGCGCTTGTTTGCTGTTGGCCTGTGTTTGCACCGCCTGCGCGGTTACCGATACGGTGTCCAGCTCCGGTGTTGCGGTTTCTGCCTGCACGGCTTCAGCCGTTGTTGCCGCCAGGGCACTGCTGATGGCCAAAGCCAATAAGGGGTACTGCATAGACATGTTTTTCATAAACAAGCTGTTCTCCTGAGGCAGGCGTTACTGCGCTTTTACTGTACGGGCAATTTGTTGGTCCAGCCAGCCGGCAAATTCACTGACATATTCGTCGTAGCTCAATACACCGTCACGGTTAACGTCAACGCCGGCAAATTGGCTCGCGCGGCCTTGTTCATACTCTGCGCGGCTTACCACGCCATCGTTATTGCTGTCGTACATCGCCAGCATGCCGTCAACTGAATGGGTAGTCGGCATTTGCAGCAGCCGCTCACGCCTTGGCTGTGCTGCACGCTGAGCTTGTTGCCGGGCTTGCTCTGTGCGGGTTTGCTCAGAGCGGGTATCCTCGCCACGCGGCGCCGGTTTAGGGTCGGCGGCGGATAACACGCCGTCTTTATTGGTGTCCATGCGCTCAAACGCCAAATCACCGGAGCGGTTAAACTCTGCGCGGCTGATATAACCGTCTTCATCTTTATCCAGTGCATTAAAACGCACATGGGTTTGGCGTAAATGGCCGGCGCGCTCGGCAGCCAGTTGCTGTTGCTGTGCTTCGTCTAAACGCGGTTTGTCTGCGGCAACAGAGCTGCTGCAGGCGCTAAGGTAGGCACTGCTCAGGGCCAAAAACAACGTGGTATATAAATGCTGTTTATTCATCAGTAAAACTCCTGCGGTAACGGGTGAGCGCTATTGGGTAACTTCAAGCACGACGCTGTAGCTGTAACTGTATTGCGGAACTTTGGCGCCGGCCGGCGCATCGGCACGGTAGCGGCTTAGCAGCAAATAAGTACCGGCTTTTGCCGGCACAAAGCTGATAATACCGGCGGCATCGGTAGTCAGTTGATGTGTCACTTTTTCATCATTCGCGTCGGCTTCCACAAAGTAGGCATTCACCGCCTGCTGCGGCAGCGGCTTGCCGTTAAACAGCACACGCGCCCTTAAGGTGCTGTCGCTGTACAGATCATTCGGGTGGCTGAGAAACTCCAGTTCCAGCGCTTCGCCACCGGGTTGTAACGCCCTATGGTCTGGCGCACCTTTGCTAACGTAGGTTTCAGCCCGGGTTACTGCCTGAAAGTGCGCAATAGATTTAGCCCCGGCCGGTAACACGAAGTTTTCATCGCGGCTGTTTTTGCGCTCACCGTTTTGCTCATAGGTATGAAAGGTCGCGCCGTAACGCAGCCCGGTACTGAAACGGTAAGTGCCATCGTCGGTTAGCTGATGCTCTGCCGTAGTGCGGGTATGGCTGTACTGCACTAATGTTGGTGTAACAGCTGTGCCGGCGGGTGTCAGCACACTGAAACTGCTGTTATCAAAGGCGACTTCGGGAATAAAAAAGCGGTCGGCAAAGGCGGCGTCCAGGCTTACCCAGCCACCACGGATCGGTTCAAAACTGGCAGGCTGCAAATACGGCACATGGGCTTGTGCGGCAAAATGGGCGGCAAAGCTGCCCCCCAGCATAGCGGCAACTAAAATGGCACGGTTAAGCGGCAACGACATAACGGCTCCTTAATGATAATAGTTCTTATTAACTTTCGAGCCGCACTTTAATCTAATTGAGAATTAGTTGCAAATGATAATTGATCTTATTTACATGCTTTAAGGTAAGAAAAAACCGGGCACAGGCCCGGTTCAGTTGTACCGCTAAGGCAGACTAGTCTGTTATACCCAGCAGGTTAAGAATAAAGGCATACTCTTCACCCGTTTGCGCCTGACGGGCAAAACGGCCGGATTTACCACCGTGGCCGGCTTCCATCGTGGTTTTAAACAGCAAGGGGTTAGCATCGGTTTTGTGAGTACGTAACTTAGCAACCCATTTTGCCGGTTCAAAGTACTGCACCTGGGAGTCATGCAAACCGGTGGTGACCAGCATGGCTGGATAATCCTGCTTGCTGATTTGATCATAAGGTGAGTACGACAGCATATAGTCGTAATAGGCCTTTTGCTTCGGGTTACCCCACTCGTCAAACTCATTGGTGGTTAACGGAATGCTTTCATCCAGCATAGTGGTAACCACATCGACAAAAGGCACATGCGCCACTAAGCCACGGTATTTCTCTGGTGCCATATTCGCTACCGCGCCCATCAGCAGGCCGCCGGCACTGCCGCCCATACCAAATACTTTGTCTTTGGCCGCATAGTTGTTGGTTACCAAATAGTCGGTTACGTCGATATAGTCGGTAAAGGTATTAATCTTGTGCAGCAGTTTACCGTCTTCATACCAATGCCGGCCCATTTCCTGACCGCCGCGAATATGCGCGATAGCATAAACAAAACCGCGGTCTACCAGCGACAATACCGTTGCACGAAACGACGGATCCATTGAGGCGCCATAAGAGCCATAGGCATACTGATACAGCGGCGCTGTGCCATCGCGTTTAAAGTCTTTTTTATACAACAAGGATACCGGCACCTTTACGCCGTCGCGCGCGGTGGCCCATACCCGATCGGTAGCGTAGTTGTTTTTATCAAAGCCACCGGGCACTTCGGTTTGTTTTAACAGCTGCTTTTCGCCGGTTTGCATATTCAGCCGGTAGACACTGGCCGGGGTAGTCAGCGAGGTATAGGTATAACGCAGCCAGTCGGTGTTTTGTTCCGGGTTAATCTCAAAGCCGGTAACGTAAGCGGCTTCATCCGGGGCAATATAAACCGATTTTGCCGGTGCGGCCCAGGGCATGATTTTCATCCGGCGTAAGCCATCACTGCGCTCGTTAATTACCAGGTAATTGTTAAAGGCAGTAAAGTCCTGAATAAACACATCGTCGCGGTGCGCAACCAACGGTTGCCATTGGGTACGGTCACCAATGTTATCGGCAGCAACCGCCATAATACGGTAGTTAGGTGCCTGCCAGTCAGTTTGGATAATCCAGCGTCCGTTCAAATGATCAGCGCGATATTTAATGTCGCGCTCACGCGGGGCCAGGCTTTTAAATGCGCTGCCCGGCTTGCTGGCATCCATAACCTGCATTTCGCTTGAAACCGTGCTGCTGGTATAGATCACCACATAGTTATCATCGGTAGTATTACCGACGCCCATATAAAAGCTGTTGTCTTTTTCTTCGTATACCAGCTGCGCCTGCGCCGGGTCATTGCCCAGGCTATGCTGCAGCACTTGGGTACTGAGCAAGGTTACCGGATCATTTTTTACCAGGTACAGGGTTTTACTGTCTTTGGCCCAGGCCAGACTGGACGACAAGCCGCTCAGTTGGTCAGGTAAATCTTTACCACTGCGTAAATCACGTACTTTCAACGTGTACTGGCGCCGGCCGCTGTCATCTTCCATATAAGCAATAAAGTTTTGATCCGGGCTAACCTGCCAGTTAGATACCGCATAATAACTTTTGCCTTTGGCCAGCTCGTTTACATCCAGCATGATTTGCTCGGTGCCATCGGCTAAGGCTTTGCGGGCATAAATCGGGTACTCTTTGCCGCTTTCAACGCGGCTGTAATAGCTGTAATCGCCCTTGGTATAAGGTACTGAACTGTCGTCTTGTTTAATGCGGCTGATAATTTCGGCTGTCAGTTTATCGCTCAGCGGCTGATAGGCACTGGCATAACTGTTGGCATAGTCATTTTCGCGATGCAAATAATCCAGCACCGTGGGCGAGGTGCGGCTGTCATCGCGCAGCCAGTAGTAAGGGTCTTGCCGGTCACCGTTTGGCGAGGCTACGGTGTAAGGTTGTTGTACTGCCAGCGGCGCGCTGATTTCAGCGGCGCTCAAGCAATAGCTGTTGAAACAACTGGCACCCAATAACAGGGCGAGGTAATTTTTATACATTTTTGCGTTTCTCCTGATCTTAACTGCAGGAAATTAACATAATAAAAACATTCAACCTACAGTGCCACGGCAAAAAAGTGTAACTGAGTATGTTTGGCAGTAAATATCGCTGAGTGTTGTCAAACTGCTATTCACAAATGGCTGATTTTAAGCTATTACTTCTAAGTTTATTAGAGATAAGGAAAATAGCATGGCGTTAATGACCGTCGACCAGGTAGCTGAGTTTCTGGGCGTGCAAACTATAAGAGTAGAACGATTAGCCCGGGAAAACTTGTTGGTGCCGGCAGAGAAAGATGCCAACGGCAAACCAATGTTCAGTGAAGAAGACGTAAAACGCTACAAAACTCTGGCCGAGCGCTTAGGCGGCTTATAACGCCGTTAATTGCTCAATTCTGTGCTGCCAGTAAGCGGCCTGCGCTTGCGCATCGGGTAAACTTAAATACCATAGCCAGCAAAAGCCGCTATACAACTGTTTTGCCGGCAGTATTTTTTGCTGCAACTGCGGCATTAATTCTGTAGCACCACGACAAGCCGTATATTGGCTTAACAACCGCTGCTCTTCTGCTGCATCCAGTTCAAAGTGTAAACTCAGCGCGGCCAGATCCAGGCTGCTGTCGGCCAGTTGGCTGTATTCAAAATCCAGCAGCCACAGCCGCTGCTGTGCCCAAAGTAGATTACCGGCATGCAAATCCAGATGGCACAATACGATATCTGCTGTCTGGCTTTCTAATGCTGCCGCCGCGTGGTACAGCTGCGCCAATACTGCAGGAGCTGCCTGCACCGTTTCCGGCAACATGGCTAACTGTTGCTGCAAGTAATTGCGCGGTTCCAGCACTGCCGTTTGTACGTTTAGCTGATGAAAGGCAGCCAAAGTCGACAATAACGCGGCACTGCCATAGCGTTGATAATCAAATGGCTGGCCGGAACTGATATAGTCGCTCAGCATAACCTGATAATGATTATTCAAACACAAAGGCGCCGGGGCCAGGCCCAGGGCGGCGGCGGCATGTTGGCAGCGCAGTTCCTGTTGGCGACATACGGCAGAATCAGCCGGATAGCAGCGCAGTACATATTCGCCCTGCGCCGTTTTGACATAATAGCTCTGGTTACTTTCGCCGTGCGATAACGGCCTTACTTGTAGCGGTGGCCTGGCGACAAAAAACTCCAACCGCCGACATAACCGCGTTACACGCTCAATCTCGCTGCCGGCTGTTGCTGATAATGACTGCGCCAAATAAAGTACCCTGCAATAGCGATAACCGTATACAGCATAAACAAGCCAGTGAGGAAATACAGATGTTTTTGCGCATAAACGTAAATGGATACCGCATCTATCACTACCCAATACAACCAGTTTGATACCAGTTTCCGCGCCACCAGCCAGGTGGCCATTACGCTGAATACCGTGGTTTGCGCATCCAGATAAGCAAATTCAGCGTGGGTGTAATTAGCCATCAGGGCGCCCAGTACCAGCCCCGCCAAAGCAGTAACGGCGACTAACCAGGCATGACGCTGCCAGGGCCACTCATACACCGGGCCACGTGCGCCGGCGCTGCCCTGCTTCAGTTGTTGCCAGCGCCACCAGCCATATAGTGCCATGCCGGCATAATACAGCTGCAATAAGGCGTCAGATAATAACGCCGACTGCCACATCACATGGGTAAATAATATGGTGCTTAACAGCGCGGCCGGCCAGCACCACAGGCTTTGTTTTAATGCCAGAATCACATAAGCCAGCGCCAGCAAGGTTGCTACCAGCTCTATGCTGTGCATCAGCTGCCATTGCTGTATCGCCTGGCTTAGCAGTTCATTCATGGCCGCAGGTCACCGTGAATAAACTTACAAACAAATACCACCTTGCCATACTGCTCAAATGACCATTTAATACAGGCCTGCAGCGCCTGCATTACCGCATCATAGTCGCCAAACAGCTGAGTGCTCATGGTATTGGTAAGCACTGTTACGTCCGGGTACTTGTTCAGCTCGGCAATAAAACCTTTAATCGGCGTAATATAATCTTCTGCTAACGGGTACTTACTGATCTCAACTGATAATTGCATAGCACACTCCTTAATAGGTGATCACGGGCCTCAGAACTGATAGCTGGCGCTGGCACCAAAACGGCGCGGCTCAGCAAATTGCTCGTATACATGGCTCTGGTAGCCATCCCGCGGGTCGTTACCAAAGTAAAAGCCGCGCACGCCGATATCCTGATCCAGTGCGTTGCGCGTCCATACTGCCAGCTCCCAGTTACTCAACTGATAGCTTAACCGCGCGCCCAACAGCTCATAGCGTGATGAACGGGCATTGTGGCCGTCGGAGTAAAAGAACGCGTCTTTGCCTTGCAGGCTCAGGTTAAAGGTCAGCGCTTCAGTGATATACCAATCGGCGGCCACACTGTACGAAAAACGCGGTGCCTGCGCCTGCTCACGACCACTGAAATTTTCTTCATCCAGTGTAATATAGTTACCCAGTTTGGTTTTCAGCCAGCTGGCAGATAAAAACAGCGCCAGCTGCGGATCTAGCTGCAGGCGGTTTTCCATTTCAATACCGTAGTTGCGGCCACTGCCGGCATTGTCGATAAAGCCGGCAAATTGCGGCCCGCTATCCGGGTTCAGCCAGCCTTTTACCTGCATATCGTCGCGCCACATATAAAACGCCGCCACCCGTGCGGTAATGCTTTGGTCCAGCGCACTGCCTTTAACACCAAATTCGGCGTTATACAGGGTTTCCGGTTTAAAACTGGCTTTGCTGTTTAACTCACTTAAGTTGCCATCGGCAGCTTTGGCCAGAGCATCGCCGTTTACACCTCCGGCTTTATAGCCACGAGATGCCAGCAGATACACCAATGCCTGCGGGTTTACCTGATAATTCAGGCTTAATTTGGCGCCCCACATGCTGTCGTGGTTTTTAATCGCATTGCCGCTGCTGTCGCTGTAGTCATCGTCGTAACGCTCCAGGCGCAGGCCCGACACCAAACTCCAACCGGCACTAAAGGGCGTGGTCAGCTCGCCGTATACGGCAGCATTGCTGCGGCTTAAGCTGCTGACAAAACTGTCGGCCTGCCATAAGTCCCAGTTCCAGAACTGCCGGGTTAAATCAAAGCTTTTATTGGCTGCATACAGCCCCAGCACCCAGTCGCTGTTGCCCAGCTTGCCTTCGGGCGTAGAGATAAAACGGTAGTCCAGCGTTAGTTGATCGCGCGTGCGTAAGTAGCGGTCGGTGGTGGAATATTCATCCGGGTGAATACCCACATAACTCCAATCTTCATCAAAGCCGTAATCGCTATCGGCGGTTAACCAGCTAAGCTGCGCCTGTAAGGTAGCAAAGCGCAACGCACTGTAATCCGCCTGCAATGCTATTGCTTTACTGCGGATCTGATCCTGACCGGGCTGATCAGATAAGGTGGTGCGGTTACGGTCCAGCGAGAAAGCATCGTAGCCGTTGTCCTGGTCAACAAAATGCGTAACCAGCTGCAACGCCAGTGTATCCATTGGCTGATAACGCAGCTTAAACCGGCCGGTAAATTCGTCGATATTGTTGGTGTCGTCACGGTTTAAAAAGGCATTGTCGATAAAGCCATCAGAGTTTTGCTGCTCCAGCGCCAGGCTGTAACCCACTTGCTGTTTAATGCTGTTACTAAACTGCGCGGCCAGCTGGCGGCTGTCATAGTTAGCCAGGGTAGCACTGAGTTTGCCTTCCGGCGTGGCGGTTGGGCCTTTAGTTGTCAGGTTAAGCATGCCGGCCAGCGCATTGGCGCCAAAGCGGCTGGCTTCCGGGCCACGAAACACCTCCAGTTGCGCCAAATCACTGATACCGCTGATGCCCAAACCGGAGTAATCAATACCATCAATTAAAATACCGACCGACGGGTTAATGGTATCAACAAACTCACTGCGCTCACCAATACCACGCACCTGAATATAGCGGCCGCGCGAGGCGCCGGCACTGAAGTTTATATTGGCAAACTGGCTGAGCAAATCATCCAGATGCTGCGCCGAGGTGCGTTTGGCATCTTGCTCGCCAACAATGGCAATGCTGCCGGCAACCTGTTGTACCGATTGCTGCCGGAAATCGCCCTGCACGCTGATACGCTCAACCGAAGCTTCTGCTTCATTGGCTTGAATAGAAAAACTGCTGCATACAGCCAGAGTAAGTAACGAAGGTATAAAACGCATTGTTGTATGAATCTCCAAAACTTCAGAGATCACACCAGCTTGAGGAGTTAGCACCATCCCTCCGCCGGTATAATCCGGATCAGGTTCTAAGGGTTCGCCTTACGGCATCTCAGCTATTGCACCCCTTGGTTGCGCGGCAAGTGTAAAGCGTTTTATTTGCGCATGCAACGTGCAAAGGACGGCTAAACGCCTATAGTTGTTACGGAGTCATGCTGTATCCGCGTATCAGCCGCTGACAAGGACACACTATGAAAAGCTATATAGAGCGCGTTATTGCTGAAATTCCGCTGTTTTTTTCTCACTTCAGCCAGTGTTTATTCCGCCCCAAGCGCTTTATTCAGCAGCAATTGGCTATTGCTGAACAGCCGGATGAGATCAGCAAAGGCGTCGAGTTTTTAATACTGTCGTTTCTTATTGCGTTGTTTATCAGTCAGGTGTTACCGGAAGCCGTCAATCCGGTGTCGCTACCCGCTGATGATGCAGCTTTCACCCATCTGGCCAGCAGCGCGCTGTTTGATTTATTTCTGTTGTTCTTCGCCGCCGCCATCGCTTTTGGCTGTCTGAAAATGGTCGGCGTTGCCGGCAGTTTCTTTGCTTTTTTCCGCCTGTTTGCCTTTTTTTGCGGTATTACTATGGTATTGCTGGTGTTTGCCAATGCGCTGACCAATATTGGCATGATAGACCCGGTTGTTGCCAAAAGCTGGATCCAACTGGAACAAAGCGCTCAGGCCTTGCAGCCAATGACAGCGCAGTTACTGTGCAATACCGATACAAGCGGTGAGTTAGTGGCCGACGAGGCATCCAGCGATGCGCTGCAGCAACAACTGCAGCAGGCACAGACGGTATATCAACAGGCGACAGAGCGGACACTGTTTCTGCTGGGGGCCGGCTTGCAAGCCTTAATCCAGCTGATTCTGGCCTGCTGGTTGTTTATTGCCTGGTTTGCCTACGGCAAACAGCAACAGCTGAGCAGCGGCAAAATTGTATTTTCTGCGCTGCTGAGTTTGACGCTGATTTATGCCGCCAGCGTGTTGCTAAGCCTGATGCAAACCGGCAGCCAAATGATGGCGCTGTACCGTGCCTGCCCGGCAAGTTAACCCTGCTTAGCAACGGTATTAAACACCTGCCAGTCATCGGTTAGCTGCATCGCCAGCTGGTTTAATTGCTCACTGGCGCCGGCAGCACGGGCTGCGCCGTCACTAAGCTGCACAATATCACCGTTTAGCAGATGAATATTTTGTGCAATATCTGCCGAAACTACCTGCTGCTGCTCCGTCGCCGTGCAAATGGTTAAATTGGCATCTGCGATTTTCTCCACCGCCGCTGCCAGCTCGGTAAAGCGGGCCCCGGCATCTTGCGCCAATTGCACATTGCTATCGGCATCTTTATGCGCCCGTTGCATAGCTTCTACTGCACTGGCGGCTTGCTGTTGTAACTGGCTGATCATCTTGTTAATCGACTCTGTCGCTTTTTGGGTATTGGCCGATAAGGTGCGAACCTCGTCTGCCACTACCGAAAAACCGCGCCCCGCTTCGCCGGCCCGTGCTGCCTCAATGGCCGCATTTAATGCCAGTAAATTGGTTTGTTCTGAAATTTTACGGATCACGTCCAACACGCCGGAAATCTGACCGGATTCCTGCTGCAGCTGACGTACTACCTGCGCGCTGTGGTCAAGCTGCTGCGCCAGCTCAGTTATCCCTGTTGCGCTTGCTGTGGCAACCCCGCGCCCGGAAACACACAGCGACTTTGCCTGTTGCGCCGCATCAGCGGCGCCTTTCGCATTAACGGCAACGTCCTGCACGCTAACACTCATCTGCTCAACGGCTGTCGCCAACTGATTAGCCTGGCCGGCTTGGCGCACCGCACTCTGGCTGACATCATCACTACTTTGAAACACCAATGCTGCCTGCTCACCTAATACCGTCAAGCTGCTACCCAGCTTCACCACCAACTGCTCAAAGTGGCTGATCATTTGGTTCAGGGCCTGCGCAGCTTCAGCCACTTCATCTGTACCTGAGTCGCCGGCTCTTAAACTCAAGTCTGAACTTTGCTGCACCTGTCTGAGAATATCGCGCAGTGCCCACAGTGGACGGCATACAGAGCGTTGTACCGCCCAAATTAAACTACCAATCAACAGCAGCAACACCCCGGCTCCAACGATATAAGCCTGTATTAACTGTGTGGTAAAACGCTCTGCCGAATCTCTTACAGTGGCCGCAGCTGCAATTTGCTGCTGAATAAATGCCTCCGTTAGCGCCGTAAATCCGGTAATACGCAGCTCGATTTCACTGTTAACGGTAGACTCATTTAAAATACGTACCAGCAGCGCATCGCTGCCGGCATAACTAATCCACTCCTGATAGTGTTTCACGGCCGCCGCAAACGCCTGATCCAGTGCGGCATAGAATTCAGCGTCCTCCTGTACTGGCCGGCTGTGTACAAAGCCTTGCCAATGCTGCTCTGCCGTGACCAGATGTTGTTTAATCAGCTGCTCGGTCGCTGCTGCAGAGGCCCAGCCGGTACGGTATTTCCGAATATCCTGTAGCGCCGTTTGCTGCAGAATTTGCTGCACTGCCATCACATCAGACAGAATGGCCAGATGGTTATCATACAACTGATTAAACAGCTTATCTTTTTGTTGCGCCGACCAAAACGCAGCAACAATAACCAGCAACAACATCACCAAAGGTAGTACGCCCAGCAACAGTACCCTGCCGGAAATTTTCAACTTAGACAACATCACTGCTCCTGACATACGGCTTAAAATCGGGCGCAGTGTAAAGCGGTCAAGTGACACTTGCATGACATCGTACCAGCTAACATTGACATACCCCAATATAGATATATGATATTTCGCATATCTAAAATAAAGGATATGCGACATGCAGAAAAAATCACTGCTGTTTATCTGTACCGGTAACTCGGCCCGCTCGCAGTTAGCCGAAGCACTGTTCCGCCAGATGGCCGGAGCAGAGTTTGAGGTATACAGCGCCGGCACCGCCCCGGAGCCGATAGACCCACGGGTATTTACAGTACTGGCTGCACGAAATATTTCAGCTGAACACCTGCACAGCAAAGACCTGTCCAGTCTAAGTGAACGTTACTTCGACCATGCCATTACGCTGTGTGACAAAGCCCACCAAAGTTGCGTTACTCAGGTAAAGGCAGCACAAATTCTGGCGTGGGATTTTGCCGACCCTAAAGCCAAAACGGGTACCAAAGCCTTTGATGTCGTGCTGAACGAGCTGAGCGAGCGGATTAAATACTTTTTACTGTTTAGCCAGAAATACCGCGCTAAACCAGAGCAGCTGAGCGATGCATTAAGCTTTTATAAAGCATTGGCAGATGATACGCGGTTAAAAGCCCTGCTGCTTATTCACCAGCAACAAGAGCTGTGTGTTTGCGAGCTTACCGCAGCACTGGATGAAACCCAGCCGAAAATTTCCCGCCATTTGGCGCAACTGCGCAAAGCGGCCATCTTGCAGGACCGCCGCCACGGCCAATGGGTGTTTTACCGCTTAGCCGATAACCTGCCGGCCTGGGCATTAGAAGTGCTGCGGCTTACCGCGAGCAATAACGGCGGCTTTATCGCCGCTAACCTTAACAAACTGAATCAAATGGGCGACCGGCCGCAACGCGCCGCGCTGTGTAACTGAGACTAAGGAATAGCTAAATGACAATTAAAGTAGGCATCAATGGTTTTGGCCGTATTGGCCGGCTGGCCCTGCGCGCGGCGTTTGATTGGCCTGAATTTGAGTTTGTACAGATTAACGACCCGGCCGCCGATGCCGCCACCTTCGCTCACCTGCTGAACTTTGACTCGGTACACGGTATCTGGCGCCATAATGCCGCGGCCGATGGCGATAACATCGTCATTAACAGCAAAACCATTAACGTAAGCCAGAACAAAGCTATAGCCGACACCGACTGGTCACAATGCGACGTGGTAATTGAAGCCTCCGGTAAGATGAAAAGCACAGCCGTGTTAGAGGCTTATTTAGCTCAGGGCGTAAAACGGGTGGTGGTCAGTGCGCCGGTAAAAGAGCCGGGCGTATTAAACGTAGTTATGGGCGTAAACCAGCAGCTGTACAATAAAGAGCTGCACCGCATTGTTACCGCTGCCAGTTGCACCACTAACTGCCTGGCGCCGGTGGTAAAAGTCATCCACGAACAACTGGGTATTAAACATGGCAGCATTACTACTATTCATGATTTAACTAATACGCAAAGCATTCTGGATACGCCGCACAAAGACTTACGCCGCGCCCGCGCCTGTGGCAGCAGTTTAATTCCCACCACCACCGGTTCGGCTACCGCCATTACGGAAATTTTCCCTGAGCTTAAAGGTCGCTTAAACGGCCATGCTGTGCGGGTGCCATTGGCCAATGCCTCGTTAACCGACTGCGTATTTGAAGTAGAACGCGCCACCACCGCAGAAGAAGTGAATGCTCTGCTAAAAGCCGCTGCAGAGGGGGAGTTAAAAGATATTCTGGGTTATGAAACCCGGCCTTTGGTGTCGGTGGATTACAAAACTGATCCGCGCTCAAGCATTATCGATGCGCTCTCCACCATGGTCGTTAACGGCACCCAGGTAAAAATTTATGCCTGGTACGATAACGAATGGGGCTACGCCAACCGTGCGGTGGAACTGGCCAAACTGGTTGGCCTGCAGGACAAGCACTAAGTCATGCATATCGGAACAAGCCTATGCTAAGCACACTAAGTCCGCAGCTACGGCAGTATATGCTGGTAACGGCGAATTACTGGGCCTTTACCTTAACCGACGGTGCGCTGCGCATGCTGGTGGTGCTGCATTTTTACAGCCTGGGTTACAGCGGCCTGGCCATTGCCATGCTGTTTTTGTTTTATGAAATTTTTGGCGTTATTACTAACCTGGTCGGTGGCTGGCTGGGTGCGCGCATCGGCTTAAATAACACCATGAATATCGGCCTGTTGCTGCAAATATTGGCGCTTGGCATGTTGTTACTGCCGGCAGAGTATTTAATTGTGCCTTGGGTAATGGCCGCCCAGGCGTTATCCGGCATCGCCAAAGACTTAAACAAGATGAGCGCCAAAAGCAGCATTAAACTGCTGGTGGCCGATGATGCGCAAAGTACCTTGTTTAAATGGGTTGCCATTCTTACCGGCTCGAAAAACGCACTGAAAGGCATTGGCTTTTTCCTCGGCGGCTTACTGCTGAGCCTGTATGGCTTTAGCCTGGCCATCCTGCTGATGCTGCTAATGCTGGCTGCGGTGTGGCTGTTCAGCTTATGGCGTTTAAAGGCTGATCTGGGCAAAAGTAAAACCAAGCCGAAATTTACTGAGTTGTTGTCGAAAAGCCGCGCCATTAATGTGTTATCCGCCGCCCGTATGCTGCTGTTTGGCGCCCGTGATGTTTGGTTTGTTATTGCGCTGCCGCTCACCCTGGCCAGCCAGTTTGGCTGGAGCCACTGGGCAGTGGGCAGTTTTTTGGCACTGTGGGTTATTGGCTATGGCGCAGTGCAAAGCATAGCGCCCATGCTTACCGGCAAAACCCGCCTGCCTGATGGTCGCATGTTAACATTATGGGCACTGTTATTGTGTGCGATACCGGCCGCTATTGCGGTAGCACTGCAGCAACAGTGGCAGGCCGAAACCGCCCTACTTGGCGGTCTTATGCTGTTTGGTGCCGTGTTTGCCATTAACTCTTCCTTACACAGCTATATGATTGTCAGTTATGCCAACAGCGATGGGGTGTCACTGGATGTCGGTTTTTACTATATGGCCAATGCCATGGGTCGCCTTATCGGCACTGTGCTGTCGGGCTGGGTGTATCAAGTGGCGGGCTTAACCGCATGTTTATGGATTTCGTCCGGCATGCTGGTAACTACCGTGCTGGTATCACTGCTGTTGCCACGGCGCAGCGCATGACATTCATCAGCGGCTGCTCTACACTGCAGCAAGCCGCTGATACCGATTGGAATACTTCATGCTAAACCTGCGACCGCGCCAGTTATTGCTGCTGTCTTTGCTGGCCGCTTTTGCCACTATGGCGCTGAAAACTCTGGCCTGGTATCTAACCGGCTCGGTCGGCTTTTTATCTGATGCAATAGAATCACTGGTTAATGTCGCCGGCGCCGGTTTTGCACTGTTAATGGTTACTATTGCCCGTCGCCCGGCAGACGACAGCCACCCTTATGGCCACAGCAAAGCCGAATATTTATCGGCCGCTTTTGAAGGTGGTATGATTTTCCTTGCTGCGCTGGCCATTTTTATCACGGCCAGCGCGCGCTTAATTAACCCGCAGCCGCTTGCCAGCCTGGGCTTAGGCACCGCCCTTACGGTGCTGGCCAGTTTAATCAACCTCGGCATTGCCCTGCTGCTGTTACGCGGCGGAAAACAGCATAACTCGCCGGCACTGGAAGGAGATGGCAAACATTTAATGACCGACGTCTGGACCACAGCAGGGGTTGTCGCAGGTGTGGGCCTGGCAGCAATAAGTGGCCAATACTGGCTGGATCCGCTGGTGGCCATAGCGGTAGCGCTGCATATATTGCATGAAGGCGGCGGCATCTTGTATCGTGCCGTTAATGGTTTAATGGACAAAGCATTGCCACAGCAGCGCATCAGTGACATTGAACAAGCCTTAGCGCAGTTTGCCAGCGGCAAGGTACAGTTTAGTAATTTACGCACCCGCGCTGCGGCTACCTTACAATTTGCCCAGGTAGATATGCAGGTACCACCACACTGGACCGTGCAACAAGCGCATCAGTTAGCCGATGACGCTGAACTGGCGATACAGCAGTTGGGGGTGGAGCTGGTGGTACATATTGAACCAAAAACCACTGATTAGCTGGTATTTTTAACATTCAGCGCTACAGTTAATCAGACCCAGCTAAACTAATATGGCGCCAGCGCAGTATGCCGGAACAGTACTTTTCCGCTCATGACACCGAAGATTTCCAGCAGCAAATCAGCCATTTCCGTATCCGTCGTTTACTGCAAATTACCGGTTTTACTTTATTTGGCTTAATTTTGGCGATGGCCGTCGCCAGCGGCACCACTAAGCTGCTTATTTTGGCCGGCTGTATTGCCCTGCTGCTTGCCGGCGGCTTTGCCCTGAAACAACAAGCGCTAATCTCTGCCTATATCTTGCTGTGGTCGATGGCACTGATGTTGTCGGCCCTGGCCTATGTCTCCGGCGGCCTGCGAGATCTGGCCCTGCTGGGTTTTCCCGGTTTATTAGTCTATGCCGCCATTTTGGGCAGTGTAGGCTTGTTCTATTCGCTGTTGTTATTCGTGATGGCATTTTGCAGCCTGGTTACCGCCTTAACCCTTAGCGGCCAGCTACACCCGGTGATCCCCGCACTGGGTTGGCAACATTTGCTGTTTGTGGCCGTTATTTTGGCGGTAACCGGCTTTAGCGTGTATTTAATGGTGCGCGATATGCGCCTGCTAATGCTGTCACTGCAACAGGAAAATGACAAAGTGCGCCACAGTCGCAAGGAGATTGAACGGCTGGCTCATCATGATCCATTAACCGGCTTACCTAACCGTATTTCCGGCGAACAGCTGTATAACCAGTTACTGCAACACTGTCGCGAGCAACAGCAGCAACTGGCGGTGTTGTTTCTTGATCTGGATAACTTTAAGCCGGTAAATGATTCGTTAGGCCACTCCGCCGGCGACATATTGTTGCGCCAATTAGCCGGGCGCTTGCAGCAGGCATTAAACACAGAACAAAAAGTCGTTCGTTTTGGTGGCGACGAGTTTCTGTTTCTGGTACCGACCGACGCCGACAAACAACAACTGAGCCAATTAGCAGTGCAGCTGATTACAGAAGTCACCAAGCCGTTTAGCATTATGCAAACCGACGTCAGCGTATCCGGATCGATTGGTATTGCCATCGCACCAGGTGACGGTAGCGAATTTAACGTCTTGTGCCGCAAAGCCGATTTGGCCATGTATAAAGCCAAAGAAGATGGCCGCAATACCTTTCGCTTTTACGACGACAAATTGGATCAGGACAATGTCGACAAGTTTAACTTGTTGCAGCGCCTGCGACTGGCCATTAAGGAACACGGCTTTGAGCTGCATTATCAACCGAAAGTAGATTTACGCAGCGGCTGTATCAGCTCAGTTGAGGCCTTGCTGCGTTGGCCACAAAGCGACGGCAGCATGATAAGCCCCGCCGAATTTATTCCGTTGGCTGAGCAAAGCGGCTTGATCAGCGAACTGGGCAATTGGGTAATTGCCGAGGCCTGCCAGGCTGCGGCACGGTTAAGAGCACAAGGCTTCAGCGAGCTACGCATGGCGGTAAACCTGTCTTACGTGCAATTTAAAAACACCGGGCTGGAGCACACAGTGCAACAGGCGCTACGCCGTGCCGGCCTGCCGGCGGCAGCGCTGGAGTTGGAGCTGACCGAATCCTTGTTAATCGGTGATACCGACTTTATTCAACACCAACTTAATGCGCTAAGCCAATTGGGGGTAACGTTTGCGATTGATGATTTTGGCACCGGTTATTCTAATCTGAGTTATTTGCGCAGCTTTAATGCCACTACCTTAAAAATAGACCGCTCTTTTATTGCCTCATTGTGTGTATCTGAACGTGACGAGCCGCTGGTACAGGCCATTATTAATATGGCCGCCAGCTTAGGCCTGAAAACGGTGGCCGAAGGCATTGAAGACGCCGCCACCCTGCAACGACTGCAAGCGCTGGGTTGTGATGAGGGCCAGGGCTTTTACTGGTCTGCCGCCGTAGCAGAAACAGCCGTAATCCCCCTGCTTAACCGCCACAATCAAACAATAAACAAATAAAATAACACTATATAAACAAACAATATACTTAATGCTTTCATCACTATAAATAAGCCGGCGTTATTTTCTTATTAAACCGACCTGCTACTTAAAAAACAATCAAATTGTGTATATAATCGCCGGCCTGATACAGGCTTATTACCTAAATTAGATAAAGTTTATTTAAACCAGTAGCGCATATTCAACGTATTAAAAAGCTTAAGCAATTAATACACAATCATTATGCAGCCGGCAGTGACGCCAGCCAAAGTATGCTTCACGGACAGTAGTAGTACCCTAAGTTGTAGATCAGGTTGTAGCATGTCAGACGTTTCCGGAAAGCCGCGCACTTTAACACTACCCCACCCTTATTTTGTCTGGTTGGGGCAGCATAATGCCGAGCCCTGGCACCCCTGGTTTGATAACTTTCACTCTGCCGATGAGGTAATAGCAGCCGGCAAAACGCCGGAGCTGATTGTCATTGCTACTCAGGCTGAAGAGCAGGATGCGCTGTTAATCAATTTACGCCGGGCCGATCTCACCTCGCATTGCCTGATCCTGACGCGACACGAAAGCGCTTTGTCGCCTTTTCTGGCCAACGGCTTATGGCAAAACGAGTACAAAGAGCAATATCAGGCTTATCAGCTGCGTAAACAGCAGCTGAAGCTGACGTACCACGACGATACCGGCCACAAACTACTGGCCTACCTGTGGCTGCATGATGAAACATTACAACCGCATGCGGTACCGGCCAAACCCTGGCTGTATCAATACCCGCTGTTAAAAGCATGGGGTATTAAACCGGAAGACAGTTTCAGTTGGCTCAGCGGCTTAAAACAGCAAAACTGGCTCGACGCCGGCAAGCTGGAAAACCGCGTGCGCTTTTGCCCCTGCTGCCATTCCGGCCACTTAAATTACATTGATGTCTGCCCGCAGTGCCACAGCATAGATACCGAAGCACAAAGCAGTTTGCATTGTTTCAGCTGCGGCCATGTCGGCGCTCAGGCATCTTTTCGCAAGATGTCGACCTTAAGCTGCCCGAACTGTCTGCAGCAATTGCGCCATATCGGTGTAGATTACGACAGGCCGATTGAAAACCAGCACTGCAACAGCTGCGATACCTTGTTTACCGATGCGCTGGTGCAGGCAGAATGCTTACATTGCCACAGCAACAGCAGCCTGACCGATTTGCAGGTGCGCAATGTCTACAGCTATAAACTGGCAGCCAGTGGCCGCAGTCTGTTACGTCAGGGCCGCAGCCACAGCGTGTTTAGCCTGACACCCGGCGAGCAGATGCCGATGGCGCAGTTTTACTGGCTGATAGACTGGCAAAACAAACTGGCCAGACGGCATAAACAAAGCCACTGCATTTTGTCGGTACAATTGTTAAATCTGGACCAGTTCCTCGCCAACGCCGGCGAGGCCAAAGGCTTTGCGCAATTAGATGCACTACAGGACCGGTTGCGTAATATGATTCGGATCACCGATGCCTGCAGCAACTACAGCCGTGACGGCCTGCTGATGTTGCTACCGCTGACCGGACTGGCGCAGATAAAACATGTCTACACTAAGCTACTGGATATTCAGCAAAAGCAAGAAACACCGGCGCTGGAACTCAGTGTTAAAGCCATTACCTTGCCGGCCGATACCGGCGACAATATTGCCGACTGGTTAACCGACGAGCTGATCAAAGCCACGCCGCTATGAGTGACCTGAACACCCTGGCCTATATCCTGTTGGGTATGTGGCATACGCTGGCAACGCATTTATCCTTGCTGGTGTGGCTGCTACCTTTGGTATTGCTGTACGAGTTGCCGCTGATGCTGTTGGTAGTAAGTGGCATAGTGCGGTTTTATCATCAACGCTATCTTAGCGTACCCAGGCAATCGCTGTACCGGCCTAAAGTCAGCTGCATTATTACCTGCTACGCCGAAGGCGAGGCCGTAAAAGCCACCATAGATTCGCTGGCCGAACAAAGCTACGACGGCGAAATAGAAATTATTGCCGTGGTAGACGGTGCCGTACAAAATGCCCTGACCTACAGCGTAGCCAAAGCGGCCGCAGCGGCCTGTAAGCTGCCGAACCGGCGCGTTATTGTCTTGCCGAAATGGCAGCGCGGCGGTCGGGTGTCCACCCTGAATGCCGGGTTAAGCATTGCCAGCGGTGAAATAGTAATGAACGCCGATGCCGATACCTCGTTTGATAACAATATGATAAGCGAGGTGGTACCCTACTTTGCCGACCCCAACGTGCCGGCTTTAGGCGGTGCACTGCGAGTGCGTAATGTGCAGGACAGCCTGCTGACCCGGATGCAGGCCATTGAATACCTGATCTCCATGCAGGGCGGCAAAACCGGCCTGAGCCAATGGAACCTGCTGAATAATATTTCCGGTGCCTTCGGTGCTTTTCGCCGCAGCTTTTTGCAACAAATCGGCGGCTGGGATACCCATACTGCCGAAGATCTCGATCTAACCGTACGCATAAAACAGTATTTTGGCCGCCACCCCAAGATGCGTATACCCTTTGCCACTCTGGCCATTGGCCATACCGACGCCCCGGCCGATTTAAAAACCCTGGTGCTGCAACGGCTGCGCTGGGACGGTGATTTACTCTTTCTGTACCTGCGTAAACACTGGCCGGCGTTTAGCCCGCGCCTGCTCGGTAGCGGCACCTTTATTTTTACCCTGCTGTATGGCGTAGTGCAAAACGTATTAATGCCCTTTGTCATAGTGGCGTACAGCATAGGGCTGGCGCTGAGTTATCCGTGGCAAATTTACGCCACTATCGGCATCAGCGTGTACCTGCTGTATTTAGCAATCCTAAGCTTTTTTTATGCGCTGGTGCTTATCGCTATCTCCGAGCGGTTAAAGCAAGACCTGCGCCTGCTGCCCTGGTTACCGCTTTACCCTTTTTATGCCTTCTTTATGCGGCTGGTGTGTTTATTCGCGCTGCTAAATGAAGTGGTACGCCGCTCACATGAAGAAAGCTCAATGGCGCCCTGGTGGGTGCTCAAACGTGGAAGAAAGTTTTAATGAAGATCAGTTACTCCGCCGGCGCCAAAAGCACCAAGCCGACCATAGAGCAAGGCCTGAAAGTAGACTACGCTGCCGCGAAGCGAGGCGCTTATAAAGCCCGTTGGTATATGTTGCTGGCTGTGATCATTCTGCCGATGCTGCTGATCCTGTGGCTGCTGCTGCGGCCCAAGCTGTTGGTATTGGCACCAGGCATAGTGACCACCGACCCGATAGAGCTGCGCGCGCCGGTGGCCGCCAGATTGCTGAGCATAGAGGTAACCGAAGGTCAGCAACTGCAGGCCGGCAGCTTGCTATTACAGTTACATAACCCACAGTTAGATGCGCAAATTGCCGAACTGCAAAACCAGCTGGCGCAGCTGGCACTGCCGGTGGATACCAGCGACCTGAGCGTATTACAACAGCGTGAAGCTGCCATCGCCATTGCCGGCGACGCCGTCACGCAACAAGCAGCTTACCTGCAAAGTTATCAGGATTTTAAGCGCTCCGGTTTGGTATCAACCCATGAGATGGCGGTAGTACAACAAACACTGACTAACGCTAAGCTGGCCTTAGAGCAGGCCAAAACAGAAGTAGTGCAACTGCGCCAGCAACAGGAAATTCAGGCGCTGGCCGGCACTGTGGCTCAAGCGCGACGCCAGTTGCAGCTTAGCTTGGCACAACTGCAGGCGCAGCGAAGCCAGTTACAACTTCGCGCCACCCAGCCGGGCAAGGTTATTGCTGTTCAGGTAAAGCCCGGCGAATACCTGCGCCAGGACCAACCGCTGCTGATTTTATCCAACCGGCCACAACCGGTTATTTTCGCTTACCTGCCGCCTAAGTATATGAACTACGCCAAACCAGGCCAACAGGCCAGTGTAAAACTGCCGAACGGTGATAAGGTGCGCGCCAGCATCACCGAACCAGCCGAGTTACTGCAGCGCCTGCCGGCTAATCTCAGTGGCCCCTTCGACGGCGAGCAAGCGGTATTGCGACTGACGTTAACGCCACAGCAACCACTGCCGGATATTGAAGGTTTACCGCTGGAAATCAGCTTTGATTATTTGTGGTAAAAGCCGGTTACAACGCCAAATACCAACTGGCGATGGAGAAATACAACACCACGCCGGCGACGTCGGCTATTGAAGTGATTAGCGGGCCGCTTGCGGTGGCCGGATCGAGTTTAAAGCGGCTGAGCAAAAACGGCAATGATAAGCCAATTAAGCTGCCGGCCATGACGACCAGCATCATGGTGAGCGCCACGACCACGGCAATATCGTAACCGCCGCGCCACCAGCCTAAACCCACCACAGCGGCTGCCATGGTTAAACCAAGCAAGCCGGCCACCAGGCATTCTTTACCGAGTAAATAACCCCAGTCGCGAAGTTTAATGTCGCCTGTGGCCAATGCCCGCACCATCAGGGTGCCTGCCTGGGCGCCGGCATTACCGCTGCTACCGATTAACAGCGGCAGAAAGAATAACAAAGCAATGTGGCTGGAAATGGTACCTTCAAAATAAGCAATGCCGGCGCCGGAGAAGATATTGCCAAACACTAAAATAACCAACCAAAACACCCGCTTGCGATACAAGAGCCCGATGCCGGCGTCTTTAACGCTGGTTTCAAGCTTACCGATGGTGGCGGTTTTGTGAAAGTCCTCGGTGGCCTCGGCGGCGGCCACGTCCATCGCATCATCGTAGGTAACAATACCCACCATCTGGTGTTCATTGTTTACAATCGGCAGCGCCAGTAAGTCGTACTTGGCAATAAGGGCCGCGACTTCTTCCTGTGGCATATCGACAACGGCATAAATCGGGTCGTGGTTAATCAGCTCTTCCAGCGGCATTTGCAGCGGTGCCAGAATAAGATCCCGCAATGACACTACACCGATAAGCTTGCGCGCAGCATCTACCACATAAGCGGAATAAATGGTTTCTTTATCCGGCGCTTCACGGCGCAATGAGTCCAGCGCCAGGGTTACTGTCAGTTCCGCCGCCAGGATGGCATAGTCTGAGGTCATAATGGCACCGGCGGTGCCTTCTTTGTGTGACGTCAGCCGCAACAAATCTTCCCGCTCGGCTTGCGCCAGCGCTGGCAGCAGAGTTTCGCGCTGTTCGTCGTCCAGGCGGTTAAATAAGTCGGCGCGTTCATCTGATGACATCTGGCGGATAATAGGCGCCAGCTTGCGCCGGCTGATGCTGATAGACAGCTTTACCTGCTGTTCAGCCGGTAAATAGCCGAATACTTCAGCTTGTTCAGCCCGTGGAAATACAGTAAGCAGGGTCCATAGATCATTCGGAGCAAATTCGACCAGCGCAGAGGCTAAATCGGCCGGGTGTACATCGTCCAGTTGCTCACGCAGCAAAGGCACCGTATTTGACTCCAACGCGGTGCGCAGCGTGCCGATCAGCACAGGTAATTCCATAGCAACCTCTTACTAAACAGGCTTAGCAAGGGCCGCTATTCGCGCAGCTTACCAAGCAGAATTCTTATCGGGGGTATCAGTTGTCAGGCCACGCCTGCTACCGGGTATATCCATACCGGGCACGTCCATACGGGTACTCGCTCTATTTTACTGAATTAACATATTGCTGAATAAGCAAAATTTGGCGCTATTGTATAAAGCATAGCAACTAATCTCAACCAGGCTGTGGACAATAACGCACAGTATAATATCAGGCCGTGCAACGGCTTAACTTGCCAACAGAGTTGAAATAACGTTAACTGATAGCAATTGTGCAAGCGCTTGTTTCAGTTTACCGGCCAGGAGGGCAGGCTTATGTTACGCAGTCTAAGCTGCTTATTTACCGTGCTTTTTTCCTGCGCCGTGCAGGCAGAGTGTACTGACATCAGCCCGCAGCAGCAGGCTGAGCTGCCTGATGATGTCACTATCGGCAGCATCAGTTACCGGCGTAACAATGTGTTCGACCTGACAGAAAAAGGCACCTTTTGGCTGCACCGTTTCGCCAATTACAGCCATATTATTACCAAAGAACCCACAGTGCAGGATGACTTACTGTTTCTGCAAGGTGCAGCGCTAAACCTGCAAGAGCTGGAAGAAACCGAGCGTTTGCTGCGTAACCGCGCTTATATCCGCGATGCTGCAATATCGGTGAGCCAATATTGCCCACAGAGCAACAGTGTTAATGTGCTGGTAGAAACCTGGGATAACTGGTCGCTGCTGCCAAAGATAGATTTCAGCAGTGAAGGCGGTGAAACTGATTACTCCATTGGCATCGCCGATGACAACCTGCTGGGTAGCGGTAATCAGCTACAGCTGGATTATGCCAAAGACAGTGAACGTACCGGTTATCTGCTGAGTTTTGCCTCGCCGAATATCTTTGGTACCCATTGGAATGCCCTTACCCGCTACGCTGATAACTCCGACGGTGAAAGTTACCACTTTACTCTGACCCGGCCGTTTTACCGCTTGTCATCGCCCTGGGCTTTCAGCCTGGATCTGGAAAAAAACAAAGAAGAGATCAGCGATTATTTACTCGGCGATGAAATTAACCTGTACGACCGCGAGTTAAAGTGGTTTGAAAGCTACGTTGGTTTTAAACTGGCTCAGCGTGCTAATCATATTCACCGGCTGAATATCGGCTTTACCCTGAACGACACCAACTTTCAACAAACTGAGTTGACGGTGTATGACTTACCGCCGGAGCGCAACCTGTCAGCCATCTGGCTGGAGTATCAGCTGCTGGTCAGCGATTATCGTAAGCTGTTTAATATTAATCAGTTTAACCGCGTGGAAGACATTAATTTGGGCTGGCAGGCGCGGCTGCGCTTGGGCCGTCTGCAATCCTGGTTGGGTGCTGACGACGCCGGCTGGCAACTGGATACGGAACTGGCCAAAGTGTGGCAACTTAACAACGACATTTTTTTGTTGGGTAACAGCCGCTACCAGGCGCTGTGGTTAAGTGGTGTTAATCAGCATTTATTCAGCAACCAGTTGCAACTGGTGTATCAGCTGAACAATAACAGCAGTGCTGTGGGCATAGTTAACGCGGAATTTGGCCGCCAGCTGTTTCAGGACGAAGCGCTGTACTTAGGTGGTGATACCGGTTTGCGCGCCTTTCCGTTGTACTATCAACGCGGTGACAGCCGCATTGTGGCCACCGCAGAGTACCGCTACTTTACCGACTGGTCGATATTACAGCTATTGGATGTCGGCTTTGCCGGTTTTGCCGATGCCGGCCGCAGCTGGGGTGCAAAGCAGGATTTTGACAGTAATATTGATGACGGTGTGCTGTTTGGTGTCGGTGGTGGTATCCGTTTACTGTCGTCACATTCCAGCCGCGGCACCATGATCCATATTGATCTAACCCATCCTTTTAGCGACAACCCCAAGCTGGATGCCTGGCAATGGCGGGTTACTGCGAAAAAACGGTTTTAACTCTGGCACTTCGGGCAAAACACAGTACTACGCTGGCCAAGGCGGAGCTCACTCAACACCGTGCCACAGGTTAAACAGGGCTGGCCACCCCGACCATATACCTGTAACTGCTGGGCAAAATAGCCCGGCTTACCGTCAGCCTGGCTAAAGTCTTTTAATGTGGTACCACCTTGTTTAATCGCAGCAGCCAGGGTGTCTTTAATCACCGGCAACAGTTTTGCTAACTGCGGTGGGGTTACCGCTTTGGCTGGTTTAGACGGCAAGATGCCGGCTTTAAACAGCGCTTCGTTGGCGTAAATATTACCCACGCCCACCACCACGTGGTTATCCATCAGCACCAGCTTTGCCGCACTACCGCGTTTGGCAAAAGCCGCCGTTAAATGCGCCAGGTTAAAATTGTCACTCAGCGGCTCCGGCCCCAGGCTGGCCAACAACGGGTGTACTTCACCTTTTTGCTGCCAAAGCACTGCACCAAAACGGCGGGTGTCGTTTAACCGCAACAGCATGCCGCTGTCTAACAGCAGATCAATATGATCATGCTTGGTCGCCGGGGTGTCAGCCGCCAGTACTTTTAAATGGCCCGACATACCCAGGTGCAAAATTATGTCGCCCTGTGGCAGCTGAACAAGCAAATACTTAGCGCGGCGGGTAACCGACAAAATAGGCTGATTCAGCTGCGCCAATACTTCATCCGGCACCCACCAGCGCAGTTGGCGCTGGCGTGCTACCACTTCAACTAACTGCCGGTTTTCCAGATAAGGGCTGATGCCCTGGCGCGACACTTCTACTTCAGGTAATTCCGGCACTGTTACTCCGCCATATCGATTAAAAACAACTGCGCCGCCTGCGCTGCGCTTAATTGATAAAACTGCTGCTGCCCGGCTTGCTGCAATAAGAACTGGCCGTCACCGGCATCAGAGGCCGGATACAACAACCAAATTAACGGCGCCGTTTGCCCCACCAGTTGCACGCTGGCTTGGGCTACCGGTACGCGGCTTTTATCTGCGGCCACCTCAACGGGGGTAAGTGAACTGTGCTGCCAGGCTACGGCAAGCTGGGCAGCATCTACCGCTTTAGCGCCTTGCGGCTGCAATTGCCACTGAGGGCCGGCTTTAATTAAACGTTGGTTGGCAAAGGCGACCATTAATAATTCGCTGTCAGCGGGCAGCAAGCGATGCTCGGCTGTATTCAACTGCGCTAAACGTTGCGGTATGCCATATAGCGCAAACATCAAAATCAGCACGGCAAAAATCAGTACGTTATTCCAGTTACGACGGGACAGTTTTAACATGATAATACCTGTCAGCTAAGGCGACGCGGCATAGTAACGCAGGCGGGTATTAAAAAGCAAAAACCCGGCGTTGGCCGGGTTTCTGTGTTCGATTACTTGATTTTCGCTTCTTTGAAAATCACATGCTTGCGCACTTTAGGATCGAACTTTTTGATTTCCATCTTTTCTGGCATGGTGCGCTTGTTCTTCGTAGTTGTATAGAAGAAACCAGTGCCTGCAGAAGAGACTAAACGGATTTTATCGCGCATTATTTATTTCCTTACACCTTGTGACCGTTAGCACGCACTTCGGCTAATACCGCATCGATACCTTTCTTATCGATGATGCGCATACCACGGGTAGAAGTACGTAATGTAACAAAACGGTTTTCACTTTCAACCCAGAAACGGTGAGTTTGCAGGTTAGGCAGGAAACGGCGCTTAGTAGCATTGTTGGCGTGTGAACGACGGTTACCTACCATCGGACCTTTGCCGGTTACTTGGCACACTCTAGACATGTCAATAGTTCTCCAAAATTACATCAGCTCGAGCTGTCATCACCCTTCCGGCCAAGAAGGTTGCCCCAAAACAAGAGGGCGCAATTTATACACGAATAAGCCACCTTATTCAAGCGAAATCTTTCGCCCGCGCGCAGAGATCCGGCAAGGATCTCTGCAGATCTTCACAGCCAGCCACGCTCAGCAAAGGAGATTACATCGGCATCGCCCACTATAAAGTGATCCAATACCTTGATATCTACCAACATTAGCGCCTGAACTAAGCGTTCAGTAATCGCTCTGTCCGCCCGGCTGGGCTCGGCCACGCCGGATGGATGATTGTGCGCCAGAATAACAGCGGCGGCATTATGCGCTAAAGCCTGCTGAACTACAATACGCGGATACACCGGGGAGGCATCTATAGTGCCGGCAAATAACGGCTCGGCTTTAATCAGCCGGTGCTGGCTGTCTAAATACAGCAATAAAAATACCTCGCGCTGCTCGCCGCTAATCGCATGTTGCAAATAGCGCTTCACGGTACCGGGATCGTTAAACACGGTATCGCGCTGTATTTGTTGCTGTAAATAGCGCTTACTCAGCTCCAGCACCGCCTGCAATTGCACAAATTTGGCTTCACCCAAACCTTTAGCCGAGCAAAAATCAGCCTGGCTGGCGCCAAGCAGACGCCGTAACGAGCCAAACTGATTTAATAACTGCCTTGCCAGGGTTACCGCATCGGTACCGGCGATGCCGGTGCGTAAAAAGATTGCCAGCAGCTCAGCGTCTGACAGCGCCATGGCGCCTCTGTCGAGCAATTTTTCCCGCGGCCGCTCGGTAGCGGGCCAGTGACGAATACTCATGCAATCACTCCCTGAATTGATGCTGAATTTGTGTTTCCATGCTATCTTAGCGCCAGTTTTTTCCACTTCCGGTGGCTCTGTTATGCAGCAAACCCTTGCGCAAAAACGTATTTTACTTGGTATCAGCGGCGGTATTGCCGCCTATAAAAGTGCTGATTTAGTGCGCCGCTTAAAAGAGCGCGGCGCTGATGTGCGGGTTATTTTAACCGACGCCGCCCAACACTTTATTACGCCACTTACCTTGCAGGCTGTATCCGGCAACCCGGTCAGCACCAGTTTGCTTGACCCGGCTGCCGAAGCGGCTATGGGCCATATCGAATTGGCAAAATGGGCAGACATCATCTTAATTGCCCCGGCCAGTGCCGACGTTATCGCCCGCATGGCGCATGGCTTAGCCAACGACTTACTCACTACCTGTGTGTTAGCCACCGCAGCCCCGATTGCTGTAGCACCGGCAATGAACCAGCAGATGTATAAAAACATAGCCACTCAGCAGAATTTAGCCACACTTATAGCACATAATTTTTACATTTACGGCCCGGGAGTTGGTGACCAAGCCTGTGGCGACACCGGCGCAGGCCGTATGTTAGAGCCGTTGCAGCTGGTTAGCGCGCTAGAAGAACATTTTTTAGCTGAACAGCAACTTAATAACATAAAAATTACAATCACTGCCGGCCCGACGCGTGAAGCCATCGACCCGGTGCGTTATATCTCTAACCATAGCTCAGGCAAAATGGGCTTTGCCCTGGCTGCTGCCGCTGCAGCTATGGGTGCCAATGTTACGCTGATCAGCGGTCCGGTGCAGTTGGCCACGCCTGCTGGCGTTAAACGCATAGACGTTACCACTGCGCAGCAGATGCATGACGCGGCTTTAGCGCAGGCGGTACAGAGCAATATTTTTATCGGTTGCGCGGCGGTAGCCGATTATCGCGTAGCAGAAGTGGCCGGCGAGAAAATGAAGAAAAAAGCCGACAGCGCCCTTGAGCTGAAGCTGGTACAAAACCCGGACATTATTGCCAGCGTGGCGGCCCTACCCGCACAGCGGCCCTTTACCGTGGGTTTTGCCGCAGAAACACAAAATGTGCTGCAGTACGCCAAAGATAAACTGGCGCGCAAAAAGCTGGACTTAATTTGCGCTAATGACGTATCCAACAGCCAGTTGGGCTTTAACAGCGATCATAATGCTGTCACCCTGGTGTGGCAGTCTGGTGAGCTGGCATTGCCGGCACAACCTAAAGCCAGCCTGGCCAAAGCGATACTGCAGCATATCTACAGCCAATTTTCCGCCAACTAATTACCGTTAGAATACTATTTGTAATTAAAATAAAGAGTTAAGCCGTAAATGAAAAAAGCTATCGATTTAAAAATCCTCGACCCGCGTATTGGTACTGAATTCCCGCTGCCGGCGTATGCCACACCGGGCTCTGCCGGCTTAGACCTGCGCGCTTGTCTGGATAGCAGCCTGACGCTGGCGCCCGGCGACACTACGTTAATTCCAACCGGGTTATCGATTTTTATCGGCGACGCTAATTTGTGCGCCACTATCCTGCCCCGCTCCGGCCTGGGTCATAAGCACGGTATCGTGCTGGGTAATCTGGTGGGCTTAATTGACTCGGATTACCAGGGCCCGTTAATGGTTTCGATTTGGAACCGCGGCAATGACAGCTTTACTATTGAGCCGGGTGATCGTATCGCCCAACTGGTATTTATGCCGGTGGTG
Organism: Rheinheimera sp.; assembly: GCF_030690345.1. Taxonomy (GTDB): domain Bacteria; phylum Pseudomonadota; class Gammaproteobacteria; order Enterobacterales; family Alteromonadaceae; genus Alishewanella. The sequence goes on from NZ_JAUYGV010000008.1 coordinate 508,014, forward strand.
CAGGCAGAATTTAATATTGTTGACAGCTTTGAGCAGACAGCGCGCGGCGAAGGCGGTTTTGGCCATTCTGGCAAAGCCTGAGCGCTGAAGAACAAGAACTGAAGCTTAACAGTGCCGGAGGCCGGTGTACTTGTGTAGCAGCGGCATGGATGCCGCGGAGCCTGAGAGGGCACAGGGATGTGCTCCTTGAAGGCGGCGAAATAAGTATTTCCGGCTGCAGGCACCTGCACCAAACTCTAAGTTACTTTTTACAGGACATGCAATGCCGGCACCACGCAGTACAAACCGTAAAGAAGATATTCTGCAAGCATTAGCCGCCATGCTGCAAAGCAATAATGGCCAGCGTATTACCACGGCAGCACTGGCAGAAAAAGTCGGTGTTTCTGAGGCCGCGCTGTACCGGCATTTTCCCAGCAAAGCACGGATGTTTGAAGGCTTAATCGAGTTTATTGAAGATACGCTGTTATCGCGCATTAACGTAATTCTGGATGAGCATAAAGACACCGCCAGCCGCACCGAATTAATTCTGCAGCTGATATTAGTCTTTGCCGAACGTAACCCGGGCATTTGCCGCATATTAACCGGCGATGCACTGCAAGGTGAACAAGAGCGCCTGCAAGAACGCGTTGCTCAGTTATTTGAAAAACTGGAAACCCAGCTAAAACAATGCCTGCGTGAGCGTAAGCTGCGTGAAGGTAAAGGCTTTAGTATCGACGAAGGCGAGCTGGCCAACCTGTTGCTGGCCACGGTAGAAGGTAAGCTAAGCCAGTTTGTCCGCTCGGGTTTCACCCGGCTGCCAACCCAGCATTGGGCCAATCAGTGGGCATTGCTGCAACAGACGCTGTTTGGTTAAGTGATACCACACGTCAGGTAGTAATGTCAGGGATTAGGAAATGCTTTCTTCGCCGGCTTCAAGGATCACATCCCTGTGCCCTCTCAGCCTGCGCGGCATCCATGCCGCTGCTACGAAAGCACACCTAATCCCTTCCTTATCTAAAATCAGAAAATTCGGCTGGTCAACAACAGCTAAACGAAACGCTCGTACAGGGCCGCGCCCCATACCAGCGCCACTATTACTAAGCTGACAAACACCGCCGCCGAACCCATATCTTTAGCGCGACCCGACAATTCATGTCGCTCCAGGCCCACCCGGTCAGTCAGTGATTCGATAGCGGAATTTAACAGCTCCACCACCAGCACCAAACACCATACGCTAACCAACAGCGCAAACTGGCTGACAGACGTGGCCAACCAGGCGGCTAACGGCACAGAGATAACGGCTAAGGTAGTTTCCTGACGAAAGGCCGACTCAAACTTCCAACTGGCAGCAAAACCCTGCATTGAGCATTTTGCCGCTTTAATAATCCTGCCTAAACCGACACCGTTTGGCTTTAACATCTCTTTTTCCTTGCTACGCTGCGTATATTCGGGCTGCCACTAAAATATCAGGTATAGGGTCAGGTGTGCTTTCGGAACAGCGGCAAGGATGCCGCGCAGGCTGAGAGGGCACAGGGATGTGATCCTTGAAGCCGGTGCAGAAAGCATTTCCTGACACTGTGCCCTACTCTAAAGCCCGATTTTCCTTAAGCATTAACACCATATTGCGCCCGGTAGGCTTTCACCGCATCCAGATGCTGTGCCATTTCCGGCTTATCGGCTAAATAGCTGATCAGATCCGGCAGGCTGATAATCGAAATCACCTTGGTATTAAAATCACGCTCAACTTCCTGAATGGCCGACAGTTCACCCTGGCCGCGCTCTTGCCGATCCAGTGCAATAAGTACACCAGTAAGCTCAGCGCCCTGTGCCTGAATTAACTGCATAGATTCACGAATAGCAGTGCCGGCGGTAATCACATCATCCACCAGCATAATGCGGCCCTGTAACGGCGAACCGACTAAGTTACCACCCTCGCCATGGGTTTTCGCTTCTTTGCGGTTAAAGCAGTACGGCACATCACGGTTATAATGATCGGCCAATGCTACCGCTGTAGTAGTGGCAATAGGAATACCTTTATAAGCCGGGCCAAACAGTACGTCGAACTCCAGGCCGCTGTCCTGCAACGCCGCCGCATAAAAGCGGCCTAATTTGGCCAGATCACCGCCGGTGTTAAACAGCCCGGCATTAAAAAAATACGGGCTGGTACGGCCGGATTTCAGCGTAAAACTGCCAAACTTTAGTACCTGACGCGACAGCGCAAACTCAATAAATTCACGTTGAAACGGCTTGATCATGCTGTTGTATCCTTTGCTTGTTATGCCAGAACGCGCTTTTGCTCGTCGATAATTTCACGGATGGCGTGCTTGCCTAAATCCATCATCTGCTGCATTTCTTCAAAGCTAAACGGCGCTTCTTCAGCCGTGCCCTGAATTTCAATCACTTTGCCGGTTTCGGTCATCACGATATTCATATCGGTTTCGGCGTTAGAATCTTCGGCGTAATCTAAATCGGCCACAGCGGTGCCTTTATAAATACCTACCGATACCGCAGCTACCATAAAATTCAGCGGGTTGGTTTTAATAATGCCTTTAGCGCGCATATGGTTCAGCGCGTCAACTAAGGCTACACAAGCACCGGTAATAGACGCTGTGCGGGTGCCGCCGTCGGCCTGAATCACATCACAGTCGATAGTAATGGTATTTTCACCCAACAGTTTTAAATCCACTGCGGTACGCAGCGCACGGCCAATAAGGCGCTGAATTTCCATAGTGCGGCCACCTTGCTTACCCCGTGCCGCTTCGCGGTCATTACGGGTATGGGTAGCACGTGGCAGCATGCCGTATTCGGCCGTTACCCAGCCCTTGCCCTGGCCTTTCATAAAGCGCGGCACACCTTCAATTACGCTGGCGGTACAAATTACCTTGGTATTACCAAATTCAACCAATACTGAGCCTTCAGCATGAGCGGTAAATTGACGGGTAAAAGTAAGGGGACGGATCTGACTGGCGGTTCTGCCACTTGGACGCATAGCTGCACTCCTGAAATTAACAATGGCGGTTATTATAGGGGCTAACGTTACTCAGAGCCATCAATTCGCCAAATTCGATTGCCCTGCGGTATACTCTGGTTTTATTTGTCGCCAGAGAATTTATTATGATCCACAGCATGACCGCCTTCGCCCGTCACGAAACCAAAGCCAGCTGGGGCACCGCCCAGTGGGAGATCCGCTCGGTAAACCAGCGTTACCTGGAGTCCTACTTTCGCCTGCCGGAGCAGTTTCGCGGCTTAGAAAGCCTGCTGCGCGACAAACTCCGCAACAGCCTGCAGCGCGGCAAAATAGAAGTTAACCTGCGCTACCATGCTAACCAGGCCGCCGGCGAACTAACGTTAAACGAAGTATTTGCCGAGCAGTTGCTGCAAAAAGCCCAGCAGTTACTGCAAAAAGCACCGCAAGCGCAATTAAACATTGCCGACATCCTGCGCTGGCCGGGTGTAATGGAAACCCCGACTGAAGACTTAGACGCGCTGCAAGGCGAACTGCTGGCCGGTTTCGACGCTGCCTTACAAGACTTCTTAGCCGGCCGCGGCCGCGAAGGTGACGCCATCGATCAGATGATCCAGCAACGCTTAACGGCTATTGGCGAGCAAGTGGCTTTTGTCCGCACGCATTTGCCGCAAGCCATGCAATGGCAGCGCGACCGCATTGTAAACCGCTTAAACGAGATTAAAGCCGATATCGAGCAAGGCCGTTTAGAGCAGGAAATGGCGTTTTTAGCCTCTAAGTCTGACGTCGCCGAAGAACTCGACCGCCTCGAAGCCCACATCAAAGAAACCCGCCACACGCTGAAAAAAGGCGGCGCCTGCGGCCGGCGCTTAGATTTTATGATGCAGGAGTTTAACCGCGAAGCAAACACGCTGTCATCCAAAGCCATCAGCACTGAAATTACCAACGCTGCGGTGGAGTTGAAGGTGTTAATTGAGCAGATGCGCGAGCAAATTCAGAATATCGAATAACCGGTTTAGATACTATCCGGCGGCGGTAGCTCAGCAAAAGAGCCGCCGTGGCGGATCCAGTCATTAATTTGTGCTAACAGCTGCTGTTGCGGTAACCGCGTACGGCCTTTTATAGCGCATTGCCACAGTAACAGTACGCGCCAGCCCATTTCGCGCAGTTTGTCTTGTACCATTTCATCATGGCGCCGGTTGGCGGTGATTTTAGCGCGCCACCAGTCGACGCGGCTTTTCGGCCAGTGAAACTGCGCACAGTTATGCTGATGCCAAAAGCAGCCCTGGACAAAAATTACCGCGCGGTATTTGGCTAACACCAGGTCGGGTTTGCCGGGCAGAGCAGCCACATTCAGCCGGTAGCGAAAACCGGCGGCATGCAGCTGTTTTCTCAGCCATATTTCCGGTTGAGTATGCTTGTTTTTAATTGCCGCCATATTGCGGCTGCGGGTGGCGACATCATGTACGTCGGTCAAGGCGCATCCGTCAGGCGGCGTTGTTTTTGCGTGCTTGCGCACTGTTGATAAAACGCATCATCGCTTGTGCCACAGCGTCGACCACTTTGACACACACCGAGTTGCCAAACTGCTTGTAAATCTGGCCGTGCGATACCGCATCAACAATAAATTGCTCCGGAAAGCCCTGCAGCCTGGCGCACTCTCTGGGCGTCAGTTTGCGCGGATTCTTACCCAAAGCGGTTTGCTCAATCAGAATTTCCGAGCCGTCTTTATAGTATCTGGCGCTAATGGTATTGGTGTAAGCATCTTCTGCGCTAAACAGTGAATAGCCAAAGCCATTACCCTTTTGCTGATGCTCTGCTTTGCGCTTTTGGTGCCCGGCCCATAACTTATCAGAAATGGTGTATCGGTCTTGTGCCGGTGTCAGGCCGGATAAATCCTGCAAAATATCCCCGACGCGGGTTGGCGTTTTCGGTGCTTGCGGCCATTGGAACAGTGAAGCAAAATCCAGTTCGCCAAAATGGTTTTTATCAAAACCAACAATAAACACCCGCTCGCGGTTTTGCGGTGCGCCAAAATCGGCCGCCCGCAGCACTTTAAAATCCACCCAGTAGTTCAGCTTGTCCGACAGCGCATGGCGCGCTTCTTCGCTGAGCGGAATATCATCCGGCACGGCGTCGCTGTGTTCACCACGTAAAATTTGCAAGATGGTTTTTAAGGTGCGGCCTTTGTCATGACCTTTTAACTGCTTAACGTTTTCCAGCAAAAAGGCTTTCGGCCGCTTTTCGACTAAAATACGCTGGATCTCAAAAAACATGGTGCCGCGGGTATCGCTAAAGCCTTTTTTTAACCCTGCCTGGCTAAACGCCTGACACGGAAAACCACCAAGCAAAATATCATGGTCCGGAATATCACGGGCACTAATTTGGGTAATATCGCCATTAGGGATCTCACCATAGTTCGCCGCATAGGTTTTTTGGGCAAACTTATCCCACTCCGAGGTAAACACACACTTACCGCCGGCCTGCTGAAACGGCAGGCGAATGCCGCCAATACCGGCGAATAAGTCAATAAACCTGAAGCTGCAGTTGTTGTCATCTGTGCGCAGTGGCGCATCGGCTATGTTGTGTTGTTTATGCGCCGGTGTTGCCGGTTGTGTTGCCTGTTTCATTCTGCTGTATACCTGTGTGCTATTACCCGGGAGACTAGCAGCGTATGAAGCCGCAGACAAGCCGCCGGTTAAGGTTATTGCCGCAAAAACTGCCCGGCTTAGCTAAGCCCGCCCAAGCACAGGTATTTTAAATTGGTGTAGTCATCCAGGCCGTATTTAGAACCTTCGCGGCCGTAGCCGGATTGTTTGATGCCGCCAAAAGGCGCAGCAGCGTTAGACACTATGCCTTCATTAATGCCTACCATGCCAAACTGCAGCGCCTCTGCCACGCGAAATACACGGCCGATATCGCGGCTGTAAAAATAGGCCGCCAGGCCATATTCGGTGCTGTTGGCCAGCGCTATTGCTTCGGCTTCGGTATCAAACGCCATTAACGGCGCCACCGGGCCGAAAATTTCCTCATTACTTATGGCCATATCCGCGCTGACATCGCTAAGCAAGGTCGGCTGGAAAAACTGCTTGCCGGCGCTGTGGGTTTTGCCGCCCAGCAGCACTTTGGCGCCGTCATCAAGCGCGCTTTGCAGCAGTTTTTCTACTTTCTCTACTGCTTTGCCATCAATTAGCGGCCCGATCTGGCTATCTGCAGCCAGGCCATCAGCAACGTTAAGCTGGGTAACGGCAATAGCCAGCTTATCGGCAAAGGCCTGATACACGCTGCGCTGCGCTAAAATACGGTTGGCACAAACGCAAGTCTGGCCGGCATTACGAAACTTGGCCGCCATAAGGCCCTGCACGGCGGCGTCCAGGTCGGCGTCGTCAAATACGATAAAGGGCGCATTACCGCCCAACTCCATTGTTACCCGTTTTACGCTGTCGGCACATTGCTTTGCCAACTGCTTACCCACGGCTGTGGAGCCGGTAAAGCTGAATTTGGCTACCTTAGCGTGCCCGGTAAACACTTCGCCAATGGCTTTGGCGTTAGTGCCTACTACCACGTTAAACACGCCGGGCGGAATACCGGCCTGGTGGGCTAATTCGGCCAGTGCCAGTGCCGATAGCGGCGTTTGCTGTGCCGGCTTAACCACAAAGGTGCAGCCAGCTGCCAGCGCGGCGGCGGCTTTACGCGCCAGCATCGCATTGGGGAAATTCCACGGCGTGATGGCCGCCACTACACCAACCGGCTGGCGCTGCACAATAATGCGTTTATCGTTGGAGGGTGCCGGTATCGTATCGCCGTATAAGCGTTTGGCTTCTTCGGCAAACCACTGAATATAAGAAGCGCCATAGGCTATTTCGCCTTTGGCCTCGCTAAGCGGTTTGCCTTGCTCCAGCGTGAGTAAGCGGGCTAAGTCGTCCTGATGCTGCATCACCAGCTGATACCAGCTTTGCAGTAACTGCGCGCGCTCTGCAGCCGGTTTGGCGGCCCAGCCGGCAAAGGCGTTAGCTGCTGCCAGCACGGCTTGCTCAGCATCGGCGGCGCTGGCATCGCCAACTTTACCCAGTAACTGCTGATTAGCCGGGTTAACTACGTCAAAAGTATCAGTGTGCGATAACCAATCGCCATTGATGTAGGAACCCTGTTTAATCAGGGTTTTACTTATCTGCTGCATACGTCACTCCGCTTAGCTGAGGGTGTTAATGCATGTTAGCACACAGAAGTGAACACTAAATTAAACAAACGGCGGGCAAAGGCCCGCCGTTTCAGCAAACACAATTGTTATCAGAAACGGTATGCCAAGCCCAAAGAGGCATTGCGGCCATTAATGGTACGGGCACGGATAATGCCGTTATCCGGCACTGAGCCTTCTTCGGCTTCTGTCAGGCCAATTTCGTCAAACAGGTTGTTAATATTCAGCGACACGGTCAGGTTTTCGGCCAGATTGTAGCTGGCAAACGCATTTACCTGGGTGTAACCGCTGAATTTTAAGTCATTGTTATCCTGAGCATAGGCAGCTGTGGTGCCGACCAGGCTTACGCCAAGCTGGGCTTGCTCAAAGAAGTAACGCGCCAGCAGGTTATAAACAAAGTCCGCCTGGCGCCTGGGTGTATTACCCACCACGTCCGGGGTCAGCGCATCTTTGCTGATCTCAGCATCGGTCCAGGTAACAGAGCCGCGCATATCAAAATCGCCGATGCGGTAGCTGCTTTCCAACTCGATACCGTGCGCTTTGTAAGTGCGGTCAAAAAAGCGCTGGCTGGTGGCTTCAAAGTTTTGCTCTTCGGTTTCAGCGAAAAACAAGGTAGCAAACAGGTTTAAATTGCCATGCCGGCTTTTACTACCCAGCTCATATTGAGTAACTTCATCTACCGCATCTTCTTTGGCCACGCTGCCATCAGCATTCACTTTGCCAAATAATAAACGGTCGGCATTGGCGCGCCCGCCTTTGCTGATGCGGCCAAACATGGCCCAGTCTTTATGAAACTGATAGTTAGCCCCAGCCGAGTAGGAATTGTAACCCCAGCTGTAATTGACGATGCTGGCGTTGGCTAAATCAATACCCGATACGCTTTGCTCTACCTGGCTGATTACACCATCGCCGTTCATATCACGGCTGCTTTGTACCGCACCGGCATAAGTGCCTGAAGCACTGCCGATATCGCGGCGGATACTGGCATCGAGTGATAAATCACCATAGGCCCAGCTTAGGCCGGCATAAGGCGCTTTAATGCTGTAGTCGGTGTCGTAATTGCGCTGGCAACAGTTGCCGAAAAACGGCACGCCATAAGCTGTAAGGCCCTGTTCGGAAAACGCTGTACCATCTGCGGCAGTAACGTTTAACAACTCAGCATTGTCGCCTTTTAACGCCATTAAATACGAGTTCCATAACCACGACATGCTGATGCTTTGATCGGCGATGTAGTAGCCAACATTGACATCAACGTCACCAAAGCGGCGTGACAGCTTTAAATCGTTCACGATAGAGCCAAAATCGTCTATCTCAATATCAAAGGTGTGAATACGCATAGCATTTTCTGCGCTGTAAGCTTCACCGGCATTGGGCCCTACGGCGTAGGTTAAATTGGCACCGGCGCCGGCGATACTGTCGGCGATGTCCTGCGCATTGCCTACTTCTGCCGGAAACAGCGTATTAAAATTACCGCTGACATCACTAACGCGAAAACGGTTTTCCAGCGTCCAGCCTTCAACTAAGTCAAACACCGCCTCCACGCCGACGCTGTTTACTTTGGGATTCATGCCATCGCGCACATCACCGCGGGAGACTTGATTATCGCCGTTTAAGCGCACGGTTTGGGTTAAATACACTGACTGCAGCGTATCTGAGCCGGCGTCATAACCCGGCACTGAGCTGCCATCGGCAAACATTGGCATCGGCATATAGCTGGTGGCTTTGTCGTTTAAATGTTTAAAGTACAGCCGCACATAGCCGGTATCGAATTCTTTGGTCAGGTTGCCCTTTAACTGAAAACCTTTTTCGCCCTGGTAACCCGGGTCGCGCACGCCTTCGCCCTGACGGACAAAGCCGCCCAGATGAAAACGCATATCGCTGTTAATATCGCCGCCGTAATCAAAGTCGGTGCGAAAGCTGTCGTAATCCAGCCCGGTAGTAAAGGCGATACTGCCGCCGTTTTCTTCACCGGTTTTACTGACAAAGTTGATAATACCGCCCGGCGAGTTACTGGCAGTGGTGCTGGCCGAGCCGCCACGGATCACGTCCAGCCTTGACAAGGTGGCATCGGCGCGCAGAAAAATATCGGCATTACCAAAGGCGATATCGCCAAACTGCATTACCGGTAAACCGTCTTCCTGCAGGGTAAGAAACTTGGCGCCGCCCGACGCTACCGGCAAACCGCGCACGGCGATATTGGCATTACCTTCGCCGCCGCTGGCTTCACTGCGCACGCCCGGCAGCATGCGGAAAATCTCAGCAGTGCTGCGCGGCGTGGCCACGGCGATATCATCCAGTGTCAGGCTGCTGACCGACACGCTGGATTGCATTACCGTTTGATTACGCGATACCGCACCGGTAACCACTATGCGTTCAAAGCCTAAGCCAGTGCCGTCTGATTGTGCTGCGGCCGACTCGTTTGTATTAGTTTCTGCCTGTTGCGCCATCGCTACGCTGTTGCTTAGCGCCAGCGTGACAGCAAGAGCAAGTGAGCCTGGTGTCAAATTATACTGTTTCATTGTCTATCTCCCGTGTTGAAGTCGCGATCTATTCTTTGGATAGTCTGCTTTTGACTTAATCGTTTAAGTTTTTACTGCTATAAAAAAGCTAGCCGGAAGACATCTGCTCCAGCTTAGCTTTGGCTGGCTGTTTCAGCCAGTTGTATACCATTGCCAGTGCCAGTAAGGCGGAAAACAGCGTCGCCAGATAAAAACCGGCGGTAACATCGTTGGCGATATCGCCCAGCACGGCCATTAACGCCGGTGCCACCGCCGCTGCCAACGCGGTAAAAGCCAGTAACAAGCCTGCCACAGCGCCATGCTGTTGCCGGGCAAAGCAACTGATACCTTTGGAATTCAGTGTCGGGTAAATCATCGACATAAACAGCCCGGACAGCGGCATCAGCCATACTGCAACCTCTTTACCACCGAGCATGCTGGCGGCAAAGCAGACAAAAATACACAGCGTAAATACCGCCATCACGCTACTCCAGCAAAAACGGTTTAAAATGGCCGTTGCCAAAAAGCGCCCCAGCGCACGCAGAATAAAAAATACCGTAATCGCCTGGGCTGCCAGTAAGCTCCAGCGGCCGTCGTAATCAGCCAGCAAGGTGGGCAACCAGACAAAAATCGCCACTTCACAGCTGACATACAGCGCTATCGCCAGTGAAAACCCCAGCGCGTAGCGATCTTTTAACAGCAGCATGGAACGGCGCAGCGACACTTGCTCTGCAGATGCCTGATACGGCGGGTAAGGCAGCCGTGCCGACATCACCACTAACAAGGTGCACAGCAAGCCGGCCAGCAAATACAACGAGGTCCAGTGGATAGAAGCGGCGATCATCAGGCCTACCAGTGCCGGGCCGACTATAGCGCCGATAGCAAAGAAGCCCTCTACCGTGTTCATGGTACGGGTGTGGCTTTGGCTGTCGGGGCTGATATCGCCGATTAACGCCAGCGCGGCGGTTTTAAAAATACCAATTGCCAGGCCGCACAGGCCCATTAATAAGATAAAAAACAGCGCACTGTTGCCGGCCATAAAGGCATAGCAGGATACAGCGTACAGGCTTAAACCAACGATAATCAGCTTTTTACGGCCAAGTTTATCTGCCAGCCGGCCAAGGAATAACCCGGCCAAACCAATCGCCAGCATGGGTACATAGTGAAAGGCACTGGCCTGAAACATCGTAAGCTGATATTCCGCCATGGCTTCGGGAATGATCACGCCCACCGCATCGGTGGTCATGGCAAAGACAAAAAACATCAGGTAGGTCATCCAGCGCACTTGTCGCTGCAAGCCCTGAGCGCGATCTAACGTTTCGGCTGCCCCGACAGCCTGACGCTTCGCATCAGTAGTAAGCATAGTGTTCCCCGTTTATATTGCCTTTAACAGTGGGTGTAAGCGCACCGCTCTGAAAGGCTTAGCTGTACGGGCCGCTTTCTCAGGCCGGCTTGGGTTTATTATGCGCCGGGGGTTGACAAAGGAGTCCGTTGGCTTAAAGCTATATCTTAATCGTTTAAGAAGCAAATTTTTTTCAGGATTATTTTTATGAACCGTCAACAACACGCCAACCAGATCCAACTGATCACTTATATTGACCGGCTTAGCGGCGGTACTATCAAAGACTTACATACTATGCTGCAAGGCCCGCTGGCCGGCTTGTTTGATGGCGTGCATTTGCTACCATTTTACCCGCCGATAGACGGCGAAGATGCCGGCTTTGACCCAACCGACCACACTGCCGTAGACAGCAGGCTGGGCGATTGGAGCGATATCCGCGCCCTGGCTGCAGATTATCCGCTGATGGCCGATATGATTGTTAACCATATGTCGGCGCAGTCACCGCAGTTTGTCGATGTACTGGAACAAGGCGAAGCCTCACCCTACTGGCCGCTGTTCTTAACCCGCGATAAAGTCTTCGCCAAAGATGCCACGCCAGAGCAGTTAGCTGCCGTATACCGGCCAAGACCGACACCGTTTTTTACCGATATCGCGCTAAAAGATGGCCGCAAAATTCCGTTTTGGACCACCTTTACCGCCAATCAAATTGATATTGATGTTAACTCAACTGCCGGCAAAGCTTACTTACAGGCCATTTTACAGCGCTTTACCGAAAACGGCGTGAAGTATATCCGCCTCGATGCCGCCGGCTATGCCATTAAAAAGGCCGGCACCCGCTGCTTTATGCTGCCGGAAACCTTTGAATTTATTGCCGCCTTATCTGAACAAGCCAAAGCGCGCGGCATGGTATGCCTGGTAGAAATACACGGCTACCACCAAACCCAGATTGAGATAGCCCGGCGCTGCGATCTGGTGTACGACTTCGCTCTGCCGCCACTGGTGCTGCACACCTTGTTCAGCCGCAATGCCAAGGCACTGAAACACTGGCTGGATATAGCACCGCGCAACTGCATCACGGTGCTGGATACTCACGATGGCATTGGTATTGTCGATGCCGCCGATTATCAGGGCCAACCCGGCTTACTGACGGATCCGCAACTGGACAGCCTGGTAGAAACCATTCATGCCAACAGCAACGGCAGCTCAAAGCTGGCCACCGGCAATGCCGCTAACAACGTGGATTTGTATCAGGTGAATTGCAGCTTTTATGATGCGCTGGGCCAAAACGACCAGCAGTATCTGCTGGCCCGCGCCATGCAGCTGTTTTGCCCTGGCATCAGCCAAATTTATTACGCCGGTTTACTGGCCATGCCAAACGATGTTGAATTGTTGCAACAAAGCCGCGTAGGCCGTGATATTGGCCGGCCCTATTTAACTGCCGCCAAAGTAGAGCAAGCGCTGCAAAAACCGGTGGTGCAGGCACTGTGTCAGCTGATTAAACTGCGCCGCAGCATGCGGGCATTTAACGGCGAATTCAGCCAACGGCTGACAGAGCAGGCTTACCAGCTGCAGTGGCACTATCAGGGCCACAGCGCCGGTTTGCATATTCAGCTGGCCAGCTTAGAAGCCACTATGCACTGGCAGGCGGCCGGTGAAGCGGCGCAAAGCCTGAGCCTGAACGCCTTGTACCAGAGTGTGCTGTAACGGCTTTCGTCGTTGATTAGCTGCTTTCGCCCAAGCGCAGCTGGTAAGGTAATAACTGTGAGCTGTCGTCCGCGCTTAAAAACGCCCTAACGGCCGCTTCACCTTTGGCATCACTGAATTGCCACACCGACGTTAGCGTCGGGTGGTAGCGCAGCGTTTCTTCAATACCATCAAAACCGACAACGCGGATATCCTGCGGAATGCTCAGCCCCAATTGCAAGGCTTCGCGCATCGCACTTAAACCGATAAGGTCGCTCATACACAGCAATACTGTGGGCCTTGGGCTCATTGCCAGCACCGCTTTGGCTGCCTCACGGGCATAGTTTTGGTTGCTCTCGGGGATATGCCATAAATAATCGGCGGCCAGGGTTAAACCGCGTTGCTGCATCGCCCTTTGGTAACCGTCCAGGCGGCGGTGCGCTATAGAACTTTGATTGTCCCACATCGGTTTATCGCCTACCGGCTGACTGCTGGCGGCATCAATTAAACGTAAGCCCAACACAGCCACGGTATCGTGTTGCTGCAGCACGGCTATGGCGCTGTCAAAAGCGGCCTGCTCGTTATCAATATTCACCGAAGGGCGGCCGGGCAGGTCAAAATCGACCGTTAACACGCGTTTTTTTGACAAACGCAGCTGCTCAATTAAACCGGTATTACGCGGAGCTCCATAGCAAATAAAGCCGTCGACAAAATCGCTGATCGCATCCAGATTAGTGGCCTGGCCGGAGAACAACAGTAAGTGCAAATGATGGCGTTCCAGCTCGCGGCTAACGCCCTGCAAAAACTGGCTGGCCACCGGATCGCTAACCATATATTCCAGCGAATCAGACAAGATCACCGCCACTATGCCCGAGCTGCCGGTACGTAACGACTGCGCGGCCTTATTCGGGCCTAAATAGCCCAGCTCATGGCAGGCAGCCAGAATTTTCTCCCGCAACGCTACCGACAGCTGATCCGGCCGGTTAAAGGCATTGGAAATGGTTGCAGTGGAAACACCCAGGGTTTTAGCCACGCTTTTAAGGGTTGATTTACTCATCATGCCAGTGCTTTTTCACTATCTTCTTAATCAATTAAGTTATATGCTTTTGCCATTGTCGGCGAGCGTTTTTTGCCTTATTTAACAATGTAACATTAAAGGAAGCCAGCATGCTTGCAGTTATTGGAGAGAATGTGGTTGATATGCTACCCGGCACGGATGGTCTGTATCGCCCCTGCCTGGGTGGCTCGCCGTTTAATGTTGCTATTGGTGCGGCGCGACAACATATAGCCGTGAGCTATTTGTCGCCACTATCACAAGACCATTTTGGCCAACAGTTTGCCCGCTATCTGGCCGACAACGGCGCCTGCTATGGCTTGCCATTTTTCAGCCCGGCGCCATCATCGCTGGCCATGGTCAGTGTGGATGCACAGCAGCAACCACAGTACAGCTTATACCGCAGCGGCATTGCCGACCGCGCTGTCAGCGCAGAGCAGCAAATTGCCGCCTTACCCGGCAACTGCAAACTGTTGCACCTGGGTTCGCTGGCGCTGGAGCCACAAGACGCGCCGCGTATCCGCGCAGTATTGCAGGCAGCTGCGGCCAGGCAGATTTTCATCAGTGTTGATATTAATGTGCGGCTAAATGCTGTATCAGACGTTACAGCCTACCGCGCCTTTTTGCCTGAAGTTACCGCGCTAAGCCAGTTTATTAAAGCCAGTGATGAAGACTTACAGTTGTTATATCCGCAGCTTAGCACCACCGATGCCCTTGCCGCCCTGCGGGCCACTGCGCCCACGGCCTTAGTAGCGCTGACTGAAGGCGATAAAGGCGCAACCCTGCACTGGCAGCAGCACCAAATCAGTCTGGCAGTAATTCCGGCCACACCCTTTGTCGATACCGTGGGCGCCGGCGACACCTTCTGGGCCAATTTACTGGCTGCTTTGTTACAGCTGGGCTTGCCGACCGCAGCACAAATAAGCGCCGCACAACTAACGCAGTGTCTGCAGCAAGCCATGTTAGCCGCCAGTTTAAATATCGCCCGCCAGGGCTGTAACCCACCCAATAGCGCTGAACTTACAGCAGCGTTATTGCAGTTACAAACCGCTAAAGATTAAAGCCCACTGCTGCGTGCTACGCGCTTTGCTATGGCTTGCTGTAATAACGCCGGGTTGGCGCAAAGCAGGGTAAATTGCTGTTTAGCACGGGTAATGCCGGTGTACAGCAGCTCGCGGCTAAGCAACGGGCTGTTATCCGCAGGCAGCACTAAACAGCAGTGATTAAACTCCGAGCCCTGCGACTTATGCACCGTGATGGCAAAGGCGGTTTCTACTTCGCTTAAACGACTCGGCAATACCCACTTTAAGCTGCCATCAGAGAGTTGAAACACTACCCGTAACTGGCCGCTCTGCGGGTCTTGCAGCGTAATGCCGATATCACCGTTCATTAAACCTAAGCTGTAGTTATTGCGCTGCATCATTACCGGCCGGCCGGCGTACCAGTGCTGGCGCGCGTCAATTAAGCCGGCACTACTGAGCCAGGCAGCGATCTGCTGGTTTAGCCCTTCCACACCCCAATCACCGCTACGCAGCGCGCATAACAGCTGAAAGCGGCTGTAGCAGCCCAGCACAGCGCCGGCCCATTGTTCGCGCCCGCTCTGTGAATTGTCTGCACTTTGTTGCATCAACTGCAAATATTGGCGGTAGCCGGCCACTACGGTGGCTTTTAATGCCTCAGGCGTATTACCGGCTAATAGCCTGATATCGTCAAACTGTGTAAATAGCGCAGGGGCCTGAATATCACCGCGATTGACTGCGGCAGCCAGCTGGCCAATGCCGGATTTGCTGTCAAAACGATGGCTGCGGCGCAGCATGACGGTGGCCTGATTTAACACGGTGCCTTCACCTTGCCAATCAGCCAATGGCACTTCTGTAAAGGGCGTAAGCAGCGCCAGGGTATCGCTGCTATAGCCGCCAACATCCGCACCACGGCATAAATCGCCCAGTACCGAGCCGGCTTCTACTGAGGATAATTGGTCTTTATCGCCCAGCAGCACCAGTTGCGCGTGCTGCGGCAGCGCGGCTAACAACGCCGCCATCATTTCCAAATCGACCATCGAGGCTTCATCGACCACCAGCACATCCAGTTGCAGTTGGTTTTGCTGGTTATGCTTAAAGCTGCGCCGGTTTGGCAGCGCGCCGAGCAAACGGTGCAAGGTGGTAACTTCAGTAGGTATTGCCACTGTCAGCTCTGCCGGTAATCTGCTTAACGCGCCGCTAATCGATTCAGTTAGCCGCACCGCCGCCTTACCGGTTGGCGCAGCCAGTTTAATATTCAGCTCACGCTGTTGATTAAGCGCCGCCCCCTGTTGCAACAGCGCCAGCAGTTTTACTACTGTGGTAGTTTTGCCAGTGCCCGGGCCGCCGGTAATAATGGCAAAGCGCCGCTGCAGCGCCATAGCGCAGGCCAGTTTTTGCCAGTCCGGCTCAGTTGGCGCTGTTGGTGAGGTTGGCGGGAATAACTCATCCAACTGCGTGTTAACATCCGCCGCCAACGGCAGCACCGTGCCAACCCGCTGGTTTATCTGCTGCTTTACCTGTTGCTCGGCCTGATACAGCCGGTTTAAATACAAGCGCTCGTCGGCCAATACCAGCGGCGCGCCGGCTTCCCCTTGCAGCCAGGCGCTTTGCGCCAGTGCAGCGCGATAATCCTGCAGCGTTAAGCTCTGCAACATGGCGGAGGGCCGGTCACTAAAGCGTTGTAAAAACTGGTTTTGCGGCGGCAAACTCAGCAGGCCGTCCGGGTCGTTAAGTAAATCCTGCAATAAAATACAACTGTGGCCACGGCCATACTGATGACACAATAAAGCCGTAAGCAGCCAAACCAAAGGATTAGGCTCGGCGGCAAGCTGATGCAGGGTTTGCGGTAACTGCGCATCTAAGGCCCGCAGCCAGCGCCGCTCAGTCCAGCGCTGCAGCAGCGCCTGCATCTGGCCTAAATCTGTCAGGGCGCTGTTGGATGTCGTCGGCTGTTGCCCGCTGTTTTGCTGAGCAAATAAATCAAACTGCATAATCAGTCTCCGGCGCTACCGGCTCGCCGGCAAATAAGGCGTCCAGTTCAGTCAGTAATGTCAGATCCGCATTCAGCGTAAACTGGCCCTGCTCTGGCGCGCGGATAAACCAGTACAGTGCGCCACCAATAAACTTTTGCGGCGCCTGCAGATAGCCGGGTTGGCGCAGTTTTAACAACCGGTGCAGCGCCAACATATACAGCGCCGCCTGCACATCGTAGCGCTTGTCCAACAGCACCTGTTGCATGCTGTCCTCGTTATAGCTGCTGCTCTGCTCGCCCAGCCAGTTCGACTTATAATCCAGCACCCAATAGCGGCCATCACTCCCTTGCAGCGTTAAGTCGATAAAGCCTTTTAACATGCCGTTTAGCGTATCGGGCAGCAATGCCGGCCGTGGCAAGCCGGGCAGTATGGCGCCGGTTATCAACGCATCAAGCTGCAGTACGTTGACGGCACAGCTTTCTAGCCAGAACTCCAGCTCGGCTTTTACCCGGGTTAATTGCCTCAACGCCAGTTGCACGCCGGACAACGGCGTCTGCAGCATCTGTGTCAGCCAGCTATGCAGCACCGGTTTCCAACTTAACCAGTTATGCTGGCTTAAGCTGCGCTGCAGCAACTCAGCAATAAAGGCATCATCACAATGGGCAAAGCCCTGTTGCTGCGCATCTTCCAGTAATTGGTGTAAAAAGGTGCCGGGCACAGCACCGCGCGGAAAATCGTGTATTGATAGCTGCTGCTCGCTGTAGGCGGCCAGCTCGACGGCTTCTTCCTGCAACAAGGCATCCAGCGCGGTATCAGCAGCCAATACTGCTGTCGTCTCAGCTGCCGGCTTATTACCGCTGCGCAGTGCCGAATAGCTGGCTATCCACCAATGCTCACGCTTTAACGGCGCGTTAAGCGTAAGGGCCGCCGTTAACTGCGTGAGCTGCGCTGCCGGCGTAAATGCCGAGAAAACCGACAAGGGTTGACGCTGCCACGGCAATGCTGCCAGCGTCTGCTGTAAGTCTGCCAGCGTCGGCTCGTCGGCCACGCCAAGCAGATAACCGACAGCACTTTGCGACAGCTTACTCTTTTTCGCCGCACCTTCGCTAAACAGCGCAAGCCCCAACCAGCAGGCATATACCGGCCGCGTTAGCGCCACATACAATAAGCGGATATCTTCCAACAGCCGTTCACGTTCGGCCTGCTGCAATGCCGCGTCATCCGGGGTTAGATCCAGTACCATTTGTGTGCCGTTAAAATAGCGCTGCGGCTGGCCTTTTTTGACATTTTTAAAGCCACAGATAAAGGGCAAAAACACCAGGTTATATTGCAGGCCCTTACTTTTATGAATAGTCACCACCTGCACCAGCTGTTGATCACTCTCCAGCCGCAGTTGCTGCTCATCGCTGCTGGTCGGGCTCTCCAGCTGTTCGGCCAGCCAGCGTACCAAGCCGCTTTCGCCGTCGCGTTGCTGGCTTTCGCTTTGCAGCAGCTCCGCTAAATGCAGCACATTGGTTAAGCGCCGCTCGCCGTGGGGTTGCGCCAGCCATTTCGCCGGCAGGGCAAAGTAATGCAGCCAGCTGCTTAGCATCGCCAATACGCCTTTAACGCGCCAGATCTGGCGAAACCCGCGTACTTGTTCGGTCAGTTGCTCCCAGGCCTGTTCATCATTCAGCCACAGCTGTAACTGCGCATCGCTGTTGCCGGATAACGGCAGTGCCAGCGCCATGCGCAGCAGGTTTTCATCTTCCGGCTGCTGGCAGGCCCGCAGCCAGCACAATACGGCGCTGGCCTCGACAGTTTGAAAAATCGATTCGTTGTCGGATAAATACACCGAGCGCACATTGCGCGCAGCCAACTCGCGCCTTACCAGCGCCGCTTCATTTTTATCACGCACTAAAATGGCTATATCAGCCGGCTGCAACGCGCTAAAGCTCTGATCACTGCCAAAGCTATCGGCGCTGCTAAAACCTGCCTTACCGGCTTTGGCTTGCTGCAGTAAATTGGCAATTTCATCAGCACAGGCCTGTGCCATCAGTGCCTGATAAGCGCCTTTTTTCAGCTGTGCGGCATCGGTGTCCGGTAAATAGTAATTCACTGCAGGCAGCACAGTGTCGGCCAGCACTAACTGCTGCGCTTTACCCTTAGCCTTAACCGGCAAAAACGGCAGCGGCGTAGTCTCGCTGTTGCCAAAACCAAAGGCGCCCTGTTGTTGCTCCGCCCGGGCAAATAGCTGGTTTACGCCGTCAACCAACGCCGAGGTAGAACGGAAGTTAGTGCCCAGGCTGTAATGGCGGCCCACGGTTAAACTGCGGGCGCTCAGGTAAGTGTGTAAGTCGGCGCCGCGAAAGCTGTAAATTGCTTGTTTGGGATCGCCGACCATGATCAGGCCGGTATCGCGGCTTTGCACATCGGGGTAAATGGCGCGGAAAATAGCAAACTGCAGCGGATCGGTATCCTGAAATTCATCGACCATCGCCAGTGGATACTGGGCACGAATGCGCTCAGCCAATACCGCACCACCGTCGCCCTGCAGCGCCTGATGCAGCTGCAACAATAAATCGTTGAAATCCAGCTCTGCGCGTTGGCGTTTCTGTTTGGCAAACTCATCGGCTAACCACAGCGCCGCATGGTGGCGCACCGCCAGAGCCAGCTCCGGCTTGGCCGCCAGAAGCGCCGCGCTTTGGTTAAATAACTCAAATAACGCATGGCTGACCAGCGGCTGGCCTTTCTTTTGTGCCGCTGCCAGTTTTTCGCCGCTGAATTTTTGCACCATAGCAGCAAAATCGGCCTCGCGGCTATCCAGCAGCTGCGGCTGTGCCAGGATGCTTTGCCACCATTGCCGTTCGGCGCTCCAGCTGGCGGCACGGTATTTAGTGCCGTTTAACCAGCCGTTGGCGTAGGCATCGTCCAGCAACGTCAAGGCATCGGCCGTCAACGCCTGCTGCAGCTGCCGGCAGTGGCTATCGAGCTCAGTTTGCCATTGCAGCAAGGGCGCAGCCGCTGCTGCCGGGCTTAACGGTTGTGGCAAGGGCGCACCGGCGGCATTAAAGCGCAGGTTTACTGCATCGGCCTGCAGCCAGGGCCGCACTTCGCTAAGCAGGGTTTCCGGTGTTTTGGCAATAGCACCCAGCGCTTGTAGCACGTTAGCATCAGCCAGCGGATATAAAAAGCGGCGCCAGTAATCACAGGCCAGCATATGCAACAGCTGCTGATTATCATCGCTCAGCGCTTCACCAAAGCGCATGCCGGAGTCAAAGGCGTGCTCGGCCAACATACGCTGACACCAGCCATGAATGGTAAAAATTGCCGCTTCGTCCATCCATTCGGCTGCGCTGCTTAACCGGGCAGCGCAAGCAGCAAATTGCTCTGATGGCGTATCAGCCAGTAAGCGGCGTAAAAATTCATCCTCTGTGCTACCCAAACGAAACGCCGTTGCCGCTTCAACCAGCCGGGCACGGATACGATCTCTAAGCTCGGCGGTGGCAGCGCGGGTAAAGGTTACCACTAAGATTTCCGGTGGTAATAACGGCCGGCTAAAGCCTGCGCCTGAATCAGCACTCTCGCCGGCTGGCGCAGCACCATGGCCCAACACCAAACGTAAATACAGCGCCGCCAACGTATAGGTTTTACCGGTACCGGCGCTGGCTTCAATTAACCGGCTGCCATGCAGCGGGAAGCTTAGCGCGTCTAAGGCTTGTACATCGCTCATGCGTCAGCCTCCTTGCTGCTACTTTCTGCCAACGGTGTTTGCAGCAGCGGGCCATACAACTTTTGCGCCCAATCGGCAAAACCGGCCTGCAGTAAACTGGCAAAATCGGGGTAATAACGCTGCAGCTCCGGCGCGCTTTCTACCTCGCCGGCAAAGTTATAGCCGCCTTCAAACAACTCGCGGCATTTGGCTTCATCCTGCGTCTGCACAAAGCACAGTGCCGTTTTCGGCAGCAGCGGCAGCGGCTGCGTAAGGCCCTGCTGCCAATACTGTACTAAGGCGTCTAACTGCGCAGCGGCAATGCTTTGCTGCTGCGGCAATAACTGCACCGCATCATCCAGGCCGTATTGATAAGTGCTCAGCACTTCGCCACCGGCATTGGCGGCCAGTTGCTGCAGCCAGGCACTGCGCAGTGTATGCCAGCGCAGCTCACCTTTATTGCGAATGGCAGTGGGCCTAAGCTGCAGCAGTGCCAGTTGGCCGGCCGGGCTTTGGTAGACATTTGTCAGGCTGTCACGCAGCACTATACCGGCCGGGTTCAGCTCAAGCAGCAGCGGCGTAGCGCGGCGCTGCCAGTCGATACCGGTGGCGCGGTAACGGGCAAACACTACGTTGGCTTCGCGGCCAATCTGCGCGCCGGTTAAGCTGCCAAACAATGCCAGTGGCAGTTTGGCTTCACGCGCCAACTGCGCCATAGCAGCATCAACATCCAGCTGCGGTTCAGCCAGCAGCTGCTCAAGCAACTGCTGTTTTAACTGATACAGCTCCAGCGCATTTAACACAAAGGGTTCGGCATCCTCGCTGGCCGGTTCGCTTTGGTAAAACCGGGTTTTAAAACGCTGCTGTAAATAGTGCCGGCACGGGTTAGCGAGAAAATCATCCAGCAGGCGTAAGGTCAGTAATGGCAGCTCCGGCTGCACGCTGCTGTTGGCAACTATTGCCGGCATGGCCTCATGTGCAGCCTGCCATTCATGGGCATAAGTAGCATAATCGCCGTTAAAATACAGCCGCGAGAAAGGCTGCAACGGGTAGCTGTGACACAAAGCCTTTGAAGGCTTTTTGCCCTCAGCATGCTGCCAGCCACTATCGAGCAGATCCAGTAGCTGGTTTAACAGTACGCTGGGTGGAAGCTCGCTGTTATTGCGGATATCGCGGCCAACCCAGCTTAAATACAAGGCCTCGCGCGCGCTTAGCAGCGCTTCTAAAAACAGGTAGCGGTCATCGTCACGGCGCGAACGATCGCCCGGGCGGTAGTCGCCGGCCATTAAGTCAAAGTCATCGCGCATGCGTGAGCGCGGGTAGTCACCGTCGTTCAGGCCGAGCAAATAAATGCGTTTAAACGGAATAGCCCGCATCGGCATTAAGGTAGAAAAGGTTAAGCTGCCGGCCAGAAAGCGCTGGCTTAAACCACTGGCGCCGGCTTGCTCCAGCCAGGCATCACGCAGCACCGCCAATTGCACTTCGCCGTTAAAGTCGCCGCTGTGCGCCGCGCTGACTAGCTGCGCCAGGCCCTGGCTTAAGCGGGCGTATATCAGTTGGTCTTGCTCGTCGCTAAAATCAAACAGGCTGTGCAGCAGGCCGTTATCGCTAAGCAGTAACTGCTGCCAGTTTGCCAGCTCACGCGCGCTGTGCTCAGCCAGCAGCAGATGCCAGCGTTTTAATTGCTGCACAAACTGCAGCAGCGGGCCAAGTTCGGCAGCGGCCAGTCCGGCCACTTCGGCATAGGGCGCGCAGCCCTGCCATAGCGACACATCACCAATGGCAAAACCGAGCAGCATACGCTCAATGGCAAACATCCAGCTATAACTGTTACCGGGCGCGGCCAACTCCAGGCTGGCGCGCTGCTGTGCATCCAGCCCCCAACGCACCCCGGCTTCGGTCAGCCACAGCCGTAGCTGCGGCAGTGCTTCGCTGTTAATGCCAAAGCGGCGCTGTATTGCCGGTACATCGAGTAAATCGCACACTTCACTTAAGCTAAAGCGCTGGCCGGGTAAGTCCAACAGGTATTCCAGTGCCAGCATCAGTGGCTGGCTGCCGCGCAGGCTCTGATCGGCCAAGGTGTAAGGCAAAAAACGCACATCGTCCTGCGCCAGGCGGCCAAACACCGCATGCACATGGCTTTGATACAGGCTGATATCCGGCGTCATAATAATCACATCGCGCGGTTTTAGCGCCGGGTCGGCAGCAAAGGCGGCGATCAGGTTGTCCTGCAGAATCTCCACCTCGCGCTGGCGGCTGTGGGCGATATGAAAGCTGATGCTGCTGTCGCCATCGACTAATTGCCGCGCCGGCTGCGGCGTCGGGTTTAGCTCGAGAATATCCTGCTGCAGCTGTGCCAGTAATGGTAGTTGGCTGATATCGCTCACCGGGTCGGAGAATAAATCGATACGGCCGTTAAACCAGTGCTGATAACGTTCGCTTTGATCAAAGCCATCCAGCAGGCTGATATAATCACGGCCCTGCTTAGCCAAACTGGCCAGCAGCACCGGCGCATGCAAATACAATGCATCGGTATCCAGCACCGGCGGTAAGCCCGGTTTGCGGCCATGGCGCCGTTGTGCGGCGCGGATCTCATCTTTAGCGTGGGTAATATCGCCCCAGAAATGCCGGCACGGGTTAAGCACGGTTAGCAGCACCTGGCGCTGCGCGCCGAGCGCCGCCAACAGCTCTACCGTTTGCTGCGGCAGTGACGACACGCCAAATACTACTATGCGATCGGGCAGCAGATCAGGCCGTTGCAGCTTACCCTGCTGCAGCGCGGTTAACGC
The DNA here is from genome assembly GCF_030690345.1 of Rheinheimera sp. Taxonomy (GTDB): domain Bacteria; phylum Pseudomonadota; class Gammaproteobacteria; order Enterobacterales; family Alteromonadaceae; genus Alishewanella. The sequence goes on from NZ_JAUYGV010000008.1 coordinate 531,208, forward strand.
CATGGTATGCACATCGGCACGGCTGGAAAACGCCAGCTCACCCACCACGCTGGCTAACTGGCTTTGCAGTAAACGCCACAGCGCCGGTTGCCACAATTGGTCGTCCGGCACCTGCTGTTTTTTGCTGTTGGGTAACATGTTTGTGCCACTGCGCCAGCTTTGCAGCCAGTCGGCGCGGTACACCTGATACTGGTCAAATAAATCGGCCAGCCGCAGCGCCAGCTGATAGCTTTTACGGCCGTCGCTGTCGTCTTGTAAATAGCGTTGTAACGGCTGATACACCGCCCCAGTTAACTGCGGCAGCAGGCCCAGCAGACGCCAGCTTAAATTGATTTTGTCGTACGGCAGGCTGGTCGGAATGCTGTCGCCCAGCACAGCGCGGTACAGTTGCCAGACAAACTGGTTTGGCAACTCGACTTTTAAACCGGCGGCAATACCAGGGTGGCCGTTGGCGGTTTCAGCCAGCGCCATCTTCAGCCACTGCGCTATACCGTTACTTTGCACCAGAATTTGCTCTGTGCCCAACACCGGCACAGGCTGTTTGCTAAGCCACTGTACTAACAGCTCGCGCAGCGTTTCCAGCTGATTGGCGTGGATCACAACAAAACCGGGCTCTGGCATCGACTTTCTCAGGCAAAATACTATGCCGGCAGGTTAGCACAGCGGCCCGGGTTTGAGAATGCGCAGCCGGCCGGTGTGGCACAGCCATTTTGCATCCGGTACCAGATAGCACTAGTATTGGCCAATCAGGCTGGCAAGACAGCACAGCTACTGCGGAGAAAACATGGATTTAACAGCCAAGCCACGCAAAACACTGATATTTATTTTAATATTGGTTTGTGCCGGTTGCGCCGCCCTGGCCAGCCTGGATTTAGACAAACAATACGGCAAGGCCGCAGCAAGCAACCGCGCAGTACCTGCCGGCGACGACCTGCTAAGCGATCATTACAACCAGCATATTAAACCGGTTATCGACGCCCGTTGCGTGGTCTGCCACGCCTGTTATGATTCGCCCTGCCAGCTGAATATGGCCTCCGCCGATGGCATTGAACGTGGCGCACACAAAGAAAAAGTCTACGATGGAGCAAGGCTGCTGGCCGCTACTCCCAACCGCCTGTTTACCGACGCCTTTGGCACCGCAGCCTGGCGTGAGCGCGGCTTTTTTCCGGTATTAAATGAGCGCCGACAAAGCCCGCAAGCCAATACTCAAGCCTCAGTACTGGCGCGCTCCTTGCTGCAAAAGCAGCAATATCCGCTGCCTCAGGGCGATATTCTGCCCAAGCCGTTTGATTTCAGCCTCGATCGCAGCCAAAGCTGCCCGACTATTGAAGAATTTGACCACTACGCCCAAAGCCAGCCGTATGCCGGCATGCCTTACGGCCTGCCGGGTTTAAGTAGCGCAGAGCATAATTTATTACTGGATTGGTTAAAGCAAGGCGCGGCAATGCCGGATACTCCGGCGTTACCGGGCAACGAACAGGCCGAAGTAGCCAAACTGGAGCAATGGCTGAATGCCGGTAACCTGAAGATGCAGCTCAGTGCCCGCTATATTTATGAGCATTTGTTTACTTCTCATCTGTACTTCAGCGCCTTGCATGCAAAACAACAAACCCCGCAGTTTTATAATCTGGTACGCTCAACAACCCCGCCCGGCACACCGCTTGAGGTTATCGCCAGCCGCCGGCCGTTTGATGACCCGGGCGTAAGCCGGGTGTATTACCGGTTGCAACCGGTGCAAGCCAGCATCGTAAACAAAACTCATCAACCTTATGACATTAACGCTGATCTGCTGGCCAAATGGCAGCAATGGTTTGTTGAAGCGGATTATCAGGTCAGCACCTTGCCGGGCTATCAACCGGAGGTCGCCGCCAACCCGCTTACCGCCTTTGTGCAACTGCCGGTCACAGCGCGCTACCGCTTTATGCTGGAGCGCGCCGAAAACACTATTATGGGTTATATCAAAGGCCCGGTATGTCGCGGCCAGGTGGCACTAAACGTTATTAACGATCATTTTTGGGTGTATTTTGTCGAACCGGAGATGGCCGGCGCAGCTGAAGTTGAAGCGTTTTATTTGTCGCAACAGGATAATTTGCGCTTGCCGGCGGAAAAAGAAAGTACTGCCGGGGCATTGGGCTGGGTGGCTTTTGCCAAACGCCAGGGCAAGTATTTACGCGCCCGCAACGACTTTCTTAATACGGCATTACAAGATGGCCGCCACCTGACATTAGACAGTATCTGGCGGGGAGATGGCAGCAACCCCAACGCCAGCCTGACGGTATTTCGCCACTTTGATAACGCTACCGTAGTTAAAGGCCTGCAAGGCCAGGCACCGAAAACTGCCTGGGTGATAGATTACGCCCTGCTGGAACGTATTCACTACTTATTGGTAGCCGGTTTTGACGTATACGGTAATTATGGCCATCAGTTAATGACACGGCTGTATATGGACTTTTTACGCATGGAGGGCGAGTCTAACTTTCTGGCCTTGTTACCACCGGATACACGCCGGCATGAATTTAATGCCTGGTATCAAAAATCCGGCCCCGAGCTGACTAAATTTATCGAAGGTGATATTAATCCCTTCCATCAGCCCAGCGGTATCAGTTACAGCACCGGCAATCCTAAAGCAGAGTTGTATCAGTTATTACAACAGCATCTGGCTGACGTACAACCGCAGCGTTATCAACTGAGTAACAGCAAGTTGGCCGCCAACAGCAAAGCCTTGCTGGCACAGCTGGGTAAAATCAGCGGTCACGGCGCAGCCATTCTGCCGGAATTAACCATGATAATGCTCGAACCGCAAAGTGGTGCCACGCCAGAGCTGTTTACCCTGGTTCGCAACAGTGCGCATTACAACGTCAACAGCCTGTTTGCCGAACAACACAACCGCAACCCGGCGCAGGATAATATGACCTTAGTGTACGGCCTGCTGGGCAGTTACCCCAATGCGTTCTGGCGGGTTAAAGAAGCCGATTTAGCCAAGCTGGTGGCGCAGGCGGAGCAAATCAGCAGTGAACAGGATTACAAAACACTGCTGGATGATTTTGGCGTCAGGCGCACTGCCGCCGACTTCTGGGCTTTTAGCGATCAGCTTAACCAGCAGTTTATGCGCCAACACCCGATAGACAGCGGTTGGCTGGACTATAACCGGCTGGAGAACAGGTAACCGCACCTGACGTAAAACAACCGCAACCGGCCGGCGCCGGCTGCGGTTTAAGCTAATTGCTGCCGTAGCAGCACGCCGCTTTACACGCGAAAATGGTTGATTAATTCGCTCAGGCTTTGCGCCAAACGCGCCAACTCGGCGCTGGATGCCTGGGTTTCGTTGGCGCCGGCTGACGTCTGCACCGATAGATCGCGAATATTCACCAGGTTGCGGTCTACTTCGCGCGCCACCGTGGCCTGTTGCTCTGCTGCACTGGCAATGGTCAGATTTTGATCACTGATTTGGCTAATCGCCTCGGCAATCAACTGCAGTGCCTCGCCGGCCTGCTGCGCAATCTGCAGGGTTTCAGTTGCTTTACCGCTGCAGCTGCTCATACTCTCTACCGTGTTATGGGTTTCAGCCTGAACGGCATGCATCATGCGCTCAATTTCTTTGGTCGACTCCTGCGTCCGGTGGGCCAAAGCGCGCACTTCATCTGCCACTACCGCAAAGCCACGGCCACTGTCGCCTGCCCGTGCAGCTTCTATTGCAGCATTTAACGCCAGCAAATTAGTTTGCTCGGCAATGGCGCGGATAACATCCAGTACAGAGCCGATATCTTTCACCCTGTCGGCAAGCTTTTCAATGCCCTGGCGCGAGGATTGCAGCTCGCCATCCAGCGCCTGAATGGTATGGATAGTGTCGTTGACCCGCTCTTGTCCCTGCCGTGCTTTATCATTGGCTATTTCGGAATCACGCGATGTAGACGCCGCACTGCGCGCCACTTCTTCTATGGCTGTGGTTAGCTCGGTAACCGCTGTCGCGCCCTGCTCCAGCTCTTCACTTTGTTGATGTAAAGTACGGCTGGATTGCTCAGTTACCGCGCTCAGCTCTTCAGAGGTGGCCGCCAGTTGCGATGACGAGTGATTAATTTCATGTACGGTCTTGCGCAATTGTTGCTGCATTTGCGCCATGGCGCGGATCATTTCACCGGCTTCGTCCGGCTCATCATCTGCAAAGCTTTGGTTAAGCTCCCCCGCGGCAATTCTCTGGCTGATTACTACCGCCGCCGACATTGGCCGCACTAAACTGCGGCTTAACATCAAGCCCAGTGCAACCGCAAGCACTACTGCCAGCACCACTATGGCAATCATATTGCTGGTCGCAAGTTCGATGCTGTGCTTGGCACTTTCAGCTTGCTGGTGTGCCGTTGTTTGCTGGTAGGTAGCTACCGCCGTCAGTGCTTCGGTTACTTTGCGCGCTACTTCATTGATGCCCTGATGGCGAAATTGCTCTGCCTGCTCTGTCTGGCCCTGCTCCATTAAGGCCAGCAACTGCCGGTGCAACTGGTCATATTGCTGTTTAGCCGTCACAGCCTGGTTAAACACAGCGCTGCCGGCTGCTGTTTTGTGAAAGGCCGCCGCACTGGCTTCCGCCTCGCTGTATTTGCGCATAGCGCTTTGTAATGTCGCCTGCGCCTGTTGCCGGTCTGCGGCCGAATGAGCGTACAGTACATTAAGTGTGTACAAGCGCATCAGCAAAAACTCACGGTTCATATCTCCCACCAACAACGAAGCCGGCAGGCGGCGGTCGGCGATATTGTGCAAATTAGCTTCCGTTTCAGAGAAACGGTACATTGCCACCCCGCCCACTATAATGCTGAGTGACACCATTAACGTAAAAACTGCCGCCAGCCGCTTACCTATCTTAAGCTTTCTTAACATAACTGCGTCATCCTGTTGTTTTTTATATAAGCTTTATAAGCATAGGCGGCGATATGGCATAGATAAAGTAGGCCAGGCTGCATATAAGCTGCTGCTGCCGGTTAGCGAATATTTATATTTACTGAACTTGCACAGCTGTTATAACGTAAACCAAGTTAGGTGCAGTTACCCCCTTTGGCAGTAACCTGACAAGGTTGCCGCCAGCTATAAGCAGATAAAGGAAGCCAATAATGAACATCAATAAACTCACTTACAGCACTACCCTGGTGGCGGTTAGCGCTTTACTGTCAAGCGGCCTCAGTGCCGCCGGCATGCCACAACTGAAAGGTAACGAAGTGCTGTGGCTGCTTAATCAGGTCAACCAGTTAATCAAAGTAAACCCGTCAGCACCGGCTAAAATACTGGAGCAAAAAGCCCTTACCGGGCTGGCTGAGGGTGAAACCCTGCAAGGTATTGATTACCGCGTAGCCTATGGTGTGTTGTTCGCGTTATCAGATAAAGGCCAGTTGTACAGTGTTAATACCGGCAGCGGTGAGCTGACAGCAGTAGGTACAGCTTTACCGGCCGGCACCTTGCAACCGGGCCAGTTTGGCTTTGACTTTAATCCGGCTGCCGATCGCATTCGCGTTGTTAATGACAAAGGCCAGAACTTACGCCTGCATCCGGTAACAGGTGCGCTGGCATCAACCGACCCGACATTACAGTATGCCAAAAGCGATGCGCACTATGGCAAAACGCCGGCTATCGCGGCAGCGGCTTACACTTACAATCAGCAGGACAGTAAACTCACCACTAACTACGCCATCGACAAAGCCAGTGGCAATTTACTGACCCAAGGCACCCTAGAGGGCAGCAGCCAGGCGGTATCACCCAATACAGGGCAACTGTTTACTGTAGGTAGTCTGGGGTTGGCAGCACTGCAACAGGTCTCCTTTGATATTTCTGATCTGAAAAATATCGGACTTATCGCCGTGAGCACCGCCACAGAACCAGCCAGTACTTTGTACCAGATAGATTTAGCCAGTGGCAAAACCAGCAAACTGGGCATATTGGCCGATGGCAGCGCGCTGGCAGGTATCGCCATTGAGCCTTAAGCTGTTGCGGGCCCTGCTGACAGCGGCTTGCTTTCTGCTGCCGCCGCTGACACCGGCGGCACAGTTACAAGTGCAGCTGCAGCACAGCAGTGGTAAGCCGGTAACGGATGCGGTGGTGTTTCTTGAGTCTGCTGCGGCTTCAGCCGCTGTAACCCCTGCCGCCACCGCTAATATTATTCAGCGCAACACCACCTTTATGCCGGAAGTGTTGGTTATTCCGCGCGGTACAGCAGTAACTTTCCCCAATGAAGATACCGTGCGCCACCATGTGTATTCGTTTTCTGCCATCAAGCAGTTTGAAATTAAGCTGTATGTCGGCACGCCAACCGAGCCGGTAGTGTTTGAGCAAAGCGGCGTAGCAGCGCTGGGCTGTAATATTCACGACCATATGATTGCCTGGGTGGTCGTGCTGGACACGCCCTACTACAGCCGCAGTAACAGCGACGGCCTGGCGGTGTTAAACGACGTACCACCGGGCGACTACAGCTTACGGGTATGGCATAAAACCTTATTGTCTGCCGCCGACGTACCCAGGCTGCCAATTACTATAAACGCCACTAACGCCGTGCAACAGATACAGCTTAAGTAACTTTTAACCCAACATCAGAAAACGATGCGCCGCCGCACCGGCTTTAACTCCGGCAGCTGCCGCCAGCATACCGTTATGCATAGCGCTGGCCATATCACCGGCGGCGAATAAGCCGGCGACCGAGCTGTGCTGCATAGCATCGGTTTTAATGTAAGCGCCCAGCGGCCCCTGTTCCAGCTCACAACCCAGTTGTTGCGCCAGGGTGTGGCCAAAGGCGGTTTTCGGCGCCACATACACCACCTTTGCCGGCACACGCCGGCCATCTGCCAGCAGCATATGGCTGATATCAAAACCGTCACCTTCCACCGCCGTTACCGCGCTATGCTCCAGTGTTACGCCGCGCCGTTGTAACAGCGCCAGTTGCTCCGCATCCGGCATAAACACTCCCTGGCTGAAATAGGTTACCGGGCCCCAGTCCGGCAAAATCGCCGCCTGATGCGCTGACGCCCCGCCGGTGGCAATTACCGCTATCGGCTGTTGACGAAATTCATAACCGTGACAATACGGGCAATGAATTACCGACTTGCCCCAGCGCGGCGCCAAACCCGGTACATCCGGCAAGGTATCGGTCAGCCCGGTGGCGAGGATCAATGCCTTGCTTTGATAGTGCTGCGCAGTTTCATCACGGACAGAAAAACAACCATCATCCTGCTTTTGCGCACTGCTCACCCGGCTTTGGCGGAATTGCACCGTAGGGTACGCCATAAGCTGTTGCCAGGCCCGGCCGCGCAGCTCGCCGGGCTCAGCGCCATCGGCAGCAAAAAAGCCATGCGACTGCGCCGCAAAACGGTTACGCGGTTCACCGGCATCAATCAGCAGCACCTGGCGCTGGCCGCGCGCTAATTGCATTGCAGCAGACAGGCCGGCAAAGCTGCCGCCCACTACTATTGCATCCCATATCATCTGAGTACCTCACTTTTTCTGTTAAACAGGCAACTTACGAAACATCATAAGTTACATAAAAAGCGAAAACAACTCTTGTAACATGAAAAGTATCTTAAAATTGCGCTAGAATAGCTGCCACTACAGCGCCGACAGAGTAAAAAATGAGAAAAGACAGCCGTTTATCGCGCATGCTGCACGTGCTGGTACATCTGCACCAGTTGCAACACGCCGTTACTTCAGAGCAACTGGCGTTAATGCTGCATACCAACCCGGTAGTAGTACGCCGTACCATGGCGTTGCTGCGTGAACAGGGCTACGTTAGCGCGGTAAAAGGCCATGGCGGCGGCTGGACCTTAGCCAAGCCACTGCATAAGATCACCTTGCTGGATATTCACCGCTCACTCAGCGAAAGCACCTTATTTACCATCGGTTTAACCGACGAGCACAATAACTGCCCGATAGAAAAAGCGGTAAACCTGGCGATTGACGATGTATTACAAGAAGCTGAAGCCCTGGTACTGCGGCGCTTTGGTGAGGTTACGCTGGATAAGCTGGCCGCCGGTTATATCCCGGCCGGGTAAAACAACGGCAGCCGGGCGGCTGCCGTGTTACATTTTGCTTTGAGCTGTTATTGCGGCGTAAGTGCCTTAACGCACAATCTCCATTTCATCGAGTAAGTTCTGCGCACCGTCAACATACTGCATCAACCACAACACATAGCGGATATCGACATGAATAGCGCGGGTAATGTCCGGGTTAAAGTACCAGTCTTTGGTGATGGACTCGTAAGTGGAATCAAAATTCAGCCCCACCAGCTCACCTTTGCCATTCATTACTGCCGAACCCGAGTTACCGCCGGTGGTATCAGCGCTGGATAAAAAGTTTACCGGTACCGAATTAAAGGCTTTCACTTCAGCTTGCGGGCAACCGGCAATACGACACAGCCAGCTTTGCTGTGGTTTAGCGGCTAAATCGGCGTAGTAATAACCGTCGGTATTGCCGTTGTTGTAAGCATCCACCAGCGACTGCGGCAGGCTGAACGGATAAGCATCTTGTCGCTTGGCAATTAAACCTTTTACTGAGGTAAACGGCGTTTTGTACACGCCATCTTTCGCCGGGTAACCGTCTACCGTGCCGTAGGTAATGCGCAGCGTACTGTTGGCATCGGGGTAAACCGGTTTGCCCTGGCTGGTGTTATAGGCAATAATCGCTTGCATATAAGCCGGACGTACTTGCGACAGCTGACCACTTAAGGTTTTCTCTTCCAGCTCCAGCGCTTTATTTTTTGCATAAATCGCTACTGCGACTTTGATAAAAGGGTCGTCGCTTTGGGCAAATTCAGCCGGGGTTTTACCCAGCCAGGCTTTACGGCCGGCAGTGTTGGTCAGCTGGCTTTGTGGGTATAACGCTGCCAGCTTCGTGCTGATTTGCGCCAGGCTCATACCCGGCGTTAAACCCAGTGCAGCATCCAGCTCGCTTACCCGCACGGCGTCAGGCTGGGCCAGGTATTCTGCCAGTTGCTCCGACCAAATGGCTAAATCCATGCTGGGATGAAAGCTTTTTTCCAACCGTGTTAAACGGCTTTCAATCATGCTTAAATCGCGTTGCTGATAGCCCATATCGCGCTGTGCGTCCGGCTTCTGGTTCTCTATAGCCAAACGGTGCAGCAATATAGCCGCCTGCAACATGGCGCTGCGTTTAGCATTGTCAAAATAATAAGTTTGCTGGCTATACGCCTGCTCTGCGCTAATTACCTGCGCCAGCTCAGCAATACTTTGCTGATATTGGCTGCGACTGGCATCATTGCCAATCCAATCGCGCAATGCTTGTTCTTGCTGCTGTTTAATGGCGTGAATATCGGTCACTTTAAAGCCGTCCAGCAAGCCCTGCAGTTTCTTCATCCGGTTGTTCAGGCTTTTTACCGTAGAGGCATATTTTACTTTTAGATCCGCATCTTTGGCACTTAAGCTGTCAATAGTATTGATGATCTGCTGATAGGTTTTCACCTGCGCCGGATATTGCCAATCGGCAGCAAAGGCTATTTCGTCCGCTAAACGGTACCGGCTGGTGCGCCCCGGATAACCGGCCAGCAAAATGCCGTCACCGGCCCGTACGCCATTGGCATTTACTTTTAAGTAATGCTTGCTTTGGTACGGCACGTTATCTACCGCATACGGCGCTGGCTTGCCGTCTTTGCCGACATAACCGCGCAAAAAGGTGTAATCGCCGGTATGGCGCGGATATTCAAAGTTATCAATATCGCCGCCGAAATTACCTATAGCTTCACTTGGTGCATACACCAGCCGCACATCCTGCAGCATTAGCTGCTTGATCTGAAAATACTCCAGGCCATGGTGAAAACTGACTACCGAACAGCGGTAGTTAGCATCTGACTCGCAGCTTTTAATCAGCGCTTTGCGGTTCGCCTCAATCGCTTCATGCCGTTCAGCACCGGTCAAATCAGCCGCCAGTGCACCGGATACCTGTGCGGTAACATCGGTCACCGACTCAGTGATATATAGCCGTTCCTGGGCACCGGCCGGTAACTCTTCGCGCATCGTTTTGGCTAAAAAGCCTTTTTCAATCAGATTATTGTCTTTGGTCGAATTATTCTGAATGGCGTTATAACCACAGTGATGGTTAGTTACCACCAGGCCATTAGGCGAGACAAAAGACGCCGAGCAATAGCCAAGGCTGACAATGGCACTCATCGGATACTGGCTTAAATCGGCCAGTTGTTTACCCGGAATGTCGATGCCTTTGGCCGTGAGTTCAGCTTGCAGTTGCGCCAGCTGATGCGGCTGCCACTGGCCTTCATCGGCAGCGGCGGCAAAGCTTAGCCCCAGCGCAGCTGCCGTTAGCAGAAATTTTGCGTTCATAGTAATTCCGTGGAAGATGTTATTGTCGTTTTAAGTCGGGCTAAATTATCCATGTTAGCGGCGCTGGCGCAACCGTGATCGGCTCAGTGCGTTGTATTCACGTTAAGCTGCGGCTGCAAGGCGCTGACAGCCGGGATAAATTACGTTAACCTGACAGCAAGCTGCAGATAATCTTCTGCCAAGTATAAGGTAACACTATGAAATTACGCGCGATATTAAGCAGTGCCCTGTTATTCTCACTTAGCCTGACAACTCACGCCGCCGACACCAGCCATGCACTCAACCTGGCTGAAGCCAATAAGCTGGTTAGCCTGCCGCTGCATTGCGTTGAAACGCCCTACCCGTATAAAACCGGCGTGGTGCTGGCCAGCGCCGCCGACTTGCAGGAACCATCGGTGCTGCACCCGATATTTTACGGTTGTTTCGACTGGCACAGCGCAGCCCATGGCTACTGGTCGCTGGTTACCTTACTGCGGCAATTCCCGGATTTAGCCCAAGCGGCTGAGGTTAAAGCCATACTCACACGCAATATCACCGCTGAGAAGGTGGCACAGGAAGTGGCGTTTTTCAGCAAAGACATTAATGCCTCGTTCGAGCGCACGTACGGCTGGGCCTGGCTGCTGAAGCTGTCGGACGAGTTGCATAGCTGGCAAGATCCAATGGCGCAGCAGCTGGCAGCAAACCTGCAGCCGCTGGCTGACTTGCTGGTAGAGCGCTATATCAGCTTCTTACCGCGGCTGTTGTATCCGGTGCGGGTGGGCGAGCATACCAATACCGCCTTTAGCTTAAGTTTTGCTTACGATTACGCGGTAAACCGCAAGCACACGGCACTGCAGCAACTTATTGCGCAGCGTGCCAAAGACTATTTTTTACAGGATAAAAACTGCCCGATTAGCTGGGAACCCAGCGGCTATGATTTTATCTCGCCCTGCCTGGAGCAAGTTGGCCTGATGCAGCGTATTTTGCCGACAGAGCAGTTTTTACCCTGGCTTAACGCCTTTATGCCACAGTTAGCCCGGCCGGACTTTAGCCTGGCAGTGGGTAAAGTGGCTGACAGAACCGATGGCAAGCTGGTGCATCTGGATGGTTTAAACTTTAGCCGCGCCTGGAACCTGTATGCGCTGGCACAGCAGTACCCGCAGTATGCGCATTTGCGTAAGGTTGCCGATCAGCATCTGGCATATTCCTACCCTAACCTGATTGGCGACAGCTACGAAGGCGGCCACTGGTTAGGTAGCTTTGCTATTCATGCACTAAACAGCGCTAAGCAGTAAAAGAACCTTATGAAAATCATTGTTAAAAGCTTACTGAAAGGCCTGGTGATTGTTCTGCCGTTGGTTATCACTATCGAGCTGCTGCGCTGGCTGCTGCTAACGGTTGAAACAGTATTAACGCCGGTGTTGCAAGTGGTATTACCAGGCGAATGGTACCTGCCGGGTATGGCAATACTGGGGTTTTTACTGGTATGCATTGCCATTGGTTACAGTTCGCGCTGGCCCAGCTTCAACTGGCTGTGGCAAGTGCCTGGCAAAATTTTAATGAAGCTGCCTGGCACCAAACAAGTGTATGGCATGCTGCAGGATATTATCGACGTAATGTCCGGTAAAAACTTCACCGATGGCTCGGTAGTGATGGTCAAACTGCCAGGCTCAGAAATTGAGCTCATTGGTATTGTTACCAAGCACGGCGGCCAGCCGAATGACCGGATGTCGTCACTGATGCAGGAAGAGCAACTGGCGGTGTTTATTCCGATGGCTTACAACGTCGGCGGCTATACCATCATCATACCCCGCAGCTGCACCCGAAACATTGATATGAAACCGGCCGAGGCATTGCAACTGGTGCTGAGCGGCGGTTTGGGCAGTGCTAAGGCGCCGGGCAAAAGCTGGTAGCAGCATTACTGCTGTTGCAACCACTCTCTGGGGCTGGCGCCGGTTTTACGCCGGAAGGCCCGCGCCAGTGCGGATGGGCTTTCGTAGCCTACTTCATCGGCAATCAGCGCAATAGGCCGGCCTTCGCGCAAACGTTTTTGCGTCAGGCTAACGCGCCAGCTTAGCAGGTAGTCGGCCGGAGTTTTACCTACCACTTTATGAAACTGCGCCGCAAAACTGGCGCGTGACATACTGGCGGCACCGGCCAGCTCTGCCACCGACCAGGCTTTGGCGGGCTGATCATGCATTAGCGTAACCGCGCGGGCTAAGCGCAAATCGGCCAGCCCGGCCATCATACCGGATGACAAGCTGCTACTGGCCATGATATGGCGCAGCAGCTGGATCATCACCAGCTCAAACAGCCGGTTTAACACTGCGTTTTTACCGCAGTTTTGCTCAGCGGCTTCACTAAATAACCACAATACGCTATCGCCCAGTATCGGTAACTCACTAACCGGCAGCAACATATAATCGGGTAAAGCTGTGGTTAACGGATTATCCAGGCCGCCGTCGAAACTTACCGCCGCACTAACCAGTTGGCTATTGTCTGTCGCCGCCGCACTTAACCGGTGTTGGCAGGGCCTTGGAATAAACAGCAGGCTGGGCCGGCTGATAACAATCTCCTGCCTGGCTATCTGTAAGCGGGCCTTGCCGGTATTAAACAAATACAACTTGCCGCTGCGCTCCTGTGCATCATAGGCCAGTTCCCCACTAAAAGGTCCGGCATAAAAGGTCGTTGCGTGCATACCAAACTGCGCCAGTAAAGTTGAAAGCCTGTCCATAACCACCTCGATTTAGACTATCTGCAGCATAATTTAGACAATATGGCGCCAAAATACAAGATTAACCGCCTAATATACTGCCAACGCTTACAACTGAGTTGAAGCCGGGTAGTACGCCACTTCAGGCATGACGTTAACCAACGCAAACACTTATTAACTGAAAAGGAAAAGATTATGACTAAGTTTACCTTCCGCCGTGTTACCGCCGCCCTTGCTGCCACTGCCGCGTTAACCTTAAGCAGTGCCGCCTTTGCCGCAGAAAAACCCACTGTGGTGCTGGTGCATGGCGCCTTTGCTGAATCATCCAGCTGGAACGGCGTAGCCGCTAACCTGCTGCAACAAGGCTACCCGGTAGTGGCTGTGGCTAACCCGCTGCGCAGTTTAACTGCCGACGCCAACTATGTTGCCAGCCTGGTAAAACAAACCAGCGGCCCGGTTGTGCTGGTTGGCCACTCGTACGGTGGCGCGGTGATCAGCAACGCTGTGCAGGACAACACTAATGTTACCGCCCTGGTATATGTTGCCGCTTTTGCCCCGGAGCAAGGTGAAACCGTACTGGAGTTATCCGGCCGTTACCCCGGCAGCACTTTAGGCCCGACACTGGCAGCGCCGGTGATACTGCAAGACGGCAATAAAGACTTATACATCCAACAAGACAAATTCGGTGAGCAGTTTGCTGCCGATGTACCAACCGCAGACGCCGTGCTGATGGCCGCTACCCAGCGCCCTGTTACTGAATTGGCATTAACCGAAGCCGCCGGCCAACCTGGCTGGCACACAGTGCCGTCGTGGGCCATTTATGGCACCGCCGATAAGAATATTCCGTCCGCCGCGATGAAGTTTATGGCACAGCGCGCTAAGGCGAAAAAAATCGTTGAAGTGCCGGGCGCTTCGCATGTGGTGATGACATCTCACCCGGACAAAGTTGCTGCACTGATTGCAGAAGCGGCAACGGCCACTACGAAATAACTGCCGCTTACCACGGCACACTGAACCGATATTGATACTAAACGAACATAAACTAACTGAATAAATTAAGGAAACTACCATGAGAACATTAAACACTGTTATCACTGCCAGCCTGTTAGCCTTAAGTATCGGCAATGCCTTTGCCGCCGGCTCACCGGGTGTGGAAACTAAGACGCAGGGCTTTTTAACTGCCTTAGCCCAGGGCGGCGGTAAGCCGCTGGAGCAGTTAGCTGTTGCCGACGCCCGTGCCGTGCTGGTGGGGGCGCAACAAGGTGCTGCGCTACCGGCGGCCGATGTCAGCGAAAAAACCATTAAAGTAGACGGCCAGAGCATTAAACTGGTGATTGTAAAACCACAGGGCACGAAAGGCACGTTACCGGCCTTTATGTTCTTCCACGGTGGCGGCTGGGTATTGGGCGACTTCCCCACGCACGAGCGTTTAATCCGTGACTTGGTACAACGCTCAGGTGCCGCGGCAGTGTATGTCGATTACACCCCGTCACCGGAAGCGAAATACCCCACCGCGATTAATCAGGCGTATGCGGCAACCCAATGGGTGGCCAAGCATGGCAAAGAGATTGGCGTGGATGGCAGCCGTTTAGCGGTCGCCGGTAACAGTGTTGGCGGTAATATGGCGGCGGTAGTAGCGTTAAAAGCTAAAGCAGCAGGTACACCGGCGCTGAAGTTCCAGTTGTTGTTATGGCCGGTAACCGATGCCGGCTTTAACAATAGCTCGTATCACACCTATGCAGAAGGCCACTTTTTAACCCGCAATATGATGCAGTGGTTCTGGGATAATTACACCACCAGCCAGGAGCAGCGCAACGAGATTTATGCCTCGCCACTGCGTGCTACCACTGAGCAGTTACAGGGCTTGCCACCGGCGTTAATCCAAACGGCGGAAATGGACGTGCTGCGTGATGAAGGCGAAGCCTATGGCCGCCACCTGAATGCCGCCGGAGTTGCAGTGACCACAGTGCGCTACAACGGCATGATCCATGACTTTGGCTTGCTGAACGTGCTAAGGGACGTACCGGCAGTGCAGGATGCCTTAGACCAGGCTGGCCGCGAGTTAAAAGACCATCTGCAATAAGCCGCAGTACCAGATAAAGCCCCTACATGGGGCTTTACTATTTGCAGTATTTAAACAGGCCGGTGCTCGGTGCCTTCACCCGGGGTGATAAACAGCAATTTACAACTGTTATCGGTTCTGGCGGTATGCCAGACATTAAGCGGCACCAGCACATACTCACCCTGCCGGCTTAGCTTAATACTGACATCGCCATCGTCGGTTTGCAGAATAAACTCCGTCTGGCCACTTAGCAGGATCACGATTTCATCACCGTTCGGGTGCCTCTCCCAGCTTGGCCAGTTAGCACTGAACGCGTAACATGATACCAGCTGATGGCCGGCAAAGCCGTTATAGGCTGAATCCAGCCGCTGATATAACCCACCGTCAGCCAACTCAACGGATGCCTGCTGGTTCGGGTTTAACACCACAAACTCACTGTCAATCGACAAGGTTGTTTTTGTCATCATACTGTCCTTTGCACTGCTTTGCCCGGGCAAAAAACACCGGCAACGTAGCACCAGTAATAGCACAGCAGGGCAGAAAACGCCGCAGCTACTCCCCGGACTATTTTATAGCTGGCTAGGGTAACTGTAAGCGTGTGGCGGCGAAACGGTTTAACAACTGATGCATCAGATACACCGCAATCAACGTACAAACCACCGAAATAGCCACTGAACTGAAGCGGTACAAGGCGCTGTACACCAGATCACTTTGTGGCGTCAGATACTGGCCAAATAAAATGCCCATTGTGGTCATAGCGCCAAAACCGGCACCGGCCTGGCCGCCTTCAAACATATGATGCCGGGCAAACAGCATGATGCTAAGCCAGATTGCCAGCGCGACAAACAGCAGCACACCGGCATGGTTATACAGCAGCAGTTGGATCAACAACCCGGCGTTACACCCCACTAAAGTGCCGATTGCCCGGTTCCAGCCGGCTTTACCGGCACCGTGCCAGTTCAGCGGAAACAATACCAGCACCGATGCCACCTGCGCTGACAGCGAATCTACCAGATCAAAGCTTTGAAACACCAAAAACGATAAGGTCGCCACAGTGGTAGCCAAAATCACCTCATGGCGCTGGTTGCTGAGTGGTTTAACCGGCAGTTGCCGCCCTTGCCGTGGTGTGGTGTCCGGAAACAGGGTATACATTAAAAAGGTAATAAACAGCGTAACAGCACCGGCCACCAAGTTAGACATCACAATATCGCTGACTTGGGTAACAGGCGCCGGATAACTGGCAAAGTGCA
Organism: Rheinheimera sp.; assembly: GCF_030690345.1. Taxonomy (GTDB): domain Bacteria; phylum Pseudomonadota; class Gammaproteobacteria; order Enterobacterales; family Alteromonadaceae; genus Alishewanella. The sequence goes on from NZ_JAUYGV010000008.1 coordinate 547,528, forward strand.
GCTGCATTGATAAGCCCACCATGGTCATGGCGCCAAACAGAAAATTGACGCCACGTGTCATGCAGAGAAATAAAAAGCCAAACTGCAAAATAACCAGCAACGTCATCGCCAGTGGCTTGTCACCAAACAGGCCCTGCAATACCAAAATGCTGACACTGACAAACAGCGTACTGGCAATAAACTGGCGCAGTATATGGGCATTAAGCACCGGCACCAGCCCCAGCAATAACATGGGGTTAACCACAAAAAAAGTACCGTAACTCCAGCCCATTAGCTTGCACAGCACAAAACCCAAAGTACCGGCAAAAGCAATACGCAAACACTGGCGCAGATCGTTACTGCTTAGCTGCAATTTTTGTGGCGCACTGCTCATGGCCGAAGACATAGCCGCTACCTTAATAGATATAATGCAGCAGGCTGATAAACCGCGCCTGCAGCTGGCCCAACCAACGGGCCGGGCCATCAGCCGGATACAGCTGCACCGTGGCACGGGCGCCGCCAGGTAACGCTGCCAGCACCTGTGTATTATCATTTAACCCAAGGTGCAAACGCAGGTACTGCGCATCACGCACCCAGCGATCAGAACTTTCCGGGTTAGCCAGGCTGCCATCGGCCGGCAACTGGCCGTCTTTTACCCCGGCATCAACCGAAACAACAGTGGCCGCAAACACCTGGCCAGGCAGGCTGTCAAACATTACGCTGGCCGCAGTACCAACCTTAACCTTCATCAGCGATTTTTCGCGGAAATCGGCAATAATATCGGCTTTCGCTGCCACCAGCGCAGCCAGCGTTTTACCGGCAGTGGCATAGTTGCCGGCTACCAGTTGCAGGTTGCTTATAACGCCGTCTACTTTGGCCTGCACAGCGGTGTGCTGCAGGTTTAGCCTGGCATTGGCTAAATTATTGCTGGCCTGGCGCAGTAACAGGTTGTCATCACCGCTGGCCCCGCGGCGCACCACCAGCTCATTTACCCGGGCTTTAGCGGCCTCCAGCTGTGCCAGAGCGCCGATGTAATTGGCGCGGCTTTGATCAACCAACTGCTGCGATACACTTTTGCTGCCAATAAGCTGCCCCAGCCGCTTTACTTCCAGCGCCAGCTCATCGGCACTGGCCTGGTGCGCCGTTACACCGGCACGGGCTGCGGCAATAGCGGCGTCCAGCTGCGTGTTTTCCTGCTTTGCCGCCTCCAGTGCCAGTTCAGCTTTGTCTACCGCCAGCAAGTAAGCGCGCTGGTCCAGCGTAAACAACGTATCACCGGCTTTTACCGGCTGGTTATTTTGCACCAACACCTGCGTTACCTGGCCGCTAACGTCGGGCGCTATAGCCACCACAGGGTGCATTACCCGTGCCTGGCTACTTAGCGGCATCCAGATATCTGCACAAATAAAATAGGCAAAGGCCATAACAAATATCGCTAAAGCACCCTGTACCCAGCGTTTAAAAATCTGATCCGGTGTCATGCTTTGTTCTCTGTAGCGGTATTAAGCAGCAAAGTACGGGCATTGCGCTCCATAATGTCTAACGACTGCATCAGCTGCTGTACCGCAGCAGCGGTTAAATCCTGGTACAGTGCCTGGCGGATTTGCGTAGTGCGCTCAATCAATTTCGCCAGCATCTGCTGCCCGGTTGCGGTGAAATACAAACACTGCGCTCTTTTATCGGTAGGGTGTGGCTGACGCTGCAGCATATCCTGCTCTACCAGCTGGCCAAGGGTGCGGCTTAGCGACGGCATTTCTATACCCAGCTCCTGCGCCAGTGCTTGTTGGGTAGCGCCTTCGCCGAGCATTTTCAGATGTAACATCGCTGTCCAGCGTGCTTCGGTCATACCTAGTGATTGCACCGATGCAGTAATAGCACTGCGCCATAAGCGATGCACCCGCCCTATCTGGTTACCCAGCGGCACTTTCAGCATGTCTTTCATCTCAGTCAGGTTGGTTATTTCAGTCATTACACGCCCGGCAATTAGTTAGCATGCTAAGCATTATATGGCTGACAACATACTTAGCAAGCTAACTATATTGCTGATGCGTTAAACGGCTTTCTGCATGAGTTCAACGCAAGGGTCATGGCTGCTGCTGCGACTTCAATGGTATAGTTACACCATGTTTTACACTGCCCCGGCAGCATTAACTACAGGAATACAAATGAACTCTATCTACCATATCGGCACCGTCGGACAGCCCTGGGGCGAAGCAGAAAAAGCGCAGTGGTTGAGTGAACAACAGATAAAACGCAGTTTCTTCGACGAGGTATTACCGGCGATTACAGCACTGCAAAACGAGTTTGATGTTGAGCAATACGGCGAGCTGAATTATCAGCAAGTTAGCGGTAAAACCTACCCGTTGCTGGCGGTAAAAAGCCGTAACTGGCAAAGCAATAAACCCACCATTTTAGTAAGCGGTGGTGTGCATGGCTACGAAACCAGTGGTGTGCATGGCGCACTGCGCTTTTTGCAAACCAAAGCCAAAGCGTACAGCGACAAAGTGAACGTATTGGTGCTGCCCTGTATCAGCCCCTGGGGTTACGAGACCATTAACCGCTGGAACCCCGAAGCGATAGATCCTAACCGCAGCTTTGATGCTAACGGCAAAGCCACTGAAGCACAGCAAGTGCGGCAGTATCTGGCCGGCCTGAATACCCACTTTGCGCTACATATCGATTTACACGAAACCACAGACTCGGATAACAGCGAGTTTCGTCCGGCCAAAGCGGCCCGCGATGGCACGGTGAATAGCAACTGGAATATCCCCGATGGCTATTACACGGTAGATGATGCCGAACACCCCTGCCCGGCACTGCAAAAAGCCATTATCGACAGCGTGGCTAAAGTTACTCATATTGCAGAGGCCGATGAAAACGGCGAGCTGATTGGCGAGAAAATTGCGCAGTTTGGCGTAATTAACTATGCCAAAGCCAGCTTAGGTTTATGCGGCAGCGTTACCGATGCGCCGCTGGTCAGCACCACAGAAGTGTACCCCGACAGCCCAAGCGCCACGCCGGAGCAATGTATTCAGGCCCAGGTTGCTGCTGTGGTGGGTGCGTTGGATTATTTGCTGCAGCAAAGTTAATTAATACGCTGCGGGTGCGGCTTGCAGCAGATCTTCAATAAGCAATAATACGCTGAGCTAAAGCGTAGAACCGGGAGTTGGTAAAGCTAACTCCCGATTGTTACTACTGACAAATTACAGAACGAAACTACTCCAGAAACGACTGCTTTAGCTCCAACTCGTTAGAAACAGACGAACCCAGACGATCGCTACGATCAAACCAGGCTTGAGCGACCATAAACTTAGCTTCAGCGATTTGTGTATCAAGTTCGAAGCTGCCGTTGCTTTGCATCTGAACGGTGCGCCAACGAACCATATCTCCCTTACCGTCTGGCAGTAACCTGATCCTCACGTACAAGGGCATGTCCTCGTTAAGGTTAAGCGGCTCGTCTGTCAATGCCTGCACATGGCCGTAGATCATTACCCTGCCGTGGAACCAGCTGCCACGGAGCAGTTCTATCCGAGTCTTGAAACGCGGGCGAATGTGATAGAAACAACTGCCCCAGATCTCGTCAGCCTCACCGCCACGACGCCAGGCTGTTAGCAAGAAACCGCTGTCATTGTTGCAACCCGGCCGAATAATATCTTCGTCCAACTCCAGGGTACAATGAAATACACGGGCTTCACCGCTGGGGATCCTCCATTCCCGCGGGCTGATGGTCAGCTTAGATCCATACGGCAGCCCCTTTGGTACCAGCGCGGCCACTTCGGTACGCAAACGGTCATTGTGGACCTGCATCGGAAAATGGATCGGCCCATAAGGCGATCCGGTCAGCGCTTCAAAATCAAAAACGTTCTGCTGCGCATTGTTGTTTTGCAGCTTCACGTCATCCGAACCGAGCGCGACAGTGTCACCGGTTGACGGGTCAACTTCCGCCGGAATCGTCCAATCAATAATTTCCATCCGCATGCATTGATGTACATTGGTTGACGCATCGACCTGCCACTCGAACGGGGTGATTTCATGAGCCCCCGGACCAATCTCAGCTATGGTCTGAGTGCCGCGATTAACCCAGCGCCCATCATCACCTGCACCGGGCGGATCGCAAACAAACCAGCGCACCTTCACGTCCTCCGCCCGCACGTTGCCGGCGTTGTGCACGCGGGCCACGACGAAGTGCTTCTCTGTGCCACTGGCCGGAAACCGCACGGTTTCTCCCTGATCGGTCGGCGTGCCTACGGGGTACTCGCGAGGCAGATTCGGATCCGGATTGTCTCCGGTCCAATCGACCCAGATGTCAGGACTTTTGTAGCCTGGCACGTGATCCTGAAAATGCAGATCGATATATTCAGCCTGCTCCCGCTCCACCCGGACCCGATAGACCGGGATAGTACCGCGCACGGTGCGGGTGTCAGCGACTTCTACCGTACAGCCTTTAAGCGGGAACTCTGGCGCAGTGGCGAAGTCCCAGGTATCGTTAATAGCCTGCAATTCGGTTCCGGTATTAAGCAGATGTACAGAGCGGCGATACAAACCGTTCACCGCCCAATACCGGTCCGATGCAGGGTCCAGCCCATTGGTAGCAATCACTGTTGGTTGCGGGCTAAGGCTCTGCGAAAAGTTGCTACCTGCGGCACGCAACTCCAGAAAAGCGGTTACTCCGCCATCACTACCAAGGTTAAGTTTCATCAATTGCCCAATAGGCACAGCTCCGCCTACCTCGTCCCGCACATCATCACGCAGCATATCGTCCCAGTATTCAACAGGTACTAACCAAGCCTCGGTCACCGCAACCTCGTCAGGCAGTGGCAGATCGACGAAAATGGTGCGGTTCAGTTCAGGATCCGCATTGTCGCTAATCCAGCCCAATGCCCATTTCGACCAGCCACAGAAATGGTGAAAAGTAGCGTTGCTTCCGCCCATCATCCCCCACGGGGAGATATACATTACATCGTCACGGTAACCATTTGCCGGGTATAGATCCGGCAAGCCGAGCGCATGACCAAGCTCGTGTGCCATCACCCCGGCCTGGTTGTTTAAATCAGCACCGCTGAACGCGTTAAAACGCTGACCGGTGATATTCGATGTGCCCATCTGTACCGGCGCCTCGCCGCCTGGCGGATTCAGATCGGTAGCATGATAGGTGCGTTTATACATTCGCTTAGAACCGAAGTCGACCGGGTCGTCGGCATTCCATTGCTCAGCCAGCGGGATTGCAGGGTGAGGAGCGCCGACATGAGCGATCATCATCACATCGTAGTCAGCAAACATAGCCTCTACCATACTTCGATCCCAGGCTGTGGTTGCCCGGATGTGCTCCATCGCTGCAGTAAAAGTGTCATCCGCTAACTCGATTGCATCACGCAGCGCATGAGAGTTATTCGGATCGCTTTCACTGCCGGGGGCTGCTACGGCAAGATCCCAACCTGTACCACCCAGCCCACTGGCTGACAAAACCTCTATGCTTGCCGCATTACCACCGAAATCAGCCGTCAGACTGACACCAACGGTAACCTCCTGTGCCATTACATCTTCATTGATACTAACGGATGTCGAGAAATAGGCACCGGAACCGCCGATACCCTCGCCGGCATCAACCTGAGCAGCACGCAAGCACTCCCTTAAATAGGAAGTAACCCTGAAAGTTGAGGTCATCACCCCGGAAACAGCGGCAGAAGAAATACCGAGAGTCGACAGTACTGGCGCCAACATACCGGGGCCGGTCACCGAAACCCTACCCTTTTGGACTACGTCGGCAGGTGCCGCCGGCTCACAGGCAAAACGGCCCTGAAGCCAACCAAACTGCGTATCGTCAGCTGAGGTGCGCCCCCGCCGGAACCTGACATCCTGTAGTAAGGTGGCCCCACCCGGCACGGTAGCTTCAGCTGTGCGAATGGCATCGGTAATATAAGTGCCGAGGTCGTCCAGAAACCCGGCGATATTCCCACCCTGATCCAGGGTCAGGTTGAAGGCGGGAAAATTAACCGTCAACGCATGTGCGGCGCCATCCTGAGTTTCAACGGTCAGTTCAACACTTTCACTGCCGTCAAAGTCAATGTTAACCGGGAAGCTACTGAAGTTAGCCGAACTCCACAGTGCCGCAAACGAAAAATCGTATGTCTTCACTGCTCCGGCCCGCGGATTAGCCTGGATCTCAAGCGCTTCCGTACCATCAAATATCACCGGATCAGCCCAATCAGCAGGCATGACCACAGTCAAACCGCCGGCGCGAAAGCCCTCGTACCAGTAACTGGCCATAGCCCTTGGCAACACCAGAGGCTTACGAATACCTCCAAAGTCGTGGCCGAAAATAGTGAAATCAATCGCCAGTTCACCAAAGCTGTTTTCATGGTAATAGTTATCAACCTTTGTAAAAATCTTTGCCGAAACCTGATCGACTAACTTAGTCATGTCCGCGTCAGCATAATTCTGGCCCGGCTCAATCACCGGGAAAAGACAGACTTTAAGTGTTGGGTTCAGTTCAGCCCGTTGCTGCCTGGGCCCCCGGTAAGTCACCGAAGGCATTGGTACCGGCAATCGGCTGCCAACATCGTCTGGCAGGCGGGCGACGAGATCCCTGACATAGTCAGCCAGCGCCCAGGCTTCAAGTTGGTGTTTGCGCTGCAAATGTATCAGCAAGCGTTGCGTGTGGGGATGCCCACCGTGCACCTCAGCGCCCGCCCGGTCAAGCTTACGCTCAAACAGCAGGTTGAGACGGTTATCAAGCACCGCCATTCGGGTCGCCCCTTGATCCACAGCCACGATATGCTGCCCTGCACGATACAGCTTAGAGGTGGTGAAACTGAGGTGAGCAGAATGTCGTTCATCGCAAGGCCGGTCCTCTGCGGGTTTATCGTCACCAGGTCGCTCACCACCGGGAGCCCCCTTGCAGCTGCAATCACAACCACAACGCTTCAGCAGCTGGCGCAGCACATAGCAAATGCGCAGCAAAGGGTCTGCTGCGCGGACGGCGGCATTTGGCAGCGTACCGCGCAGATCCACCTTATTTATCATGCCACCCTTTCGTGCCAGTAGCAGATAAGTGCTATCAATGAGACCGGCGGCAGTCACGCGAGACTCGTCAAAGCTATGCACTTCTACCGTGCCAGCTGCGCTTGCCTCACCAAACAGCATCAGGCGTAGCTCACCTTTGTGACGCCCAAGCAGAATATCGGTACGCTGCGGGTCGAGCGCTGTGATGTCCGGTTCCAGCTCCACGCTACCGAGCAACGAAACCCGGCCAGAGCGTTTATCCAGACTGTGTAAATCGTAACCGCGCCCACGCCGTGGCTGTTGCAGCACCAACTGGTGTCGTAGCACTACGATGTCGCGCAGCGGAGCTTTAAGATCTTGCGCCAAATGCCGGCAACGCGGACTTTTTGCCAAACCGTTCACCGTTGGACAGTCTGCATAAGAGCTAAAGTCAACTGACCAGACCGCACCGCGGCTGTCGAGTACATAGATCAGTAGTGGAGTGCCCGCCCCACCAGGCCGGGCTTTCACCACTTCGAATTCAAGCTTCACCCGGCTAAGCCTGGTCTTTTCGCTGCTTTTGCCAATGTCCGCAAACCGTGTAACCACCACGGTCTTGCCATCAAAAGCTGCAACGTATTCATCATCCTGACCAAACAACGCAACCGGGCCATGTCCCGGCGCACCAATGCCATCCTTACCACCATGCCTGCTTTTCGGATTACACCAGCCGGCAACATCAGCCGGGGCATCCCGGCGTGCAGCAGCGTATCCTTTTTGTCGGATGTTCACTGCTCTACTGTTTTTATCTGCCATTGAAATTACTCCTGATCAAAGTGTATTGAGCTGTGCAATTCCAAACGACGTGTCAAAGCGATTTACTACGCCTGCGGATCTCCCCCGCCTACCTCTGCCAGGGCTCGCAGACATGCAAGCCTATGATTTTAATCACCATAATAACCTGTGAATAGTCGCTTTTGGGTTATACAACAACCGGTCGTCCTGCCGCACAACGCGCAGTTTTGGGGCTGACAACACGTAGCATTGGACGTCCTTGCCCCGAAGGAGCGGCCAACAGCAAGTTGTTAAAGCAAATCCATTTTGGTGATGTCGATAGCTTAACAAGCCTTATTTCGATATCTGCATCTGAATTTTAAAGCGACTGCTTGATGCTGGTACCGTCTGTTCTGATAATGATATTGCGTCTACTTGCGCACAATCTGGCGGGTTTGCGAAACCCGGCGTGACAGGGCTGCATTGGCCCGGGAAATTTTTGATAGTAGTAAATACAGGATCGTAATTATTGTCGCTGGCGCGAAAAGCGCAAGTCAAAATGTAAATAATCAGCACTACCTTTAGAACAAATAAGGCTAAAAAATAAACACCATTCACCTTCATAAAACAATAAATGGTAAAAATGAAATAAGCTTCTTAGAAAACACATACTAAAACCAATAATTCACGCCTGTTCCTTGCGTACACCGGTGGCAATAACCTGGTGATTCCCGCATGGATTTGTGCAGGGAAAAGGCAATAAAAAGCCCCTGTGCAGGGGCTTTTTATCAACAGGTAATTGTTTAACCGCGCTGTGGAATACGCTCCAATACCGCTAACAACAGCTCCCAATACTGGCCTACGGTGGTGATATTAACCATTTCATCCGGGCCGTGCGGGAAGCGGATGGTGGGACCTATCGACACCATATCCATCTCCGGATACGGCTTTTTAAACAGGCCGCATTCTAAACCGGCGTGAATCACCATAATCACCGGCGCTTTATGATAAATATCCTGATAGGTGTCGCGCACTATCGCCATGACCGGCGAGTCCGGGTTCGGTTTCCAGCCCGGGTATGCACCGCTGAATGTCACTTCTGCACCGGCTAATTGCGCCAGTGAGCTCAGCATGCTTTGCACCTGATCACGGCCGCTGTCGATTAACGAGCGGATTAAACACAAAACCTGCACGCTGTTATCTTTGGTGGTGATCACGCCCATATTCAGCGAGGTTTCGGTAACGCCGGCTACTTCATCGCTCATGCGCATTACGCCGTTAGGGCAGACATTTAACAGGTTGATAAGCCTGCTTTGTGCTGCCGGCGTTAAGACCTGTGCCGGTGTTGTTGTCTCAGCCAGGCTTAATTTTAATGCCGGCTCTACCGCGGCCAGTTCAAACTGCAACAGTGTCTGATACTCTGCTACGGCTTGTTGTAACTGCGCCAGCTTGGCTGAGGGTACCGTTACGCTAACACTGGCTTCGCGCGGAATGGCATTGCGCAATGAGCCACCGTTAAAGGCTGCTACGGCCAACTGCAGCGCTGTGGCTTTGTCGGCCAAAAAGCGCGCTAACAGCTTATTGGCATTACCACGGCCCAGGTGAATATTTACGCCGGAGTGGCCGCCTTTTAACCCGGTTAAGCTTAAGGTAAACGCTGTTACACTATCAGCCGGTGCCTGCCACTGTGCCGCTACGGTAAATTCAGCGTCAACGCCACCGGCGCAGCCCATGTAAATTTCGCCTTCCTGCTCTGAATCAGTATTGATCAGAATCTCAGCGTCCAGCATGCCGGGCTCAACACCAAAGGCACCGGTCATGCCGGCTTCTTCATCTATCGTTAGCAGCACTTCCAGCGGGCCGTGTTTAATCTCATTGCTGCCAAGAATCGCCAGGGCCGATGCCATACCAATGCCGTTATCGGCGCCTAAAGTAGTACCGTTGGCTGTTACCCAATCGCCGTCAACATAAGCTTCAATAGGGTCTTTGGTAAAATCATGCACTTTGTCGGCGTTTTTCTGCGGCACCATATCCAGGTGCGCCTGAATAACCACAGTTTTGCGGTTTTCAAAGCCGGCGGTGGCCGGTTTTTTAATGATCAGGTTACCGACTTTGTCTTCCAGTACGCTTAAACCTTTGTCGCGTGCCCACGCTTGAATATGCTGGCTTAAGGCTTGCTCGTGCTTGGACGGGTGCGGGATGGCGCAAATTTGTGCGAACCATTGCCATAACGGTTGTGGATATAAACTTGCTAATGCTGACACTACAGACTCCGGAATACGCCAATAAAGGCGGCCATTTTACCACAGGCCGCCAATAGCGTAATACGACCGGCTGCTACTTGTCTTGTGCCATGGCCTTGTCAGCTTTTGTTTCCGCTTTTACGCCCTCTTCTGCCATCGCCTGCTTAATGGCATTAACCGGGAAAAACAGGTTTAGCGGTTGCTGTTTGGCCTGCTCCCACAGGCTTTTTAACAGCAGCGGTAAGCGGCTGATACGGGTACCACGGGCGCGCAGGGCCACCGTTAGCGCCAGCGTAAAGCTAACCCAGAGGTTAACAAAACCGATTAGCAGCACAAACAGCAAATGCAGGAAGAAGCTGAGCACGCCTATTTCGCCGCTTACTGCGCTGTAACCCAGGTTGGCCGACGAGAACGCCACATGGCGGATATCCAGCGGCAGGCCGGTTAAATAGCCGATATAGCCGGTCATGCCCAACAGCACACCAAAGAAGAAATTACCCGCCAGGGCGCCGTAGTTGTCGTGCACATAATCGGCCAGCTTTTGTCTTGGTGCATCACGCAGCAACTTTTTCAGCAGCGGATGGTGGAATAAACGCAACCGCAGTTCCAGACAGTTGGCGCGATTATCAAAGAAGCCGGCGATAATACCGGCACAAAACAGCCAGATACCGGCAATAGCCGCGTACATTAACGCCAAGCCGGCCACCGGCGATATTGCATGTAACTGATACGCCACCACCTCTGCGCTTAACAGCGGCGTGCCGCGGAGCAACAAGGTACCCAGCGCAATACAGGCCGCCAGCAAAATGGCGCTGCTAACATTGCCCCACACCGCCGCCCACTGCGAGCGGTTTACGTCGATTAACAGCCCGGCCAGTTTACGGTTTACTGCCTTGCCGTTTTCACCGCGCTCGACTTCCTGGGCAAAACTGGCAGCTGTCATCGCCGGTTGTTTGGTGGCAATGGTAAAGTGCAGCATATGCACCAATACAAAGCCAAGGCCGTAATTTAAACTGAACAACACCGCGCGCTGAAACGGGCTGAACCCCTGGCTGTCGATATAAATTTTCAGCAGCGCCATCAGCGCAATAATTACTCCGGCCCCGGCGGCCGAGCGCATCAAGGCGAAAAATTGCGTTTTGTCGCGGGTAATATAATGTTCGCCGTGGCCGCTTTTGTTTACCGTAATGCTTTTTGACAACATCTGGGTACTGCTGCGCCACAGCGCACTGATACTGTTTTGCTCGGTACTGGCCTGAATAAGAATACTGAATAAACTAAACAACTTTTGCCGCTGCACCGCCGGTTCGCTGATCAGCATATCCACCAGCAAATCTATCCGGTCTAAGGTTTGCTCCAGCCGCTCCAGCAAATGCGCCACGGCAACTGAGCTGCCCACCCCGGCACCACGGCGGCGCAAGCGCTCTACCTGCTCGCGCGATTGCTGCATCATCACATCTAAATGTGCGGTATCAAGCAGCGCCAGCTGCGGATTAACCAATTGCTGCTTGCCACTTTCAACAAACAGATTCATTTCACGGCTTAGGGCAATAAAGGGCGAGTCTAAGCTGGTTAAACGCCGGTCAAGACGCATTAAATCCGGTTCAATCTCCTCAGCCGCGACCCAAATAGCCAGCATTTCCAGTGCATACAGGCTTTCTTCGCGAAAATGGCCCTGCATTTTGCGCAGGGTGGCGGCGTCACAATTGGCGGCCAGGGCGTCAAAGCAGCCCAACATGGCATCGCTGCCGCTGTCCTGTAACCACAGCGCTTCCGGCTTGCCGTTAAAGATTTGCACCAACACATCTTTAAAATCGTTCTGATCGCGCGGCGCCGGATTTAACCGCTCATATAAGCGCGACGCCGTCTCGCGAAAAAAACCACGGCGGGAAAAAATACCTAAATTAACCAGCGCGGGGTAAATGTTTACCTCGCCCAGCCAGTTAAACAGCACGTCGCTGATAGCGGCGGCATGCTTTGGATTGGTGTCTAAGGCATCGCGTAATTTTGCCGAACGTTGGGCGTGATCTATGCCCAAGCCGTTGTAACTGAGCCAATTCACCAGGGTGGTTACCAGAGTTATCGCACAGCGCTGCTCTGACACACTTCTGACTAATGTGACTGCACCCAGTGTATCCATTTCACTCTCCGGCCCTGTTAATCTGAAAGCGGACTATACCCAAATCCGTGACGTGCCGCAAAATGCATTCAGCCAACAACCGGCAGTTTATCGCTGTATACCGGCACAGTACCCTCCTGCAGTAATACCGCCAGCTCAGTATTATCCGGTAAGGTTTGCCCGTCCTGCAGCAGCAAATAGCCATCGCGGCCATGCTGCTTAACCCAATACAACGCCTGATCTGCCCATTGCAATTGCTGCTGCCAGTTGGCGTCTGCGCTGAAACTAACCGCACCGACAGAGCAAGTCAGGGCCTGGCTTAACTGCAGCTGCTGCCAGTTATACTGCTTAATTGCCTGTAGCAAGCGCTGCAATGTCCCGCGGACATCCTCGTTGTGCTCGAGAATTAACAAAAATTCCTCACCACCCCAACGGATTAAATGATCGGCGCTGCGGCTGCTTTGTCTGACAATATCTGCCAGCTGTTTTAATATTGCGTCGCCGGCCTGATGGCCCAACTTGTCATTAATACTTTTGAAATGGTCCAAATCCAGCAACGCCAACGTCAGCAGCCCGCCGCGGCGGGCAGTGCGCGATAAAATCCGCTCAATATTGCTGTCGAGGTAATGCCGGTTATGCAGGCCGGTCAACGCATCATGCATGCTTAACTGTTGCAGTTTTTCATTCGCCAGATGCAGCTCTGCTGTACGCTGAGCCACCTGCAGCTCCAGCTCATGGCCGGCGCGGGCTAACGCAGATAAGCGCCAGCGATACAGCACCCAAAGTGACAACAATACCAGCAGCGCCAGCAGCGCTTTGGCTAACAGCGTTTCATGCCAGTATGACGGCAGGCGGATATCCATCAGCGCGGCGTCACTCCAGCGGTAATCAGCCGATTGGCGCGCCTGCACGCGAAACTGGTACTTACCGGGGGGCAGGTTGGTGTAAAACGCCTCGCGCCGGTTGCCGCCTTCTACCCAACCGGTTTCATAACCCAGTAACTGATAGCGCAACTGCAACGAGGAAGACTGCACATAGTAAGGCGCGGTAAAGCGAAAGTGCCAGTCACGCTGGGCTGCATCCACCACAACGTTGGCACTGCTGTATCGTTGCCCCTGCGCAGTCAGGCTTTTTACCACCGGAGCCGGCAACGGCGCATAATGCAGCAACTGCTGCAGCGGTAATGTCACCACGCCATTCAGCGTAGGGTACCAGACGCGCCCCTGATGCACCGCGCCTTTATTGCTGCCGGCACCGTTGCAACAGCGATGCGAATCTGTGGCCGCTTCCGGCCTTCTGTCATCCACCAACATATATAACTTGTCTACTTTACCCCGTGATAAAGCCGCATAATCAACGCGGTAAAAGCCCTGAAAATTACTGATCAGTAAATGCTGTTCTACCTGCGCCGCATGCATAACACCATTGCCCGGTAAGCCATTTTGTTGATTAAACCAGCGCCAGTTACCCGGCTGCCCCAACACAAAGCCCTGATCAAAACTGCCGACCAAAATATTGCCGTCAGCAAATTCAGTAATGGTACTGATAAAACTGCCTGATAACGGCATATCATCCAGCCGGTTAAAACCCTGCTCTGTACGTAAATACAGGCCGTTTTCTGTGCCTACCCATAAACGGCCGGCACTGTCGGGAAACACCATACGTACGCGGGCTTGCAGCAGGGCATCCGGCAGCCCCAGCTGCTGCAACTCATCCTGTTGCGCCCCGATCTGTTGTGCCTCGTCTTGCTGCAAGCCATCTTGCTGCAAATAATACAAACCACCGTTGGTGCCAACCCAAATACGCTCAGCTTCTTCAGCCAGCGTCGTTACCAGCAAGGAAGAAATACTGTCGTAGTTACGCTGCCAGGCCAGGCTGTCCGCATCCAGCCGGCTCAGGCCTGCACGGGTGCCTACCCACAAGTGCTGCCGGCTGTCCAACAACATACTGTAGACAAAAGAGTCCGGCAGCAGCTGATTTGCTGTAAGAACCTGATATTGCCCATGCTGCAGCAGCGCCAAGCCTTTGCTGGTGCCCACCAGCATATGCTGACGCCAGGGTTGCACCGCCCAGCTGTAAGGGTCCGGTAAGCCAACCTCAGTACTGAAGCGCTGCGTTACCGCTTTACGCAGCCGCTTTAAACCGTGGGACCGGCTGCCCAACCACAAGTTTTGATGCTGGTCCTGCAACATGCTCTCAATCCAGACAAATCCCTCTTCGCCGCGGACAAAATCGGCCGGCAGCAGTTGGCCGTGTTCCAGCCGGTATACGCTGTCGTAGCCGGTTACCCACAGTTGCTGTTGCGGATCCTGATACAACAATTCAATACGGCTGTCTGCCGGCTGACCCGGCAGTGACAATTGCTGCCACAGGCCATCCTGCCAACTGTATAACCCCTGGTTAGTGCCCAGGTACAAGGTGCTGCCAACACGGGCAATTTCGGTCATTTGCAGCGCCGGCAAATCCTGCGGCGCCGCCACCCACTGGTAGCCCTCATCGGATAACACGGCAAAACCATGCTGGCCGCCAACCCATATCTGGTCCTGTTGCTGAAACAACTGAAATACCGGACCTTTATGTTCAGCCACCGGCTGCAATTGCTGCTGTTGCCACTGATACAACCTGTCCGCCCCCACCAACATGCTGCCGTCGGCACGTTCAGCAAAACCGGACACCGCGCCCTGCAACGGGCTGGCCAGATCCAACCGGCTGAACTGCTCACCGTCGCGTAACATGAGCCCATTGGCGGTGCCTATCCACAGCCGCTGCTGTGCGTCGAAATGTAAGGCGGTAATAAGGTTAGATGACAAGGCCGCCGTATTGGCGGTGTTAAACACGGTAAACTGATGGCCGTCGAACCGCGCCAGGCCGTTTTGCGTGCCCAGCCAGAGAAAGCCCTGCTGATCCTGCACTATGGCGGTAACCGAAATTTGCGGCAAGCCGGCTTCAACTGACCAAACCCGGTATAAATAATCAGGTTGTGACAACACCAATGCCTGCAGGTGGAAGCCGCAGCCCGCAAATAACAACGCTAACAACAATAGCAATATTTGTCTGCACACGACCGGGAGCAACTCCGTAAATTAAACATTATGTTTACGTTACTATAGCCCGCTTTCACTAAGACAGCGTAAACCGGACGAATGGTAGCTTTTCCTGCGTCAACGGTCAGCTTGCCGCTATGGTCTTACCAGTGTAAGCTCTGGCAAACCATTTAAACCGGAGCCACGCTATGGCCATGTCATTAGCTAAAGCCAACTGGGGCTTAAAATTTTTCGCCTGGCGCTATATCCCGCTGATTGGCTTTTGTAAGCCAAAAATTATCCGCATGGACAACGATACGCTGGAAGTGACCATGCCGCACAGCTGGCGCACCAAAAACCATTTAGGCAGTATTTATTTTGGTGCCCTGGCGATTGGCGCCGACTTAGCCGGCGCTTTTTTAGTGTTCAGTAAAGCCAAAGCGCGCGGCGTTAATGCCAATTTTGCTTTTAAGGATGTGCAGGGCCAATTTTTAAAGCGGCCACAAGCTACAGTGCACTTTACCAGCCATGACGGCGCCGTGATTGACGCCATGATTGATGAATCGCTGGCCACAGGCGAGCGCATTAACAAGCCGGTGTCGGTGCTGGTTACCTGCCCAAGCTTGCACGGCGATGAGCCTATGGCAACCTTTACCCTGACGTTATCGGTTAAAGCGAAACAGCAGAAGTAAAGGAATTTGCAGCAACGACCAACAGCGTCTAAAATCCGCATTCTTTTATTTTCAGGCGTCAACCCCATGCAGGAACTTGCCGGTAATCTGTTTATTATTTCGGCGCCAAGCGGCGCCGGTAAATCCAGCCTGATCCAGGCACTGTTAAAAAACCACCACGATATGCAGGTTAGTGTATCGCATACCACCCGCGCCCCCAGGCCGGGCGAGCAAGATGGCGTGCATTATCACTTTATCAGTGTGCAGCAGTTTAAAGCGCTGATTGCCCAAGATGAATTTTTAGAATGGGCCGAAGTGTTCGGCAACTACTACGGCACCTCGAAAAGTACTATTCGTGACAGCTTAAGCCGCGGCATTGACGTGTTTTTGGATATCGACTGGCAAGGCGCGCGGCAAATCCGCCAACAAGCACCATCGGCTCAAGGTATTTTTATTCTGCCGCCCAGCCTGGCTGAACTGGAGCAACGCTTAAACAGCCGCGGCCAGGACTCAAGCGAAGTAATAGCCAAACGTATGGCGCAGGCACACAGCGAAATGAGCCACGCCGACGAGTACGAATACCTGATTATCAACGATAATTTCGACAGCGCCCTAACCGAGTTTGAGCGTATTGTGCTGGCGCAGCGCAACAGCTACGGCAGCCAGGCCAGCAAGCACAATGCCCTGCTTAAGCAACTGTTGGCGAAAACAGCAAATTAGCGTAAACTATGCGGTCTTGTGATGGCCCGAACACTGGAGTGGTAAATGGCACGCGTAACTGTTCAAGATGCAGTAGATAAAATTGGTAACCGTTTTGACTTGATCCTGGTGGCCGCACGCCGTGCCCGTCAGTTAGCTGTTGAAGGCAAAGAGCCGCTGGTGGATATCGAAAACGATAAGCCAACTGTTGTTGCCCTGCGCGAAATTGAAAAAGGCTTTATCACGAATTCAGTTCTGGACGAGCAGGAACGTCGTGACCAAATCCAGCAAGAAGCGTCAGAAATGGCGGCTGTAGCTGCGATTATCGGTTCAGACCACTAAAAACCCTCGCCGTATACAGGCCAGCGGCGTTTTAGCCGTTGGCAACTGTAACAAATAGACGTATATTCATAATAAATCCCGCGCTTAACGGCGTGTTTTGTTTGCTGTCGCAGTTTGGGAGCACAGGTGTATTTATTTGAAGGTCTGAAAAACCAAATCAGTGCTTATTTGCCGCCGGAGCAGGTTGCCTTAGTGCAACAGGCCTATGTGGTGGCAAGAGATGCGCACGCGCCGCAAACCCGCTCCAGTGGCGAACCCTACATTACCCATCCGGTTGCCGTAAGCAGTATTCTGGCCGATATGCACATGGACCATGAAACCTTAATGGCCGCGCTGCTGCATGACGTAATAGAAGACACCCCGGTAAGCAAAGAAGATTTAACCGCCTTATTCGGTGCCACTGTAGCCGAGCTGGTACAGGGCGTGAGTAAACTCGATAAGGTGAAGTTCAAAGACTATCAGGAATTTGAAGTTACCAACCTGCAAAAAATGTTTATGGCGATGACGCAGGATATCCGCGTTATCTTAATTAAGCTGGCCGACCGCACCCACAATATGCGCACTTTAGGTGCACTGCGGCCGGAAAAACGCCGCCGCATTGCCAAAGAAACCCTCGAGCTGTACGCGCCTATCGCTAACCGCCTCGGTATTCACAATATTAAAAACGAGCTGGAAGATTGGGGTTTTCAGGCACTGTACCCTATGCGCTATCGCGCGCTATCCACGGCAGTAAAACAAGCGCGCGGCAACCGGCGCGAGCTGCTGGAAAAAATTCAGCATGAAATTTTAGGCCGGCTGGAACAAGCCGGTATTAATGCCGATGTCAGCGGCCGCGAAAAGCACCTGTACAGCATCTATCGCAAGATGAAAAACAAAGAGCTGATGTTCAACGATGTAATGGACATTTACGCCTTTCGCGTGGTGGTAGACAGCATAGATCACTGCTATCGCACCCTGGGTGTGGTGCATAACCTGTATAAGCCGATTGAAATCCGCTTTAAAGACTATATCGCCATTCCGAAGCAAAACGGTTATCAGTCACTGCATACCTCATTAATAGGCCCGCACGGTATTCCGGTAGAAATACAAATGCGCACCCGTGAAATGGACGAAATGGCCGACAAGGGTATTGCCGCGCACTGGATGTATAAAGCCAATGGCCAGCACCAGGACACCACTGCACAAATTCGCGCCAGGCGCTGGATGCAAAGCCTGCTGGAACTGCAGCAAAACGCCGGCAACAGCGCTGAATTTGTCGAGAATGTAAAATCCGAGCTGTACCCGGACGAGCTGTATGTATTCTCACCGAAAGGTAAAATTGTTGAGCTGCCGATTGGCGCCACTGCGGTAGATTTTGCTTACGCTGTACATACTGATATCGGCAACCGCTGCGTGGGTGCCAGGGTAGACCGGCGGCCTTATCCGCTGAATAAACCGCTGGAAACCGGCCAGACAGTAGAAATTGTTACCAGCCCGGGCGGTAAGCCCAACGCCAACTGGCTGAACTATGTGGTTACCAGCCGTGCGATTTTGGGCATTCGTAACTACCTGAAAAAACAGCAACAAAATGAATCTATCGGCTTGGGTAAGCGCCTGCTGAGCTCGGCGCTGGGCGAAGTAAAGCTGGAAGATATCGCGCCGGAGCGCATCGAACAGGTGCTGCAAAACACCAAACAAAAATCACTGGACGAGCTGTGCAGCGAAATTGGCCTCGGTAATCAGCTGGCCATCGCTGTGGCGCGGCGTTTGCTGGGCGAATTTGATTCAGACGAAAGCAGCCATAAAGACGATGCCGGTCCGATGCCGAAAAGCAAAGCCTTTATTATCGGCTCTGAGGGCATGCTGCTGACGTTTGCCAAGTGTTGCCGGCCTATTCCGGGCGATGATATTGTCGCCAATGCCACCCCGGGTAAAGGCCTTAACGTCCATCGCGCTGATTGCCGTAATATCAAAGGCTGGGATAAAGAACCGGGTAAGTTTTTCCCGGTGCGCTGGGATAAAACCGGTGATAAGCAGTTCCTCTGCGATATCCGCGTGTTTATTGTTAACCGTCAGGGCGTGTTGGCTAAGCTGACAACGCTGATTGCCTCACAGGACTCGAATATTCAGGATTTGGCCACCGATGACAGAGACACCGGTGAATATGTGATTAAAATTACCCTGTCGGTACGCGACAGAATACAGCTGGCCAACGTGATGCGTAAAATCCGCGTGATGCCGGATGTGCAGAAAGTTTACAGAAGGAAATAAGCAAGATGTCTAAAGTGATTATCCGTACCGCTGATGCACCGGCCGCTATCGGCACCTACAGCCAGGCGGTAAAAATTGGTACTACGGTGTATTTATCCGGCCAAATTCCGTTAGTGCCGGCCACGATGCAACTGGTGTCAGACGATTTTGCCGCGCAAACCCATCAGGTATTTAAAAACCTCGCCGCGGTATGTGACGCCGCCGGTGGCAGTTTAAATGACATGGTAAAGCTGAATATTTTTCTTACTGATCTTGGCCAATTTGCCACGGTAAACGAGATTATGAGCCAATACTTTGCCGAACCCTACCCTGCCCGTGCTGCGGTACAGGTATCGGCGCTGCCACGTGCCAGTCAGATAGAAATTGACGGTGTGATGGAAGTACCGTCAACGCACTGAGATTGAAATGAAACTTACCGGGTTGTGGCGTCATGCTCAGTTTTTTTTACTTGCCGCTTTGCTAACGGCTGGCATGGCGTTGGCGGAAGAGCCTGTAGCAAGCGCCCCGACGCAACAACCTGAATTAGTTTGGTGCCTGGATCATTTCTCCCGTTTTCATCATTACGAAGACGTTAGTGAACCCTATGGCCCCTCGGTCGATTTAATGCGTGAACTGGCCAAACGCGCCGGTTTCAGCCTGATTTTTGCCCCGCGCACCCCCACAGCACGCTGTTTACGCCTGATGGCCGAAGGCAAGGTCGATTTAATGTCGAACCTGAAATTCAGCGACGAGCGCAACAGCACTATGTATATGCTGCCATACAATAAAAGTGTGCCGGAAAGCCTGTTTTTGCGTTACAACGACAACCGTAATATCGACACCGAAGCGCAACTGCGGCATTTAACCCTGGTCAGTATCCGCAGCTATTTGTACTCCCCCAGCGTGATGGCGTTTATTCAACAACACCCGCGCCAAACCGTAACAGTGGATTCGATAGAAGCCGGCTTGGAAATGCTGCTACGCGGCCGCGTTGACGCCCTGGTGTCACCCACTGTCAGTACGTCTGATGCAATAAACTCCACCAGCAGCTATCGTCAGCGTTTTCGTATTGCAGAGCTGGATTTAAGCCGGCATAACAGTGGCTATATTCATATTGCGCTGTCCCGCGCCAGCAAACACGCGGCGCTGGAGCCGCTGCTGCGCAAACATCTGGCCGACATGGTGGGCGACGGCACAGTAGCGCGTTTGTATGATCAGGCCATTGCCCAAAGCCTGTTACTGCCGCCACTGCGACCGCAGAACTGATGACAGATTTTGCGCCCCTGGCGGCTTTGGCCGTTACCTCAATTAAAGGTGTTGGCGCCAAAGTCACAGAGCGTCTGCACAAGCTGGGCATTTTCACTTTGCAGGATATTTTATTTCACCTGCCGCTGCGTTACGAAGACCGCACCCGTATTTACGCCATTGCCGATTTAATGCCGCTGATGCACGGTACCGTGCTGGGCGAGGTTACCAGCAGCGAAATTCAGCTGGGCAAAAGGCGCAGTTGGCTGGTAAAAATTAAAGACGGCAGCGGCTACCTTACGCTGCGGTTTTTTCATTTTAGCGCGGCGCAGAAAAATGCCATTACCCCGGGCGTACTATTGCGCTGCTTTGGTGAAGCCAAACGCGGCCCGCGCGGGCTGGAAATGCTGCACCCGGAATACCGCGTACACAACGACGAACTGCTGACCGAGGTCAGCGAAACCTTAACGCCGATTTACCCCACTACCGAAGGCCTGCGTCAGGCCACCTGGCGTAATTTAACCGACGCAGCTTTGCTATACCTGCAGCGCAGCCCGCCGGATGAATACTTAAGCGCCAACCTGTTGCGCCAGCCCTGGTCGTTACCTGAAGCCTTAACCTATATTCACCGGCCGCCGCCGGATGCCAGCCTGCAACTGCTGGAGCTGGGTAAACACCCGGCGCAGCAGCGGCTGATTATGGAAGAATTGGTGGCGCAGCAGCTGAGCATGTACAAATTGCGCAGCCAAAGCCAACAGCAACAAGCCATAGCGCTGCAGATAGATCCGCAGCTGCAGCAGCGTTTTTTGGCCGCGCTGCCGTTTTCGCCCACTAATGCCCAACAGCGGGTAACCGACGAAATCCGCCATGATTTAAGCCAAACCCTGCCAATGCTACGCCTGGTACAGGGTGATGTCGGCTCAGGTAAAACCCTGGTGGCGGCGCTGTCGGCACTAACTGCCATAAGCAATGGCTATCAGGTAGCGTTAATGGCGCCCACTGAGCTGCTGGCCGAGCAACACGCGGTTAATTTTGCCCGCTGGTTTACTCCTTTGGGTATTAATGTCGCCTGGCTCGGCGGTAAAACCAAGGGTAAGGCACGGCAAACCACGCTGGCGGCAATAGCCGACGGCAGTGCGCAAATGGTGGTGGGTACCCATGCCCTGTTTCAGCAACAGGTAGAGTTTAACGCCTTAACGCTGATTATTATCGACGAGCAACACCGCTTTGGCGTGCATCAGCGCTTGGCATTACGTGAAAAAGGCGGCATTGCAGGCTGTTATCCGCATCAGCTGGTGATGACTGCCACACCAATACCGCGCACCCTGGCGATGACCGCTTATGCCGATTTAGACACGTCGATTATTGACGAGCTGCCGCCTGGCCGTACCCCGGTGACCACAGTGGCAATACCGGATACGCGGCGTGATGACATTATCGAGCGGGTGCGCAGCACCGTGCAAAGCGAACAGCGTCAGGCGTACTGGGTCTGCACCTTAATTGAAGAGTCTGAAACGCTGCAAAGCCAGGCCGCCGAAGATACGCTGGTATTGCTACAACAGGCACTACCCGACTTACGCATTGGCCTGGTGCACGGCCGGTTAAAAGCAGCAGAAAAACAAGCGGTAATGCAGCAATTTAGCGCCGCAGAGCTGGACTTGCTGGTCGCCACTACCGTAATTGAAGTCGGCGTAGATGTGCCCAACGCCAGTTTAATGATTATTGAAAACCCCGAACGGCTGGGGCTTGCGCAACTGCACCAGTTACGTGGCCGCGTGGGCCGTGGCAGCACGGCCTCGCACTGTGTATTGCTGTACCATGCGCCGCTGTCCCGCACGGCCCAGTCACGGCTTAGCGTATTGCGCGACAGTAACGATGGTTTTGTTATTGCCCAGCGCGACCTGGAAATTCGTGGCCCGGGCGAACTGCTCGGCACCAGGCAAACCGGCGTGCTGCAGTTTAAAATAGCTGACCTGAGCCGTGACGCCGACTTACTGCCGCAAGCGCAGCAAATAGCCACTACGCTATGGCAACAGAACCGCGCAGCCTGCGAACAATTGATCAAACGCTGGCTGGCGAATAAAGAGATTTACGGCAACGCCTGAGTTTCCGCCGGATAAATCACCAGCAAATTAGTTGCCGGAAATTGGCTGGCCAGTTGGTTTTGCAAGTCTGGCAGGCCCGGCGTCCAGGCGAGGCCGCCGCTGCGCACGCCGTATAACACCAGTAAATCACCCGCAGGTGTTTGATTTTGTAGCAGCGCCGGCAATTGCAGCCAGTCTGAGGCGAGCTGCCATTGGGCATCAGGCAAGGATTTTAAGCGCGATGTTAAGCGTGCTTGCTGCTCCGGCTGACAATAGATTTGCAGCGTTAAACTCAGCTGCTGACATAAACGCTTAATCAAGAGCACGGCCGCACTGAATCCCGCCTCCAGATCAGCGTTGGGTGGTAATAACCAGTGTAGCTTTTGGCCGTGCTGCAGCGGTGCGACCTGTCTTTTTATCAGTAAGGTGTAACTGCAATCGGCCAGTAACCGGCTTAACATTGAGCCAAACAGCAACTCTGAAGTGCTGCTGTGTTCGCTCCAGCCAACGATCACCTCGCTGGCACGCAGTTCGCGCCTGGCACGTAAAATACCATCGGTAATATTTAAATCTATTCTGACTTTTGGCTCTGCGGCAATATTCGCCGCCGCCAGATAACTGACAGCATGGCTTAGCAACTGCTCGGCATATTTCAGTTTAACGTCGTGATTGCTGTCTTCTTCGACAATAGTAATGGGGTAAACGGCTTGCACAGAAGCAGGCTTGCGCAGCCATTTAGCCAATTGCAGCAAAGGCTCTGCTGCTTGCCCGGGCGCTAAGGCTACCATAATCCGTTGCTCTGCGGAGGTTTCTTCAGGCAGGTGCTGCTGAGTAAGGGCAATTCTGCGGCCATAGCGATCGACCAGCCAGGGCGCCAGAAAGCAGGTGACCAAAATCATCAAAATGGCACCATTCACTACGGCTTCATCAAATAAACCAATTTCATAACCTACCATAGTGGCAGCCAACGTAGCAGCGGCCTGGGCCACGCTAAGGCCAAACAGCAGCCGTGCTTGCGGCCTGCTGTAACCCAACAGCAGCCGGCAAAGCTCTGCGGCCGCCCATTTGGTTAAAATAACGGTCCCCACCATTGCCAGTGCAATAACCCAGGCACGGGCACTGGCAAAAAAGATGCTGACATCTAATAGCATACCCACGGAGAGCAAGAAAAACGGGATAAAAATCGCTTCACCGGTAAACTGTAAGCGGTTCATTAAGGTGCTACTGTGCGGAATAATGCGGTTTAGCGCTAAGCCGGCTAAAAAGGCGCCGATAATAGGCTCTGCGCCGGCAAGATGGGAAAAGCTGGCGCAAATAAAAACTGTCGCCAGTACAAAGACAAACTCGGCCACGCCATCACCGCCGACACTGCGGAAGAACCAGCGCGCCAGCTTAGGTAACAAGAGCAAAATCACCATAATATACAGGCTAAGGCTAATGCCCAGCTGTAACCAGTAGTGCTCGCTCAGCTCGCCTTTGGCCATAGTAGCAATAACGGCCAATACCAACAGCGCCAGCGTATCGGTAATAATAGTGCCACCTACCGCAGTGGTCACGGCCGGGTTACCGCTGATACCAAGCCGGCTGGCGATGGGGTAAGCCAGCAAGGTATGCGAGGCAAACATACTGGCCAGCAAAATAGCCGCCAGCCAGTCAAACCCCAGCAGTAAGGCTACCGCAGTACCGGTGGCTTGCGGAATAGCAAACGTCAGTAAACCAAATAGCAACGTATGTGACTTCGAGCGTTTTAACTGCTGCATATCTATTTCAAGCGCAGCGATAAACATAATGTACAGCAAGCCCACCGTGCCAAACAGAATAAAAGATTGGTCACGCGCCAGCACATGCAGCGCGTTAGGGCCAAGCAAGGCACCGGCAAATAACAGCCCCAGCATACCGGGTAAGCGGTAGCGCGCTAATAATAACGGGCAGAGTAAGATCAGGCTGGCCACTAACGCAAAGACGATAACCGGATTGGTTATCGGAAAAAATTCTGTCATAAATTAACCAGTTACAGACGCAGCAAAAAGGCAGTAAGTTTACCCGAAGGCAGTATTAAATAGTAGTGTTGTTCAAGTCGGCCTTCGGCTGCAGGCGCAGCAAATAGCCACTACGCTATGGCAGCAAAACCGCAACGCCAGCGAGCAGTTAATTAAACGCTGGCTGGCAAATAAAGAAATTTATGGCAATGCCTGAGCTTCGTTTATCTGCACGCAGAACGCAT
Organism: Rheinheimera sp.; assembly: GCF_030690345.1. GTDB lineage: Bacteria > Pseudomonadota > Gammaproteobacteria > Enterobacterales > Alteromonadaceae > Alishewanella. The sequence goes on from NZ_JAUYGV010000008.1 coordinate 572,141, forward strand.
TATCGCTTTAAGCTATCGCAGCCCTCTGTTGCAATACTAATCACTGCAGTACACTGGCTTTAATTCTTTATTGCACGGAGTAGTTTATGTCAGTGCTTAGCCCTTACCAGTTACGCCAGCAGTGTCGCAGTGGCGCCTTTAGCGGCAATACCTCGGGCTTTGCGCCGGGTTTTGTCCAGGCCAATATGGCAATACTGCCCAAGCAGTACGCCGCCGATTTTCTGCAGTTTTGCCACTTTAACCCCAAGCCCTGCCCGCTGCTGGGTATGGCGGCCACACCCGGTGCTATTGATATGCCGGCGTTGGCGAAAGGCCTGGATATCCGCAGCGATCTGCCTAAATACCGCATTTTCCGCAACGGCCGGCTCGCAGATGAAGTCACCGATGTGCGTGAATACTGGCGCGATGATTTAGTGACCTTTTTAATTGGCTGCTCGTTCTCGTTTGAAGAATCCTTACTGGCCGATGGCCTTGAAATTCGTAATATCACAGAAAAAGTCAACGTGCCGATGTACCGCACCAATATCGCTTGCACCCCGACCGGCCTATTTCACGGCGGCATGGTGGTAAGCATGCGGCCAATGCAGCCGGCTGATGCAATACGCGCCATTCAGATTTGCTCGCGCTTTCCGCAGGTGCACGGCGCGCCGGTGCATTTTGGCGACCCGGCCGCTATTGGTATTAATAATATTAGCAAGCCGGATTTTGGTGATGCAGTAACAATAAAACCCGGCGAAGTGCCGGTATTCTGGGCTTGTGGCGTTACGCCCCAGGTGGCGATAGCCAATGCGGGAGTGGATTTTTGTATTACCCACAGCCCGGGCCATATGCTGGTAACTGACCTAACTAACAGTAAATTGTCGGTGTTGTAACTCCGCCACGCTACAGCGCTGTAACAAAAGGATGCGCCAGTATTCGTTCGCGTTGCTCAAACGTAAGCCCGCTAGCCGTGGCGGCTAACGGAACGCGGTGCATTAAATTGTGGCTGTTGGTGCTGGCCAGGTCATCTTTGCTGCCATCCGCTTCTTCCGGATGCGACAACCCGAGATAATGGCCGATTTCATGGGCAGCCAGGCGTGCTATTTCGTTAACGCTGCCAGCTGGTGCAGCGGCAAAGCCACAATTGGTACGGGCAACAAAAACGCCGTCGGCAGGCCCTGCGCCACCGGGAATTCTTGGCGTGAAACCGGCTAACTGTTGCCGGCCAAACGGCGTCTGTTGCAGCAGGCAGGGCCCGATAACCAGATCAATAGTGTCTTGCGCTTTTGTCGGCAACACAGCCAATATTGCGGCTAAAGATGAAAAGTCCGCCTGATGTTGCATAACAACTTCGCTATCAGCAGTGGCTTGCACCGCTGCAATAGTAATGTCCAGCTGCAATTCAACGCCAATTAATTGCGCCAGCAATTCTGTATCCAGCTCTGCGCTTATCGCAGGGCTTAATACCAGCCGTAGTTTAAGGCCGGGGTGAGTTGGCTGTACGGACAAATGAGATTCGACCATAACGCCGGTTGGCAGCGTGCCGCCGGTTGATGCATCGCACGCCACAGCATCAAAGCTGATATGGGTTAGCTCTGCGGCTGCGCCTTCTAACACCAATAAACCGGCCTGATGCAGTTTAGCAGTACGCCAGATATTGGCGTCAGATACTGCAGGGGTTGCAATAAGCTGCTCACCGGCAATATTGATAGCAGAAGACACCCGTAAACAGCCTTGCGGCTGCGCGCTTACCTTAAGAGCGCGGCGCAAGTTATCCAGCGGCACTTCTACTGCCGAAGTAGTACCCGAGCCACTATCTACAGTGACCGATGCCAGCGGTGTCCAAAACTGTTGCTCATCTGCCTGTTCACTATCGCAGCCGGCAATAGCGGCTACGATAACTGCACAGAAAAAGGCTGACGACGTTTTCACCTTAATGCCTTTGCCGGCACATAGCGGCCAATCTGCATTTTAATGTGGGCATCGGTTTCGCGTTTATATTGCGCAATCAGCAGCTGTTGGGCTCTTTCAGTTTGTTGCGCCCCCAGTAAATCAATAGTCGCGGCACGTTGATTGGAATCCGACGAGCGAATGCGCTTTTCCAGCACCTCCACCAGTTCCGGTGAGGTAGCACCGGCATGTTTTAATGCATCGATCAAGGCCGTGCTAACCTGCGGATCGCTCTCCAGCACCAGCGCATCGAGTAATACCGGCCGCGCTTGCTCTGCCGGTAAGCGTGATATGGCATCCGCAGCCCGACGACGGGTTGCTACCGACTGCGCGCTAAGCTCCGTGCTTAATACATCAACAAAGGCGGCATCGCCGGTATTGCCCATGCTGTCAATTAAGATTAAACGCTCACTTTGGTCGGCAGTGTCGGCAAGCTGTTGTTGCAGCGACTGCATAATGTACTGGCGTAAAACAGGATCATCTGAGCGGTCTACCATGCTGCCGGCGCCCAACAAGCTGGCATTGCCGGCAATATCTTTAATAGCCGCTCGCGCAAGCAGCAGCTCGGCGACCTCCTGGCGGGGCGTGCCAAGATCCGCCAGTGCGGAAGCGGCTCTGGATTGGTCTCCCTGGCTCATCGTAGCGTCAAACACCATATCTGACAGCGCCTCGCGGGCCTTGTTCAGGCCAGATAACTGCAGCGCTAAAAACGCTGTCGGCCTGGCATCATCAGCCATCTGCCCGCGCAGCTCTGCCACCAACAAGTCGACATCTTCAGGGTGCTTTTTCAACCAGGCGGCCATTTCAAGTGCCGCATCGAAATAGCGTGGCGGCTTGTCTGTAATCGCACTGACAAAGGCAGTATAAGCTTCAGTGTAACTTTGCTGCTGCGGTATAAGCTCATCAAATTCCGGCGCTAAATCATAAGGAGTAGATTTTTCAGCCAACGCTCTGTCTGCTTGCGGTACAGCAGCAAACAGTTGGTCATCGCGTTGCAATGAAAAACGTTGCTGCATAATCACTTCCGGCTGACCGGCAACCTGTAAGCTAACAATTTCTTCACCACGGATAGCTTGCCACCACAACGGTTGTGCCGGGTTAAACGTGGCGGTGGCTTGCGATTTCTGCACCGAGATCTTAATACCAAAACTGTCGGCGGCACCACGTATCAGATGATCTGTTTTTTGCCGCTGAATTTGCAGTGGTGTCTGATTAAGCACACTAAAGTGCGCGGTGTAATCGCCCAGCCCGTCTAACGCAGCACTCTGCCATTGCGTTGCGCCGGCTTGTGGTAGCAAAAAGGTGAAATTATCCAGTTGGGTGGCAACCAACAAACGGCTTTTCGGCTGCCATTGCGGTGCAAAGGCAGTACCGCTAATGCCGCAGTTGCTGTCCACTTGCAGAAAAAACGGCAAGCCTTGCGGCGATGCCGCCCGCTCTGCCGCTAACGTCATATCCTGGCTGAGGCTCACCTTGCTGAAACTTGCCCGCACCCGCGCAACACCGGCGTTAAGCGCTTCAACCTGCCAGCTCATCACACCCTCAAAGGTATCACTTTGCCCCTCTGCGGTAACCGTTGAGCTAAAGCGGAACGCCGCAGTCTGGCCGGGAACGAGGCGGCAACTTGCCGCCTGCTCAGCACCTGCGGCAAGATCTGCCTGCGCAGAGCCGGAGCCCCGCCACGGGTTGAACGCTATTACCGCCGCAACAACAGCGGCAGCTGCGGCGAATAACGATACTGTTTTAATCTTCAAACCTGTCATATTCAATGCCTCTTCTGTTTAACACCCGCGCCGGTACTACAGTAATTCCAGCGTGCCTTCGGTACTGCGCGTTAACAGGTTTTGCGTAACAGGTTTAGACGAGAAACTCACCAGCGTAACGGATTTACTGCGGCGGAAACGGAACACTTTAATGGTACCAACCAGCTTAACTTTGCCGCTGATGGTCTGCAGAGTATGATCCAGCGTGACATCACCGCGCACTAAAATACGGTCGTCGTCGGTCAGGCCAAAACTTAATACCCCCGTTAATGGAAACTTATTTTCCAGGAAGCGTAAGTTGGCATCAACACCGGCTTTAACAATGCGTAAATCCAGACCACCGAAGATACGGCCGGTAAAACTGAAGTTTGGCGCCACGGTGCGGGTAAGGTAACCGCAGGTGTTAACCGCTTCTGCAGATACCAGCAATAGCTGGCACTCAGCCAGGTCAATCAGCAGATCCATATCATCATCAACATCAATACCCACGCGGCCACCGGCGCTGATTTTAAAACCCAGCCGCACCGGGCCAAAGCCATAGCCTACGCTGGCCACTTCCTGGCTTTTATCCTGCTTAAATTCATTTTTCAGTTTCAGGTGTTCTTTACTTTCTTTAGTGTCGCCGGCGACCACTTTGTTGAAGGCTTTAATTTGGTGAAAGTAAGATGACTGATCTTTCGTTACTATGGCTTCAGCGATGGCTTCAGCAATTGTAAAATCAAAGCTTTTGCCAATATTGCCACGTAGTGCAACTTCTCCGGTGGCACGGCTTAAAATACCGTTGCGGCTTAAGGTGTTGTCGACATCCATTTCAGATTCAATGGCAATGCGGGAGTTACCGGCGTTGCGCTTTTGGTTCTTTTTAAAAGAGATATCACTTGCCGCAGTAACGGCGGTCGCGCTTTCACGCTCCAGGTTAATCTCCACGTCTTTACAGTCGTTGGTTTGGTCACCATCGTTACCATTCTGAGAGAAGCTGGTTACCACACAGCCACGCAAAATAAAGTGCGTTTCGTTTGCCAGGGCGCCATCTTGCACCGCAGCCAGATCCGCGCCCTCCAGATACAGGTCATGGTTAACCTCATCGGCAATGCCAGGTTGAATTTCACTAAAACTGAATGATGCTACCGTGCTGTCATTTTCCTGACCAATCATTAACGGCAAGATAATACCCGGTGCACTTTCAGGGATCAGCACATAAGTCAGCGTAACCGACGCCGGCAATTTACCCAGTTGATTTAATTGCGCTTCGGTCATGCCATAGGTTAGCTCTTGTTGGATGCTCAGGCCGGTTTCAGCGTCCACCACTTGTAAATCTGCCGGAATTTCAGACGCATCAATTTTGGAAAAATAAGGGTCGGCACCATTGAACACAAAACCGGATTGTACCGACAACACCGGCGTTGGTGATTCCCCTTCCTCCGTTATAGCCAGCAAGGCTACTGACGATTCAGTGCTTAATTCGTACTCTACATCTGTGCCACCTTCGCGTAATGTCAGGGTTGGCAAGGTGGCTGTTACGTTACCTTTTAACTCTGTTTCATCGCGGAAAAAACCAACTTGCAGCTCTACTTCACGTCCGGCTTCGGCCAGCAGTTGGCATTCGCTGACAGGCCAGATAAATTCGTTTTCTACCACTACCGGCTCACCGTTCGCCGGTAACTCTACATCGATAGCATTAGAGCTACACACTATCGGCGCCGCCGGGTCGGCCGGGTTTTTCTCGACAAAACTAAAACTGACCGGAATGTTAGTTATTTCCGTTATGCTGGCGTCAGTGCCGCGAATGGTAAATGACACTGGGATGCGGTGATTAAGTGCAAAGGCCTGGTTGGTATCAAAATCCATTGAAAAATCAGACATTTCGATATCAAAATCAACGGCGACCGGCGGTTCAACTGCAGAGTCGCTGCCACCGCAAGCGGTTAAGGTTGCCAGCACTACCAACGCCAACAGTGGTGTTTTTATGGTTAACATTACAAAATCTTCCCTAACAAAAAAATTAAACCAGCCGACAGGTTAACCGGCTGTCGTGGTAATAAGCGTGGTAATAAGCGTGGAATTTGTGGCAAAAATGCATGGTAATGCTGAGGTATTATCAGTTGTGCCGGCTTAATCTACGGCCGGCACATCACCGCCGGCGGAGCAGGGCATTAATAAACAGAACAGATGTGTGGATTTAAAACAGACAGAACAAATAAACCTTCGGTGTTGCAGAAATCGATAGCACGGATAATGTCAGCCTGACTCAATTCCAACATCTCTAAAATGTCAGGATCGATCAGTTGCCTGCTTGAATACATTTCCGGGTGCTGGTTTACCAGAGCCAGTCTCGCAGCTAAATGCAGCACCAATTGTGCTTGGTTTTTCTGATTTAAATTGTGGCTGTGTTGCAGCGCTACCGGCTCAACGATGCTGTCGGGCAACTGCCATAAATGTAACAGCTCTGCACCACACCGGGCATAAGTAAACCCCAGCACCCGTTGCTGCAATTGCCACGGCAGCTCTTCTTTAGTGTAATTTTGGCACTGATTTGCTTGCCTGGCGTTGTTGTGCAATACCACCATCTCGCCGATGTTATGCAGCAAACCGGCAACATAAAACCGATCTGACGGTTTTAAACCACAGCTTTGCGCCAGAAACTGTGCAATTAAGGCAGCATTGACGGTTTGCTCCCAGAACCGCTCTGAATCAATCGCCGAAGTATCTACTGTGCTACAGGCAGAGGCAATACCAATGCTAAGCACGAGGTGATACACCTGAGTTTTACCTAATACTAATAATACTTTTCTGACACTTTCCAGCTGGTGCGGCAGACTATAAATGGCACTGTTGGCCAGCTTTAGCAGCTTTGATGTAAGCACCGGATCCAGCAAAATAGCTTCGGCCACCTCATCAAGGCTGACGATGTCAGCGTCCAGCAGCTGTTTGACACGTAAACAGCCTTCCGGCAAAGCGAAAACATCTGCAACATTCTGAGCATATTGCAAGGCTTGCATTAGATTGAACCTCCCATGGTGACGTTAGACATTGGTAAAGATCATCGCCGGCTACCGTAGTAGTTAACATGGTAATAAGCGTGGAATTTTCACATTTGAGGCGTGGTATTTTTTAGTTGTTAATGCAGTTTCAATTTGAATTGTTGATTTTAAAGTATTCCCGTTGCACAATTTCCAGATCAAAATGGAAACAAGATAATTATGCCGCATAAACGCATAAGTATTTTATTAAAACCTAATGTAAAAAACTGCCTACAAATAAGAGCAGCATTTCACAACAACCTGCAGAACATGGGTTAGACCAGTATAGACAGCATAAGATTAGGCAATATTCAGTTAAAACTTTCAGGTGAAGTGTTGTGCAAATTTCAATAAAAATGCTGGGTGAACTGCAGGTTTGCCATAATAACCAGCTTATCCGGCTACCCTCGTCAAAATTAACCCGTGCTTTGCTGGTTTATCTGCTGTTGAGTAACCGCGCACAACGACGCGACTATTTATGTAACCTGTTTTGGTCTGATACTAAGGACGCGCGCGGTGCCTTGCGCTGGTCGTTAAGTAAACTCAGAGCCGTGCTGAACAACCATACCGAACATCTGGTGACCGACAAAGACCATGTCAGCATCAATAAAGCAGAACTTGATATCGATGTGATTAATCTTTTAGCCCGCGCCGCCCGGCAACATAACAATGCCAGCGAGCTGACAGCATTGGCAGAGCAATTAGCCATGCCGCTGCTGGATGGCCTGGATTTGCATAACCACCCGGACTTTCAACATTGGCTAATTGCACAGCGGCAACAACTGATACAGCTGCGCAGCAAGCTGCTGAGCCAAATTGTAGCTTCGGCGAAGTGCAGTGTAACTGACGCAGCAAAAACGGCTCCCTTGCCTGCCAGGCCACGGCAGGCGTTACAACTGCAATATCAAGCAGATATCCGTTATTGTGCCGGCGACGACGGCGTAAAAATTGCCTATGTATCAACAGGCCGGGGATTGCCGGTGCTAAAACCTCCCGCCTTGTTAAACCATCTGCAATACGATTGGCATGCGCCGCTATGGGGGCGTATTTTTCACCAGCTCGCCGCTAACTATCAGTTTATCCGTTATGATGAGCGCGGCAGTGGCATGTCAGAACACAATATATCCGGTGTAAGCGTGGATGATTTGCGGCAAGATTTGGCAACCGTTGTCGAGGCAAATAATCTGAGTAAGTTCGCGTTACTCGGTATATCAAATAGCGTGGCACTATGCATAGACTATGCGGTACGCCATCCTGAGCGGGTATCACATTTGATTCTGTTTAACGGCTATGCTGCCGGCTGGTGTGCTGACGGCGACCCTCAGCTACGGGAAAAAATGCAAGCCATCATTGCGCTGGCCGAAACAGGTTGGGAGCAGGAAAATATGGCGTTCCGGCAATTTTTCTCCATGACCTTTGTGCCAAGTGCCAGCCAGCAAGAGTTAGACTGGTTTAACGAATATTTGCTGCTGGCCGCCAACGCAAAAAATGCGGCAGCATTAATGTCGGCCTTTGCTGATTGGGATGTACGCCCCCAACTGGCGCAGGTAAAGGTACCTACGCTGGTTATTCATTCACTGGGCGATGAAGCAGTTCCGGCGCAATCAGGTCGTGAAATTGCTGCAACGATTCCAGGTGCCGAATTTATTGGCCTGGACAGTACATCGCACTTGTTGCTGGAGCGCGAGCCATCAGCACAGCAATTTGTTGATATAGTGCAGGATTTTATCGCCCGCCATTAAGCGGAGTGTTATGTAAAGAGGCTTGCCGCTTAAGCGTAGCCAGCTAAAATAGCAAACGGATAATCAGGGAGGGTGCAAATGGCTATAGCGATTAACATGCTGGGTAAACTGGAATTACGCCGCAATGGCATGGTAATAGCAATGCCGGCCTCGAAACGCAGCCGCGCCCTGCTGGCGTATCTGGCACTTACTGCCCGGCCACACCGCCGCGACAGGTTATGTGAAGTATTCTGGGAAATTCCGGATGACCCTAAGGGCGCATTGCGCTGGTCGTTAAGTAAGATCCGGCCGCTGGTGAATGACGCCGGCACAGAACGGCTGCAGGCAGACCGCGAACGGGTATCTCTGGTTAGCAGCGACATCAGCATTGACCTGCAGCAGCTGATAGCTAAAAGTCAGCAAAGCGATTTATCTGTGGCTGAACTTGAAAGACTGCTGCAACAAAGCCAGCAACCTTTTTTGCAGGGTCTGGATTTACCAGGCCAAAGCCTGTTTCAAGACTGGTTAACTGCAGAGCGTAATGAACTGCAGCAACTAACCGGCAAGCTGCAGGCTCGTATAGCCTCACATGCTACGCTCAGCAGCCCGGATAAACTGCATACCACAGAGGCACCCGGCAGCCGCGAGCTTCTTGCAAGGCAAAAGATACAGTTTTGCACCGCACAAGATGGAGCCCGCATTGCTTATGCCTCAGTAGGCAAAGGCCCTACCATTGTTAAAGCGGCTAATTGGCTTAGCCATTTAGAGCATGATTGGGATGCACCGATCTGGAGCCCGCTATTTCGCGATTTGGCGGCAGATCATCATTTTGTCCGCTACGATGAGCGCGGCAATGGTTTATCAGACTGGGACGTGGCAGATATTTCCTTCAGTGCCTTTGTAACCGACCTGGAAACCGTGGTAGGCGCTAATAAGCTGGATAAATTTGCGCTGCTGGGTATATCACAAGGTGCTGCGGTATCTATCGAATACGCCATCCGTTATCCGGAAAAAGTGTCGCAGCTTATTTTATTTGGCGGTTACGCCGCCGGCTGGCGTATTGGTGCCACAGAGGCCTTAACCAAAGAGCGCGAAGCGGTGATGACACTAACAGCCGTAGGCTGGGGCACGGATAATCCGGCGTACCGGCAGATATTTTCTTCCACCTTTATGCCGGATGCCAACGAAGCAGAGTTCAACTGGTTTAACGATTTTCAGCGCTTAACCACCTCTGCCGAAAACGCAGTAAGATTTTTGTCGGTGTTTGCTGATATCGACGTACGCCACCGCCTGGCGCAAGTAAAGGTGCCTACGTTAGTGATTCATGCCATGGGCGACCAGCGCATACCAATAAGCGTAGGCCGCGATATTGCCGCAGCTATTCCCAATGCCGAGTTTGTTGGCCTGGAAAGCAACGGCCATTTACTGCTGGGCCGTGAACCGGCATCAAAAGCCTTTGTGCAAGCCATACGCGACTTTATGGCCCGTCACCCGTAAGCTACACATATGATTAGAAACAGTGTATTTTCACATATAAATGAATTTAACTCATAGGTAGCAGTGTGATTGAAAAAATCCACCTGAGTATTTTGCGCGAAATTGACCGTCAGGGCTCGTTAACCGCAGCCGCAAGCAGCTTAAACCTGACGCAGTCGGCACTGAGCCACAGCATTAAAAAGCTGGAGCAACAGGCCGGCACCAGCCTGTGGTTAAAAGACGGCCGGCAAATCCGCCTGACCGAAGCCGGCAGTTACCTGCTGGAGCAAGCCAACCGCTTGCTGCCGCAGTTTGAGCGCATCGACGACACACTGCGCCAGTTTGCTGGTAACGAAAAGGGTAGCCTGGGCGTAGGCATGGAATGTCATCCTTGTTACCAGTGGCTGTTAAAAGTGGTGCAGCCGTTTTTGGCGCAATCGCCAGGGGTAGATATCGACGTAAAACAGCGTTTTCAATTTGGCGGCATGGCAGCGCTGTTTAACTACGATATCGATTTACTGATAACCCCGGACCCAATCAACAAAGAGCGCATAGTGTTTGAGCCGGTGTTTCCATACGAGCTGGTGCTGGTGGTAAGCCAACACAGTAAACTGAGTGGCTTAAAGCAAATAACCCCGGCGCAGCTAAGCGATCAGGTGCTGCTAACCTACCCGGTAGAAACGGCGCGGCTGGATATTTTTCAGCAGTTTTTACTGCCGGCGCAGTGCATGCCCAAACACCATAAAACGCTGGAAGCCACCGACATTATTCTGCAAATGGTGGCAGCTAACCGCGGTGTGGCTGCGATGCCGAAATGGTTGGCACTGGAGTATGCCAACAGCCTGCCCATTCATCTGATCCGCTTAGGTGACAGCGGTATTCATAAACATATTTATGTCGGTTACCGTAAACAAGAGCGGCTGAATAAGCATATTCAAACCTTTATTACGCTGGCCAAAAGCAGCGGCGCTATGTTATCTGCAGCGGATTAAACACATAGTTTTAGCTGCCGGCCACTATTGTGGTGGAGCAAAGGCGGCAAACATTTCATCGCAGGTCATATTATGGGTGTATTCGGCAAAGCTGTAGTACGCCGGCTTGCTGTCGATACACACCTGATGGTCGAACACCAGGTCGTCAGCGTTATCAAATAAACCTACCGGCATAATATATTGGCCGTTTTGGCTTAAGCGGTAAAACAAATGCGTACCGCATTCGGCACAAAAGCCACGCGAAGCCCAATCTGACGAGCGAAAAGCGCGCACATGCTGCTCGCCGCTAAACTTAACGTCACTACCGCAGTCAATCGCCAACAGCGGCCCTCCGCCCCAACGCCGGCACATGTCACAATGACAGGCGCCGACTTTATCTGCAGCTGCCGCCACACTGATCCCCACTTTGCCGCACAGACAACGGCCGTTACGCTGAACTGACATGTTATTCTCCTGTTTAGCTAATGCTGACTGATTAATGCTATAGGGTTAACGTTACAGAGTTAATGCTAAAAACTGTAGCACAGCACCACTTTGTTCGCCCGCGCCATACTTTATTCGCATACAGCGCTGGACCTTAACGTAATAATTGCGCACCCTATGCGTCCGGCTAACCGGCAAACAGAGGCTGTAATGCCACTTACCCACTACCAACAGCAGGTTGCCACTGCAGCCCTGCGTTATGACGAAAACCAGTATCAGCTGCTGCAACGCCTGACGCTGTTGGCACAGCAGTTAAGCGCCGGACAGCAGCCGCTGCGTGGCTTATATATTCAGGGCCCGGTGGGCCGTGGTAAAACCCTGCTGATGGATCTGTTTTACCAGCAACTGCAAACACCGCAGAAAATCCGCCTGCACTTTCATCATTTTATGGCGCGTATTCACCGCGAGCTGCACCAGCTTAGCGGCCGGCCAGAGCCGCTGCAGCATATTGCCGCCCAGTGGGCAGCACGCTACCGGGTACTGTGTTTTGACGAGTTTTTTGTTAACGATATCGGCGATTCTATGTTACTCGGTACGCTATGGCGCCACCTGTTTAACGCTGGGGTAGTATTGGTGACCACCTCCAATGCCTTGCCGGAGCAGCTCTACGCGAACGGCCTGCAACGGCAGCGCTTCTTACCTACTATCGCCTTGCTGCAGCAATATTGCGAGGTAGTCACCCTCGACAGCGGCGAAGACTACCGCCTGCGGCAGCAGCAAAGCTGGCCCTATTATCTGCAGGGTGCCAACCTGGCAACGTTACAGCAAAAGGCTGCACAGCTAAGCGGCGAATTAACACCCTTACCGGCCATTAACTTACTAAACCGCACTATACCGGCGCTGTGGCATAACCACCGGCTGATTGGTTTTCACTTTGACGCCCTGTGCGCCGGACCACGCAGCCAATTGGACTATATGGCACTGTGTGATCAATACGCCGCTATTGCCGTGCACGGTGTGCCGCAATTCAGTTACCTGGCCGACAAGCCGATAGTGCATGGCATTGAAGACAGTTATCAGCGTGAACACAAGGAATACTACGTGAGCAAACTGGATAACGAAGCGCGCCGTTTTATCGCCCTGGTAGACGAATGCTACGACAGAGACACCTTGTTATTGCTAAGCGCCGACGTGCCGGTTAGCGAACTGTACCAGGCCAAACAACTGGCGTTCGCTTTTGCCCGCTGCAGCTCGCGGCTGCATGAAATGCAAAACCGGGTATTAGGCCACAGCGCTGTCTGACAGGCTGTATCCGCTGGCAGATAACAAGCCGGCCGCTGTAGCGGCCGGTAACTTTAACGCTTTTGTTTAATGATACTCTGCTACTACCTGCTCCGGCTGCTGCCATTGGCTGTGATACACCGAATCGCCCAATACAAAGTAAATATCATCATTTACCAATACCGACCGTGCGCCCCAACTACCAAAGTAACCACTATACTGCGGCGTTAACTCGCCGGTTTTTTGCATAGTGCCGTTACTGGTGACTTCCAGCGTTAATAAACTCACCTGCTCGCCGTGCTCAGCAGAGTAACGGCTAAGCGGCAAGGCCAGCCGGGTAACATCGCCCAGCTGTACACTGGCCAAACTGTGGTGCTGATACTCCAGCGGCGAATATTGCTCAGCAAATACCAACTCATCCTGCACCACCGCGTCGTCAGCGCTGACGTCAAACAAGGCAATTTTCGCGCCTACGCTATTCCACACCGGAGCGCCCTGTTCATTGGTGTCTATTTGCTGGCCTAAACCCCAGAGCAAATTATCGCTGATGCTGTGTAAATAAGCTGAGTAGCCGGGAATTTCCAGCTCACCGATAATGGCAGGTTGCAGCGGATCACTAATATCCAGCGTATACAATGGGTCGGTGCGCTCAAAGGTCACCACATAGACACGGTCACCTGCAAAACGGACAGCATAAATATCTTCGCCCGGTTTACCGATAACCTGGTCCGGTTGCTGTGCATCAGGTAACTGCGCTACCGTTTTCAGCTCAGTGCCATCCTGTTCCAGCACCCAAAAGCGGTGTAGCAGGTCTGCGTCAGCCCGATCTGATGTGAGTAACATCAGGTATTGTTGTTGCTCATACAGCATAAAGGCACGCTGGCTGCCACCGATATAACCATCAACAGCGCCTGTGGCCTGATACCCCACTGCAGAATCATCCAGGCTGAATTTGTGCAGCACGGTGCGCGAGTGGCTTTCATAATTGACGCTGCCATGTAAATACAGATGCTCAGCTGACATATATAAGCCAGCTACTGATGCCAAAATACAGCTGCTTTCAGTCTGATAAGGTGCAGCAGTTGCGATACGGGTCAGCACTACCATGCGGTCGCTGCCTTCGTTACTTTGCACATCAGAGGGCAAATAACACTGCTGCGAGGCAATTAACGGCTCGGGAATGCTGCCATTTAACCGGCGCTTTGGCAGTAAATCGCTCAGCTCAGCATTTTCCAGTACCTGCATATTGCTTTCGTTAGCGGCAACGCTACCGGCAAAGCTCTGGTATCCGGCTACTTCCGGCTGATAACGCGATACCAACCATACCGCATCAGCTGTGCGGCGGCTGTTAATTAAATCACCGTCAAACTGCAACTGATACACACTGTTGCCTTGTTCAAACAACTGCACGCTGATATTACCGTTAGCAGCCCCCCACTCCGGTGGCGATAAAGCAATACCCACATTGTCATAGCGGTCATCGCCCAGCACGGTCAGTTGCTCGTCTGTGGCATACAATCCCAGCACCTGGCGCATCTGTGGTGCCAATGTAACAGCGTCCAGCGCAGTCAGGCTGCCATCAGCATGGCGCTGCCAGCGCTTAACATAGGGCGTATCAGTGTCTGCATCAATGCCACTGACATACAACGTCTGGTTGGCGAATTTTACGCGGTCGGCCTCATCAACCCCCTGCGTCACCAAATTGGTGCCCGAGCTGCCGGGATCGGCAGGTACCGGCACAGCGCCATCAAGATGGCGCATATCGGCCCTGGCATATAAGCCGTATTTCAGATAGCGCTCCAGTTGCTGGCCGCTTACCTGAGTTAACGTCGCTTCGCTGACTGAGGCCGCGGATACCTGCCACAGCTGGCTTTCATTGTTGTCTGAACTGCCACCACAAGCGGCCAGCAAAACACTGGCGGCAATTAAGCTTACTGCTCTCATTGTTATCTTCCCTTTTAGTATTTAATTTACGCATCAATGTAACGAAAAGGTGAATCAAACTATGTCTTAATTTGCGATTAACTGTGTAAAGATGTTATTGCCGCCACATAGCGGCGCGTCCGGTAAGTTAAGAGTACTGAAATATGGCGCTTTAAAAGCTTGAAATGCTATTTAGCCCTGCTCAGCTTGTTATGTTATGACAACTTTTCAGTACAGCATTTGGTCGCATCCGACTAGACTATTACTAAACAAGCAAGCAACATGAATAAATTATTTATGCAGTGGCGGTACTGACATGAAACTGAATTGCGACTTAGGCGAAAGCTTCGGCAGCTGGCAGATGGGGCTGGACGTTGAGGTGATGCCACATATTGATATGGCCAATATCGCTTGCGGCTTTCATGCCGGCGATGCCGATGTGATGGCGCGCACCTTAGCATTGGCAAAACAACATGGCGTTGTTGTTGGCGCCCACCCATCCTACCCCGATTTACAAGGCTTTGGCCGGCGCAGTATGGCGCTGTCGCACAGTGAAATTGTTAACTGTATGCGCTATCAAATCGCCGCGCTGGATGGTATGGCGTTAAGTGCTGGCCTGTCACTGAGCTATGTTAAACCGCATGGCGCGCTGTACAACGATATGATGAGTAAACCGGCAGTGTTCGCCGCGGTACTGGATGCGGTGGCAGGGTTCTATAAGCCACTAAAACTGATGATTTTAGCCACCGCCCGGCAGCAGGAGTTTGCCGCGCAGGCCAAGGCGCAAAGCGTAGAGCTGATATTTGAAGCCTTTGCCGACCGGCGTTACACCGACGAAGGCACCTTAACACCGCGCAGCCAGAGTGGCGCAGTGTTGCATGGCGCTGAAATGCTGGCACAAGTAGCCCAGCTGGTTAAACAAGGCACAGTTACCACCGCATCCGGCAAACAATTAGCCCTTAGTGCCGATACGCTGTGCGTGCATGGTGATAATCAGGCCGCTATTGCTCAGGTGCAGCAGATCCGGGCTCTGTTAAAATGAGTACGGGCATAAGTCAGCCACAATACCAACTGACAATCGCCGGTGAAAACGCGCTGATGCTGTATTTTGACCAGCGCATCGACCCGGCCATTTCTGCTTTAGTACAGCAGGCTTGTGCACTGATCCGTGCTGAGCTGGCCGACGATGTGATTGACCTGCTGCCGTCCTATGCCTCAGTGCTTATTTTGTTTAACCCGCTTAGCACCGACCATTACCGCGTGCAGGCTCAGTTACAACACTGTCTGCAACAATTGCAAAGCGGCAACAGCCACAGCGGCAAGTTGGTAGAGCTACCGGTGTATTACAGCGCGGAAAGCGGGCCGGATTTAGCACTGATCGCCGAAACAAAAGATATCAGCATAGACGAAGTGATTAAGCGCCATCAGGCCGTTAGTTACCGCGTTTATGCCATTGGCTTTGCCCCGGGGTTTGCTTATTTAGGTGAAGTAGACCCGCTGCTGCAAATGCCTCGTTTAGCCACGCCGCGTGCCAAAGTGCCTCGCGGCGCTGTCGCCATTGCCGACCGGCAAACCGCGATATACCCGGCAGCATCGCCTGGTGGCTGGAATCTGATTGGCCTGTGCCCAACGCGGATGTTTAACCCCGCCGCCGAACCTGTGATGCCGGTAGCCGTAGGCGATGAAGTGCGTTTTGTTGCGATAGATAAAGCCGAATTTTTCCGTTTAGGTGGTGAACTGCCAGAGCTTGAGCCTTCGGGGAAAAAGTCATGAGCGGTTTTAGCGTTATCGCCCCGGGTGTACTGAGTTTATTGCAGGACAGCGGCCGCTTTGGCCAGAGCGCCCTGGGCTTAACCACTGGCGGGCCTATGGATGCGGCTTCTGCTGGCTGGGCCAACCGCTTGTTGAGTAACAGCCACAATGCCAGTTTAATAGAATGCAGTGTTGGCGGCTTGCAACTGCGCGCCAACAGCAACAGCTATATTGCCGTTACCGGTGCTACCTTGCCACTAAGCATTAACGGCAAACCGGCTGAGCTTTGGACAGCGCATAAAGTGCAGCAAGGCGATGTAATAGAGCTGGGTATGGTAAGCAAAGGCCTGCGGGCTTACTTGGCGGTGGCCGGTGGCTTTAACATAACGCCACAATTTGGCAGCAGCGCCACCGTGCTACGCGAAGGCATTGGTGGTTTAAATGGCAATAAACTGCAACCCGGCGACAATTTAACAGCCGCTACGGTAAACCAGCTGCCAAGGCTGCAATTGCCGGCGCCTTACCGGCCGCAATTTAACCGCACCCTGACGCTGCGCCTGGTAGAGGGTTATCAGGCAGCCAGCTTTCTCAGTACAGAGCGCCAGCGCTTTTACCTGAACAGTTACAAAGTAACACCGCAGGCTGATCGCATGGGCTATAAACTGGCCGGTACTGCGATAAGCTGCCAGCAAACACAGCTGTTATCCGAAGGCATCTGCTATGGCGCAGTACAAATTCCACCGGATGGCCAGCCGATAGTGTTGTTAAACGACCGGCAAACGCTGGGCGGCTACCCGAAAGTCGGTTCAGTGCTGTCTTTGGACTGCGCCTTGCTGGCCCAGGCGGCCGCAGGTACCGAAGTATATTTTACGCCGATAAGCCCCGAGCAAGCGCACAATGCGCTGTGTTTGGCCAAAGTACGCACTGCTGCGCTAAGCAGCCAACTGGTGAGCCTGTAAATGACTGCACAGCAGCAAGATTATCTGGCTATCAGCCAGCAGATAGAGCAGTTATTGGTGCGGCAAAACCTGCGCGGTATGGCAAGCCTTAAGCCGCATTTACGCCCTGGCTATGTGCTGCGCGCGGCGCGGTTGATAAATCAGTGCCGCGGCACGGTATTAATCGGTACCGGCTTTCCGGTGCTGAATACCTTTGAAACCGACGGCCCGGTGGGCGCCATTGGCCTCTATCAGTTGCTGCAGCGACTTGGCGCTAAGCCCATTATCGTCTGCGGCAATCCGCTGTACAGTGCGCTTAGCGCCGACTACCAGTGCTATCAAATTAGCGTAAACCAGTATGACGCCCTGCCAGCGATTGCCAGTGCGGCCCTGGCTGAACTTAAGCCACAACTGGTGATTTCAATTGAACGGCCCGGCTTTAATGCGCAGCAGCGTTACGCCAATATGCGCGGCGAAGATATTTCTGAGCGCTGCGCCAGCTTTGACTACTTTTTAACCCAAGCGGCCTGCCCCACCATTGGCATTGGCGATGGTGGCAATGAAATTGGTATGGGGAATTTGTATCAGCAGGTTAGTGCGCTGAATATTACCCCGGCGGTCACCGAATGCGACGAGCTGATTGTTGCCGATGTATCAAACTGGGCCGCCTGGGGTTTAGCTGCCATGGTGTCGGTATTACGCGGCGAAAACCTGCTGGCAGGTGCTGAACCGCTGACAATTTTGCAGTATTTATCGGCCAAAGGCAGCGTAGATGGCGTGACCCGGCTCAATACGCTGACCGAAGATGGCTTGGCGCATACTGAAGGCGAGCAACTAATTAAAGATTTGTGCACTGTGTTGCAAGGTGCTGACTAATCGCAGAACCGATATGCCCACACCAACACGCCGTAAATACGTCCCTGCAGGCTCGATTCCGGCATCCATGCCGTCAACGGTTGGTTTAGAGCATATCGATTCCGCTCAACATACATCTGAGTAGCTTTAATGAGAGAAATGCTATGACAACAGTATATTTAAACGGCGCCTTTGTACCGGCCAGCGAGGCCAAGATATCACCGATGGATCGTGGCTTTTTATTTGGCGACGGCATCTACGAGGTGATCCCAAGCTATGGTGGCCGC
The DNA here is from genome assembly GCF_030690345.1 of Rheinheimera sp. Classification (GTDB taxonomy): domain Bacteria; phylum Pseudomonadota; class Gammaproteobacteria; order Enterobacterales; family Alteromonadaceae; genus Alishewanella. The sequence continues at coordinate 590,501 of NZ_JAUYGV010000008.1, forward strand.
TTTGTTGGCTTTGGCCCGCATATCGACCGCATGCACAGCGGCTTAGCGCAGCTGTCCATTGACCCGAAACTAAGCCAGGCCGACTGGCTGCAGATTGCCGATAAGCTACTGGCTGATAACCGGGCTGAGTTGGGTGATAACCTCGGCGTGTATTTTCAGGTCAGCCGCGGCACCGATACCAAGCGTGGTCATGCTTTCCCGGCCAATATCACGCCTACTGTATTTGGTTTTGCCTTTGCCATCCCGCCCGAGCCGGTAGCCGATAAAGCCAAAGCTACTACTTATGCCGTGGTTACCGGCCAGGATTTACGCTGGCAGCGCTGCCATATTAAATCCACCTCACTGCTGGGCAATGTGCTGCATTACCAGCAAAGCTACAGCCAGGGCGCACAGGAAATACTGCTGTTTGATAAAGACGGTAACTTAACCGAAGGCGCAGCGGTAAACGTATTTATCGTGAAAGATGGCATTATTGCCACGCCGGCACTAAGCCACAAACTGCTACCCGGCATAACGCGGCAGCTGCTGCTGGCGATACTGGCCAAACACAGCAGCATTAAAGTGCAAGAACGCGATATCAGCGAAGCCGAAGTATTGGCCGCCGATGAAATTTGGCTTACCAGCTCCAGCAAAGAAATTGCTCCGGTGCTGTATGTTAACGACAAACCGGTTGGCAACGGCGAAGTGGGTGATGTTTGGCTGGCCGTGCAACAACTGTTTAGCGAACACAAGTTCGACTATTAAGCTATTGTTTTTCCGGCGCGGCCATCACCGGCAGCGCCATCTTCCTGCTGCTTTTCACGCCATTTTCACAAATAATTAATTTACAAAATTGCATTATTTATATATCTTTTAGCAACCTCATTTCAGCAGAGCCCCGCATGCATACTTTTATGTTCAGGCGAAAGCCATTGCTGCTGTTGGCCGCAGCGCTGAGTTTTCTGGGATTTATTGTTTTCTCACAACAGGTTATGGCAGATATGTTTAGCTGGTTTAAAAAATACGATGTGCATTTATCACCTGCAGTACAGGGTAAAATTAGCTTTAACGGCAACCCTGTCGCTAACATCAAAGTGTTCCGCGAGCTGACATATGACAAAGAATATCTTGATCATGCCTTAACCGATAGCCAGGGGAATTTTTCTTTTGACGAGAAAAACATCCGCTCAAGCCGGCCCGGAAGCCTGCTCGAAACCTTTACCCGTCAGGTATTATTTTTGGATCATAACGGTAAACGCCATATCTTGTGGCGCTTTACTAATCGCACCACAGAGCCGGCAAAGACGATAAACAGTTTGCTAAATGGCCTGCGCTGCGACTTGTCAAACCCAGACATGATTTATGACCTGGAAAACCAGGAACATCCTGCTCATCCTCATGTAGTTTCGGGGATTTGTACATTTGAAACAGAAACTCACATTATTGGACAAGAGAGGAAGTAATCGTGCCTACACTTACCCCTTCAATGGCAGTGAAGCTAGCAGCTTTAGCTTACGAAATTAAAACGCCGGGTTCTTCCGGCAGCTATGATGTAGATGCCGCACCAGAAATAAGAAACGCTTTCAGTTTCGATTTATCCAACGGGCCTGTACGAGGCGTATCTGGTAGTATTTTGGCAAGAATGCTGAATCGCTCGACCGGATTTGCGATGATCGGTAAAGGTAAAAGCCAATACGATGGCGACCATGTAGTAGCTATTCGCGGCACCGCCAGCTTAAGTGATGGTATTACTGATGCGCATATCGGTTTAACCGGCGGCGATAATAACTCTTTGATCCATGCGGGCTTTAATAAAACCTTCCAAAGCATGAAGCCGGCATTGGAAAGCACGCTGACCCCACTGCTGGCGCGTAGCTCAACCGGCACCGTACATTGCGTTGGCCACAGCTTAGGTGGCGCCTTAGCCCATATCACAGCAGATTGGGTAAAGCGACGCTATAAAAATAAAGTATTTTTATACACCTTTGGCGCCCCGCGTGTCGGGCTTGATGGTTTTGCCCTGAAAACCTCAAACAACATCGATCGTATTTTCCGCTGCACCCATGCTGCCGACCCTGTACCAATGGTGCCATTGTGGCCTTTTGTGCACGCACCTTATCAGGGCGAAGAAGTTTTACTGGCGCCGGGCCAAGGTATCAGCTTTGCCGCACATAAAATGGCTGAAGCCGCAACTCCAGGCTATTTGAATACAGCCAACAGTGGCAGCTGGCGCAGCCTTCAACGGAGATCATCGCTGAATCTGGCGACGGTGCGGCTAAAATACGATAGCCGTCACCAAGCTTCTTTCTCAAACTATTGGGCTGAAAAAATCAGCGCTGGTTTAATTACACTATTAAAAGATGCCGGCTATTACACTGCAGTGATGGCACAAGCCGCAATTGGTACCAGTTTAACGTTCTACGATATGCTCGCCCGAACTCTGGAAGCCGTGGCTAAAGCATCAACCAAGCTGGCAGAGCAAACCAAGGGCTTGCTTGGCCACATGTTAGTGTTTGCCCGCCAGGCAGTTTCCACTGTCGCCGAGTTATCATTTAAGTTTATCCGCTGGGTATTTGATGTCACCTTAGGGGCGCTATACCGCACCGCCCGTGAAGCCATTGACAGCGTTATGTAAACCGCCCAGGCCCGGTAGTCGTCGACATCCGGGCCTGTTCAACCGGCCAGAAATGAAAAAACATTTCAACAAAACGTCGCAGTTTTTAGTGTGCCTGTCTGTAATATCAGTCCTTCTATACTCCTTAGAAGTTAGAGCAAATATGTTTAGCTGGTTCAATAAATACGATGTGCATTTATCTCCTGCAGTGCAAGGTACTGTCACTGTGGATGGTAAGCCTTTAGCAGGAATAAAAGTGTTTCGCGAATTAGACTATGACAATGCTTACAACGAAGAAGCGACCACCGATGAGCAGGGCCAGTTTTATTTTGCTGAGAAGAATATCAAGTCGCGCCAGCCTGCAAATAAATTAGATCAATCTAAAATCAGGCAAGTTATATCGTTGGTTTATCATGGTAAAACTTTCGTGCTTTGGTATCTGAATACATCCAGTATCGAGCCACAGCAAGCTATAGTGCAGCGCTTAGCTGCACTCAACTGCGAGCTTAGTGATGAAGAGCTGGAGCATACATTCCCTAATATAGAAAAGCCTGACTTCCCGCATAGCACATTTAGCATTTGCCGCTGGCCAGATTAAAAGCAAATTTATCGCAACTTTTGAGCGGGATCGGTCAGATTCGCTAACTTGCTCCAGCATTCTGCATCATCTGCCATACCGTAGCCGGCTGTTCGGTTTGCTGCAAATAAGTTATTACCGCCTGCTGCTCTGCCGCTGCTTTATTTTGTGACAATTTAAAACGGCCGGTTACGCTGCTCAGGTTAATCTCTACCCCCACTATCGCCTGCACCAACTTTTGCTGGTAGTCCGCCGCCTGTGTCATGCCAGGCGCACTATGTGCTTCCTGCTGTCTTACCAGGGCCAGCGTTTGTTCGTTATCCAACAGCCGGGCAGTGCCTTTTAGCTCAACCAGCGCGTAGTTCCAGGTGGATACAGCGGGTTGCTGCTGATAGCAGCTGGCCGGCACAAAGGCGTGCGGTCCCTGAATAACGATGAGCACTTCGGCCCCGTCCAGTTGCTTAAGCTGCGGGTTATTGCATGCCAGATGGCAATACGTCTTGCCGCCCGGGCTTTGCCAGTCAAATAAAAACGGCAAGGGTGTATAGCTTAAACTGCCGTTAGTGCTTAGCAGTAAACCAAAATAATGCTGTTGCAAAAACGCCTGCAATTGCGCGCTGTCATTGCTGTGATAATACGGCGGTGGATACACTGCTGGCTCCTTATCAATACTGGCGCTGAATATAAAAAGCATTGTCTATCGCGGTAAAACCCACTGCCGGATAATACTGCATCGCAGACGGTGCACTGCGCAGTAATTGTTGCACCTGTGGCCCGGTAGCCTGCTGCACCGCGGCCAGTAGCGCCTTGCCGATACCCTGTTGCTGCCGGGCTTTATCGACTAACAAATCACAGATATACACCACATAGGCTTTGTCAGTTAAGCAGCGCGCCAACCCGACTAACTTGCCATCCAATCTTGCCGTAAGCAGTAAGTTGCTACTTGCCAGCATAATGGCCATACGCGCGCTATCTTCCGTTGGCCGGTTAATGCCGGATGCGCGATACAGCGCCAGCATTTCGTCCAAATCAAAACTGCTTTCTTGTTGATACACTACCGTCATTAGCTGCCTCCTTCTTGTGTTGCCGTTAGCATAGCGGCTAAACTGGCACTATAAAAAGTACCGGTTTTAACAAAGTAGGGGATCCAGTTGCGCTTAGTTACCGATGGTTTGCAACTTAGTGGTAAAAGCAGCTTGCGCCGGCAACTGTATCTGTTGTTACAGCAACAATTGCTAACCGGCCGCTGGCCTGGCGGTGCTTTATTGCCTTCCGGCCGGGTGCTGGCTGCCGATTTACGCCTGAGCCGAAATACGGTGAATCAGGTGCTGCAGCAATTGGTGGCAGAAGGTTATATCGAAGGCTTACCGGGCAAGGGTTATCGGGTGGCTGTGTTGCCGGAGCACTACTTTCACAGTGAAGCCGCCGGTATCAGCGCACAACCGGAACTGGCTACGCAGCAGTATGCACTGCCGGATAAAACCGGTACGGTAACCGGCTTACTGCAACCCGGCGTGTCGGCGTTGCAGCAGTTTCCTTATGCTATCTGGCAGCGCATGTTGCAGCGGCATTGTCAGCGCACAGCGTTAAGCGGCTTTGCTGATCCGCTGGGCTATTTGCCGCTGCGTCAGGCATTGGTGCAGTACCTGCGCCAGGCACGTCAGGTAGTGTGTGATGAACAGACAATATTGATCACCGCCGGCGCCCAGCAGGCACTGTTTGTTGCCGCAAAACTGGTGGCCCGCGCCGGACAACAAGTATTAATGGAGTCTCCCGGTTACCCGCGCTTAAAGCAGGCCCTGCAGTTATGTGAGCTGGATGTGCAGCATATCGCGGCTGGCACTGAACAGGGGTTAGCGCTGGCACAACTGCCGGATAGCATCGCGGCAAAAGCGTTATTTTTAACCCCGGGCCATCAGTACCCGCTGGGCGGCATTATGCCGCTGCCCAACCGGCTGGCGCTGCTGGACTGGGCACGGCAACACGGTGTCTGGCTGGTAGAAGATGACTACGACAGCGAATATCAGTACCGCCACCGGCCAATTGCCAGCTTGCAAGGATTGGCCGGCGGCGAAGGCGTGTTGTTTGTCGGATCTTTTAGTAAAACCTTATTTCCCGGCCTACGGCTGGGTTATCTGGTGGCGCCGAAGCAGGTGATCCGCCAGGCGGCCGCCATAGTGCAGGCCGTGCATGGCGATGTACCACTGCTTACACAAGCCGCACTGGCCGACTTTATCAGTGAAGGCCATTTTGGCCGCCATTTGCGTAAAATGCGCCGCCATTATCAGCAAAATAAGCAGCTTGCCATTCAACTGTTGCAACAACAGCTGCCGCAGTGTCGTTTGCATGCCAAAGACGCCGGGCTGCATTTAGTGCTGGAATTTCCACATGCAGTAGATGAAACCGCGCTGCAACAGCAACTGGCGCAGCAACAGTTTAAAGTACAACCACTAAGCCGCTATATGTTTAGCGGCGAGCACCGCTATGGTCTGGTGCTGGGTATTGCCAATAGCAGCCAGCCGGAGCTGGCCACAGCCCTGCAGCAGCTGATAGTCTTATGTCGGCAGGCTCTGGCACAGGCGGTTTTACCGGTTTAGCAACGCTGCCGCGGCATACAATTGGCTGTCGCCTGGCTGCTGCACGGCAAAGTTAAAGCCCGGTTGCAGGCAATAGCTGCCATATTCACCTTGTTTATTCAGCGCAATAAAGCCAATTTGCGTGTCGGCAATATTGCCGTTGCGCAGTTGCAACTTATGGTAAATCCGCTGCACCGCCTGCTCGCAGGCTTGTTGCGGGCTGTAGCCCTGACGCATCAGCTCTACTACCAGAAAAGAGCCCGTTACGCGGATCACCTCTTCGCCATGGCCGGTCGCAGTAGCCGCGCCCACTTCGTTATCGACATACAGCCCGGCGCCGATAATCGGCGAATCACCGACCCGGCCGTGCAGTTTAAACGCCATGCCACTGGTGGTGCAGGCTCCTGCTAAGTTGCCATGGCTGTCCAGCGCCAGCATACCTATAGTGTCATGATTTTCGATATTAACGACTGGCCGGTAATTAGCATCTTTTAACCATTGCCGCCATTCCTGCTCTGACTCTGCCGTGAGTAAATTCTCCGCGACAAAGCCCTGCGCCAGCGCAAATTCGAGTGCGCCCTGGCCCACCAGCATCACATGCGGTGTCTGCTCCATCACCGCCCGTGCCACCGCCACCGGATGTTTAATCTGCTGCAGCGCCGCCACAGCACCGATATTGGCAAATTCATCCATAATGCAGGCGTCCAGCGTAACCTTGCCATCGCGATCCGGCCGGCCGCCATAACCAACACTGCGCTCGGTCGGGTCGGCCTCGGTCAGCATTACGCCCTGCTGTACGGCATCGACAGCACGCTTGCCCTGCTGCAGTAAATTAAACGCCACCTTGTTTGCCTGCAGGCCAAAATCCCAGGTGCTGATCACCACAGGTTTGCGCACTGGTGCAGCCACCGCCGCACAGCCCGGTAATAAGGCGGATGCTGTGGCACCGGCGCCAAGCATAGCGCTGAGTTTTAAAAAATGACGGCGTTTAAGCATGCGGCTCTCCCCGGTATTTGTTTGCCTGCGTTGTCAGACACTGTTGTAGTTGCTCAAGCTTAGCGCCATCTACCTTACCCTCTGTTAACACCGCCGAGTGCAAATGCCAGCACAGCTGCGGATTATCGTGAAGTGTTTGCTGTAGCTGTGGCAAATTAGCCAGTGTAACCCCGCCGCCGGCCACCAGTACCAGCCGCCCGACAATATACTGCTGTAGTGCCGCCAGCCGGCCTATGCCCTGCGTTATGCCTTGCTGTTGCTGCCAGGGCGTACCATTGCTTAGCAGCCGCTGTACGCCTAATGCCAGCAGTTGCTCTACCGCAGCAGCCGGGCTGGCGCAGGCATCAAAAGCGCGATGGAAAGTACAAGCCAGGCCCAGTTGCCGGCACTGTTGCAGCAACAAGGTTAAAAACGCCAGATCCGGCTGTGCATCTGCCGTTAACGCCCCGACCACTATGCCATCAGCGCCCAATTGTGCTGCCTGCCGTAACTGCGTCTGCATTTGCTGTTGCTCTGTAACCGAATAGACAAAATTACCGGCTCTGGGCCTGAGCATCACCCGCAGCTGCGTAGCTGAATTACAGGCTGCGCGGGCCTGGCGTAACGCCTCAGCACTGACCGACAAGCCCTGCTGCGCCATCTGGCTGCACAGCTCAATGCTGTCAATACCGGCGGCACAAACGGTGCGGATATTTTGCGTCAGGTAACGGCTGTCGCTATCAAGACAAATTTCAATTTGCGCCATCTTACTCAGCTTCCTGCGCCAATTGGCGGCGGGCATAATAAATAGCACCCACCGTTGCCGCAGCCAGTGGCGCACTAAAGCGGCTACGCAATGTTGGCGGCAGGTAAGTTAGTAAGCGCTGCCCCACGCCACCGAGCAGACAACAACGGCCGGACGGTAGCTGGCTACTGAGCTGCGCAATAAAAGCCAGTGCCTGTTGCAACATATCAGTAGCCACCGCATCGTCGCTGTCTGCCGCCTGAAACACCAGCGGCGCCAGCTCAGCGTACTGCTGCGGTGTCGCCTGCAGTAATTGCTCAGCCATTAGTGCAGCGCCAGCGTTAAAGTGCTGTTGTAGCAAGGTACTGAGCAGTGTTGCCGGCGCCAAGCCATCCAGTGCCAGCAATGCGGCCTGCACCGCCTGTAAGCCTAAGCCAGCGCCACTGCATACGGCATTAATGGGAAAACCATAACCGCCGAGCAGAGTTTCACTGTGCTCAGTCAGTGCAATAGCACTAAAGCCGGTGCCCAGAATAATCACACTGCCCGCCTCACCGCCATGGGCGCCGTAACAGGCAGCGTGTAAGTCGGTGGTGACATGCCAGCTGGCAAAAGGGTGCTGCCACTTTAGCGCTGTGGCTTTTAACCCCGCCAGATGGGCACCGGCAAAACCGGCGCCAACATGCAAACGCTTATAAGCACTGCTGTCCAGCCCGGCCTGTTGCAAAGCGGCATTTAAGGCCTGCCAAACATTGGCCTCAACCTGTGGCCAGCCCAGGCCCAGATTGGCCGCGCCGGCGTGGCCTTCGCCCAGCAGAGTGCCGCTTTCATCTCCCAGCCGTACCCGGCAATGGCTGCCGCCGGCATCAATGCCGGCAAACAACGCTGAGCTTCCAGTTAACATCGTGCAAACTACCTTTATCAGAAAAGGCGCAGCCTTAGCCGCGCCTTTTAATGCCAACCATATTGCAGCTTAAAGCACCGGGCCAATCAGCTCAAATTCTGCCACCTGCATTAAACTGTTATCAGCTTTGTTTTTGCTGATCTCAATGCGGTAGTAACTGAAGCTGCGACCGTTTAACAGACCGAAGCTGCGCCGCTCAGCGCGTGTGGCAAAGCTTTCACCTGCCCAGTCTCCCAACACTTGCCAGCTTTCGCCATCGTTTGAGCCAAGCAGGCGGAAGTTCTCCGGGTCACGCTCCGGCGCATCGTTAGCACTGGTTAGTGCAAAGGTATTCACGATCACCGCTTCCGGCAAGCTGATTTCCAGCCAGGATGGCGCTTCCGGCGACGGTACACCGCCGTTATCCAGCCACTTGCTGGCCGGGTCATTATCAAACGCCATAGTGCCCGCTTCAGCATCACTGATAGCAGCACGCTCAGTCACCTGGGCTGCGGCATTATCACTGTGATCCAGCGCCTGTACCTGCGGGCCAATCAGCTCAATTTCGGCCACCTGCATTAAGGCGCTATCACCTTTGTTTTTAGTGATATCCAGCCGGTAATGGCTGTAACCCAATGCATTGGCGACGGCAAAGCTTTGCCGCTCAGCGCGCTCGCTAAAACTGATACCGGCCCATTGGCCCAGCGTTAGCCAGGATTCGCCATCATTCGATGCCAGCAGGCTGAAGTTTTCCGGATCGCGCTCCGGCGCATCATTGGCACTGACCAGCGCCAGCATATTCACCGCTTGTGGCTCTGCCAGCGCCACACTGGCCCAGGCCGGTGCTTCGGCTGTTGGCACTGCGGTGTTATCCAGCCACTTAGTCTGGCTGTCGCCGTCAAAGGCATAATCAGCCGCTTCGGCGTCACTGATAGCACCGCTGGAGGTTACTGCTGTGGCGGTTAACGCATGATTCAGCGCCGGCACTGCAGGCCCGATAAGCTCAATTTCAGCAATTTGCATCAGGCTGTTATCACCTTTGTTCTTTATGATATTCAGCCGGTAATACAGGTACGCCAGACTATTGCCAGTGCTGAATAAACGGCGCTGACCGCGGCTGTCAAAACTCTCACCGGCCCACTCGCCCAGTGTCAGCCAGTTAATGCCATCGTTAGAGGCCTGCAGGTTAAAGTTTTCCGGGTCGCGCTCCGGCGCATCATTGGCGCTGCTAATGGCGATGTTACTAACCGCTTTGGCTTCGCTAAACTGCACTTGCACCCAGGACGGCTGCTCTGTGCTTGGCACGGCAGTATTGTCCAGCCATTTTGTTGTTAACAAGCCGTCAAACGCCATCTCAGCGCTTTCGGCATCGCCAATGGCGCCGCTGGCACTGATACTGCCGCCTTGCTGGATCTGATCGGGATATACCGGGCCAAACAGCTGCACTTCGGCCAGCTGCATCAGGTTAGTATCGCCTTTATTTTTGGTGATATTCAGCCGGTAATAGCTATACGGTAAGCTGTTATTAAAGGCAAAATCCTGCGCCGTAAAGCGCTGCTCAAAGCTGATACCGGCCCACTGCCCCAGCGTAAACCAGCTTTCGCCATCGTTGGAAGCCTGCAGGTTAAAGTTTTCCGGGTCGCGATCCGGCGCATCGTTAGCGCTGGTAATCGACAGCACACTGATAGCTTGCGGCCCGGCATACTGCAGCATTAGCCAGGCCGGCGCTTCTGCGCTTGGCACCGCGCTATTATCCAGCCATTTAGTCTCCAAGCTGCCATCAAAGGCCTGGTCACCACTTTCGCTGTCACTAATAGCACCGCGGTAGCTGATTTGCGCACCGGCCAGATAGGCTGCTGTGGTGTATTCACGAATCGGTCCGCTGCTGTTTTCAGCCACTACCAGCGGCAGCTCCAGATCAATAATGCTATCTGCCGCTAACCCCAATTCTGCCAGTACCGGATGGCCCTGCAGCGCATCAAGCAATTGCTGGCGCAGTGCTGTAGCAGCCGCCTCATCACCCTCTGCCGCCAAGGCAACTTGCGCAGCTGCGGCGGCGAAAGTGTCGGCCAGGGTTGCCTCGGCGCCAATGTGGGCAAAGGCAGCATTAACAAAGGACAAGCGGATCAGCTGGCTGCTGCTTTGGGCAAAGTTTGCTGCGTTATCGGCGCTGTGCAGCGGCTGCTGCATCAGGTTGATTGCCGGCATATCAACGCCGAGAATGCGCAGCAGCTGCGCCGAATATTCCAGTTGCGCCGGCTCCAGCGTAGCCAGTGCCGACACATTACGGCCACCGGCTATCGCCGCTTCCAGCAATTGGCTGGCAAAGGTGGTCAGTGCATTAACCTGCACAGTCGCATCCGCAGCACCATCAGCTGTAGCACCCAGCGGCACTTTTAACCAGAACAGGTTACTCAGTGCTACAGTGCCCAGCGCGTCTGCGTTCACTGCAGCACCTAAAGCTGTTGCGCCACACAGGCTAAGATCGCACAGCATGCTGCTGTCGGCGGTGGTAGTTACCGTTAGCTTGTGCACGGCACTAAAGGCATAGCCCGGCGCTGATGTCAAAGTGGTAGCAGCCATACCGCTGCTGTCGGTTTGCGCTGACGTAGCCGTTACTGCAGTGCCGTTTAATGCACTGACACTAACAACGGCGCCGGTTAAAATACCTTTTACTGCGCTCGCGTTTAGCTCTGCTGAAGTTGACACCGGTGTTGGTGCGTTATTTACATCCGGGTCTTTGCCGCCATCGCAGCCGGTTAACACGGCTAATGCCGCTGCCATGGCACACAGCAGCTGACGTTGTGGTAATGTTTTCATAATCTATTCTGCCTCTTGTCTGCCTGGCTTAGAAATTAAAAGTGATACCAGCGTAGTAACGCCGACCGGCGTAGCTGCTGCTGAGTAAACGGGCATCGGTGTCGTTGCCTAATCTGGAAGCGGACTCCGACTTAGTCAGGTTGATCACCGAGGCACTTAGCAGCCAGCGCTCTGTCAGCGCATAGGAGGCATTTACATCGACTTGATCGTACGGGTCCTGATACACATTTAAGCCGCTGTTAATGCCCAGCACAGTTTCACCGCGTTTGTTGTACGAGGCGCGGACACTGTAAGTGTCGGTTTCGTAAAACGCAGACAGGTTGTATTGATACTTGGCACTGCCCACCAGTGGCGACTCGCCGAATTTTTCACCGTCGACATCGACATCGGCCTGGTTGGTTTTGTTGTAGGTATAGTTGGCATTAAGACCAAAACCGTTTTCAAAGGCATGCTGGATAAACAGCTCTACGCCCTGTGATTTGGCGTTAGAGCCATTGCCCACAGTGCTGTACGGGCTGATGGTGATCTGCCCGGGCTCCACTACACCCGGCTCGCCGGCAAAATCGCGTACCGAGTCAATCACCAGCGGCACGACAAAGTTATCCACGTCTTTATAAAACAGCGCCATACCCAGCGCCGAGCCGGTGCCGTAGTAATACTCTATCGACAGATCAGCCTGCACCGATTCAAACGGTTTCAGGTTTTTATTGCCGCCACTGCCGCTAAAACCCGGTTGGGTGTTAAAAGCGGCACGGTCGTCAGCCCATTCGTCTGAGACAAAGCTAATGCGTTCCTGGCTGCCCAAATCGCTGTAGCCGGGTGGCGACATCACTTTGGCCAGGGCGCCACGCACCACCAAATTGTCACCGGCGTCCCATACCAGGTTCAGGCTGGGTAACACATAGGTTTCTTCACTGGTTTGCGATATTAACTGCCAGTTTTCGACAAAGCGGGCATCGCCGGTAACCGGTAAACCGGTTACATCGTCGGTATGATCAAGGAAGTAGGTGTATAAATCGGTCGACTCGCCGGTGGTTTTGGTTTTGACTACCCGCACACCGGTGTTACCGCGGAAATTGCCAAAGCTGAAATCGCCCTGCAGATAAAAGGCTTCACCTTGTTCGCGGATATTATAAACAAAGTTATCTTCAATCCGCGTATAGGGTTTGTAGTTGCTTAAAATGATATTGCGGTATTTGTCCCAATCGATTACCGGCATCAGGTTAATATCAAAACCGCCGGCAATATTGCCCTCGCCATTGGCTTTCAGTACATCCTGTGCCAGCGGCATACCGCCGTTCCATTGGTAGCTGTCAAACTGATCTATGCCGCGGCCACTGGCCAGCGCGCCTTCAATATCAAAATCCGGTGCCAGAAAAAAGTTATTGCCTGTTTCGCGGTGCAACTTGGCATCACGCAGTTTTACGCCGCTACGGATCAGCGTAAAGATACCCCAGTCGACATCAAAATCGACATCTAACTGATAATAACGCTCTTCCAGCGTACTGCGCACAAAGCTGGAGTTAGATGAGCCGGGGTCGCGGCCGCCACCGACACCATTTAGTAAGTTAGTCAGGGTGTTAGGGTCAATATACATCGACATCCGATTGCCCAGCGACCAGCCGGCGTACTGTGCGGCGTTTTCAATAAAGGGTTGGTTTTCACCCCAGTTTGAACTTTTATAGGCCACATCCCAACTTTCGGTTGGCCCGCCTTTAGCCTCTGTATTACCGGCCACCAGTTTCAGCCGGTAGCTGTCACCTTCATAGCTGAAGTTAAAATCGAAGGTATCTGAGGTAGATTCCTCTCTGACAAAGCTGCCACTCATCCACGGAAACTGCAGGTCATTCTCTGCCCCACCCGCGCCGACGGTATAATCCATGCCGGTAATAATGCTGCCGGATTCATCCAGGGTTACACCGGTAAGAAAATTAGGGTTTAATGACCACTCCGGCATCGACACCGATGAAATGGTTCTGTCCTGACCTAAGGTGAAACCAAAGTAGTTAAACCCCAGCTCCAACCGGTCGGTGGGCCGCCATTGCCCGGTAAACTGCACGCCCTCGCGCTCACGCTGTTCTTTGGTTACGCCCACCCGCGCCACCTGCGGAAACCAGACCCCACTGTAAACATTACCCTGCGCATCGCTCAGCGCCGCCCAGTTATTGTTGTTGTCTACCGGGTTACCGTTAACATCCACCGCGGTATCGTCCTCGCCGCTCCAGCGCCAGATATTCGAGTTAGTGCCACCCGACAATACGCGGCTGGTGCGGTTTTGCCGGGTATAGCCGACCAGCAGGCCTACACTCTCAGCCTCGTTTTTCCACGAGTACACCCCGGTAAACTGTGGCTCGTATTTGTCGGTGACATCGGCATAGGTCGACTCGACATTTAATACGCCGGAATTGGCATCCATATCAAACGGCTTGCGTGTGTGTAGCAGCACTGTGCCACCAACTCCGCCGGCGTCCAGCCGTGCCTCGGGCGATTTAAATACTTCGACAGTTTGGATCATCGCCGACGGCAGCAGGGTGTAGTCAAAGGAACGCGATGGTTCGCCAGGGGATGAGGCAATAAAGTTGCCGTTTAGCTGGGTAAAGGTCAGATCGGACGATAAACCGCGGATACTCACGGTAGAGCCTTCGCCGCCGTCGCGTTGGATCACCACGCCAGGTACGCGTTGCAGGGAGTCGGCAATGTTTTTATCCGGAAACTTACCGATATCCTCGGCGGTAATGGCATCCACCACCGCGCTGGACAGCCGTTTAATCGCCATATTCTCCGCCATACTGGCGCGGATACCGCGCACCTGTACCACTTCAATTTCGGCTTCTGCTGTGTTGTCTACCTCAGGCGTTACTTGCTGTGCCAGTGCCGTGTTAGCGCCGGCAGTTAATAACAGACTCAGGCTGACGGCCTGCGCCAGCCGCTGTTTGCGCAGCCGTACAGACTGCCTGGTGTTCCCCGTTTTACTGTAGCTATTGTTACTGGAGCTGTTTTTACTGGACATAGTGTGTTGCTCTCATTTTTCTAGTTTTAACTATTGTTCTGAGCAATGAGTTTCTCTTACCGCCTAAACGCAGTCAGAACCCTGTCTTTTTTCACTGGTGTCAGGTAGAGCGGCCCCCACGTAGCAGGGGCATTGGTTTAACTTTTTAGTTTCAGCTTACGCAGCACCTCATCGGAAGGGCCGGCAAAAGTGGCAGTAGGTTTATTGCCGATATAACCAATGTCGGCCATGCCCGGTTCAGTGGTATAAAACGCCGTTGCGGTTAAATCGCGTACTTTGGCAAAGAAGCGGGCACCGTGCTTTAAGTTGGCAGCGGCCTTGGGTTCAAAACAGATATCGTCACAAATTTGCCGCTGCTGGTCGGTATTCAGCTGCGCAAAGGCTTTGCCAAAGCGTTTTTTTGCTTCGCCGTTTAGCCAAACCAAACCACCGCGCACCAGCACAAGATCGGCCTTTTGCTGCGGATAAGGCGCACTAACCCATTCATTAATAAAGTGCTGTGCGCCTAAACTACCGGCCGAAGGTGACTGCGCATCGGCCGGAATAATAATGTTTGCTAACAGCTCCAGATCAGACAGCTCAGCTTCAGTCAGCGTCATCGACCAGGGCACAATCGGCTTAAGCATATCCGGGTCGGTAGGCCGGTAAATCAGTTCAGCGCCCTTGGTTTTTGCCATTACCGCCGCCGCATTGCCGGCCATACTGATTGCCGGTATCGCCACGGCCGCCGTTGCCAGCAGCTTTAACGCATCACGGCGTTTTAAGTTGGTGTTATGGTTTGGGTTGTCGTGTGCCATATTAAATATTCCTTTGCTTGAACTGCTCAACAATGTAATCACTGGTGCGCCAGGCCAGCGCCAGAATAGTCAGGGTCGGGTTCTTATCGGCGTTGGAGGCAAAAGGTGCGCCGTCAGTGACAAACAGGTTAGGTACATCCCACGCCTGACAATGCTGATTCAGCACGGATTTTTTCCGATCAGCGCCCATAATAGTGCCGCCCACTTCGTGGATAATTGAGCCGCCACTGGCGATAGCGTTGCGGCCATCGGTTTCAATACTGCTGGTTACCTTGCCGCCCATACCGGTAATAATATCGGCGAAGGTTTTATGCATATGCGCGGCCTGATTTATCTCATGCTCTGACCACTGCCAGTGAAACTTCAGCACCGGTATACCCCACTGGTCCACTACCGTCGGGTCCAGTTCAGCATAGCTGTTTTCGTTCGGGATCATCTCACCACGGCCGGCAAAGTGGACAAAGGTGCCGTAATAACGCCGGCATGCCTGTTTAAACTCAGCACCGTAAGCGCCTTCAGTGAAATTTTGCAGGCCGCCAAAAGCGCCGGCGCCCGGCATGCCACGACCACCGCTCATTTCAATATGGTAACCGCGGGCAAAATTCATCTTGCCGGCCTTCTGCTGCTTGTACAGCCACCACGGCTGATACAGGTGCATACCGGACGAGCCGTCTTCATTCATCGGCGGCAGGTTTTCCAGCGCCGGAATTTGACCACTGACACCGGCACCGACGGTATCCATCAGGTATTTACCCACCAGGCCGGAGCTGTTGGCAATACCATCCGGGAACAGCGGGCTGCGCGAATTAAGGAAAATCCGCGCCGTTTCTGCGGCACTGGCCGCTACCACTACGGCACGGCCTTTTACTTTCACTTCCTGGCGGCTGTTTTTATCGATATAGATCACACCATCGGCTTTGCCAGCGCTGTTTAGCGTAACTTCGCGTACCATGGCATCGGTAATAATGGTCAGATTGCCGGTGGCCAGCGCCGGCGGGATCAGCACTGTAGTTGACTGGAAATTGGCTTTAATAGAACAGCCACGGCCACAAGGTGTCGCCCAAAAACAGGCGGCACGTGACTGCATCGAGGCCGCCACCACTTTTTGCCCCAACGCACTGTGTGGAAACAGTTTCGCCGGTAACCGGGTGTGGTCCTGGCGCTGGCTCAAAATGGCCAGGTGCGCCGGGATCACCGGAATTTTTAATTCATCACAGGATTTTTTCGCCAACAGCTCATAAGCACGCGGTTTAGGTGCCGGTTGTAAAATGCCTTCCGGCGAGTCCGGCGTATTTTCCAAACCGTGGCCGGTTTCACCGTACACGCCAATTAACATCTCGGTTTTGTCATAGTAGGGCGCTAAATCGGCATAGTTTATCGGCCAGTCAAGCCCCAGCCCATCGCGGCTGTAGGGTTTAAAGTCGTACTCGCCGTTACGCAGTGAAATGCGGCCCCAGTGGTTAGTGCGCCCGCCCAACATCCGCGCACGCCACCAGTCAAAGCGTTGTTGTGGCTCGCGGCTGGCCTGAGTGTAGGGTTCACCCGGCACCTGCCAGCCACCATCAACAGTAGCGTCATAAAAGCCAAATGGCTTATCCGGCGTGCTGGCACCGCGTAGCGGCGCATCTTTTGGCAGGTTAAACATCGGCGTTTCGGTTACCGGGTCATAATGCCGCCCCGCTTCGAGCATCAACACCTTTAACCCGGCGATGCTCAGTATCAGCGCCGACATACCACCGCCGGCACCGGAGCCGACCACTATTACATCATATTCCTGTTGTCCGGATGGTCCTGACATCTTGCACTCTCCTCGTCTGCACACTTTGTACCAGTGCGCCTTGTTATAATATTTGTTGCCGCTATGGCATTAATTGTGTTCTGACAGCACACTCTACCCAGCCAAACTGTAACCGGTTACACTGCAACAGCAAAAATACCGGACCTCAGGCTTAGCCTTAACGTCCGGCGTGGTTGGCAACAGCCAGCAGTAAATCTCTGGTGGCGCGGATGCCGGCATCTTCATCGGCATTTTCGCCTTCGTATTCAATACCGATATAGCCCTGATAGCCCGCGCTTTGGATCAGTTGCCACATGCGCTGATAATCGATACTGCGCTCGGCGCCGTTGTCATCAAAAGTATAACTTTTGGCACTGACCCCTTTGGCAAACGGCAGCAGCAATTGTATGCCCTGATATTTATCGCCGCTAAAGTTACCAAAATCCGGCAGGCTGCCAACATTACCGGCCTGCTGCAATACTGTCGCCAGCCAGCTGGCATCCATCGAATGACCCATATGGTTTTCAACGATAATGCTGATGCCAAAGGGCGCAGCGAAGGCAGCAAGTTGTTGCAGGCCCTGTACAGCCGCCTGCTGCATCTTTACCGCATCGGTTTTGGCGTGATCAGCAATACTGACGCGGATAGCATGGCAGCCTAAAAAGGCCGCGGCTTCAACCCACTTATAGTGATTTTCTACCGCCTGCTGCCGTTGCTTTGCATCCACAGCAGCCAGATCGCCTTCAGCGTCAACCATGATCAATAAGCTGCGGACACCGCTGTCATCGGCACGCTGTTTTAACTGGCGTAAAAACGGCTGGTCCTGAGCTTTGTCGGCAAAGAACTGATTCACGTATTCCACCGCATCGAGTTGAAAATCGCGCCGGGTTTTTACGGCAAAATCCAGCACCTTTAACTGCCCGGAGCGCAGCTGGCGATGCAAGGACCACTGCGCCAGCGAAATTTTCGGTTGTACCGGGCCGGCCGCAAACAACGACCAGCTGAGCGGTAACTGGATGGCCAACCCGGCAACGGCAGCAGCGGTTAGAAACCGACGGCGGTTAAGGCTCATTGCGCTGCTCCTGTTATAACGCACGGATACGGATCTGACGAAAGGCTACCTTATCACCATGGTCTTGCAGCGCAATATGGCCGCGCTCGGTTTTGGCAAAGGCGTCCATTTTGGCAAATTTGCTGTTGGCGGTGCGCTGTTGCCAGTCGGCTGATCCCAGCTCAAACTGCAGTACCAGTTTGCCATTCAGCCAGTGTTCTACCTGCGGATGACGCACTACAATGCGGGTGGTGTTCCAGCTGCCGGCCGGCAGATGGGCATCAACTTGCGGCGCGTAAATATCAAATAATGAGGCGCTGAAATGAATAGGATTGTCGTGACCCGGGTAGTTGTCATCGTCCAATAGCTGGTATTCCAGGCCACTGGACCAGACCGCGCCGTCGGCACCGGCAACCTTGTAAAAGATACCACTGTTGCCGGACGCGGCAATTTGCCACTCCAGTTCCAGTTCAAAATCGCTGAAGCTTTGTTTGCTGACGATATCACCGCCACCACCTGCAGTCAGTACCAGGGCGTTGTCGATAATTTGCCACTGCTCACCCGGTGTTTTGCCGCCATTGCCGGTCCAGGCCGCCATCGACTCGCCATTAAACAGCCATTGCCAGTCGTCAGCTGCTGCTGACGTTTCTGCTGTGGTTGCAGCGGCGGCAGCTACCTTGGCTGCGTCTTCGCTGTTGGTTGCGGCAGGTTTGCAGCCGGTAACAGCGGCTGACAACAGCAAGCTGAGCGCTGCTGTACGAAAAAATGTACCTGAGTTAACTCTGTTCACACTTACTCTCCCCTTATTGATGCCAGCACTGTTGCCGGCCGGTACCGCTTGTTATATTTATTGCGCTATCTTGAGCGTATTGGCGCGATTCTGTGATCACTGCCAATGAAACCGGTTACATCATTAAACTTAAATCCCGCTCATAATTTTGTCAAGCCGGATTGGTTATTTTTTGTCTGTTATTGCCGCTGTGCTGTCGCGCACCACCAGCCGGTATGGCAGCATCATATGTTGTTGCGCCAAAGGCGTGCCTTGCATCAGCTGATACAGCGCACGCATAGCTTGGCGCCCCAGCTGCTCGGCCGGTTGATCAATAGTCGTCAGGCCGGGCTCGGTAAAGCCGGCGTATTCAATATTATCAAAACCGGCGATAGCAATATCCTGTGGAATACGCAGGCCGTGCTTACGGATACAGCTCATTGCACCGATGGCCATTTCGTCGTTCATACAAAAAATTGCCTGGGGTCGCTGCGGCTGCTGTAGCAGCTGCGCCGCCGCATCATGACCGGATTGCATGCTGAAATCACCTGCAACCACCGCAGCGGGGTCCAGTGTTAACCCGGCGCCGAGCAATGCATCCTGCGTGCCAGCCAGCCGGTCGCGCACTATCGGGCTGTGGGCCGGACCGGTGATCACCGCCAGCCGCTTCAGGTTTAAATCGAGCAGATGTTGCGTCAACGCCCGCGCAGCGCCCCTGTTATCCAGTTCCACCACCGGATAACCGGCCGGCTCGGTAATGCGCTCACAGGCATTAACAAAGGGCACCGTGCTGGCCAGTTCACGGTCTTCCGGCGAAAACGGGTAACGGCTGTCGAGCTGGATTAAGCCATCGGCCTGGCTGGTTAACCCCATGCGGGCGTATTCCTGCTCGCGGCTGACACTGCCCTGGGTATCACCCAGTAGCACAGCATAACCACAGGCCTGGGCTTCCTGCTCGATACCGCGAATAACGCGGGAGAAAAACGGGTTAGCCACATTGGGCACCAGCACCACCACCGCATAGGCCTTACCCGAGCTGAAATTGCGCGCCAGCTGGTTTGGCCGGTAACCGGCGCTTTGTACCGCCTGCATTACCCGCTGCCGCGTGTCCGGCGATACCAGTTGCGGGTTTTTCAGCGTGCGCGATACCGTCGCGGTAGACACGCCGGCGAGTTTGGAAACAATCCTGATGGTGGTCATGTTGCTGTCGTCTTATCCTGAGTTAACCGTACCTTAAGCTGCACTGGCATAAATTGCCAGATCTCAGTCGCTTAAACCAAGAATACGCCGGTTACGGCCGGCATCACTGGCGCCGCCGGCAAAATCGTCAAATGGCCGTTCTGCTACGCAGATTAAATGCTTGCTGATAAAAGGCGCACCTTCTGCCGCCCCTTGTTGCGGGTGTTTTAAACAACACTCCCATTCCAACACAGCCCAGCCGCTGTAGCCGTACTGCGTGAGTTTACTGAAAATAGCCGTAAAATCGATCTGGCCATCGCCAAGCGACCGAAACCGGCCCGGCCGCTCCAGCCAGCTGCTGTAACCGCCATAAACACCGGCCTTACCCGAGGGCCTAAACTCAGCGTCTTTAACGTGAAATGCACGGATGCGCGCATGATAAAAGTCAATAAACTGCAGGTAATCCATCTGTTGTAGCAAAAAGTGGCTCGGGTCATACAAAATGCAGGCGCGCGGGTGTTGGTCGGTGGCGTTAAGAAAACGCTCAAACGACAAACCATCGTGTAAATCTTCGCCCGGATGCAGCTCAAAGCAGACATCAATGCCGACTGCATCAAAGGCATCCAGCACCGGCAGCCAGCGCCGCGCCAGTTCAGCAAAGCCCTGCTCAACTAAGCCGGCCGGACGCTGTGGCCACGGATACACCGTATGCCACAGCAAGGCGCCGGAGAAAGTGACATGGCTGGTCAGGCCGAGGCGTTTTGACGCCCGTGCCGCCAGTAATAACTGCTGTGTCGCCCACTGCTGTTTCTGTGCCTCAGTTTGCACGTCAGCCGGGGCAAAGCCCTGATACAGCTCGTTATAAGCCGGATGCACCGCCATTAACTGGCCCTGCAAATGGGTAGACAATTCGGTGATCTGTAACTGATAACGCTGACACAATGCCAGCAACTGATCGCAGTATTGCTGGCTTTGTGCCGCCTGCTGCAGGTCGAATATGCGTTTATCCCAGGTCGGCAGTTGCACGCCTTTATAGCCCAGATCTGCTGCCCAGCGTAATAAAGCCTCCAGCGAACACGTCTCAGCGGCGGGTGGCAGGTACTGCGCCAGAAATATCGCCGGCCCGTTAATTTTGCTTGTCAGCATCGATATATTGTCCTGTAAAAGTGTGTTGCTCTGCTATGGCCACCCAGGCCGCATTTTGCTTGCTGCTCTGTACCGCTGCCTGCAAAAACGCCATGCCGCGCACCGCTTCTGTAATGCCTGCGGCCAGGCTGCCGGCAGCGGGTTGGCGTAGCGCCAGCGCAAAGTCACGATAAATATTAGCAAAAGCTTCCAGATAACCCTCGGGGTGCCCCGCCGGGGTGCGGCACCAGGCCCGTACCTGTTCAGCCAGATAAGCATTGTCGCTGCCGGCCTGCCAGATTTGCTGCGGTTGGCCGCGCAATTGCAGTAACAGCTGATTCGGTTGTTCCTGCTGCCAACTGAGCGAGCCCAGCTCGCCATAAACACTGATTTGCAAAGCGTTGCCCATGCCGGCACAGACCTGGCTGGCCAGCAGGGTGCCGCGCGCACCGTTGTTAAAACGCAACAAGGCGCTGCCATCATCATCCAGCAGCCGGCCTTCTACCACCGTCGCCAAATCCGCACACAGCTCAGTTACCTGTAAGGCACTGATAAACTCCGCCAGCTGAAAAGCATGGCTGCCGATATCAGCAAAACAACCGCTGACACCCGCACGGGCCGGATCCAGCCGCCACTGTGCCTGAGCACTGCCAGCGCTGTCGGCTTTATCTGCCAGCCAGCCCTGCGGATAGCTGACCGCAACACGGCGCACTGCGCCTAACCGGCCCTGCTGCACCAATAATCTCGCCTGTTGCACCATCGGGTAAGCGGCATAGGTATGGGTTAAACCATAGTGCAGGCCGCTTTGTTGCACCAACGCCTGTAATTGCTGAGCTTCGGCCAGCGATAAGGTCGCCGGCTTGTCTGACAACACATGAAACCCCGCCTGCAAGGCCGCCTTCGCCACCGGAAAGTGCAAATGATTTGGCGTGACGATAGCGACAAACTCTATGCGCTGCGCTGGCGGCAGCTGTGCTTCTGCCGCAAACAATTGCTGGTAAGAATCGTAGCAACGCGCGGCACTGATGCCCAACTGTGCTGCCATCGCTTTGCTGCGCTCAGCCTTACTGCTGAAGCAGCCGGCGACCAGCTCAATCTGATTATCCAACCTGGCGGCTATGCGGTGTATGGCGCCGATAAAGGCCCCTTCACCGCCGCCCACCATTGCCATTCTGACTTTTGTCTGTGCCATCAGCACCCCTTAACCTTACTTGCAACTGTAACCGGTTACAACACCGAAAAAATATAACGCTGTCTTACTGTAGCAGCGCTGCAGTTAAACCGGCAGCCGGCGCTGCCTGGGAAAGCTTAAGACAAATACCACTAATACCAGCGCCGCTATACCAGCCGGAATTAACCAGATTTGCCACCACTGATAAGCGCTGTCGCTGTGATGCAAATCGGTGATATAGCCGGCCAGCCGGAACCCCAGTAACATACCTACGCCATAAGTCGCCAGGGTGATCAGGCCCTGGGCTGCGGCTTTAATATCGCGGCCGGCTTTTTGTTCGGTGTAAATCTGGCCGCTGACAAAGAAAAAGTCATAACAAATACCGTGCAGCAAAATACCGAAAAACAGCATCCATAACTGCTCGCCGCTGTTGCCATAAGCAAACAGCAGATACCGTAATACCCACGCCAGCATACCTACCAGCAAGGTGGCTTTAATGCCGTAACGGCGCAAAAACAACGGTAGCAACAGCATAAAGGCAATTTCAGACATCTGCCCCAGCGACATTTTTGCTGCCGCGCCGCTGATGCCTAAATCATTTAAATACAGGTTGGCATTCTGATAATAAAACGCCAGCGGAATACAGATCAGTACCGAGGCCAGAAAAAACACCAGATAAGCGCGGTCTTTCAGCAACGCCAGTGCATCCAGGCCTAATATTTGCCGCATGCCGGGCCGCTGCTGCGAGGCCTGCGGCGGTGTGTCCGGCAGCGTCAGGCTAAACACGCCCAGCGCTAAAGACGCAGCGGCGGCAAGCAAAAAGGTAAACTGCAACTGCTGCGTGCCTTCCCAGCCAAACCAGCCAATTAACAAGCCAGCCGTGATCCAGCCTACGGTGCCCAACACGCGGATATGGGCAAACTGCGCGGTTTTTTCTGCCAACTGACGAAAGCTAATAGCATTAACCAGCGCCAGCGTCGGCATATATATCACCATATACAACAGGATATAGGGGTAGAAACCGCTAAAGCTGCCACTGTAGGCGGCACTGAATAACAAGGCGGCGCCGGCCAGATGCAACAACGCCAGAATTTTCTGCGCGGCAAAATAGCGGTCGGCAATCAGGCCGATAATAAAGGGCGCAATAATGGCGCCGATAGACTGCGTTTCATACGCCATGCCCATTTGGGCACCGGAGGCGGAAAAGCGCTGCGACAGATAGGTGCCCATAGTCACAAACCACGCACCCCAGATAAAAAACTGCAGAAACATCATTAGCGACAGCTTAAGCCGGATACTGATAAGCATAGCGGTGTTTTCCTGTTGATTTTATTGTCATTAGTGGCAGCTAACTCTGCTGGTTAGCATACTTTTTATCCACAACAGAAATAACTGTAACCGGTTACACTGAAAATTACAAGCTGACGCAGCACAGAAAAACCTGCGCCGTAAACTCAGACTTTAAAGATATAACCGCGCTTGTAGCACCAATGCATTAACAGGTAGGACAACAGCAAAAAGCTCAGCGCAAACGCCAGTGAGCCGTTGTAATCGCCAAACAGCGGCTGATACAGCGCGCTGAACAGCCAGCTTTGGAGTGAGGCTTCGCCCACCGACAGCATCATCAGGGCGCGGGCGGCCAGCCCGGCAAACATAAAGAATAAAATGGCGTTGGCACCAAACACCACAAAGGGTGCACTCCAGCGCCGCCAGCGTTTTACATCACACAGCCACAAGCAGGCAGCCAGTGCTATAGCGCAGTAACCGCTGCTTAGCAGCACAAAAGATGGCGTCCACAGGCTTTTGTTAATTGGCAGGCTAAAATGCCATAGCTCGGCCAGCCACACGGCGACTACGCCACACAGCAACAAGCCACGGATTTTTTCTGCCAGGCTGCGCTCAGCCTGCAACCACTGCGCAATTAATACGCCACTGAGGCAACTGGCTATAGCCGGTAAGGTAGACCACAGCCCTTCCGGGTCAAAGGCAAAGGGGGTGGCGCTGCGGTAATACACATGATTAGCCCCCAACACGCTATGGTCGAGCCAGGCGGCAAAGCTGTTGCCATATAACAGCAAGCCGCTGAACTGATTACCCTGCGCATCGGCATACGGCAGATACCAGATGCCGGCCAGATAGAGCGCACAGAGCCCCAACAGCCAACCGATACGACCGCGGCTGCCGCAGTACAGCACTATAAGCACGGTAAAAAAGTACACTAAACCAATGCGTTGCAGTACACCCAGCCAGCGCAGTGTTAACAGTTTTTGCTCTATATAGCTGTAAGCCGGGTCGCGAAAATTGTAGTAAAACAGCGCTAAAAACAACCCCAAAGCAACCAGTTTAATGCTGCGCAGCGCCGCCTGTTTTATCACAAGCGCCTTAGCCACAGTGCTTTGCCGCTGCAGGCTAAGCTGCAACGAGATGCCAACAATAACAATAAAAAACGGAAAGATAAGGTCAGTTAGCGTCCAGCCATGCCACTGCGCATGGCGCAGCGGCGCATAGACATAACTCCAGCTACCCGGGTTATTCACCAAAATCATCGCGGTAATGGTTAAGCCCCGCAACACGTCCAGCGCCAGCAAACGGTTGGCCGGCAGTACTGCCAGAATGGCGTCGGCATAGCGCCGGTACAGGCTTAGCATCAGTCGTTATAACCGGCCACCGTAACCGGCAGTGTGCCGGTTAGCGGGTATTGACCCAGCAACGCCTGTGCCAGGGCTTCATAGGTCGCGTTGCCCGCGCCCATTGCTGTAGGGTCTTCTGCCGTGTTATAGGCATAACTGGCCAGCACCACATCGGCATATTGGCCGTAACGGCTGATATCATAAGGCGCGCGCAGGCTTAAAAACACATGCGGCTTGTGCAGGGTGTTAATTAACGGCAATAAGGCTTCATACTGCAAAGTTTGTCGCTGGTAGGCGGCAGCAATATTGGCTATGCCGGTTAAATCGTCCATACCGCCAATATCGGCCAGGCTTTGCATCGGCGCAATAAAGCCGCTGATCACCAGATCGGCAGCGGCAATTTGTGCCGCAGCACGGCTGACATCGGTTTGCTGCAGGCTAATGCTGTCAATGACAAAACGCTTGTTACTGTAGTGCTGCAATGCCGCTGCCAGCGCCTGCGCTTTGCTTTGGTCCGGCATAATCAGCAGCAGTTTTTTGGCCTCAGCTGGCTTAAACGGCCAGGCTGCAGTAGCAGGTTTTACCTGGGTCAGTGCGGCTTTAGCCAGCGCCAGCTCGCTGTGGCGGTGTGCGGCACTGCCCAATGTCTGCTGCGCCTGCTGCATTTGTTCCTGCAGGGATGTTTGTGCCGGCAGTAACGGATACTGCTGCTTTAATGCCACTATGCGCTGATAAGACGCCGCCAGCTCGGCCTTATTAATCTCACCTTTATTTACCGCGGCTTCCAGCGCGTTAAGTAATTCAGCCAGAGCCGTTAGCTCGCCGGGGTGTTGCAGCTTCACCGGCATCAGCGCGATATCGGCGCCGGCAGCAAAGGTTTGCACTACCGCTTCGGTATGGGTAAAAAACTTAGCAATGCCGGCCATATCCAGTGCGTCGGTAACTATTACGCCGTTATAGCCCAGCTGTTCACGCAGCACACCATGCAGAATTTTGCGCGACAAGGTTGCCGGTTTCAGCATGGTTTCGCCGTCTTTCGACACAAAGGTACTGTTGTCCAGCGCCGGATACTGAATATGCGCCGTCATAATCATACCCGGCGCATGCTGTTGGATAATGTCGGCAAAGGGTTTTAAATCGACCTGGCGGATCTGCTCAATGCTATGCTCTACCCGTGGCAGGCCCAAATGGCTGTCTACCTCGGTATCACCATGGCCGGGAAAGTGTTTCAGCGCCGCTATCATGCCGCGTTGTTGCATCGCCGCTGTCATGGCGCCGCCCAGCTCTGCCACCTGTTGCGGGTTTTCACCAAAGGCGCGTACGTTAATTACCGGGTTTTGCGGGTTAACGTTGACATCTATAGTCGGTGCAAAATTCAGATTAATACCCAGTGGCAACAGCTCATCGGCCAGCACCTTGCCCACCTCGCCGGCAAACTTAGTGCCGTGTGCAGCGTAGGTGGCACCTATTGCCATATTGCCGGCAAAAGACGTTGCCAGGCTGCGGGGTAAGCGTGCTACCCGGCCGCCTTCCTGGTCAATGCTGATAAACAGCGGCAACTTAAGCTTGGCGCTACCGGCGGCGGCTTGTAAGTCGCGGTTAAGCTGCACTATTTGTTCAATGCTGTGCAGGTTTTCGGCAAACAGGATCACACCGCCGATATCGTAATCGCGTACCAGCGTAGCCAGCTCTGGCGGCAGTTTTGTCATTGGCGTACGGCACTGGCCATTAAGTGGTGCTTGTTCGCAGTAATAGCGCAAATCCAGCATCAGCTTTTGCCCCAGCATCTGGCGCACGCTGACATCTTTAGCGGCCGGGTTAAACGCCATAGCCACCGCCGGTAACGTCAGATTGAATACCGCCAACAGCAATAAGCAAGCACGGGTAATACATAACATACTGATCCTGATTTTTAGCAAGGCCACAGCGGCATCCTGTTATTTTGAGCTAAGCAGGCACCAGTACAACAAAAATAAATTATTCGTTCAATACTTTTTTTTATGTATAATTTACTCATGCGGATAAAGTCTGTGCTATGTTAAGTTATTATTTTTTTGCCGGAAGCCCACAATGCAGTTAACCCTTGCCGATTGGAGTGTATTCTGCGGTTACTTTATCATGTTGGCCCTGGCCGGCTGGTACTTTAACCAACGCAAAGCCGGCAGCAGTAATGACTATTTCCTCGCCGCCAACAGCATGCCGGTATGGGTTGTTGCGGTATCGGTATTGGCGACATCGCAATCTGCTGCCACCTTTCTCGGCGGGCCGGACATGGGCTTTCGCGGCAACCTCAGCTACCTGGCCACCAATATCGGTGCCTTGATCGCCACCTTTATCGTGATTAAATTTCTGCTGCCGCGTTATTACCAATTAAAAGTCACCACAGTATATGAATTGCTGGAACAACGCTTTGGCGCCAGCGCGAAAGATCATGCCGGTAAAATGTACTTATTCGGCCGGGTGTTTGCCAGCGGCG
This sequence comes from Rheinheimera sp., assembly GCF_030690345.1. Lineage (GTDB taxonomy): Bacteria > Pseudomonadota > Gammaproteobacteria > Enterobacterales > Alteromonadaceae > Alishewanella. The sequence goes on from NZ_JAUYGV010000008.1 coordinate 617,655, forward strand.
CCAGGTTATATATGGCCGCGCTGGCCGTGTCTATGCTGCTGTTTAACAATATTGCCGCCGGCAGTGTTATTGCTGCCGTGATCCTGCTGGCGTTGGTCGGGCTGGCTTGCACGGTAATGGGCGGTATCCGCTCGGTGATTTATACCGACGCCCTGCAATGCGCGGTGTATGTCTTGGCCGCCCTACTGGTGCTGGGCTATTTGTACCACAGCCTGGGGCTGGATTTGCACACTATACAACAAGCACTGAGCAACCCTCCACAGGGCGAGTCCAAGCTGTTGTTGTTCGACTGGCGCTTGGATATCAGCTCCAACGGCGTATTTAATATGTGGTCGGCGCTAACCGGCTTTGTGCTGTTAAATATTGCCGCCTTTGGCCTGGACCAGGATATGACGCAACGGGTACTGACCTGTAAAGACAGTAAAGCCGGCGCCCGTGCCCTGCTCAGCTCGGCGCTGTTGGTGATCCCGGTAATGCTGGTGTTTATTCTGATTGGTTTTTTACTGCATATTTTTTATCAGCGCCCCGAGTTGTATCAGCCGGTGCAGGGCTTTGCCGACAGTGTCGGTGGCGAGAAAGTCACAGTATTTATGTACTACGTGCTGCAGGAAATGCCGTCAGGCCTGCGCGGCTTAGTCGTCGTCGGCGTCATAGCCGCAGCCTTATCAACTATCACCTCCGGGTTAAATTCTATGGCCTCGGTGCTGGTGGCCGATATGTACAAACCGTGGAAAATGCGCCGCGCCCCGGCCACCACTGAGCTGCACTTTGTCCGCGCCGGCCAGGCCGGCATGGTGCTAACCGCTGTGGTGTTATCCCTGATGGCGATTTTGTGTTTTTACTGGCAGCAATATTCTGCCATGCCGCTGCTGGCCTTTGCCCTGAGTGTAATGGTGTTTTCCTACAGCGGTTTGCTCGGCGTATTCTTTACGGCATTATTTAGTAAACGCGGTAACCGTTATTCGGTCACCGCCGCCTTGTTAAGCGGCTTTGCCGTGACACTGTGCCTGCAACCCTATATTCTGCAGCAATTCAGCCCGACACTGGCGGCGATAGATTTAGGCTTTACCTGGCAACTTTGCCTTGGCTGTCTGGTCGCCACCCTGGTATGTCTTAGCGGCCGGCCGGCACAACCCGGTCTTGCCGTAAGGGAGCAGTAACTATGTGGATCCTCACCGTCGATGGCGGCGGCAGTAAAACCCTGGCGCGGCTAACCGATACCGTCAGCGGCCGGCAATGGCAACAACAGGCCGGGCCGGCATCGCTGACCAATGATTTTGCTTTGGCGCTGCACAATATTAACCAGCTAAGCGCCGCGCTGTGCCGCGATGCCGGCGTTGACAGCAGCAAACTACAGGTAGTGATGGGGCTGGCCGGTGCCGGTAACCCACAGCAGCAACAGCTGGCTTATGCACAGCTGGCACCGTTATATCAGAGCTTATTAGTGACCACTGACGCCCGCACTTCACTGTACGGCGCTAACCTCGGCCAGCCGGTGTTGGTGGTGGCGCTGGGCACCGGTTCGGTTGCCATGCGCCTGCTACCGGATGGCACTGAACAACAAATAGGCGGCTGGGGCTTTAATATCGGTGATGAAGCCGGTGGCGCCTGGCTGGGTAAGCTGGCGGTGCGGCAATTGCTCTGGCAGGTAGACAGCCTGGACGGTGTACAAAGCCCGTTGCTGCAGGCTATTGCCGGCAAAATCGGCCACAGCGCCGCACAATTATTGCCGTGGCTAAAAACTGCTGAACCAAATGATTTTGCTGCGCTGGCACCGCTGGTATTTCAATACCAGCGGCAATGCGCTGTGGCAGCCAGCCTGCTGCAGCAACAAACCGCAGCAGTAAGCCAACTGATTACACAAGGCCTGGCACACTATAGCTTACCGGTAGTTTTACTCGGCGGCCTGGCGGCCGACACCCTACCACTGTTACCGGACTCACTGCGCGCACAACTGCAAACAGCACGCGGTAGTGCACTGGACGGCGCCTTTATTCTGGCCACACAACACCACACAACTGCGGAAACACGTCATGACGGATAAACAACGCGATAACCTGCTGCAGCAGCTGGATAACATGAGTTCTGAAGCCCGCAGCCCGGACAGTATGGACATCGATTTATTATCCGGTATTGAGATAGTAAAACGCATTAACGCGGCCGACCAAACCGTAGCGCACAGTGTGGCAAACTGCCTGGAGCAGGTCGCTGCCGTAGCCGAGCATATCGTTACCGCCTTTGCGGCCGGTGGCCGTTTGGTGTATTTGGGCGCCGGCACCAGTGGCCGCCTGGGTATTCTGGATGCGGTAGAATGCCCGCCCACCTTCAGCGTGCCGTCATCTCAGGTAGTGGCGCTGATCGCCGGTGGCGAGGGTGCGGTGTATAAAGCGGTAGAAGGCGCAGAAGACGACCCGCAGCTTGCCGTCACCGATTTACAACGTATTGGCTTAAGCGCCAAAGATATTCTGGTGGGTATTGCTGCCAGCGGCCGCACGCCTTATGTGTTGGGTGGCCTGGCCTATGCCCGCAGTATCGGTTGTGTTACTGCTGCCATCAGCTGTAATGCCAATGCGCCAATCCTCAGCGCCGCCGATATCGGTATTTGTGCCGAAGTAGGCCCGGAAGTACTGACCGGCTCCACGCGGATGAAAGCCGGCAGCGCGCAAAAGCTGGTGTTAAATATGCTAACCACCACCGCAATGATCCGCAGCGGCAAGGTGTACCAAAACCTGATGGTAGACTTACATGCCAGTAATCAGAAGCTGGTTGCCCGCGCGGTGCGCATTGTGATGCAAGCTACCGACTGCGATGCCGACAGTGCGCAACAGGCGTTACAAGCGGCCGGCATGAACGCCAAACTGGCTATTTTGCACCTGCTCAGCGGCCAAAGCATAGCGCACTGTCAGCAGCAGTTGGCGCAGCAGCAAGGCTTTATCCGCAAAGTATTAGAGGCGCAATAATATGCGCTATATACAACTGAGCGGCATTGTGTTGTGCGGCCTGATGTTGCTGGCCGCCTGTCAACAAGCGTCCATCACACCACCGTTGCAAACCGGGGCGGAGCAAACCGCACAGTACCTGCCGCTGCTAGCCGGTAAGCGGGTGGGCTTGCTGGTTAATCAAACCTCCATGGTGGGCGAGCAACACCTGGTGGATCTGCTGCTGGCCAACGGCGTTAACGTAGTCAGTATTTTTGCCCCCGAGCATGGCTTTCGTGGCGATCATGACGCCGGCGCCAGCGTAAAATCCGGCGTAGACAGCAAAACCGGGCTGCCACTGTGGTCGTTATACGGTGCTAATAAACAGCCATCGGCAGAGCAAATGCAGCAGCTGGATGTGGTGATTTTTGATATTCAGGATGTAGGTGTGCGCTACTACACTTATATCAGCTCCATGCACTATATGATGCAGGCCGCTGCCGACCATGGCGTCAGCATGCTGGTACTGGACCGGCCTAACCCGAACGGCGCCTATGTCGACGGCCCGGTGCTGGACCTGCAATTTCAATCCTTTGTAGGTATGCACCCCATTCCGCTGTTGCACGGCATGACGGTAGCCGAGCTGGCGCAGATGATTAAAGGCGAAGGCTGGATAAACAATGCTGAGCAACTGCAGCTGAGCGTAATACCGCTAAGCGGCTATCAGCGTAACCGGCCCTACTCACTGCCGGTAAAACCCAGCCCAAATTTACCCAATGACCAGGCAATAGCACTGTATCCGTCGCTCGGCTTTTTTGAAGCCACACCGCTGAGTGTCGGTCGCGGCACAACTTTTCCGTTTCAGGTAATTGGCTATGACAAATTCAGCACCGGTAATTTTCAGTTTGTGCCGGTATCGACGCCGGGCGCCGCGTTAACGCCGCCGTTAATGGATAAAGTGCTGCTGGGTGAAGATTTACGCCAGGCCAAAGTACAAGGCCTGAGTTTAGATTATCTGTTGCGTTGGCATGCGCTGTTTAAGGCGCAACAAGAACCGTTTTTCAGCGCGGCCGGCTTTATGGACAAACTGGCCGGCACCGACCGGTTACGCCTGCAAATAGAGCAAGGGTTAAGCGAAAGTGAGATCCGTGCAGGTTGGCAGGCAGACTTAAAACAATTCCGGCAACAGCGCCAGCCTTACTTGCTTTATCCTTAGCCGCATTAGGGGAGGTAGCGCGCTATTACACGCTGCACCTCTCCGTTATCCTGTTGCTGCTGTAAATAGTAATTCAGTGCTGATAACAGGGTTTGCCACTTTGGATTAAGCGCTATTGTCAGCCCTGACTTGCCGATTAACAACGGCGACGGATAGAGCTTATCGCCTGAAAATCCGTTTATTAACAGCCAGTTGGCAACAAGGTCGTTTAAATAAGCCAGGTCACATCGTTTACTTAATACCATGCGCAGCTGCGCTTCCTGGCTGGACGCATCTACTCTTAACAGCTGACCACTGCTAAACAACGGCTCCAGCGCCGGATAAACATAAAACTCCCGTGTGCACACTTTTTTTCCCGTTAACTGCTCCGGCGTCTCAGCTACTTCAAGCACTGAACGGGCAAAGAAATAATCGTCATAGGCAATAATACTGTCGGAGAAAATCACTTGTTCCGGCCGTGTTGCCCAATCCGGACTTAGCATCATTGCATCAACTTCTCCGCGATACAGCCGCTGCTCAGCTCCGGCGCGATTGTCCAGCAGGTAATCAACGCTTATCTGTTGTTGAGTAAAAAAGGGGGCCAGTAAGTCCGGCACAATACCGCTGATATGGCCGGCGCTGTCGGTAAAAATATAAGGCGGGAAGTCCGGGTAATACACCACAAAACGCAGCGTTTTCGGGTCAGGAGCAGGAGTTGCGTTTTGCGGTTCAGTATCAGCGGCGCTGGCTAATGCCGGCATAATGCCATACAGCAACAACATAATTGCCTGCAGCCAATGCTTTGCCATGTGTCAACTCCTGTTACCCATGGTAAAACCCTGGCACAAGCCGCAAAAAAAGCCAGCTTGTGCCGGTAATCGCAATTTAAGGTTGTTTTTGCAGACTATAGCGCGCTGCTAACTCACCCTCTATGCGTTTGCCTTGTTGGTCCAACATAAACAATTGATTCTCTCCAACAAAAAACTGTACCGGCTGTTCAGCTTCCAGCAGTACCGTATTGCCGGCCTCATTCCAGTTAAACTTACCATTGCTGTTAAATTCCTGTGCCGACTTACCAATATATACCTGGTTTAACTGATAACTGCCATCAGCATTTAACACCACTGTAGTGCTGATGCCTTCACAATCGGCACAGGGCAACATACCCTCGTAAGAGCCGGCCCAATCCAGACTGCTGCGGGCATTATGTTCGCTGTCCGCCAGCGCCGGCCCGGCGGCAGTGGCTGTAACGGCATCAGCCGCCGGCTTATTCGTTGGCACTTTACCCGGCGTATTGTTGTCACAGCCGGCCAACAACAGTAAGGCGGTAATCGTTATCACAGTTACACGGCTATTCATTGTCCTGTCTCCTTAGCGCAATCTGTATCGCCGGCGCTGCAGCAACTGCAACGCGGCGATAGCTGTTTAGCATAGTTGTTTACCATAGTTGAGAACCATACTGCTGCGCCTTCACTTTATGCCGGCTGAATGACGTTAAGGCTACAGAGCAGCACTTAGGGTAAATCGAAGACCAACGCTTTAACCGCCGCTGTGGCACTAAGCTGCAACGCCGTTTCGTCGATGATTTTAATACCATCACCGGGCTGCAGCTTGTTACCTGCCACGTCCAGCTCGCCGCTAATCAGGTGAATATACAACTTACGACCTTTCTGTGTGCTGAAGTTCAGCTGCTCTGCCGTTGGCAGAATTAACTGATACAGCAAGGCGTCCTGGCGCAGCGTTAAACTGCCGTCACGGCCATCCGGAGACAAGATCAGCGTTAAGCCGTCGCGCTGGCCAAAGTCTTTTTGCTGATAGCCGGGCTCGCCGCCTTGTTGGTTTGGCTGCAGCCAAATTTGCAAAAACGTCAGCTCATCCTGTTCGCTGGCATTAAACTCGCTGTGATAAATACCGCGGCCGGCGCTCATTAACTGAAACTCTCCGGCAGGCAGCACTTCGGTATTACCGGCCGAGTCTTTGTGCGCAATGCTGCCGCTCAGTACCAGGCTTAAAATTTCCATATCTTTATGGCCATGGGTATCAAAACCCGCGCCCGGCGCTACTCTGTCGTCATTAATTACCCGCAGGGCTGAAAACCCCATTTGCGCGGGGTCGTAGTAGCTGGCAAAGGAAAAGGTGTGGCGGCTTTGTAACCAACCAAAATCGGCTTTACCGCGATCTGCTGCATATCTGATATCAAACATCTGGCTTCTCCTGAATTAAGTTCATATTACGCAGACAGCATAACGGCGCAGTTACAGCGGAAAAAGCGGAATAATTTGCGCTCAATGTTCAAATAATTTGAACCCGGGTTAAACCCAGCCACCTAAGCTACACTGACACAGTCTTTTTTAAGCAACGTATGGAGCAAACAATGAGTATTAATGTACTGGCCATTTGTGGCAGTTTACGGGCAAAATCTACCAACCGCGGTCTGGTGCGCTATGCCCAGGCCCATGCGCCGGATGGCATGAAAATTCATCTGGCAGATTTAATGGAAGTACCATTTTATAATGCTGATCTGGCGGAAAAGCCGGCTGCAGTGCAGCAATTGCTGAAGCAGATGGCCGAAGCTGATGCGCTGTTGCTCGGCTGTCCGGAATATAACTACTCACTGGCACCGGCGCTGAAAAACGCGCTGGACTGGGCCTCGCGTGAACCCGACAACCACCTGCTAACCGGCAAGCCGGTAGCCATTATGGGTGCCGGTGGCGGCATGGGCACCAGCCGTGCCCAGTACCACCTGCGTCAGGTATGCGTGTTTTTAAACCTGCACCCGCTAAACCAACCGGAAGTATTCGCCAATGCCTTTACCGGCAGTTTCGACAGCGACGGCAATTTAATTGACGAGAAAATCCAGGGCCTGGTGCGTAAACAGCTGGATGCACTGGCCAAATGGCAGCAGCAACTGGCGCGTTAAAGCATCACCCTTGCGCCGGTTGCAGCTGAATAAATACCGGATTACTGTAAAACCATAAGTCATGCCAGGGGTTCTCACCTTCGGCATCGGCTTCGGGTTCCAGCTCATCTTTGTTATTACTGCCGCGCAGGCGCAGGTAACCGCTTTGGCTGACTTTACCCAGCGCCAGCTCAAACGTGCGGTAACCCTGTTTAGTTTGCCAGTCGCCGACATAAAAACGTTTTGCCACTTTGGTATCGGGCGCTTCATCGCTACTGCGGTGTTGCACCGGCCCGCTGATTACCCCCTGTATCACATCTACCCGCTGCACCTGCGGCATAAAACCGCCGCCATTAGGTCCCTCAGGATCGCTGAATCGTACACGCAGTACTAACTCATCTTCAGCCGACACAAGCAGAGTCTCACCTAAGGTGGCCTTTTTATCGGTATTTTTTACCACCACGTCAACATAGAGGGCGTCAATTAAATCGCCGGTGCTGACAAACATATTGCCGGCTTTGAGTGCGGCAAAAATACTGTCGTAGTCTTTTTCAGCATAAACATAGGTTTTGGCATACTGCCCCGGCCAGAAATCGGCCCAGCCGTCAGTGTAATGGCCATGGCTGTCTGACACCCCGGTTACCCACCAGCGCCGGCCTTCGCTAAGCAGGCTGTCCCAGACACCGCCTAAGCGTGCTGTCATCTGATCATAACCGCCCAGTGTCGGGTAATGCGGGTACTCAGCACGAGTAGCATTGGCATCGATACTGCCATCCGGGTTTAATGTGGCGGCCTGATGGCCTTCAGCGCCGGTCATACCAATCACCACATCGGGTGCCGTATCTTGCCAGTCACGCAATTGTTGCGGGGTAATTTTATGATACTGACGAAAACCCGTGGCTAAACGCGAAGGATGATTTGCCAGCAGTAAGGGTTTATCCGGCAGCGCATCCATCGCTTTAAGCGCCAACAGCATAAAAGCATCTTCGGCCTTTTCCGGCCCGGGCGGTACACCCTGGCGGCCATTGTAACGGTGTTCTATCTGGTACAGCTGCTGCGCTTCGGTAGCACTGTACGGCATAATAAAACTGGCATGGCGGCCACCCGGGCTGTTACCCGGCACGTCAAACTCCATGCCGTAAAATTGCAGAATATCCGGTAAAGCTTTGCGCGACGCCAGCAGCTCCGGATAGGCCTGCTGCAGCGCTAATTTGGCACGGTTCGGCCCGCCGTGGTCTGTTATTACCATCCAGCTTAAGCCATAGTGCGCCGCCATTTGCGCATTCAACGAAATAGAATATTTGGCATCGCCGCCAATAATCGGCGCCGGCGGAAATACCGAGCTATCCCACTTTACGCTGTAATGGCTGTGCACATGGTGATCACCGGCCAGCCAGCTTTTGCTTTGCTTTGTATTCAGGTCTGTTTGCACTTGCTGGCAAGCTGTGACCAGCAAGGTCACAATAGCAGCTAAGCCCAACTGCTTTTTATTCACTACAAAATTCATCGATCAATACGCCCTATTAAAACAGTGTACCTATACCCAAAGTAATTGGTGCTGCAGCGAGGCGGCAAGTGCTTGAGGCCCCGGGAGCATAGTTAACCTATGTGACCGGGGCGAGAGTACGCAGCCAACAAAGCTGCAGCTTCAAGTACGAGGGTATGATCAGAACTGTACTGTTACGCCAGCCATATAAGTACGTCCACTGTAAGTGGTGTTGTACGCTCTGTTACTGGAATCGCTATACAACTCATCGCGCACATTGGTCAGGTTTATCGCTTCCAGGTTTAGCTTTATGTTGTCAGTTAAACGATAAAAGGCGGAGAAATCGACGTTAGTCGTGGCATGGTAGCCACGCTCGTCATCGTCAATAGAGCCGCTTTCTACTCCGGTGATGTAATCACTGCGATAAGCCGCAGCAATCCGGGCACCCCAGCTTGCTGTTTCGTAATACAGCGTCAGGTTGTAGCTCTGTTTTGATAACCCCGGGAAGGCTTTAAACTGATCTTCACCTGAGTTTTCTACGTTGCGATACAAGGTATTAGCGTCGGCCCAGGTGTAGTTTGCTATCACACCGAGGTTATTAAACGGCGCCGGCAAAAAGTCGAGATCACGCTGCAGCGCCAGCTCAAAACCCTTGATGGTAGAAGAGTCTGAGTTTTGCGGTGACGACACGTTAAAAATATCGTCTACCGTTTTACCCACCGGCAACAGCGCAGCCGGTAAGCCCAACTCGCGATAGACTATTTGCCGGGTTTCAGTAACGATAAAGTTGTCGATATCTTTATAAAATAACGCGACCGACGCCAGGCCAACATCTTCAAAGTACCACTCCAGCGCGGTATCAAAGTTGGTTGATTCAAAAGGTTGCAGGTTCGGGTTACCGACAGAAACCTGGCCGATATCGTTTTCGCCCAGCGAGGTTTGGCTAACATTGGCCGAAAATGCCATGGCGCCTAACGACGGTCGCGTCATATTTTTACTGATACCGGTACGCCAGATCACATCATCGATAAACTCATAGGCAATGTTCAGGCTGGGCAGATAGTCAGAATAATCGCGCACCAACTGCGTGGGCACGCCTTTCGATAAGCCTGCGGAGGTGATCTCAGTATTAAAATAACGCACGCCCAGGTTCAACCGCAGCGGCGCACCGGCTACATCATATTCAGTGTCATACAGCAAATAAGCCGCCTGAGTTTCTTCGGTTAAATCATAGGCCGAGCTTTCTACCGTGTACTCGTCGGTTAAAGCAAAATTGCTCAGGCCGTAAAATGCCTGCAACGCCGCCATATCACCCTGCAACCAGCTTTTATCCGGATGGCCGCTAAACAGCTGCGCCTGCTCTGCTGTCAGCGTAAATACGCCCTGATTTTGTGGTGTGTCGGGGTTAGTCGGAAAGTTTTGCGCTACCCGCTGAAAGCCGGAGTTGCTGAACTTTTTATAGTTGGCACCAAATTTCAACGCCGAGCTGTCGGTTAAGTAGTAGTCAAAATCCAGCCTGGCGTTATCAAAGTCGGAGTAGATAAAATTCGACTGAAAGTACAAATCTTTTACCGTGTAACCTTCGACAGCGGTAACATCAAAATCCGGTGAATAGCTGTGGCCGTAGAACGCATCTTGGGTAAAGTCGGTAATAATATTGACCTTTTTCTTCGCTTCAATATTCAGCTTATTTACCCGCGGCTGCTCATAATCTGATGAGCTGTGGCCCAGCATGGCGCGCATTTTCAGCGTATCGCTCAGCGTCCAGTCGGCTGTCAGGCTAATTTGGTTAAATACTGATTCGTTATAGTCCTGACGGTTTTCATTACGCCAGGTGGCGTTTTCATAATCGGCGTAAATCACCTCCTTGTCGCCGTTATTTTCGCGCCACACTAATTCATTCACCACGCTGTTATCTTTTACCGCGTGATGATGCTCAGACAGGGTGTTTTCCAGCTTGCCATGCATCAAATCCAGCACCAGGCTGAAATCCTGGCCGGGTTTATATTGCAGCGCCGCTGTAACACCCAGCCGCTTTTGCTCATTTTCCCACATTGAATAACGGTGGCCGCGCGGGAACCATAATTCCCCGGAATCCAGTTCAGCTTGTAATTCTGTATTGCTGGCATCGGCGGCCGTTTTGCCACCTTCACGCCGCCAGCGGGTGGTGTTGGTGCCATATTCCATCGTTTCTCTGTCGCTGTAAGCAACGGATACCAGAGCACCAAAGTCCGACCAGGTGTTTGACAATAACCCCGCAATCCGCGGATCGGTACTGTCGGTGTTACTGTTGGTACCCAGCTGGGCAGATACCGCGGCCTGAGCGCCGTCATAGTCAAAAGGTTTGGCGGTGCGTAAGTTTACGGTACCGGCAATGCCGCCTTCTTCCTGATCGGCCGAGTAAGATTTTTTCACATCAATCTGGTTAAACAGCTCAGAGGCGAAAATATTAAAATCAAAGGCCCGGCTACGTGACACCCCGCCACGCGCATCCATTGGCGATGACGATGTACCCAGCGCTTCCATACCGTTTACCTGCACCCGGGTAAAATCCGGGCCCAGGCCGCGCAAAGAAATCTGCCGGCCTTCGCCGCCTTCACGGGTAATGGTTACGCCGGGCACCCGCTGCAGGGAGTCGGCCAGGTTTAAATCCGGGAAGTCGGCAATGTCTTCAGCCACTATCGAATCCTGCGCTATCATCGCTTCGCGTTTTAAGTCTTTTGCTTTGATAATGGCGCTGCGAAAGCCCTTTACTTCAATTACTTCGGTTTCTGCTACCGTTTCTGCCGGGGCAGATTGGGCCAGCAGAGGATTGCTGCATAAAGCCGGAATTGCAGCCAGTACAGCCAACGCCAGATGGCTCTTGCAAAGATTCGTCTTCATAATGTGTCCGTTAATCCTGATTAGTTAAGCTAATTGGTGGAGTAAAGCTGCCGGCGCAATTGCACAGCAGTCCCCCTAAAGAGCAACAACCAGTGATTTTTGGACAGAAAAAAATATTAAGCTTTTTTGACAGCGGGTTTTTAGCGTAGAAATGGGGATTGAAATAAGCTGGGTGAAGGCAAATGCAAAACACAAATAGCAAAATTCAATGCCTGATCCCAGAGACGGGGACTTACGTGGATGCAACGTCCAAGTGAAATTACGTAACTTGTTAGTCTATTCTTGCTCAACAAAATCACTTAACGGTATAAATCTCGGAAACTTATCCAAAGTTAAGCCGTTTTCCTTAACTTTAAGATCAGATAACAAGGCTCTTATTTTCTCGTGTCCCGCCATCCCCGGTTGAATATTAAAACCAAATGACGCCCAAAATGCAGAGCGATGTTGCTGGCACCTTTTTAACAAGACAGATTCTATCGGATCGCCCACATCTGACATTTGGCCACTTATTAATGAATCTATTGGTAATTTTTTTCTCAAAACCTGAATCGCTGTATTAACAAGCAAGCTTCCGATTCCTTTACCTTGGAGACCAGAATCATAATTATTGCCCTGAATATCTTCAATAAAGGCAGAGTCATGGGAATACTCAAGTAACAGCTTGAATTCTCGATAATTGTACTTAGCTATAACATCAATATAGGGTGAGTGATCGTTAATAAGGACTGTTAGCCCGTCTTTAGCCCAACTCTTTAAATGTGACATCTAAACTCCTTTCTTGAGCTTCGGCAGCACCCTACACATCCCATATTTTTTGAGAAATTATTTATTAGAGGCTTGCAAGATACCTTGGAATTTCCTTTTGAAAATATCGGGCCACTTTTTGGTATCTGAACCAAAAATTTCAAGTGTATTGTTGTATTCAAGTTGAAGTGATGTTTTTTCACCCAACTCTAATAACTCTAAATATTTAACTCTGTATTCTTGAGAAAAATTCATAAAGCGACCTTCATCAGATTCCAAATTTTCTCTTTTGGCACACAACGCCATTTTTTTATAAATATCGGATACATATATAGCACCGAAGGCATTTTGCATTTCAGAACTTTTATGGGAGAAAGATTTTTTAGCTTTCAACTCAATTTCAGGAACTAAATATTCAACACTAAAAGGTTCAATTTCGGAATAGCGCCCTGCCTTTTGAAAGTAGGGAATTATTTTGGCATATGTACTACTGGGATAACTCGTGTCAGATAAAAAAATTTTCCGTAACGTACATTTAAGTAGTTCAATTGCCTCGTCAAACTTATTTTCTTTGGCTAGGGCTGACGATGCTTTTAACTCATCAGAAATCTCTGTATTACTATTTACAATAAATTCGACTTTCAAGACAAACTCCATTTTGACAAACCCCGTCAACGAACGCTTATTCGACAGGCACCCCAACTTAAATAGAGGTCGCCCCACTTTTTAAAATTTGGATTAGAAAACATTACGCCGTTTTTTTATGGCTGACAATACCTTACAGGTACATGTAGTTTTGCCTTGAGCACAATGCCGGCTTTGCCTACAATGGCGCATATTTTATTTAGCATAGGCCTAAGCCATGAATGACACTGTAAAAAACGACACTGCCCGCCCGGAGTTACCGGATCGCCTTTCTGTTAACCCGCGCAGCAAGCATTATGTGGCAGAAATTTTCGAGCATGACATTGGTATTAAACTAAACGGCAAAGAACGTTTTGATGTGGAAGAATATTGCATCAGCGAAGGTTGGGTAAAAGCTGCTTCGCCTAAAGCGTTGGACCGCCGTGGCCAGCCGTTGTTAATGACACTAAAAGGCACTGTTGAAGCGTTTTATCGTTAAGCCACAGCGATAAACCCGCCGCAACAGCCTTATAGCCGCTTTGCTTAACACCCTGCCAAGCGGCTTACTCTGCTAACACCTGCTTAGCCACTAAAACTCTGCCGTAACCCCCAGCATATAAGTGCGGCCGCTATAAGTGCTGTTATAGGCTCTGTCGCTGGAATCGCTATACAACTCTTCGCGCAGATTAGTCAGGTTAAGCGCTTCAATATTCAGTTTTAGATAGTCGTTTACACGGTAAAACGCTGAGAAATCGACATTAGTGCTGGCGTGATAACCGCGCTCGTCATCATCAATAGAGCCGCTTTCTACCGCAGCGATATAACGGCTACGATAAGCCGTGGTTAGCCGTGCGCCCCAGCGCGGGGTGTCGTAGTACAGCGCCAGGTTGTAGCTGTGTCTGGATAAACCGGTAAAGGCTTTGCGCTGATCGGCGCCGGAGTTTTGCACATTACGGTACAGCGTAGTACCGTCGGCCCGGGTGTAGTTTGCGCTTATACCAAACTGATGAAACGGCGCCGGCAGAAAATCCAGCTTACGCTGCAGCGCCAGCTCAATACCTTTAATTGACGAGGGGCCGCCGTTTTGCGGCGAGGACAAATTAAACACATCATCCACTGTTTTACCCTCCGGTAACAGCGCAGCAGGCAAACCCAGTTCGCTAAACACCACCGGCCTGGTGGTTGTGGCAATAAAGTGGTTAATATCTTTATAAAACAGCGCCGCAGAAAACAGCCCGGCATCGGCAAAATACCACTCCAGCGCGGTATCGAGATTGTTAGCGCTAAACGGCTTTAGCTGCGGGTTACCGGTGCTGATTTGGCCGATATCGGTTTCGCCGAGCGAGGTTTGGGTAACATTGGTAAACAGCGCTAAATCACTTAACGACGGCCGGGTAATATTTTTACTCAGGCCAAAGCGCCACAGCATATCCTCCGTAAACTCATAGGATAAATTCAGCGCCGGCAGGTAACCGCTATAGTGGCGCACTACGTTAGCCAGCGCGGAGCTGACCGGCGTGCCGTTAGCCACAGCCTGGCCGGGTGCTGCGCTGGTAAGCCGGGTATGAAAATAGCGCAGACCGAGGCTGGCCCGCAGCGGCGCACCGGCTACTGCGAATTGTTGCTGATATTGCAGATAGCCGGCATTGGTGTGCTCGGTTAGCCGGTACATTGAGCTGGCAAGGGTATCGGCCTCGGTTAAAGCAAAACCGTCCAGGCCATAAAACGCCTGCAAGGCGGCAATATCGCCCTGTAACCAGCTTTGGTCCGGGTGGCCGCTATACAACTGCACCTGATCGGCCTTCAGGCTAACCATGCCCTGATTTAACGGCGTAGCATTGCTGTGCGGAAAGCCGCTGGCCTCTTGCTGCAAGCCGGAATTACTAAAGGTTTTATGCTGCAAACCTAAGGTTAAGCTGCTGCTGTCGGCAAGCTGATAAGCCAGATCCAGCCCGGCGTTGTCAAAGTCGGAATAGGTAAAGTTAGACTGAAAAAACAGATCCCTTACGCTATAGCCAGGCAACGCCGTCACATCAAAGTTGTTAGAATAACTGCGGCCATAAAAGGCATCCTGAGTAAAATCGGTGACGATATCGGCTTGTTGCTTTGCTTCAATATTTAATTTGCTTAGCAGTGGCTGGCGGTAGTCGGATGAACTGTGGCCCAGCATGGCGCGCAGCTGCAAATTGTGGCTAAGCGCCCAATCGGCACTCAGGCTGATTTGGCTAAACACCGACTCGTTATAGTCTGTGCGGTTTTCATTGCGCCAGCTGGCATTTTTATAGCGGGCATACAGCACTTCTTTATCGCCGCTGCCATCAGCCTTGTTGTCGCGCCAAATTAAATCCTGCACCAGGTTATTATCTTTTACCGCATGGTGATGCTCCGACAGCTGGTTTTGCAGCTTGCCGTGCATCAGGTCCAGCAGCAGATTGAACTGCGGCGCGGGCTGATACTGCAACGCCGCTGTTATACCCAGGCGCTGTTGCTGATTGTCCCATACCGATAAACGCTGGCCGCGCGGAAACCATAACTCGCCGGAATCTAACAGGCTTTGTAAGGCGCTGTCGCCGGGGTCGGCGGCCTGTTTACCGCGTTCCCGGCGCCAGCGCGTGGTATTGCTGCCATATTCATTAGTGGCACGGCTGCTGTAGGTGAGTGACAGCAGTGCACCAAACTCAGACCAGCGCTGTGATAACAGCGCAGAAAAAAGCGGATCGGCCCTGCTTAAGCTGTTATTGGCATTGCTGTTGCTGCCAAGACTGGCAGAAACAACGGCCCTGTCAGTACGATAATCAAAGGGTTTGGCGGTGCGTAAATTTACCGTACCGGCAATACCGCCTTCTTCCTGCTCTGCAGAGTAGGATTTTTTTACCTCAATTTGGTTAAACAACTCAGCGGCAAATATATTGAAGTCAAAGGCACGGCTACGCGACAGCGCGCCGCGCGCATCCATTGGTGACGATGAGGTGCCCAGCGTTTCCATACCGTTTATCTGTACCCGGGTAAAATCGGCACTTAAACCGCGCAGCGAAATCTGCCGGCCTTCGCCCCACTCGCGGGTAATGGCAATACCCGGCACCCGCGATAAGGCGTTGGCGACATTCAGCGCAGCAACGTTGCTGATATCCTCTGCTACCAGTGAGTCTTGCGCAATCAGCGCCCGGCGTTTTAACAGCTCTGCTGCAGGTAACAGGCTGGCCGCAGCGTGGCGGTGTACACCACCATTAGCCCGGACGGCGATAACTTCCATCGCGGGTGCGCCAGCCGGGGGCGCCGCTTCAATTACAGTGAGCGCAGGTTTTGCCGGCGTCGCTTTAGCTTTAATCAGCCAGCCGTTCGCACGGGGTATGGCCTCTACCGGCTGCTGTGCCAGTAGCAGGCTTAATACCCGGTCAGCGACAAATTCACCGTACACTGCAGGTGCCTGCAGGCCAGCCAGCTTTGCCGGGTCGTACAATATGGGTTGATTAACTTGACGGGCAAACTGCAACAAAGCATCAGCCAGCGGCTGTTTGGGCAAGCTGTAAAACTGACGCGGCAGCGCGTCAGCTTGCTGCGCCGTAGCCCGGCTACAGCAAACTGCCAGCAGTAAACACACTATACAAAGCTCAGGTCGTAACAACACAACCTGCACCGCTGTTAAGGTGCCCGGCTAAGCCGGATACCGCTGCTGTCTTGCTGCAGCGTTAAATTATAAGCGTCACTTAATGCCTGTACTGTTTGTTGCGTATTGGCCAGCTCAAAACGGCCGGCCACTCTTAATTGCGCGACTTCTGCACTGGCAGTCACCGGTAACGCCGCCGAGCGGTTTAACCGGTGCAGCAAATAGGCTAAAGGTTCGTTTTCAATTTCAATCCAGCCGGAGCGCCAATCAACCAATTGCTGTAAATCAACTTTTTCTACCGCCGATAACCTGTTTTGTACAATACGCACCCGCTCACCGGCTTTAAGCAGCTGGCGTGGCCCGGTAGCGCTCGCCTGCACCTGCACCGCCCCTTCGTACACGGTGATATCTATCAGATCCGGGTCGCGGTCAATATTAAATTCGGTGCCTACCGCCACTACTGTTGCTTGATCAAGCCGCACTTCAAACGGCCGTTGTTTATCTTTTGCCACCGCAAAATAGGCCGCGCCCTGGCCCTGTACCACCTGGCGTTTATTGGCGCTGAATAATACCGTTAGTTGGCTGGCGGCAGCGATATCGACCACAGAGCCATCATCCAGCGCCTTGTGCATAGTGCTGGCGCGGGCAGTTTTCAACTCGTAGGCCGCCGTCGGCTGAAACATACTGCTGTTGCCCAGATACAGTGCTACTGCCAACACGGCACTGCAGGCCACCGCGGTTAACGATACTGCGGCAGTGGCAAAACGCCAACGCGGCAGTGAAAGCTGCCAGCGTTTTAACGGATGAGGCTGATACGCCGCCAGCGCCTGAGTTAATGCCGGGTCTTGCCAGGTTTGCAGCATCGACGACAGCACCGTGCAGTGCCTGGGATCAGCCTCCAGCCAATGACTGAAGCGCCTTTTGCTCAGGCTGTCCAGCTCACCGGCGGCGAGTTTTTCCACCCAGGCCGCGGCTTGTATATACAGATCCTGCTCTGCTTGTTCTGCTGTACTCAACGTATTTTGTCCACTCAATTACCCGGCCCGCTGCCGGTCCAGCCGGCGCTGAATATCTGCCAGCGCCCTGCTGACATGCTTAGCTACGGCCTCTTCACTGATTTGCAGTAAGGCCGCTATGCTGCTGCGGCTTTTGCCTTCCATGCGGTATAACACAAACACCTGACGGCGTAACGCCGGCATAGCGGCCAGCGTCTGGCTAACCAGCTCCACCGTTTGCTGCATACTGGCCATTTCTTCCGGATTGGCGCTTTGGCAGGCTAACTCGTCCGGCTGTTCTGCCGGCAGCGCTTTTAGCCGCAGCAACATATGCCGCGCTACGGTAAAGGCATACGCCAGCGGGTTAAGCACAGGTTTTTGCCTGGCCTGCTCCAGTACCCTGACAATAGATTCCTGAAAAATATCAGCTGCATCGGCACTGCTGGCGTTCTTTTGCAGATAACGGGCCAGCGGCGCAGCATTTTTCAGCAGATGGTGCAGCTTGTGCTCCGGCTTTTCCAGGCTAGACATAATGCCTCGTTGCTTAGGGTTAAGCCAAAAGCATAAGGCAAACATATGACACTGTGTTGACAGGGAAATGCGGGGGCGTAAACAGCCGGATGCGGTATTAGCCCGGCATCAGCAGCTGTTACGCTAACGGCAGCTTAGTTCTGCGGCTGATCTTCTGTCTCAGGCTGATCGTCTGTATCGGTTTGAGCTTTACCGGCGGTAGCAACACATTGCCAACCCCAGCCACGCTGCTTTTCGGCAAACTGTGCCGCTTTATCTTCACAGTAACCGGCTTCTGCGCTGGCACGCCACAGCACCTGGGTTGCACCGTCTTTGGTGTACTGTACTTCGCACGGCAGTTCGGTACCCTGCGGATAGGCGACTTCGATTACCCGTACCGCCTCGCCTGATTGGCAATGTATTACCTGATTATCCGCTGCCAGCAGCGAAACAGGCAGTAACGTTAGCAACAATGCAGCAAATTTCATGTTGTTCTCCAAAGTGTTAGTGTAAAGCTTGCTCAGTATAGCAAAGTAGCCGGACTCGTATAGCCCGTACAATATTTCAGCAGTAATTACTGCTGCAAACAGCAAAACAATAATAAAAAAATCAATATATGCAGCATTAAATTGACAATATATTTACCGGCGATAGAATCCTTATTTTCTGAGTTTTTAAACTTTTCGGTACTGAGAAGGTGGCAGGATGCTGGACAGACACTACGACGGCGTAATATTGGCAGACAAATGGGGCAAAACCTATTTGTGCAGTAATTGTTTACTGGCTTACGCTGATTTGGGTGAAGATTGCCTCAGTGAAGTAAAAGATATGCAGTTTGGCCGCTATTTTCTGCACGACCTGGAACCGCATTGGAACCACCGTGCAATTTGGGCGCAAATGTATCAACACGCCAAGCCGTGGCAGTTTGATTTATCCAAACTAAGCAATTTCCAACTACGCGATGCGTTAATAAAAATGTTCGCCGCCGATGAAATGCGCATCTGGCAACTCACCGAAGGCTGGGGCCAGCCACCGGAAGATAACGGCATAGGCGAAGGCGGCTTAGCCGCAGAAACCGGCGGCGCTGGCACCGCTCCTGCACCGGTAACCAGAACGGCCAAACCAGGCGGTGGCGCAGCGCCAGAGGAAACCACAACAGCCAAAGCAGCAACGCATGAGGCGAAAAGCCCGCCAGCTAAGAAACCTGCCAGCCCGCCGCAGAGTTTGGAAGATTGCGAAACTTTGCTGAAAAAGGCCGCTGACGATTTAGCCGTTAACGGTTATGTGCCTAAGTACTCAGATGCTGAGCTTCGCGCTATGGCTGCAGCGGGAACATTACCAAATGACCGTTTCATGGTGCGCTTTAGTCCTTCAGCAGACTCTATTGATAAACCTATCGGACATATGCGCTCATCTGGTCGCCATCCTTTATGGATGTCGACTTTTGATATGATTGAGCGTGCTGATACCGACCCAGCTTTGATTGCTGATCTATTTGGTACTAAATACGATCCAAACAAAGAGTACACTCTATATATCGTCGACCGCGGAGAGAATTATTTGACCGATGGGCCAGATACATTTGTGCCAACTTTCGACAATATGCAGTCAAAACTAAAAGATGAATTTTCTGGCGACATCAGGCCTGAATTGATTGAACAAGTCATGACGCCAGAATATTCCGAAGAGTTTAGAGCACACTGGGATGCATTTAATAAAGATGTGGTTGGTAACGGACAGGATTGGCGCGATACGTTCGAAACAAAGGAAGCCGAGAGATTTGCATCCGAGTATTTTTCTGACAAGGCTGAGCAGGATAAATTTATAGCTCGGCAAAAAATCCTATCAGAAATAGGCGCTTGGGAAGTATTTACAGGTGACGGACTGACTGAAAGATATAGCAAGAAAGGCTCGCCAGGAGCACTGGAAGTGTTGGAAATTCAACACAAACCGGAGTCTCTTAGAGAACTGGAGTCTCGTAAATCAGTTAAAGCAATTAAGCTTTCAGGGAAATAATTAGCATCATGAAAGACATAAATCTTTTAAACAATGCAACTGAAATGGCATTGTACAAATTTTTGGGTAACGAATTACTCGATGAAACAGGTAGCAAAGAAGTTAAGTATTTCTGTAGCGACAAGTTGCTGATAATTTATGAGATTTCCCGTGGGAAAATTAGAAATACCGAGTATCAGACCGAACTACCACTGTCTGCTTTGAGTTGGCTTAAAGACACTATTTTAAACGGGTTTTGGAAGTTACCTTCTGAAGGAGGTTTACCTAAAGACCAGCATCGGTGCATGGCGCATTTTAACAATGAAGAAATTATTATCGGTAGAAGTATGAATGCCGGTAACTACGACAAATCGGGGTTTAAGATCGTAAACAAGTCCCGAAAGTCTCACATCTTATCTTCCTGGCCACAAGAGTTTCAAATAACTGACGAGCGTGTCGAGAAGGTATTATTGCCATTGTTTGAACGATTAGGTGCTAATTAATGTTAGTTTTAGTTACTGCCGGACTGGGTTAACTCTGACCAGCTCATTGACTACAAATCCCGGATAACGGCGGCAGATAACGTTATTGCCGCCTATTCGTCTTAAATCTTCGCCGGCTGTAGTAACTTGCCGCTGCGTAAATCCAGCAATTGGCCGTTTAATACGGCTATTTGCACGCCCTGGTCATTGGCCAGCAAAAAAGTAGCGTTGCGGTATCGGGCCGGGGTTGGCCCGGTTAAACCTTGTGGATTAACTAACAGCGGTAAATCGCTGTGGTTGCTTAGCAGGCTCTCGTCACCGCTGAAGTGGCTGTAGCCTTCGCGCAGCAGCGCCAGGTAGCCGGCGTTATCCAGCGTGAGCGGTTTGGTTAGCGCGTAGGCTTTGGCCGCCTGATACTGCAGGCCGCCGGCGTCAAATTTGTGGTAGGCAGCATAAATAGATAGATCGCCGATATCACGAATACGCGCCCGGCGGTTGCCGTCGATATCCAAATCCAGCGCTACATCAATCAGCGCCTGATTGCCGTTTACATTAAGGCTAATATTATCCAGCAGCAAATCTTTAATGCCGTCATCGCGGTTAAAAGGTATTGCCTGATAGGCGCTGAGCGGCTGTTGCTGATAGGCGCCACTGCCAATACTTTCAATGCTCATTATCAGCAGTTGGGTATTCAGCCGCCGTGCCACCTGGCGGGTATCGTCGAGTGGGTGGCCGCCGGATTCAATTAATACCGTACTGATGCCCATGCCGGCGAAGGTATCGCCAAAAGAGCGCCAGGAAAAGGTATCATCGTACTTTGCCAGGTAGCCCGGTAATTCAGTTTCCAGCAGATCGCGCATGTCACCAATAAGCTGCATGGCTTTTTTACGCGCGGCATCAATATCTTTTGCCTCGTTAAAGGCCGGTGCCAGCAGTGAAATAGTCGCAGGTTTGGCGCTGTCGCCAACGGTATAAAAGCGGTTTTGGTCGTGCAGGTTTAAGCCAAAATCCGGTTTAAATGCTTTGGCCACCTGCATCAGCACGCGCCCTTCCGGCGTCTGTAAGGCTTTGGCGTCACGGTTAATATCAATGCCCATACTGTTAAAGCGTGAATGCGCGGCCGCACCATCCGGGTTAACCATCGGCAACAGCCGCAGTGTTACCTTGCTTAACCATTTTTCGCGCCAGCTGCGGTTTTGCTCAGCAGCAATAAAATTCAGCAAATCCATCAAGGCGGCAGTGGCGGTAGATTCATCACCGTGCATTTGCGACCAGGCCAGTATTTTTACCGGCCCGCGGCCAATATCAATTTGCCAAATGGCCGTACCTTGCGCCGACTCGCCGGCCCGGGTAAAGCGGAATAACGGATTTTGCTGATGCTGTTGCAGCACAGGGGCAATGTCGCTGTGCACCAGTTGCAGCTTATCCAGCCCGGCTTGTTTAATGTTGTTATACTGCTGTGCCGATAAACTGCTGAATGTCATTGCTTGTACCACCGTGGATAAACTGAAGAAACCGGCCAGAAACCAGATTACTATGCGCTGCATACTGCACCTTTACGCTAACATCTTGTGTGACTAAGCATGGCGCAACTTTGTTAACAAAAGCAAGTTATTCAGCCACGGCCAAACCTGTTGCCGGCCCCATCCAACGCAAGCGCCGCTTTATCGCAAAAGCGACAGCAAGGCTTGCGGCAAAACCTGACAACCGGTATAAATTATTCAGCTGTAACGCAAACAATAATAATAACAGGAGGCCATTTTGGCTGATTGGTTAACCCTGGTACCGGCGCTGGTAGCCATTATCATCGTACTGTGGCGCAAAGAAGTGATCCTCGCGCTATTGCTGTCATTATGCAGTGCGGAATTACTGATTTTTTTGCAGGCCGGTGGCGCAGGCCCGGGTTTGCTGCTCGATGGCAGCATTAACACGCTGGAGCGCATAGTGGCGGTGACCAAAGACGGTGATAACGCCCGTATTTTAATGTTTTCCTTGTTAGTCGGCGGCTTGCTGGCCTATATGCGCGACTCCGGCGGCGTGTCGGCCACAGTAAAAATGCTGGTGGAAAAAGGCATTGCCAAAACGCCGCGTCAGGCCGGTTTGCTGACCTTCTTTATCAGCTCAGTGACTTTTATTGAATCTAACCTCAGCTCGCTTACTGCCGGTATCAGCTCACGCGGTTTATTCGACAAGTTTAAAATGAGCCGCGCCCGGCTGGCCTATATTATCGACAGTACCAGCGCGCCTATCTGCATCATTATTCTGCTTAACGGCTGGGGCGCTTATATTCTGGGCCTGCTTAGCACTTACTCATTGGGCGATAACGCGGTATCGGTGCTGATTGGCACTATACCGCTGAACTTTTATGCGTTGTTTACGCTAACAGTAGTGTTGTACACCATTATAACCGGCAAGGTGTATGGCCCGATGCGTAATTCCGAACAACAACTGCATACGCTGGCCGCCCATACCGAAATTGACGTTAAACCCAGCCATCCGTCTTTTATGCTGGTGCCGCTGCTAACCCTGGTAGCGTCGATGCTGGGCTTTATGCTGATGACCGGTAATGGCCGGCTGGTAGAAGGCTCCGGTTCGCAATCGGTGCTGTATGCCACTACGCTGGCCTGTTTAGTCGCCTATTGCATGATGTTACTGAGCAAACGTTTTAAACATCAGCAACTGGTGGATATCGGCTTTAAAGGTATGAGCGAACTGCTGCCGCTGGTTACCATAGTGCTGTTATCGCTGGCGCTGGGCAGCAGTTTAAAACTGCTGGGCACCGGCACTTTTATTGCGTCTATTGTTAATGACAGCCTGCCGCTGGTGTTGATCCCGGCCTTGCTGTTTTTGGCCGGCGCGCTGATTTCCTTTACCACCGGCACCAGTTGGGGCACCTTTGCTATTTTGATCCCCATCGGCATGCCGATGGTTGAGCTGCTCGGCCTGCCGCCTTCGTTGGTGCTGGCCGCCATTTTAAGCGGCGGCGTGTTCGGCGATCACTGCTCACCAATATCCGACAGCACCGCGGTCAGCTCAGTCGCCTCCGGCTGCGACTTACTCGAACACGTAAAAACCCAGCTACCCTATGCGCTGTTTTGCGGTGTGTTGGCGCTGCTGGCATTCCTGCTGGCCGGAGTGCTGATGATATGAAAATATTACCACTAACGGCCCTGCTGCTAAGCGGTTGCGCGGCTGTAACACCAGCAACGGTTACACCAACACCGGCGTCAGAAGTTCCGGCTGATTTTATTGATATTGCCACCCTGGTGCCGCAGGCTCAGGTGCGTATGGCCTACCTTGCTTCAGAGAATTTTGTTGGCAGTAAAGTAGACGGTTATGAAGCGAATAAATGCTATCTGCAACAGAATGCGGCTCAGGCGCTGGTACAGGTACAGCAAGCCGCTGCGGCTCAAGGCTATACGTTGTGGATTTTTGATTGTTACCGGCCACAGCGGGCGGTAAACCATTTTATGCGCTGGGCCGGTGATTTAAGCGATACCGGCACTAAAGCGCAGTACTACCCTAACCTGGGCAAAGATAAACTGGTGGGCGAATATATTGCCGAAAAGTCCGGCCACAGCCGTGGCAGCACTATAGATTTAACCCTGGCAGCGCAAGATAACAGTGGCAACTGGCGGCCGCTTGATATGGGCTCACCCTTTGATATGTTTGACCCGGTATCTAACGTGGGCGCGCCCGGCATCAGCGCAGCGCAACAGGCCAACCGGCAACTGCTGGAAAGCCTGATGCACTCAGCCGGCTTTAAGGTATACAACATGGAATGGTGGCATTTTACCCACCAGCCGCCGGTATACACCGACCGCTATTTTGATTTTATTGTGCGCTAACGCCCGGCCAACGTAACGCCGTTTAACTGCCGGTACGGCGGCGCAAATGCATTTGCATCGCCAACTCGTCCTGTTGCTTTTGTTCGCGGCGCTGCTGTTGTAACTGCTGACGCTGCTGGCGCTGTTGCAGCAACTGTTCTATCGCCAGATTGTAGGCAGCCTGCTTATTACAGGCCTGTTGCTGCGTCGCCGCTTCCTGCTCTGCCAGCGCACTGCGCTGCTGCTGCTCTGCTGCCAGGTCATGCATAATATGCTTTAAGCCGGATAAGTTCTGCAGGCTTAAACTGCAGAGCATTTGCTGATTATTCTCCAGGCTGCCGATATGCTGTGCCAGTAAATGGCTGCGCTGCTGCTCCTGCCCGGCCAGTTGTTGCAACCGGCTGTGCCGGCTGCGCATCGCATCGAAGTTATCTTGTTGTGTTTGCAGATATTTTTTAAGCATGCTGCGTCACCAAAGTTGCTAACTGTTGTTCGGTTTCGGCAAAATCAACTTGCTGATTTAAGCCCTGACAAAGAAATTGCTCAATTTTCGGATACAGCGCTACCGCCCTGTCCAGCTCGGTATCACGCCCGGCCTGGTAAGCGCCAAGCGGGATCAGCTCCTGCACCTGCTGATAACGGCTATACAAGCGCTTTAAGCTGTAACAGCTTTTCAGCTGCTGCTCAGAGACAATATTCGGCATCACCCGGCTGATAGAAGCGCCGATATCAATCGCCGGATAATGGCCACGCTCGGCCAGCTCGCGGCTTAATACCACGTGGCCGTCTAAAATAGCGCGGGCAGCGTCGGCTATCGGGTCCTGCTGATCGTCACCTTCGGCCAGTACGGTATAAATGGCGGTCATGCTGCCACTGCTGTCATTGCTGTTGCCGGCACGCTCTACTAACTGGGTTAACTTGCTGAACACCGACGGCGGATAACCGCGGGTGGCCGGCGGCTCGCCGACCGACAGCGCAATTTCGCGTTGCGCCTGAGCATAGCGGGTTAGCGAGTCAACCAGTAACAACACATGCAGGCCCTGGTCACGAAACCAGGCGGCCAAACGGTGCGCCAGCTCTGCACTGCGCATCCGCAGCAGCGGTGATTGATCCGCCGGTGCCGCTACCACTATGGCTTTTTTCATGCCATCCGGGCCCAGGCTGTGTTCTATAAAATCTTTTACTTCCCAGCCGCGCTCGCCTACCAGGCCAACTATCACCACGTCTGCCGCAGTAAAGCGTGTCATCATGCCAAGCAGTTTACTTTTACCCACGCCGGAGCCGGCAAATAGCCCCAGCCGCTGGCCCCGGCCGACAGTAAATAAGCCGTTGATGGCTTTAATACCGACATCCAGCGGCGTGGTAACGCCTTTTTTCTGCATTGGATTCACCGCCGCCAGTTGCGCGGAAATATGCTCACCTTTGACTAAGGCCGGACCACCATCCAGCGGCTGCATTAAGCCATCCACCACGCGGCCGAGTAAGGCATGGCTCACGGTTAACGCCTGATCATGGGTTAACGGCCGCACTTTGGCGCCGGTGGTCAGGGCGCTGGCATCCGTTAACGGCATTAAAAACGCCTGGTCGCGATCAAAGCCGACGACTTCGGCTTCAATCCAGCGGCCATTGTGACCTTCCACCTGATAACGCTGGCCCAGCGTGTACTGGCCACCGGCCACGGTTAAGATCATGCCGTTTACCCGCACCAGGGTGCCAAAGCTCTGGCACAGCGGGCCGGGCTGCAGTTGCTCTGCCGCCTGCTGCAGACGCTTAAGCACTGACATCGTCGGCGGCCTGTAATTGCTGTTGCACCTGCGGCAACATGGCGGTTAAACGCTGGCGAAAATCCACCAGATGCAGTTGCGCCGCGCCAACAAAGGCTGCACTACCCGGTGCCAGGCCGTGGTCTGCCTGGAGTTGCACTTCGCCCAGCGCGATAACATCTAACTGTTGCCACACTGCCCAGTCTTGTGGCGCTAAGCGCACTGCGCTTATCTGCTCATTAACCTGCAGCAGCGGTAGCAGGCTGTTGACCGCCTGCTGCAAATGCGCTGGCTGCAAGCTGAGTTCGGCTTCCAGCGTGCTTTGTGCCAGTTGGCTTACCAGCTCGAATACACCCAGCGCCAATTGTTGTTCCTGTTGCTGCTGTTGCCCGGTCAGTTGCTGCTGTAACTGCGTTAACTGCTGCTCAAACTGCTGGCGCAATGCGCGTACCGCCTGCTTTAACTGTTCTTCGGCCCCGGCCTGCGCTTGCTGCTGAGCAAGTTGCTGCGCCTGTTGTTTGCCCTCTTCAGCGCCCAGCCGCTTGCCATCCGTTAAGCCACGCTCATACGCCAGCTGCAGTTGCTGTTCAATGCTCTGCTGTGACAGATCACGCTGTACACCGGGAAAACGATACGGGTCCGCCATAAATTACCCCAGGGTCGCCTCTTCGTATAAGCGGTAGTCCACTTCACCTTTGGCCATCATCTGGCGGATCATTTGCATAATCTCAGCGCGGGCTGATTCTACCTTGGTGACGGTTTGCGCCTTGGTGCCTTCAATTTGCTGGCGGTAAACCTGGGCCAGACGTTTTGGTAACGCAGCCATAATGTTGTTCAGCAGTTCCGGCTCGCAGCCTTTTAATGCCACTACCCAGAGCTCGTCCGGAATTTCGTTCAGCAGATAAGCCAGTACATCTTCGCTTTGCCGTGCCAGCGAGCCAAAATCGTACATTTTGTCCTGTACCGCTTCGGCCGTTACCGCATTGTGCTGCTTTAACAAATCCATAATCTCGGCTTTATTACCGCTGTAACGGTTCATGATTTCCGCCACTTTTTCCACGCCGTTAACCCGGGCGCCTACCTGCTCGCCAACAAAGGCAATACAGGCTTCCAACGTGTGGCGTAAATCGTCCATCACGTGCTCGCTGACTTCGCGCAGGCTGGCAATACGGTACAAAATGTCGTCATGCTTCTGCTTGGGAAACAACGAAATAACCGCGGATGCCTGCTCTGCCGGTAAAAACGCCAGCAGCAAGGCCTGCATCTGAATATGTTCCTGCTCTAAAAAGCGCGCCAGCAGTTCTGCCGGTACCCATTCCAGCCGGCGAATGTCATCGGCCAGGGCGCCGCCGTAGATATCGTCCAGCATGCCGCGCGCTAGTTTGCGGCCTACGGCCCGGTCCAGTGCCCGCTCCAGATAAACCCGCGATGCACCACTAACGCCGCTTTCGTTGCGGTAGCAGTCAAAAAAATCCTGCAGGATCAGCGCGACATCGTCCTGGGTAACATTGGCAATTTTTGCCATCCGCTCAGACAGCGCCTTTACCTCCTGCCGGTTTAATTTTTTAATGATGCCGGCGGCGTTCTCTTCGCCCATGCTCAGCAACAAAATGGCCGCCCGATCCAGGTCGGTAATGGTGCGGCCGGCTTCAGACCTTAGTTGATTCAATGCTGACTCCCCGCTCTACCCAATATTTAATCACTGCCGTTACCCGCTCAGATTCTTTGCTGGCTAACAGCTGCATATGCGTAATTTGCTCGGCAAACTCAGAGCCAACCTGGGGTAAATTAATGGCATTAAAGCCCGGCTGCGGCATGGCGCTGCTGTCTGCAGCGACAATGTCATCTGCATCAGCACTGCGCTTAGTTGTGCTTTGCGCTGACAGCGCGGCTACCGCGGCATCGCTATCTTCGCCATACAGCGCATCCGGCTCTGCAGCGCGCTGCTTTTTGCCGCTAACCAGGTGATTAACCAGCGGCCGCACACCAAACAGGATCAACGCCAAACCAATTAAGCTGGCAAACAGGTAACGGGCATACTCTTTGACTTCCGGCAGTTGCCACCATGGCAAGCCGGCCAGCGGTGCACCAACCGGCGCGGCCGCAACAAAACCAAAGCTGGTGATATTAAACTGATCGCCGCGCTCAGCCTGAAAGCCGGTGGCGGTTTTGACCATGTCACCCAGTTGCTGCAATTGCGCCTGAGTCCAGCCGGCGTCACCGGCAGCACCTTCGTTTACCAGTACCGACACACTCATCGACTTTAACCGGCCCACTTCAAACCGCGTGTGGGTAACGGCACGGCCGCTATCAAACTGCCGGCTGCTTTCATTGCGCTCTGAGGTACGCTGATTATTGTCTTCGGCTTGTTGATCGGCCGGTAACGGTGGTTGGTTGGCCAATGCGCCCGGAATACCCATCGCCAGTTGGTCCAGCATGGTATCGGTTTTGATGGATTCAGACCGCACCACAGAGTCCGGGTCTATTGCCTCGCGGGTTTCTTCTACCACACTGAAATCAACATCTGATGACACCTGAATGCGGTAGTTACCATCACCTAAAATCGGCAACAGCATAATAGAAGCGCGCTGTTCGATATTGCGTTCCAGCTTTTGCACAAAGGCCAGCTTTTTATCGGTTTCTTTACCTACCGGTGTCTCGTCGTACAATTCACCGGTCAGCAGTTTACCGCGCTGGTCCACTACCGATATTTTGCGCGGGTCTAAACCCGGCACACTGCCGGCAATCAGGCTGACAATGGCTTCTACCTGGTTTGGCTTTAGCTCGTAGCCCGGGGCTAAATCAACCATCACTGAAGCGGCAGATTTCTCTTCCTGGCGGCCAACAAATAAATTGCGTTTTGGCACTGCCAAATGCACGCGGCTGTTGCGAATGCCGTCCATGGTAATAATGGTGCGGGCCAGCTCACCTTCCAGCGCATGCTGGTACTGCATAGACTCCATAAACTGGCTGGTACCCATAGTGACTTTTTCACCTATGGTTGACAGCCCTTCCGGCATCGCCGCTTTAATGCCGCGCGCGGCCAGCGTAATACGCGCATCCGCTAAACGGTCTTGCGGCACCATAATGTTGCCGCTGTCGGTGTCGATACGAAACGCCACCTTTTCTTTATCCAGGATCTCCAGAATACCGGCTTTGTCGTAGTGCTCCTGGTTGCCATACAACGGCACATAGTTTTTTGCCGAGGTCCACAGGATCAGCACTATAGTCGCCGCCACCAGGGTTGCCAGCAGCGCAATAGACGCTATGCTGCGATCACCGCCCGGTAACCAGCTGAACCGGTTAGACAAATTAATGACTTTCTCCCGAAAGTTGCCCTCGATACTGACCGGGGGCATAGTTTTAACCACTTCGCCTTTCATTGCATTGTCCTTACAGTGACATTCGCATCACGTCATCAATGCCGCTCAGTACCTTGTTGCGTACCTGCATCAGCATGGAGAAACTTAAATCCGCTTTCTGGCTGGCTACCATGGCGCCAACCACATCGTCACTACGGCCGGTATCGACTGCCGTCATCAGATCGGCAGAGATATTTTGCTGCTGGTTCACCGAGCGGATAACCTGGCTAAAATCACTGCTGATGCCGCTATCGTTGCTGGCCGGAGCAATCTGTTCGCTGCCGGCAACCTGTTGCATCCGGGTCATCATTTGCAGCATCTGGCTCTGACTGTCTATTGGTGAAATCATACTGGTTATCCTTAAGAAGCTAATGCGTCTATGTCGACACCATGCTCGCGCATGGCAGCTATTTTGTAACGCAAAGCGCGGGTGCTGACACCCAACGCCTGCGCCGTGCGGGTACGGTGGCCGTTAAACTTATTCAGTACATTTAAAATGTAATCAAATTCGGCATCTTTCTTACTTTGCTTGAGCAAGCTGGCGCAAATTGCCGCCGCTTGCGGGTGGCACTGCGGTAAATTTAAATCGGCTATTTGCAGTTCAATACCACGCGCCATCACTAAAGCACGCTGCATAATGTTTTCCAGCTCGCGTACATTGCCCGGCCAGTTGTATTGCAACATCACATCGGCCGCACCACGGCTTAAGCGGTATTTGCCGTTGCCGTACTTATTAATAAAGAACTCTGCCAGTGGCAAAATATCGTCGCGCCGCTCGCGCAGCGCCGGCCAGCTCAGTGGCAACACATCCAGCCGGTAGAATAAATCTTCGCGGAACTGGCCTTGCTCTACCTGGCTGCGCAGGTTCTTGTTGCTGGCAGCAATCACGCGAATATCCAGCTTAATGCGGCTGTTGCTGCCCAGTCGTTCTACTTCACGCTCCTGCAATACCCGCAGCAATTTGGCCTGCAGCGCCAGTGGCAACTCAGATATTTCATCGAGCAAAATAGTGCCGCCGTTGGCCGCTTCAAACTTACCAATCTGTTGGTTTACCGCACCGGTAAAAGCACCTTTGTTGTGGCCAAATAACATGGCCTCCAGCATATGCTCCGGAATAGCGGCACAGTTCACGGCAATAAACGGCTTGTCAGCACGATCTGAGGCCTGATGAATAAACTGCGCCAGCCGCTCTTTGCCGGTGCCCGACTCACCGAGGATCAGCACGCTGGCTTCGGTTTGCGCAGCGCGGTTAGCCAACTGCAGGATCTGCCGGCTGGCGTGCGATACCGCTACCAAATCTTTTAAGCCGCGGCTCATCGCACTGGCATTACGGATTGAAGTTTTTAACTGCGAGCAGAAAAAAGGCTTTAGTAAATAATCAATTGCGCCGCTTTGTAAGGTATCGGACGCCAACGCGCTTTGATCGTTACCGACCATACTGATAATTTGCGCTGCCGGCAGCTTGCGGCACACCAGGCTAACCAGGTCCGGTAACGCCATTTGCGGCAGGTCGCAGTCAATAAAGGCCAGCGCCGGTTGGTAGTCATGGCACAGGCCGACAATCCCGGTAACATCGGCAGTGTGCAGCAGCTGATAACCTTCGCTTTGGATACATTGGCGTACTTCAGCATCAGGCTGTTGCGGCGCTATCCACAGTACATAAGCAGCATTTTTCATTATTCGGCCTCCTGCTGAGTGCCGCTACGGACTAACCGCACTGATACGCGGCGGTTAGCTTGCTCCGGCTTACCCTGGCTGTTCAACAGCGGATAACGGTTACCATGAGCACGGATTTCTAACTTAGACGCACTCACGCCCAACTCAATTAACTGCGCGGCAACTTCATCAGCCCTCTCCTGCGACAGCAGGCGGTTAGCCAATACAGTGCCGACATCATCGGTATGACCATCAATAAGAATTTTGCTGACAGAGCTATCCAGTTGCAGATAGCGCGCCAGTTTTTGCAGCTGTGGCAGCTGTTGCCGTGTCAGGGTGCGCTGGCCATCAGCAAACTGAATTTCACTGTCTCTGGCCTGTTGCCAGGATAACGGTGACATTTGTGCCACACAGCCACGAAACTGCTCAACCGCGCCGGAACCGCTGACACTGGTAAGCAGTATTTGTTGCTTATGTTGTTTGTCACTCAGCTCAAATTGCAGCCAGTTACCAAACTGAATTTGCTGTAGTAAAGGCAAGGCACCTGCGATAAAGCTTACTTTGCTATCGTGATATAGCTCGGCGCTGTAGGGGAAATCTGCTGTGGCTGTCGCGGCGCCGGGTTGCCAATCGGCAGGTCGGGCGGCCACATTGGCTTGCGCTAAGGCATAGTAAGGTTGGGCTAATGCCAGATCCAAGCGCAGTGAATGGCCCGGTTCTGCCAGAAAGCTGACATCACCCACGCCATTAACCACCTGCTGTAACCGACAATGAAAAGCGCTGCTGTGCAACTGCCAGTCTGCCTGTTCTGCCGGTTGCACCAGCAACGCAGCCGCCAGTGCACCGCCGGCGGCAGAGGCACTAAGCCAGAGACTCAGAGATAACAATGACACATCAATATCCTTTTAATTAACCACAACCGTTACTGCCGGGCAGTAACACCAAAAGTTGAAGAAAATAAAAGGAAAACCGCATAGAAAGCGCTCTGTTCTGACACGGACAGCCGTGCAGGCAGAGGCATACCCGAAGGATGCCGCTAAGCTAATGCAACCCCGCTATCGTAGCGTTTTTTAACAAAACGTCGTAGACCGGAGGCTTTGCGTCCTGCCCTTTCGGTGCAGTTTGCCTTTTAATTGTCTTAACCTGTTCATAAAAAGCTATGCTATTTATGAACTGAAACTGAATAAATTAAAAGATAACTAAATTAGCACTGCAAGGCAAGCATCTTTTTTCACAAGATCTTATTAGATCTTTAGGATCATCAACTTGCAACTGCATATTTTTGCGCCAATCGTTACATTACACTTACAACTGCTCTGACCAGCCAGGCTGATTTTTGACTAACTATGTACAATTAACTGCACAACTATCTAAACAGAGCCCTTTATATCCGCTGTATATTAGCTACAGCCTGTTACATCAACATGACAGCTGTAGCCGGATCCGCCAACGCTGCGCTTGCTTGTCAGCTGCAATTAGCCCAGAGCACCAATCACATTTACCCGCACCGTTTCCGGAATTTCGTTATACGACAACACCGCCAGCGAGTTCTGCGTAAAAGTACGCGCATAGCGGGCCAACAATGGCCGTAACTGCGGCACCACGACCAGCGCCGGCGTTAAGCCCTGCTGCTGCATCTGGCTGCTGATCAGCGGCATATTGCGCTGGAACTGGCTTAACAGGTTAGGTGCCACCGGAAAACTGTCCAGTGCTACTTTACCGGCCTGCATCGCCTGGTTCAGTGCACTTTGTAAGGTTTGCTCCAGCTTTTCATCCAGCGTAAAGGCGCTCAGCTCTTCTTTATCGCCGCTGATCTGCCGCACTAAGGCGCGTTGCAAGGCACAGCGCACATCCGATGTTAGTAAGATAGGATCTTTGGTCACTTCACTGCTGTCGAGCAAGGTGCTGGCGATGCTCAAAATATCGCCCAGGCTGACCTGCTCGCGCAGTAACAGGCGATACACTTTGAGCTGTACTGTGGCGGTCAGCGCTTTATCCAGTGCCTCAGCCAATACCGGTGCTACAGTAGCCAGCCGCTTGTTCAGCTGTTTTACATCTTCATATACAAACAGCTCAGATAAATGCTCTTTAATCACTTTACCGGCATGGGTAGCAATTACAGTGGCCAGATCCACCACTGAATAACCTAAATTCAACGCTTTGGCCCGGCTGTTGTTATCTATCCACACCGCTTCCAGGCCATAGGCCGGGTCCCGCGTGATCTCACCGTCTAACTGACCATAAATATCGCCGGTATTCAGTGCCAGCAATTGCTGCGGATTTAACCGGCCGGTAGCCAGCGGCACCCCGGCTAACTTAATACGGTACTCTTGCGGGTTAAGCTGCAAATTGTCGCGCACCCGCACTTCCGGTAATAAAAAGCCGCTTTGCTCCGACAAGGTTTTGCGAATACCACGCAGGGTTTGCACCAGCTCTTCGCCTTTGTCTTTATCGGCCAGATACACCAGCCGGAAACCCAATTCGATAGAAATGCGGTCAACATGCGGAATATCTTCCCAGCGCAGCGCCGACGGCGTTTGCGCTATGCTCTCGGTCAGCAGCTCAGCTTCGGCCAAATCACCTTTATCAACCCGCTGTTGCAAGCGCCAGGCAACATACACCAACGGTAAGCCAAAGCCGATAAACGCCAGTCCGGGCATACCCGGCACCAGGCCCAGTATCAGCATAATACCGCCGGTGGTCAGCAGTACCCTCGGTGACGCCAGCAACTGCCGGCCCACTTCGTCTGACATTTCGCCTTCATCGTTCATCCGTGTGACGATAATGGCGGCGGCAACGGCCAGCAGCAACGACGGAATTTGGGCTACTAAGCCATCACCTATGGTTAACAGCGCAAAGCGCTGGAAGGCTTCGCCCATGCTCAGGCCATGCTGGAACACCCCTATGCTGATACCGCCAAGCAGGTTAATCACCAGAATAATTAACCCGGCAATAGCATCACCACGGACAAACTTGGAAGCACCGTCCATCGAACCGTAAAAATCAGCTTCGCGCGACACTTCACTGCGCCGCTCTTTGGCTTGCTCCGGGCCAATTAAGCCGGCGTTTAAGTCGGCATCTATCGCCATCTGCTTGCCGGGTAAGGCATCGAGAGTAAAACGGGCGGCAACTTCAGAAATACGTTCGCCACCTTTGGTGATCACCACAAAGTTGATCACCATCAGAATAATAAACACCACCATAC
Source organism: Rheinheimera sp. (assembly GCF_030690345.1). GTDB lineage: Bacteria > Pseudomonadota > Gammaproteobacteria > Enterobacterales > Alteromonadaceae > Alishewanella. The sequence continues at coordinate 651,806 of NZ_JAUYGV010000008.1, forward strand.
CGACAACATAGTTGCCGCCAATAACCACTTCACCAAAGGCCTGGATCACGCGGCCGGCCACGTCCGAGCCTTCATGGCCATGCAGCAACACCACCCGGGTGGAGGCAATATTCAGCGTTAACCGCATTAAGGTAGCCACCAGCAATACCGTGGGGAACACCGAGAAGTCCAGCGGCTTTTTACTCGATACCGCCACCAGCAGTACGATCACCGACAGCACTATGTTAAAGGTAAACAACGCATCCAGCATCCAGGCCGGCAGTGGCAATACCACCATCGCCAAAATAGCCAGCAGCAATACGGGAATTGCGGTATAGGGTTGGGTAAAAGTACGCCAGTTCACTGTTTAACTACCTCGGACATTAGCTTGGTCTAACAAACTTTTCGGGATCTCCAACGCCGGTAACGGCGCCGGTTGCTGGCCACGGCCATTCTTGTAAGCTTTTAACTGCATAACGTAAGTCAGCACGTAAGCTACCGCCGTGTATAAACCTTTTGGTACTTCCTGGTCGACGCGGGTGGAGTAATAAATGGCCCGCGCCAGTACCGGAACTTCCAATATTTCTATCTGATGACGCTGGCCTACGGCTTTAATCCGCAGCGCCATCTCATCTATACCCTTGGCCACCACATAGGGTGCTCTGGCATCTTTTTCGCTGTAGCGGATCGCCACCGCATAGTGTGTCGGGTTCATCACAATGACATCGGCTTTGGGCACCCGCTCTTCAATTTTGCGGTTGGCCATCTGAAACTGGATTTGGCGGATACGGCCTTTAATCTCGGGGCTGCCGTCAGACGATTTACGCTCTTCTTTTACTTCCTGCTTGGTCATCTTCACTTTAGACGAGATGGTGTACTGCTGATACGGCACATCTATCGCCGCTACCAGCAACAACAAGGTGACGGTAATCATTAAACTCAGCGCCAGCAGGGCAAAACCTTCCTGCAAAGCGGTGGTTAAATCCAGCCGTTGTAAAAACAGCATCCGCGTCCAGAGCTGGCTGAGAAAACCGTATAAACAGCCGCCCAGCAACAGCACTTTAATAATCGATTTAACCAATTCGACCAGCGCATTGGCACTAAACATCCGCGCCAATCCGGTTAGCGGATTTAACTTATTAAACTTCGGTGCGGCCAAAGAGCCGGAAAAAATAAAGCCGCCCGGCATGGCTCCGATAATCCACATCGCCAAAAATAATAACAGCAGAAACGGCAGCATGGCGCTAAGCATATCCAGAAAGGCCTGGCCGATAGCCAGCGGCATCAGCTTATTGTTTGCCAGCATCTCTTTGTTCAGCTGCATGCTGCTTTGCATCAGCTGCATAAACAAGGTAAACAGTAACTGGGCGAACCACAGCAAACCGCCCACGCCCAGCATTAACAACACCGCGGTATTGAGCTCCTTCGAGCGCGCGACCTGGCCGTCCTTACGGGCTTTTTTCAGCCGTTTTTCCGTTGGCTGTTCGGTTTTTTCCTGCGAACTGTTCTGCTCAGACATGGCTTACTCCATTACCAGCCGCATCTGCTCCAGCACATGGCTGGCCAGAGTAGCAAACTGCAGCCCGGTTTGGCTTAAGGTTAAAAACACACAGACAAAACCCAGCAATAAGGTCATCGGAAAACCCAGCACAAACAGGTTAAGTGACGGTGCCGAGCGCGTGGCCACACCAAAGGTCAGGTTAACCAGCAGCATGGCAATCACGGCCGGCAAGGCTACCAGCAAGGCGGCGCCAAACATCCAGCCAAACAATTGCAGCAGCACAGTAATATTCAATTGATACAAACCGCTGCCTACCGGCCACAGCGTAAAGCTGTCAACCAGGATCGCCAGCGTAACAAGATGGCCGTTGAGCGAGAAAAACAACAAGGCCGACATCAGCCAAAACAAATGGCCTAACAAAGAGGTGGAATCGCCGCTACCGGGGTCCATCATCATCGCCATCGACAAGCCCATCTGCATCGATAAAATAAGCCCGGTCAGTGCCAACACTTCAAACAAAATACGTACCGCCAGCCCCATCATGATGCCAAAGCCGATTTGCTCGAAGGTCATCACTATCGCATCCAGCGAAAAAGGGTCTACCTGTGGCATCGCCGGCAAGGTTGGGCCGACCAGAAAGCTTAAAAACATAGCCAGAATAATGCGCGAGCGTGGTGTTACCCCGGGGTTATCAAACACCGGCATCGCCCACAACAGCGCTGAAAACCGGACAAAAGGCCACCATACGGTGCCAATCCAGCTCATCAGCTCGCCACTGCTCAGCGATATTAACGAGTTCACCCGAACACTCCAGGGATAATCTGCGCCAAATTAGCAAACCAGGTCAGCAGGGTTTTAATCAGCCAATGGCCGGCAAATACCACCATTAACAGCGTTAATAACATCCGCGGTAAAAACGTCAGCGTTTGTTCCTGAATAGACGTCGCCGCCTGAAACACCGCTACTATAATGCCGAGAATCAAACCCGGCACAATCAGCACCAGCAGCATCTGAATAATGGTGTACACCGCCTGGGCGATAAGCTCTGTTGCCTGTTCCGGACTCATGGTGACGCTCCGAAGGTGGCAGCCAGAGTACCGGCTACCATAGACCAGCCGTCGGCCAGCACAAAAATCATTAACTTAAACGGTAAACTGATGATCAGCGGTGACAACATCATCATACCCATCGACATCAGCACGCTGGCCACCACCAGGTCGATAATTAAAAACGGGATAAACAGCATAAAGCCGATTTGAAAGGCGGTAGTCAGCTCGCTTAGCACAAAGGCCGGCATTAACACTTCCAGCGGCACATCCGCTGCCGCCATAGTGGTCGGCTCTTTAGCAATTAACAGCACCTGGTGTAATTCGTTTTCGCGCGTTTGCGCCAGCATAAATTGCCGTATCGGTTGCTCTGCCCGCGCTAACGCTTGCTCCAGCGTCATCTCTTCAGCCTGATACGGCTTAAAGGCGTTTTGATACACGTCCTGCCATACCGGACGCATAATAAGCAAGGTCAGCATCAGCGAGATGCCAATTAACACGCGGTTTGGCGGGCTTTGCTGCAAGCCCAGCGCCTGGCGCAATATTGCCAGCACTATAATGATGCGGGTAAAAGAGGTTAACACCATCAGCATGCCGGGGATTAAACTCAGTGCTGTCATCAGCAGCAGAATTTGCAGCTTAACGCTGTAATCCTGGCCACCGTCGGCATCGCGCACCGACAGCAGGGTTAAGTCATTACCAAACGCCAGCGCCGGCATCAGCAGGGCAAATAGCGGCAACAGCCATGTCAGGCCGCGCAGCAGCGTGTTACTCATGATGCTCCGCCACGGCTTTACGGTTAACAAACTTCAGGCCGTACTTGCCATCAACCATCACCACTTCGGCTTTGGCAAACAGCACGCCGTTCACTTTTACATCCAGCGGCTCGCCTACAGCTTTTTCCAGCGGCAGTACATCGCCGACACTGGCGCGGCTCAGCTCACCTAAGGTGACTTCGGCACTGGCCACTTCCAGCGTTACCGTTAACGGCACATCGCGGAACATGGATAAACCATCGGCTTTGGTGGCTGCCGCCTGGCCTTCCTGTTCAAAAATGTCATCCATATCCATCATATCCAGCCCGGCCAGGGCCGCATCAAGGCCATTAGTGTTGTTCAGGTTGTCGCTCATTGTCATTACTCCCGGGTGACGATATCAGTGATTTGGAACACCAGGCTGTTGGCTTCTTCTGCTACTTTGCCGAAAAACAGCCGTTCTTTGTTCAGTTGCAGCGACATAGCGCTGTGTAATTCAATCGGCAGCACGGCGCCGTCAAGGCATTCCCGTAACTGGCGCAGGCTAACTTTTTTCCGTGCCATTTCAATGCGGCACAGTACCGGCACCTGCGGCCATTGCGCCACATCAACAGCCGGTAGCTGCACCTTGCTGTCGCTGTCGTCCTGCTCAACAAAAAAGGCCAACGGCAGCCACAGGTACCAACTGATGGCTTCGCTATCGAGTACCAGCCGCACTTTTAACGGTAAGTACTGAAACTTCGCCGGCTCCAACTGCTGTTTCACTGCCGTAGCCGGCAGCGCAGATTGCTCTTTAAACAGTAACTGCTGCATTGCCAGTAACTGACGCTGCGCCACCCGGCCGCATACCCGCAGTTCGGACGCGCTCAGTTCAGTTTTATCTTCGGTTGGCAGCACTTTGCTCAGTTGGCCACCCAGGGCTAAATCGGCCAGGTGATGCACACCGGTGAAATCCAGCGCAAAAAAACAGTAGCCGTCGGTCGGTACCAGTACCGGGCATTGCAACAACAAGCGGCCGGGCTCTGCCAGCCAGCTGTCCAGCCCGGTGCCCTGGCACAGGTTCATCTCAATACTGAACTCGACATCGTGCAGCAGCCGGCCCAACTCAATTTCTACCGCCTGTGCCAGCTCCGGCAGCCGCTGTTTCGCCGCCAGTAAGGCTTTACTGAAGCGACGTTGGTCCAGCGTCAGCGCAAACGGCTGACAAGCTGTGGCCGAAGCCGCAGGGATAATGCTTGAACGTATGGTCATATTATTCATCTGCTGTTGCGTGTTGTGTCGTACCGCTGTCTCGCGACACGCGGTAAGCTTTTTTACTTAAGCGACGGAGTAAATTCAGTCGTTGCTCGCGTTTGGCATCTAACCAACTCAGGCCAAGAAACACTAACTTGTCACTGACCTGGCGGCGGTACACTACTTCGGCTTTAATCCGCGTTTGCCCGTCGTACTGCACTACAATCAGATCCGGCACCGTTTTACTGACCGGCGCCAACAAGCCGGCACCGCCCAAACTCATATCCTTGACCACCGCCAAACAAATCTGGCTGCCAAACAAGCCGGTTTGCAACAGCTTTACCGGCACACCTTTGGTTTGGCTTTCATGTGGCTCGTTAGCGGTACAGAAGTACCAACGCAAATACTTGCGCGAAATATCCGGCTTAGTTAATGGCATCTTGCACCTGTACGCCTGAGCGGCCGACCGGTTGATTACGTTGTGCTTCACGGGCAGCTTGCTGTACGGCGTTATTATTATTGTCAGGGGAAAACAGTTGGTTCAGCTCCGCTTCGGCGGCGCTGGTTAAAATCAGCAGTTCAATGCGGCGGTTTTCACTGCTGCCCTGGTCTGCTTCGTTCAGTGGCCGCGTAGCAGAAAATGCCGCCACCTGGGCTACGCGCTGCACCGGCATACCACCGGCGGCCAATACCTGGCGGGCTTGCAACGCCCGGTCACCGGACAACTCCCAGTTACTGTATTGGCTACCGCTGAATGCAGTAATGTCGGTATGGCCGGAAATAATCAGTTTGTTCTGCACTTTAACGAACACCGGCCCCAGGCTTAGCAGCAGATCTTCAAAAAACGGTGTCATACGGATTTGGCCACGGACAAACATCTGCCGATCTTTGCTGTCACGGATAATCACCCGTAAGCCGGACGGCACTATATCCAACTGAATATGGCCCTGGGCCATTTGCTCTGCGGCCAGTTGTTCAAATGCCTGCAGCAATAAGCTCAGCTGCTCCGGCGTATCAAACTGGCCGTCTACCAGCGAGTTCAGCTTATCGCCTTTGCCGGCCAAAGGCCTCTCATCACCGGACGGTACCTGCAGGTATTCCGCCATCCCCGGCAAGGGGTTATCCGGTGGCAACATATTGGCCGAATTTTTATCCACTACCGATGGCGTGCCGCCCAAGTTCACCGGGAACGGGCTGTTTTCCGGATCAAACGGGTGCGGGCTGCCATCAAAAATGGAATGGGTGCGCATATAGTTGGCAATCTCGGTGCGCTCTTTCACGTTGGATACTTCCAAAATCCACAGCACCATAAAAAAAGCCATCATTGCCAGGGTAAAGTCGGCAAAAGCTACCTTCCAGGCGCCGCCGGCTTTGGTTTTACCAGCCGCTCGCGGACCACGCTTAACTATTATCGGCGTACTGTTCATCAGGCGGCCCTGTCGTTAATCCACTGTTCCATCGTGGTAAAAGATGGCTTTTGTTCTTCATTGATCATGCGCCGGCCGGAGTCGGTCGCCACTATGGCAACATGGCCCTTGGCGTGCGCCACCAAAATAGCGCGTACACATTCCAGTAAGGCAACCTGCTTTTTCACATACTGCTCCATCGCCGAACTCAGCGGTGCCATAAAGCAGTAACAGCCAAAAATACCGATAAAGGTACCTACCAACGCGGCCGCAACGTGATAACCGATATTGCTCAGCGGCCCGTCAAGGTGTTGCATAGTAATAATAATGCCGCCTACTGCGGCCAAAATACCAAAGCCCGGCATAGCTTCAGCAATCACCGCCATGGCGGCAGACGGCTTCAGCTTTTGTAGCTCTATGGTATAAATTTCCTGTTCCAGCAGGTTGTCAAAATCGTGTGCACTCAGCTTGCCCATACTCATCAAACGCAGGTTGTCACAGACAAACACCACCAGGGCTTCGTGCTCTAACACCAACGGGTAAGCCAGAAAAACCGAACTGGTGTGCGGGTTTTCCACATGGTCGTCCAGTTCGCGCAGGCCTTTGCTTTTAGCCAGGTCTAACAAGGTGTGCATTAATAACAGCAGTTCGCGATACAGCTCAGTGCTGTCTTTTTGCTTAACAAACTGCGACCGCACCTGAGCCCACATTTCTTTTAAAACATAGGTAGAATTTCCCACTACCAGGGCACCAAAGCCGGCGCCGAAAATAATCAGAAACTCAGCCGGCTGCCACAAAGTGGCGGGGTTGCCACCGGCAAACATATAACCGCCTACCACTGCACCCAGCACTATGGCGAAACCTAAAATTTTCTGCATTGTTCTGCTTCCTGTACCGTTACCACTGCGCCAGCTTTTTGCTGAGCATTTCCACTGATTGTTTATGCAACTGACACACTCTGGACTCAGTCAGCTCCAGCACCAGTGCAATCTCCTTCATATTCAGCTCATGGCTGTAATACAACTGCAGCAACAACTTGTTGCGATCCGGCAGTGTCGACATGGCCTTTTTCAGTGACAATTTCAGCTCCAGCTGGCTCAGATTACTGCTACCCAGCTGGGCTTCAGATTGCTGCTCCATAATGAGATCCAGGCTTTCCATCGCTTCCGCCTGGCCAACGTATTGCAGCTCCAGCAAGGTTTTCAGCTCAATACCCAGGGCTTCACATAACTCTTCGTCGGTGGGAATGCGTCCCAGTTGCCTGGTTAATTCACGGGTTTTGTCACGCAGCTGATGCGATTGCTGACGTAACTGGCGCGGACGCCAGTCGGTACGGCGAAACTCGTCCAGCATGGCACCGCGAATACGCTTGAAGGCATAGGACTCAAACTGCTCATCGGCTTCACGGCCATAACGGCGCAGCGCACTTAACAAGCCCATCAGGCCTATTTGCTGTAAATCGTCTTTATCTACCATACTGCCGACCAGGCTGCGTAAGTGCGCGGCGGCGCGCTTAACCAGATGGCTGTAGCGGTTTAGCGCAGCAGTTTCCTGCGCCGGGGTCAGCTTAAAGCTGCCGGGTTGTTCCGGGTCTGCCCACTGTTTGGTTGCCAGCATTATCAATGCCCTACTGAATAAACACGTTAGTAACCAGCACCTGTTCAATCTGATGACTGAATTTATGCTGACGTAAGGTGAGGTTGAATTTTTCCAGCAGCTGTTGCTGTACCTGCGGAATATCTTTAAAGCCGGTTTTCACATCAACATGGTTGCTGTTGGAAAAATGCTGTACCAGGGTGTTACGCAACAGCGGTGCAGCATCCTGCAGCATCGCCAGCACCAGTTGATCATGGCTGACTAATGTCAGCTCTAATACCAGGTAACGTGAATGCTGCGGACTGTCGACGCTGATCACAAAGCGCTCTAACGGGTAAAACAGTGGCTTGCTTTGCTCCACCACCGGCGGGTTTTTCTGGCTGTACCAATAACTGCCACCGACGCCGGCGGCAACTAATAAGGCTGCTACTACGATTAACACTAAGGCTTTCATCTGCTTTGTTTCTCCTATACCAGCCGGTCCAGCCAGCCTGTTGTCTGCTGCACGGCAGCAGCGCTGTTTAGTTCAGCCGCGTCATCGGCCAGCTGTGCAGCAATTTGTGTTGCTACTGCACTGTGTTGTTTACTCTGTTGCTGTGCCTGGTCGCGTACATCCAGCTGCAGGCTTTGTTCTGCGCCAAGCCGCTGAGCCAGTTGCTGGCGCAGTTGGTCAAGGTTTTGCTGCATGGCTTCACGTACCTGGCTATTCGCCGCATACAGCTGCACGCTGGTACGATCGCCATCCACGCTGACGCTCAGTTCAATCACACCCAGTTGTGGCGGATCGAGACGGATTTGCGCCCGCTGAATTTGCTGGCCCAGCTGTAAATTGATTTTGTCTGACAATAAATGCACCAGCTTCTGGCCCCACTGGCTGCTTTGCAGGCCGGCTAAATCGGCCTTCCAACTCAAGGCCGCTTCCGCGCCGGCGGCTGTGCTGCCGCTTGCTGCTGCGGTTGCTGTTACGCCGCTGACTGCGGCGCTGCTACTATCTTGCTGTTGCACCGACCCCAGCGCCTGGCGGATAAACTGCTGTAAACTGGTGCCTTGCAGCGGTAATACCGTTTGCGGGGCTAAACCGGCTTGCTGTGCTGCGGTGTTTTGCTGTGCCTGTTGCGTCAACAGCGTTTGCTCTGTCACGGCCTGGCGTTGTGCTTCTGTTGCCGTCGCTGTAGCCGCAGAAGCTGCCAGCGCCGCCATGGCAGCCGTTTGCCCGGTTGCAGCTACGCTGTTATGTTGCGCCACTGCATTCAGGCCGGCGGCTGTGTCCGTTGGTATATTGCTGTAAAACACACTGCGTTCTGCCGCAAAGCTGTACGACAAATTCAGTGCAGCGACAGTATTAGTTTGGCTATCAGCATGGCTCTGCTGCGTCGTTGCGTTGTCCGTTAAGGGCACCGGCAGCAGCTCAGCCGTGACAATATCTGTGATATCAAACAATGCGGCGTCGGCCACTGCAACTTCAATTGCTGCACCGTCTGATGGCAATGCTGTATCCGCAACCTCAGATGGTTCGCTTTGTTGCGTACTCTGTTGTGTTATGCCAGCCAACAAGTCTGCATAGTTTTCTGCAGCGCTATCCTGCTGCGGCGCCGTAGCATAATTACCTTGCACCGCCGCCGTCTTTGCCTGTGATTGTGCCTTGTTAAGTGCCGGCATTAATTGCGTCACAGCGATTTCCCTTCTGTCGTTTGCCGGTAGGCCACTAAACCCTCACGTTTTTGATTAAACTGTTTCATCTGAATTTCGGTGCGGCTCAGTTCACTTTTGGCCAGCTTTAACACATGCTGATAGTTCTGCCGCAGCGCATTAAGCTGAGAAGCAAATTGCTCTTTGGCACCGGCTTGCTCCAACTGCTGCACCAGAGCTAACAGTTGCCGGTCCAGGCCACGCAATTGCTGCCAGTCTTGCGCCCGCGCGGCCAACAATAAGTTGTGCTGCAGCAGCGATAACTGCTTTGCCATATCTGTTGCCTGTAGATGGTTTAATGCCACATTCAGCCCCGGTTCAATTTTGTTGTTAAAGTGTGTTCGCTAACAAGGTTTAGCAAATCGCGGGCCATAAATTATATTTATGATTTATAAGGATTTTTAAGAAAGAGGAAGCAAAATGCGGAAGTGTTGCTTCCGCTGATCGGAAGCGGTAACCGTGCCGCTTGCCGCCGGTAAGTAAACCGGAGGACAAACTCGTATCGCAGTGAAATGCCGGGCGTTAAATAAAAAAACCGCTGCAAAAGCAGCGGTAAAAGGTCACATCAGGGTACAAATGCAACATTGCAGGAACGCGGTAAACCAGCTTGGATCAGGCGGCGTGTTGCGCCAGGCCCTGCCAGCCTTCTTGTAAATTGGTCATAATCACCCGAACGGTATCCAGTTCGGTTAAATCGTTTTTCAGGCTGGCATTAAGTAATGCCTGGCCACAGTGCTGATACAGCTTTTGCATATTGGCCGCTACTTCGCCGCCGTTTTGCTGGTCCAGCGACGCATCCAGGCCGCCAATAATTTTCAGCATCCGCTCAATGCCGGCGGCTTTTTTATCAAAGCGTTTGGCCTGAATATGGCCTTCTACCCGGGCTAACTCATCGAGGAAACCGTCGAATAACATCAGCACCAGTTTATGAATATCGGCGCCGGCGGCTTTGCCTTCCACTGACGTATTCTGGTACGCCTGGTAACCGTTGGAAAAATCTAACATAAGCTGTCTCTCACTAATTAAAACTGACCCATAGAACTTTCAAGCTGCGCTATCGTCACCTGCATCTGGGTAAACTGGCCCAAATAGCGTTTGTAGGTTAACTCCATGGAATAATCGTGCCGCTTTTGCTTTTCGGTGACTAAATCCAGGCTGGCCTGAATGGTTTTTTGCTTATCGCCCAACAAACCAAAGTTTTTGCTGTAAGGCTCTATGGTAGTTTCCAGCTTTGCCAGCATACCGGCGTCGCCGGACAACATGGCCTCAAGCTTGGCCGGATCTTCCGCCAATGCTTGTTCAAAACGCTTGTCGTTAATGCTCAGCACGCCGTTACGGTCGAATTCTATACCCACGCTGTACAGGGTGCTGCCTTCAAAAGTGCCCTGGAATACGGCACGGAACTGGTTTTGCACGCTGCGCGCCATACTGTCGTTTTTCAGGTTGGCATCTTTACTGATACTGCCCACTACACTGTTGTAGCCATCAATAAATTTTTTCAGGTTATCTTTTATTGCTTGTTCATCCTGACCAATTTTAACGCTGACCGGACTATCGGTGCCGGTTTGCACTTTTAATAAATCAATGGTGACGCCTTCAATAACATCGGTCAGGGTATTGCTGGCGCTGGTCACGCTGATAGCAGTATCGCTACCGAGGCGCACTATGGCGTCCTGCGCCGTTTTCAGCTCCTGCTTCGCAGCCAGGGCGGCGGTAATATCAGCGCCGGCGGCATCAGCGCCCGGGGTAAAGCCCAACGTAAGCTGATTAGCAGCACCGCTTTCTTCGCTGGAGATCACCAGGAAGGTTTCAGCGCCACTGCGCATCAAAGTAGCTTTAACGCCTTCGTTATCGGCATGGTTGTTAATCGCCGCGGCCAGGTCGCTTAATTTAGCATTGGCCGGTAAGCCTGCCATATCGACCGAAAAGCTATTGCCGGCTAAGTCGATACTAAACTCACCGTCTGTTGCCAGCGCAGCATCTGGGTCAAACGACATCGCCAACTGATGGTTTTGCGCCAGCTGCTCCACAAAAATCTCATAACTGCCGGCTACGGCATTGCCGCCTGCTTTAACGCTGAGCGTCGACTCGCTGCTGCTACTGGCGGTGTTAGCCAGAATGCTGTTGTCGCCGCTGCGGAAATCTTTAATCTGGGTAGAAAAGTCTTTCAGAGCTGTTTGCAGCTTTTTAATCGCATTAAGCTGGCTGCTAAATTGGTTCGCTTTAGTCGATAACAATTTGTCTTTCCCCGCACGTTCAATTTGCGTGTATTGGCTGGCCAGATACTGCGGATCAATACTTAAATACGACGACATAATGCTTACCTTTTGCCAGTTAATGACGCTTTGAAAATACCCTGCCAGCCGCGGCCGGCAGGGTTATGACACGATTACTATGCTGTGAATTAACGCAGCAGTGAACCAATCATCTGTGTAGTGCTGTTAGATGCGCTCAGTACAGAAATACCTGAGTTCATCAGTAACTGTTGCTTAGTCATGCTTGAGGTTTCTTTAGCGAAATCAGCATCCATTAACTGAGAAGCAGAAGCTTGAGTGTTTTCAGCCATGTTGGTCACGTTGTTGATAGTGTGATCCAAACGGTTCATCGTAGCACCCAGGTTAGCACGGGCGGCACCGATAGAATCGATCAGGGTATCTACGTCGCCCATAGCGGTAGAAGAAGTAGCTTGGTCAGTTAAACCACCGGCAAAAGCGCCAATAGCGGTAGTTACATCACCCAGCTCGGCTGAAATATCTACATCTAAAGTTTCAGCAGCTGAAGAACCGATTTGGAACGTCACAGCAGCAGAGAACTTACCGGCTGCATCTAACAAAGTAGTGCCTGAACCGTAAGAGGTGTTGTCCATGATGTTAGTTAATTCAGCAGACAGTGCTTCGAATTCACCGCTTATTGCAGTGTATTCAGAAGTATTGTTCGTGCCGTTGGCGCCTTGCGTTGCCAGCTCTTTCATCCGGAAAGCAATGTTAGTCATCTCTTCAAACGCGCCTTCAGCGGTTTGCAGCATTGAGTTTGCATTGTTGGCGTTGTAAATAGCCGCTTCCTGACCACGCACCTGAGCGTTCAGACGGTTTGCAATTTGCAGACCGGCAGCATCATCTTTCGCAGAGTTAATTTTGAAGCCAGAACCTAAACGCTCCAGCGCTACAGATAAATCGTTGTTAGTACGACCCAGTTGGTTTTGGATCGACTTTGAAGCTGCATTAGATTGAATTGATAAAGCCATCGTTGGATCTCCTGTGATTGATTGCTCAGGGATATAAAGCGACGACGGCGAAAAAGAACTGAAATTATTTTTTTGAAATTTTTAGCGGATTATTGCAGCAGATCGGCCAGTTCATATTCCAGGTAATCGGCCAGGCCTAACCAATCACGTTGCTGCTGACACTGTAACACCGCTGTCAGGATCTGTTGCAACTGGCCATACTGCTGAGGTGTCGCCTGGCAAAATAAGCTAATCAGCTTTTCAGCCAAAGCGGCAAGTTCAAGCGCCGGCCCGGTGGTAATACCAAGCCGGAACTGCAGCGCCAGCTTAGCGGCGTGCTGCCGGCATTGAGTAATAGTGGCCATTATGCTGTTAACTCCGGATGATATTCGGTACCGGCTATTACCGCACCGGCTTTAGAAGTATTAAAAAACCTTACGTTGGGCTGGCCGGCAATATAGCGCTCCAACCCGGTCAGATAGGTCAGTAAATTGCGCAGCGTGGGCACTTTAGCGCCAAAGCCGTTAACCACCTGCGCGGTAGCGTGTTGATAAGCCGGGCCTATGCTGCCATTTTGCCAGTTCGCATGGGTTTTATTGTGGCTAAAGGCAAAGTCGGCACCAAACAGCACAACACGTTTGGCGCCCATTTTTACCGCTAAATCCACAGCGGGGTGGATAACGCTGCCATAGCTGAATAATGACGCCGCCGGCAGTTGCTTACGCAGCGGTGCAAAAACTGCACTGTCGCTCAAGGCAACATAGCGCGGACCGGGAAACTGCTGTAACAGCTCCGCGTTAGCCAGCGGAAAATACACCAGGCTGCTGGCCGCGGTTAAGGCGCTGCAGGGTAAATGTTCTGAGGTTATTTTATGGTCGCGGCTGACAATAATATCCGGCCGGATCTGCTGTGCCAGCAACCCCGGCACGGCGGTATCCAGGCAAATAAACAATGGTGCCGCCGGCTGCTGTTGTACCTTTTGAAGATGAGCGTAATGCGGCTCCAGCGATGGCCCGGTAGCAATAACATACACCTCACGGTTGGCTGCGAGGCTGTTAAATAAGCTTTGTACCGGCTTATCTTGCTGCCAAAAGCGCTGATTCTGCTGCAAGCGGGGTAAAAATGCACTGATATCCTGCTGCAGACGCTGCGCCGCATAACCGGCTTCCAGCTCAGCATACAGCCGGTCGCAGATTTTTAAACTGCCGTCACTGGCCAGCACTAATTCCGACGGCAGTAAGGCATAGGGCAGTTGCAAATCTTGCTGTTGCGCAGCCCATTGCAGCGTTACTCTGGGGTCGTTCAGCCAATGGCGCTGATCTAACAGCTGCAGCACCAGGGCAAAAATATATTCATTTAAAATGCAGACGCTCAGTTGTTGCAGCTGCTCTCTGGCAAGCAACTGCTGTTGCAGGTCGCCAAGGCCGGTGCCGTATAGGGTGATCTGCCGGTAATGCCGCGGTAATTTACTGATTTGTTGTAAGGCTTCACGTTGCCGGTCATGCCGGCTGGTAAGCTGGATACCGTTAATAACCAGGGTGCTGTCGCGGCCTTCGGCCAGCCGCACCGCCGGCCTGTGTTGCTCTGCAGTGGCGGCCTGCTGCAGCACAGTGGCCAGTGCCGGCCAGCGCCGGCTAATCACTGCTAAATTTTGTTTGAAACAGTCATTACTCATCCGCTCAACCCAAGCCGAACTCGACCAGGCTGCGGGTAATATTGGCTTGCGACATCACCACCGACACCGCACTTTTACTGCCGCCCTGCATACCAAGCTGCAGCTGTTCACTCAGCGCATTAAGCTCAGCATTGCTGCCCTGGCTTTGCTGAATGGCCGCCAACTGGGCCTGCAATGCTGCGCGTTGTGCCTGCACCTTTGCCAGCGCATCTTTTAATTGCTGCTGCGCCTGCTGAATTTGTTGCTGATACGCCTGCACATTGTCGGCAGTTGCCGCCGCTTTACCTAACTGCGCTAAGCTGCTGTCGGCCGGTTGTAATTTTACACTGACCGGATTACCGGCCGCGACACGCACGCCCTGGCCGGTGATAAGCCAGGGTTCCTGCAGCTTACGGGCGTCGCGCGCTTCGGCAGAGAAATACAGCTGTTGCTGCTGGTTTATCCCTACGCTGATTTGCTGGCGGCTGAATGCCTGTTGCATCGTATGCAGGTTTTGCTCCGCCGTTTGGCCGGCTTCCAGCACTAAGCTTACCGCACCACCGCTTCTGCCCAGCAGTATTTGTACCTGCTCGGTTTGGCGCCGTTCTGTCAATAAATCAATGCTGTGGCTTAAGCTGGCTTTTACCGGCGCAGGGCCAGGCCCGGTCAGGGCTAAATCGGCGTTTATACCGGCGGCGGGCTTTTGCAGCTTTTGTTCCAGCTGTTGCAGTTGTTGCTGTGCCGTCTGCTGTTGCTCGGCCGACAATTTACTGTACGCCGGCGAGTTAAGTTGGCGTTTTAAATTTTCCAGTGCCTGGTAAGCCTGGCGAATGCTGCGCTCGGTTTGGTCGGTTTGGCTTAGCTGTTTGCTGACATCCGCCGCCTGTGCCCATTTGCTTAATACCTGAATTTGCCGCGCCTGGCGTGACACCGGTACTTTACGACCATTATCATCAGCGCTGACTGCTTTGATCACGGCAGCACGGTCTGTTGCACTTAGCGGGCTGAGTGCACTGGTAGTGACCTTATCGAGCGTAGCGGATACCTGCATAGCCTTACCTTATTCAGACGTAGGAAAACAGCGTCATTTTAGTCACGCTGGAATACACTTTCAGAGACGACTCGTATGCCGCCATCGCCTGGTTCATTTGCACATAAGCTTCCGGGTAATCAACTTCTTTAATGTCGTCGCGCAGCGTTTCGGTAAACAGCGCAATATCATCGTTACCCAGTTCCATTTCGTCCAGCGACGCCAATGTGCCACCAATGCGGGTAATTTCGCCGCTTATGGTGCCAAGAAAGGTGCTGATATGGTTCAACATATCGCGCGACTCATTGCCGACACCGGCGGCCGGTGCGGTGGAAATCAGATCGAGGTAGGTTTGCATTTCATTTAAAAAATTCACCCCGGGGTCCAGCTCACTGCCAACAATATTCGCCGGCACACTGGAATTGTCCGATACGGCCACATCGCGCACGCGGTCATCACCGTTGTATTGAAACACCCCGGCGCCATCGCGTTCAAACGGCATTACGTCGGTTAAGCTGCCGGAAAAATAATAGTTATCGTTGCCGTCTTTCGCATTTAACAGGTCCACGATGGCCGGAAACAGCACCGACAATTCCTGGCTAAAGGCTTCCAGCTCTGCCTGGCCCATAGAACCATCGGCAGCGGTAGTAACTATTTCCTGTACCGAGTTCAGTGTATTTACAATGCTGCTAAGCTGGGTTTCCTGCTGGCCCAAATTAAAGTGCACCGCATCCATATTCTTTTTGTACTGCTCCAGCTTGGTCAACTCGCTGTTCAGTGTCAGCAACATTACCGAGCCCAGCGGATCATCCGACGGCTTTTGAATGCGCTGGTTGGTGGCCAGCTGGGTAGAGAGTTTGCTGTACTCCGCAGTAGACTGCTGAATATTGCGAATAGTGGTTAAATGATACTGATTGCTGCTAACGCGCATGGCCACTACCTCAGAAGATATTAATCAGGGTTTTAAACAATTGATCGGCAGTGCTGATCACCCGGGCGTTAGCGTCATACAACTGCTGATAATACATCAGGTTAGCCGCTTCTTCGTCCAGGTTTACGCCACTTACGCTATCGCGTGCGGCTACGGCATCGTTGTTCAGCACCTGTGCTGTTTTAACGCTGCTTTGCACTTGCTTGCTTTGAATGGCCAGGTCGCCGATTAGGGTATCGTAGCCGGCCGTACCACCGTTAAGTGACGCCACCAGGTTCGCTATGTTGCCGTTGTCACCACGGCCACCGGTCGGGTTACCAAAACCGTCATTACCGATAAAGGCCAGGTCATCCGGTTGCAGCGCAGGGTTAACGCTGATGGTGCCCAGTACGTCGGCAGGGTTGTACTGAAACAGTGGCTCGCCGGGCAAGCCGTTTAAATCAAAGCCCTCTGACAAGGCCGTATTGACCGAGTCGGCAATATTAGTGACGATTTGTTCCAATTCCAGTTTAGCCGGCTGCAACACATTAACATCGACATTCAGTAAGCCACCAATGCGGCCGCCGACAGATTCATTTAACGGAAAAGTCTGGCCGTTAAAGTTCACCTCTACCGTGGTGCCGGTAACCGTTGCCGCAGCGGCTTTGGATCCCACCACCAGCGGCGCACCGTTTTTGCTGCTGATATTAATATTACCATCACCCGGATCAACAATGTCGACGCCCATATAAGCGGATAATTCCGTTACCAGCACTTCGCGCGCATCCGACAGTTCAGAGGTAGGCTGGCCCAGCGCCTGTGCCTTGCTGATTTTGCTGTTCAGTTCAGCTATCTGTTCAAACAACGAACTGCTGTTATCTGCCAGGTTACTTAATTCTTTGCCCAGCTTATCCTGTTGATCGGATAAGGCGCCGTTGATTTGCGATAAGTCCTGCACCAACGCCTGTGCCGATGACAACACCTGCTGACGGTAGGCATTGGAATCAGGCGCTGACATGGCAGCATTAAAGGCCGCGCTGATATCGGCCACGGCATCATTCAGGTTCAGTGATTCAGTACCGAGAATTTGTTCCAGATAGCCAAGGTAACTTTGAAAACCGTCGTAGAAGCCAACATCTGAGCCGGTACGCCAAATATCATCGTTTAAAAAGTCATTAACGATGCGATCTACCTTGGTTACTTTAACGCCGTTTAAACTGCCGCCGGCAGTTTCCAGGTACACCGTCTGGCGGCTGTAACCTTTTACCGCAGCATTAGCTACGTTCTGGCCTACCACATTCAGCGCATTGTTGGCAGCATTAAGCCCCGACACACCGTTTAAAAGCATACTCATAAGCTGGATTTCCCACCGTTTTCAACCGGCCACAATGGCTGGTTAAACGCGCTGTTGTTGTATTCCGGCACCGCTGGCGTCAGCGCCCCCTTATCGGGTAAAGCGACGGCGTCGGCCAGCTGCTTGAATTTATTTTCCGTTTGCGCCAGGCCATCACCTAACTGGCGCACTATGGCTTCGGCCAGACCCAGTTGCTGATTGGCCGCTAAGGATTGCGCCAGTTGAGCGTCGTGCATATCGCGAAAGGTGCCCGCCTCTTTGCTGCTGAACATGCCGTTTTCACCGGCCATCGCCTCGGTACCGGCGTGCATGTTTTTTAATACCAGTTGCAAAAATATCGCTTCAAACTGTTCAGCTGCTTTGCTTAACCGCTCTGCCGGTGCCTGATTTGCCGCGATATTGCCGGCGGCGCGCGGGTCTATAGCCAGCCCTGCGCCGGATAAAGCCTGGTTGGTTGAAAAGTGGCCGGACAATGAGGTAATAGTCATTCAGATCACCAGTAAATCAGCATCCAGTGCACCGGCGTTATCCAGCGCAATCAGGATTGACATCAGTTCTGCCGGGGTTGCCCCCAACGCATTAATCGCCTGTACTATGGCATCCAGCGAGCTGCCTTCCGGCCACAACATCATATTGGCCGTGCGCTCCTGCACATCGACACCGCTGTTTTGCAGCGGCGTAGTAGTGCCGTTAGAAAAGGGTAACGGCTGGCTTACGCCCTGCTGCTCGGTAATGGTAATGGTTAAGCTGCCGTGACTTACCGCGGCACGTTTTACCCGCACTATGTCGTTCATCACCACAGTGCCGGTGCGGCTGTTAAACACTACCCGCGGCCGCTGGCTGCCTTCTGTCACTTCTATATCCTGTAACAGCGACATAAAAGTAATGCGGCTGTTGGCATCCTGCGGCGCGCTCAGCACCAACTTGCCTTTATGCTCGGCGCGGGCCACATCGGGGCCAAATACCGCATTCACAGCAGTAACTACATTGCGTGCGGTTTGATAATTCGGTTGTTTTAAGTTCAGTACCACTTCGTGTGGCTGATGAAACTGTGGTATGGCGCGCTCCACAATAGCGCCGGACGGAATAATACCGGCGGTTGGCACGTTAACGGTAACGGAAGAACCATTCTGGCCGCTGGCATTTAAGCCACCCACCACCAGGTTGCCCTGGGCCAGCGCGTACACTTTACCGTCTACGCCACGCAGCGGGGTCAGCATTAAGCTGCCGCCATGCAGGCTTTTGGCATCGCCCAGCGACATAATAGTCACATCCAGCACCTGACCCGGGCTGGCGTTAGCCGGTAAGGTGGCGGTAACGGCAACGGCGGCAACGTTTTTTGATTTTGGCAGGCTGTTTTCATCCAGCTGCACACCAAACTGCTTCAGCATATTGTTCAGCGACTGGGCGGCAAATTTAATTTGCGCCTTATCGCCGGAACCGGGCAAACCCACTACCAGGCCATAACCCACCAGTTGGTTGTCGCGCACGCCCTGAATATCAACTAAATCCAGTAGCGGCCTGGCCTGCAGCGCCAGCGGCAACAATAACACCAGCGCACTTATAAAAGCTTTCATAACACCTCAGCTGCGTTAAAACGGGTTCAGGAAGCGGTTAAATAACCGCGTAAACCAACCGGGCTGGCTGGCATTGGCTAAATCGCCTTTGCCGGAGTAGCTGATCCGCGCATCGGCAATGCGCTGTGACGATACGCGGTTGGTCACATCGATATCTTCCGGCCGCACCAAGCCCTGCAGGCGGATATATTCGTCGCCCTGGTTTAACTTAATCCACTTTTCGCCGCGAATAGCCAGAGCACCGTTAGCCAGTACATCGGTTACCCGCACGGTAATAGAGCCGCGTAAAAAGTTCTGCTGGCTGGCGGCACTTTCGCCGTCAAACTGTGAGCGCGAGTTCAGCTCCATCGCCAGTTCCGCCACATTTAAGTTACCCACCAGCGGCACACCAACATTAATGCCGGTATTTTTGTCGATACTGCTGTCGGCACTTTTGCTCGACTGGGTGCGCTCGTTCAGCTCTACAGTAAGAATGTCGCCGACGCGATAAGCACGCTTATCTTCGTACAAGGTGAACATATAGCGGTCGTTGTACAGGCTGCCTTGCTGTTGTGATGGCAAGGCCTCTTCGGTGCTGCGCTCTGCCACCACCTGCTCCCAGTCTGCCTGATGTACCGGCTCCGGCTGGCTGGCGCAACCGCTCAGCACGACAATACTCAACAGCGTACACAACAGTAAGTAAAGGCTTTTCATTGGCTTACAGGCTCTGATTAATAAAGCGCAGCATTTCATCGGCTGCCGACACCACTTTGGCGTTCATTTCGTAGGCACGTTGCACCGCTATCATGCTGACCATTTCATCCACTACGCTGACGTTGGAGCCTTCAATAGCACCTTGTTGCAAGGCCCCCAGCGCATCCTCACCCGGTATGCCCTCTATCGCTTCGCCGGAAGCCGCCGTGGCGCGGAATAAGTTACCGCCCAGCGCTTCTAACCCGGCCGGATTAACAAAGTTCACCGTTAAAATCTGCCCCAGTTCTACCTGCTCGCCTTCCACCACCGCCGTAACAATACCGTCGCGGCCAATGGTCACGCTCATGGCGTTTTCCGGGATAGCAATATTCTGCAACAGCGGTAAGCCATTGGCATTCACCATTAACGACTCGGCATTAGGCTGAAACTGGCCGTTACGGCTGTACAGAATTTCGCCGTCCGGGTTTTCAATCTGGAAGAAGCCCTGACCGGTAATGGCGATATCCAGCGGATTAGCGCTGGTTTCATAGTTACCTTCGGTAAAGATTTTCTGCGTACCGTTTATCCGCACCCCGGTACCCACCTGAATACCTGAGGGTACCTGGTTCAGCTCATCGGCCTGGGCGCCGGGCTGGCGCTGCACCTGATAGAACAAATCTTCAAATACCACGCGGTCTCTCTTAAAACCGGCGGTACTTACGTTGGCGAGGTTGTTGGAGATAGTGGTCATGCGCATATCTTGCGCGGCTAACCCGGTTTTGCTGACCCATAAGGCTGAATTCATTGTGCTGCTCCTGTTAGCTGTTGCCGCTAATTAATTTATTACCGGCTGTTGCCAGCTCGTCGGCGGTTTTCATCATGCGGATATTCATTTCAAACTGACGGCTTATCGTCATGGTGCTGACCATTTCTTCCACCGCATTGACGTTAGAGCCTTCCAGCGCCCCGGTACGCAGCGTAATGTTCAGATCCGCCGCCAGTTGTTCCTGCTGCTGTGGCCGCAGTAAACCGTCGAGGCCTTTGGTTAAGGTGTCATCACCGACGCTGACCAGTTTCAGCCGGCCTTCCTGCTCTATTACGCCGCCGCCTACCGGCAGCAGGTTAATAGTGCCGTCGGCGCCAATATCGATATCACCGAATTCCGGCAACACGATGTCGCCTTGCTCACCCTGCACGGCATAGCCGTTCAGCATTAAGCGGCCGTCAGCGTCGACATGCAGGTTACCGGCGCGGGTATAGGCTTCATTGCCATCGGCGTCGGCCACGGCTAAAAAACCGCCTTCGCTCAGCACTATGTCCAGGTCACGGCCGGTTTGTTGCACCGGGCCTTCGCTCAGGCTGGTAAACACCGGCATTAACTGCGCCTGATAGCGGGTGCGAAAGCCGTCACCGGCAATCATCATCGCCTGCGCCTGCTCAATATCGGCTTTAAAGCCCGGCGTATTAACGTTGGCCAGGTTGTTAGCACTTACCCGCAGCGCGGTTTGATTTAACTCAGCGCCGGATACAGCGGTATAAATTAAGCGTTCCATAATGCGTTACCTTAGGTGGCGCTAAACAGAATTTGCATCATTTCATCAGCACTACTGATGGTTTTGGCATTGGCCTGGTAGTTTTGCTGAAACGCCATTAAATCCACCAACTGTTCACTGATATCGACGTTCGAGCCGGCATAGGCACCGGATAACAGCGCGCCAAAACTGCCGGCATCGGGCGTACCATATAAGGCGGCACCGGATTCATTAGTGGCATACCACACGGTTTTATTACCGGTTTCCAGGCCATTCACGTTGGCAAAGTTGGCCAGTACTACCTGGCCCTGTAACTTGGTTTCACCGTTGGTAAAGGTGGCAAACACTTCACCGGTTTCGGCTACTGCCACCCCGGCAAACTCACCGGCGGTAAAGCCGTCAGCATCGTTTTCGTAAATATTAAAACCGCTGCCAAACTGAGTACTGTTAGTCAGGTTAACGCCAAAGTTCATTGGATCTGCGCCTGTGGTGGGGTTATAAGCCAGTGCAACAGTGGCCGGTGCGGCAGGGGCTATCAGCTCGCCGCTGCCGTCAAAGGTCAGGGTTGATGGTGTGGCTAAGTCTGCGCCGTCAACAAAATAGTGTGTATCCCAGGTATTGGGACCGGTATGGACAAAATACTGGGTTAAGGTATGGCTGTTACCCAGCGAGTCGAATATTTCGCTCGACTGTGAATAGTTATAACTGTTGCCCACTGCAGGGTCGAACGCGGCCGCCGGCAGCACATCGCTGGCCGAGCTTAAGTTCAGTGAAAATGCTACCTCAGTAGAGGCTTCGGCCGGAATATTGGCGGCTTCAATTTTCAGATCGGTTAAAATACCCGGTACCAGGTTGCCATCAGCATCAATGCCGTAGCCCTGCAGGCGGTTACCGCTGGCGTTGATAATGTTTTGATCTTTATCCAGATCAAAGCGGCCGGCCTGGGTGTAAGCCATACGGCCGTTTTCCGACACGACAAAAAAGCCTTTGCCGGTAATGGCTAAATCCAGCGCTGAGCCGGTGTTTACCACACCGCCTTCACGGGTAAAGTTCTCTTTAATGTCGCTAACGTCAACGCCGCCGCGCTGGCCACCGTTATACACAGAGGCAAATTCTGCACTGCCGCTTTTAAAACCGGCGGTAGAGGAGTTAGCAATGTTATGGCTGGTAACTTCCAGGGCTTTCTGCGTGGTTTTTAACCCACTTAAACCGATATTAAACATAGACATAAGACTGATTCCTTAACTGTTGCCGCCAAAGGCCAGCTGATTGGTATCTAACAGAGCGTGGTTACCCAGGCCGTTGACTTGCAAAATAATGTCGTCTTTATTGCTGCCCACCGACACCCGCTCTACTTCACCGCTAAGCAAGGTGGTTAACGGCTGTGGCTTGCCGTTTATATTGGCGTCGGCCTGCACGTAATAACCGCCGGCATCCTGCTGCTCAAAGGCAAAGCGTAAAGTACCGATACCGGTAAACGGCAGCTCTTGCTGCTGCATCAACTGGCCTTGGGCGTTATATAAACGCACGGTTACGCTTTGCGCTTCCACACCCAGGTTTACCGCGCCTTTCACTTCTGCCGCTTGCTCCAGCAAAATAGTGTCGGCGGCCACATCTACCTGTTGGCCAATTAATGCCGTGGCTTGCAGTGCTTGCTGGCTGGCTTGCAGTTCAAGATTTTTGCCGGAATCAATGCGCAGACTTTGCAGGCTTTCTACGTTGGCAAACTCGGCCAACTGGCTGACATACTGGGTGCCGTCCATCGGATCCAGCGGGTTTTGGTGGCTGATTTGCGCCACCAGCAAGTCTAAAAACATGGTAGATAAGCCTTCAGCGCCGGTGGCACCGTTTTTGGCTACTGCGTTGTCGTTGCTTGTATTAGTACCGGCACCCAGGCCGCTGATTGCACTCACGCTCTAACTCCTTTACTGGCCAAGCCGCAGCACACTTTGCTGCATGCTGGATACCCGGCCCATAACTTCTACCGACGTTTGGTAACTGCGCGACGCGGACATCATGTCAGCCATCTCTTCGAGCACATTAACGTTGGAATAAAAAACATAACCATCTTGGTTAGCCAGCGGGTTATTTGGCTCAAAACGCTGCTCAACCGGCTTGTCGGACGACGTAACCCCCAGCATCTGTACTTCTGCCGATAAACTTTGTTGCTCGGCGGTTTGCTTATATAAGGCAGCAAACACCGGCTTTAAGGCGCGATAAGCGGTGGCTTCGGTTGGCGCAGCAGTGTTGGCATTGGCCAGATTCGACGCTATGGTATCCAGCCGCATCACTTGTGCGCGCATCGCGCTGCCGCTGACGTCGTAAATACTGTTAAATGACATCCTTACTCTCCTTTAATGGCTTTATGTAAGCCACTTACTTTCATGTTCATAAAGGTCAGGCTGGTTTGAAAATCCATGCTGTTGGCAGCAAAGTTGGCCTGCTCTATATTCAGCTCGGCGGTATTGCCATCAGCCGCCGGTTGGTACGGCGTGCGGTACATTAACTGATGGCCGCTTTCGGCCGCCGCATAGGGCCGCGCCTTGCCCTGCTCAACACCGTAGGCCACATCCTGCATCACTTGCTTATAGTCGATGTCACGTGCCTTAAAGCCCGGCGTATCGACATTGGCCAGATTGCCTGCAATAATTTCTGCTCTGTCCAGCCGCAGCTGCAACGAAAAAGGGTGTACACCGAGCGCTTTATCAAACATATTCCGGATGACCTCATAACACAGGTTGTCATTAGCTACGGTTGCTATTACAAGCTCTGTGCCACAATTAAAAAGCGATATTTATTAATGATTTACAATATAAACAGCCTGTTTTTCCGCCATAAAGCGGAAGCAACACTTCCGCAGCGGAAGCGCGGCACTTTCCCGGCCCTGCTGCTGCTTCCGCTGTTAGCCTGGTTCAGCACCGGCACGGTTGCCGCCGCCGGCATTGAGCAACAATTGCAGCAGCATATTGAGCAAGAGTTAGCGCAGTATCTGCAGCAGTTGGGCGTGCGCGCGCAGCAGCAGGATATTCAGCTGATGCTGCCGGGTGGCCTGGCAGATAACCACTGCGATAATGTGCAAATCTCCAGACGGCAACAGCAAGAGCCGCCGTTGGGCCGCGTAAGTTACACCCTGAGTTGCGACAGCCCGCAGCGCTGGCAAAGCCGCGCCACTGCCAAAGTCGCCTTGTGGCTGGAACTGGTGGTAGCCAGCCGCACGCTGGAGCGCGATGAAGTGCTGAACGACACTATGCTGACCACGAAAAGCCTGGATATTGCCAGCCTGCGCCATGGCCTGGAGTTTGACAGCAGCGCGCTGTTTGGTATGACGGTAAAGCGCCGCATTGATGCCGGCAGCCCGGTAAGCCGGCATTTGCTGCAAGCGGCCTGGTTGGTGCAAAAAGGCGCGCAGGTAACGCTGCAATTCAGCGGTGACGGCTTTGCTGTCAGCACCAAAGGGCTGGCGCTGAGCAATGGCCAATTGGGTGAAAAAATCAGTGTGCAGAACCTCAGCTCCGGCAAGGTGATTGACGCCATTGTCATAGCGGAAGATTTAGTTGAAACCGGGCATAAATAAATTTAAGTCGGCGGGCGTTACTGCCGCTTTAGATCAATAAGAGTAAGTTAGCGGAACTACAGCCATGCAAATTGAACCCAAAAACACCCTGCAGGTAAACCCGGTTAACCGGCTGCAGAACGAGCAACAACCCACTGCGCAAACCACGCCCACCGTGGTTAGCGCTAACAGCGATGCGCCGGTAAGCCAGGTCAGTGCTTTTAGCCACGCCATGGCCGAAAGCTATAAGTCCTTGTCTGAGCACGATAGTGTCGATATGGCCAAAGTGCAGCAGTTAAAACTGGCCATTGCCAACGGCGAGCTGAAACTGGATGACGACGCCATTGTCAGTGCCATGCTGGAAATGCATAAACGATGAGTGCGCAGCTGCTGAAGCAATTTATCAGCAGCCTGCAACAGGACGTGCAGCGGCTGGACCAGCTGAGTCAGTTGCTTGATCAGCAATACGAGCTGATGAGCCGGCGCAGTACTGAACAGCTGGAGCAGCTGAATCAACACACCCTGCAACTGATGGCGGCGCTGGAGCTAAACCATGCTGAACGTGACCAACTGTTGCAGCAGTTTGGTCTGCAGCACAACCGCGACGGCATGCACAGCTTAGTTAGACGGCTGCCGGCCAGTGTGCAACAAGGTACACGCCAGTTGTTGCAAGAGCTGACACTAAAAGCACGGCTCTGCCATGCCCAGAATGAAAAAAGCGGTAAACTGCTGGCATCACAGCGCCAGTTAATGCAAAAACTTACCGGGATGCACAGCCGTACCAGCTACCCCGCCATGCCGCTGTAACTGCAGCGCGCGGTTTATTACAGGAAGCCAAAAGCTATGTTCTCTGCCAAAACAGACGGCGTAAAAGCCAGTCCGAAAAATGCTACCTTAATTTCCCAGGGTTGTGAGCTCGAAGGCGAGCTGATCCTCGATTGTCATATGCAAATTGATGGCCAGCTGCTGGGGCAAATCCGCTGCAGCCATTCGGTTACCGTAAGCCAACCGGGCCGGGTAAAGGGCAAAATTTACGCCGACCATATTATTATTAAAGGCCGCGCTGAAGGTGAGTTTTATGCCGACCGTGTCGAGATCCTGCAATCCGGTCTGGTCAGTGGCACCATTTACAGCGATAATCTCAGCATTGAGCAAGGCGGCCGCTTTATCGGCGAAATTCATGCGGCCGACAGCCAAAAAGAACTGCGGCTAAAGGATAAGGCTGCCGCTGTTGGCAACAACCGTGATGTAAAGGCGTTAAATGTCGCCCCTGCAACAGGCGCTGCCGGCTAAACCCTTCCCGCTATTGAGGTTCAGGTGCATCTTTTTGTTTTATTGCCGCTATTGCTGCTGATGTTACTGCAATGGATGCTGCCTGAACTGATGCTCACGTTCAGCGCGGCTTTTCCGCTACTTATTTACGCCATGTTATGCCTTACCGGCTTGCTCGCCAGCCTGATGCGGCAATGGAACTGGCTGTACACCCTCAGCTTATTAACCAGCCACTATTGGGTGGTACAAAGCGCACTGCAACAATCGCTGAGCAACGCCGACACTGCTGCCATTGCCGTGGTGCTGCCGTTGGCGTTTACGGCGATAATGCTGTTACTGCAACTGCAAAATAAACCCCAGCTGCCTACCGCACGCGGCATTATGTTACTGCTGCTTACCCTGCTGGCACCGGTGGCCATACTGCTGCTGCCATTGGCCGGCTTTTTAGCCAGCTCCGGCTTACCGGCGGCATTTTTACAACCGGTAAGCCCAACATTGCTGTTTAGCTGGGGCCAGTTATGGTGGATGGCGGTGGTCGCCGCCTGCTGGCTTGGCCTGCTGAACTTTTACTCTGCCGGCAGCCAGCGTTGGGGCCAGTTTGCCGCCTGGTTGGCCATTATGCTGTTTTACCTGACGATACAACAATCGCATATGTCCGGCTGGATGACCCTGGCCGCCTGCTTTGCTTTGTTATTCAGCTTAGCCAGCCAAATGCTGCAACTGGCTTACATCGACGAGCTAACCCAATTGCCGCAACGCCGCGCTTTGTTAAGCCACTTAAGCCGGCTGGGCCGGCGCAGTGCCGTGGTGATGCTGGATGTGGATCACTTTAAAAAGTTTAACGACACCTGGGGCCACGATGTCGGCGACCAGGTATTAAAGCTGCTGGGCGCAGTGCTGGGCAGCGAGCGCGGCGTAAAAGCCTATCGCTACGGCGGCGAAGAATTTACCCTGGTGTTTAGCCACAACAACAAAGACACCCTGGCAGAAAAGCTGGAGCAGGTACGCGCCGCAGTAGCGGGCTATCCGCTGGTGATCCGCCAGCAAACGCGGCCAAAAGACAGCAGCGAAGGCAAGCAACAACGCGGTAAAGACGCCGGCAGCAAAACCGTGCACATTACCATTAGCCTGGGCTGTGCCATCCGCCAAAGCGGCGAAAGCACCACGGCCCTGCTGAAACGCGCCGACGAAGCGCTGTATAGCGCGAAAAAAGCCGGCCGTAATCAGGTAGCTTTTGCACGCTGAACCGGCCGTTAGCAACGGCCAGATTAGGTTAGGCCGAAGCTGTTAAGTTATGTTAAAATTGCTGCCGTATTAAGCAGATAACATGGTTAAGAGACAGCAAGATGGTTAGACGTACTAAAGCCGAAGCCGAGAGCACCCGGGCAGCTATTTTAGATGCGGCAGAGGTGTTGTTTTTTCAGCATGGTGTGTCGCGCACGACGTTGGAAAAAATTGCTGTGGCGGCCAATGTTACCCGCGGTGCCATTTACTGGCATTTTCAAAATAAAGCGGATTTATTCAATGCCATGCTGGAGCGGGTGCGCTTGCCGTTTCAAACTATGTTAACTGAAATAGATAACGACACCAGCGCAGAGCCATTTGCGCAGTTGCAGCAGTTATTTACCAATGGCCTGCAACTGATTGCCGCCAGTGAACAAAAACAACGCGTGCTGACTATAGTGTTTCACCGCTGTGAATATATCGACGAGCTAAACCCCGCCGTAACCAAACAAGATGAATTAGACGAACAAACGGTAGCTGTGATGCAGCGCGCCTTTGAACGTGCCGCCGCGGCCGGTACCTTACGTGACGGTGTGTCGCCAAGGTTAGCGGCAAACGCTATGCATATGTATGTTGGCGGTATTATCAGCACCTTCTTATTACGGCCACAGCAGTGCGACCTGCAACAACACGCGGCCGCCTTGATTAATACCATGCTGCAGGGCCTGATGAAAGCCTGACGCCTTTATGCGCCGGGTAAGCACTGTTTCTATTTACTTAGTTTTATCAGATTGCTAAGATTCGCCCGCTTTTTAATCATATAACTCAACATACAATGGATTGTCTTCCTGTTACCCGCAGCGGTAACAATATATTTCCCTGACTTTCCGAATACAATTACCCCCATTAGGAACTTACATTGATGCGTAAAACGTTTCTGGCTGGTGTATTTCTGGCAGTATCATCTGTACAGGCAGAGCAACTTGTAACGCCACTTTATGACAGCAGCTCTTATCTGCCGTCAAAAGAGTATCTGAGTGAGCCAATCAGTTTTCAAACTGCAGCTCAACTTGATGAAGGCATTTTGGCCTATGCCCATAATGTAGCGCGCGGCGACAAGGTTACTGCGGTAGCCAGTTATCAGGGCATTGCTATCTACGCAACGAAAGATGGTCAATATCAGTTGGTACGCGAAGTAAGTCATGCTGAACTTGGCCTGGATACACAAACCTCTGTGGAACAGCTGGAAGTTTCCGCAACAGACAGCTGGGTGCTAATGCTCACTAATGGTGTGGTAACCCTTATCCCGCTGGATCAACAGTACCAACCTGATCTAACAGCATTAAGCAGTGTAAATACCGGTTATGGCCGCATAGTCATTTCAAATAGCGGCCTTGTAGTGC
Source organism: Rheinheimera sp. (assembly GCF_030690345.1). Classification (GTDB taxonomy): domain Bacteria; phylum Pseudomonadota; class Gammaproteobacteria; order Enterobacterales; family Alteromonadaceae; genus Alishewanella. Next base: position 680,415 of record NZ_JAUYGV010000008.1, read on the forward strand.
TGAACAGCGGCTATAACATTACGACTTATATCGTAGCCCCGAACAACGGCAAGCTGACGTTGCTCAGCACTTTGCAGCTGGCTGAGTATGCAGAAAATATTGCCCTGGCAAATAACCTGCTGTTGGTGAGCAAATCAAGCTGGCAAAATGCCAACGAAAACCTGGTGGTGTATAAGTTGGATAATGGCCAGTGGCAGTATGCCGACGGGCATAATATGACTCACAATAGTACCAGCTATCAATCTGTCAGTTATATGGCCGTCAACCCAAGCGGTAACCGCATTGTTTACGGTGGCAACAACGTCAGTTATGTGTTGAACCTCGACCTTGCCAGTATGCAACTGAGCGAGGAGAACAGTGGTAATAACTTATTCAGCAGCTATTTCGACCAACTGTATTTTGTCGATGATACTACTTTGTTGCTGAGAAACTACAACCAGCTTCGCTTGCATAACAGTAGCGACCTGCAACAACTAGCCATCGCTGACTTTAACAATGAAATCAATAATATAAACAATGTTTCAGTAAGTAGAAACGCAATAACGCTGTTAACTGATACCGGCTTATTACAGTTAGATACTGACACCTTAGCGGTGCAAACCCGCCTGCTGCCAGGTGAGCAAGATGTGGTGCTGGCGTTTGATCAGTCCAACGGTGTTATACCATTGGACAACGATTACCTGCTGCAGCGTCATAATCAACTGTTCAGGCTGTATAAACTTAATCAACAAGGTATACCTGAACTGGTGCAGCTTGCTACTGCGTCAGAATTACTCGGCTACGACGATCACCAATCAACAATAATCAGCCGCAAGCTGGCAGATGGTCTGTTCGCTATCTTCCAGAGTCACCGATATTCAGTGCTGCAACTGAACAGCCAAACTGATCAGTTGCAATGGCTGAGCAGCGGCATCCTGACGGACTACAACGGTTCTTCGCTGTACACCAATTCCCGCAATCTGGCCAGCGTCGGCACTGATCTGCTGATTTCCCGCAATAACACCCTTAATCTGTTCCGGCTGGGGCAAAATAATCAGTTCAGCTTAGTTAATACTGTGGCCGACGGTGTATCAGGCGTATCAGGTATTGCTCGCATCCAGCTGCTGTTGGCGATAGAAAACAATATTTATACCGTAAATTCGCAAGAGCAAATTATCAGCCACTTTACTATTGTGGATGCTAACTTACAGCAAAACCGGCAGTATCACGGCTTCTCTTTACCTGCACCGGACAGCTACTACCTGCATAACGATCTGTTGACATTAAGCAACGGCAACTATCTGCAAAGCTACCGCGTAGCGCCAAGCGGTGAGCTGACACTGCTGTCAAACCAGTATCTGCAAACCGATTTCGCCCGCGCAGTTCGTGTGGGTGAACGCTTTGCCGCATCATACGACGGGCATGGGCTGCACCTTATTGAGCAAGACAGCAACAGCGGTATCTGGTCTGACAGTCTGGATATCAGCAGCCAACAGCTGTATGACGACTACCAGCTGAGCAGTATCATGCTGCTGCCGTTGGCCGGTAATCTTGGTATCTATGATGCGCAGAACCGCCGCTTAATACGCTTTGCACATAACAGTGCGCCTTATGTCAGCGATGCTGCACAGCTGCAACTTTTGTTGAATCAAGGCCAACCTTATCAGCTGACGCTGAGCACTGTGGTGCGTGACGAAGAAGATGCGACACTGTCATTCAGCCTGCAAAACGCAGTACCTGGCGTAAGCATAAGCGATGACGGGCAACTAACCGTTAATGAACAGCAAAGTGCACCCGGTAGCTTTGACGTATTAGCCGCCGACCCTGCCGGCCTGGTATCGCGCGCCAGCTTTAACTTCAGTTTGAACATGGCGCCGGTGGCCAAAGCCACACTACCGGTATTCAGCACCACAGCAGGCGATGCTATCCAGTTCGAACTGGCACAGCATTTTACCGACCCTGAAGGCCAGGCATTGCAATTTGCCCTGGCCTCAACCCAAGCCGGGTTAACCTTGTCCAGCACCGGCTTGCTTACCGGTACCCTGAGCAGCGCCGGCGAGTTTAGCTTAAGCGTTAACATCAGCGACTCTACCGGAGCAGTTAGCAACCATACGGTGCAAATCTCAGTAGCCGCTAAGCCTGAGCAGAGTTCAGGCGGCAGCTTACATTGGTTGTTATTGAGCTTGCTGGCGTGCACTGCGCTTTGCAGAGTAACCAGCCGGCGCTAAGCCTGCGGGTATAAAAAAACCGGCAAGTCAGCGTGGGACTGAAATGCCGGTAAGGTACAAACTGTCGGGCAGCGTAGCTGCCCGTAATTTTTCAATAGCCTGTTATTGCTCTGCCTGCGGTTTCGCCGCTGTCTTTTCACCAAAAAAGCGCATTATCACCAGATAAAACACCGGCACTAAAAACACTGCTAATACCGTGGCGGAGATCATGCCGCCCAGTACTCCGGTACCAATAGCATTGCGGCTGGCCGAGCCGGCACCGCTGCTGATCACCAGTGGCAGTACGCCAAGCGAAAATGCCATAGATGTCATAATAATCGGCCGCAAGCGCAGGCGTACTGCTTCGAGTATCGCAGCGGTCAGCTCTTTACCCTGCTGTTGCAGCTCGCGGGCAAACTCGACAATTAAGATGGCGTTTTTCGACGCTAAGCCCATAGTGGTTAACAGCCCCACCTGGAAGTAGACATCGTTACCCAAACCGCGCATATAGGCGGCAATTAAGGCGCCGATAATGCCCAGCGGCACCACCAGGATTACCGCAAACGGCACGCTCCAGCTTTCATACAACGCCGCTAAACACAAGAACACTACTAAGATTGACAGTGCATATAACGCCGGTGCCTGAGAGCCGGATAACTTTTCCTGGTAAGAGGTAGCCGTCCACTCAAAGCCGATACCGGTCGGTAACTGGCTGATTAACTGCTCCATCGTCGCCATGGCATCGCCTGAGCTGGTGCCGGGCGCCGGCTCGCCCTGAATCTCCATTGCCGATACGCCGTTATAGCGCTCCAGCCGCTGCGGGCCATATACCCAGTCGCTGCTGGCAAAAGAGGCAAAACTGACCATCTCGCCGCTGCTGTTACGCACATGCCAACGGTTGATATCTTCCGGTGTCATGCGAAACTGTGGCTCAGCCTGCACATACACCTTCTTCACGCGGCCGCGCTCGACAAAGTCGTTAACGTAAGTAGAGCCCCAGCCAATAGATAAGGTTTGGTTAATATCGCCCAATGCCACGCCCAGCGCCCGCGCTTTAAGCTGATCTACTGCTATCTGCAGTTGCGGCGCATCTTCCATGCCGTTCGGCCGCACACCTACCAGATTTTTTTGCTGTGCCGCCATACCCAGTAATTGGTTGCGGGCATTAAGCAGCGCTTCGTGGCCTACTCCGCCGCGGTCTTGTAAAAACAACGAGAAGCCGGTAGCCCGGCCCAGCTCGGCTATCGGCGGCAGGTTAAAGGCAAATATCTGCGCTTCTTTTACCGTAGCGAAAAAGCCCCAGGCGCGGCCAATCACGGCCTGCACGCTGTCGGCATCGCCGCGATCATCCCAGTTAGCCAGCCGCACAAAGGCCAGGCCCATATTCTGGCCACGGCCGGCAAAGCTAAAACCGGATACGGTAAACACCGACTGCACCGCATCTTCGCTAAGATAGTGGGCCGACACTTTATCTAATACCGCTTCAGTACGCTCCTGGCTGGCACCGGTGGGCAGCTGCACCATAGATAAAAACACGCCCTGATCTTCTTCCGGTAAAAACGAGGTAGGTAAGCGCATAAACATCACTGCCATTACCAGCACTATAGCGCCATACACCAGCATCGAGCGCTTTGGCCTGGCAAGCATGCCGGCCACACCGCGCTGATAATTGCGGTTGGTGCTGTCAAAGCCGCGGTTAAACCAGCCGAAAAAGCCGCCCTTAGCATGGTGGTCGCCGTTAATCGGTTTAAGCAAAGTGGCGCACAGCGCCGGGGTAAAAATAAGTGCCACCAGCACCGACAACGCCATGGCAGTAACAATGGTAATAGAGAACTGTTGGTAAATGGCACCGGTGGCGCCACCAAAGAACGCCATAGGCACAAATACCGCCGACAGCACCAAACCAATACCCACCAGCGCGCCGGTGATCTGGCCCATCGATTTACGCGTGGCTTCTACCGGGCCCAGGCCTTCTTCCGACATAACCCGTTCCACGTTTTCTACTACCACTATGGCGTCATCTACCAGCAAGCCAATCGCCAGTACCATGCCAAACATGGTTAGGGTATTAATGGTAAAGCCAAACAGCGACATAATGCCAAAGGTACCCAGCAATACTACCGGCACCGCCAGCGTAGGAATAAGCGTAGCGCGGAAGTTCTGTAAAAACAGATACATCACCAGAAACACCAGAATAATGGCTTCTATCAGGGTTTGTACTACCGAGCTTATCGACACCTCCACAAAGGGCGTGGTGTCATACGGGATCACCGTGGTTAAACCTTCGGGGAAATACGGTTTAAGCTCTTCCAGCTTGGCTTTTACCGCGGCGGCGGTATCCAGTGCATTGGCGCCGGTGGCCAGCTCTATCGCTAAACCGGTGGCCATCTTGCCGTTGTAGCGCGCTATTACCGAGTAGTCTTCACCACCCAGCTCTATCCGTGCCACATCAGACAGCTTTACCATAGCGCCGTCGGCATTAACTTTCAGTAAAATCTGGCCAAATTCTTCTGCCGACGTCAGCCGGGTTTGCGCCAAAATAGCGGCATTAAACTGCTGGCCTGGTAAGGCCGGTGCTCCGCCTAACTGGCCGGCGGTTACCTGATTATTCTGCACCTGAATAGCCGACGTTACATCAGCCGGGGTCAGTTGATACTGGTTCAGCTTGTCGGCATCTAACCACACCCGCATCGCATACTGGCTGCCAAACACCTGCACATTGCCCACACCTGTGGTGCGGCTGAGCGGATCTTTAACATTGGCCACAACAAAATCGGCAATGTCGTCGCGTGCCAGGCTGCCGTCTTCGGAGATAAAGCCCACTACCATCAGGAAGCCGCCGCTGGATTTGGCTACCCGTACGCCGTTTTGCTGCACTTCCTGCGGCAATAACGGCAACGCCTGCTGCAGTTTGTTTTGCACCTGCACCTGGGCAATATCGGCATCGGTGCCGGTTTCAAAGGTCAGGGTCAGGCTAACGTTACCGGACGAGTCCGAGTTGGCCGACATATACATCAGGTTATCCAGGCCATTCATCGCCTGCTCTATTACCTGGGTTACCGCATCTTCTGCCGTTTGCGCCGAGGCACCACGGTAAGAGGCGCTGATACTGATTGCCGGCGGCGCAATACGCGGGTATTGCTCTATCGGCAGTTGTTTAATTGATAACAACCCGGCCAGCATAATCACTATTGCGATTACCCAGGCAAAAATGGGCCTGTTTATAAAGAAATTCGCCATCTGCTACCCCTGTTATTCTGTCGCAGTCTGGCTGATGGCAGCCGGTGCGTCTACTACCCGCACCGCAGCGCCCGGCCGTACTTTTTGCAAACCTGCCACTATTACTTTGTCACCGGCTTGCAGGCCGGACAGCACCTGCCAGCTTTGCTCAACCGAGCGGCCGGTTTCAATTACGCGGGCTTCCACTTTATTTTCACTGTTCACCAGCATTACCGAGGCCTGGCCTTTTGGCGTGCGGCTTACCGCAGCCTGCGGCACTAACAGTGCATTATCATCGGTACCATGGTGCAAGCGTGCCCGCACAAACATGCCCGGCAGTAAGTCGCCGGTTTCATTCGGAAATACCGCCCGCAGCGTTACCATACCGGTGCCCGGGTCTACATTAACTTCAGAAAACTGCAGGCTGCCTTTATGGCCATATTCGCTGCCATCATCCAGCAGCAAATCCACGCTGACCTTGCCGCTGGTATCACCGCGCATCTGTTTTTTCAGCTTTAACAGCTCAGAGCTGGACTGGGTTAAATCAACATAAATCGGGTCTAACTGGCGAATAGTCGCCATTACCTGGGTTTGGTTGGCGGTTAACAGCGCGCCCTCAGTTACCAGCGAGCGGCCAATTTGGCCGGCAATCGGCGCGGTAATCTCGGTGTAGTCCAGGTTTATTTGTGCGCTTTGCAGTGCTGCTGCACTGCTGGCTACCGCGGCATCGGCTTGCATTAACGTAGCCTGAGCATCGTCAAAATCCTGCTGGCTTACTGCCTTGCCGCCTAACAAGCCCTTAAAACGCTCGGCTTTTAACTTAGCGTTATGCTGCACCGCCTTGCTGCTGGCCAGGTTGGCTTTGGCATTGGCTAATGCCGCCTGATACGGCGCGGCATCAATTTTGTACAGCACCTGGCCGGCTTCTACCAGCTGGCCTTCGGTAAATAAGCGCTGCTTTAAAATACCGTTTACCTGCGGCCGGATTTCCGCCTGGCGGTAATCGGTAGTACGGCCGGGTAATTCAGTGGTTAATGCCAACGCCGTGGTGGCAACTGTTACTACTTCTACTTCTGTCGCAGCGGCCGCTCCTTGCGCAGCGCCCTGTTGTGGCTCACTGCAGGCCGCCAGTACCAATGCCGCCAGCGCAACAGTGAACAGTTTTACATTTACACGCATACAAACTCCTGTGAGACACTGCCCGAACAAGCCGTGCACAGCTTAGGCAGAATAAGAACGGCAATATACATACAAGCTTGTATGTATTCAATAAGGCACCGGCCTGGCCGCGACCAACGGCAGAAAAAAGCTGACCAACAACCATCAGTGCAGTATAGACTGTCAGGATCCGGATACCGTTTTTACAACCACAGGTGATATATGAGTATTGAACTGCGTAAAAGTGACAGCGGCATTTACCGCCAAACCATTCGTATTAACCAGCACACAGTGTTTGCCGATGTCGCCAAAGATTTAGGCGGCGATAACAGCGCACCCGACCCGCACGACTACTACGACGCCGCCCTGGCCGCCTGCAAAGCCATCACGGTAATGATGTACGCCAAACGTAAACAACTGCCGCTGGATTATATAGATGTAGTAATAGAGCGCGACAACAGCCGCGAAGCGCAGGGGGTATATGTGTTAAACGTGCAGCTAAAACTGTTGGGTAGTCTAACCGACGAGCAAAAAAGCCAGCTGACAACCATCGCCGGCAAATGTCCGATACATAAGCTGATGACAGAAGTCAGTACAGAGATTAATACCAGCTATAGCTAACCGGCTTGTAGCTTACGCTGGCGCCGGCGGCCAGCCATTAATGCCGCCAGGCCCAGGCTAAAAGCAGCAATACCGGCAGGCGCGGGCACTTCAGCTGCAACTTGAATGGGTGCAGCACTAACCTGAACCGCATCCAGCAGGTTACCCATAGTGCCTTGATTTAACGAAGTAAAACGTAAAGTGGTATTGCTTGTTTCGGCAATAAAATAGTTGTTGTAGTGCGCCCAACCCTGCGTCGTATGGTCATCAAACAACCAGCTGGTATCGCCTAACGACAGCTCAAACTGCTCATTATTATTACTGCGGGCGCGATAGTAAAAACTAAACTGATACTGCTGGCCAATGTCAGTGGCAAAGCTTTGGAAAATAGACCAGGCCCCCTGGTTATCACCATGGGCATTGAGTTCAATAAAATACTGACCACTCATAGCCTGCACGCCGTTCATGTCGTGCCAGATTTCCATGTTACTACCTTGCCAACCATCTATCTGGCTACTGGACATCCAGCTCCAGCTGCCTGCATTAACGGTATTGGCTTCAAAATCGCCGTTTACGATCAGCCCGGCATGGCTGCTGAAACTGCCTAACATCAGTGCCGCAGCACCAACTACCCGACCAGCTGCTTGAGATAACATATTGATCCCTCAACTTTTTAGTATCAAACCGGCAAATCCGGCCGGCACAGCAATATGAAACACGCTGCTATCATACAATGTGACAAACACAAATACGAACAAATAATAACCAATATGCAGACGCCAACATGTGCGGAAGCACACATAAGCCGCAGCAAAATAGCAAGAAGCATTATTTCCTGTGTACAGCATCAATTGCGACCCGGCTAAAAAAGGTCTTAAATAAGGCCGTTATAGCATCGATCATTCTGGAACAACCAAACGCGAAAACTCTGCGAACACTTAACTTATACACTGATCCTGCATCAGCAATACAAAAATGTACCGCTTTGAAATAATAAAGAACACAGGTAGTATCAAGGCGTTTGTAGCGAAATCGCGGCCAGATAAATGTCATTTGAAACAATAGATTATTACAACCGGCATGCAGCGGAATATGCAGAGGAGACAGTTAACGTCGACATAGCTGCACTGTATGCTGAGTTTCTGCCTATGGTAAAACCCGGCGGCCATATTCTTGATGCCGGTTGCGGCAGTGGCCGTGATGCCGGTTATTTTAAGCAGCAAGGTTTTACCGTCAGTGCTTTTGATGCCAGTGCCGCAATGGCGAAAATTGCCAGTGAGCGTTTACACCAAACTGTTGCAGTGCATAGCTTTGAGCAACTGGATAAAAAAGAAACCTTTGATGGCATTTGGTGTTGCGCCAGCTTGCTTCATGTCGCAGACAAAGCCTTGCCTGATGTTTTTTCCCGTTTACAACGCGCGCTTAAACCCAATGCAGTGCTGTATGCATCCTTTAAATATGGCGATGGTGAGCGTAGTAAAGACGGCCGCAACTTTACCGATATGAACGAGCCAAAACTGGCTAAATTAGTCGCAGATATAGCCGGACTGACGCTCAGCAAAACCTGGTTGACGCAGGATAAGCGTCCACAGCGTAGTGATGAAATGTGGTTTAATGCACTGCTGAAGAAGGACGCTGTTTAGCTATGGCCGGCATGCAAGAGCAACTGGACTTTATTGCCTATATTCAGCGTATGTTGGCTGAAGGCGACTTCAGTGCAACATACAAGTTTGCTCTGCTGCACGCTATTGCCGATGTCTGCGTCGAGCATCCGCTGCAACAACCAGACAGTGAACTGGTGATTACATTGGATCAACTGGTGGATAAGTTGATCCTGCTGTACTGGCATCATGCGGTACCTTTTGCCCCCGCTGCCAATGGTGATGCCGCGCTGCTCAAGCAAAACTCAGGCAAGCAGTCCAAAGTTATCAGCGTGTTGTATCAGTGTCAGCAAAACAATATCCGTAATATCCGCCAGTTAAAACTCAGCCAGTACTGGCCTGCTATTTATCGCGCAACGCTGGCGACATTGAAAGACGGCCCGTTATGGCGGCTGCAAATTTTGTCCAAGCAGGCGGAATGTTTTTTATATCCGCATAGCAACAGTAATAAGTTTATCAAGCTGAACCCCGGCATTGCCTATTCGTTCCGCCGCTTTTACGATCTGGTGGTGTATCTGGCAAAAAATGCCTGGCTGCAAAAAATTCAGAGTATTAAAGACAATCAGCAATTGTTGGGCTCACAAAGTCAGCTGCAGCAGTTTTTGTTTGGTGTAGACAGAAATGCGCTAAACAAAGCACGACCAGTACTTATCGAGATCCAGCGTGGGCTATGTTTTTACTGCCATAAACCGTTAAAAGACCAAAGCAGCGCCGACGTTGATCACTTTATTCCATTCGCCCGCTACTCTACCGATCTGGGCCATAACTTTGTTGCCGCTCACAGCAGTTGTAATAACAGCAAGCGTGATTATCTGGCGGCGCAGGTACATCGCGATAACTGGCAGGAACAAAACCTGGTGCAACATGCAGCAGTGCTGAGTACAGAACTGGCGGCCTATTTTTTCTGCGATGCAGCGAAATCGCTGGCAGTCAGTGACTGGGCCTACGGCGTTGCGCAGGCCAATGGTGCCAAACTATGGCTGAACAAAGATGAATTTGTCGTTGCCGGCGCTGCTCAGCTTGTCCAGACTAACCCCGAGACAATGCGCATTGCGCCAGTTGCCGCTAATGATGCGCCGGCAATAACAACTGCCGATGATAGTTTGCGCCTGTGCTACTTTCCCAATCTTAAAATTGCCTGTGGTCATTTTAAAACCGGCAATATCAGCGAGGCCGAACAATGGCCCGCCCCGGCTGGTTTTGGCAGCCTGAACCCTGCTAAACACTTTTTAGCCCGCGCCAGCGGCAACTCGATGAACGGTGGAAAAACCCCGATATTAGACGGCCAACTACTATTGCTGGAGCTGATCAGCCCAACCAGCGCCGGTTCACTACAAAACTGTACCGTTGCCATAGAACGCCAGGATCAAAGTGGTGATAACCAATACCTGCTGCGTGATGTGAAAAAAATCGCCGACGGGCAGTATCTGCTGATCGCCAAAAACCCCGATTATCCGCCTCTGGCGGCCGATGAAACCATGCGAACTTTTGCCAGGCTAAAAGGTATAGTGGAATAAGCTCGGCACAGAATAATGATTTGGTTATAGTGCTTAGTTTGGAAGGATGCAAGGCTAAACTTTTGTTTCCAAAAGCGGACATTGCCGATTTAAATCTCCCACAACTCACTTTTGCTGCATATGTGTTAACTTTAACTGAAGTAGTGACAACTATTTTGAAATTAACTATTTTAATGCCAAGGTATTCACCTTGTCGCTAATCCAGTTATCAATCTGCACTTTAATGTACGTTAAAGTGAAAAAAGTTCTCTAGCGGCGAGCTCGACGCAACTTGCTCACTGATTCACATTTCTGTTCGTTAAATTAAAATGAGAGTGTTAATGGCTGAACGCGTAATTCCCTTCGCAGTCAGAACGGTTGATGACAACACAATATCTGACCTTTTCTGTATTGCTGCTGAGCAAGCAAAAGCTGCTGATAAAGTTTCTGAAGCAATGGATTGTGACGTTACAATTCCATATTCAGAATCAATTTTAGATATAATTTTTGATGCCGTTGGTGCACCTGATGACAGTGAGTTTAGAGAACCATTTTTCGAGCTGTTTTTTGATTGGGTGCAATCTGAAACGCAGAGCATGCAAGAATTTTTAAAAGAGTTTTACTTGTGTCTTGATGATCATCTGCACATGTATAGCCTCCGTGAGCAAGATAGTGAGAGCACTTGATATCACACCAATCATCTAATCAGAGACGTTACTAAGTGATAATCAAGGAGCCAAGACACGTTGCTACTGAACTTAGGTACGCGCTGAGAAATGGCATATTTGTGTCAATTGAGGATCTAGCGGTTACTGAGCGAGGGCTAGCATGTAACTGTGTATGTCCTAATTGCAGTGTTGCATTGGAGGCATGCCTCGGAGAAATCCGCCAACATTATTTCAGACACTGCAAAGATTCATCCGATTGTGGTGTAACAAATGAGTCTGCTTTACACGCCTTCGCGAAACAATGTCTCAAAAGTGCTGTTGGGACAGACAAAGTGTTTAAGATACCCCGAGTTGAAGTTGGTAAAGTCATACCGAAAACATTGAGCGGTGAAATCACTGATTCTGTTATGATTACTGCCGCAGAACTTGAGTACCGAGATGAAAATACCGGTACGATCACAGACGTAAGGTTAACCACGTCAAATGGTTGGGTTTTGAATGTGGAAATTAAGGTTACTCATGGCATTGACGATACCAAAGCTACAAAAATAGTTACAGGTAAAGCGTTCACCTTAGAAATCTCACTTAATACCCACACGCTAACTTTATTCAAGCTGGAGGAAGTAGAAAAAGATATATTCGGCTTTAATGGCAAGACAGTTTGGAACCATCCAGAAGCGCAGAGTTGGCAGCATAACCCTAAGAATATATACAAAGCCAAGACTGTGGCACCTAAACCCAAAACTGATCCACCACCAAGATTATCTCCCAGACAGCAAATCAACATACCCCAAGATGTTAGTTATGAGCTGAAAGACTGCTATCTAAGCCATGATGTACATGCTGATGATAATGGACTGAATGTTTTACTAGAGTTTTGTGATGAGCATGGTGAGGTATTAAAACTGCCAGTCATAAAATTCAACGCCCGGTATTACGCATCAATTTTTGAAAAGTTGGAGCCAGGCGCTAAAATCATGGTGATTAGGCATAATGGCGAAGTGGTTAATGTCCGAAAACACTGAGCTCAGACAATCTCAATTTTTAATCATGAACAATTGGCAAGCAATCGACGAAGTGATGATGCATCTCTCTTATAGGCTCCATTGCTTCCTCGTAACCAGTCAAAATAGATAGCATTTGCATATTTATAGCAGCAACAGCGTTGCAGTTCCGAAGAGAATCATAGATAACCTTGGGTTCATAACCTACGCCATTGCTGACAAGTGCTGTAAGACCACTGTGTGTAAAGCTATTAAACGCTGAATTGTTAATGCCTCTAAAGTCATTCAACTGGCCGAGGATATGCGCTGGCGCTTCCGAATTATCAAGCGCTTTAAGCATATCTCCAATCAGGGGTGTTTCCAGCTTTTTTATCTCGTTCGGACCAACGTTGCCCGCTGTTGCGAGTTTATTAAACCAAGCCTCAGTATCAGCGTACATGAGCCAAAATCCGCGTATCAGGCTTTCGTATTGGGGCCGCATCAACGCAAAGCCTGATGATGTAAAGCCATCAGCAATTAACTTAAGAGACGATAGTCCATGTTCAAATGACAAAAGACCCGACTGAAAGGCCATTCGCCATTTAAGCTCCGGCACCGCTTCAAGATGCTGTAACTGCTCAACGTGCTCCGCCATAAAATCATACATCTCAAAGCAGCGTGGCAGTAGCGCTTCTAGTTCTTTTTCGTACACAACTGTTCCTTAGTGCCTCAAAGCCAAAATTGAGCGGGAGCGCCAAAAGGTGGCAATCTGCCATGAATTGTTAGCTGTCTTAGTGTTTGGGTCAATAAAGGTTTTATGTGGTTTACCACCATACTCAAGCATTAGCGAATATAGTTCTCCCTCATCTAACTCTGCGGCTAACATTAACGGAGTGTACCCTTTGACCGGGCTGTTGTGCTCTGCATTGACATCTGAGCCTTGTCTTATTAGCAGTCTTGAAATGTCTCTAAGTTCTTCGATGTTGGTATGTTTACATACTCGATCAATCATCAAATCGGCCATCATTTCTGATATTTCTTTGTAGAACTGCGTTTTTCTATGTTCGGATAATTGTGCCTGTAAGTCAGAGAGGCTGAAGCCAAAATCTCCAGCTGACAACCTCCTACCCACGTCGATGAGCTCTGGCGTTATCGGGTGTTGCAACATGATTTCCCTAAATCTCTCCGGATTCTTTTTAATGCCGACCAGCTTAATGATCTCGTTTAGTGCTGTTTGATTATCCGCTAAGCCCCGTTTACCAACATCTGCACCTAACTCTAAAATCTTACGTACTATTTCGAGCTTACCCGTTCTGACAGCTTGAATAAGTGCGAGGTGCTTTTGCTTTAACGTCTTTTGATTAACAGTGTCGGGAGTCATCGGAGTTTTGATTATCGCGTCGTAATAGCGCCTATCAAGAGACATATAGGGTACTTCGAGTAAATCGAGTTTATGGAGTGACAGCAGTAGTGGTGTATCACCAACCTCAGAGCAGACATTTACGTCAGCACATTGCTGAAGAAGTTGGTTAACTGAAGATAAATCATCCACCATGATGAAGTAATTGATCTGAGGCATTCTGCGCTGCCATGTCCTGCCAACGTTGATTTTCTTGTCTGAATACCTCAAATCGGGCTTAAACTCGCTGTTGAGATCTAGCATCAATGGTCCATACTTATCTGTGAATGGATAAGAGACGCCAGGGAATAAAGTGCGAGGTATGAACATCTGATCAAACCCTTTTCGCCACATATCAACTTCCCACTTTTCCACAGTGTCTTTAAAGCGTAATTGTTTTTGCCCAGATTCGACCGCAGCTGAGGGGATGTCATAGCCGTACAGTACCTGAGCTGTTTTAAGCTTTTTAAAAAAAACGTTATCGGGATTCTCTGCAGCACTTGTAACCACTAAGCTCTCATTTACTACTTGCTCAATGTACGCCCCGCCGCAGCATAGCAAAGCATCAAATGCTTTTTCATAGAGTTCTTTTGCAGGTGCTAAGTGACCTGACAAAACTAAAAATCTTGCTTCAAACCAATTGAGCAATCCCTCGCCACCACTTGGAATTAGGGATGCTGGGATGTTTTTACAGACTTGAAGTTGTTTCGCAGCAAATTCAAAGTCATCTAATGTTTTATACCGTTTGACCAGAATTTTCTCTAAAGCTGATAGCTCTTTTCGAAAACTAGTAAATGCCGAAAAATAACGATTTGGGTGTCTATTCATATTTGCTTGCAAATCGAAGCTGCCAGAAACGTGTATGTCGATGGCACCTTTAATAAGTCGTTTGCCCCAACTTTTTTTCTTGAGTACGTCGATGAATCTGGCTACCAGCAACAACGGCAATATATAAGATTGACTTCCTTGAGGGATAATAGCGTTCAGACGTTGGTAATCAGGGAAATGCTTTCCTGACCGCCAATTTCTGATTTTATCTTTGTCTTCTTTAGTTGCCTCTTCAAATTTTTTCCAGTCCAAAAACGTGTCGCTGCACCACTGCCAAACCTGATCAAAGGCTGAATGTGAACTCAATAAATCGAGAGCCGAAGGCGCATGATAACGTCTATACGGGTCGAGCACTTTTTTTAGTAACGGCTCTAGCTGTATAGCGAAGAAGTGCCGGTTAATTGTAACAAGGGCTCTTCCACGGCTCGATCCGATGAAAAAGCCGCAACCCGCCATTTTGCGGCAGTATGTATTGATAATGTTATATATTGCTTGTCTGGTAAATTCAGCAAAACCGTTTAAGTCGCTTTTGGCTAAGCCTTCATAAAATACGCTATTTATTAACTCACTGATTTGAGCAGGGTGAAGAACTGCTTCCTTAGCTTTTTCATCCAGAAACTTTGTTGCTTTAGTATTTCGGATGCCAAAACAGCCGGCCGCTTCTCGAATGATTTCAACGGGTGTTGGTAGAATGAATCCCTGCTTCATATAGCCTCCATGGCGCAGTAACGTCTTATATCGCGTTTAAAATTATCCAAGGCTCTCTTGTCACTCGGTGAGCTTGGCACTGCAACGCTTTTACCTGAAGGGGCTAAAAGCTTTGAATGCTTCTTTCCGTGGATAAATGTACAGCCAGCTTTGCAAAGTTGCTTAATATACACATTAAAGTCTTTATTTGAGGTAAATTTTTTCATAGTCTAACCCTGAAGCGGGGGAAAGCTCCCCCGCAGACATTATCTAACGCTTAGCAGGTGCAGGAGCAGCATTGCCGCGACCATTACCAGATGGATTGCCTGTAGTGCTTGGCCAATTACCACCATTGCCAGGCTGGTTTGATACTGGGCGAGATGAACCTTGTTTACTCATTGCTTTTTCCTCAGTTAAGCCCGGAATTGGGCGTAACCAAAAATACAATCTTGCTTACTAGATTACGGCAGTGTAGTTGGCGGGATTTTTTTAAATTTTACAAATTACTGAATTTTATATGGAAATTATTTAATGCAAATAGGCGGTAGTGTTAGTGAATTTACATTGCACCAAAAAGCTTTTTGAACAACTGAGTATTTCACGTTTTGAGGAAGGTAAAACAAGCGCCTCAAGCCAGGCTGATCCTTTGCTTAATTGGCATGCCAATATCGTTACCATTCAGCGTAAACAAAACTTGGTGTTTATAAACGATGCAACCCGTTACGCGGTATTTATACCCTGCGTGACAAAAAGTGATCTGAACCGCTTACCCATTCTGTTTCAAGATGTTTTCATAAACAGTCTATTAAAAGCCGGATTATCGAGTGAGCTTGTGGAAAAGGCCGCGTTATATCTGCACGATACTGAGATGAAACTGGATACAGAGTGCAGCCGTTCGGTCCAGGGTACGATGAGACTAGTGGTGAGTGATGTAGAGATAACCCTGAGCTACCGAAAGCAAAAAATCACTGATTTGCTTCCTTACTCTACATCGCTGATGCTCTCCGACCGCCCATGCACAATCAAAGGGGTAAAGGGGGCTATTTGGCCAATCAGGGAAATGGAAAATTTACTAAGAAACCTTCCAAACACATAGGCGGTTGAATGAGCATAATAAATAGCATTGATGATGAGTTGCTAAATTCTGACCTGAAACTGGACGGTAATTTACTGGATTTCCTCTCATGGGCTTATTCAGACTTATGCGACGACGTTAATAAAGGCATTTTTGCTGAGTGGTTGGTGGCAAAAATTTTAGGCATAAAAAGTCCCAGACGCTATTTATGGGCAAATAGTGATTTGGAAACAAGTAGCGGTGTTCGAATCGAAGTTAAAGCCAGCGCATATTGGCAGTCCTGGAAGGCACTTAATCCCGATGGGAGCCTTAAAGACTTATCGAAAGTCATCATCCAGCCTTACAATAAAATTAGGTTTGGTGGATTAGTAGCAAGAGATACGATTGATAACAGTAAGCAAGAATTTGGCTCATTGAAGTCAGATTATTACTGCTTCTGTTTTCATACGGAGAAGAGTTATGAAGCTTGGAACGGGATGGATATGTCGAAGTGGGAGTTTTATCTCGTAGCTGCTAAGGACATTAAGACAAAGAGCGTTAGTCTGAAGTGGTTAAAAGAACGTGGTTATGGGCCGTACACCGCAGCTGGATTGAGAAATCATTGGTTTTCTTGTGACCGAGCTTAGAAGACGAAACTTTTTGTTTTTGGATGGCGCCTCGTTTGAAAGTGTGTGCTGAATTTTTGAGGAAGTCTATTCATCCCCATCCCTGAGCCCACCGACAATGCCAGCTTCACTTATATCTACCAAGTCAGGCAGTTAAATAATATTAAAACGAATGCGCCCGTGAACGTGAACTTGCTGGTACACCAAATTTTATAGCGCTGAGAAAGTATCTGCAGTTTGACATTTAAAACCTCACATCAATACCCCTGCAACTTTAAGCAACACAGGTATACTAACCTATTTCGGAATACCCGATGACTGCAGACACCCACTACCACCTGCTTGTACCCACCCGTAGCAACCACTTTAACACCTGCTTTTACTGCGGCTGCATTGCCGCTACGCATGACTATGCGCCACCGCAGCAGTATCTGGAGTTTTACCTTGCTACACGCGAGGCCAGTGAGTTTTTAAAAATTCCGGTTTGCAATGAATGCCATGAGCTGGTTAAACCCTGCAAAGCCGGCACTTTGGATGAGCGGCACAAATTTGCCAAAACCAAACTGGCTAAAAAGTATGCCAAGGCGCTGAGCATTTACGACATGTGGACGGTGGATGAGTTAGCGGCGTTAGATTTTAGCCTGCGCCACAGTATTGAAGCGGGGTTAAAACTGGGCGCGGAAACCACAGAGCGGCTTAACTTTTTTGGCTTTGACTATGAAGCCGGTGGTATTAGCCAGCAGGTACAAGATACCGCGCCGTTGCACTTCGAGGTGTTTGGCGAGAGCTTTGATAGCTTTCGCGAAGCGCTGGATTTTGCCAGTAAAGCCTACCGCATACCGAAAAACGCGCTAAAAGAAGCCTTTGCCGATAACGGCAACAGCTTTGAGCAGGCAATACAGGCGACTCACCAGCAAGTGGCAGAAAAAGAATTTAACCAGCAGCTAAAACAGCAATGCGCTGCCTTTGCCAAACAGCATAAACAAGCGGTTATTTTTGTGCACAAACAGGTAGAGCGTTACCTGAGTGAAAACGCCGATATGACCATAACCGAAGCGCTGCAGCATTTATATGACACCCGAGTAAAACCGGCCGCCGCGAGGCGTTAACCGCAGCGCAACAGTTTACTGCTAAGGTTGTTTAACCACAAAGCCGCGCGCGCCCAAATCCAACGCCAGGGCGCGCAGTTCGCTTTGCTGAGTTACCGGCGCATAAGCAAAGCAGGTTACCTGTAACCCCGCCTCAGCGGCAGTGTGAATAAACTGGCACACTTCGCTAAAACCCAATTGTATTGGCTTAACCGCTTGCTGATAGGCCGGCGGATTAGTGGCCGGCAGGTAAATTTCTAACTTTTCTACTTCCAGCTCAAGCAGCTGTTGGCACAATGCAGGCGCCTCCTTTGGTGCCACCAGGCCATAGCTGACTAAGGTTACCGGCACGCCATGGCGCCTGGTTTTAAAAGGCGGTAAAAACTCCGCCAGCAGCTCCCTATGCAGCAGCGGATCGCCTATACCGGCGATAGCAATGCCTTGCAGCTCAAACTCGGTAGAAGCATCTTGCTCATAACCGGCCTGATAGGCTTGTTCTGCCACGTTCAGCAATTGCTGCACCGTGGGCGCTGCTGCCAGTTGCGCCAGCAGTTGTGCATTGCCCGCCAGTTGCAGCAACGATTGCGCCGCCGGTAAGCGGCTGCCGCACTGCAGGGTTAAGCGCTGATTATCTGCATAACTGATTAGATTTGCTGTCATTTTTCCTCCTGTGCTTTGGCTGCTATAAGGCCAGTTGGCGCCAATCGTCGGCGGTTAAAAACGCCGGCGCCTTGTGCAGCAGTAACAGCACAAATTTATCTGCCAACCAGGGCTGAAGATTATGCCAAATGCGCTGTGCCATTGCTGCATCCAGGCCGTTAAACGGTTCGTCCAATACCACCAGTTGCGGCTGGCGCAATAACAGCCGCGCTAAACATAAACGCCTGGCCTGGCCGCCGGACAGTTGCTGGCCTGTGTCACCCAACCAGGTGTCCAAACCTTGCGGCAAGTTGCGCGCCCATGCTGCCAGCTCTACCCTATCTAATGCTTGCCATAGCTGTGCCGCGGTAATATTGGCCAGGCCAAGGCTAAGATTGGCGTACAGGGTGTCGGCTATAACGCTGTTTTGTTGGCTAAGATAGACGCTGTGCTGCGCGATACTGCCGGCGGCCTCTGCGCTTAACGGTTGATTATTCAGCAGGTAGTGGCACTGCGCGCCTAACTGCCCGGCTTCTGCCAGTCGCTCTGCTAATACCAACCCGGCCAAAGTAGATTTACCCGCCCCGGAGCGGCCGCTAACCAATAGCCACGGCCGGGCCGTACTGAAACTAAGTTGCAGCGCCCCCTGCCGGCCTGCCGCCAGATACGGGTGCTGCGCCACCGTTAAGCTTAAGCTATGCCATGGTGCTGCTGTGGTTATTGCCGAAGGCGCAACCGCATGCTGTTGGGCCTGCGCTAACGGATACAAACGCTCTGCCGCGTAGCGGGTTTTGCCGACATGGCTAAGTTGGCCGGGCAGCAACTGCAATAACTCGCCCAGCGCAAATACCGCTAACACCAGTAATACCGCTACCGGCGCAGTAACCAGCCCGGCATTAAAACCGGCCAGCGCCAGCAATGCCGCCAACACCACCTGTATACTGTGCAATGCGTTTACCGCTAACTGCGCATTGGCTTGCTGGCGCGCAGTGCGCAATTGTAAGTTGCCAAGGCTGGTACTTAATTGCAGCAGGGCGCGTTGCTGATGCGCCTGCAACCTGGCCGCTCTTAGCTCCGGCAGGCCTTGTAAGTGGTTAATCAACGCGGCTCTGGCCTGATTAAACTGCAGCGCCAGTTGGCGGCTAAGCGGTTGCTGACAGCGGATCAGCAGGCTGAATACCACAGTGCAGCCCACCAGCGTTAACCCCAGCAACAGCAACGCTGAGGGCCAGCTCCAAATGCTGACCACCGCGCTTAGCAGCAGTAAACTAAGCAGCGCCGACAACGGCGGTAACAACAGGCGCAGCAACAGGCTGTCGAGACTCTCCAGCTCGGCCGTAAGCCGGCTTAGCCAGTCAGCATTGGCTTGTTGCTCAACAGCTGTGACAGGTAACACCGCCAACCCCTGAAACAATTGCTGCCTTACCAGCGCCAGTTGCCGCAGCACCGAGTCATGGTTGTACAGCCGCTCAAGATAGCGGCTTACTGTGCGGCCCAGCGCAAAAAAGCGGATACCACTGCCGGGCAGATATACATCCAACGCCAACATAGCGCCTGCTGCCACACTGATACCGGCTAAGGCCGTAGCGGTGATAAACCAACCGGACAATGCCAGTAGCGCCAGGCCGAAGGCCGCTGTAACAAAAGCCAACCCTGCACCAGCCAGCACGCGCCGGCGCTGGTGCCACAATAGTTGCCGGGCCCAATAGCTCAGTGCATTTTTATGTTCTATGTCAGCCATTTACCACCTGCCCTGCTACAATTTCCGACGCCAGCTGCGTTTCAGCTAACTGCCAATGCTGATCTGCCAGCACCTGTAAAGCCGGATCATGGCTGACTAAAATAAGCATAACCTGAGGCTTTAGCTGCTGCAGTGCGCTGAGCACCAGATCACGGCTGTGGCCATCTAAACTTGCGGTGGGCTCATCCAGCAGTACCACGGCTGTAGGCGCCAACAATACCCGCGCCAGCGCCAACCGCTGCAGCTGACCACCGGATAAACCGCGACCCTGCTCACTGATTTGCCGGTACAAGCCCGCAGCGGTTTCTGTAACTAATTCTGCCAAACCCAGCCGACTTAACACCGCCAACATTTGCGCTTCGCTGGCCGCCGGTGCCAACAAGCGCAGGTTGTCGGCCCAGCTGCCGTTGATCAGCCAGGGTTGCTGCGGTAAGTAAGCAAGGGTGTGCTGTGCTAATGATTGGTTATTCAACAATACACTACCGGCCAGTGGCGGCAATAAACCGCACAAACTCTGTAAAATGGTGGTTTTACCGCGGCCGGAAGCCCCGCTGATAAGCAGGCACTGGCCGGTGGTCAGGTTGGCACTAAGCCGGCTTTGCAACGGTTGGGCCGGGGTGTAACCTACGGCTAAATTGTTAATGTGCAACTGCTGCACCTCAGGCACTATGGCTGCAGGCATCGGCTGCGCCGGCGCATGAAAATCAGCTTCGCTTAGCTGAGGCGCTAACTGGTTAGCCGCAGCCAGCGCGGCGGCTCTGTCATGATAAAACTGTGCAAAGCTGCGCAGTGGCTGAAAAAACTCCGGCGCCAGCATTAAAATAAACAAGCCGGACAATAAGCTAAGCGCAGGAGCCGGCCCCCAATTAATGGCGCCCAACAGGCCAAAGCCGATATACAGCGCCACACTGGCAATGGCGACACTGGCGAAAAACTCCAGCACCGCGGAAGATAAAAACGCCACTTTTAACGTGCGCATTAACACACGCCGATACTGATCGCTGCGATTGGCGACTTCCGCGTGGGTTTCGGCTACCGCCTGTAAACGCTGAATGGTAGCAAGATGGCGGATACGATCTAAAAAATGCCCGGCAAGGCGCTGGCGCAGCAGAAAATGGCGCTGGTTCAGCTGCTCTGCCCCCAGCCCCACCAGTGCCATAAACAGCGGGATAAGCGGGGCACTAACCAACAGCAGTAAAGCTGCCAGCCAGTCCATACTGCATACTGCCAACAAAATAAACAGCGGAGCCAACACGGTGAGATATTGCTGCGGCCAATAACGCGCCAGATAACCGTCGAAGGCTTCGACATCTTCCAGCCACTGGCTGGCCAGCGCTGCCGGTGACTGCTGCTGTAACTGATGCACAGCCCGGTGTTGCCAGCTTTGCAGCAATGCCTTACGCAACGCCTCACGGCCGGCAACGGCTGCCGCACCGGCCAATAATTCCTGCGCACGTAACAAGACCAGGCGCAACAACATAACCAGCAGCAGCGCGATCAGCGCTTTAGCCGCTAAGCCAGGTGCTGCTGTGGCATCAGATGCCAGCAGCAACCCCTGATACAACAGATAGCACAGCAGATACCACTGACCAATTAAGCCCAGACAGGCCAACACACCACACAGCACCGCCAGGCGCAACTTGCCGCGTTGCCGGTAGCTGACAAAGCGCAGCAGCTCAGTGCCGCTGCTAAAACTTGCCGTGTTACCGGCCGCGCTAATCATGTCGGGCATGCTGTGTAACAACAAGCTTTAATGGTAGCCACCGGCTTTTACCTTGCCGCGAAATACCCAGTAGGTCCAGGCGGTATAGGTTAGCACTATCGGGATAACGAACAGGAAGCCAAGTAACAAGAACAGCTGTGACTCAAAGGCTGAAGCAGCGTCGTACAAGGTGTAGTTTGGCGGCACCATATAAGGCCATTTGCTGGCCAGCAGGCCTAAATAAGTAAACAAAAACAGCCCCATAGTAGCGACAAACGGCATGCCTTCGTGCTGTTTGCGCAACGAACTGAACACCACATAAGCGCAATACAACGCCAACAATGGCAATAGCCAGATGGCACTGAAACCGCTGAACCAACGCTGTTTAACAAAGGGGTCGACAAAGGGGGTGTACACGCTGATCACGGCGAACACCACCAGTACCATCAGCAATAAGCGCGGCGCCAGCTTGTAAGCCCATTGCTGTACTTCGCCCTCGGATTTCATAATCAGCCAGGTGGCACCCAATAAGGCATAGCCGGCAACCAGGCCAAGGCCGGTGATCACGGTAAATGGCGTTAGCCAGTCCAGCGCGCCGCCAACATAACGGAAGTTTTCTGTTTTAAAGCCCTGAATATATGCGCCTACTACCGCGCCTTGCGCAAACGCTGCCACGGTAGAGCCGCCGGCAAAAGCCCAGTTCCACAAGTACTTAGAGGTTTTGGCTTTAAAGCGAAACTCAAACGCCACACCGCGGAAAATAAGCCCGGCCAGCAGTAAAAACACGCCAATATACAGCGCCGGTAAAAACACCGCATACACCAGAGGGAACGCCGCCAGCAAGCCGGCGCCGCCTAATACTAACCAGGTTTCGTTGCCGTCCCACACCGGCGCTACCGAGTTCATCATCACGTCGCGGTGATGCTCATCCGGCGCAAACGGGAACAATATGCCCTGGCCTAAGTCGAAGCCATCCATTAGTACGTACATCATCACACCAAAGGCGATAATGCCGGCCCAAATCAGCGTTAAATCAAATGGCTGTTCCATTAGTTGTCTCCTTCCAGGCTGGCATGCGCGGCAGAAAATGGCCGCTTGGCGCGTTCAACTTCTTCTTGCTCGTGTGGCCGGTTAGCTTTTTCTACACCACCACGGAACACCTTGAGTAAATAGTAAACCCCGGCACTAAATACCAGCGCATACACCACGATATAGCCAATCAGGGTAAACAGTGCCATGGCGCCGGTAAGCGACGGCGTTAAACCTTCGGCGTGGGTCATCTGGCCGTAAATAAGCCAGGGCGCGCGGCCGGACTCAGTAACTATCCAACCGGCCAGTACAGCAATAAAAGGGCTTAAACTCATTAAACGCAAACCCTGTAAAAAGCTGCGGCTTTGGTGGTATTTGGCCTTGTAACGCAACACCAGGCCCCACAGGGCAAACAGCACCATTAACAGCCCCATAGCCACCATAATACGGAACGACCAAAACACAATAAACACCGGTGGCTGCATTTCCGCTGCCACTTCATTTAAGCCCGGTACTTCGCCGTTCCAATCGTGGGTTAATACATAGCTGGCCAGCTTGGGAATTTTTACTTCAAAATGGTTGCTTTGCGTCTGTTGATCCGGAATAGCAAACAATAACAGCGGCACACCGTTAGCGGTTTGCCAGTTACCCTCCATCGCTGCTACTTTCATTGGTTGATGCTTTAAGGTATTTAAACCATGAAAATCGCCGATGACCACTTGCAGCGGTGCCAACAGCAGCAACATCCAAAGTGCAATAGATAAGGCTTTGCGGTTAGTGTCAAATTCACGCTTTTGCAAAATAAACCATGCGCTTACACCAGCCACCACCAACGCAGCGGTAAGGAACGACGCCAACGCCATATGAATAAAACGGTAAGTAAAGGATGCGGTAAACAGCGCTTC
Source organism: Rheinheimera sp. (assembly GCF_030690345.1). Classification (GTDB taxonomy): domain Bacteria; phylum Pseudomonadota; class Gammaproteobacteria; order Enterobacterales; family Alteromonadaceae; genus Alishewanella. Next base: position 704,084 of record NZ_JAUYGV010000008.1, read on the forward strand.
GCTCCAGGACACCACATGGTACATGCCGTTACGCAGTTCTAACCCACCCGGGGTTTGCATTAACGAGTTGGCGGATAAAATCCAGAATGAGGAAATAAAGGTTCCCAGCGCCACCATAATAGCAGCGAACAAGTGCACACCTTGCGGCACTTTGTCACGACCGAACAACAACACACCAAGGAAGGCCGCTTCAAGGAAAAAAGCGGTAATGACCTCGTAACTAAGCACCGGGCCGAGGAAGTTGGCGGTGGCATAAGAAAAGTTACTCCAGTTAGTACCAAACTGGAATGACATAACTATGCCGGATACCACGCCCATACCGAACACTACGGCAAACACCTGGATCCAAAACTTAGATAATTTCTGCCACACCGGGTTACCGGTTCTAAAAGACAACGCTTCAAGCACAGCAATAAAACTGGCCAAACCAATAGTAAATACCGGAAAGATGGCATGAAAACACACCACAAAGGCAAACTGAAGGCGCGAGAGCAATAGCGGGTCAAGTTCCATAAATACTCCTGAGTAAAGCTATAAAAGTAAGCTAACTTTGGCATTATAACCAATGAATATTAATATTCTCTGATATATAAAATGCGCCACTTTGTCGCAGATCATGTTTTGTCGCGTTTAAGTTATAGCGCTCAGCCGCCGGCAACACTATTCTTAATAAGGATTTACTAATTAAAAGGGTGGGTTATGCAAGCTAACGTAGGTGGAATAGATAAAGGCATACGCATTGTGGCCGGTATGACATTAATGACGCTGGCCGCAACCGGCGCCATAGGAGTATGGGGCTGGCTGGGCATAGTGCCGCTGCTGACCGGGTTATTTAACTTTTGCCCGCTGTACAGCTTGCTGGGGATTAAAACCTGTAAGGTGTAAAACCAAAAGCCGCCATAGCGGCATAACCCTGAAAGCTAAACCAACCGACAGCTACGGTTGTGTTTGGCTTTTTAGTTAATCTTAGTTATGGCTACTGCTGCTTTTGGCTGCGGTGGCAATAAAGCGATCCATTTCCGCCTGCAGAATTTCCAGTGGCAGCGCACCGTTGGCTAATAACGCATCATGAAAAGCCCTGATGTCGAAGGCGCTGCCCAATGCCTGCTCTGCTTTGGCGCGTAACTGCCGGATAGTAATTTCACCCATTTTGTACGACAGCGCCTGGCCGGGCCAGGAGATATAGCGATCTACCTCGGCCCGCACATTGGCTGCTGATAACGAGGTGTTGCCGGATAGAAAATCCAGCGCCTGCTGGCGGCTCCAGCCCTGAGAATGAATGCCGGTGTCGATCACCAGGCGGCAGGCGCGCCACATTTCATAGCTGAGGCGGCCAAATTGCTGATAAGCGTTTTCGTATACACCCATTTCTACCCCCAACCGTTCGGCGTACAAACCCCAACCTTCGCCATAGGCGCTTAAATACAAATTACGCCGGAACTGCGGCACGTTTTCCAGCTCTTGTGACAAAGCGCTTTGTAAGTGATGGCCCGGCACCGATTCGTGCAGGGTTAAGGCGACCAGTTCATACAGCGGGCGCTGATCCAAGGCGTCGGTGTTAAGCCAATAGGCGCCGCCACGGCTGCCGCCAATGGCCGCCGGGTTATAAGATGCTGTAGTGTAGTTCGGCGCTATCTCGGCCGGCACCGGCACCACGCCGTAAGGCAGGCGTGGCAGCTTGCCGAAAAACTGCGGCAGGCGGTAGTCGATGCGCTTGGCAATGTACGACGCTTCTTTTAATAACTCGCGCGGCGTCGTGGCATAAAACTGCGGATCAGTGCGTAAAAAAGTGGTGAAGCCGGTAAAGCTGCCGCTAAACCCGGTTTGTTTAATCAAGGCATCCATTTCAGCGCGGATGCGTTTTACTTCCGCCAGCCCGGTGTTGTGGATATCAGCCGGGTCCAGATCTGCGGTAACGTAAGTGTTAATAGTATGCCGGTAGTAGGCTTTGCCGTTGGGTAATTGCTCTGCCGCTAAGCTGTCGGTGGCGGCCTGCATATAATCACCTTCAAGAAAATCCGCTAAACGCGCAAACGCCGGCAGCGCCACCTGTGCAATAGCCTGTTTTGCCGCGCGTTGTAACTGCTGTTGTTCGGTTTGCGAAAAGGCCGCCGGCAGGTTTTTAAACGGCTCGTATAAGCTGCTTTGCAGCGGGTCGCTGTACACCTGCGCCCGCACCGTGGGTGCTATGCCCTGCACGACAATTTTTGGCAGCACAAAGCCGTCTTTAATACCTGTGCGCATATTATTGATGTTTTCGTCAAAGTAGCGGCCAAAATCTTTGATGCGACTGATATAGTCTTGATAATCAGCCACTTTGGTCATAGTGAGGCCACTGCTGGCATCTAACGCCAGGCTCCAGAAACTGTAAAAGGTATTAGCCGGTATACGATCGAGAAACAGTTGATTCGCCTGAATCGAATTGCGCAGCACCCAGCCGAGTAACTGATGATTAACCCGGTCGGCATCGGTTAGTTGCTCTGGCGCAATAGCCTCCAGATGCTGCAGTAGCTGTTGTTCACTGGCAAGACGACGGGCGCGATCTGCCGGCGTGACACCCGGCAAGCGATCATTGTAACCGGCCAGCCCCATGCGGCCGGCGGTAACCGGGTCTTCCTGCAGGCTGTATTGCCAATGATCGTCGATCACTTGTTGCAGTTGCTCAGTCGCCGTGGCGGCTAAAATTGCAGGGGCAATAGCCAATAAGGCCAGGCTAAACAAAGCATGCGTGAATAACGCGGTAAGTGTACGGGACCTGAGCACGGGTGTTCTCCAGACTAATCAAAGGGCTGCGTTTTATCGCTGTACCTTAGCATGCCAGCGCTGAGAGCAGGCAATTTTCTAACCCATGCTGTAAACGGTTTGGCGCATTCGGCGTGGGTGGCAGATCAAACCATCAAACCGCCGTACCGCAGAGGGAGTGATTTCATGGCGCGATAAATACAGAGCAAATGCCGAGCGCTCTTATGCTCTGGGCAGTCTGAGAAATATCATTAGTTCTGTGAGAAAAAAACTGGCCCAAACAGGCCAGCTGCATAATTAAGAAGTGACTTTTGGTGCTGCTTTTTTACTTTCATGCTTGTGAGCAGCTACAGGGTGCTTAAACTCAGCATCATAGTAAGCAACGCCGTTATGATAGTGATAGCCGGTGCATAAGCCTTTATCTTTAGAGGCTTGGCTGCAATTATGACCACCGTTAGAGTCCGTTCTGCCACTATGTGCGTTTACGGAAATGCTCAGCACCGCCGCAACAGCAAGCAACATGGTAACTTTTTTCATGTTCATTCCTTAAATCATTATTTTAATTATAAAACTTTGGGAGATTGCTCAAAGCCTAACCAAGCTATATAAGGTTTCCCTTTATTGCAAACAATTAAGTTGCCGCGGCAATATACCATCTACAAAACCATACAGCTGCGCTAACGTTAGTAGACAGCCACATCAAATCTTGGCAAATGCCTGTGAAAAGTGCTTTTGATGTTTGTGAAACCGCTGTCCACCGGCTGCATTTAACCGTATCTGATTACAGCTGAAAGGCTTTATTATGTAACCCCAATTTCCCTTCTGCGAAAAATAGATGACATAATCGATATTCGTGTCAGTATTTTTCCACTGGTTCTTTACCAGAACGGAATCATCAGTAGTCTCAAGCGACTTTATCTGAACCCGATAGAATACCTGACCATCTGAAATGACTAGATCGGTTTTGCGCCCATGATCCAAAGCGGGCACAAGCACTTCCCAGCCGTCATTCATAAAGAGGCTGGCTGCATATTGTTCAAATGAATGGCTTTGGTAATGACGATGTTGTTCTGAAGCTAAAACAGAGGTTTTAAGTGGCATAGTAAATCCAAAAATTAATGCCGCTACGTGTTTAATGGCCACATCGCTAACGACAGAGATAACCTGTGGTTAATCTCTTAATAATTTAAGAAGCACTATACCGCTTATGCGTGTATCGAGTAGTAACGGAGGCCAGTCCCAAATTTCCAAGCTCTGCTCGTACTTTCTGCTAATACTACTTTCAGCCCCTCTGGGGCGTGTTTCCAGTTCGGTTGTAAACTTAAACCAGACACTGACGTTCGTCAATACAGCCAAGCTAAAAGGCATTTGCCACCTTGGCTGGGCATAACCCCCCGCCTGCAGCGGTGGCGGCTGGAAATCAGCCATAGCGCTTTTCGCTTTTTCAGGCATAAACAAGAAGAGTCATTTATGTGCTCAAACCATTACCACCTATGCCATTTGCATGATGTTTGTGCAGGTAACATAGCTCTCCAGCACTTTTGACTTCACTCCAAACACCTACCCATTAGGTAATTATCTAATCTTTATCATTAAAACAGCGTTGTTCCCATTTTAACTTCATCGTATGTTATGTATCGCATTTCTCTTTTCAGTACGCAGGCAGTATATGGATATAGCATTTTGTACCATTGACGGTAAAAAATGGGTAGCTCAGGACTTTTTTGATTTAGGCGAAGCTGTTTACACCTCTCTAAGGCGTAATCTAAAGTGCCCTTCTTGTGAGGGTGATGCTTGGTTTAGAAAGGCAAGCTATGGCAATAAAGTTCCGCATTTTTGTGCTCATCATCTGGAAGGGTGCGAGTATTCCACAACCTACGAACAAATTGGTGAAGGTGATGGCGGAAGTGAATTTCCTGCCGCAAATCCCGACAGCGGAATCATTCTGGATTTAGGTTTAGAAAAAGACTATTCAATTGACGTAAAGCCTCAAGATCAAAAAGATATAGATCCACAAGGGCAGCATCGTGTAGCAACCAAAATCGAAAATGGTGGAGGAAAAGATTTTCCGGCGCACCTGACATTAAAAAGCCTGCTATATAAACTTGTTCGCTCTGACAAACTCTACTTTTCCGATTCGAAAGTAATAATCCCGAATAGTCCAGTAAAAGGTTTGCCAGAAACGGCCAAAGACCTGTTTGTAAATTTCAAAAACATTAATGAAAACCTGAAAGATAAAAACCGAATTTTTTGGGGTTTCATTAGTGATGCAGGCTATACCACTGATGGTAAGCTATGGCTTAACGCAGGTAGCCGAAATGATGGGCTCAGCGTATCAATAAACCCTGAAATTGCAGACGAGTTTAGACGATATTTCAAAGTGGAAGGCTCTTTAGATAATCTTGCTGGATGCCACGTTTTGGTTATAGGGAATTGCTATTTTGCAGCATCCGGTAAGCCTGTTATATGGTGCGGTCAATTAGACTATATTGTCCTGCGAAGGTACAAATCTGATCTAGCTCATTGAGTTAAATAATAATAAATTCGGATTTGATAGAACTTAATTAATGGGAATTAACAATGGTCGATACTGTCCACAATCCAGACCAATATATGTACGATTTAAAGCATATATTAACTAGTGGTAAAAAGAAGATTGGTATTCTAATCGGAGCAGGCGCTCCTGTTAGCATCAATGTTGCTACTGATGGTACTTGGAAATCATTAATTCCAGACATCGCAGGACTAACAGAAATTGTTGTAGCCAATCTTAACAAGACAGAGCAGTCAGTTTACGCAAACATTAAGAACGATGTCGGCAGCAATAATATCGAGTTGATTTTAAGTCGGATCAGATCTCTTTCCGAAGTCATAGGTAACACAAAAATTCATGGTTTTGATGCCACTGGATTTGAAGGTTTATCAAAAAAAATATGTAGCGAAATAAAAAATGTCGTAAGCAAGCAATTGCCTGATGGAGAGAACCCCTTTTCAAATCTTATTTCATGGATAAATGGCATTAACAGGGAACACGCGGTCGAGGTTTTCACAACCAATTACGACTTACTGCTTGAAGAGGCGCTAGAGAGAACAAGAACTCCTTATTTTGATGGCTTTTCAGGTTCAAGAATAGCGTTTTTCGACCCATCTACCATTTCTACAAACAACTTACCTGCTAGATGGGTTAGGCTTTGGAAACTACATGGTTCTATAAATTGGTCAAAGAATAGCAATGGCGAGATTACTCGCTCGGCTGGCAGCGATGATGGAACTATGGTTTACCCTTCACATATTAAATATGATCAGACTCAGGCCGCCCCTTTTTCAGCACTTTTTGAACGTTTGAAGAATTTCTTGTTAGAACCTGACAGTTTATTGCTAACTGCAGGCTTTTCTTTTGCAGATGCTCATATAACAAACAAATTGGACGAATGCCTTGCGGCTAATGGCTCGTCCGCTTTAATTGCTTTCCAATATAAAAATCTAGACGAAGAAACGCCAGCGCTTAAAATTGCGTCAAGAAGGCCGAATATGAGTGTTTACTGTAAAAATGGAGCAACTATTAATGGCGTATCTGCACCATGGAAGCTTGGTGAACCTCCAAGTAAAAACTGGCATGCCATTCGCGGCGAGTACTGGCACAATGAAAGCTTTTTACTCGGTGACTTTCTAAAATTCACTAAATTCCTTGCGGGGTCAAGAGGGGGAAAATCAGTTGCAATTGTTGAGTTGGTAAATGCTGTAGCCGAGGCTCTTGCGGAAAAAGAGCACGAAGGGAATAAAGATGACGCTTGAACCAACATATTTAGGAAAAGTGACTTCAGTTTCAGGTGCTTCAGTAAGTATTGAAGTAACTCCACAACTAAAATCAGGGCTACTTATAATCGAAGGCAGGACTCATAGAGTTGGACAAGTAGGAAGCTTCATAAGAATACCTCAGGGCTATAATGATCTATATGGTGTTATATCAGAAACATCTGAATCTCAATCAAACGGGGATTTAGATACAAGAATTCTAAAAGCTGAATTAGTTGGCGAAGTTATAGGTTCAGACTTCGAGCGAGGTATAGGGCAATACCCGAGCATCTCAGATGAAGTTCATTTAGTGACTGAAAATGATTTAAAAAAAATATACGGTAACGACACGCACGGACAGATTACCGTAGGAAGACTTTCAAGCTCTGACAGTATAAAAGTAAGTATTGATTTAGACGACTTAGTTAATAAACACTCTGCAATACTTGGTTCAACTGGTGCCGGTAAGTCGACAAGTGTCGCTAGCTTACTTCGTTCCATCGTAACAAATCACCAAGACAATGTATTAATGCCCTCAGCCAGAATAGTTTTATTTGACATACATGGCGAATATGCAGCAGCTCTCAAAGATATTTCTGAAGTCTTTTCTATCACTCCAACAGCTGACGAAAAAAACTTCCATATCCCTTTTTGGTGTGTTTCTCCTGACAGCTTAATAGAGTTTTTATGCGGCTCGAATGAACCGCTGCGAAATAAATTCAATGAGCTTATCCTTGAAGATAAGCGGATATATGCTAGAGACAATCAAGATTTACAACTTGATGAGCACAAAATCACGTCCAATACTCCACTTCCATTTCGCTTAAAGAAAATTTGGTATGATTTGGTTTTTGAAGACAATGTAAATTGGAACGATAAAGAAAAAACTGCAGACCCCGCGTATAAAGATAACGAAAAAGGCGACCCAGATAAACTTATTGCACCCAAATTTATACCTCCTGGTGCAGCTTCAAACCCGCCCCACAAAGGAGGCCCAAAAGCATGGAGCAAACCCCTCGATTTAATGAAGTCTAGGCTATTAGACAATCAATACTCATTTCTCTTAGAACCCGGAGGTTGGAGTCCAGACCTTAAAAACTCTATTGAGAAAGATATTGATCACCTAATTTCAGAGTGGATAGGAAGTAATAAGCCGATAACGATTTTTGATTTGTCGGGAATGCCAACAGCTCGCTTAGAACTGCTTCTTGGCTCAGTACTAGATATTCTGTTCGAAGCGGCTATTTGGAGCAGAGGTCTCGAAAAGGGCTTCAAAAGCACTCCCGTCTTACTAGTTTTGGAAGAGGCACATCGCTACTTGTCTTCAGAAAACTCTGGTTTAGCTAAAAAAATGGTCAGGCGTATTGCCAAAGAAGGTCGCAAATTTGGTGTAGGTTCAATGCTAATAAGTCAAAGACCATCTGAAATAGATGAAACAATACTCTCTCAATGCGGCACTATATTTTCCCTCCGAATTACAAATACAACAGACAGAAATCGAGTTAAAGCAGCAATGTCTGATGGCTTAGCCGGTATTGTAGATTCTTTGCCTGTTCTTCGAACAGGCGAAGCTATCGTAACCGGAGAGGCAGCAAAACTTCCGATGAGATTTAAGTTTCGCCTTCCTAAAGATGGGCAGTTCCCTGACAGTCAAGACCCTCAGGTGAGCCAAAATTGGGCCCGCAAATATGAAGAATCCGATTTCAAAGATTTTATAAATTGTTGGCGACAACAAGACGCCAAAACTAAAAAAAAGGAGAGAGATGATGAATAGGGAACCAGTAACATCAACAAATATTAGCTCAATAGGATATGACCAAGATGCGAATATTTTAGAAGTTGAGTTTAATTCCGGAGCAGTATACCAATACTTTGATGTCCCAGAGTACGTTTGGAGGGAGCTTATGGACGCCACATCACATGGCTCTTTTCTTGCTCAAAACATTAAAGGTGTATACAGCTATTCGCGGTAAATCAAAAATTGCATTCTGAACTGCTACACAGGCGCTACACAAAAAAATTTAGGCATAAAAAAGGCCTCACTTTTCAGCTAAGAGATTAATTTATATAGCGAAACCGATAGGATTACTCGGGCTATCCTGCCCTCGCCCTGCGGGCCAGCGGAGCTGTTCCAAATCGTTCCCGACGATTTGGTCGAACGCCCGTTCTCATCGGGCAGAGTGCCAAAAACACAAAAACCACCCTAAAGGTGGTTTTGATGTTTTGTGGTGCACCCGCCAGGATTACTCGGGCTATCCTGCCCTCGCCCTTCGGGCCAGCGGAGCTGTTCCAAATCGTTCCCGACGATTTGGTCGAACCTAACGGTTCGCCTCCTACGGGGGCTATAAACGCAAAAACCGCCGAATTGGCGGTTTTGACGTTTATGGTGCACCCGCCGCGATTCGAACGCGGGACCTCTGCCTCCGGAGGGCAGCGCTCTATCCAGCTGAGCTACGGGTGCACAATCTGCAATACTGCAGAAGCTGCGCATTATAGACAGCCTTGCTCTGTGTGTCTATCGCCTTACTGCCTGATTTTTCAGCACTCAGTTTCACTGCCCGTATTTACATTGTTGCAGCGTTAGCGCTAGAGTGAGGGCTGGCTAACTTTCCGGCATTCCCCCGCTACGATGAATACAAAATTTTTGCTGTCTTTTGGCCACTGGCTACTGCTGCTAACCTTGCTGCTATTGGCGATGTACGCCACTGAAACCATAGTGCAGCACGAGCAGCAACATGCACGCAGCCAGCAGTTACGCCATGAAATAGCCAGCGCCGGCCAGTTGCGGGCTTTGTTAGAGTCAGAGCTGAATATTCCGCTGTACCTTACCATTGGCCTTACCGCTTACGTGCAGGCCAACAATGGCGAAATTTCGCCGGCTGAAATCCATTTGCTGTTGCCGGAGCTGGTGCATCAGGCGCGGCATATCCGCAATATCGGTGTCGCGCCCGGCAATACCTTACGCTATGTCTACCCGCTAAGCGGCAATGAGCAAGCCATTGGCCTGTATTACCCCGACCTGCAAGAACAATGGCCCGACATTGCCGCCATTATTGCCCAGCGCGAAGCACGGCTGGTGGGCCCTATTGAACTGGTGCAGGGCGGCACCGCCTTTATTTACCGCCTGCCGGTGTACCTGAATGCCGACAGTTACTGGGGCATTATCAGTACCGTAGTTAATATCGACTCGGTTTGGCGCCTGCTGGAAAAGCAAACCACCGAGCAGGAAGTGCAGGTAGCTATTCGCAGCTTGTCGGCACAGGGCCGGGCCAGCACAGCGTTTTATGGTGACGACCGGCTGTTTTATGATGACAGCCTGTTGTTGGGCATCAGTTTGCGCGGTGCGCTGTGGCAAATGGCCGTGCGCTCTTTGGCGCCACTGCCGGATCGCGCGCAGCAAATACGCATCGCCGCCTATGGCATAACAGCATTGCTGCTGTGTTTGCTGGGCTGGCTGTTAATTTCACGTCAGCATTTGCGCGACAGCGTAACAGAGCAACAGCGCAGCAAACTCTATTTACGCAGCATGATGGATAACGTGGCCGATGCCATTATTACCACCGACCCGGACGGCATTATTGAGCAGGTAAACCTGTCGTGCTACCCGATGTTTGGCTATGCCACCTCCACCCTGCCGGGGCTGCATTGGTCGGTATTGCTGGCCGACCCGCAGCGGCTGGACGAGGTATACAGCGCTACCTCCAACGGCAACGCCGAATACGAAACCGCCGGCCGGCGGCGTGACAACAGTACCTTTCCGATGGCAGTGCACCGCAGCCATATCCGGATGCTGCAGCAATCGCGCCAGCTACTGGTATTAAGCGATTTATCTGAGCGGCGGCAAACCGAGCAGTTAAAGCAGCAGTTTATTTCTACCGTAAGCCATGAACTGCGCACGCCGCTTACCTCAGTTTCAGCGGCGTTGGGCCTGGCGGTGGCCGGCGCTTTAGGTGAGTTGACGGCGTCGCAACAGCGTATGCTGCAGCTGGCGCATACCAATTGTCAGCGCTTGAATGCGTTGGTGAGTGACTTACTGGATATTGAAAAAATTACCAGCGGCACTATGACGCTGGAGCTAAGCCTGGTGGCCCTGCGGCCGCTGGTGCAGCAATGTATTGACGAAATGCTGCTGTTTAATAACAACCGTGTGATCACCCTGCACTGCGATACCAATCTGGCTAAGGTGAACGTTGAGGCCGAACCAAACCGGCTTAGCCAGGTGTTAATGCATTTGCTGTCTAACGCGGTAAAGTTTTCACCGACCGACCAGCCGGTACAAGTTAGTATCAGCATGGCAGGTAACCGGGTACGGGTAACGGTGCAGGATAGCGGCCAGGGTGTGGCTGCACAGTTTGTGCCGGGTTTATTCAGTCGCTTTAGCCGCGCCGACAACAGCGACAACCGCGAACATGGCGGTACCGGGCTGGGGTTAGCCATCAGCCGCAGCCTGATCACACTGATGAACGGCAGCATGGGCTATAAACCGGCACCGCAGCAAGGCAGCTGCTTTTACTTTGAACTGCCGTTTATCGCCACCCTGCAACCACAAACGTTGCCCTAAGCCGGTTTTTATCTTAATTTGTTGGCATCTGGCTGCAAACGCGGGGCTTTGTCAGATTTTTTTGGCATACTCGGGTGGCCATGCGCCCAAGCGTAACTATTACAATAAGCTTTAACATCTTCCAGGGAGATATCCATGCGTAAAACACTGATTGCCACCACCGTTGGTGCCGTACTGGCGCTTAGCGCCTGTTCTGATAATACGGCTCCGGCTCAAACTAATACTCAACCAGGCTCTGCCGCGGTAACCGAAGTGACTTCTACTAACCCGTTATTCGTTAAAAGCATGCTGCAATACGAAGCGCCCAATTTCACTGAAATAAAAGACGAGCATTTCCTGCCGGCCTTTGAAGAAGGCATGAAGCAGCATATGGTTGAAGTACTGGCCATTGCCAATAACCCGGAGCCGGCCAGCTTCGACAACACCTTAGTCGCACTGGAAAAAAGCGGCGAGCTGCTTACCCGTGCGTCGCGTATTTTCTATAACCTGGCGGGCTCTAACTCTAACCCGGAGCGGCGTAAAATTCAGTCTGAACTGGCACCGAAAATGGCCGCACACTCAGACAACATTAACTTAAACCCGCAGTTATTCGCGCGGATTAAAAGCCTGTACAACCAGCGCAACGAGCTGCAACTGGACAGCGAGTCGGTACGCTTAGCAGAAGTGTATTACGAGCGCTTTGTGCGGGCCGGGGCCGAGCTGACTGAAGAGCAAAAAACCGCGATTCGGGCGCTGAACGAAGAACACTCTAAACTGACCAACCAGTTCTCGCAGAACCTGCTGGCCGAAACGAAAAACATCGCCGTAGTGGTTGAGACCAAAGAAGAACTGGACGGTTTATCTGACTCGCAAATTACTGCCGCTGCCAATGCCGCTAAAGAAGCCGGCCATGAAGGCAAATACCTGTTAAGCATTACCAACACCACGCGCCAACCGGTGCTGGCTCAGCTGAGCAACCGCGAGCTGCGTAAGCGTGTATGGGAAGTGTCTGCCAACCGCGCGCAAAGCGGTGAAACCGACAACCGCCCACTGGTAGCCCGTTTGGCCCAGCTGCGTGCTGAACGCGCCAAACTGTTAGGCTACGACAACTGGGCCAGCTATGGCCTGGAAGCGCAAATGGCGAAAACTCCACAAGCCGTGTTTGATATGTTAGGCAGCATGGTGCCGGCAGTAGTGGCTAACACTAACCAGGAAGCCGCGGCCATTCAGCAGATGATTAAAGAGAAAGGCGGTGATTTTGAGCTGCAACCGTGGGACTGGGAATACTATGCCGAGTTTGTGCGCCAGGCGAAGTTTGACCTGGACGAAAACGAAGTTAAACAATACTTTGAGTTTAACCGCGTATTAAAAGACGGCGTGTTCTTTACCTTTGAGCGCTTGTACGGCATTACCTTTAAGCCACGGCCGGATTTACCCACTTACCACCCGGATGTAGATGCCTATGAGCTGTTTGATGCCGACGGCACCAGCCTGGCCATTTTCTACGCCGATTACTTCGCCCGTGAAGGTAAGCGCGGCGGCGCCTGGATGAGCTCTTTTGTTGGCCAATCGCACTTAACCGGACAAAAACCGGTAGTGGTTAACGTAATGAACATTCCTAAAGCCCCGGAAGGCGAGCCGACGCTGGTAAGCTATGACCACGTAACCACTATGTTCCACGAACTGGGCCATGGCTTACACGGCATGTTCTCTGACGTAAAATATCCAACATTGGCCGGTACCTCAGTATCGCGCGACTTTGTTGAGTTTCCGTCTACGTTCGAGGAAGACTGGGCCGCCCACCCGGAAGTGATCGCTAACTACGCCAAGCACTACAAAACCGGCGAAGCCATTCCCTCTGAGCTGCTGCAAAAAGTAATGAATTCACGCAGCTTTAACCAGGGCTTTGATACGCTGGAGTATTTGTCTGCCGCCTTGCTGGATATGGAATGGCATTCACTGTCTGCCGACGAGCCGTTGCAGGATGTTAACGCCTTTGAAGCCGCAGCGCTGAAAAAGCACGGTGTAGATTTAGCGGCGGTACCACCGCGTTATAAGTCGACCTTTTTCTCTCACTCTATGGGTGGCGGCTATTCTGCCGGTTACTACGCCTATATGTGGAGTGAAATTCTGGCGGCCGATGCTTTTGCCTTTGTACAGCAGCAAGGTGGGTTGAAGCTGGAAAACGGCCAGAACTACCGCAAAAACATTTTGTCTGTAGGTAACTCACGCCCGCCAATGGAGTCTTACAAAGCCTTCCGTGGCCAGGAGCCTACTACAGATGCGCTGTTAATCCGCCGCGGCCTGAAAACCAAAGTAGATTAATAACCACTTAGCCGCCTGCCGGTTATGCATAAAAAAGCCCCGCTAACTTAGCGGGGCTTTTTCTTGGTTGCCGCTTAATTAACTGCCGGCTACCTGCATCTGGTTTATCAAGATCGAGCCGGTTAATACGCCGCCACGGCGATCAACGTCGTTACCTACCGCCACTATGTTCATAAACATATCTTTTAAATTACCGGCAATGGTCACTTCAGACACCGGAAACTGAATTTCGCCGTGCTCTACCCAAAAACCGGCGGCGCCACGCGAGTAATCACCGGTTACGGTGTTAACGCCCTGGCCCATCAGTTCGGTGACCAGCAGGCCTTTGCCCATGCTGCGGCACAGTTGCAGTAAGTCTTCATCGCCGTGCTGTACCAGCCAGTTATGAATGCCGCCGGCATGGCCGGTACTGGCCATACCCAGCTTACGCGCCGAGTAACTGGTGGTTAGGTATGTTGTCAGTACGCCCTGCTCTATTACGGCTAAATCACGGGTTTTTACGCCTTCGCCGTCAAACGGGCTGGAGGCCAGCGCCTGCTTTAAATGCGGCTGCTCAACAATGCTGACGCCGGGCGCCATAATTTGTTGGCCAACCTTGTCCATTAAAAAGCTGGATTTACGGTAAATACTGCCGCCACTTATAGCCGAGACTAAATGGCCAAACAGGCTGCTGGCGATGTCGGCACGAAACAATACCGGCACTTTTTGCGTGGCAATTTTACGCGCATTAAGCCTGGCTACGGTTTCCAGTGCGGCTTCGCGGCCAATTTGTTTCGGGTCCAGCAGCTGGTTGTAGCGCCGTGCCACGGTAAAGCTGTAGTCGCGCTGCATATCATCGCCATCTTCGCCTATCACCACACAACTGAAGCTGTGGCGTGAGCTGGGGTAGCCGACTAACTGGCCATGGCTGTTGCCGTACACCTTTAAGCCCTGATGCGACGAGAACGACGCGCCTTCCGAATTGGTAATACGTTTGTCGGTGGCAAAGGCGGCTTCTTCGGCGCCGGCACATAAGCGGATGGCTTCGTCGGTGCCGATGCTGTCGGGGTAAAACAAGTCCAGATCCGGTGGCGACATTTCCAGCCAGGCCGCTTCGGCCAAACCGGTATGCGGGTCTTCCGAGGTATAGCGGGCAATATCGGCCGCCGCTTCTACCGTGCGGCGCAGCGCATCGTGGCTTAAATCGGCAGTAGAGGCCGAGCCTTTGCGCTGGCCAAAGTACAAACTGATGCCCAGGCCACCATCCTGATTAAACTCTACCGTTTCCACCTCGCCGTGGCGGGTTTCCACGCTTAAGCCTTTGGTGCGGCTCATCGACGCTTCAGCGCTGCTGGCACCCAATTGCTTTGCATGGGCCAGCACTTCAGCTACGGCTTGTTTTACTTCGTCAATTTCCTGCCAAATAGTGCTTTGGGTTACTTGCATAATGTCTGTTCAGCTAAATTATTTGCCACAAGCTTATCATAGTCTGCTTATGCTGGCTGCTGCTGTGCATCACTATCATGTATACTTAGCGCATTATTGTTAAGAGTGAAGCAAGCATGACAGATTTTATTAACGGCGATACCTGGGACGAAGAAGAAGGTAAGAGTAAGTCTCAGGTTAAGCGTGAAATGCACGAGCTGCAAAAACTGGGCGAAGAGCTGGTAGAGTTAAGCGCCGCATCACGCGCCCGGGTGCCGCTGGATGACGAATTAAAAGACGCGCTGCAATTGGCCGACAAGCTGAGCAATAAGCGCGAAGCGCTGCGCCGGCATATTCAGTTTATCGGCCGCTTAATGCGCACCCGTGATTTAGAGCCGATTGAGCAAGCTTTAGCGGTACTGCGTAATACCAACCAGGCGGCGACACGGCAGTTTCATAAGGTAGAACAATGGCGCGATAAACTGTTGGCGAAAGACGACAGCCTGACCGACTTTATTGCCGCCTACCCGGAGGCCGATGTGCAGCAACTGCGCCAGCTGATCCGCAATGCCAAGAAAGAGCAGGAAAAACAACAGCCGCCCAAAGCCTACCGCGAGCTATTTCAGCTAATTAAACCTTTGATTATTGAAGAATAGTTTATCGCAGATGCCAGCTACAAACTCCGTTGTGCTCGCCACAGCGAAATTCGGGGGCAATCCTGCCCCTCATCCGGCGGGCCAGCTACGCTGACGAAATTCGTTCCCGACGAATTTCTTACCCGCCTTCGCTATACGCGAAAATGTCTGTGGCTGCGCTAACGGAGTTGTAGCCTGCCTTAGCAGACCTTAGTTAGCCAGCCGTGTTTATCTTCGGCCTTGCCCCACTGAATATCATTCAGTGCCTGGCGCAGGGCATTAGTAGTGGCGCCGGCAACACCGGAACCTACCTGATATTCCTTACCGCCATGAATTAAGGTACCCACCGGGGTTAATACAGCAGCAGTGCCGGACAATGCCGCTTCTGTACCCGGCTTAGCGGCGCGCTCCAGCAGTTCGTCTACTGTAAGCTCGCGCTCAGATACGGTCATACCGCGATCGCGGGCCAGGGTTAAAATAGAATCCCGCGTAATGCCATGCAGGAACGAGCTGTCCAGCGCCTTGGTGATAATTTCATTGCCGTCGATCAGCAAAAAGTTGGCTGCACCGGTTTCCTGCACATCGCCATTGGGGCAAAACAGTACCTGGTCGGCCTGCACGCTGGCGCGGGCTTTCATGATCGGCTGCAGCGCACTGGCGTAGTTACCGCCGCTTTTTACCATGCCCATATGCGGCGCACAGCGGGCGTTGTCTTCCAGCAGTAAGCGCAGTGGTTTGGCACCACCGGCAAAATAGTCGCCTACCGGCGACAGTAACACATACAGCATAGACTCCAGGCTTGGCGCGGCAGCTTTGCCGATTGAGGCTTCAGTGCCGATATGGGTTGGCCGGATATACATAGAGCCCGGTGGCACCGGTACGTCTGCCGCATAGCGGCCGACAATATCCAGAATCATCTTGCTTAACATGGCTTTATCAAAGCCCGGCAGCGCCAGCAATTGGCTGCTTTGCGCTAAGCGGGCAACGTTTTTCTCCATGCGGAAGGTATAAATACCACCATCGGCATGGCGAAACGCCTTTAAGCCTTCAAAACAGGTGCTGGAGTAATGCAGCACATGCGCGCCCGGATGCAGGCTGATGCTGTCGGTGGCGACAATTTCCGGCGTGCTCCAGCTGTTGTTGTTAAAACGGGAGATGATCATCTCCGGAGTAAATACGGTGCCAAATGCTGCCATTTTTTACTTTTAATCCCTGTTGATGTTGTTAGTTAAGCACTGAGTGAGCTATCCGGTCTGCCCTAAACCAACCGTTGAAGCCCCGGATGGGCGGAATCGAGCCTACAGGGACGTATTTACGGCGTGTTGGTGTGGGCAGCCGGTTTGCTCACGATCAGTAGTTTAATTCATTCTGTTACTGCGTGCCGCCTACGGTCATCGCGTCCAGCTTCAGTGTCGGCTGGCCGACACCTACCGGTACGCTCTGGCCCTGCTTACCACACACACCCACGCCGGCATCGAGGGCTAAATCGTTACCGACCATCGACACCTGTTGCATCGCTTCCGGGCCGCTGCCAATTAAGGTAGCACCTTTAATTGGTGTGGTAATTTTACCGTTTTCAATTAAGTAAGCCTCAGAGGCAGAGAAGACAAATTTACCCGAGGTAATATCTACCTGGCCACCGCCAAAGTTAGGCGCATAAATGCCTTTTTTCACGCTGGCGATAATTTCTTCCGGCTCGTGCTGCCCGGCCAACATATAGGTGTTGGTCATCCGCGGCATCGGCAAATGAGCGAACGACTCACGCCGGCCGTTACCGGTTGGGTCGACATTCATCAGCATGGCGTTGTGCTTATCCTGAATATAGCCTTTTAAAATGCCGTTTTCGATTAACACATTGTATTGGCCGCGCACACCTTCATCGTCAATATTCAGTGAACCGCGCCGGTGCGCTAAGGTGCCGTCATCAACAATAGTGCACAGCTTAGAGGCTACCTGCTCACCAATACGGCCGGCAAAAGTAGATGAACCCTTGCGGTTGAAATCGCCTTCCAGACCATGGCCTACCGCTTCATGCAGCAGTACGCCCGGCCAGCCGCTGCCCAGTACCACCGGCATAGTACCGGCCGGTGCATCGATAGCGGTTAAATTGACCTGCGCCTGACGCACCGCTTCGCGCGCGTATTGCTGCCAGCGTGGCTCGCCGTTAACCGGCTCAGAGAAGTATAAATAATCGGTGCGCCCGCCGCCACCGGCACCGCCGCGCTCGCGCCGGTCGCCCTGCTGCAGCAACACCGAGCAGTTCAGCCGTACTAACGGCCGGATATCGCTGGCAAAGGTGCCATCGGTTGCCGCGACTAAAATCTCTTCATACACTCCGGTTAAACTTACCATTACCTGCTCGGCACGGTTATCCAGCGTGCGGATATAAGCTTCAATCTGATGCAACAACGCCACTTTGTCGGTATTGGTTAAACTTTGCAGCGGCTCGCACGGCAGGTAAATATCGCTGTTGCCGCTTTTGCTGAAGGCTTTGACTTTGCCACTGCTGCCCTGCGCCGCGATGCCGCGCGCTGCCGTGGCCGCTTGTTTTAACGCCGCAGCACTGATGGTATCGGCATAGGCGAAACCGGTTTTTTCACCGCTAACGGCACGTACGCCGACGCCGCGTTCAATATTAAAGGAGCCGTCTTTCACCAGGCCGTCTTCCAATACCCAGGATTCATGCACACTGGACTGAAAATACAGATCGGCAAAATTCAGCTGATGATCAAATAAATATCCCAGCGTTTGCTGTAAATCATCGGCTGTCAGCCCGGAGGCGGTGATCAGGTTCTGCTCTGGTGCAGTCATGGTTTGGGCTCACTGTTAAATCGGTTATGGTGCGCCAGCGGCATGCTCTGTTTAAGCTGCGCGCAGTCGGATAAATCTATTTCGGCTGAGATCCAGCCGGGTGCCGTGCCGGCATCTGCTAATACGCGGCCCCAGGGATCGATGATCAGGCTGTGACCATAAGTTTCGCGGCCATTGGCGTGTACCCCGGTTTGGTTCGGCGCCAGCACAAAACACTGGTTTTCTATCGCCCGCGCTCTTAGCAGCGTATGCCAGTGTGCGGCACCGGTAACCTTAGTAAAAGCCGAGGGTACACTCAGCAGATTCATGCCCTGTGCCGCTAATGCCTGCATCAGGCCCGGAAAGCGCACATCATAGCATATCGACAGGCCAAGCTTTAACTGGTCGATGTGAGCTACACTGATTTTTTGCCCGGGGTAAGTGCTGGCCGACTCGCGATAACTGCCGGTACTGTCGCTGATTTGCACGTCAAACAAATGCATTTTCTGATAATCGGCCACTATGCTGCCATCGGGTGCGAACACTATGCTGCTGGCGCTGAAGCGCTGCGGATCCGGGCTGGTGGTGGGCAAAGAGCCGGCCAGTAAATACACACCAAACTGTTTTGCTAACGCAGCACAGCCCTGCTGAATAATGCCCTGGCCCAACGCGGCCTGATACTGCAATTGTAAGCCGTCACGGCCGCCAAACACGGCAAAACACTCCGGTAACGCCACCAAATGCGGCAAGCCGTTGCCATAGGCCGCACTCAGTTGCTGCAGATACAGCGCCACCTGCGCCAGATTTTGCTCCGGCTGCGGTACGCTGTTAAGTTGAATGGCAGACAGCCGCCAGTTAGCCATGGGGTTGTTTTCCGCCCGGTTGCGGTTGGTCCGGCGCCGGCAGCTCAATAATGGCTTCCGGCTGAGCTACCCGCACCGGTACCGGCACTTCGGTACTGTGGCGGTTTACTTCGGTCACCACCGGCTTATCGAAACTGCCGGTAACGATAAAATTAATTTTCGAAATCACTTCCGCACTTTGAAACACTTCATCCAGCGCCAGCGCAGCCAGCCCGGTGGCGGGGTTAACCATCCAGGCAATAATCACCGGTAAACTGGAGGTGACCTTGGGCGAGAACGCCATTTGGTAATCCAGCTCTTTACTGACCAGGTCGGCATAGCCCTGTATTTGTAAATTGCCCGGCACGCCATCTATTGCCGCATCGCTGGTTTGTGCCACGCCCTGCGCAATAGCCAGGTTGCCGCTCATGCTGTTATAGAAAAAGCCTTTGGCGAACACATCGCGAAAATCCAGCCGCAATTTGCGCAGCAGGGAGTCCAGGCTGAAAATAGAGAATAAACGCGAGCCCTGGTCGCTGACTTCTGTTAGTGCCCCCTCGCCTAAATTGAACTTCACCTGGCCAGCCAACTCGTCCGGTGCAAACTGCTGCGGCGCACCCGGCCAGTTCAGCGCGAAATCAATTTCGGCACTGCTGCCGGAGATAGCCGACGTAAGCTGAAACTCATCCAGCATAGCGCCCAGGTTAGCGGTTTGCAGCCGGCCGCTGAAACTGCTGTGACCGGCGCTGCTGTTATCGTTCAGCCACACGCCGTTGGCGGTTAAGCGGCTGCGTTTATAGTCGGCACTGAAGTCACTTAACAGCCATTGCTTGCCATCGCTGTGTGCTTTGGCATTAACCTTACCAAAGCGATAACTGCCCAACGAACAATCGCCGCAGGTGAGCTGTATTGGCGGCAATTGCAGCAGCCAACGCTGTGGCTCGTGCACCAATTCAGCCACCGCCGGCGGCAAAGCATCCGCGTCAACCACAGCGTTACTCAGCGGCAAATGCAGGTAGTCCAGCGCGGCGCTGATGCCTTTGCCCTGCCAGTCTTTATTGAACGACCAGCGGCTGGCAATCTCGGTACCGTTTAGCTGTAACTGCCAGCTGTCCGGCAAGGTGGTTAACTCAAATACGGTATTGTTCAGCACTATGCCGGGCGCCATATCCAACCGCGCCACTTTGCCGCGCACCAGGCTTAGCGTCGGGAAAAACGGCTGCTCTGCGTCAGTGTTGCCACTCAATTGCTGTTGTAACAGTTCAAACCAGGGCAAAAATTCGGCCTGCGCCAAATCAATACTGACGTTAAAACCATCGGGATTCAGGCCGCTGTCTTTGTGGCCCAAGATCAGGTGGGCACGGTTTAAGCGTTGCTGCTCGTGCGCCAGCTCGGCATGAAAATGTAACTCGCCGTTATAGTGCAGCGCTAACAATGAGCGCAGCTCATTACCATGGGCGCTAACGCTGAGTTTGCGTTTATCAGCCGCTGCTTTGGCATAAGGTGCCGGTAATAGCAATGCCGTTTGCTGTAAGTCAGTGTGCAACTCGGCGCTGTAGCTAAAGCCGCTTTGCGGCAGGCTAAGCGCCAGGGTTAATTGCCAGTCGGTGTCGCCGTTAACCAGCTCTGTCAACGGTTGATGCAGCGCCTGTGTCAGCTGCTGCGCCTGATGCGCGCCGTTTAACTGCAGCGCCAGCTGATAACCCTGCGCACTGTTCTCTCCCTGCAGCGCCGCAGTTAGCGGCAGGCCGCGCCAACTCAGGCTGAGGTTGTCAGCACGAATTTGTTCATTATCAAATCTCAGCTGGCCCTGCAACCGGCTCAGCTGCATCGCCGGCGCCGCCAGTGCCAGCTCAGTGTCGTTAAAGGTCACAGTACCGCTGGCCTGCACAGTAGGTTGCTTCAGGCCCACGGCCAGCAATACATCGCCCTGTACCGGCCCGCTGGCGCCAAGGTGTTGCAGAGTTTTGCCCAGGTTATCCGCCAGCGGTGATTGCAGCATCAGCGCCGTTAAAGCCGATGCCTCTACTGTTTGTTTGATGCGGATATCCAGGGTGTCGGCAGCAAATAAGTCGGGAATTTCAGCACTGACCGTCTGTTGCAAGGCGATACCGGCCAGCTCACCGGCTTGAGTATGGATTTGCATATTGGCATTATCAAACAGCAATTCAGCGCTTAAACCGGTGAGTTGTGGCCACTGTGGCGCAAACGCAAACTGGCTGTCGTCTAACTGCGCCCGCACCTGAAACACGCCCTGGTGTTCACGGTAAGGAAATTCTGCCGGTTTACCATGCCACAGCATCGTCGCTTCGCTAACGGTGCCACTGACAATGGCCTGATCTAAATAAGACCGTACTTTGTCCAACATATAAGGCGTGGGGAAAAACCGTCCGGCCTGACCGGCATCGACCTGCTGCAATTTTGCCAGGATCTGTAAACTGTCATCCAGTTGCAGGCTGGCATCCAGCTGCATCAAACCAGCCTTTAGTTGCAACTGCGGTGCGCTTAACCGCCAATGCCGGCCATCGGTGCCCGCCTGCCAATACAGGGTTGCGGCCAGCTCGTCATAGTCGGTGGCTTGATTAAACAGCCTGTCCCAGCTTAACTGCGATGCTTCACTGTGCAGTCGCAACCGCGCCAGCTCCGCACTGACGACAAAATCACCGTTGACCTGCTGTAGCCCCGGCACATCGGCCACCGCCACGGTATTCAGGTTGTTAACAGCGCCGCTGAATTGCCATTGTCCGGCGCTGCTGTGCCATTGCAGCTGTGTCAGCGCAGCATCCGGTTGATACTGCATCAGCTGTTGTAACGGCGCTATATCCTCGGCCAGCAACTGTGCCAGTGGCGACAAGGCTGCCAGGGAAAACTGATTCAGACCGGCTTGCCACTGCGCATCGCGGCGGTGCAACTGAAACTGCAAGCCGGGCCAGCTTTGCTCTGCCGCACTGAGGGTTAAATCGCCGGAATACATTGACCAGCCATTCTCAGCCGGCTGCCATAGCAACTGCCCCTGACCCAATTGCAGGCGATGCTGCTCGCCCTGATGTTGCCAGCTCAGGCTGTTATCGGCCAACTCTACCTGGATGCGTTGTAACAGGCCGTTATCTATCCGGCCCCAGGCGGCAAAATTAATGCTGGCCTGGTCCAGCTTGCGACTGGGCGGTAATAATTTGCCAAACCAGGGCAATACATCGAGCTTTTCACTTTGCAAATACAACTGGCCAAAGGCTTGCGCCAGGCTGTCACCGTGCAAATCCAGTACAAAGGACACCGTATTGGCCGTAACACCGGCGAGAGATAAATCGCCGTAACCCTGGTGGCGGTTGCCGCTGTTCAGCCAGTCTAATTGTTTAATGTTGATCATCAGATCCGGGTTATTGTCGTTTTGCAGGATCAACTGGCTGTCGACGACCGAAAAGTACTCTAACTGGCGGAAAAATAACGTTTCCAACGCATCCAACACCGGAGCACCGTCCAGCGGTTCGTCCTGCTTCGCTGACAGTACAGTGTCAGCGTCGAGATAATACCTCAGGCCGCTGAGTTCAAAGTGTTGAGCTGTAAGCTGCCGGCTTAGCAGGCTGCGCCAAAAATCTACTCTGACGCTGGTTTGAGCAATGCTCAGTTGCAACTGCTCAGTGCTGTCATGCAATTGCACATCCTTGAGCAGCAGGGCCGGGCCATATTTTTGCCAGCCGGCACTGAGCTCGCCAATACTGACATTGGCGCCATAGCGGTTGTAAATTAACTGTTCAAGATGATGTTTGTAGCTATCAGCGTACGGCAGGCTGTAGCGTAACACTGAAATCAGCACAGCAAGCAGCACCAGCCCCAGCGCTAATGCCAACCAGAGTTTATGTAAACAATAAAAACAAACCCGCTTTGTGCCTTGCACTACATCATCACCACATCAAATTGCTCCTGGGTATACAGAGGTTCGGTATGAATACTGATCTGCTTACCAATAAACACCTGTAGCTCTGCCAGATTATGAAACTCATCGTTCGTCAGGGCGTCTTTTACCGCCGGCGACACATAAACCACAAATTTATCAGCGGCATAGGCCCGGTTTACCCGCACTATTTCGCGCAGCACTTCAAAACACACCGTTTCTACCGTTTTTAAACTGCCGCGCCCCTCACATACAGGACACTCAGAACAGAGGATATGTTCCAAACTTTCGCGGGTTCTTTTGCGCGTCATCTCAACCAACCCCAGGGCCGAGAAGCCATGAATATTGGTTTTCGCCCTATCGCGCGCCAGTGCCAGCTCTAAGCTGTGAAACACCCGCTTTTTGTGTTCGCTGCTTTGCATATCGATAAAATCGATAATAATAATACCGCCCAAATTACGCAGCCGCAGCTGTCGCGCTATGGCCTGGGTAGCCTCGGCATTAGTATTAAAAATGGTTTCTTCCAGATTGCGATGACCAACAAAGGCGCCGGTGTTAACGTCTATGGTGGTCATCGCTTCGGTTTGGTCGATGATCAGATAGCCGCCGCTTTTCAGCGGTACTTTGCGCTCCAGCGCGCGCTGAATTTCGTTTTCCACGTCAAACATATCAAAAATCGGCCGCTCGCCGGGGTAGTACTCCAGCAACGGCGATAAATGCGGAATAAACTCTTCGCAAAAGGCGGTAAGCTGCTGAAAGGTTAACTTAGAATCGACCCGTACCCGCTCTAACTCAGTGCCGACAAAATCACGCAAAATGCGATACGTCAGGGTGAGGTCTTCATATACCACGCCTTCTTTGCGGGTTTTTTGCTTGCGCTTAATAATCTTGGCCCAGAGCTTTTTCAGAAATTTGGCATCCTGTGCCAACTCTTCTTCTTTCGCGCCCTCGGCCGCGGTGCGCACGATAAAGCCACCGCTGTCATCAAGATAATGGCTGACAATGTCTTTCAGCCGTTGCCGCTCGCTGTCGCTTTCCAGCCGCTGTGACACCCCAACATGCGGCGAGCCCGGCATAAACACCAGATAGCGCGACGGCAGGGTAATATCGGTGGTCAGGCGTGCGCCCTTGGTGCCCAGCGGGTCTTTTACTACCTGCACCAATAAAAACTGGCCTTCATGCACCAGTACGCGAATATCTTTACTGACTGCCGGCTTGCCTTCCAGCTCGGCTACGCTGTCCGGTTGTACTATGTCAGAAGCATGTAAAAACGCGGCTTTATCCAGGCCGATATCAACAAAAGCGGCTTGCATGCCGGGTAAAACACGGCTGACTTTACCAACATAAATATTGCCTACCAGGCCTAACTTGGCCTGGCGCTCTATATGCAGCTCCTGCAATACGCCGTTTTCGATCAGCGCTACCCGGGTTTCACTGGGGGTAACGTTCAGCAGTAGTTCTGCGCTCATAGCTGCTCCTGCCACTGTAGTAATAACTGTTCGGTTTCGCACAGCGGTAAGCCGACTACCGCGGTGTAGCTGCCGTTAATGCGTTGGACAAACTTTGCCGCCAGGCCCTGAATACCGTAACCGCCGGCTTTGTCTTGTGGCTCGCCGCTGTGCCAGTAGGCGCTGATCTCCGCTGCGCTCAGCCGGCGAAAGCACACTTCAGTGCAAACAAGTTGCTGCAACTGGCGGGCAGAGTTTACCAGCGCGATGGCCGTCATAACCTGATGGCAGCGGCCGGACAATAACTGCATAGTGCGCTCAAACCGGGCAAAATCGGCCGGTTTACCAAGGATTTCACCATCGGCTACCACCACAGTATCGGCGCCCAGCACCGGTAAATCACTGTTAGTCCGGGCCAGCCCGGCGCGGGCTTTTTGCAGCGCCAGCCGCTGTACATAGTCGGTTGCGGCTTCACCCGCCAGCGGGGTTTCGTCTATATCGGCGCTGACGAGGCTGAAACTCACACCAAGTTGTGCCAGCAGTTCACGCCGGCGCGGGGAAGAAGAGGCTAAAAAGATATCGGGGTAGCTCATTACAAAGAACTCATTGGATTTTTAATTGCCGCCTGTAGCGCCGCAGTAGCCAGAATAACCAGGGCCACACCAACATACCGGTCAGCACCGGCCACAAATATTGCGGCAAAAAATACACTCCGGTTAAGAAGTGGCTGAGCCAAAATAACAGTAAATGATACAGTGCCAGCAATAAGCCCAGTAACAGCGATTGCTGCACGATGGAAAAATTGCGGATTTTAAGATGATGCAGTGCCACAACAAAAATAACCACAGCAAAGGCCAGCGCATTGACACCCAATACCGTGCCTACCAACACGTCGACAATAAAGCCGGTAAAAAAGGCAGTACCCACGCTAACCCGCTGCGGCAGAGCCATGGTCCAGTACATTAGTACCAGTAAGGCCCAATCCGGCCGCGCTAACTTCACCAGTTGCGGCATCGGCATAACGGTAAGCAGCAGCGCGACAAATAGCGTCAGATAAATAAAAGCTATGCCTTGGGGTCTGCGCATCAGGGCTGCTCCTGCGGTGGTTCCGCTGGCGTCAGTTTGCTGCTGTCTGTTAACAGCAACACATGCCGGATTCGGTCCAGCCGGGCGTAAGGTTCGGCGTATACCAACATAAACGGCTGGCTGGCATCCTGACTGATCCTGACTACCCTGGCCACCGGATAACCTTCCGGGAAGCGACCATCCAGGCCCGAAGTTAATAAACGATCACCTTCGCGAATATCGGTACTGTGCGGTAAATGCAACACCCGCAGCACATCCCATTGCCCGAGGCCTTCGACAATAGCCCGCACTCCGGTGCGCTCTGCCCGTACCGCCAGCGCATGAGTGTTATCAGAAATAAGCAAGGCCCGGCTGCTGGTGGGGCCGACACTGACAATCTGGCCCACTATGCCCTGATCATCAATTACCGGCTGATGCTCTGTTACGCCATCGCTACTGCCTTTGTTCAATACCACCTGGTGGCTGAACGGATGACTGTATACCGCCAGAACTTCGGCAACGAGGCGCTCGCCTTCGATCACCGAGGACGAACCGAGCAAAGCGCGCAGTTTTTCATTTTCCTGCTGAAAAAAGCGCAATAACTGCAACTGGCCGCTTTGCTGCAGCAGGGTTTCTTTTAACCGGGCATTTTCTTCCAGTACGGCTTGCTGCGACATAAATTGGGCAGACGCCCCGGAAAACAACGTTTCCGGCAAACTGGCAACATAAAACAGCGGGCTGACGGCGGTGGTAAGGTAACTGCGCAGTTGGGTGGAACTGTCGGTGTAGCGATCGAGAAACATCAGGCCAGCACTGCACACTACGGCTAAAAACAACCGCAGTGGCAATGACGGGCCCCGACTATAAATCTGGTTCATACAGGTGCAGACACAGCAGACAGGTTCAGTTAGTCATAACTGAACACATCACCACCATGCATATCAATCATCTCCAGTGCTTTACCGCCACCACGGGCGACACAGGTTAACGGGTCATCAGCCACCACCACCGGAATACCGGTTTCTTCCATCAGCAAGCGGTCAAGGTCACGCAACAGTGCGCCACCGCCGGTTAATACCATGCCGCGTTCAGAGATATCTGACGCCAGCTCTGGTGGTGCTTGCTCCAGCGCTACCATTACCGCACTGACAATACCGGCCAGCGGCTCTTGCAGTGCTTCTAAAATTTCATTGCTGGTCATGGTAAAGCTGCGTGGTACGCCTTCAGCCAGGTTACGGCCGCGCACTTCAATTTCCAGTACGTCGTCGCTGGGGTAAGCTGAACCAATTTCAGTTTTAATCCGCTCAGCGGTAGCTTCGCCAATTAAAATGCCGTAGTTGCGGCGGATATAGTTGACGATAGCGTCGTCAAATTTGTCACCACCAATGCGCACTGACGAGGAATACACCACACCGTTCAGCGAGATAATGGCAACTTCAGTAGTACCACCACCGATATCAACAACCATAGAGCCGGTGGCTTCTGATACAGGTAAGCCGGCGCCGATGGCGGCGGCCATAGGTTCATCAATTAAATACACTTCACGTGCGCCGGCGCCCTGGGCCGACTCACGAATAGCCCGACGCTCTACCTGAGTAGAACCGCAGGGTACGCATACCAGCACGCGTGGGCTGGGGCGTAAAAAGCTGTTGCTGTGTGCCTGGCGGATAAAGTGCTGCAGCATTTTTTCAGTCACATAAAAGTCAGCAATTACGCCGTCTTTCATCGGCCGGATAGCTTTAATGTTGCCGGGCGTGCGGCCTAACATGCGTTTAGCGGCATGGCCCACAGCAGCAACACTTTTGGGGCCGCCGGCGCGTTCCTGACGGATAGCCACTACGGAGGGTTCATTCAGCACTATGCCCTGATCTTTTACGTAAATCAGAGTATTTGCTGTACCCAAATCGATAGATAAGTCGTTTGAAAAGAGGCCACGTAATTTATTAAACATGAAAGAACCGGATCCTTATAAACCTGAGTGTCGCACGAGCACTCAGCACTGCGTCGCCTTAGCATAGCAGCGTTGGTAAACATAGCGAGAGTTATTCTAAGTAACTCCCCGATAAGTGAATAGCTTTATCTTACATTTTTGTGCAATTAAACCAAGCCCCCGGCGCATTTATCTATCTGCTACAACGAATTGTACCAAAGTAACCCGGCACGGCAGTAAGATTAGCAGTTACTGAAATAGTTCACGCCAGGAAATTTGCCGTGGATTACCTCTAAAGCGACCAAACATTACCTCCGCTGAAGGGTTTTGTTGATAGTCCGGTGTGGCACCCCGCCAGTAGTATTGCAACCAGGGATGAGTTTCGTATTGCACTTGCCAGGTTCCCACCGCTGAGGGCGGATTAAGCCATAATGTCTGCGCCGGCAAGCGGCCTGACTGCATAATAGCGCTGTTGCCAATCAGGCTCAGATCAGGCGAGCCGCTGATTGTAGTCAGCAAAGCTGAACTGTTGCTGATTAACGAGCAACTATCAGCCGCATTGAGCAGAAAGTCGCTGCCATCCCAATATTCTGTGGCAAATACCAGCGGTAGCGGTTCATCTTCCGGCCCGGCCAGGTTTTGCATACTTAAACGGCCATAACGCAATGCCGTGGTGTCACTATGCAGTGCGCTGATTGCATCTGTCGACACGCCGTCGGCATCGGTTGGTTGGGCATACACTGTCAAATCAAGCGGTGCCGCCGGCAGCGACGGCCGGCTGGCGTAGTGCGACACTGTCATTTGTGCTACACCATCTTGCCAACTACCCAGCGGGCTTATTGCCCCCTCGCCCAGCACGGAGCCGGCAGGCAAATCCGGCGCACTGTAGCGCATACCCTGTGTCACAGTAGCATCACCCCATACCGACAGATCCAGCCTGGCAAAGGCATCGCGGTAATTTTGCGTTACCATGCCGGCCGTATTAAGCGCCTGCAAGGTAAAAGCGGTGCTAAAACCGCGCTGACCAAAATAGGTGAAGCTGCCACAGGCTGCGATAGCACTGCCGGCTTCAAGGTTAAAGCGCTGCGGAATAAAACGCCCGGTTGGTGCACTGGCAGCCGCCGGAATGGGCTCGGCCATACCCAGGTAACTCAGCGCCGGTACTGCAAAACGAAACACCCCAACTTCCGACACACTTTGCACCACAACAGTGGCAGCGTTAACTGCACTTTGCTGCTGATATTGGCTCACCGCCAGGCTGCCGGCATTACCATTGGCCGGTGCCAATAACTGATGCGTAATGGCAATATTGCTGCGGCTGAAATTAGGTGTTACGGGATTTTGGCAAATATCGGTGCTGTTTTGGGCAAAAGCGCGCGCGCTGATGCTCAGGTTAAAGTTCTCTCCGGCGCGGCGAAACACCGGGCAATCGGCATCGGCTGCACTACACTCACCGCCGGTTTGAATACATAGCCCGGCCGGGCGGCGCTTAAACTGATCGGCGCCGTTCATTACCAGGCCGTTATCTTGCGTTGCCGCCGATCCCGTATAGCGGGCATTAAGTTGCAACTGGCCGGCATCGGCATAATTCAGGTCAAAACTGGCCTGACCCTGGGCATTAAAGTTCAGTGCCAGTGTTTGCCGCGTCGCTTCTGTCAGGCCAACGTCGGTATTATTAATCTGTACCGGCCAGGACACCGGCCTGCCGGCGGCGCCTGGGCTGATATAGTCACTCCAGAACGCCACATTTCTGCTGACGTTGGCAAATTGCGGCACACATTGCTGGCTGCTGTCGTCTTTACGTACGGCACTGATAAGAATATTCTGCGTTTGCTGGTTGGCAATGCCGTCCGGCACGTCAAACACCAGGCCGCTGTCAGCAAAACTAATGTTGCAGGCCGCCGCACTAAGCGCACCATTGCCGGCGCGGCACAGCGTTTGGCTTAGCGGCCGCGTTGTCGGCACAGAGCCACTGACACCTATAGTGGTACTACCGACAACACTGCGGCGCAGCGCAACTGTGGTACTGCCACCGCTGAAGTTAATTACATTACCACCAAGCCAGCCGCCGTCAGGTATTGTTGCAGGGCTTAAATTAGCGATTACCGCTTCGGTTACCAATTCGCTGCACGCCGCGTTTTTGCAGGCACGCACGGTGAAGGTTTCCGGGTTACAGGTCAGCGCGCGGCCGCTGTAGTCAAACTCGAAGTGATCTATTTGCTGGCCTACCGGTGCGGAGCGCAGGGCGCAAATACTCAGATTATCCAGCTCATGGATATTATTTGAGCCGCCGGTAGAGCCGGTGAGCGATAAAAAGAAGTTTTCCGGCACCGGCGCCTGGCCGGTCTGATTTTGCGCATTAAAAGGCGCAATCAGGCTGACAAAACCGCTGCCGCTGTCACGCTCTACTGACACCAGGGTAGTGCCGGCCTGGCGCGAGTCTACGGTAAAGCGATAGCGATGCGGACTGTTTTGGTTGCCATCCACCGCCGGCGATAAACAATTGCCATTGGGGTTAGTGCTGCCATTATTGCAGGTACCACGCAGGTAACGATAACCAGTGGTGCCCTCGCCAGAGCCCCGTACCGCAACACTTTGCTGGCGCCGCCCCACATTAGTGCTACCACCTTCGTTAGAGAAATTGCCATATTCATCCAGACCAAAGCCCAGCCAACCTCCGGCAAAGCCGGGAATACCCGGTTTAAAGCCATAGCCCAGCGGGCCACCAAAAGCGCCGGCCTGCGGCGTGATTGTTGCGTCTGACAACACCAGGGCTAAACCGTCGGCACCGTTACCACCGTAAGCGCGATAATCAAATTCCACAATCACCAGGTTGTCCGCTGCAGGGTACAACCGCTGATAAGTAGCGGAGGTGGCCTGGTTGCCGACAGCTTCCGTCATCCGCAGCCGGCCATTAACAACCTGCGGCGTGAAGCTGCCACTGCTGCGGCTGGTTACCCAGCTCTCCGGCGACAAGGTGCCGCTGAAGTTATCGGTCAGACACTGGCCACAAGCACTGCTGCGCGCTGTGCCGTCATAACTAAGCCCGGCGCTTTGATTTTGATACATCTGGCTGATCTGTACCTGGCTAAGCGCCTGATTAAACAGCAGCACTTCATCGATATCGCCGCGAAAATCATCCGTCACGTTGCCATTGGCCTGCCACCAGATCCCGACAGCGGCACCTGCTACAGACAGCCCTGCACTATTGCTGGCAGTAACACAACGCACCAGGTTATTGTTCAGATACAGGCACAGTTGGTTGCCATTACGGGTAAGCGTAACCTGGCTCCAGACATTGTTAGCAACCACCGGGCTACTGCTGCCACCACTAAAGGTATAGTAAGCACCCTTCAGGCCGGCACGGATTTCATTGTTGCCGTTAATGTATAGCTCCAGCTCGGTATTGGAACCGTTGCTACTGGCCGAAAACAATTCGCGAAAACTGTTACCGGCATCCAACCGGAACCACATCGACAAGCTAAAGTTAGTCAGCCCGTTGAGCGCTGCTGCCGGCACATTGATATAGTCATTGCCGGTTGCAGAAAAATCTCCCGCCTCCAGCACCTGACCATCGGCAACAGCACCAACATTTATGCCCGAGGCCGGATAGTTACCGGTTAGGTCAGCAATAACCCCGTTATTTACCGCTGTACATAGATCAAGCGGATAATGCGCACGGGCCTGCTGCAACGGCTCGTACAGTGTGCAAGCACCTGCCGGTGAGGCATTGGGTAAACACTGGCCAAACACCTGGCTGCCACCCTGCACATTAACCGTCGAATACCCGGGGGCCTGCAGCACGCCGTATACTGTGCTGTCATTAAGGGTAATGGCGCCGCTATTGCTGCTGATATTCACCATAGCGCCGGCTGAACCAATGTTACTGTCATCTATTGATACGGTGCTGGCGCCGCTGATACTGCCGCTTTGCATAGTGACACCGGACAGCGTCATAATGTTGTTTGACAGCATAACAAAATCACCCGCCAGGGTGCCGCCGGTCAAATTCATTCCCGAGCGCGCAGTAGCGCCGCCGGATAAATCGGTACCGTTGCTGGTAATAGTATTATTGTTACTGCTGACCAGGCCGGTAACGCTGCCGCCGGTCAGATTAATGCTACCGCCGCTACTTATACTGCCGTTTACCGTGCTGTTAGTCAGCGAGATCGCCGCGCTGGAGGCCGTTATATTGCCCCAGACAACATTAGTGTTGGTACTGGTAATACTGCCGTAATCACTTTGCAGGTTAATCCGCGTTGCCGCACTGCCTATCGTCGCGCCATTCAGGCTAAAACCGTTATTAGCAATCAGTGTTGCAGTGGCATTTGCCACCACAATATCGCCGTTATTTAACGTAACACGGCCGTTACCATTGCAGCGAAAGGTATTGCCATTCACTGACCAATTGGTACTGCACGGCGGGTAGTTGCCGCTGCCGAGGTTATAGGTTGCCGCACTTAGCGGCATTGCGCACAGCAACAGTAGCCACAGCCAGAATACTTGTTTCATTGCCGCACCTCTATTTGTACCGTGCGGCTGGTCAGGAAACCGGCGGCCACGCAATTTGCTGTGCTGCTAAGCTGAAACAGCGGTACGGCACCGGGTGTGGTGGCGGTATAAGCCTTACAACTTAAGCTGGCGCTGCAGCCTTGCAACGCCGGGCCGCTAAACGTATGCGCTGCGCTGACGGCCGTGCAATCGGCGCTGTTGTTGTCTAACGGAAATAACTCTGTCAGCGCCAGCTCCAGGCCACTTTGCGCGGCAAACAAACTGCGATTGCCCTGCACTTCATATACTACGGTTTGCGCACTGCTGCTAAGCAAGCGCGCCATACTCAGCGCCAGCGCCAGCATCACTACAATAACAAAAACCGCGATAACCAGCGCACTGCCGCGCTGCGCATAATAGTTAAGGTACATTGGGCAGGTGCACCTCATAGTTAAAAAACATATCAGAACCGCTATCGGCACCAAACTGCAAAAACATATTTACCACTGCATTGCGGGTTAGCACCGCCTCCTGCACCTGAAATTGCGCATTTTTAACCTGCTGTGCCATTAACACCCCGGCACCGGCCGGCGGGTTGCCGGCAGAAAAATCGTAACCCACCAGGCGGCGGATCTCACCATCACGGGCACAATAACTGACACTGTTTTGCAAAATATAGAAGCGCCGCTCCGGCGAATCCGTGGCAAAGCTGTGGGCGGCGGCCAGCTCCAGCTCCACCGTAGCCCCCTGTGCCGGGTTGGTTATTGCGGCCGCATTCGTCACCGTAGCGCCTTGCAATGACACCCGCCTGTCGCTGGCGGCGTAATAATGTGCCGGCCCGGTGGGATACACTATAAGCTGCTGCGCCAACAAGCTGTTGTTCCAGTCAAATAACTCCAGTTGTACTTCATCACTGCTTTGTGGTGCCACCGGCAGGCGGCGGTATATACCGCTGGCAGCTACCGGAGTAAATTCAACACAACTGCTTAAACCGGCCACCTCATTTACCCGCACGCTGTTTGGCGCCGCGTTGCGCAGTTCGCGCACTAAACGCTCGGCTACAAAGCGGCTTTGGCCAAGAATTTGCTCGCGCCCCGCCACATCGGCATACATTCTGGCGCCCAGGCCAAGGTAGCTGCTTACCGCCACCGCTAAAATAGCCAGGATCACCAGAGTAATTACCAGCTCAACCAGAGTAAAACCGCGCGCGCGCATTACCAGTTACCCCGCAGTGCAGCAAACTCAATCACATCGCCGGTGGGTGTGGTTATCTGCAACTGAATACGCTTAGTTTGCGCTGAGGCGTAACTTACCTGAACCTGCACGCGGTAGGCGCGGTAAATATCCAGCAGGCGCGCATCGGCGCTGCCGAAAATACTGTTAATTTGATCGCCGCTGACATCAAGGTTATGAAAGTCGTCTACGTCGTTATAGTGTTCGCGCTGTTCACGCTCGGCCGGCGTACAAAAGGGAGCGCCGTTGCGGCATTCCGGGCCAAAATCTGCCGCCGGCGTGCAGGGTTTGGCGCCGGTTTCATTGCAGCGCAATAAGCTGCCGCTGCGGCTGGATTGTTGATCAAAGGCTTTGCCGAAGATTTCATTCATCAGGCTTTGGCCAAGCTCTGCCGCGCGCACCTGATGCCAGGGATCAGCGCTTTTTAACAAAATGGGGCCCAGCACCGAGGTAATAATGGCCAGGCTGATACCCAGCACAACAATACCGGCAATTAATTCTATTAAGGTCACACCGCGGCTGCGTTTTAGCATGGGTGTATATAGCCTTCGCTTGCAATACACACGTTTAGTGTAGTCTGTCCCTGCAGCGTTATAGTGCAACTGCCGGCACTGCAAGCCGGCCGGCCCAGATTGTCAAAGCTGATAGTGCCGGCCGGTGCCAGAGTTACCGCATCGCGCGCAGCCACACACACTACCGCGCTGGTATCGGCATCATTACAAGTGGCAGCGCCGATAAGAACGGAAGCAGCGGAGACATTAACAGCGGGGGTAATACAATCTGTGCATTGCATCGCTTGAATTTGTACGCGGCGCAGTAAGTTAAGCAGCTGATCCTGATACAGATATTCTGAGGTGCCGGCAGTAGTAAAAAAACGCGGGGCTATGCTGACACTTAATACCGCCAGTACTACGATGACAACGATCAGCTCAATTAGCGTGTAACCGCAAAAGTTAAGCCTGTTACGCATAAACGGCCCCTTTAACAGCAACCCCGCCAACAGCATAACACCGACGGCGGGGCTAACACCCGGCGCTGCACTAAATGTAAATGCAGCGCCGACTAATCAGCTGACTAAATTAGTTAGCACAACCATCTGTATCTAATAAAATTACCGGTGGGTCATCCGCACTGGTAGCATTAGTGTACTGCAGGTAGCAACCTTTACTGGTAATACCCGTCTCATCTGCTGCAGAAGGAATGCCTACTACTGAACTTTGTGCAATATAAATATCGCCGCCGTCAATAAAAAACACCCAATCTGTTGTGGCAGCAGCAGCGCCCATAAGAGATGCATCTAACGAAGCGGCGGCAACAACGCCAGCGGCTGTAGCCGATGGATAGCCGTAAATCACCTCAATACCGCCAGAGGTCAAATTTGATGCTGTATCACCCAGGCGCCCTTCAATAGCTGCTTTGGCATATACCGTTTGCGCGCCGCCTTGCACTGCACCTTTTAAACCGTTGACCACACTAACACGGGCGTCACCGGCAAAGTTAAAAAAGCGTGGTGCTGCCGTTACCGCCAGAATACCCAGAATAACGATAACAATAATTAACTCAATTAATGTAAAACCTTGATTACGTTTCATAATACTGCCTTTGGATTACGGTTTATTTAAGAAAATAGATACCTGACCCGTTGACGGATTATAGGTAAAACCATTGGTCGCAGTTATGCCGGCAGCTGGTGCCGCTGTTAAACCTGCCGTTTGGTGAAATTCACACACCGGAGCGGCATAACGCACAAAAATATTGTCGTTTGCATCAAATGCTGTATCAGCAGTTGGCGGGCTTTGAAAAACACTCTGAAATGCAGCTATACATTCTGCTGCAGTTACGCTGGCAACCACTGATGCCACCAGTGGTGTACCGCCTCCTGTGGGGTAACCAAAAGCACTGTCCACACCAACATTGACGCCATCATAGTTAATAGTGGCAACACCGGCTGTACCAGCAGGACGGCCCTCAACTTCCCATTGCGCACGCACCAAACCTACTGCAGAAGCAAAACCGCCTGCTATACCTTGCAGAGAAGCATCTTCAGCCTCTGCAGTTACATTTAAAAAGCGTGGTAAAGCTGTAGCGGCTAATAAGCCTAAAATAATCACTACGATAATCAGCTCTATTAAAGTAAAACCTGATTGTCTTTTCATCTTTGTATCTCCCATCCGTTTGTTATCATTAGTATATCGTTAAAATCTGTAATTACACTTACTTTGTCAACAGCTTTACACTGCTGCTACCTGTCAGGTGCCCTTGTAGGCGTTGAGCATATCCCACATTGGCGTAAAAATACCCAGCGCTAAAATCAGTACCATTACTGCCACTACGGCAATAAGAATCGGTTCTATTTTGGCGGTCAGGCTTTTTAAATCAAACGCCACTTCGCGCTCATAAAAGCCGGCCACTTCGGCCAGCATTTCATCCATAGCACCGGTTTCTTCGCCTACAGCCAGCATTTGCAGTACCAGCGGGGTAAACATGCCGCTTTGCTGGCTTACCTTAAGTAAGCTTTCGCCACGTTCTATACTGCGGCGCATTTCACGGATTTTACTGCCGAGGTGCTCATTATCTACCGCGTCGGCCACCAGGGTTAACGCACTGGTCATGGGTACACCGGCCTTTAACATCATGCCAAAGCTGCGGGCAAAGCGGCCCAACGTAGCGCGGTAAATTAAATCGCCTACAAGCGGCACGGCCAGCTTCCATCTACCCCATGTTAAGCGACCCTTATCGGTCTTAACATAAGCGCGCAGCGCCAAAGCACCGCCCACAGCCATGATTAACATTAACGGCCAGAAGCGGACAAAAAACGCCGAGCTGGCCAGCAAAGCTTTGGTAGACCACGGCAGTTCAGCATTAAAGCGGGCAAACATAGCGGCAAACTGCGGAATAACCGCCAGGTTAAGAATAAACATTGCTACCACTAAGGTGAGTAACACAAAAATAGGGTAACGGGTAGCCTGTTTAATTTGCTTGCGGGTTTCCAGCTCCTGCTCAAAATAATAAGTCAGCTGTAAAAAGGCTTCATCCAGCCGGCCGGTGTTTTCACCCACGTGCACTATGCTCACCATCAGCCGGCTGAATACGTCGGGGTGCAGCGCCAGCGCTTGCGACAAATTCCGGCCGCTTTCCAGTTGCTCTACCAACTGCGGCAACAACAGCTGCAGGCGCTTAGATGCTGTGCTTTGTGCCAAACCTTCAATGGCGCGGATAATAGGAATGCCGGCCCGCATTAACGAGTACATCTGGCGCGAAAACATAATTAAGTCAGTTAACGACACCTTGCTTTGCCACAGCACTATGCCTTTAACAGCGCTGCTGCTTTGTTGCTGCTGCCGTTGAATACTCAGCGGTATATAGCTGCGCCGGCGCAATAAATCGGCCGCGGCGCCTTCATTGCCGGCTTCTACTTCCCCGCTGACGGCCTGGCCGGCAGCATCTCGCGCTTTGTAAGCAAATAGTGCCATAGGCTTAGCTTTCCTCTGCCGCTGGCAGTGGGTCGGTATCCAGATACTCGGATACGCGGATCACTTCATCCAGGCTGGTAACGCCCTGCTGAGCGTACTGCAAGGCCATAGTGCCCAGGCTGGTAAAATCTGCACTGTGATGCGCCAGGTTAGTAAAAGCTTCAGTGTCACTGCGCCTTAACGCATCGGCCAGCGGTTTGGTGATCATCAACAGTTCAAACACACCCAGCCGGCCTTTATAGCCGCTGTGGTTACAGGATTGACAGCCGGGCGCATGCCAGTATTTTGCCGACACACTGGTTTTATGATGCCGCAACCAGCTGCTTTCCAACTCGTCGGGTTGGTACGGTTGTTTGCAGTAATCACACAGCCGCCGCACCAGGCGCTGCGCTACTATGGCGCGCAAAGCTGATGCCACCAGATAAGGCGCCGCACCCATATCTATTAGGCGCAAGGTACTGGTTACCGCATCATTGGTGTGTAAGGTAGATAACACCAGGTGGCCGGTTAAGGCGCCACGCAGGCCCATCTCTGCCGTTTCCTGATCGCGCATTTCCCCCACCATGATGATGTCCGGGTCCTGGCGTAAGGTGGTGCGCAGTACATTACTGAAACTCAGGCCTATTTTATGATTCACCTGTACCTGGTTTATCCGTGGCAAGCGGTACTCTACCGGGTCTTCTACGGTAATAATTTTACTGCCGGCCTGGTTTAACTCGCTAAGCAAACCATACAGGGTAGTAGTTTTACCTGAGCCGGTTGGGCCGGTAACCAAAATCATGCCGTGCGGACTTTGAATAATACGGCGTAATTTGGCCAGCATCGGCGCCGGAATGCCGGTTTCTTCCAGTCGCAGTAAGCCGGCAGATTGGTCCAGCAAACGCATTACCACAGACTCGCCGTATTGCACCGGCATGGTGGAAATACGCACATCTATCTGGTGTTTTTTTACGTTGATTTGAAAACGGCCATCCTGCGGCAAGCGTTTTTCCGAGATATCCAGGTTTGCCATCAGCTTTAAGCGCAGTACCAGCGCCGAAGCGATACTGACCTGATTAAGGATATTTTCCTGCAACACGCCGTCTACCCGCTGGCGGATGCGCAGCACTTTGTCATCCGGTTCTATATGGATATCTGACGCTTTAACCTGTACTGCGTCTTCAAAAATCGATTGCAGCAACTTAACAATGGTGTTGTCGGCGTCAATTTGCTCGTCCAGTGCGCTGACATCCAGCCCGCTGTCGTCACCGTGCTCGGCCTTCAGCTGGGTGGCAAAGCTTTCAATTTGCCGCGTGCGGCGATACAAGGTGTCAAACGCTTGAATTAACTGGCTTTCCCGCACTACGGCCAGCTCTATTTGCCGTGGCGCCAGCAGTTCTGCCAGTTGATCCATTGCGGCTAAATCGGCCGGGTCACTCATGCCCAGCAGTACAGTGTCATCACGATCTTCCAGCACCAGGGCACGGAAACGCCGCGCCTGCACTTCGGGCAATAGTTGCACAGCTTTCGGATCTATCGGCTTTTGCGCGATATCCAGAAACGGCACATTCAGCTGCTGCGCCAAAAACTGCAACAGCTGGGCTTCTGACAGAAAATTCAGCTCGGTCAGCGTGGAGCCTAACTTACGGCCGCTTTGCTGTTGTTGGGTTAACGCTTGTTGTAACTGTGGCTCTGAGATAATGCCCTCATGCACCAGTAAATCACCCAAACGCATTTTTAAACGTGGTCTTTGCATCAGGTTACTCTGTAGCAGCTAAACGCTGTTGAATGTAATTCCGGCTGGCAGCAGACAGTGTTTCACTGTGTTGCCATGCCTGGCGATAATAATGCTGTGCCTGAGCGCGCTCGGCCTGTGCATCAAATGAAATAGCCGCCCCCAGCCACCAACGCCCCTGCTGTGGTTGCAGCACCACCAGTTGCGAAAACCAGTGCAGTGCTCCCTGATGCTGCCCCAATTGCTGCAGCGCGGTCGCCTTCATGCCGTAGTAATCCGGTTGCTGCGCTAAGGTAAATTGTGGCGGCAACAAGGCATCTACCGCTTGCCATTGCTGCGCTGCCGCAGCGTGCTGCGCCAGCATTAACTGAATATCGGCATGCACTATGCCTTGTGCCACCGCTTGTTGTAACACTGCATGGGCTTGTGCCGGCTGTCCCAGTTGCAACCACAGCCCGGCCTGCGCCAGATATAACTCCGCGTCTTGCGGCGTTAGCTGCTGCAGTTGCTGCCAGTATTGCAACGCCTGCTGCAATTGGCCGTTTTGTGCAGCAGCCAGCGCTTGCTGCCGTAACCCGGCTTTACGCTGCGCTATGGGTTCGGCCGCATGTTCAATTGTCATCTTACCGGCCGGCGCTGCGGCTTTAGTAACCGGGGCCGGAACCTCGTTTACCACTATAGCTTGCTGTGATGCTTGTGATTGTGGCAAAGCCTGTAGCGGTACAATAACGGCTACCGGCAACGGCTGCTCAACTGTGTTTTCTGTGCTTTCTGCATTCTCAGCACTTTCTGCGCGGACGCTATTGGCAGCCTCTACGCTACCAAGCACTGAACCATCAGCCGCAGCCGCTACTGCAGTATCCGCGGTTAAACTCTGTGCTATCTCCACAACATCTGTAGCCGCCGCTGGCTGTAGCACAGGCGTTGTCGCGGCAGGGTTATCCGCGGCGACATCGCGGGTTAAAATGGCGTACACCGCAAAGCAGAGTAAGCAGAAGCTTAGCAACAACAATATATTCAGCCATAATGGCCGGTCCGGCCGGTAGGCCAATTGCGCCGCCGGCTCTGTGGCAACAGCTGTGTGTTGGCGCTGCTCTAAATCGCGCAGCATTTTATTTAATACACTCATAATGCCGCCAACCTTTGCAGCCAGCTGCTGTTAGCCGCTACCGCATAGCCGGCGATTCCGGGCAGCAACAAACAGGCGGCATACCACAACCAGCTGCGCGGTTTAGGCTGTACATCTTCGGTATCCAACGCGGCGAGGCGCACATGCTGATAGCCGGCAGTGGCTTTGCCTTCACCAAATGCCAGCAACAGTGCTTTATGCGCCAGTATATTTACCAGCCTTGGAATACCG
Source organism: Rheinheimera sp. (assembly GCF_030690345.1). Taxonomy (GTDB): domain Bacteria; phylum Pseudomonadota; class Gammaproteobacteria; order Enterobacterales; family Alteromonadaceae; genus Alishewanella. The sequence goes on from NZ_JAUYGV010000008.1 coordinate 743,763, forward strand.
CGGCTATAACGGCTTAATGAGCGCAGCGCCGCGCCGCTGAACAACATCTGGTTGGCGCCGGCCTGTGCCAACCGCTGCTGTAAATAGGCGGCCACCTGAACACGGCTCATCAAAGCCAGTTCACTGGAAAAGGTAATACGCTGACGCAGCTGGCGAAAGCGGTAGCTTGCCAGCTTTTTATTCAACTCCGGCTGGCCAAACAATACCACCTGCAGCAGTTTTTGCTGCTGGGTTTCCAGATTGGTCAGTAAACGCAGCGCCTCTAAAGTATCGTCCGGCAATGCCTGGGCTTCATCTATCAACACTATGGTTTTTTTACCCTGGGCGGCCAACAGCAGCAATTGCCGTTGTAACAGCTGCAATAATTGCGCCGCATCAATATTGGCCGAGTGTTTTAAACCCAATTCCAGCGCCAGTGCCCAACGTAACTCCAGCGGCGTTAAACAGGGATCCGGTAAATACGCCAGCTGCCAGTCGGCGTCGGCTTGTTGCAGCAATTTACGACACAGCAGGGTTTTGCCACTGCCGACTTCACCGGTAATTTTAATAAAACCTTCGCCGGCGGCCAGCGCAGTTTGTAGTACGGCTAACACATCCTGATGCTGTTGCAACGGCACAAAGAACGCCGTATCCGGCGTTAGGCCGAACGGCATTCGGTTCAGTTGGAAATGCCGTTGATACATCGCTAATTGGCCGACCAGTCTGACAGTTGCACCGAAGACTGCTGAATTTGCTGCTGCCATACGCCTTCACCAACCACGGTGGGTTTAAGCAGAATAACCAGCTCTTTTTTCTTTTCTACCTTGCTGATACTGGTAAACAACTTACCCAGTATTGGTATAGCGCTAAGCACCGGCGTACGTGACTCACTGTCGCTGGTAACGGTTTGCATTAAACCGCCAATCACCACGATTTCGCCGCTGCGGGCGCGGATAATGGTATCAGACTCACGAATATTGCTTTGTGCCAACGGCAGGATCACTTCTTCGTTGCTGAAACGGATGGTTTTACTTTGTTCTGCCGTCTCGGTTACTGAAGGGTGCACATGCAGGATCACGCTGCCGTTTTGGTCAATTTGCGGTGTAACATCCAGCGCGATACCGGAGAAAAACGGCTGCAAAGAGATATTCGGTGTACTGATAGTGCCGCCAACGCCGGATATAGTGTCGCTGCTGATGTTAGTAACAAAGTATTCGTCCTGGCCTACTTTAATTACCGCTTTTTGGTTATTCATTGCAGTAACCCGCGGGCTGGACAATACCTGCGCATTGCCCTGAGTTTCCAGCAGGTTAATTACGCCGTTAAAATCGGCATTATTAAATGAAATAGCGGTAACGCCACCTAAAGAGCTGCTGATAGCATTACTGGCCACCGCACCACTGGTGCTGAAATTAAAGCCGGTACTACGCAGGTTCATAATGGCGTTTTGCCAGTTAATGCCTTGCTGATACTCATCATTGAGGGTAACTTCTATGATCTTCGCTTCCAACACCACCTGGCGCTGTAAGTGTTGTTCAGACTGGCCCAGGTAGGCTTTTACTGCGGCAATTTCTTCCGGCATACCCCGTACGGTTACCAGGCCGGCCTGCGGCGTAACCACTACCATCCGTTGTGGCCCGTCGCCCAACACAGTACTGACAGCTTTTTCCAGATCTTTCCAAAAGTCGGTTTGGCTTTCACTTTTTATCGTGCTGCCGTTAAATTGCTGTTGGCCGGATTGGCCCTGGCCGTTTTGATTGTTTTGGTTATTGGCCTGGTTGTTATTCTGGTTATTGTTATTATTGTTGTTGCCGTTATTCTGATTGCTTTGGTTGTCTTGCGACACACCGCCGGAATTTACCGCAATGGAAGAAAAACCCTGACGCTGCAACATCAGATAATTTACAGCGATGCTCTCAGTGCGCAGCCCTGCCGGATAAACTTTATATACCAAGCCTTGCAGGCGGATATCAAAACCATACAGTTGCTGCACAATGGCCATAGTTTCGGCCAGCGTAACCTGCTTTAACTGCAGGCTGATATTGCCACTGACATCCGGGTGCAACACCACGCTATAGGGTGTGTCTGTAACCAATGATTGAAAGAAATCTACCAGATCTGCCTGCACGGCGGCGACGTTAAAGCGCGGCAACTGCGGCTGCACCGGGGTATAGCCGGCGCTGAGTAGATCTTGGGTTACTGCTGCCGGTACCGGCGCTGCGGCTTGCGCTGCGGCATGATTCTGTTGCGCGGCCTGGTGTAAATCCTGTTTAGCTTGTTGCGGAATTGCAGTGGGCGTAAAGGCCTGGCAACCGGCCAGCAGTGCGCTGCTGCATAGCCACAGTATTTTGTGTCCTGACTTATTCTTCATATTGTTTTATCGCTGTGTTAAGTAACGGCAATACCCGCTGTTCACCATTTAATTGCAAAACTACCTGTGCCTGCTGAATGTCGGCTACCCGATACTGCTCAACCCGATCTCCCTTGCGTACCAGTTGGCCGTTTATCAGTGCAACCAAACCCTGTTCAGTATTCTTAATCAGTTGCAGCCGGAGGCTGACCGGCGCAGCAGCGCTTTGTACCGCGCTGCCGTCAATTTGCCAACCACTGGCAGGCTTGGTAGGATCGGCCTGCAGCTGGCTGCTTAGCAGCAAGGCCAGACTACAAACGAATAAAATCTTCATATTCACTCACTGTGCTCAGCTTTAACGACAATTCTGCCTGAGGGTACTCCAACACGCGATACTCCAGCCCGGCGCGGTTTACCAGCCCCGGCAATTGCTCAATACGTTGCAGTACTGCATACAACTTAGCGTAACTGCCGCTCATTACCAGCGTAATAGTATGCTGATATAATAATGCCGCTTCGTCATCAGCCTGCCCTGCCAGCCTGACCGGTTGCGCCGGCGGGGTAGACAAGCTGGTTACCTGCACACCGCTGCTGCTTTGCAGTATGTTTTGCAGCAAGCTGATCATTTGCTCTGAGCCGACAAAATGGGCAGCACTTAGTCTTATTTCGCTATTAAGTTGCTGCTCTTGCTGTTGCAATCCGGCTATTTGCTCCAGATACTTTTGATCCATATTCACGCTGAGTTGGCGCCGCAGGGTATCGGCCTGCGCTTTGGCATCATGTTGTTGCTGTTGCAAAGTGCTCAGTTGCTTTTGCCCTTGCTGAGCAGCCAGTAATACCGGCTCCAGCAGATAAATCAGCAATAACCACAGCGTAAGAAAAATAGCGCCCAACGACAGCAACAGTTTTTCCCGCTGCTGTAACTGACTGAATTTGTCTGATAATAACTGCCATTGCGTCACAAGCCGGCTCCTTGTTGGGCTACCAGCTGAAAGCTTACTGCGCTCTGTTGTGGTACCTGCAACATATTAACCTCGCTAAAGCGCTGCCCTTTGAAATAGCTGAGCCGGCGTAAATCTTCCAGCCATAACGGCACTTTGTCCGGTTGCAATGAAATGCCGCTGAAGCTGCTGTGCTGTTGCTGCAAACTAAAAGCAGTTAACCACAGCTCCTGCCGGTCTATCTGCAGCAAATGCGCAAACACCGGGCTGTACAATTGACCGGCTTGTTGCTGCTGTTGAGCAAGGTAGCCTAACAGTTGCTGCTTTTGCCGTACCCGGTGCTGCACCTGTTCATATTGCTTGATCAGCTCTGCTGACGGCTGGCGCTGCTGCAGTGCTTGTTGATACAACAGCACTTCCTGTTGCTGCACATCCAGTTGTTGCTGCTGTGTTGCAAGCTGCGCAGCCAGTTGTTGTTGCTGATACTGCAACAACAACCAAGCCGACAGCAACAGACCCACCAGTAACAACCAGGCAGATAATACCCGCTGCAAGCTGAGGCGATCGGTTACCGGATACAGTAGCGGTTGATACAGGTTTACCTGCTGTTTCATGCGGCCGGCTCCTTCATCTGTGCGCTAACCGCGGCCACTGCGGGCCAGCAGCGTAACAGTTCGTTGTCGTTCAGTGTTGCAGCCAATGGCGGCGCTTGTAACGGCTCAACACGGTTGAAGCCGCTTTGACTGAGTAATTCAGCCATAATCTGTGGCGCCGTCATCAGTAAGCGGATATCGCGCACCGGCGGCTGCTTGAGCTGGCTTTCGAAATAATCCATTGAACGCTGCAGTTCTAACTGCAAGCGATCCAGGGTTCCAGCGCGTAAGTCTTCTTCGCTGCTTAAATGCAACTTACTGAAACCGCGGGTGCGTCTGGAGAAGTAAAGCAAACCATCACGCACAATTTGGATCAATACTTCCTGATCCGGCTGATGCACCACCAACATGCTGGCCTGAGTGCTTAGCGGCAGCAGTGCAGCGGCTAGCCATTCTTCCGGTTGTATTGACACTATTGCCGGGCCGGCGCTGTTTACGGTATTAACCAGCTGCTTTAACCAGGCGAGGCTGGCCACTACCACATTAATTTTAGCCTGTGTGGTATTATTGCCGGGTAAATCAATGTAGTCCGCCACGATATCTTCCGGCGCAATACTCACCAGATCTTTTACCTGCCATGGCAATGCCTGCAGCATTTCTTCAGCGGCAACAGCCGGCTTGTCCAACTGCACCAGCTGGTAGAAATCGGCTGCCAGAATAATGTGCAGCCGGCTATGCGCCGGTGCTACGGCAAGCGCTTCAAGCAATGCCGGCTGCCAATTACCGACACTAAAGTTGATGGTTTTGCAGAGTTTTATCCGGCTGTCTTTCAGCTGTACCAGCGTAAGACTGTTGCTGCACAGATGCAAAGCAAACAGCGGTTGCTCACCGGGTGCTATTTGATTGAGGCGTTTTATTATTTTTCTCAGCATAGCGCTGCCATTCCCTCCGTTTGTAACGCTATACTAGCGGCTATTCCTTTGGCTGTCATGCTTCTTCCCATGTTGTATTCATCTGAGATTCAGTTACCGGCTGCGCGGCAACGCTGGCAATCTTTAAACCATGCTTTGTTGTTACGCAATCAGGTACAACTTTGGATCTGTCATCTGGAAACCGACCTTGCTGCGGTGTCCGGCAACAAATGGTTAAAACTAAAATATCACCTTGCTGCAGTTCAGCATGAAGGCATGGCGGGCGTTTTTACCTTCGGCGGCGCGTTCTCTAATCATCTGTGTGCTGTTGCCGCTGCCTGCAACCAACTGGGGTTAACCAGTGTTGCCTATGTCCGGGCGGATAAACCCGACCCGGCCAACCCGACGCTGCGCTTTTGCCAACAGCTGGGCATGCAATTGCACTTTGTTGATCGTAGCAGTTACCGCCTGCGCCACCAGAGCGATTTTATCCGCCGGTTACAGCAGCAACATCCAACTCTGTTAATGGTGCCGGAGGGCGGATCTTCTGCCGACGGCGCCCGTGGTGTGGCCGGGCTGGATTTGGCCACGACACCGGATGGCGCCGCCGACACCATAATTTGCGCTACCGCCAGCGGTGGTACCCTGGCCGGTATTATCAGCCGCAACGATGCCACAGTGCTGGGTATTGCTGTGGTAAAAGATCCTTCATTGCCTGACAAAGTACTGCAGCTGCTGCCGGCGCAGCGGAGTTTAAGCCGGTGGCAGATTAATACCGATTTTACCGGTGCCGGTTATGGCCGTTTCAGCCCGGAGTTGCTGCAGTTTTGCAGGGACATGGCACAACAACACTTGTATGTTGAACCGGTTTATACCGGTAAAGCGCTCAACGGGTTATTTTCACTGATTGCCGCGGGATATTTTCCTGCCGGCAGCCGGCTCAGCTTCTTTCACACCGGCGGCTTGCAAGGCCTGAAGGGCATGCATTATCGCGGCTTGATCACAGCGGCTGACCTTGCGCTATTATCTGGTTTAACGGCTGGCTGAAATAAAAACCCTGGCCGCCGGCAATACCCAGCTTTTGCAATGTAAGCCACTCATCTTCCAGCTCTACGCCGGTAGCAATCACTTTTACGCCTTTACCGGCGTAGCCGGAAATCAGACCGCGAACAAACAGTTGCTGCTCCAGATGCTGGTTAATATTACGTACTACCGAAGGGTGCAACTTTACTGACTCCAGCGGCAATTCATCCACATAAAGCGCATTGTCGATAACCAAACCAACCTGATCGACAATAAGGGTGAAGCCTGCATTGTGCAGCTTCAACAAACGACTTTTTAACTGCTTATAATGCTTTAGCAAATGATGTTCGGTGATTTCCAGCGCCAACTGCTGTGGTTCCAACTGACCACTTAGTAACATATGATCCAGCCATTCACACCACTGTGGCTCAAGTAGCGACTGAATGCTGATATTAACACTGCAACGACTGTAAGTGCGCGAATCAACTGCGCACAGCCGCGCCGTTTTTAAAAGTACATGTTGATCAAGCTGCCCGGCCAGGCCACAGTTATGCGCCATAGGCAGGAAAATAGCGGCCGGAATATTCTGACCGTCACTGGTTTGCAACCGCACTAATACCTCATGCTGTAATACATCAGTGTCCTGCCAAGAGAATACCGGCTGGAAACTTAACGCAAACCGATGTTCCTGCAATGCTTTGTTCAGCTCTGAGCGCCACCATACCGAACCTTTCGCGGCCGGTTTATTATCCTGTTGCACGTAACCGTAAGCTGCATTAGGCCCATGTAGCTGCGCAGTTTTAAGTGCCATGTCGGCTTCTGACAAAATTTGATACGAGGTTTGATCGCGCTGATAGCCGGCATAGCCGATATGCAGTACGTCTTGCCCGGCACAATCGGCAAAACAACTGGCGCGGCTTAGCAAGGTAGCCATTCTGTCACCCAACTTTTCCATCTCTTTGCCGCTAAGCCCCGCCACCAGAAACACTAAATCGTTGTCAGACAAACGCGCCATAACGGTATCAGCGTAAGCCGCGGCGATGCCGTGCAGAATATCGACACAACCTTTTAACCGTGTCAGCTGTTTAATACCGGCCTGGCCTGACTCCGGATGACTGAGTTGAATAATATACAAAGCACCATATGCTACTTCAGACACATCACTGAGGTAATGCTGCAGCTTACTTTCGAAAAACACGCGGTTACCAATGGCCAACTCATGATCGATTAAGCCCTGCACCCGCACCAGGTGTCTGACTTCCTGATCCCGTTTCAGTAAATGGTTGATCCGTTCTGACACTTTAGTCAACGCTATGCTGGGTGCAATACCGGCACGGCTGTTAAGCTCCACTTTTTCCTGCAACATACGGATAGTTTTATCCAGCTCAATGACTTCGCTGGTAAGCGCGCTGCGCCGGCGGCGAAACAGCAATATCAGTGGTAAAAACAGCAGGATAAAAACGGTATTCAACGCAAAGTAAAACCAAAAGCTGCGGCCAGGCAGCAAGCGTTTATCGACAAAAGCAAAAACATCACCGATATTCAGCGCTATATAGTCTGTTTTAGCCGGTTCGGCTTGCGTGACTAAGCCATTTTCCGCCGTTAGCGTAAGCCAAAAAGGTTGGCCTTGCGGCAATGCAGTTTGTGGCTGAACCAGCTGCACCAGTTGAATAGCCTGCTGCTGCATGGCATAGCGCTGAGCAACAAAATGTGACAAGTTAAGGATCAGTAGAAACAGCAATAGCGCTAACAGCTGTAGGCGACGCGTCCGGTGCTCGAATAAATGCAGTAATGACAAGGCCAACTCCTTTTGAAACAGCTCTTAGTGTTAATCTTTGTCCGGCATTTGTCGAGTTTTTCAGCAACAATTTGTGTTGTGATGTGTAATGATGTGATTGACGAAGCGCAAAGCAAAAAGCCCGGCTCTTACGAGACGGGCTTTGCTTAATTGGGAGGCTGCGGGGCTGGCCATCCAGCGGTGAACTACCGCAATACCAATAAAAAAACCCTTCGTTTTCACGAAGGGTCTGTTTATTTGGGAGCCTGGCGGTGAACTACTCTCGCATAGCGAATGC